>CALSAQ010000002.1:0-500458 GCA_943372995.1 Sphingobacterium thalpophilum | reverse complement strand
TTTACGAAACCTTCTGTCTCGTATCGCTGTTAGTCGTGGTCTCGATCCACCCGTTTCTTTTTACCAACCTTTTTAACCCTTTTTTCTACTCCTCTATTCCATCCACATAAATACCCCTCGTTTGGGGACTGCAAAGGTAGAAATGTTTTTGATTTAACAAAAAAATATTTAATTAAATTCTTACTAAAAATACCCCATTTCTCCTCAACGGGGATGCAAATGTAGAAATGTACAGGCATTATCGCAAATGCAGTAGGCACTTTTTTTTATTATTTAAATTAAGGTGCTGAAACTTAACAGAAAAAATTATATACCTATATAAGTTTTTGTTCGTTTAAGCGAAAAAGTATATTTGTCGCATGTTAAAATTCAATCAAATAAAATTCTCACTAGTACTTGTACTGTTAATTGGCTTTGCTTCGTGTAAAAGCGAATATCAGAAAACATTGAAAGGCAACGACTTGCCTAAAAAATATGAGCTTGCTAAAAAATACTATAACGATAAAGATTATTTTAGAGCTCTTACCTTATTAGAAGAACTTGTTAATGTTTACAGGGGTTCTGAAGAAGCTGAAACTATTTATTACTACTATGCTTATTGTCATTACGGACTAAAAGATCTCATAACAGCCAGATTTCACTTTAAAAACTTTGCAGAAACCTATCCTAGAAGTAAATATGCAGAAGAATGTAGGTATATGACTGCTTATTGTTATTACCTCGACTCGCCAGACTATACTCTCGATCAGGATAATACTTATAAAGCCATTGAAAGCTTACAGCTATTTATTAATATGTATCCAAAATCTGAACGTGTAAACGAATGCAACTTATTAATAGATCGCTTAAGAGATAAATTAGAAACCAAATCTTATCAAAATGCAAAACTCTATTTTAATATAGGTGATTACAAATCCGCAATATTTGCATTTAGAAATTCTTGGAGCGATTTCCCAGATAGTAAATACCGTGAAGAAATGGAGTTTTTAACTGTAAAATCAAGTTATTTATATGCAAAACTGAGTATTGAGTCTAAAAAATCTGAAAGATTTTTGGAAACTATCGATTATTATCAGAACTTTGTCGATTCTTACGGTTCGAGTAAATACTTAAAAGAAGCTCAAAACATTTACGACGACTGTTTGGTTCAAATAGAAACATTAAAGAAATTATCAAAATAAGATATGAATAACGGAGTAAAAAATACCACACCAACATCTACCATTACTAGAGATGTTCGCGAATTAGACGCAAAAACAGGTAATATCTACGAAAGTGTTGTGGTTATTTCAAGAAGAGCTAACCAGATTTCTGCTAGCTTAAAAGAAGAGTTAAACTCAAAATTATCAGAGTTTGCTACCTCAAACGACAATCTTGAAGAAGTTTTTGAAAATAGAGAACAAATCGAAATCTCTAAATATTACGAAAGAATGCCTAAAGCTACTTTATTAGCTACTCAGGAATTTTTAGAAGATAAAATATATCAACGTAAATTAGAAGAATAATATTGAAACCCTCTCCATTCCGAGAGGGTTTTTAGTATACCCTTATCATGAAAGGCAAAAAGATTCTTATTGGAGTTACTGCAAGTATCGCTGCTTATAAAATTGCAAACCTTACTCGTCTATTCATCAAAGCTGGTGCAGAGGTTAAAATCATCATGACTAATGATGCTAAAGCTTTTATTACTCCTTTAACACTTTCTACTCTATCTAAGAACCCTGTTTATTCCGACTTCATAAAAAATGATTTAGGAGAATGGACAAACCATGTTGAACTTGGTCTTTGGGCCGACCTCATGATTATCGCTCCTGCAAGTGCAAATACCATTGCTAAAATGGCTAATGGAATTTGTGATAATCTGCTCCTAGCTACTTATCTATCCGCAAAATGTCCAGTACTCTTTGCCCCTGCTATGGATTTAGATATGTACAAGCATCCATCTACCATAAATAACATTAAACAATTAGAGCATTTTGGCAACATCGTTATTCCTGCTAACCACGGTGAACTTGCAAGCGGATTAATAGGAGAAGGTCGTATGGCTGAACCCGAAGAGATCTTCTCTTTTGTGGAATCTCAACTCTCAAAAAAAAAAGACTTAAGCAATAAAAAAGTACTTATTACTGCCGGCCCTACTTATGAAGCCATAGACCCTGTTCGTTTTATAGGCAATCACTCAACAGGTAAAATGGGGTTGGAACTCGCTAAAGAATGTTATGAGCGTGGAGCCGAAGTAACTCTAGTTTGCGGTCCGAATCAATTAAATCTCCAACAGTATTCTTTTAATAGTATCGAAGTAAAATCTGCTGAAGAAATGTATAATGTATGCATTTCTAAATTTGATACTACTGATGTTGCTATACTAAGTGCAGCTGTTGCCGACTATAAACCATCACAAGTAGCCAATCAAAAAATAAAGAAGAAAGAAGAATCTCTTACCATTGAGCTTAGTAAGACTATAGACATATTAAGTAGCTTGGGAAAAGTGAAAAAACAACAGGTTCTAGTTGGATTTGCGTTAGAAACTCAAAACGAAGTTGATCATGCATTCGATAAACTCAATAGAAAAAATGCTGATTTAATTGTGTTAAATTCTTTAAACGATAAAGGTGCAGGTTTTGGCTACGATACAAATAAAATAAGCATCCTACATAAGGATAAACATATTACAAACTTCGACTTAAAAAGCAAAAAAGCTGTCGCAAAAGATATTATTAACGAAATAATTCCGTTAATTCGATAATTCATTCGCTATTTATTCAATGATCAAGAAAATTGTTTTTTTTATAAGCTTCGTATTTATTGGTATCGCATCTCATGCTCAAGATGTTAGTTGCAAAGTTCAGATTATCACTCAACAATTGGCAACCACCGACAAGTCGATATTTATTGAAATGGAAAAATCAATATTCGAATTCATCAATAATACTAAATGGACAACGGATATTATTCAGATTAACGAGCGCATAGAATGCAACTTGATTCTAAACATTAAGGAACAAGTTGGTATAGATGAATTTAAAGCAACAGCTTCTATTCAATCAACTCGCCCAATATTTAACACTTCGTACAATTCTACTTTGTTTAATTATATGGACGAAGATTGGTCGTTTAAATACATTATAAATCAGCCTCTGGAATTTAATGAGAATGAAACCCGTTCAAATCTAACCTCATTAATTGCTTATTATGTATACGTAATGATTGCTTTGGATTATGATTCTTACTCTTTATTTGGAGGAACCACTTATTTTCAAAAAGCAAGGAACATCGTAAATAATGCTCAAACTCAACCTGGAAAAGGCTGGAAGGCATTTGATGGAACAAGGAATCGTTTTATTCTAGTTGACAATTTCCTCGACAACAACTTTAAGTCATTAAGAGAAACTATCTATAAATATCATCGTGGAGGCATGGATGTAATGTCTCAAAATATTGAAAATGGAAGAGCTGAGATTAAAGATCTACTCCCAGTACTTTTGAAACTCGCTAAAGACAGACCTAACTCTATGGCTTTAAATATTTTCTTTTCAGCGAAAAATGATGAATTAGTAAATATCTTCTCAAAAGCCTTACCGAATGAGAAACAGGCAATAATTCAAATTCTATCTGAAATAGACCCAAGTAACAGCAATAAATACCAACAAATTATTAAGAACAACTAAGTTCAATTAGTCGTTTTTTTATCCATAATTTCCATTAATTTAGCATTGAAATTGATTGTGCTATGTTACGGAAACTCATCATTAAAAACTTTGCGATTATCGACGATTTAGAGCTAGAGCTTCACGCTGGTTTTAACATTATGACTGGTGAAACTGGTGCTGGAAAATCAATTATACTTGGCGCTTTAGGATTATTACTCGGGCAACGCTTCGATTCTAAAAGCTTAAAGAACAATCAGAAAAAATGTATCATAGAAGGTCATTTCAAACTAAATGAATTCTCTCTTGAAAATTTCTTTAAAGAAGCGGACCTCGACTATGATGAACATTGCATTATTCGCAGGGAAATTTCAACAGATGGGAAATCAAGGGGATTTATTAACGATACTCCTGTAAACATTCAATTGTTAAAACAACTTGGCGAACAATTAGTGGAT
Source organism: Sphingobacterium thalpophilum (assembly GCA_943372995.1). Taxonomy (GTDB): domain Bacteria; phylum Bacteroidota; class Bacteroidia; order Sphingobacteriales; family Sphingobacteriaceae; genus CAJBVG01. The sequence continues at coordinate 496,353 of CALSAQ010000002.1, read as the reverse complement.
ATCCATTCACAGCACGAAACTCTTTTATTAAACTCAAAAAGTTATCAATTACATGTAATCGATAGTGTTGCAAATCATAAAGATTTACTCAATAAATACCAATCTTTATTCTTGGATTATCAGTCTAAAATAAAACAACTCAAACAGCTACAGATTGATTTCGACTCTGCCTTAAAAGAGCAAGATTATATTAAATTTCAATTTGATGAATTGCATCAGGCAGAATTAAAACAAGATGAGCAGAATGCACTTGAATCGGAACAAGAGCTACTTACTCATGCTGAAGAGATCCAATTAAAACTTTCGCAAATAGATGTTGCTCTTCAAAGCTCTGAAAATTCTGTTATAGATCAATTTAAAATCATTAACCAACAAATAGTCGCGCTAGAGAAAATAAACCCTTCATTCGAAAAAATAAGCAATCGTTTGAAAAGTATTTTAATAGAAACTAAAGATATTGCATCAGAAATTGAAGAAGTTGCTCAACAAACACAAATAAATCCAGAGCGACTACAGATTATTCAGGAACGCCTTGATTTAATTTATCGCTTACAACATAAACATAGAGTAGAAAATATTTCAGAATTATTATCCATACAAGCATCATTAGACGAAAAGTTGCTTCAATTTGATAACCAAGACGAACATATACAAAGACTGCAGAAAGATATTGTAAATACAGAAGAGTTATTGCAGAAGATGGCTAAGGAATTATCTAAAAACAGACAGAAAAGTTTCGACTATGTAGTAAAAGATATTACCTCCAACTTAAAAGAACTTGGCATACCAAATGCTCAACTAGAAATTGAACATTCTACATCAACTGAATTACATAAAGAAGGCTTTGATGATATCCAATTTTTATTCTCCGCGAATAAAGGTCAGAAACCAGAAAGTATTAGTAAAGTTGCATCTGGTGGGGAGTTATCTAGGTTAATGCTATGCATAAAATCTTTACTTGCTCAAAAAGAAAAATTACCAACTATTATTTTCGATGAGATAGACACTGGAGTATCGGGTGAAGTGGCTTTAAAAATGGGTGCGATTATGAAACAATTGGCAAACAATTTACAAGTAATCAGCATTACTCATTTACCACAAATTGCAGGTTTGGGAACTCATCACTATTATGTTTACAAAGACCATAGTGCAAAAGAAACCGCAACAAAAATTAAGGAGTTAGATTCGAATGAAAGAATTGTAGAAATTGCGAAAATGTTAAGTGGCGATAACCCTACCGCTGGTGCACTAGAGAACGCAAAAGAATTATTAAGATTAAATTAATATCACATTATACAAACCAACAAAAATATGTCGTATAACTTATTAGCTGGAAAAAGAGGAATTATTTTTGGAGCCTTAAATGAAAGCTCTATTGCTTGGAAAGTAGCTCAAAGAGCAGTTCAAGAAGGTGCTAAAATAACATTAACTAATGCTCCAATAGCTTTGCGTATGGGCGAAATGAATGCTTTAGCTGCTGAATGTAATGCGGAGATTATTCCAGCAGATGTTACAAACATGGACGATTTAAATTTACTTTTTACAAAATCCATGGAAGTATTAGGTGGTAAAATTGATTTCGTTTTACACTCTGTAGGAATGAGCGTAAATGTTCGTAAAGGAATTCATTATACCGAAGCAAATCACGATTTCATGCACAAGGGATTTGACATTTCTGCCATGTCGTTACATCGTGTTTTACAAACTGCTTGGAAATTAGATGCCATCAACGATTGGGGTTCTGTAGTAGCATTAACCTATATTGCCGCACAACGTGTATTCCCCGATTACAATGATATGGCCGATGCTAAAGCATTGTTAGAATCTATCACTCGTAGCTTCGGTTATCATTATGGCAAACATCGCCATGTAAGAGTAAACTCTATATCACAGTCGCCAACCTATACTACTGCTGGTTCGGGAGTAAAAGGATTTGATGGATTTTATTCTTATGCTGATAAGATGTCGCCATTAGGAAATGCCAGTGCTGATCAATGTGCCGACTATTGCATCACCATGTTCTCAGATCTTACAAAAATGGTTACCATGCAAAATCTGTTTCATGATGGTGGATTCTCCTATACTGGGGTGAGTCCTGAAGTTATTGAATCATTAGGAAAATAAATACTTAAGGGTAGGAAACCCCTACCCTTCCTTCCATTCCTCTTAACTTGATAGATTGACCATCTTGATTCATCAAGTCGCAAGTGAATTTTAATTTAAACCTAACTGTCTTTTCATTCCTCTCATTATTCTCGTAAGGCATTACTTCATCAATAATAAATTCCGGAAGATTTTGAGTCATAATATCTGATCGATAATAGTCACCATTCTTAGCGGTATACTCTACTAAAACTTCTGAATAATTTACAGTATCAAAACTAGGTGTATTTGTAAAACCATAGTTAAATGTTACTGGGCATGTCATCTTTGTAAGATCAATTACTTTACTCACACTAGAGCCACAACCTAAGGTCAAACGTTTTAAAGATAAAGTAACTAAATAGGGTTTAATTTCGGCATAAGTATGAGTAGGTATTGGCTCTGTGGATGTATTACCATCACCAAAATCCCATAGATACTGTCCATTATATACTGTATCTCCACTAATAAATAATACTTCTCTCTGATTTGCTATAAAATAATTGAAATCAGATTTGCAAAGTGGATGAATTGTATCCGATTGTATTGCTAATTCCTTTGTAATTGATCCTGCACAAGTTCCATTGTTGTAATCTAGTCTAACATTATAAATTCCATCACCATTAAAATAATGTACTGGTTTTACATCTGTACTGATATTCCCATCGCCAAAATCCCAAAAGAAATTAATGGTAGATCCAACCTGTATAAGTGTTGTATCTGGTTCAAATTTTATAAATCGATGAAAAGGCTGAACAACATTCTCCAAATAATCGTAACTCCCAAAACCCAATGCATCAAAAACATTTATGGGTTTATTAATGCTCTTTTCGTGAGCACGAATAGTCACTTTTATTTTATCATCACAATTAACACAATTTGTCTGCTTAAATTCCGATGTGAACTCGTATATATTCTGACGATCTAATTGATGACCAGTAAAGTGGTAATAAGCACTATCTCCCGCAGTGAATTTTAAACTATCGTTATTAAGCTTTCCTCTCAAATAGAAAACTGGTTCCGATTTTGTAGATATCGGATCTTCCAGTTCTTTACATGATAAAAACAAACTAGCTAAATAAAATAATACAATTACCCTTTTCATCATTTTAACTTAATAAAATTATAAAGAACATAAACTTTCATTTCTGGGAAAGTTTGTAAAGAATTATCAGTCGATTTTTGTTTTGTGAGAATAGGGTTTAATAATGGCAACTGGCCCGATAAACCGACCTGATATTTTCTCCAAACAATAGTTTCATACCCCAAGGAAACACAAACATTATTCTTTCTAATATCTTTAGAGACACCATACTCATTTTCAACAGATTTTTCTCCTTGATACTCCGAAATAAGTTTATTTTTTTGAGTCAAATAACGTGTATATCCTAAGCCTACAAATGCTGAGTGAAATTTATAAAAACGATAATGTAATGTAAGCGGGACTTGTAATCCATAAACAATTTCAGATTGCACTTCATTATTAGTGATGCGCTCTCCAAAGCTATAATCGGTTTTCGTGTACTTATAATTTAAATAAGGAAATTTAGTAGCAACTAGTTGAGTTGATAATCTAGTAGACCATCTCTTATTTAGCATTTTCTGTACATGGATGCTTGCAAAATAAGCGGGATCTAATTTTGCATTAAATGTTGGACCAACACTAACACCAATAAATGCCCTGTTCTTTTTAAATTTCTTTTTATTTTCTTCTTCGGTTAACCAAAGATTATACTCATGTGGTGCATCAATTTGATTACTATTTAGTATTTCAACAGATGCTAAACTATCTGATTGTTTACTTGACAACTGCTCTTTATTAAACAAAGTACTATCTCCTAAAGCACTTCTATTCACTTCATTCTCTTCATTCTCTTTACTCTTTTTAGAAACTTTTAAACGCTTAAATATTGATTTACTTTCCCTCTTCAGCTCCACTACTGGATTCTCCTTTTCGTCTGGATTAACATTAGTAGCAGTATCTTTATTTATGGTAGATGTAGGTTTGTTAAGGTTATAATTTGTTTTTTCTGGTTGGATGTGTTGATTATTGTGTGGGTTTGATAATACAGCAAAAAATATGGCTAGTACACTAAGCGATGTAATTAAAAAAATCCAAAATAAAAATCTTCTCTTTTTCTTTTTCTCAGCATCGATAATTAACTTCTCAGCCTCCAGCCAATAGTTATCCTCATAAGAAAAAGTAAGCATTTCTACTTTTTCTTTGATGTATTGGTCTATATGTATTTTCTGATTCATATAATTAACAATAATGAGATTACTCCAGATTCAATTTTCTTGATTAGTGTTTTTCTAGCTTCAGACAAGTGCCATTTAGAGGTGCCCTCCGAGATGCCCATTTTCTCTGCGATTTCTTTATGAGAATAACCATCGATAACAAATAAGTTAAACACATTTTGAGTTGCTTTCGGTAATGTTTTTATTAAGTTTAAAATCTCTTCTAAATCATACTTCTTATCAGCCCTATCTTTATCTATAAAATAATTCTGTTCTATTTCTTCTGACCAATCTTTTATTACAAATTTCTCTTCATATCTTTTTTTCTTTCTATACTCATCAATCACCGTATTAATCATAATCTTCTTCGCCCAGTATTCAAATTGAATATCATCAGTGTATTTATCTAGCTGGGTAAGTATCTTTAAAAATGCCATATTTAGAAGCGATACAGCCTCCTCTTTATCACTTGCATAGCGGTAGCCAACCCTCATTAAAAACGAGAAGCATTCTTTATAAAGTAAATGCTGCGCTCTTCTGTCTTTTTCTAGACAAGACTTCAGAAGCTCTTTATTAATTGGCATAAATAGAAAAACTGAGACCCAGTATAATCCGAGTCTCAGTATTAAATGTTACAATATTAATTTTTAATAAACTTCGAAGCCGATTTTCCTTTGCTTGAAATTATTTCTACAATATACATTCCAGAATTTAGTGTATGTGTAGGTATTTCCACTAAATTGTTTCCTATAGATGTTTTGTTTTGAGTTGATACTAATACTCTACCCATTAAATCCAATACACGAACTACTAATTCTTGTGTTTCTTCTGAACGAATCGAAACATTTAATTGATCAGCAACTGGGTTAGGGAATATTGAATTCAGTTCAAATGATTTTTGGGCACCATCTACACCTAAAATCTTCATAGTGCCTCCATCGATTAATACTTGTTTATAAACTGTATCTGTACAGAAGAATGAAGTATCAATCACAACTACCATAATATTATAAGTCCCTGGGGCAGCATAAGAATGTACAATAGTTTGGCCAACCCCTGTATTTCCATCACCAAACGACCAATAGCCATTTGCTCCTGGATTATTCGTTACCAATGAGAAATATACCGTAGACGCTCCAGGTTGAATAGAATCTGGCAACATAAACATTTTAAATTCTGCAGAGCATGGATCAACAAGTACAATTCCTGCTTGAACTAAATTGCAATATGAGCTCATGCAATTATTTACTGAATCAACTAAGGTTACACAAACATTATACATTCCAGCTGAAGCATAAGTATGTACAATAGAATTACCCACTCCTGTAGTGTTATCTCCAAAATCCCAATATAATGTAGCATTCGGACTACCTTTAGTATATCCTGTAAAGGCCACGCTTAAATCTACGATACTTGAATAACCACTAAAGCTTACGTAACAAGAGAAATTGAAATTAGATACTGTTATAGAATCGCAATACACATTTGTGCAATTTGTCATCGTGTTTGTAGTAGTTAGACAAACTGGATAAACTCCTGGTTGAGTGTAAACATGTGAAGCATATAGACCTACGCCAGTACCACCATCTCCAAAAGACCAAGAGTAAGTAGTATTTGGACCAAAGTTATTTCCTGATTGGAAATACACATTAAAATTACTTCCATTGGCAGTATCCATAGCATAGTAGAAATAATTTGCACAACCTGCAGTTGGACAAGTAAAATCTAATACAATATTATTTCTAGTAGGGTTAAAATAATCGAGCTTGGTTTGTAATGAATTATTACAATCTGAAGTGTACACTCGAACATATCCTTGAGAAACAATTATTGGTAAATTTTTAGACACTTGGTAGTATCCAGAAGAATCTGTAAATACACTGTCTGCATATAAATGCGATGTGTTAGAGTCTAAGCTGTGGTAGTATACATATACTAACTCTCTGGCTCTAGGCTGACCATTGTCGGTAAAGGTACCCGAGACGGTAACTGTGTTTTGTGCGAATCCATAGCTTGAAGCTATTAATAAGAATAACGCAAGGAGAATTTTTTTCATAATCTACAATTTTAATGAGTTTGTTTCAAAAGTATAGACGTAAGTGGGTAAGGATAGGTTGGGTATAAAACAAAAAATCTCGAAATATTCGAGATTTTTTGTTTTTCTGTATTAAGAAGCAGGATTTTCATCTTCTTCTTTCTTTTTTCTTTTTGGTTTTTCGGGTTTTGCAATCTTAACTGTTATTTCCTCTTTTTCTTTGTTAAAATCAACTTCTAAAGTATCCCCTTCTTGTAATTCCCCTTTTAATATTTCCTCTGCAATTGGGTCTTCAAGGTATTTCTGTATCGCTCTGTTTAACGGGCGAGCTCCAAAATTAGCGTCGAATCCTTTATCAGCTATGTAATCTTTTGCAGCCTCAGTTAATCTCACTTGATATCCCATTCCACTTAATCTTCCAAATAATTCTTTTAGTTCGATGTCGATAATTTGGAAAATATCTTCACGTTTCAACGAGTTAAATACAATCACATCATCAATACGATTTAAGAACTCAGGAGCAAAGGCTCTCTTTAATGCTGTTTCTATTACACTTCTAGCATTTGTTTCTGCTTGAATAGCTTTAGCATTAGTAGTAAATCCGACACCTTGTCCGAAATCTTTTAATTGACGTGAACCAATGTTCGATGTCATGATGATGATTGTATTTCTAAAATCAACTTTACGACCTAAGCTATCGGTTAATATACCGTCATCAAGAACTTGAAGAAGAATATTGAACACATCTGGATGTGCTTTCTCTATTTCGTCTAATAAAATAACTGAATATGGTTTACGACGAACTTTTTCTGTTAATTGTCCACCTTCTTCATAACCCACATATCCTGGAGGCGCACCAACTAAACGAGAGATGGCAAATTTCTCCATATACTCACTCATGTCGATACGAATCAATGAATCTTCGCTTTCGAACATAAATCTCGCTAATGTTTTAGCTAATTCAGTTTTACCTACACCTGTAGGACCTAAGAAGATAAATGATCCGATTGGTTTTTTAGGATCTTTTAATCCTGCACGTGTTCTACGAATAGCTTTTGATAGTTTTAATATTGCATCATCCTGACCAATAATTTTACCTTTCAATTCGTCGGCCATCGCCAATAAACGTTGGCTATCTGTTTGTCCAACTCGTTGAACAGGTATACCTGTCATCATAGATACCACATCAGCTACATTCTCTTCGGTTACCGTATATCTACGAGTTTTAGTTTCTGCTTCCCATTCTGCTTTAGCAGTATCTAATTGTTCTAATAGTTGCTTTTCTGTATCGCGAAGTTTTGCAGCCTCTTCATATTTTTGAGAACGAACAACTTTGTTTTTCTCTACTTTTATCTCTTCGATTTTTTGCTCGATGTCGATAATATTTTGAGGTACGTGAATATTCGTAATGTGAACTCTTGAACCTGCTTCATCTAATGCATCAATTGCTTTATCTGGTAGGAAACGATCGCTCATATAACGTGTAGTTAAAAACACACAAGCTTCAATTGCTTCTGGAGTGTAAGTAACATTATGATGTTCTTCGTATTTCTCTTTAATGTTATTTAGTATGATTACTGTTTCTTCAGGAGTTGCTGGATCAACCAACACTTTTTGGAAACGACGATCTAGTGCTCCATCTTTCTCTATGTACTGACGGTATTCGTCTAATGTAGTTGCACCAATGCATTGAATTTCGCCACGAGCTAATGCGGGTTTAAACATGTTCGATGCATCTAATGAACCCGAAGCTCCACCAGCGCCAACAATAGTATGAATCTCATCGATAAATAGAATTACATCAGGCGATTTTTCTAATTCGTTCATCACCGCTTTCATTCGCTCTTCGAACTGACCACGGTATTTTGTACCCGCTACTAATGAAGCTAAATCAAGCGTCACCACTCTTTTATTAAAGAGTACACGAGATACTTTTCTTTGTACAATTCGTAAAGCTAAACCTTCTGCAATAGCTGATTTACCTACACCTGGCTCTCCAATTAAAATTGGATTATTTTTTTTACGACGTGATAAAATTTGTGAAACACGTTCTATTTCTTTTTCACGACCAACAATAGGATCGAGTTTACCCTCTTCGGCAGCACGTGTTAAATCTCTACCGAAATTATCTAAAACTGGAGTTTTAGATTTAGCATCAGTAGGTTTTTTAGGTGTCGAATAATTTTCTTCTTCTTTGTAATCGTCGTCGCCAGCTGGATTCTGAGGAGCCTCTGCACTCGGATTCAATTTAAAGTTTTCTAATTGTGCTTTAAACACTTCGTAGTTGACATTAAACTGTGATAAGATTTGAGAAGCAATATTATCTTCATCTCTTAAAATAGATAACAATAAATGCTCAGTACCTATAACCTCACTTTTGAAAATCTTAGCTTCTAGATAAGTAATTTTCAAAACCTTTTCGGCCTGTTTAGTTAATGGAATATTACCCAAGTTCACGTTTGTTCCAGAAGTGCCTCTAACAGCATCTTCTACTGATTTACGTAAACGAGAGGTATCAATTCCTAACGATTTGATAACCTTTATAGCCACACCATCTCCTTCTCTAATCAAACCCAACAAAAGGTGTTCGGCTCCTATATAATCGTGACCCAATCGCAAGGCTTCTTCCCTGCTGTATGAGATCACGTCTTTTACCCTTGGTGAAAATTTAGCTTCCATAGTTAATTCCTTTCTGTCTTCAGAACGTTCTAATATATTAAATTGTTCTTCTCGCTTTAAAAATAATGTTATCAACAATGGTCAAAAACTACGCCAAGAGTTTAATAAGCAGGTATGCTGATATGCTAGTATGCTATTATGACATTTTTTTTACGAAGGAATTGGAGATTGGACTTTAGACTTATTTACCGATATTCGCATAAAATTTAATAACGATGTCTGACGAAAAAATAATATTTTCAATGGCGGGTGTAAATAAGATACATCCACCTCAAAAACAAGTACTTAAGAACATATACCTTTCATTTTTTTACGGAGCAAAAATTGGTGTTTTAGGTTTAAATGGCTCTGGTAAATCATCTTTATTAAGAATTATAGCGGGTGTTGATAAGGCTTATCAGGGAGAAGTTGTATTCTCACCAGGATACAGTGTAGGCTTTTTAGAACAGGAGCCTCAACTTGATGAAAATAAAACCGTTAGAGAAATCGTAGAGGAAGGTGTAAAATCTATTACAGATATCATCAAAGAATACGAAGAAATCAACGAAAAGTTTGGACTGCCAGAATACTACGAAGATGCTGACAAAATGGACAAACTCATGCAGCGTCAGGGGGAATTACAAGATCAAATAGATGCTGTTGGAGGTTGGGAACTTGATTCTAAACTTGAGAGAGCTATGGATGCCTTACGTTGCCCCGATCCAGAAACTTCTGTAAAAGTACTTTCAGGAGGAGAACGACGCAGAGTTGCATTATGCCGACTGCTTTTGCAAGAACCAGATGTCTTATTATTAGATGAGCCTACCAACCACTTGGATGCAGAGTCGATTGATTGGTTAGAGCAACATTTACAACAATATAAAGGAACGGTAATCGCTGTAACACACGATAGGTATTTCTTAGATAATGTTGCAGGATGGATATTAGAATTAGACAGAGGAGAAGGTATACCATGGAAAGGAAATTATTCTTCTTGGCTTGATCAAAAAGCTAAACGTTTAGCAATGGAAGAGAAACAAGAAACTAAACGTCAGAAAACATTAGAACGAGAATTAGAATGGGTACGTATGGCACCTAAAGCTCGTCATGCAAAATCGAAAGCGCGTTTATCGAATTATGAAAAATTAGCAAGCGAAGAAACTGGAGAAAGAGAAGCACGCTTGGAGTTATTTATTCCACCAGGACCACGTTTAGGAAATGTGGTAATTGAAGCAAATAATATTTCAAAAGCATATGGTGATAAGTTACTTTACGAGAACTTAAGTTTTAGTTTACCACCTGCTGGAATAGTAGGAATTATTGGGCCAAACGGTGCAGGTAAAACTACTTTGTTCAAACTCATCACTGGTGAAGAACAACCCGATTCTGGTACTTTCAAAATTGGAGAAACGGTAAAACTTGCCTATGTAGATCAAATGCATAAAGACATGGATCCTGAGAAAACTGTTTTCGAAACCATAACAGGAGGAACAGATACTATGCTTTTAGGTAACAAACAAATTAATTCAAGAGCGTATGTATCTCGTTTTAATTTTAGTGGTGCCGATCAACAAAAGAAAATCGCAAACTTATCTGGTGGAGAACGTAACAGAGTACATTTAGCTATGATGTTAAGACAAGGAGCAAATGTAATTTTACTCGATGAGCCCTCAAATGATATTGATATCAATACACTACGTTCGTTAGAAGAAGCGTTAGAAGAATTTGGAGGTTGTGCAGTAATTATATCTCACGACCGTTGGTTCTTGGATCGTATTTGCACACACATCTTAGCTTTTGAAGGCGACTCTCAGGTTTACTTCTTTGATGGAAACTATACCGAATACGAAGAAAACCGCAAGAAACGTTTAGGCGATATTGGACCGAAGAGGATTAGATATAAGAAACTGGGTTAGTATGTTGATATGCTAGTATGCTAGTATGCTAGTATGCTAATATGCTGATATGCTAGTGTGCTGATGTATTTAGGGAACAATTCACTATTGTTAATAAAAATATAATATTATCCTGACTTACAGTCGATTAAAAATGACTTATTTTTATAGACCGTAAAAAGGAGTACGGTCATTGATTTGAAACTTAAATTCTATCATATGACTTGGAAAAAATTTAGTGGTGAACCTTTATCTGTAGACTTAATTACTGAAGTTGAAAAGACCATCGAACGAGAGTACGAACTCGGGAACAAGCTTAAAGTATGTATTGGAACAGACTCTCAAGTAAAAGGAAATCTAATTGATTTTGCTACTGTTATTGTTTTCTTAAGAGAACAAAAAGGTGGTTTCATGTACATTCATCAGGAAAAAATCCAGAAAAAAATGAGCATTAAAGAACGCATGTTGAATGAGGTTCAACGCTCAATTGAAACAGCATATTCGTTATGCGATTTATTGGATTTGTATGATGTAGATTTAGAAGTACATGCCGATATAAACACAAACCCAAACTTTAAATCTAACCAAGCACTTCATGAAGCAATGGGTTATATTTTAAGTATGGGTTTTGTATTTAAAGCAAAGCCTGAAGCATTTGCTAGCTCTTACTGCGCCAATAAAATGGTTCAGTAATTCTTGTTTTTCACCAATTCATATAAGAGGTATACTACATATCTCTTAAAAATGTATTCACTCCACTAAGCTCAAGTTTAATTCAGGAGATATAAAGTAATCCACTACTGTACAACGAATTAGACATACATTCTTTTAAAATCTTTTCTTTACATTTGAAGAATTTACATTACGAAATATTGTTCGTTTTATAATTACATGCACATCTATTCAATGAAAACAAAAATACTTGTACTAATATTAGCTATACATAATATTTGCCAGGCACAAACTGAAAAAACTATAATCGCATCTGCAATAAATAAAAATATAAAGGATTTTGTATTAACTCCAGATCAAAATCATTTTATTGCAGTAGGTCAAGCTGGAAACATTGTAAAGTATTCTACGGATTTAAAATTCGTAAAAGATTTATCTCCTAGCACCAATTACTATTTCTCTGAAATTAGTAAATCTGAAACAAATAATTATTATACAGTCTCAGAAAAAACTATATTTCAATCGGTTGATGAGGGGAACACTTGGTCTATTATATACCAGGACCCTACACTTTCCATTAAAGATGTCTATTTTATTAATGATACGATTGGATTTGCAGTATTTGGCGATTTCTTATTCGCTAATAACATAAGCTTAAGAAGAACAATTGATGGGGGTAAAACTTGGGTGCGTTGTTTTGATTTACCAGAAAAATACGATGTTACTTCGTTTTACAAAGTACATCAAAATAAATTATATTTCTACAACTGGGATGCTGTTTATGTATCTACCACAAAAGGAGCCAGTTGGTTTTATATTGCGACTTTTATACAAAGCTTTGTTGAAAGATGTATAAAAGATGTACAGTATCTAAATGACAGTACTGCCTTAGTACTTATAAACCATGGTTCAACTACCCCTTATGATGAGATTTTCCGAACAGATAATTATGGAAAAAACTGGAATAGAATTTACAAATTTCCTACAGGTATTAATTCTACTCATCAATTAATGACCTTTACGAGTAATACCAAAGGGTACATTATAAGTGTAAAGAACGATACCATTAGGAAAACAAATGATGGTGGTTTTACCTGGCAGAGTTACCCTTTGACGAATGCAATGAATGTAAACTCATTATTAAACAAAAACTCAGATACGCTATACTTTGGCACCGATCAAGGGTTAATGGTAGATGTGGATCAAAACAACAAACTTCAACTTTTTGGAACACATAATATTTTAAACTGCATCCAATCATTTGGAAACGACACTATTTATTCTACTGGCATAGACTTTTTAAAATCCACGGATGCAGGTAAAACTTGGTTAGGCGCAGAAGATAATTTAGTAGAATTAGAGAGTCAATTTTTTATTAATTCGAAGTTAGGTTTTGTTGGGGGGAATAGTATTTATAAAACTACAGATGGTGGTAAGAATTGGACAAAAAAATTTACACTTACTTATGCAAATGAAAAAGCAGTAAAAATATATTTCATCGACTCAATTACTGGGATATGTCTAATAAATAATAGTACTATTCTTATATCCAACAATAAGGGTGAGACTTGGAGCACTTACAATTTTGAATCCGATGAATCTCTTGTAGATATATGTTTTACAAATAAACAAGTTGGTTATATTTTGTGTACCGAAAATTATAATATTAAAATTTATAAAACTCTAAATGCTGGTTCTACATGGCAATTACATAAAACTATTCAAGGTGTTAAAGCTGGGTCAATATTAATGCAAGATAATGGTTTTGGCTTATTAGGGGGTTACGGCACTAGTGGACCGTACAGTATTAGATATACTACAGACGGTGGGTATACATGGAATATATTAAATGGGAATTCAGGGTATTTTAGTTCGCGGGGCAATTTTATTAGTTCCAATACTTACATTTATTCAATTGGAACAAGTAATATTTATAAAATAGATAGAACAATTCCGACTATCAAAAGCCTGGAAAATAATTTCTTTCAAATAGTAGATTATACAACTGATCTTACATTTATAAACGACACTACAGCCTTTGTTTGTGCAAGTGATGGCTCAATTTTAAAGGTAAATAATGCAAATTTATCTAATAAAGTAAAAGCAGAATTTTCAACTTCTCAAACAACTTATTGTATCAATCAAAAACTAGAGGAGATTAACAACTCTAAAAATGCACTATATTATAAATGGTATATTAACAATGTACTTGTATCATCATTTAGAGTTCTTTCTTACACATTCACCAATGCTGGGAATTACGAAATTAAGCTAATTGCATCTAACAATGATTACATTGATTCAACCATTCAATATGTAAACGTTATACAAAGCACTGTAAACCTATCATTACCAAATAAAACTGTTTGTGAGTTTGAAAGTTTTCAATATAACCTTACTCATGATAATATACCCAATAAAACATTTCAGTGGCAAATAAAAATGGGTCCAAGTTTACCCTATGTAAACTTAACCGATGATTCTATATTTAATGGGGTTAATACATCTACTTTAAATGTACTAGCTAATATAAATTACAATAGTTGTAGTATTAGATGTATGATTATTGATTGTTACACAAGATATAGCTCTGTAAGTGTACTTACCGTAAAACCTATTACAAAGATTACAAAAGATGCATCTACTCAATATTGGTGCAATGCAATGAGCTCCATATCTATACCTACTCAATTCTCAGGGAATAACTTAGTTTATAAGTGGCAAATTAATACAGGTGGAGGATTTATTAATTTAGTAAATAATAGTATTTATAATAACGTTTCGACCAATACCTTGGTAATTAACAACCTACCACAATCTCTTGACAATTATAAATACAGATGTATGGCAATTGGGACATGTGGAGATACGATATATACTAATGAAGTATCCACCATTAAGCTAACAAAACCTAAAGTAGTTGAACACCCTGTAGATATCACAACTTATGATGGTGGTAATGTATTGATGAGAGTAAAAGCTAATTCCAATTTATTTACATACCAATGGCAGTATAACCAAGGAAATGGATTTGTAAATATTATTGGTGATAATAACTTTAACGGCATTAATACATCAACACTCTCAATCAAATCAAACATCCAATATAATAATTACACATTCAGATGTATAGTAAATGGCTGTAATCCTTTAAATTCAGATACTTCTAATTTTGCAACGCTTACAATCCAAACCCTCCCTTATGTAAATAAAACAATTATTGGCAATTCAAAAAATTGCACTGCGGACTCTACTGTATTGAGCATCGACTACAATAGTCTTTATCCATTATTTTTTCAATGGCAAAGCTCCTTCGAAGGCCAAGCATATGTAGATATCCATGATGATGAAATATACAAAGGAACACAAAGTAGCATTCTAACAATTTATTCAAATACAGAGAAAAGTTACAGGTATAGATGTGTAATTAAAAATTCATTTAATTATACAATATATACAAACGATAAACCTGTATCATTTATAGATGAGTTGAACATAAATCTATCTCCACAAGAACAATATATAAGCACTAAATGCAGCTCTATTAATATAGATTTTGAGGCTACAGGTAGTATAGAAAAATATATATGGCAAAAATACAATGGTCAATTTTTTGAACCTATTGAAAACGACTCAATATTTTCAACAGCTGGAGCGAGTCTTTTTATAAGAAGAACTATATCCTCTTTAAATGGATTGAAAATAAGATGTCAAATCATCTCAAAATATGCTTGTGATACTATATACACTCATGAATCACTAATTATTATAACCAATGCTTCACCAATAATTCAGAATTACACTATTGAAAATGGTTGCTTTGGAGATACCACACACATAAAAATAGATTTCAATGGTATCATTAATTCTCATAAATGGTACATTTCATTTGATGGCAATAATTACCAAGATCTAGATAATGTAGACACTACGTACAAGTCTGTAGTTTTAGCAAATAGTATTTACTTTTCAAGGAAAAACGAGGATATCTTTAGAGAGTATCATTACTACAAATGCGTGTTAAATGCTGGTTGTGACCTAGAACTGAGCCCTAAGCTTACTATTAAAACTATATCATGTGTTTGGCCTGGTGATGCAGATAACAATAACACAGTAAATCTAAATGACTTAATTTATTTAGGGAGTATGTATAATACTGTTGGCACTCCTCGTTCAATTATTTCTAATACTTGGGCATCTCAATACTGTGAGAATTGGACACAATACTCTATAAACAACATAAACGCTAAATATATGGATTGCAATGGAGATGGAATTATAAACGAAGACGACACACTTGCAATTGTTACTAACTTTAAAAGATTACATCAACGTATAGACACCATATCCAATAATACAAACAATAATGAGGTTTCTTTACAAGCGTTTACTGATAAAGAAAGTTATAGTAGTGGTGACTGGGTAAACATTAATCTTAATATACAGAATACAAGCACACTTCCTGATTCAATAATTGGATTAAGCTATCGTCTATTTCCCAATCAAAGCTTTATTGAAGAAAACTCTATAAGTATTAATAATAATTCTGAGATTTTTGGAAATAATATAGACAATAATATCAGTATACGAATTCTTTCTACTCCAAATAACGAAATGAATATTGCAGTTGCCAAAAAAGATAAAATTGCAGTAAAATCTGATGGTAATATAGGTAGTGTTAGATTTAGAATTAAAGAATCGGCAAATACTGCCAATTATGCTTATCATATCCTAAATCCAATAGCTTACTCAAAAGGTCTGCATACAATAGAAGTTAATGGGAAATCTGCTCTCCTAAAGGTGACTAAGCTAGTGGGGACAAATCCTAAATTGGAAGAAAAAATCAAAATCAATTTGTATCCAAATCCAAGTAATGGAAACACGAAATTATTGATCTTTGATGAAGATAATCAAACAAAAAAAGTAGAGTTATTTACAGAATTGGGGCAATTTATCACCCCGCTTCATGCGAATAACTCTACTAATAACCAATCAGAATATGAGATAAGTAATTCTATTAATAAATTGCGGTCTGGAGTCTATATAATTAAGATACAGGTAGCTGACAAATATTATTACAAAAAACTCATTATTCTGTAATAGTTAGAACTTGTGAGTGATACCAAATTTTCCTCCCGAGAATACGTTTCCACCTCCAAATTCTAAGTTGATACCTGTACGGCTACTAAAGAAGTATCTACCTCCTACTTGTAAGCCAAGTCCTAAGCCAGAAGCATAAGTACCTGGATATGATTTAGGAGAAGACCAACCATAGAATCCGATATTTAAACCTGCGTATAAATCCCATTCTTCATCTATGTCGAGAATTTCGTTAAAGTGATAATTACCATTTCCTGATAATCCAAAAATGCTGTGGCTATATGAAGTTCCAATAATTCTTTCTCTATATGATCTGAATGAAAGTTCAGCCCCAAGAGAGATGTTTTTCTTAAAGCCATGGTCGAAACCAATATACACTGGGAGACCCCATCCTGAGAATCCAAAACCAGCATTTAACTGATTCTGCCCTGGTTTTAAGCTACCTTGCGCATGTACCACTTGAATCGCAAATAGTAATGCAAATACTAAAATTAGTTTTTTCATAAGGGAAATAATTGTTGTTAATGTTAAGACGAATATAGCTTAATTTTATTGCATAGGTACTGGAAAAATCTCCTTGATTTTTCGCTCTCTATAGCTAAATATTTTTTCAATTTCGTTCGATATCAATATGGAATTCATCCATCTTCCTACTAAACCAAACGGTACAGCATAATCAATAATGTCGGTCATTTCTACTCCTTTATCAATCACTTTAAAATGATGTTGATGATGCCACATGGCATAAGGCCCGAAGCGTTGTTCATCAACAAAATATTTATGCTCTTCTACATGAGTGATTTCAGTGCACCAATCCATTTTGATTCCTAACAAAGGACTAACCTTATAGGTAATCAACATACCTGGATACATCTTTTCATTCGTAAAGTCGGACGTAATAATAAAGCCCATGTGTTCGGGTGTAATAGTTGCCAGATTCTTTGGTGAAGAAAAGAAATCCCAAGCTTCTTCAAGTGAAATGGGTAATACTGTTTTATATTTTTTACTAAAAATTTTCATTACCCTTTAACACCCATTTGTTGTATTTGTTTGTTATATAGGGCAATGAAAATTATTCTACTATTATTTTGCCATTAGTTTACCAGTTTGTACGATAGTCTCATCTGATTTAATCTGATAAAAATATAATCCTGACGGGTATTCTGCTGTGTTTAAAGTAAATTGTTTTTGTTCTATTCTAGCTGTTGATACAAACTGACCAACTGAGTTATAAATAGTAATGGTGTAATTGCTCCATTCATTTTTGTTGATCAACTCAATGTTTAGATAATCAGTAAATGGATTTGGATTAATACTCATTACTTCTCCAGTTGTATTATTTTGATTTATACCTACTGCAGTACATAATGATGATAATACTGGAGTAATGGTAGCTGCGGTAGTGGTTAATGCACCTGTAGTTGTAAGCGCTCTACCTGTTAATACTACACCTGTATTGATTGAGCCTAAAGCTCCATTGTTACAGATAATAGTACCCACAAATTTAGAATAATCGTTAATGCTCACTGCACCTTCAATTTTCCAATATACATTTTCTGCTTTAGTACCATTAATCAAAATTACATTCGAATAAGTACTTGTGCTTAGCGCACCGTTAATTTGAATTACAAAAACTGCGTTTTCGTTTCCTTGTGCATCAAGATATAATGAGTCTGTAAAAGTAGCTGCACCCGACATTAAATAAGTATGCGGAGTAAGAGTTAAGTTATTTCCAAATTGTGCTGGATATAACAATTCAATATCATGTGTTATAGAATTAATATAATTGTAAGCAATATTCAAATCTGAAGCACATGCTGCAGTTGAAACATCTGGTATAGGATGAAGCATCCCTGTAATCAACAATGAATTAAATCCAGTTACTGCTCCATTATTACTTCCAACATCACCTGTAATATAGGTATCACCTACATTCGACAAAGCACCATCAGCTGAAAATAAACCATAACATGCTGCTGAACCTAAATTAGGTGGTATAGGACCATTTAAAAATGGACTTCCGCAACCTATAGGGTTGTTTATAGCTACATTATTTATAGTTATCGAACCTGTTGTAGTAAATGCTCTACCTTCTAAAGAATCGTTAGAATTCATTTCAATAGCTGCATTATTTGCAATTAGTGTTCCTTTCATTTTAGTATGTGATGCCATGCTAATCATGCCTTCCACTTTCCAGAAAACATTACATGCAAGTGCTCCATTAATCAATTGTATTGAAGATCCTGTTGCTGTTGACAATGGGCCTGCAATTTGAAAAATAAATAATGCATTAGGATTTCCTTTTGCATCTAACACTAAATTTGAATTTAATGTAGTTGCTCCTGAGATAGCGAAAACTCCCGTTTCCAATGTATCTCCATTTCCTAATAATGTAGAAGGGAAAAACGTAGGAATTGCGTCGTTTAATTGATTATATGCTATTAATAAATCTGAAGCACATGCTGCACTTACTAAATCTGCATCATGCATTACTCCATTTACATTTCCGAAAGCTGTACTTGAACCATTGTTCGTTCCAACATTGCCTGTAATTTTTGATAAACCTGTGTTTAATACCGCTCCATTAGAACTAAATAAAACAAACTCGCTTGCAACTCCTAAATTAGGAGCTTGTGCGGATAGGTAAAATGGGGATACTAACAAAATACTCGTTAATAAAATCTGTATATATTTTTTCATAATTTTTTCTTTCTAATTTTTTAAATTGATTATTGACTTACTATTGTATTTGCATCTAATGTTACTGAACCGTTTCTCGACAGTGCTTTTCCATCAAGTGTTGCACCTGTTTGAAAAGTAATGGACTCTAATGCCATTATAGTTCCTTTCATTACACTAGTGGTACCGAATGTTGCTGAGCTGCTTACTTGCCAGTATATATTAGAAGCTTGTGCAGAACCTTTCAATATTACTTTCCTACCCGACGTTGTTGTAAACGACGAAGCAATCTGAATAATGAATATTGCATTTGCATCTCCTTTTGCATCAAAAGTTAAGTCGCCTGAAGAAATGGCTAATGATGATGTTGATTTGTACAAACCTGGAGTTAATGTTAATCCTCCAATATTGCCCGACAACGTAAATATTTGTGTCGACTGTCTGTCTTTAGCATCAATATATGCTGCCACCAAATCTAATTTTGCAAGTACTGCAATGGTATCGTTAATACGTAGTGTACCATTAAGCACTCCTGAAGGAAAGCCTCCTACTGAAGTCCCTGGACTTAATGCCATATCACCTGTTACGGTAGTTTGTCCAGTATTTGTAATTGATGAGCCTGCAATTATTGCAATGTCATCATTATGCGATAAAATAATGGGGTCTTGGATTATTGTTTGAGTAGGAATAACTACTGTTTGTGCGGTGCCAGAATTGTTATCATCTGTGCAGGATGCTGCAAATAGTACTCCAACTGAAAAAATAATGATTTTTGTTTTTGAATAGTTCATTTATGTTTTTTTGTAAAAAGTTGTATTTAAAACAATACAACTCCATACAAAAGTCACATTTATCTACTCGTATCTCTTATAGTAATAAAACTATTAGTTACATATATCACTTATTATGCTATTATCTTAATAATAACATTTCCTGTTTTCATTCCAGTTTCTACATATCGATGTGCCTCTACAATATTGTCGAGTGTAAACGTCTGATCTAACACTGGTTTAAACTTTTTAGATTCGAAAAGTGATTTTAAAAAATCAGTCATCTCTTTGCTCATAACAGGAAGTGGGAAAATCACTTTCTTCCCTCCCATCAATGGGCTAAGCATCGCTAAGAATACATTTTGAGACCCAGGACCTAATTCTGTTGAAACATAAATACCTTTTGGTTTAAGTATTTTCTTGCACTTACCAAAAGTACTTTTTCCAACTGCATCAAAAATTACATCGAAGCTATCATTCCTTTTTGTAAAATCATCTTTTTTATAATCAATCACAACATCAGCGCCTAATGATTTTACTAATTCAATATTTTTTGTATCACAAACTGCTGTAACTTTTGCTCCAATATGATGTTTAATAATTTGCACAGCTGCAGATCCTATAGCACCTGTTGCTCCATTTACCAACACATTATAATCTTTAGTGATTTTTAATGCAAGAATATCGTTCCAAGCGTAATGTGCTCCTTCTGTAAGTGCTGCTGCTTCTTCGAATGTAGCCTCTGCTGGCATTGTAGCTATTGACGATTCCTCTTCTACACAAATGTATTCCGCATGTCCACCAAATTTAGTGTCGTTATACCCAAAAACTTTATCACCAACTTTAAATTCGGTAACTGCATCTCCAATTTCTTCGACAACGCCTGAGTATTCACAACCCAATACTTTACAACGAGGAACAAACAATCCACTGAAAAATCTCACAATGAAATACTCTGCACTTCTGAAACCACAATCGGTTCTATTCACCGTAGAGGCATGAACTTTAATTAATACTTGTTTTGAAGTTGGTTTTGGCTTTGGAATATCTGAGATAGATACTACTTCTGGAGCTCCGTATTTTTGGTATACTGCTGCTTTCATTACATTAAAAAAATCTGTTTTCTACTAACCTGTAACTAAATTACTCCCTTGTTTTATTCCTCTTTGTACAAAAACTTTATCTATTTGTTGTTGTGTTACTGCTTTCTTAAGTCCCCAATTCGGTGCAATCAACATGTCTTGATCTGATAGTCCGAACAATCGTTGTATTACTACATCTTCTCTTAAGCGTGGTATAAATTCGCATAAGAAATCAGTGTATTCTTCTAATGAAAATAATTTAAATGGATTACGCTTATACATTACTCCCATTATACTTCCTTCTACAATATGCAAATGATGCAACTTAATGTATTTAATTTGTGGGAAACGATTTACCACATCGGCATATTTCAACATCATCTCTCTTGTTTCCCAAGGGAAACCAAAAATAGTATGTACACAAACCTCCACTGGTGAATTAGTGAATAACTGTAAAGCTTGTTCTAAATCTTCGTGCGTACAACCTCTATTAATTTGCGCCAGTGTGTCGTTGTAAATAGATTCCATACCCATTTCAATATCCACATCAAAACGATCACTATACGACTCTAATAATTTTGCTTTCTCCGCATCAATACAATCGGGGCGAGTACCCACCGACAAACCAACTATATCTTCTGTGTAATGGGATAATGCCTCATCGTACATCGATTTTAAATAATGTGTAGGTGCATAGGTATTCGTGTTCGGTTGAAAATAGATGATGAATTTATCTGCTCTATAATTTTCTCGTGCTTGCTTTACTCCTATTTCTATTTGTTCTTGTATGCTTGGCTGTTTACGTGCTGTTTCAGGAGTAAAAGAATCTACATTGCAATAGGTACAACCTCCGTAACCTTTAGAGCCATCTCTATTAGGGCAAGTGAATCCACCATCGACAATCACTTTATAGATTCTTTTGCCTTTGTATTTCTCCCTTAAATGTTCGCTATATGAATTATATCCTCTTTGCATTATCCTTTGTTATTTACTCTTTTTACCTAAATCGAAGCTCTCTCTGTACGTTAAAAACAAACTATTTGAAAATTCAAATGTTGGATTATCTAAATCGATATATGGTTCTAACCTCGCCGATATGGTAAAGTTATCGCTGATAGTATAATCTGATATTAATCTAAAAAACAATAAGCTTCTGTTTTTCTGATAATAGCCCACATTATTCATTTGATCACTTACTGATCTATAGATTGGTGCTCCATGCACTGCGTAGAAATCCTGTGCACTCCAATACATCGTGCTAAACGAAGTATGCCCGAATTTCCATCCTAAATTAGCCATCAAACCATAACCATTACTTTTTGCATACACCTTCGTAAAAGAAAAATCATTGTAAGTCATCACTTGTGCCTCTGCAAAAATGAAGTGATTTTTTTTCTGGTTATAATGATATTTCAATTCCGCGCCTATGGCTGTATTCAATAGCGTTTGCAATGTTCTATCAGGAGTATCTATTTGTCCACCTTTATGGTAAGCTAAAAAAGAAATAGGTATTTTAATTTCCCATGTATTACTATTCTTCAACTTCCAATCAATATGAAATCCACCTGATACGGCCTCTTGTACCGGAGAGATTTTATAAATCATGTTTTCCCAATTAATCCATGCATCAAAATCTAAAGTCGAGTCTTTATATAAAAATTGATTTCCAAACTCTAAATGATTTGTAATGATTCTATCGTAATTATACAAAGGCTCTGGCATACGATGAGATACATTTCCATTTAACTGCCCAGCGATTATTTGCCATTTCCCTGGATGGTAATTTAGTCGAAAAGTAGGTTGTTTATCATACAAACCACTCGCTCCAAAATCCTTCCTTAGAAATGCTCCTGCTTCTAAACTTAAATTAGATTGTGGATTAAATGTTATGGTAGGCTGAAGTATCGTACCAAAATAGGTTAAACCGTCTGCAATTTTATTAAAGTACTCGTAATTTCTAGTGAAATTATGATTGTAAATATTCAACTGCCATTTAGCATCCGATTGCTTGTAATTATTCTCTAATAATGAATTATCAACCTGTGCAAACGCTGAATAGCTTAACAGAATTACGTAAAAAGTCAGTTTAAGGGCCTTCATGCCACGAAGATAACAAAAAAGATATGAGATGTGAGATATGAGATATGAGATACTAATACCTGTACTCTTTCACTGTATCTATTGCAAACTTCACATTATCGAACGGGATATCTGGCATAATTCCGTGACCTAGGTTAAAAATAAAACCTTCGGTACCTCTCATGCGATCAAATAATTTATGGATTCGCTCTTTGATTACTTTCTTATCGGCATACAATACGAATGGGTCTAAATTCCCTTGAACTGCTATGCCCTTTGGTAGGCTATTTTTGATGTTTAATAAATCGGCATTCCAATCTATTGAAATAACATCAGGTTTCGATTCTGCCATTAAAGGCGCAAACACTGAACTCCCTTTACAGAAAGAAATAATTGGAATTCCTGATCTGTTTAATCGAGATATGATTTGTGTATTGTATTGATGTGAGAATTCTGTGTAATCGTCCCACGACAATGCTAATGCCCAAGAGTCGAACAATTGCAAGGCATTTACACCAGCAGCAATTTGCATATTCAAATACATCACCGTTACATCGGCAAT
This sequence comes from Sphingobacterium thalpophilum, assembly GCA_943372995.1. Lineage (GTDB taxonomy): Bacteria > Bacteroidota > Bacteroidia > Sphingobacteriales > Sphingobacteriaceae > CAJBVG01. The sequence continues at coordinate 472,441 of CALSAQ010000002.1, read as the reverse complement.
TTTTTGCAAGAGTTGATGTGCTAAGGCAGGTTGGTTATGTATGAATAATTTTGTTTTCTTGAAATCTTTTGACGAACCACCTTCTATCAGATAACTCATCACAGTAAAAGGTGCACCTGCAAAACCAATTAATGGTTTAGTTCCATTTAATCGTTGTTGAATTACTTTTATAGCTTGAGCAACATAATCTAAACGTTCTTCTGTTCCTTCAACCAATAAGGCTTTAATGTCGGCTTCATTTTTTATTGGGTTGGCGAACAAAGGCCCTACTCCAGCTTCAAAACTCAATTGCCCGCCCATTGCCTCAGCAGTTACCAATATATCTGAAAATAATATAGCAGCATCTACATCTAAAAGATCAATAGGAAGCATGGTTACATCCGCAGCAATCTCAGGTGTTTTACACATTTCTAAAAAAGAATACTTGTTTTTAATATCCCAGTATTCTTTCATAAATCGTCCCGCTTGACGCATCATCCATACTGGTGGACGTTCTGTAACTTGTGAATTAGCTGCTTCTAAAAAAATCATTATTAATTATTAATTGTAAATTGTAAATTATAAATTATCCATACCAGCATATTAGCATATCAGCATACCAACAATCAATCAGTATACTTATACCCCACTCCTCTTATTGAGTGAAAATGTTTAGGGTTTTTCGAATCACTTTCGAAGTATTTTCTAAACGATAAAATAAAATTATCTATCGTTCTTGTCGATGGGTATACATCGTAATTCCATACTGTTTCCAAAATAGTTTCTCTTGATACTGCTTCCCCTTTTCTTTCAATCAATAAACGAAGCAACATGGTTTCTTTTTTAGTTAAAGAAGTAATAGTACCATCAGCATCGACTAATTCATAGTTATTAAAATTGATTGTTTTATCGCCAATTTTATACGAGTTTAATTGCTTATGTTCATCTCCTTTCAAACTTCTTTTCACTAGAATACCTACACGTAGAATTAACTCTTCTAAATTAAATGGTTTAGTTAAGTAATCGTCGGCACCTCGTTTAAGTCCGGCCACTCTATCTTCCGACGTGTTTTTGGCAGTAAGGAAAAGTATCGGCACTTCCGTATTTTCTAAACGAATTGTTTCTGCCACTTTAAAGCCATCTACTTCGGGCAACATTACATCTAGAATCACCAGGTTTAAACGCTCCTCTTTAAAAAGTTTAAGCGCTTTCTTGCCATCTGTAGCAGTAGTTACATGATAACCTTCTAGTTCTAAATTCAGTTTTAAGGCCTCAAGCAAATGCTCTTCATCCTCTACTAATAAAATTCTGTAATTACTCATAATGGTGGTGTTTAAAATGTAATTTCAAAACAAGTTCCTTTCGGACTATTCTTACTTATTTGGATAAACGCATCGTGGTTATTCACCACTTGTCTAACGATAAATAATCCTAATCCTGTACCTTTCGTTCTACGAGTCATCTCGTTTCCTGATCGGTAAAATTTAGAAAATATTTTCTCGTATTCCGACTCGTCAATTCCCACTCCTTCGTCGCAAACTCTAAATTTTATTCTATTATTTTCATTTTTCAGGCTTATTCTGATGCTTGAATTTTCATCCGAATACTTTACTGCATTTTCTAATAAATTGTTGATCATTGCTCCTAAAGAAAAACGATCTCCATTATACTCTATCCCCAAATCGATAGCTGTATCAATCTCTCTTTTTCCTTGAACTGTAATGACTAAGCGCTCGGTTAAACTGCTTACTAAACTCGACAAATCAAACTCTTCTTTCGGAAAGGTATAGCTCCTATTTTCAATTTTACTTGCCAATAGCATATTCTCTACTAAGTCGTCTAATCTGCCAATATCACTAATAGAGCTTTGTATAAATTTCTCTCGACGTTCCTTATCTAAATCATGTTTTAATATAGTTTGAAGATATAATTTTATAGAGGCTAAAGGCGATTTAAGTTCGTGAGTAACCGATAACAAAAAATTACGTTGTTGTCTGTGCATCGCTCTTTCTTTACGTAGAAGCCTGTGAAAATAAAGTGCTCCTACGGCCATGATTACCACAAACATAGAGCCTTCGCCTAAGATCATGTTTAAACGATCGGGCTCAGTTTTCACTAATAGGTAACCCCACCAAATTAATTCGGCAAATGCATATACCAATAAGATATAAAATATGGTAACAGGTTTACGCAACATGGTTTCTTCTATCAAATACGATATCTAATGCTTCAAAAATAGCACGCTTAGCTTTCTCTAAATCAATTTTAGTATGGGCAGCCGACACAAATCCTACTTCATAACCTGATGGCCCTAAATAAATTCCTCTATTCAATAATTCTCTATGCATCATTTTGAATTTTTCCATACTTGCTGGATCAATCTCTGCCGATGCTCTTATAGCTTCTGCTTCTGTAAATGCAAACCAAAAAATAGAACCGATTGAAAATACTTTAAACTTATATCCTTTCGCTTCTGCATACCGTTGAATAGACGAAGCAAATTCTTCTGCTTTTTTATTTAGTTCTTTATAAAATGAAGAACTGCTTAACTCAGTTAGTTGTGCAATACCTGCAGCCATTGCTACTGGATTCCCAGATAATGTACCTGCTTGATAAACCGGACCCATTGGAGAAATCGTATTCATAATTTCTTCCGACGAACCGTACATTCCCACTGGTAAACCACCTCCAATTATTTTCCCGTATGTGATAATATCTGGTTGAATTTGATAATAACCTGCAGCTCCTTCAAAGCCAATTCTAAATCCTGAAATGACCTCATCAAAAATCAATAAGGTATTATTTTCTGTACAAATTTGTCTTAAACTTTCTAAGAATGTTTTCTCTTGTAACAACAATCCATTGTTGGCTGGTATGGGTTCAATAATCACGCAGGCTATTTCATTTTTAAATTGCTCGAACGCCTGTGTTAATGCATTAATATCATTTAATGGTACCACTATCGTTTCTTTCGCATAGGCTTCTGGCACACCAGCTGAACTCGTTTCTCCAAAAGTGACTAATCCTGATCCTGCTTTTACTAATAAAGAATCAACATGACCATGATAGCAACCTTCGAACTTTAATATTTTATCTCTTTTTGTATATCCTCTCGCCAATCGTATCGCCGACATTACAGCTTCTGTTCCAGAACTCACAAAGCGAAGTTTTTGGATATAAGAATTATGTTTTAAAATTAATTCCGCTAATTCATTTTCTAATGCAGTAGGTGCACCAAACGACATTCCACTTTGTGCAACTTCAAAAACTTTCTCCCTTACCTTTGGATTATTGTGACCTAAAATCAAAGGTCCCCAAGATCCACAAAAATCAATAAATTCATTTCCATCAGCATCCCATATCCTACATCCATCGCCACGCTCAATAAATAAAGGCGTTCCGTATACCGATTTAAAAGCACGTACTGGAGAATTTACTCCACCTGGGAAATATTTTTTTGCTTTCTCAAAAAGCAATGTCGATTTCTCACGCGAAATATCTTTCTTATCTACAGAACCTACTGTAGTCTCTTCTTCTGTTCCTGAAAATATTTTTTTTAATCCTTCTAACATTGTGTTAATATGCTAATATGCTGATGTGCTAATATGCTGATGACTAGTTTTGTTAATTTGTAATTTGTAATTTACAATTAGTAATTACTTTTATATCCAACCTTTTTCAAACATTTCTCGAGTGTGATAGCTAATGATAATATTAGCACCTGCTCTTGCAAAAGCGTACATGTTTTCCATGGTAAGTTTTTGCTCATCTATCCAACCATTTTGTGCTGCTGCTTTTACCATCGAATATTCTGCTGATACATTATAGCATGCCACTGGCAAGTTGGTTTGTGCTCTTAAGTTACTAATTACATCTAAATATGCCAAGGCTGGTTTTACCATTAATATATCTGCACCTTCCATTTCATCAAGTTCGGCTTCTTTCATTGCCTCTCTGGCATTTCTATAATCCATCTGATAGGATTTACGATCGCCTTTGTTAGGTGCCGAATCTGCAGCTTCTCTAAATGGACCATAATATGCTCCTGCAAATTTAATGGAGTACGACATTAATCCTGTATTTACAAACCCATTCTCATCCAAGCCCTCTCTTATCGCTCCAATTCTTCCATCCATCATATCCGATGGTGCTACCATATCCGCTCCTGCTTTTGCATGTGTTAATGCCATTTTCACTAATACTTCTACCGTCTCATCATTATCCACATAGTCGTTATGTATTATTCCACAATGCCCATGAGTAGTATAAGCACATGTACAAACATCTGTAATAACATAAATTTGCTCTCCAAATTTTGCTTTTAATGCCCTCACAGCATCGGCTACAACCGAATGCTCCGCGTATGCTGATGAAGCATCTTCTGTTTTGTGCTCCCCAACTCCAAACAACAAAATTTTATTTACACCCACTTTTAATCCTTGCTCCACATCCTTCAATAATTCATCGATAGAAAAATGATGAATGCCTGGCATCGCATCTATCGCTTTCTTCACTCCATTACCAGGAACAATAAAATAAGGATAGATAAACATCTCTTTCGAAAGTCTGGTTTCTGCAACCATCTCTCGAACGATTGAATTTATGCGGGTTCTTCTGGGTCTTGTTAGCATTGTATTAGTGAATTGTGACTAGTGACTGGTTACTTGTAATTTAGAATTTAGAATTTAGTATTTAGAATTTGTAATTTATTAGCGATTCCGTTATTGCATTAAGCAAACCTAAATCGTCGGCTGTTTTTGCTATGGCTGTTACTTCCACCTCTTTATTTCTTAAGGCTTCGGCTGTACTTGGACCAATAGCAACTACCATTTTCTGATCTACTTTTTTCATTTCCTTACTAAAAGATTCAACATTAGATGGACTGGTGAAAACATACACATCTGCTTCTGGTAGAATTAAATCTTCTTCTTTTATCGTTTCATACACATCCAATTCTTCTACCTGATGCATTTTTGATAACGCACTTGAAACCGATTGTAATGATGCACTGGCTTTTGGAAACAAAATATTCAATTGATTTTTATAAACAGATAAAAATTGCATCGCTACTTCTTGTGGGTCTGATGATGTGCCCGAAAATGCAACATCAAAACCTTTACGTTTCAATGCTCTTTCTGTTCCCGGTCCGAAGGCTGCTAATTTTGTTTTATTAGATAAAATTGGCATTTGCTCAAAGAAATGCTCTACTGCATTTTTACTATTAAAGAAAATAATATCGTAACTGCTGTAATCTTTTTTAGGTAAATTAATTTTTACTGTTTGTATTCCCGATACTCCTATAAGCTCAGCTTGCTCAGCTTCTATATGTTTTTGTAGCAAGGAATTCTCATCTAAAATTCTACTGATTACAACTCGCTTATCTTTTAAAACTTTATGATTTAATATTGCTAGCGCTTCTTCTGCCATGCCCTCTGCTTGCGCTGATTCTAAATACAAACGTTGTGGAATTTCATCTGCATCATCTGCTTTAGATACCCACAATTTATATTTACCCTCATCGGCAATAGCATAAGCACCTAATGGCATATGACATCCTCCTTCAAATAAATTCAACAACTTGCGTTCAATACCAATACACAACTGTACATCTTCTTGATGAATTTGTTGAAGAAATTTATTTAATTCGATATCCGACTCTCTAATTTGTAAAGCCAATACTCCTTGAGCGGGAGCAGGAACAATTTTTTTAGGATCAACTTCAATCACCGTTAAGTCAGATAAGTCTAATCCTAATCGACTAACCCCTGCTTTCGCTAATAAAATAGCGTCGAAATATCCATCGCGTAATTTTTGAATTCGTGTAGGTACATTTCCTCTGATATCCTTTAATTCAATATCATCTCTAAATGCTAACAACTGAGCTTTTCTTCTTGCCGATGAAGTACCAATAATGGCATTTTTTTTAAAAGAAAATTCTAAGGTGTTATCTGTCGATTCTTTTCTGATTAAAATTAATTCCGAAGGATCTTCTCGTTCGGATACCGCAGCTATACACAAACCCTCAGGCGATACAGTGGGTAAGTCTTTATGCGAGTGTACTGCTAAATCAATTTCTTTATTAAGCAAAGCGTCTTCAAGTTCTTTAGTAAAGAAACCTTTTCCTTCTAACTTGTCTAAACTAAGATGTTGTATTTTATCTCCTTGCGTTTTGAAAATTTTCAGTTCAACTTCAGCGCCTAAAGAAATTAATCGATCTTTAATATGATGTGCTTGCCAAAGAGCTAAATCACTCCCTCGCGAGCCAATAATAATTTTAATATTTTTCATTCTAAAACTTGCAGTTATTCCTTAATGAGGATTTCCTTTGCCATCACCATTGGAATACTAATGTATTTCTTCTCCATGTAATTAAGAACTTTTTCTAAAACTTCTTTCGATTGTTGATCAAGTTCGTTAATATCTTCCGCAAATACTGTGTTCATTGCAGTATTTCTAATCTCTTTAATGGTTTGAGGAACTGCTTTCATCGCCAGCTCTATTTTACGCTGACGTACTAGTGGTCTGAATTCACTAATGTTAAGTTCTATGATATTTTCAGCATGACAAAGTTCTCCATAACGCTCATCCATGTTACGTTTTATGGTTGCTTGTATACTTTCGATATTGATAAAGTGGATGTTGTTGTTCTCTACTACCTCTGGTGCTGTGTCGTTTGGTATGGCTAAATCAAGGATAATTTTCTTTCCGCTCTCTCCATTCAACAAACTATCATAAACCTCTGAAGTAATAATTGGCTCTCTCGCCGATGTACAAGTAATGATTACATCAAAACCTTCTTTATAGGTGGTTAATGCCGTTAATGGTAATGCTTTACCTTCTAACTCTACCGCCAATTTCTCTGCTTTCTCAAGCGTTCTGTTAAATACCGTGAAATTGCTTAGCTTTTGTTTCTTTAAATACTTAGCAAATAACTGATTGGTTTCTCCTGCTCCTATAATTAAAAAACGCGTATGATCGTTAATCGCTACGTTTTTCAACATTCTATAGGCTATGGATACTACTGATATAGGTTTTTCAGAAATTTTGGTATCTGTATAAATCTCTTTTGCTGTCTTTACCACACGATTCATACATAAACGTAAGAAATCGCCTGTAAAACCCCATTCCTTACACTCATCGTACGATTGACGAACTTGCGCAAGAATCTCCTTCTCTCCAACAACCAACGATTCTAAGGAACTCGAAACCCTCATCAAATGTATCATCGCTTGTTCATCATTATACAATGAAGCAGCAGATTTCAACACTTCGATGTCATCTACTTTGTTTAAACTTAGATGATGAATGATTTTATTTAATAAGTATTCGTTGATTTCATTTTCGGAAGTGAAAACTAGTTCCACTCTGTTACAGGTACCTATGTAGAAAAGTTCTTCAATATTTAATTCCTCTTTAAGGGACCTCAACACGCGCTCTTTTTCCTCTGGTGCCAACACAAGTTTACCTATCTCCTTCAAGTCCAAGTTCTTGTGTGTAAATGCTATAATTCGTAGATTTTTCAATCTCTGGGGCCTTTTAAACGTTGTACAAATTAACTTCATCTCGTGGGTTTATATGTCATCAAATTGTCAGAGCCATTATTTAGAAGAATTATAAATAATGAATTATCTTTATTCTAATTTTAATGAAATACGTAGGTCTTGAACTTTCGTATTTGCCTCTAAGAAAAAATTACATTATTATGATAATCCTAAAGCGAAGCTTAATCATTCTATTCATTTTATTTGGATGTATACTTCTGTTATCATCTTGTTTTTTGAGTTTTAGGACTACCGATAAAAAGGCATTAAATGCATTTCAAGAGAAGAAAATCAATGCTCAATTTCATCAATACGAATTTGCTAGACATACAGTTCATTATGTTCAATCTGGGAATGCAAAAGCGGAGGTTCTTCTCTTCTTTGTACATGGTAGTCCGGGATCATGGAACGCCTACCAAAATTATATAGAGGACAGTAGCTTAAATGCTAATTTCCTGATGATATCAGTTGATCGTCCGGGATATGGATATTCTGATTTTGGCGAGAAAGAAGAATCGCTCACTATGCAATCTATTGTCTATGCTCCACTACTGAAAAAATTTCACGAGCAAGGAAAGAAAATTGTATTAATTGGTCATTCTTATGGTGGACCAGTTGTAGCAAAGATGGGAATGGATTTCGAAGAGGTTATTTCTGGGATTATTTTTATTGCACCTTCTATTGATCCCGACCTGGAAAAAGAATTATGGATACAAGGTCCTGCCACATGGAAAGTATTTCGTTGGATGATTCCTGATGCGATTGTAGTAAGTAATGAAGAAATATTAGCTTTAAAAAACGAATTGATTCGTATTCTACCTCAATGGAAATCGCTAAAGATGCCTATCATTTTTATTCAAGGAGGGAAAGATATTTTAGTAGATCCTAAGAATAAAGATTTTGCTGTAAAGCGAATCGACACTTCTCTTTTAGATGTAATGTATTATCCAGAATTAGATCATTTCATTCCATTTACAAAACCAGAAATTGTGATGGAGGCGATTCGAAAAATGGATAAGAATTTACGACGATAAAATTTCACCTAAACGGAGTAAATTCATATCAATATCTTGATTGTGTTTTACTGCTTTTTCCAGTGAAGTATAATGAATATGATTATTTACAATTCCAATCATGATTTGTACTCGTCCGGCTAGCAAGGCTTCTACAGCGGCTACTCCCATTCTACTGCCCAATACTCTATCCATGCAACTTGGACTTCCTCCTCTTTGCATATGCCCCAATACGCTCACTCGAATATCGTAATGCTTAAATTTTTCTTTTACTTTTTCTGCGGTACGATATGCCCCACCAATTTGATCACCTTCAGCAACCACTACAATCATCGACGATTTTTTTCTTTCCCAACCTTTACTCAACATTTGCATCAAAGAATTCTCATCTGTTTTGGATTCAGGAATTAAGGTTGCTTCTGCACCCCCAGCAATTCCAGAATACAAGGCAATAAATCCAGCATCTCTACCCATCACCTCCACAAAAAATAAACGATCGTGCGAATCGGCAGTATCTCTAATTCTATCAATCGCATCTACTGCAGTATTTACAGCGGTATCAAATCCTAAAGTATAATCGGTTCCATATAAATCGCAATCGATAGTGCCTGGTATACCAATAAAAGGGATGTCGTGTTCTTTATTAAATTGCAAGGCTCCACTAAAAGTTCCATCACCACCAATGGCTACCACTGCATCAATGTTGTGTTTTTGAAGTTGTTCGTATGCTTGTTTTCTTCCCTCTGCAGTTCTGAATCGCTCACTACGAGCCGACTTTAGAATAGTTCCCCCACGTTGAATGATATTACTTACCGAATTCGATTCCATAGGGATAATATCCCCATCAATCATCCCTTCGTAACCTCTTTTAATTCCGTACACCTGCACACCGTAAGAAATACCTGCTCTAACCACCGCTCTAATGGCAGCATTCATCCCAGGAGCATCGCCTCCAGATGTCATTACTCCTATCGATTTTATTGGACTCGACATATTGTTTTTATTTAATAACACCTAAAGATAATAAATGTTGTGCAATAATTGTATAAAGTACACTAACTATTTTTCAATCCAGTTTCCATCTTCACGAATCAGTTCTATTAATTCATCGACAGCATTTTCAGTATTTACATTTTTGCGAACCACTTCTTTCCCTCGGTATAGTGTAATTTTACCAGGACCAGTACCTACATATCCGTAATCGGCATCGGCCATTTCACCAGGACCATTTACGATACAACCCATGATACCAATTTTAATTCCTTTTAAATGATCGGTACGAGAGCGAATCATTTGAGTAGTTTCTTGTAAATCGAAAAGGGTTCTTCCGCATGAAGGACAAGAAATGTATTCTGTTTTGGAGATACGTACTCTACTGGCTTGTAAAATACCGAATGATATCGAATTAATAACTCGTAACGACAAGTCGTGATCTGCTGAGAGCCATATTCCATCTGAGAAACCATCAATTAATAATGCGCCAAAATCAGTAGCTGCGTATAATTGCAGTTGGTCTAAACTTAAATGATGATAATTATTTTTTACAATAACAGGAATATCGATGTTTAAGTTCTGCATTTCGTAAAACACTTTACGTTGCGAAGCCATTCCGTGATATGAATCGGCTAATAAAATCAAACACAGTTGTTTATCCTCATTCATTTTTCTCAGAAGCTCTTCAGAAAGTTCAGAAGATTTTGCTTGCACAAAACGAAGTTGTTGAGTTGGTAATTGATGAACAAGGTATTCGGCTGTTGTTAACAAAGGAATAGCATTTTCTATTTCTTTGTTGTTCAGCCAAGTTTTATAATTAAATAATTTCTTTAAGTTGCCTGGGAAGGTATAGCTCGGAATATGATCGCCTAAATAGGCAATATCTGCTGCTAAATCGCTCATGTTGTACTTATCTAAAAGTGCAGAGTAAGTATATCCAATTTGCGATAATTGCAAAGGTTCGTTCAACGTTAAGTACGAAATATCAGCAACTACAACAGGAACATGGTGAGCACCAAGTAATCCGATGTCCTTAGTTGTTCTTCGTTTATATTCGTAGGGATTAAAATGATGAGGCAAATGAATTTCTTCTAAGACTTGTTCATCTTTTGCTTGTTCCGCACGAATCACATAACGATCGGCTAAAGCCTTTGCCACTGGAGCTTCGAACTCGGGCTCCTCCGTTAAAGAAACTCTAATGGTATCGCCAATACCGTCCTCTAATAATGTACCAATACCAACAGCCGATTTTATTCTACCATCTTCTCCATCACCAGCTTCGGTAACACCTAAGTGTAAAGGATAATTCATACCCTCTTTCGCCATTGTTTCTATGAGTAAACGATAGGCTTGTACCATCACTTGTGCATTACTCGATTTCATCGACACTACTAAATTGTAGTAATTCAAATCTTCGCAGATACGAATAAATTCCATAGCCGATTCTACCATACCCAGTGGAGTATCACCATACCAGCTCATGATACGATCGGATAAAGAACCGTGGTTTGTACCAATTCTCATGGCTGTACCGTACTCCTTACAAATTTTCACCAAAGGCTCAAATTTCTTACGGATACGATCTAACTCGGCATTGTATTCCGATTGAGTATAGTCTATTTGTTCAAATTTCTTTTTATCGGCATAATTCCCAGGATTCACTCTTACCTTTTCTACAATACGAGCAGCCGCTTCGGCAGCATTAGGAGTAAAGTGAATGTCGGCAACTAAAGGAACCGTATATCCACGCTTGCGAAGCTCTTTCTTTATTTCTGCTAAATTGTTCGATTCGTTTACACTTGGAGCGGTAATACGCACATATTCGCAACCTGCTTCTACCATTCTAATGGTTTGTTCTACGGTAGCCATGGTATTCATGGTATCGGTGGTAGTCATCGATTGTATACGAATAGGATGATGTGCACCCATAGGCAAATCGCCTACATGCACTTCCCTCGTAGGGTAACGTTTATACTGAATTAAGGAATTACAATACTTCCCTTTTAGCTCTTGAATAAGCTGAATCGACTTTTCTGATATCATAAACTAGTACTCTACTGCGAAATAACAAAAAAATACGGAAGTAGTTTAAGAATTTCGTTTTAAAAAATCGATTTCAATTATACTTTATAACACTTAATAAGTATAAATATTAAATTATTGATATATAATTCTAAATTTATTGGTTTTTAAAGTATTATGTATTATATTAGGTATACAACCAAACCTAATTGCTTGTTCAATTTAATAACACATCAGTTATTAAAAGAATAATGGTATTAAAATGATAAAAGGAATGATCATAACATGCTTAGTTGTATTGTGCCATATTAATAGTATGGCGCAATACCGCTTTGTAAAGTATTATGATAACCCCGGATTAAACACTAAGACTTGGGATACAGCTAAAGATATTATTCAATTAGAAGACAGTTCTTACATTTTCCCAAGTATTACTTCTGCATTACATTTAACCGATACATTAGGCTATGCAGTGTCTTATATTCAAATTAAAAAAGTAAATTCCAAAGGCGATACCATCTGGAGTAAACTATACAGAAGACCTAAACACAGCTTGTCTATCTGGAATATTAATTCAATGCAAGATTCTAATTTCCTTCTTACAGGGCATACCTTCGATTTAGTGAAGCAATATAATGATACACTAGGATCGTTTATTCTTTTAGTGAAAATTGACCAAAACGGAGATACCTTATGGACCAAAACTTTAAACATAGGAGATGGAGACGAGTTTGTAGATAAAGTAATACAAACCAATGATAAGGGTTTTGCTTTAGTAGGTCAGGTATGCGATAAAAAAGAAACAAATTGCGATATGTACCTCATGAAATTAGATAGTAATGCTAAGCTCATGTGGTATAAAACTTTTACTTGGGATAAAAAATATTGGGAATACCCAACTTCATTAATTAATGTTCATAACGAATACATTTTAACCGCAGCAACTGAATCTCTGGTTGATGATAAAATTTACGGAATGATTATTAAAACAAATGCTTCAGGAGAAACCTTATGGAAATATAAATTAGACAATGAAGGTCAGCAAAGCAGTTATATTAATGACCTTGCTTATGATAGTCTCAGCAATCAATACATACTTGCCGGTTATATCGGCGACAATACTCTTTTCGATCCTATAGGTTTTGGTTGGTATCTAAAACTTGATACCTCTGGAAACATCGTAAAAAATAAGAAAGTGGGTGAACACAATAAGTATACATCATTCAACAATCTAGTAAAACAAAAAAATAAGATTACTATACAAGGAGAAAGTAATGTACATACTACAACAAGTCTACATATTAATACTATTTTATATGCATATGATGTTTTTGATAATTTAATTTGGGGTAGAGTTTATGAAGATGGTATAGATGGTATAGGAACACAAGTTATATACAAAATAAAACCCACAAAAGATGGTGGTTTTGCAATGGTTGGGTTTGGTGACAGTCCACACGACAGTGTACACAACCAGGATGTTTTATTTATTAAAGTAGATAAAAGAGGATGTTTATATACTGATTGTCCTAGTGTAGGAATAGAGGAAGATAAAGAAGGCATTAACTCCTCAGTAATTATTTACCCAAACCCTAATAATGGTATATTTAGGGTAAAAACTAATATAAGAATAAATACGCTGGAAGTATACAATACACTCGGGTCCAGAGTAAAATTATTAAATGATTTTACATCAGAAGAAATCGATTTAAGTAATTTATCTAAAGGAATATACTTACTAAGGTTCAGAGACCAAGATGGATTGTATTACACAGAGAGGCTTTGTATAGAATAAAAAAAGTCTCCTCTAATGGAGGAGACTTACAAAAAACATTAATACCTTCTAATCTTTACACTCGACATGCCTGCGTCGATATTAATATTGATTAAATTTCCGTTTCCGTTAAAATTATCCGATTCGTAGTAACCTGATTTTTTTCTGCTAAATTCTTTAATGTCTTCTGATGATAACACTGCATCCATATTGATACGGCATCTTGCTGCTCTTGGCACCATAACGGTAATACTTGATGCGCCTGCATCGATATCTACATTGGTGATAGGTGCTTTATCTGATAATTTCATGTCTACTGATGCTGCACCTGCATCTAAAACAATTTTATTTACATAATAGTTAGTAAAATCGAAATCGATAGCCCCTGCTCCTATTTCAAAATCGAAATCCCATTTTAAGTTTGGATTCAATTTTACTTCTACTTGATTTTCTATCTCTCCATCGTGTATAGTGATGTGATTAGAATTTAATTTCATATTTATTCTATCAGTAGAATCTGTTCTTACTTTTTCTAATACATATTCCCCTTTACGAGTATAAGTATTTGCATGAATTAATTGAGAAGTAGTATCGCTTAAAATGAATTTTGCAGCTCCTCCTTCGAAATTTAATTCTGCATTACTCACCCCTGGTTCTAATGGGATATTGAAATCTTGAGAGTTTGATCCTGCTGTATCTACTTCAATATCGAAGCCATCTGACCAGCTAAATTTTCCTTTGGTTTTAGGTTCACCAACTTCAATAATTTGATAGATAAAAATAGCAATCACTACGGCGCCTAATCCATTAAATATCCATGGATTTGCGTTGGTATTTTTTGCCAAACTACTTAATCCAATTAGTATTAAAATGAGTGGCCATAAACTTGCTACTCTGCCCCAATTAATGGTTAAGGGTAATAAGTTGAAATTATTTATCACGAGGAGTAATCCAATAATAATTAGAAAAGATCCCCATATTAGTTTTCTTGAATTCATCGTCGTAAGTATTAGTTTTTGTTTTTAGTATTGTTCCATAATATTCCCACTCCCACTGCTACTAAAATGAGTGGCCACAACTTGTGAAATTCGAACCAAGGCACAAACTCATCCGCTAAGAAAATCATACCGAGTGTTAAGAGTACTAATCCTCCGATTACACTTTCGTTATTTTTTTTTCTCATCTTTTTGTTTTCTTGCACTGGCTGTGCTTCACCCGCATCGTTTACTGTATAATCGACTACAGGTTCTGAGGCGTTAAATGTTTCCTTTTTTTCGGGAACAACAATCCACAAGATAATGTACAACAATACTCCTGTTCCAAATCCGAACAAGGCTACTAAGAACAATGCTCTTACTAGAGTAATGTCGACGTTGAAGTAATCTGCTAATCCTGCACAAACCCCGCCTATCGAAGCACGTTGTTTGTCTCTGTATAATTCTTTTGCCATTTTATAATTAGGTTATTTTTTTATCAAAGATGAGCTTCTTTAGTACGCTTGTAAAGTACCTGCCGTTAAACGGAGTATTTTTACCGATGAATGGGTTAAAAAGGCAAACTAAGTAATTTGTCCGTGTTGCGGACGAATAATAATTTCCTCTAAACAAGCCCCTTTCGATAGGTTTGCCGCCATAAATAAGGTCTCCGCAATATCATCGGCCATAATAAAGCGATCGGAATTCACTGTAGTACCATCCCAAGAAGCCGTAAGTGTGGAGCCTGGAATGATTGCTGTGGTTTTAATTTCAGTATGGATTAACGATTCTCTTAAAGATTTAATAAATCCATACACCGCATATTTACTAATGGTATAGGCAAATGCCTCCTTTACCGGGTTGATATTCGCTACCGAACAAATACTGAATATATGACCCTCATTTTGCTCTAACATAGGCTTCAATAAGGCCTTGGTTAAATAATATCCAGAATAGTAGTTAATGTTCATCATCTTCTCCATCATGATATCATCTTCATCAAAAATGGTTGATGTTTGGTAGATCCCTAAATTATTGACAATAATTTGAGGGTTGTTGTTATTCTCTTTTAATACATCAAGAATTTTATGAATCTGTTTTTTCTCCGCTAAATCAGCACTTATGGTTAAGATATCGATATCATACTTTTCCAATAACTCTCGTTTTTGCTCTTGTAAATCTTTGTCGGATCTGGCAATTAATATCAAATTATAGTTGTTCGACGCAAATTTATGAGCAATTGCATTTCCAATACCCTTTGTAGAGCCTGTGATTAATATCGTCTTCTTATTTTTAGTCATGTTAAACGTGCTTAATGATGATTTAAGGGTCGAATTTATTACTTTTACAAATATTCTACTAAATATATGTTTTTATATCACCTCGGAAGATACGTATTGCTTTTAAAAAGCGCTTTTTCTAAACCAGAGAAATTCGACGTGTATTGGAAAGAGACCTTCAAAGAAATGAACGTGATGGGTGTTGGTTCTTTAGGAATTGTATCCATTATTGCAGTGTTTTTAGGCGCAGTTACCTGTGTACAAACTGCTTATCAGTTGGTTAGTAATTTAATACCACGAGAAGTTATAGGGCAAATCACCCGCGACTCTACAATTCTTGAGTTTAGTCCTTCGATTACCATGTTAGTACTTTCTGGTCGTTTAGGCTCAAACATTGCCTCACAAATAGGAACCATGAGGGTAACCGAGCAAATTGATGCCTTAGAAATTATGGGTGTAAATACCACTGGTTTTCTAATATTACCAAAATTAATCGCAGGATTATTTATTATTCCAATGCTCATTGTATTCTCCATGTTTTTAAGTCTGATAGGTGGATATCTAGCTGGAACTTTATCTGGTGTAATATCTGCAGAAGAATATGTGGGCGGATTATTGTTGGATTGGAATTCAACCATATTAACTGTTGCACTCATAAAAACTTATGTATTTACCTTTTTAATGGTTACCATATCTGCATATCATGGTTATTACACTTCAGGTGGTGCAATAGAGGTAGGTAGATCAAGTACTAAAGCTGTTGTATATAGCTGTATATTAATTTTATGTTTTGATTATCTAGTTGCTCAACTTTTCTTATAATGATCGAATTAAAAAAAATCTATAAATCTTTCGATTCTAAATCAGTTTTAGAAGATGTGAGTGTAAATTTTGAACCAGGTAAAACTAGTTTAATAATTGGAGGAAGTGGTTCTGGTAAAACTACCTTATTAAAATGCATGGTGGGTTTACATGAAGTCGACTCTGGAGAAATACTTTATAGTGGGGAAGATTTTACAAAACTTAATTTCAAAGAACGTATTCCTATTAGAAAAGAAATTGGAATGCTATTTCAAAGTTCTGCACTATTTGACTCTATGACTGTTGAAGAAAATCTTCTTTTTCCGTTAAACATGTTTAGTGAGATGTCGTTCTCAGAAAAAAGCGACCGTGTAGATTTTTGTTTAAAACGTGTAAATCTTGAAAACGTACGAAAGCTAAGTCCATCGGAGCTTTCAGGGGGTATGAAAAAAAGAGTTGGCATTGCACGTGCGATTGCCATGCAACCAAAATATTTGTTTTGCGACGAACCTAATTCTGGATTAGATCCTAAAACTTCTATCGTTATCGACAATTTAATAAAAGAAATTACAGATGAGTATAACATTACAACCGTAATCAATACACACGACATGAATTCTGTTATGGAGATTGGCGATTTTATTATTTTCTTACACGAAGGGAAGAAATGGTGGGAAGGTACTAATGCTGAAATAAGACATACGGATAATAAAGAAGTAAATGAATTTGTATATGCTAGTAAATTTATGCGACTACAGCAATAATTAAACTACTGATGGATGCCATTAAGAAAACACTCATTTTATTTGCACATCCACGTTACGAGGATTCACGAGTTCAGCAGACATTAATAAAACATATTCGCTCATTGCCTGGAGTTCGTATTCACGATTTATATGAACACTACCCAGAGTTTAATATCAATATACAACACGAACAAGAATTACTACTAGAACACGATCTCATCATCTGGATGCATCCTTTCTATTGGTACTCTGCTCCTCCTATTATTAAACAATGGATCGACTTAGTACTAGAACATGGCTGGGCTTACGGTAAAGGAGGCACAGCATTAAAAGGAAAAAGTGTACTCTCATGTATATCTTCAGGTGGACCAAAAGAAGCCTATACTGCAAATGGATTTCATAGCTATACAGTACACGAATTTCTTCGACCATTTGAGAGAACCACCACATTATGTAACATGAATTACCTGCCTCCTTTTTTTGTGCACGGTAGTCATAAAATCACTAATGAAGACTTAGAAAATCATGGTAAATTATATCATGAGTGCATAAAAAAATTATCGCAAGAAACAATTGATTTGGAGGAATTGAAAAAACTTGCATACTTAAATGATTGGATAAGCTTATAAAATATGGCTCAAGATATTCTACTTAGTTCAATTGTATTTTTAGGTGCCGCTATTGTATGTGTTCCTATTGCAAAGAAAATTGGTCTTGGCTCAGTATTAGGTTACCTCATAGCGGGTATGCTCATTGGTCCATTTGTATTGGGTTTCGTCGGACAAGAAGGGCAAGACATTATGCATGCTGCTGAGTTCGGTGTTGTAATGATGCTGTTCCTGATAGGACTAGAAATTAATCCGAAAGAATTTTGGGTGATGCGAAAATCGATTTTCGGTTTAGGAGGAATACAATTAGTATTGACCTCATTCATTATTGGTGCTATTTGTCATTTATACTTTGGTTTTACTCATGCCACTTCACTCGCAATTGCATTAGCCATTAGTATGTCGTCAACTGCCATTATCTTACAAACATTAAAGGAAAAAGGACTAAACAAATCGAGTGCTGGACAAGCTTCCTTTTCTGTTTTGTTATTTCAAGATATCATGGTTATCCCTATCCTTGCGCTTTTACCTTTGTTAGCAAGTTCTGATTTAAGACAAATTTCAGAAGGGCAAACCTTTATCAGTAATCTTTCTCCGCTAATGAAAACCTTAACTGTACTTGCAGCTATGGCAAGTATAATTGTAGTGGGATTATTTATTGTAGCTCCTTTGATGAAAGTAATAGCACGAACACGATTAAGAGAACTCTTTACTGCTACTGCTTTATTTTTAGTAATAAGTGTAGCCTATTTAATGAAGATGGTAGGGATAAGTCCTGCATTAGGTACATTCTTAGCTGGAGTAGTTTTAGCAAATAGTAGTTTCCGACACGAACTCGAAAGCGATATAGAACCATTTAAAGGATTACTCTTAGGTCTGTTTTTTATTGGAGTAGGTTCGAGTATTAACTTTCAGTTAATTTACAGTCAGCCTATATTCATTATTTCCTTAGTATTAATAATCATGATCATTAAAGGTCTAGTATTAATGATTGCTGGAAAAGTTTTCCGAATAAAATCTGATCAGAATTTATTGTTTGCCATTTTACTTTCTCAAGTTGGAGAGTTTGCTTTTGTTCTGCTCAACTTTAGTGGTCAGTTACAAATTGTTGATGCAAAATGGACAGAACTATTAATGGTGGTGGTTGCATTAACCATGACAATTACTCCTATACTTTTATTAATCAACGAACGATTTATTGATCCACATTTTGGAACTAAGGAAGTTGAAGAAGAAAAAGTTCACGACACGATACATGAGAAACACTCCGTAATTATTGCAGGTTTCGGGCATTTCGGAAGTACCATTGGAAGATTTCTAAGAGCTAATGGAATACATGCCACCATTCTCGATAATGATAGCGATCGAGTTGAAGTGTTAAGAAAGATGGGTTTTGAAGTATATTATGGAGATGCCACACGAATCGATTTATTAAAATCAGCAGGTGCAGAGAAAGCTAAAATGTTAATTGCAGCCATTGATGCCACAGACATTAATCACGAATTAATTGTGATGGCTCGAAAACATTTTCCAAATCTAAAAATAATGGCCAGAGCACGTAATCGTTACGATGCTTATGAGATATTAGATTTAGGCGTAAGCAATATTTACAGAGAAACACTATACACCTCAGTACACATGGCGGTAGATGTGCTGCACGAACTCGGCATCAGAAAATATTCGGCCACCCGTAAGGCACAAGACTTTATTCGATACGACGAAGAAGCCTTAAGAAAATTAGCCTCTAGCAGACACGACACCTCAGCTTATATTCTAAATGTAAGAGAACAAATAGAATTAGAAGAAAAATTACTCTCCGAAGACTTGCACCGACAAATGACTGAAAGAGATAGTGCATGGGATTCGGAACTACTTCGAGGTTAATCATATTTATTGCTGAGTTAAATTCAATGTTCAAATTCTAAATTCTAATCTCTAAATTCTAATAGGTGCTCATTTCAATTCCCTATCTCCAATGGTTTAAATTTAAATGACTATTGATACAGTTGAAAAGGATTATTGAAATTTGAAAGTACTGTGATTTAGAATTTAGAGGTTAGAATTTAGAATTTGATACTATAGTTTTATTTAGTACCCAATAACGAAAGGCCAATGACGAACTACATTTTTACTATATTTGCCTCATGATACAAGCATTATGCCCAGAGAATTGGGAAGATTACGAGTTAATTGATTGTGGAAATTTCGAGAAATTAGAGCGTTTTGGTCAATATATCACTATTCGTCCAGAGCCTCAAGCCATTTGGGATCCTGCTATGCCCATGAAAGAATGGGAGAAAATGGCACATGTGAAATTCAAATCGAAAAGCAGTTCTTCTGGCGAATGGATTAAGTTAAAAACAATGCCAGATCGTTGGCATATCAGGTATAAAACGAATCATATTGATTTTACTTTACGTTTAGGATTAACCTCATTTAAACATGTTGGAGTATTCCCCGAACAAGCTGTGAACTGGGATTACATGGCGAAAGCGATAAAGTCGATGAAAATAGATCAGCCTAAAGTATTAAATCTATTTGCATACACAGGAGCAGCATCACTTGCTGCAAAATCAGCTGGTGCCGATATTACTCATGTCGATTCTATTAAACAAGTAGTCACTTGGGCAAACGAAAATCAAGAATTATCATCGTTAAAAGATATCCGTTGGGTAGTTGAGGATGCATTAAAATTTGTGAAGAGAGAAGTAAAGAGAGGAAAAAAATACAACGGTATTATTTTGGATCCACCAGCATATGGTCATGGTCCGAATGGTGAAAAATGGAAATTAGAAGACAGCATCAACGAAATTATGAAAGATGTGGCAACACTAGCCGACGACAGAAATTTCTTCCTTATTTTAAATACGTATTCATTAGGGTTTTCATCACTTATTGTAGAAAATCTCATCAAAACATCATTCAAAAACACAAAGAATTTAGAGATTGGGGAATTGTACCTTCAAGCAACAAAAGGAGCGAAACTTCCACTAGGTGTGTTTGGAAAAATTAATTATTAATATTCATGAGTAATTTTATTTCGGCGGAGAAATTAGGGCATCAATTTCACGATCGCTGGTTATTTAAAGAGTTAAATTTTGGAATCAATGCAGGTCAGCGCATTGCATTGGTAGGTGTTAATGGTGCGGGGAAGAGTACTCTCATGAATGTTATTGCAGGTGAGTTAGATCCAAGTTCAGGTAAGCTTATTAGAAACAAGAGCGTACGCATAGGACATTTAGCGCAAGATCCTGTACCTACCTTAACTTGTAGCATAAGCGATTACTTATTTTCAGATGAACATCCAGCATTAAGTTTAATAAAACGATACGAAGAGGTATTGGAAAATCCTGATGGTAGAGAAGACGAGATAAACAAACTTACGGATGAGCTAAGCGCAGCTGATGCATGGGAATACGAACATAAGATTAAGCAAATACTTGGCACTTTAGGTATACATCATTTAAAGCAAGGAATACATACGCTATCTGGTGGTCAGAAAAAAAGAATTGCATTAGCAAAATTATTAATTGAAGACCCTGATTTATATATACTCGACGAGCCCACCAACCATTTAGATATTGATACTATAGAGTGGTTAGAGGAATATCTCAACAAAGGAAATAAAACCTTAATCATGGTTACACACGACAGATATTTCTTGGATAATGTGTGTAATGAGATTATGGAAATTGATAGAGGAAGTGTATTTCAATACAAAGGGAATTATAGTTATTATTTAGAGAAGAAAGCAGAGCGTGAAGAGATGGACAAGGCAAGCTTCGAAAAGAATAAGAACCTTTGGAGAAAAGAACTTGAGTGGATGCGCAGGCAACCTAAAGCAAGAACTACAAAGTCGAAAGCAAGAATAGATGCATTTTCGACTCTCGATGAAAAAACAAAAGAACTACGTCCGAATCAAGAAGTAGAGTTAAGTATTAAGATGAGCAATCAAGGAAATAAAATCCTTGAGCTACATCACGTAGCAAAATCGTATGGCGACAAAAACATCATCAACGATTTCTCTTATGTATTTAAGAAAAAAGATCGAGTGGGTGTGGCTGGGAAAAACGGTTCGGGAAAATCAACCTTCCTGCAATTAATAACCGAACAAACTACGCCTGATAAAGGGAAGGTTATTGTT
Source organism: Sphingobacterium thalpophilum (assembly GCA_943372995.1). Taxonomy (GTDB): domain Bacteria; phylum Bacteroidota; class Bacteroidia; order Sphingobacteriales; family Sphingobacteriaceae; genus CAJBVG01. The sequence goes on along the minus strand of CALSAQ010000002.1, from coordinate 450,566 downwards.
GGAGAGAGTACTGTTTACGGGTATTACAGACAAGACGGTTTATCTTTTGATGAAGAGAAAAAGGTGATTGATGTAGTAAGAGAGGTGGCCGATTATATTTTGATGGCCGATGGCAAACAACTCAGTGCATCGCAGCTTTTAACAAAATTCCTTTTCCCTCCTGCAAAACAAAACGATAAAGTTTCGAAGTTGAGTGGAGGCGAACGCAAGAGATTACAATTAATGAGAGTGTTGATGCTTAATCCGAATTTTTTAATTCTGGATGAGCCAACCAACGATTTAGATATAGACACCTTAAATATCTTAGAAGACTTCTTAATGAGTTTCCCAGGTTGTTTGGTGCTAGTTTCTCACGACAGGTACTTAGTGGATAAACTTACTGATCACTTATTTATTTTCGAAGGTGAAGGAGTAGTAAGAACCTATAATGGTAACTATACTGATTATAGAGTAGAAAAAGAAGAAGAAGAGGAATTAGAGAAGGCTAGAATTAAAGCTGAAAAAAATCAAGCTAAAATTGCCGCTCAAACAGCCCCAGCACCAAAGGCAAAATTAAGTTTCAAGGAACAAAAAGAAATTGAAAATCTTGAAGCGGAAATTTCTAAATTAGAAACCAGAAAAAAAGAAATAAACGAATTATTACTTAAAGAAACTGGTGTAGACGAACTTGTTCAGTTGGCTAAAGAACTAGAAGAAGTAACATCAACACTGGATGAGAAAGAACTTCGCTACTTAGAGTTAATTAGTTAATTTGAACAATTTGATCAATTAGTTAATTATTGTTCAAATTGTCCAAATTGTTCAAATTGTTCAAATTAAAGGAAATGAAAAACCTCCTCCCCTCTGATGGAATTGTAAATTATTATGGGAAAGTAATGACTTTAGATAAAGCAGATTACTATTTCGAGAATTTATTGAAAAGCATTGAATGGAGAAATGATGAAGCTATTATATATGGTAAGCATTATATTACAAAAAGGAAAGTAGCATGGTATGGCGACAAGCCCTACGAGTACCAATATTCTAATGTTACCAAACGAGCCTTAGCTTGGACACCTGAATTACTCGAATTGAAAAAATTATGTGAAACACTAAGTGGCGAAACATTCAATTCTTGCTTACTTAATTTATATCATAATGGCGACGAAGGGATGGCTTGGCATAGTGATGGTGAAACCGATTTAAAAAAAGATGGGGCCATTGCATCAATGAGTTTCGGGGCCGAACGAAAGTTCTCCTTCAAGCATAAAAGCACAAAAGAAACCATTTCCATCCTTCTGGAACACGGCAGCTTACTCATTATGGCAGGTAAAACACAAACCCATTGGTTACATCGACTCCCGCCTACTAAGAAAATCTTCAACCCCAGAGTAAACTTAACCTTCAGAACCATCACTACCTAATACACGAGCATAACCTGTTCCGATTTATCGGAACGAGCACACGAGCACACGAACTTTAACACTTTTTAACATTCATTAGCTTCCCTTTAACATTCTTTAAGAGTTTCATGAGTTACTTTCGACAAAAAAATAACCATGAAAAAAATCTATTTAATGCTTTGCTTACTCGGAACAGTAGTTTTCGCTCAAGCACAAAAAACAGGTACAATAACCTATAAAGAAGTTCAAAAAATTGAGATCCAAATAGATGGTCTTTCAGAAGAAATGGCTGCTATGATTCCAAGAGAGAGAACCGTAAAAAGCACATTAATATTTAATGAGAAATCGGCTTTAATGAAGACCATTAAATCGAAGAACGAAAATCAGAATATAGAACAAGAAGTAGATGGGCAACGTGTTGTGATTCGTAGAGACGAACCAGATAACAAAACATTCTTCGATTTGAGTAGCAACAAATGCTTCGATCAACGTGAGTTTATGGGGAAAAAATTCTTAATCGAATCTGATCTAAAATCGCATACATGGAAAATGACGGGGAATCAAAAAGAGATAGCTGGTTATCCATGCATGGAAGCCGAATTAACTAATTCTGAAAGCAAAAATAAAGTAAGTGCTTGGTTCTGTCCTAGCCTACCTGTATCTATTGGACCATTAGCATTAGGCAACTTACCCGGATTAATACTAGCAGTAGTTGTGAACAATGGTGAAAGTACCATTACAGCCGAAAAAATTGAGCTTAGCGGGATTGATGAGAAAGAACTTATCAAACCAACAGAAGGGAAAAAAGTAAGTAAAAAAGAATTTTTAGAAATAGTAGATGCTAAACGTAAAGAGATGCAGGAGGAAAATGGTGGTGAAGGAAATGTAGTGATAAAAATTAGGAACTAGACCTTGGGCTTGAGATTTGAGATATGAAAAAATTACTACTTTTAACATTACTACTTACTAGGTTTGCATTTGCTCAACAACAATACACAGGTTTTGTATTCGATGAGCAAATGAAAGGGATTCCTTTCGCCACAGTTGCATTGCTTGAGCCTAAAGATTCTACCATGAAGTTCTTTGCCATTACGGCAAATGATGGTTCATACCAATTAAAAAACATTACCTATGGCAACTATTTATTGCAAGTATCTTTTGTGGGTTATCAAACCATTTATAAGGATATAAACATTAATGCTAGCACACCCAGTAGTATTCCTGTTGTACAATTAAAACCTAAAAGCAAATTGCTTGGTGATGTAAACGTTGAGGCCGATAGAATTCCTATACAGTTTAAAAAAGATACCGTTGAATACGATGCTGGTGCTTATAAAACTAAACCTGATGCTGTTGCGGAAGATCTATTAAAAAAACTTCCAGGTGTAGAGGTCGATCGTGCGGGGAATGTAAAAGCAATGGGCGAAAATGTATCGAATGTTTTAGTTGATGGAAAAGAGTTTTTTAGTAACGACCCCAAAGTAGCTACCAAAAATTTACCTGCTGATGCCATTAAGAAAGTACAAGTTTACGATCGCAAATCAGAAGAAGAAGAACTGAGTGGAATGAGTGATGGAGAACGCGATAAAACCGTAAATTTTATTTTGAAAGACGATAAGAAGCAAGCCTATTTTGGCGATGTACAAGGAGGAATTGGAACAGACAATCGCTTCCAAGGTGCTGCTAAAGCCTATCGTTTTACCTCTAAAACTCAATTGGCGGGTTTAGGAATGATCAATAATATCAACCAATTTGGTTTTAGTTTTCAGGATTACTTAAGTTTTAGTGGAGGACTAAGAAGTTTCGGTGAAGGTGGTATTAATATTAATTTAGGAGAACCTGGATCTCCTCCCATTAATTTCGGACAACAAGTAAACGGACTTTTAAGTTCTGGTGCAATTGGCTTAAACCTTACACACGAATACGCAAAAAATAAACGATTTAATATAAGCTATATGGGTAATGGCGTAGATCGTGAGTTAAAAGAAAGAATCTACAGTAGAAATTTCTTTGCTAATGAGGATTATGTTCGAAATGCTAACAATAATTCCGATGAAAGAAATTATAGTCAGAATATTAACTTAGGCTGGAGAAATAAAATTGATAGCAACCAAAATCTAACCAGTTCAGCAAGTGTACAATTCAACAACAGTAATAATACTCAACAGAACTATTCGAATAACTACCAAAATAATAGCATCGTTAATGATTTGTTAAGTGTTATAAAAACAGAATCCGACGATTTCAAATCATCCATTAAAAGTAGCTATGTACGACGATTGAATTCTAAATGGAGAATGCTAAGAAGTCAGGCCGAAATCAATTATTCTAATACAACAAATTTTAGTTATTGGAACAATAACACTCAATTGTATCAGAACAATCTTAATCTCATCGACATAAGAGACCAATCGCAACGAAATGAGCAATGGAGAGGACAATGGAGTGTTGGAAGCACACGTCATGTTAAAGGGAATATTTATATAGATCCAAGTTTTGCTATGGGGATAACCGACGAGCAATTAAGTAGAAGTCAGAATAATTTGATAAACTCAGAAACACGTATCGATTCCTTAAGTCCCAATTTTGAAAGAACCTATACCTGGTATCGTCCTTCTTTAAGTTTTAAATATAATACCGATTTAATTCAATTAAATTTAGGGTTGAAGTATGAACTTGCTGAGCTTAATTCTAAACTAAACGACAGTACTTCGCTTAGTAAAAATGTTCAATATATATTACCTGCAATTCAATTCGATTACGAGTATACAAAAGGGAGAAGATTAAGGTTATATGTTGACACAAGAGTAAATGCTCCAACGGCATCACAACTGTTACCAACTATCAACAATTCTAACAACCTAGTATTTAGTGCGGGAAATCAAAACTTGAAACCCGAGTACCAAAGTAATGTAAATTTAGGCTGGATGATTTTCGATCAATTTTCTTTTGTATCCTTTTTTAATTCCATAAACCTAACACATACTAAAGATAAAATTACATGGAACAGAACAGTTGACAGTAATTTGGTTCAATACCTTAATGCTGAAAATGTAAAAGACGATTACCGATTGAGAGGAAGTTCGGAATTCTCTACTCCTATTCGAAAGCTTAAAATAAATTTCAATTTAGAATTGGCTGAAACATGGAGCAGAGGGTTAAGCTATATTAATAGTATAGAAAACATCAGCAATACCTATACTCATGAAGTAACCTTAAGAGTAGACAACCGCAAAAAAGAAAAATGGGATGCAAGTATTGGTGCAACATTTAGCTTTAATGAGGCGTACTACTCTGTGCAAAAAGAGTTGAATAACACATACACCAATCAAATCTATTTTATAGACCTCAGCTACAAGCCAACAGACAAATGGTTCTTTGCTTTTAACGCAGATATAAGCAGGTATAATTCTCAAAGTTTCAATGAGTCTTTAAACATTCCTTTATTAAAATTAGAAGCAAACAGATACTTCTTAAAAAACAATAGAGGTACACTTACAGCAAGCGTATTTGATATCTTAAACAAAAATACAGGAATTGTAAGAAGCGCTGAAGCAAACAGCATACAAGAAACTCGCTCTAATATTATTGGACGATACTTTATGTTTAGTTTTAAATATCGATTGAATCAGTTTGGAGAGAATAAATCGGGAGTAAAGGTTGACATTAGGTAATTTGAACAATTAGCCAATTTGGACAATTTGCACAATTATCCTTATTTTTATCTAAAACAACCTAGATGAAAAAGACATTATTCATTATCTGCTTTATTCTTTTTACAAGTATAACATGGGCTCAGAATCCTAGTTCGATAGATTTTGATAAAGTATACAATGATGTAAAATTTGAGGGAAAAGACAGTTTAGAATATGTCATAAAACTTAGAAAAAAAGGCTTATATCAGTTTTCGGTAATGCAGAATGGTGTTGATGTAGTTATTAGTTTGCATCAACACAACAAAAAATTAGTGGAAATGGATTCTCCAAATGGAACAAAGGGTTTGGAGAGGTTTGAATTTGCAAGCAAAGAAGCGGGTGAATATCTTTTCAGAATAAAAAAATATGAACCGAATACCCCAAATTTATCAGCAAACATATCCATCAAAATAAAATCATTCTCAGATAAAGACATTGCACGATTCGAGAGAAATAAAAAAGAGTTAGCTCCAGAAAACTTAAAAACGGTAATGACTGTAGATATAGATCATTTCTGGGAAGCTTATGATGCTTTAAAAAAATGCAAAACACACGAGGATAGTGTGGATGTTGTTCAAAAAAGATACATAGATAGGGCAACTGATGGGTTGAAGGAATTTATCCGAGTGAGGCCAATGACTGCTGATAAAATTGTTCGTACCATAGCTGCATATCCAAAATTCTATGGCTCTATAAAGAAAAACACACTAGAGGTAAAGAAAGCGACTCCACTTATTGAAGAAGTATTTAAAAACTTCGCAGAATTATATCCAAATTTCAAGAAAAGTAAAGTTTGTTTTGCTATAGGTGTAATTAATACGGGCGGAACCGTTACTGATGGCTATGTGTTAATTGGTACAGAGATTAGCACTTCAACTAAATCAGTTGACCTCTCTGAACTAAAATCAAGTTCAATGTATCCAACACTTTCGGTCGAAGAGGAAATCGTACAAAAAATAAAAAACATTGTTGCTCACGAATGTGTACATATACAACAATCCTACGACTTAGATAAAAATGCTATTGCGTGCGATTTACTTTACAATGTATTAAATGAAGGGATTGCCGACTATATAGGCAATCTCATCTCGAAAGGAAATATCAACAAAAGCATGCAAGAATACGGAGATGCACACGAAAAAGAATTATGGGAAGAGTTAAAGGCAGAACTCTGCAATACGAACAGCGACAAATGGCTATATAATTACGGACAAGTAAAAGATCGTCCAGCCGACTTGGGTTATTACCTAGGATATAAAATTGCAGAGTCTTATTACAAAAATGCAAAAGATAAAAAACAAGCTATAATTGATATTATAGAAATGAAAGACCCCTTAAGCTTTTTGGTTAAAAGTGGATATAGATAATTTGAAAAATTATTCCTGAACCTTACATCCGTGCTGACATGATTTGAGTTGATTCTCTATAGCATTTCCATCTAATAAAGACCAGTGCTCTGTTATCTTTCCAGCTTCTAGCTTATAATACCTGTATCCAATAGTTGATATTTCTAAATTGGTAGGTTCAATATCTCTCCATAGACCGATATGTTTGAGTTGCATTCTCAATTTTAACATCACCTTATTGTCTTCACAAACGATGTCTTCGATAATGGTTTTGTGATTGAATGATTTACTCGTTCCTATTATCCAGGATATCATTCCTTCTTTGTTAGCTGGCAATTGTTCTGGTAAAGAGTGATCAATAAAACTTGCATCAATGTAATTATCTACATTTTCAAACAGGTTTTGATTCCAAATTTCTTCAATGAAATGCTCAACGATAGATTTATTTTTTAAATTCATTATGATATTTTTTTAAATGAATTGCAAAAATCAATCTAATAATCAATATTCACCTGTGATTATTGTCACAAAAACCAATTGTCTATTTTTTCCTGATTCTACTCAAAGTTTCTCTAGCAACACCAATATAAGATGCAAGTTGTGTTTGGCTTATTCGTTGCAGTAGTTCAGGAGAGTTTACTCGTAAGTATTCATATCGTTCTGCAGGGGAGTATATTTTAAATAAATTAGCGTGTTCCTCTTGAGTTATTAAGAGTTGCTCTAGTAGTCTTCTTCCGAATGATTCTATCTCTGAAGATTCAGCATATAATTCAAAAAGTTGATCTTTATCAAATTCATATATTACACACTTCTCCTCTGTTTTAATATTAATATCTGAAGATGTAGATGTTCTTAAACTTTTAAGATTGGTTACAAAATTTCCCTCAAAAGTAAAGTTTGTATTAATTTCATTGCCATCTTTGTATATAAATGAACGCAAATACCCTTGCTCAACAAAAAAAATAGATTTACAAATCTTATTCTCCTCTAATACATAATCATTCTTTTTGAGCTCTTTTCTATTCGCGATATCGAACAACCTTATGATACTCGCCTCAGACATGCTTGCTAAGCCTGTAATTGTTTTATAGAATAACGTATCTGAATTAGAAGTCATGTTTAATTTGAACAATTTGTCAATTTGGACAATTAGCTAAAGTGTATTATTTTTCCGTATCTGTAGCAACATAGCTTTGCTTAAATTTCTGTGCAACCGAAAAAGTAACCAAACTCCAACAACATATTACTAGCAATAATTTCTTCATACTTATAAACTAAACATAACACATTGTCTAATTGTCCAAATTAAAACATCAGCATACTAGCATATCAGCATACTAAAAAAGCTTCGTCTGCCCCTCTCCATCCATATCTACATCATCAGGGTTAGTAATGATGAATTCTACTTTATCTTTTGGTTTAGGTGGTTCTGCATTAGGATTTTTTTTTGCTTTTATTCCTTCTAATGCTTTTTGCACTGCTTCTAAATCATCTTCATCAACCTCATCTATTTGCTCTGCTTCTGCACTGATATTGATTACCTCTTTCACATTATACTTGCTCATTTTATTACCAATCGCTTTCATCCCCTTCACTTCAATAAATGCAGCTACATTAAATTCCAAGTCTTGAGGTTGAACTTTACCATCTTTAGTAAATACAACTCTTACCATTGGCTCTATAGTTGTACTAGCAAACCAACATTTAGATCCAGGACTTTCCGATATAAAGCTAAACTTCTTATTTATGGATGTATTTTCAATCATGAAGCGTTTTACATACGACGATTTGTTTGATGAATCGTAATGAATCGCATTCACTACACGTTCTGGATCAAACTTCTCTAGTACAAAATATTTATCGTCGTAATGATTTGTTAAATCGAAATTCGTGAGTTCATAAGTACCATCAGCATAAATAACTAATATCTTATCTTCACCTTGGAAGCTACCTAAATATCTTCCTCTTCCATCTGTATTTAACCTTCTCACCGTATCATCGAACCAAATTTGTCGGCCTCCTAAAGTAGATACACCCTTACTTTTTTGTACCACTTTTTTCACAGGGAATTTAGTTACCACATTCCCCATAGAACTACGACCTTTAATCGCTAGTTCTGCGAAATCGATGTCGATACTCAGCTTGCGGATTTTAGTCATAGGTTTTAGGTTAACCGTAACCACTTCCGATTCTCCATTTGGATTTGCTGTGAAATACAAAACACCTGAACCTTTTGAGCCTTGAGTCAAATCGTAATCTTTATCACGTGTAACTCCACCTATAGAAAATCTTTTTACAAAAGATTTTCCTGATTGACCGTCTTTGTATATCATATGATAAACTGTACGATCGTCGTTTTTCTTAAATACAGCAACGTGAATAATGTCTTTACCCACAAAAGTTTTATCAGCAACTTTTATTACTTTAAACTTACCATCCGCACAGAATACAATAATATCGTCGATGTCTGAACAATCGCCTACATATTCGTCTTTCTTTAAACCTAAGCCCACAAAGCCATCTGCTCTGTTCACATATAATTTCTGATTCGCTAACGCAACTTGTGTAGCCTGAACTTTATCGAATAATTTGATTTCTGTTTTACGCTCTCTGCCTTTTCCGAATTTGTTTTTCAAATTCTCAAAGTATGCAATAGCATAATCGGTGATATGTTTTAGATTATGTTTTACTTCTTTGATTTCTTTTTCAATCGATTTTAATAATTCATCTGCTTTAAATCCGTCGAATTTAGAAATACGTTTGATTTTTATCTCGGTTAACGCTATAATATCTTCTTCTGTAACTTCTCTTAATAGTTTAGATTTAAATGGCTCTAGGCCTTTATCAATAGTCTTTATTACTGCTTCAAAAGTTTCGCACTCTTCAATGTCGCGATAAATTCTATTCTCAATGAATATTTTTTCTAATGATGAGAAATGCCATTTTTCATTTAACTCGTCTAATCTAATTTGTAGTTCTTGCTTTAATAAGTTTTTTGTATTCTGAGTACTTTCGATAAGAATATCGTTTACACTCATGAAGTAAGGCTTATCATTTTTAATTACACAAGTATTAGGAGAAACCGATACTTCGCAATCGGTAAAGGCATACAAGGCATCAATAGTAACATCTGGAGAAATACCTGGTGCTAAATGAATAATGATTTCTACATCCTTAGCTGTATTATCTTCAATCTTTTTAATTTTTATTTTTCCTTTATCATTCGCACTGATAATACTATCGATTAAGCCTCCAGTTGTAGTTGAGAAAGGAACTTCTGTAATGGCTAATGTTTTCTTATCACGCTCTACAATTTTTGCACGAACACGAACCCTACCTCCTCTTTGACCTTCGTTGTAATTCGTAAAATCTGCTAAACCACCTGTGATAAAATCAGGCATTATATTCGGACGAACACCTTTTAAAATTTCAATAGAAGCATCAATCAATTCTATAAAATTGTGCGGAAGAATTTTTGTTGCTAAACCTACTGCAATACCATCGGCACCTTGAGCTAATAATAAAGGGAACTTAACTGGTAAAGTAATTGGCTCTTTATTTCTTCCATCATACGAAAGCTGCCAATTTGTGGTTTGCGGATTAAATGCTACTTCAAGTGCAAACTTCGACAAGCGCGCTTCAATATAACGAGGTGCAGCTGCGCTATCTCCTGTAATAGGATCGCCCCAGTTTCCCTGACAATCAATTAATAAATTCTTTTGCCCGATTTGCACCATGGCATCGCCAATAGAAGCATCACCATGTGGGTGATATTTCATGGTATTACCAATCACATTAGCCGCTTTATTATATCTACCATCATCCATTTCTTTTAATGAATGAAGGATACGACGCTGAACAGGTTTTAATCCATCGTATATATTGGGTACCGCACGATCTAAAATAACATACGATGCATATTCTAAAAACCAATTCTCATACAACCCATTAATAGGAATAACATTATGATGCATTCCTTCCTCTTCTGTACGGTTTAGGTACTCTCGTTCATCTTGCGGTTTGTATTCTATTTTTTCTTTCTTTGCCACTCTTTATAAATTCTAAATTTTGAATTCTAAATTCTAAATATTGTTTGCTGAAATCGACGTCCGACTCAGCTTATTCTTCTAAAGCACCTACTTCCTCTGCCGATTCAATCACATCTTTTTCTACTTTCAAGTTCTTCACGATAAACTCTTGTCGTGCTGGTGTATTTTTTCCCATGAAATAATCTAGCATCTGTAGCATCTTACTTTCTTTTGAAATAAATACCGGATCTAAACGGATATCTTTTCCAATAAACAACCCAAATTCTTCAGGAGATATTTCACCAAGTCCTTTAAATCTGGTTATTTCAGAACGTTGCCCTAATTTTGTTAGTGCATTTCTTTTTTCATCTTCTGAATAGCAATAAATGGTTTCTTTTTTATTACGAACCCTAAACAATGGTGTTTGTAATATATAAACATGACCAGCTTTTACGATATCAGGAAAGAATTGCAAAAAGAAAGTCATCATCAGCAATCGAATGTGCATACCGTCCACATCGGCATCGGTAGCAATTACAATATTATTATACCTGATGTTTTCAATTCCATCTTCAATGTTAAGTGCATGTTGCAATAAGTTGAACTCTTCGTTTTCGTACACAACTTTTTTGGTAAGACCAAAACAATTTAAAGGTTTACCTTTTAGGCTGAATACGGCTTGAGTTTCTACATCACGCGATTTAGTAATCGATCCACTTGCCGAATCACCCTCTGTAATAAATAAGGTAGTATCAAAACGACGTTCGTGTTTCTCGTCATCAAGATGTACTTTACAATCGCGTAATTTTTTATTATGTAGTGCTGCTTTTTTTGCTCTTTCGTTAGCTAATTTCTTTATGCCTGCAATTTCTTTACGCTCTCGCTCCGATTGCATAATGCGTTTAAGCATAGCATCAGCTGCATCAGGATGTTTATGCAAATAATCATCTAACTCTTTCTTTACGAAATCGTTTATCCAATTTCTAATAGAAGGTCCTTCTGGTGCTGCATTTATTGAACCAAGTTTTGTTTTCGTTTGAGATTCGAACACAGGTTCTTGTATACGTATACTAATTGCAGCTACAATAGAAGCTCTAACATCGGTTGCATCGAATTCTTTTTTGAAAAACTCACGGACTGTTTTTACAACCGCTTCTCTAAATGCCGCTTGATGTGTTCCTCCTTGAGTGGTATTCTGACCATTCACAAAAGAGTAATACTCCTCACCATACTGATTATTGTGAGTCATGGCAATTTCAATATCCTCTCCTTTTAAATGGATAATCGGATAACGAATAGTATCATCTGTTTTTCTATCCAACAAATCGAACAAGCCACGTTGAGATGCATATTTTTCTCCATTAAACACAATGGTTAAGCCTGCATTTAAGTAGGCATAATTCCAAATCATGTTCTGGATAAATTCAGGAATGAATCTATAATTTCTGAATATCGTATCGTCGGGATTAAAAGTAATTACAGTACCATTCTTTTGTGTACTGCTTTCTTCTTTATGGTCTTTCACCAATACTCCACGTTCAAATTCTGCCGCTTTAGTTTTACCATCGCGATATGATTGAACTTTAAAATAGTTCGATAAAGCATTTACTGCTTTAGTACCCACACCATTTAATCCTACAGATTTTTGAAAGGCTTTTGAATCGTATTTTCCTCCGGTGTTTATTTTCGATACGCAATCGATTACTTTTCCGAGGGGAATACCACGACCGTAATCTCTCACAATAACTTTATGATCGGTAATAGTTAACTCCACAGTTTTACCAACTCCCATCACAAATTCATCAATAGAGTTATCAATAATCTCTTTCAATAAAATATAAATTCCGTCATCGTGAGCCGACCCATCTCCTAGTTTACCAATGTACATCCCAGGACGCAATCTAATATGCTCCTTCCAATCGAGGGATTTAATGTCGTCTTCGTTGTAATTACTCATAGTTGCAAAGCTAAAAATTATAGCATTTTTCTAATACAAAAGATTTCCACAGGGGAATATAAGTTAACCTACTGATTTACAAGTGCTCGCACAACAACACTAGCGCATGTAATGCCAAACGCAGCTGGCATATATGAAATTGTTCCGATTACAGATTTCTTTGGAAAAGCTTTAGGTGTTTCAAATATACGCGATTGATCGGCTGCTTCTGGAGAGAACACTACTTGAAATCCTGAACGGATACCATACTTATGTAAGCGCTTACGCACGTATTTTGCTAAGTTACATTGATAAGATTCGCCAATATCTACGACTTGTATTTGTGTGGGGTCGAATTTACCACCTGCACCCATAGAGCTGATTAAGGGAATTTTCAGATCTAAACAAGCCTTGATGAAATACACTTTAGAAGACAGTGTATCTATACAGTCAACAGCATAATCGAATTTTTGCGACTCCAAAACCTCAATAATACGGGAGTCCTTTAGGAATTCTGGAATTACAGTTAACTCAATATCAGGATTAATGTCTTTAATACGTTGAGCCATCACATCTGTTTTTAATTTCCCGTCGGTAGAAATTAATGCAGGAATCTGGCGATTGCGGTTAGAAGCTTCAACAGTATCAGCATCTACAATGGTCATTTTCCCAACACCCGAACGAGCTATCATTTCGGCACATATTCCACCCACTCCGCCTAAACCCACTACAAGTACATTAGCATTGATTAATTGCTGTACTTTCTCCTCTCCCATTAATACTTCTGTGCGCGATAGCCAAACTGGAACTGACATGATTTTATTTTTCGCCAAAAATAAAAAAAATGAAGAAAAATCAATCTAAAGAAAAAACTTCTTGCGTGTTATTATTTACTTGTTCTTTAAGCATTTCAAACTCCATATCCAGCAATGCAGCCATTCGTATGTATACTTCTTCTATATGCATACCAGAGTTATCCGTTTCTAAAAGAATTTTATTTTGAGGAAGAAAATCGAGCACTTCTTGATGATACTGTTTAGTAAATATCTGCTTACCAAAAGAAAAATAAACATGGTCTAAGGCAAGAGCTTTGGTTATTTCAAGGTTCGCTGTATAGTGATGCAATACTACAGGAACATTAGTTTTTTTTATTAGAGGAAGTAAATCATGATAAGCTTTAACACAATGAATAATCAAAGGTTTATTAATAGATTCTGCCATATCTTTCTGAGCCAAAAAAACTTTCTTCTGTATATCAGGATCTGTTTTGATATGATAGTCTAAACCACATTCTCCAATGGCTACACAATTGGCATGAATAACTGTAGATGTTAACTGAAGTAAGCTTGCAGAATAATTTTGTGAAATATCCCAAGGGTGTACACCTACAGAGAAAAAATAATTGAGCTTATCTAATTGTTGATAATTTAAATGATGAAATGCATTTCTGATAAATGCTACATCTTGCTCTTTGTATTTTTTGTGTGTATGAGAATCGAAATATGTAAAATTCGAGTTCAACTATATATAAGATTTCATGGATTCTAAGACTTCATCCATATTCACAGGTTTAGGAAAATATTCGTTCATTCCTGCGGATACTACTTTCAATTTTGCTTCCATCGTCATGTCGCCTGTAAGTGCGAAAATTGGAACATTTTCGTAGTTACGAATCGACTTAATGATTTTAGTAGCTTCAATACCATCCATATTAGGCATGTGGATGTCCATCAATATAAAATCATAGCGTTGAAAAGCATTTCGAACTAAATCAATTGCCTGGATTCCATCGTAAGCCATATCGGTTACAAACCCACAGATAACAAATGCTCGTTGAGTAGTAAACTGAATGATTTTGTCGTCGTCGACACAAAGTACTCTCAGTGGTCTTTCCTGATTGTGTTTGATAAAAAAATCCTTTAACTCTTGCTTCATGCTAGTTCGGTAATAAAATATAAGTGAAGTAGAGCGTATTTCATTAGCTATAAATATAAAGAGTATAGATATAAATACAAAATTTCAATAGAAATAATCAAAAGTAAAATATCAGGGTATGATATCAACAATTTGAATATTAGTGTAATAAAATTTTATAATATCCTTGTAATTGATGCCTAATTTAGCCATTCTAATCGACCCTTCTTGGCACATACCCACTCCATGGCCAAAGCCACGGCCCTTTAAAATAACATTAGTATGACTTTCGACCACATCGAAAAATGTGGAGCGAAGTTTAAATTCATTCCGTAGGTCCTCTGTATTTACACTACAACAAGGCAACACATTTAGTCTATTTATGTTACTAAATTCACATGCATTGGTTGTAGGGCGACCCGACATTTGGCTTAAATAGTTCAACCATTTCTGTTTATCAATTTCTTTTGTCCATGTAGCTTGCTTCTCTGTTATGCAGAAAGTGTCTACTACTGAACGCAAATAACTCCTTCTTTTCGACCATACATCTTCCGAGTTCACAGTTTGACCTCCACAGTTTGCATGAAACACTGCTTCAATCAAATCTCCATTTTCGTCTTTTACAACTTCATAATGCGTAGAATCTACTGCTGGTAAAATCATGGTATTGAATCTTGCTTTACCATGATAAACTTGGCAATGCACTTGATCACATAACTCGAATCCCTCTGCTTTATGTCTATCCAAGTGTTTCAATGCATAAGTTCTGGAAATTACTGCTTGAACTTTTAGGAGTTGGTCATTTTTTACATTTCCAATTTCCGACTCGATGACACCAGCCACATAATGATTCAACTCAACAGTATTAATGATTTCTAATTCACCATCAATATTTCTAAAAGAAATTTCATCAGGGAAAAATGAAGTTTTAACACTTGGTAAAATCATTTGCATTTTAAAATACGGATGATCTTCTTCTGTACTAAAAACAACCTTTGAATAAGTTCCTATAGCCTCACCATTTTTACTCACTGCACATTTAGCACCTAATGCATTAATCACTATCACATCACCTTCGTCGGCTTTTAATATCTTATCATCTGATAGTTGTATAGAATAATTGTCGGTAAATCCATTTAATATTACCTTTCTAGGGTTTAAATGGTTCCATATTCTAATATTCACATCCTTAGAAAAGAGCGTGGTATTAATAAGTATAAGAAGGGAAACAAATAAAAATCTCTTCATTAATTTCTCTTAATAAAATTAACCATCGATTGAGCTGCTCTCTTGGAAGCTCCTGCATCTCCAACTCTTTTTTGTAGTTCAGTATATTGAGACAACATTATAGTTCTCCCTTCTGTACCATTTTCAATCCTATGTAATTCACTAGCTATTTTCTCTGGGGTACAATCTTCCTGGATTAATTCAGTAACAACTTTATTGTCCATTATTAAATTCACCAAAGAAATATACTTAATATCAACTAACCATCTTGCGATAGTTACTGATAATGCATTAGCTCTATAACAAACTACCTGAGGTACATTAAACAAAGCTGTTTCCAGTGTTGCAGTGCCAGAAGTAACCATGGCCAACTCTGCATTCGCCAGAAGGTCATAAGTTTTTCCAAATATGATTTTATACTTACTTAATTCAAATTGATTATAATATGTTTGCGGTAAATTTGAAGCCCCTGCAATTACAACTTGATACTGTTCAAATTGCTTAGCAGCAATCAGCATATTGGGAAGAATTTTATCTAATTCCATTTTACGACTACCAGGGAGTATTGCCAATATTGGTCGTTCGTCTAATTGATTTGACTCTCTAAATTTAGAATCATAAACATACGATTCAATAGCATCTTTTAGTGGATTACCTACATACTCCACTTCATATTCATACTTCTTAAAGAATTCTGTTTCGAAAGGAAGTATGGTATAAAGTTTATCAATATATTTCTTGATCTTGAATACACGCTTGGTATTCCATGCCCATACTTTTGGTGAAATATAATAAGCTGTTTTAATTCCTATGCTTTTTGCAAACTCTGCTATTCTTAAATTGAATCCAGGAAAGTCGATAAGAATAAGTAAATCTGGTTGATAACTTTCAATATCACCTTTACATTCTTTCATGTTTTTTGTAATAGAACGAAGGTTCATCGCAACTTCTACAAAACCCATAAACGACATTTGATTGATATGCTTTACTAATGTTGTGTTAGCAATAGCCGCCATCTTATCACCGCCGAAAACTCTGAACTCTGCATGTGCATCATTCAACAAGAGTTCTTTCATTAAGTTAGAACCGTGTAAATCTCCAGAAGCTTCTCCTGCGATGATATAATATTTCATTTTCTAATTACAAAAATGGCAAACAATAACGCATATATAAAAGTGCTCATCAGTATTCCTCTTGCTAAATTATCTTTCTCTGCTTTTATGGCAAAACGAAAAACAATTACGTTAATTGCAATACAAAGTATATAAAAGAAATTTGGGCGAAGTGTGTGTTGAAACTGTTTTTGCAACATATCTCCAAAAATATAACTCAGCAAAGGTAAAGCCATACCATACAGTAAGCCTAAATAAAATTTATCTTTAATTTTCATGATCAAAATTCCAATTATTTAATACTGGTATTGCGTGGTATGCTGTGAAATCAAACTGTACAGGAACAACAGAAACATAATTATTATTTAAAGCCCATTCATCCGTATCCTCACCATTATCGTTTAAGGCGAACTCTCCTGTTAACCAATAATATTTACGTTTATGTGGATCCAATCGCTCGTCGAATTTCTCCTCCCACTTTGCAACTGCTTGTCGACATACCCTTATCCCTTTTATCTCAGATGCTTTAGTTACATAGGGGAAATTTACATTTAGTAATGAACCTTTAGGTAGACCATTTTCTAAAACTTTTTTAGCAATGGTAAGCACATGTTTTTGTATAGGACTAAAATCAGCACTTGCAGAAAAATCGCTAAACGAGAAACCTATTGAAGGAATTCCCTCTATTGCGCCTTCCATTGCAGCAGACATGGTACCCGAATAAATTACATTGATTGAAGAATTCGAACCATGATTAATTCCAGAAACCAATAAATCAGGTTTCTTATGTAGCACTTTATTTACGGCTAGCTTTACGCAATCTACAGGAGTTCCCGAACATTGGAAACAACGTATCCCTTCGTATAAATCTACTTCTTCTAAACGCAAGGGTTTTGCAATAGTAATGGCATGACCCATTGCAGATTGAGGGCTATCGGGAGCTACTACTACAACCTCTCCGAGTTCTTTCATTAAATATGCTAAAGTTTGTATTCCTTTAGCGGTAATGCCATCGTCGTTGATAACGAGGATGGTTGGTCTTTCATTTTTCATTACGCGAAAATATGAAAAATTAACCATCCATAACGAAATCTAGTTGTTTATACGATTGTTTTTAATCTCATCAACCACTGCTGGGTCTAATAAGGTAGAAGTGTCGCCTAAATTTTCTATTTCCCCTTCGGCTATTTTACGTAAGATTCTACGCATTATTTTTCCAGAACGGGTTTTGGGCAAACCTCTAACAAATTGGATTTTATCAGGTTTAGCTATGGCTCCAATAATTCTGGCCACAGTCATTCCAATATCTTTTCTTCTCAACTCTTCATCATGTGTATCTTCTTCACAAATCACAAAAGCATAAATCCCTTGTCCTTTTATATCGTGAGGATATCCAACAACCGCCGACTCCACAACTCCAGTATGAGCGTTAATTGCATTCTCTACTTCTGCAGTACCAATTCTATGTCCCGATACATTAATCACATCATCTACTCTACCTGTAATTCTATAATTCCCCACTTCATCTCTTAAACAACCATCACCAGTAAAATATAAGTTTTCGTAGGTCGCAAAGTAATTGGTTCTACAACGCTCATGATCACCATAGGTAGTTCTAATCATTCCAGGCCAAGGAAATTTTATACATAAATTCCCATTTACTCCATTCCCAAGTATTTCATTCCCATTTTCATCAACCAAAATCGGCTGAATTCCAGGCAATGGTAATGTCGCATGTGCAGGTTTCAATTGGGTAACATTGGCAATTGGAGAAATCATAATTCCACCTGTTTCTGTTTGCCACCAAGTATCAACAATAGGGCATCTTTTCTTTCCAATGTTCTCATTAAACCAATGCCAAGCTTCTTCGTTTATAGGTTCTCCAACTGAACCTAGAACTCTTAAAGAATCTAAGTTTTTATCTTTTACAAAATCTAAACCCGATTGCATTAAAGATCTTATCGCAGTAGGTGCTGTATACAGAATATTCACTTTAAATTTTTCTACTATTTGCCACAATCGACCAGCATCTGGGTATGTAGGTATTCCTTCAAACATAAGCGTTGTAGCTCCTTGTGATAAAGGTCCATAAACAATATAAGAATGACCTGTAATCCATCCAATATCTGCTGTGCAGAAATAGACTTCTTTAGGTTGATATTGAAATACATTGCTAAATGTATAACCTGCATATACCATATATCCACCACATGTATGTACTACACCTTTCGGCTTACCAGTTGAACCAGATGTATATAAGATAAATAACTCATCTTCGGCATTCATTTCTTGTGCTGGACAATCATACTCATGTAATGTTTCTATTTTTTTCATTTCATCTTCCCACCAAACATCTCTCCCTTTTATCATGGATACAGGCATACGATTACGAGTAAGTACAATCACTTTTTTTACCGAGTCACATTGCATCAATGCATCATCGATAACAGATTTTAATGGTATTTCTTTATTTCCACGAAATGCACCATCTGCTGTAATTACATGACTACATTTTGCATCCTTAATACGATCGGCAATCGATTGGGCAGAGAATCCACCAAAAACCACAGAATGTATTGCACCTAAACGAGCGCAAGCTAATACTGCAATGGCCAATTCGGGTACCATGGGCATATAAATACATATACGATCTCCACGCTTTACACCATTATGTTTTAGAACATTGGCAAACATAGAAACTTGATGATGCAATTGTTTATACGTCAGTACACGATGATGTTCTTGTGGGTCGTTTGGCTCCCAAATAATAGCCGCTTGATCTCCACGCTCAGCAAGATGTCTATCTAAACAATTCTCTGTAATGTTTAACGTTGCTCCATCAAACCATTTAACATCAGGTTCCTTAAAATTCCAATTCAATACTTTAGTCCATTTCTTTTTCCACGAGAACTGTGAAGCAATGTCGGACCAAAATTCTTCAGGCTGTTCAACAGATTGTTGATATAGCTTGTGATATTCTTCTATTGTTTTAATTTGAAAATCCATTTTATTAATGTGATAATTTGTTAATGTGGTAATGTGTCAATTTTTGTTTGTAGTGCTGGGAGTCCATCGCAGCAATAGTTTCACTTCATTCTTATGTTTGTCTAATGCCTAGTGATAATAATTTTTCTTTTATCTCTTCTAAAATCGCTGGGTCGTCTATAGTTGAAGGGATAGCATACATTTCTCCATCGGCAATCTGACGTATGGTTTTCCTTAATATTTTACCTGATCTGGTTTTGGGTAATCGTTGTATTTGAACTGCTGTTCTGAAATAGGCAACGGCACCAATTTGATTTCTAATATGTTTCACCAGTTCTTCTTCCATTTCTTTTTCATCACGATGATGCCCATTTTTTAATACATAAAAACCCAGAGGACGTTGCCCTCTTAGTTCATCTGCTATACCTACCACCGCACATTCTGCAACATCAGGATGGGCTGCTATCATTTCTTCCATTTCTCCGGTTGATAATCGATGTCCAGAAACATTGATCACATCATCAACTCTACCCATGATATAAAAATATCCATCCTCGTCTTTGTATCCACCATCTCCTGTAAAATAGTATCCAGGTATTTTATTTAGGTAAGAAGACACAAATCTATCGTGTTCATTCCATAGCGTAGTTAAACAACCAGGAGGGAGTGGTAATTTAATTGCTATATAACCTTCTTTGTTAACTGGGAGTTCTTCACCCTCATCATTCAACACTTTTATATTATATCCACATACTGCCTTAGTTGAAGAACCAGGTTTAGGTTCAAAGAAATTTTCACCAGCAAAGTTTGATATCATTGGCCAACCTGATTCCGTTTGCCACCAGTGATCAATTACGGGTACTTTTGCAGTGTCGAGTATCCAATGATATGTAGCAGGATCGCAACGCTCACCTGCAACAAAAATAGTTTTCAAAGAAGTTACATTATATTCATCTATAAGTTTTCCTTCAGGGTCTTCTTTTTTTATTGCTCTAAATGCTGTTGGGGCAGCGAATAAAACATTGATTTTGTATTCAACAATCATCCTCCAAAAACTTCCAGCATCTGGTGTGCGAATGGGTTTCCCTTCATAAACAACCGTAGTACATCCCATTAATAAAGGTGCGTAGCAAATGTATGAATGCCCTACCACCCAACCAACATCAGAAGCAGCCCAAAAAACATCATTAGGTTTTACATTGTAAATTTTCTCCATGCTATAATGTAGTGCAACTGCATAACTTCCAATATCCCTAACAATTCCTTTCGGCTTCCCTGTTGTACCCGATGTATAAATAATATACAAAGGATCTGTAGATTTCATTTCGACATAAGATACTGCTCGCGAGTGAACAATTAATTTATGATACTCATCATACTCAATATTTGCTGTTTCTGTATAATGAGCTCTCTTTACAAGAATGGTACTTTCTGGTTGATGAAAACTTAAATGATAAGCTTCTTCTACCAATGGCATGTATGGAATTAATTTATCGAACTCCATTCCATAACTGGCTGTAATTAATACTTTAGGTTTAGCATCTTCAATACGTAAAGCTAATTCGTGAGCAGCAAAACCTCCAAATACTACAGAATGTATAGCTCCAATTCGAGTGCATGCAATCATAGCTATTACTGCCTCTGGAATCATTGGCATGTATATAATTACTGTATCACCTTTTTCTACACCTTTAGCGCTCAATACCCCAGCAAATTCCGAAACCTCTTTTAATAAATCTTTATATGTATATTTTTTCTTTGTATTTGTTACTGGAGAATCAAAAATTAATGCAACATCATTCCCCTTCCCATTTTCTATATGATAATCGAGCAGCATATAACTCATATTGCATACTCCATCTTCATACCATTGATGATAATTATTATTGTTGTACGACGAAATTCTTTCTGGCTTTTTAAACCAAGGAATTCTATTCGCCTGATCAGACCAGTATTCATTTGGGTGATGAATACTGTAACTATATTCTTCTTGATAATTCATTTACTTAATTTTTAGTTTAGTGCCGAATTTATAAGCTAGCTTAGCTGGACGTGGACTTCCATCGTATCTATCGTAGCATTTAATTCAATAAATTATTTATTTGTTCCAATAATGTTCTTGTTGAAAAGGGTTTTACCATGTATAGATCAGCACCCATCTCATAACCAAAATTTACATCTGCTTCTCTGCTCTTTGCCGACAAGAATATTACTTTTGCCGCTTTTGTTCTTTCATTCTTTTTTATAAACTCACAAATCACATATCCATCTACATCTGGCATCATAATGTCGAGTAGCACAATGTCAGGCACTGTATCTTCTATAATTTCTATAGCTTCCATACCATTTCTTGCCACTAAAACATCAAATCCATTCTTTACCAATAAAAACTCCACCGACAACAAAATATTCGGGTCGTCATCTACAATTAATATTTTCTTAGCTTCTTTCATATATTCATGGGTAAATAAATAACAAACTTGGCTCCTCCGTAATTACTTTCTTCAACTACAATTTGGCCTTTATGTAAATCGATTATTTTCTTACAAATAGATAAACCTAATCCCGACCCTCCTGTGTTTGATTTTTTAGATTGTGTTACCTGATAAAATTTATTAAAAACTTGAGTCCTTTGTTCTTCGGGTATACCAGGTCCATTATCTTCTACAGCCAACAATAGTTGTTGCTGCTGCTCTTGTAAGCTAACTTTTACCATTCCATTTTCTGATGGTAAATATTTCATCGCGTTACCAATAATATTAACCAGAACTCTTTCAATTAAATCAACATCAACACTTATAGTGTTATTGGCACTCGACTCAACAATTATTTTTTGATTGTTGGTAACAAAACTTGGTTGAAAGGAATCCACAACATGGTTCACTAAATCGTTTGGATTAATATCTGATAAATGTAAACTTTGTTTACCAGATTCTAATTTTTCTAAATCCAGAACTTGGGTAATCAACTTACTCAATCTTTCCATTTCCTGAACCATCACTTTAAGAAATTCTTTACGTTTATCTTCATCCATATCGGGATGGTCGTGCATAATTTCAGTAAATGCCCTAACACTAGTGAGAGGTGTTCTTAATTCGTGAGTAACAGTGTATAAAAATTCGTCTTTAAGCTGGTCGGTTTGCTTTAACCGTAAATTAGCTTTAGATAATGCGTCGTATGCTTTACTCAATTCAGCAGATTTACTACTCAATTCTTTATTCAGTTGTAGTATTTGTTGAGACTCTTTTAACAAACTAACCACATCATTCATCCTTATCACTTCATCTTTCATCATGGTTTGTAAAATTATTCTTGCTGACGCAGCACCTATTACACCTGATAAAATCTTTTCTGTATAAGTAATTACGCCTTGATCTACTTTGTGATGATCCTCAGGCATATCTAAATGATTTTTCAAAAAATACTGTCGCATCAATTGTTTGGATTTGAGATCTCCTATAAAACTTGCTAGCAGTAATCTTAAATCCAAAAGATTGACATTACCCGATCGGATAAACGATTGCTCATAAGCTGTTGAGTATTGGTCGATATCAACAAATAATTCCGCTTGAGTAAGCTCTTCTTTTTTGGGTTCTGTAAACAAAGATATTCCTACAAATGAAATTAAGTTAAAGAACATACTCCAGAAAAAACCATGTGTTATGGTATCCGAAATTGAAATTCCGAATAGATGATTAGGTTTTAACCAATAAATATTTGCCAAACCGTATTCCATTATTTCAGTCGACAACAAATTTGCACTAATAAGAGTAGGCACAACAAGAGTAAAGAACCAAATACTAATCCCAATAGAAATACTTATGATACTTGCTCTTTTACTAGCTTGCTTCCAATAGATTCCAAATAATGCTGCGGGTGCGAATTGCGCAACAGCAGTAAAGGAAATCAACCCTATAGAAACTAATGAATATTTTCCTGAAACATATTGAAAATATAAATAGGATAACATTAAGAGAAATAAAATAGAAATTCTTCTTATCCATTTTATACTTCTTAATACTTGATTGAAAAACTTATTTTTTAAGCTAGGAATGCTAAGTATTATTGGAATTAGAATATTATTGCTAAACATGGTGCTCAATGCGATAGTCTCCACGATAATCATCCCTGTTGCAGCAGAGAAACCCCCAATAAAAACAATCATACTTACCCAACTTGCGTTCATGGAACCAGGGATACTGATAAGTGTGTAATCTGGATTGTATGCCTGACCGTTATAATACAACACACCTGCAATTGCAACTGGAAGTACTAATAAATTAATTAACAACAAATATGTGGGGAACACCCAAATGGCAGTTTTTAAATGAGCATCATCTTTATTTTCAATAACACCTAATTGAAACTGACGAGGTAGAAAAACAAATGCAATAAATGATAATAGCGACATCCCGAACCAAGATAAGTACCCAGAATTCTCGTCGAAAGTGAACAAATGTTTTATTTGTTGATTTTGTTGAAGTTCTAAGCTACTATAATTACTCAGCACATATTTAATAATGAAAATAGCTCCGATAAAAAAAGCAATTAGTTTCACTATTGATTCAAATGCAATTGCGCTCACTAATCCTCTATGCTTTTCAGAAGCATCTATTTTTGATGTACCAAATAGCATAATAAAAAATGCTAAAACAAGTGTAACCACAAAGGGTTTCCAGGTTTGTATTGTGTTTGCCTCAGTACCTATTACTTGTGTATTGCTTAGTATATCAAAACTGTCGGCTATAGCTTTTATTTGCAATGAAATATATGGTATAATCCCTATGATGCATACCAACGCAACTAATACTCCAAGAGAAACACTTTTACCATAACGTGCAGAAATAAAATCGGCAATACTTGTTATTTTTTGAACTTTCGAGATTTTAATAATCTTTCTATAAAAGCCCCAACACAAAGGCATCAACAATATGGGTCCGACATAAATTGCAAGAAAATCAGGGCCTTTTATAGTTGCTCTTCCAATACTTCCGTAGAAAGTCCATGCTGTACAATACACCCCTATAGAAAGGGCGTAGATGAAAGGACTCCATTTGTCGCTTAGGATACGTTTTTTCTCCGCAACATAAGCTACTACAAATAAGAGCAGCATATAAAGCAGTGTTAGAAAAAGCATCAACCAAATATTCATTTCATTATTTTTTTATAAACATCAACACACTAAAAATAATTGATCCGAATAAGACACAAAAAATATAGAGGTACAGCATGGGCAATCCAAAAATGAAAGCATGTTTGTTAAATGCTGAAACCATTGGAAAGTTCAACAAAATGGCTGTTAAAATGCATATAAAACTTAATCGAAGTATAACTAGTTTAGTTTTCATTTCAGAAGTACAATCTACAAAAAAACAGCCATAACATTTAATTATTTTTCATCGTATTCTCCAGTAATGGAATAATAACCAAATACCATCAAACCACCAGTAATTACTGGCATCAAAATAAATGTATATATAATAGCAGGCACCAAATCTTCAGATTTATCGCTCATAAATTTTGGTATTGCCTGATTTACTAACAGGTAGTACCCTGCATAGATTCCTAATACTATCCATAAGAAACCTAAAATTCTTTTTAGTTGATTCATGTCTTTATTAATTTTCTTCGGTATGATTCATTTTATTATTGATATACAACATGCCTATTACAAAGCAAACACCAGCCACTATAATCGGATACCATAAACCCTCTAGATAAGGTTTATCGTAAGGCACTGCTAAGCCAGCTTCAATCGCTTTATCGTTTGCCGATTTCGCAGTAGTAGCCAAATAGGTTGCAATTGCAGGTAATAGCCCTCCAAAAATTCCATTACCAATATGATATGGCAACGACATCGACGTATATCTTATTTTTGTTGGGAACATCTCCACTAAAAATGCTGCTATCGGACCATAAACCATAGTAACATAGATTACTTGAATAAATATTAAAATTACTAACGTCCAGAAAGAACCATCACCAACTTTTACTGATTTAACAATTTCTGGTTTATGAGCATTTCCATCAGCATCTACTCCTTGTAGCAATTTAGTTGTTTCTGTATACATAGTACCATCTGTATAAGATTTATTCAGTACAGTAACACTTATAGAATCTGTAGTACCAGACTTTAAAGAAGTTGTTGTAGAGCTAGTTGTTTTCTCTACAATCTCTGTTTTGTTTGAAACATTAGCAGATTGATATATTTTATCATAAATAGGACGATAAGTAAGTATTGCCAATAACATACCTGTCATCATAATACCTTTTCTACCAATTTTATCAGACAACCAACCAAAGAAAATAAAGAAACCTGTACCAGCCATTAATGCCGCAGCAATGATGTAGTTAGTTTGGTCGAAGTCGATATTACAAGTTTTCTGCAAAAATGATAAAGCATAAAACTGACCTGTATACCAAACTACACCTTGGCCCATAGTTGCACCAAATAAAGCAAGTAATACAAATTTGAAATTCAACTTATTACCGAACGATTCTTTTAATGGATTTGTAGAGGCTTTTCCTCCATCTTTTACTTTTTTAAATAGCGGCGATTCGTCCATATTTCTTCTAATGAAATAAGACACAACAACCATTACAATTGAAATTAAAAAAGGAACTCTCCAACCCCATAAATCAAAAGATTCTTTGCTCATGGAATTTTTCGTAATCATTATCACAAACAAGGAAATGAACAAACCTACTGTAGCAGTAGTTTGTATCCAAGAAGTTCTAAGTCCGCGTTTATTGGGTTCGGAGTGTTCGGCAACATAAGTAGCTGCTCCACCATATTCTCCTCCTAAAGCAAGGCCTTGTAATAATCTTAAAATCAACACCAAAATTGGGGCTAAGTAACCAATGGTTTCGTAACCAGGTATAACTCCAATTAAGAAGGTCGAAAAACCCATGATTAACAGGGTAACCATGAATGTATATTTCCTACCGATTAAATCTCCTAAACGTCCGAAGAACAATGCACCAAAAGGGCGAACTACGAAACCTGCAGCGAATGTGGCAAGTATAGACAAGAAGCCTGCGGTTGGATTATCAGAAGGGAAAAATTTAGTGGCAATTACCGCAGCTAAGCTACCGAATATGTAAAAGTCGTACCACTCTATTAAAGTTCCTACAGAGGATGCCGTAATAACGCTCCATAATTTAGAACCTGTGCTATAATTTTTTTCTGTTGACATATTAAAAATTTTATAGATAAACTTGAAATTGTAAAATGAATTCACCTTTATTGTCGAACACTTTCTTAGTGTTATCGTAAATAGGGCGATTAGAATATTGAGCAGTTATTTTAGCGTTATTTCCATCGATAAAAAAGTTAGAACCAACATCCCAATAATTACCAGCTTCAGCTAATGCTTCAAAGTTTTTCATCGCAATAGCAGCAAAAGGTTGGAATCTTACTTTTTTAGAAATTTGTTTTGGCAATAAAAAGCCAGCTTGAGTGTACCATATTGTTCCTGTACCTATAGCATAACGAGCATCACCTGCTCCTTCTATTGCTTTGGTTCCTGTAAATGCGGGATCAGAAGTA
This sequence comes from Sphingobacterium thalpophilum, assembly GCA_943372995.1. GTDB lineage: Bacteria > Bacteroidota > Bacteroidia > Sphingobacteriales > Sphingobacteriaceae > CAJBVG01. The sequence continues at coordinate 423,392 of CALSAQ010000002.1, read as the reverse complement.
CCTGTATTCATAATTCCAATACTTCTTAAATAATTTGGTCCAAAATCAAAATTGTATAACACAGAATAAGCTGTAATTGCCATATTTCTTTCTTTATTACCGATAGGTAGGTCGGCAAAAGCATCTATTGAATACAATAGAATGTCATTTTTTTGAGATTTCTTGGTCGCTGCATTAGTATCAACCCAATGCTCAGTGCCCTCAGCATTCTGATAGAAACCAGCACCAACATTAAACACTCTTTTAGTGCCCATGTATGTTCCAACTCGATATGGTAATACATTCGATTCTTGATCTAAGAACTGATAATCGACATATCCACCCCAAGCTGTTTTCCCTGTATTCTTATCAACCGCCAGATTAGGAGAAGTGGTTGTGCTATTTGTAGCGAAAGGTTTGTTCATGTGAAATTGATAGGCAGCTTTACCAGCTCTACCTTTTACATAAATTCCGTATTGACGAGCAAACTGATCTGAATTTTCTATTAATGGCCAATTAAATACTGGAGCATCTACCGTTAAAAAATTCAATGTAGACGCAGATGTCATTCTCGACACTCCATTCCAATAATGTAACCCCGCTCCGGCATACAAACTGAATTTTGCAGCAGATCCATCCGCTTTCTTAGCTGGAAGTATTGCGTATTCATTCCAAGCATCGTGAAAAAACAAACCTGGTTTTTTACCGGGACCGTAGCCACCTGTTGTTGCAGCTGTACCTGCCGCACCACCATTTAAAAATGTTTGATTGTTTATCCCCACATGAGCTACAATGAGGTAGCGAGGACTTATTTGAGCTAGAGCTAAAAAACGCAGGCGTCTGGCTCCAACATCCCATGTATTAGATTCCGACACCCCATTTACAAGAGTTCCCGGATTATTCTCTACCGAGCGGAGCCAAATTTGATTCCAAAAGATAAATCGTATAGATTTTGTACCTTCTTTATCGATGTTTACTTTCATCCCACTACCATAATCTGGGGAGCCTTGGGAAAATACTTGGGTGCAAAGAAGGCCTACACCTAGTAAAGTAAATAGTAATTTCTTTTTCATTTTAATTGGGTTTTTAAGGAGCCTTTCCGCGGTAAAAGACTAATCCTAAATTCCCTAAGAAAATGTTAGAAATAAAATATGGTATACATATCTGCTAATTACCTACCTTTAAATCGTTCCCATTTGATCAGCATATACTTGTCGCCCAGCTCAGTAATCATCATTCCTGCACCTTTCATGTGGTTTTGATCTTGTATATACTCGATAAATTCCTGGTGTTTAAAAATTTTATAGGTAGGGTGATATTCTTGAATATTTGGGCGAACCTTGATATATTGCTTCACCCAATTCATTACGGATACATGGCTCACTCCTAAAATGCGTTCTATTTCACGGTAGGAGATTCCTTCTAGATAAAGCTGCAAAGCCTTTGTAACGTAGTAGTTGTCTACTTTTTTCCCTTCCTTTTGTACTGTAAAATGATATCCGCAACTTTTACAAGTAAAGCGTTGCCTATCCTTCACAATGCCACTTTTTACGTACTTTTCGGATTGGCATTTGGGGCAAAAAATCTGTGCTGACATTATATATATACTAAATTTGCATAAATATACTAATTTAGCAAGATATAGAACAAATAAAAGCTCCACAAAACTATTTTGAAAAAATATTTGTCCTTACCATAAATATTCAGATATTTGCAAACTCTAAAATAATTTAATAGAACATAATAAGATCATCATGTCAAAGATTTGTGATTTAACAGGTAAAAGTGCGATGAATGGTAATAACGTTTCGAATTCGAACCGTAAGACTAAAAGAAAGTTTCATCCGAACTTGAAAACCAAGAGATTTTACATCCCTGAAGAAGATTCATGGATTACGTTAAAAGTCTCTACATCAGCGTTGAAAACTATTGATAAAAATGGAATCACTGCGGTTATTAACAAATTCGTTAAAAACGGTAAGATTTAATTTATAAGGAATAAAAGAAATGGCAAAGAAAGGTAATAGAGTTCAGGTCATCTTAGAATGCACAGAGCACAAAGATAGTGGGGTACCGGGTATGTCTCGTTACATCACCACTAAAAACAAGAAAAACACTACAGAGCGTTTGGAAATGAAGAAATTCAATCCAGTGTTAAAACGCGTTACTGTACATAAAGAAATTAAGTAATCATACAATCCTGACAGAAAATGGCTAAGAAAGTAGTTGCAACGTTGAAAACCGGTACTGGTAAAGAATACTCTAAAGTGATCACTATGGTGAAATCACCTAAAGGTGCTTATTCTTTTAAAGAAATTGTTGTTCACAACGATCACGTAAAAGACGTATTAAAAGGAAACAAATAATTGTTCTCCTTGATCATATAAAAGCTTCTTTCTTCAGAAAGGAGCTTTTTTTATTATTGATAAAATGGGATTATTCGATTTTTTTTCATCTAAGAAGAAAGAAGAAACACTAGATAAGAGTCTTGAAAAGACCAAAGAGAGTGTTATTGGCAAACTTGCTCGCGCTATAGTTGGTAAGTCGGAAGTTGATGCAGAAGTACTTGATAATTTAGAAGAGATACTTGTTTCTGCAGATGTTGGAGTAGAAACCACACTTAAAATCATTGAAAGAATAGAGAAACGTGTAGCTAAGGATAAATACGTAAATACCACAGAACTCAACCACATTCTTAAAGAGGAAATAGCTTCTCTCCTTTCCGAAAATCAAACTAAAGATTTTGATCATTTCGAACTACCCGATCAGCAAAAACCTTATGTAATTATGGTTGTAGGGGTAAACGGTGTGGGTAAAACAACAACCATCGGAAAACTGGCTAACCAATTTAACAAAGCAGGAAAAAAAGTAGTATTAGGAGCCGCCGATACTTTTAGAGCTGCGGCTGTAGAGCAATTACATATTTGGGGACAAAGAACTGGTGTTCGTGTGGTTTCTCAAAAGATGGGTGCCGACCCTGCCGCTGTTGCTTTTGATACACTTAACTCTGCTATTGCAAACAAAGAAGATATTTGCATTATAGATACAGCAGGTCGTTTACATAATAAAGTAGGCCTAATGAACGAATTAACAAAAATCAAATCGGTGATGCAAAAGCTAGTCCCTGATGCTCCCCATGAGATTTTACTAGTGCTGGATGCTTCTACAGGGCAAAATGCCATTGAACAAACCAAACAATTTACTGCAGCTACTGAAGTTAATGCTCTTGCTTTAACTAAATTAGATGGTACCGCAAAAGGTGGAGTAGTGATTGGTATCTCTGATCAATTTAAAGTGCCTGTAAAATATATTGGTGTTGGTGAAGGTATAGATGATATACAACTCTTTAATAAGACTACATTTGTAGAATCTATTTTTGGAAAATAATTGCTGTTAAAAAATGAAAACCAAGGGAAATAAGAATAAAATTAACATCGTAACCTTAGGCTGCTCGAAGAATATTGTCGACTCTGAAGTGTTAATGGGGCAACTAAAAGGCAACCATTTCGATGTTAGTCACGAATCGGAGAAATTAGACTTCGGTACGGTAATTATCAATACCTGTGGTTTTATTGATAATGCAAAACAAGAATCTATCGATACTATTCTGAAATATGTAGACCTCAAAGAAAAAGGTGATATAGAAAAAGTATACGTTACCGGGTGCTTATCTGCCCGTTATAAAGATGATTTAGAAAAAGAGATTCCAAATGTGGATGCATATTTTGGTACGAATGATTTAGTGAGAATACTAAAAACTGTTGGTGCCGACTATAAACACGAGCTTATTGGAGAGCGTCTCATTACCACTCCTGCTCATTTTGCTTATTTCAAAATTGCTGAAGGATGTAATCGTCCGTGTTCGTTCTGCGCTATTCCATTAATGAGAGGTGGACATGTATCTAAAACCATTGAGGATTTAGTGAAGGAAGCTAAACATTTAGCTAAAAATGGCACAAAAGAACTTATTCTAATTGCTCAAGACCTTACCTATTATGGTTTGGATATTTATAACGACAGAAAGCTTGCAGACTTACTGAAACATCTTTCCGACATTGAAGGTATAGAATGGATTCGTATGCAATATGCTTATCCATCTCAATTCCCAATGGACGTATTGAATGTTATGAATGAGAGAGAAAACATTTGTAAATACCTCGACATGCCTCTTCAACACATCACTGATAACATGTTGAAATCGATGAGAAGAGGAATAACAAAAAGAAGAACCATAGAGCTTATCAAAGATATTCGTAGTGTAGTTCCTGATATTGCTTTAAGAACTACTCTAATAGCAGGATACCCAGGAGAAACAGAACAAGATGTTGAAGAGGTTATCGGCTTTGTTGAAGAAATGAAATTCGATCGTTTAGGTGTATTCACCTATTCCCATGAAGAAAACACACATGCTTATACACTAACTGATGATGTGCCCGAACAAGAAAAACAAGATCGAGCAGATCGTATCATGGCAGTGCAGCAAGAAATCTCTTTAGAACTCAACCAAGCTAAAGTTGGTAAAGAATTCAAAGTACTTATCGATAGAAAAGAGAAAGATCATTTTATTGGTCGTACTCAATACGACTCCCCTGAAGTAGATAACGAGGTGTTAATTGATGCAAAAGACCAATATTTACGTATAGGTGATTTTGTTCAGGTAGAAGTTACTGCAGCAGAAGAGTTTGATTTATACGCAAAGAAAATATAAGAACCTTTCTTAATAATTTGGGTTATCTATATAAATTTTATATTTGAATATGGATAACTCAAGTTGTATAGGCTACCGCCAATCTAATTCATTCAGCAAACTTTTTCTAGATTATGTTGAAGAGAACCCAACTCTACAACCATTTTATAAATACTCAGCAAATATAAATTCCTTAGGAAGTGTTATTAAAGATCGAGCGTTAAATGAGGTCAACAGAGATTTATTAGTTGAGCGCTTGCTTGATCAATACAATAATATTAGCAATTCAAGTAAAGTAACAAACAACATTCTCTCTATTAAAGAGAAAAAAACTTTTACTATTACTACAGGTCATCAACTTTCATTGTTTACAGGAGAATGGTATTTCATCTTCAAAATAATGACTGCTATTGAGATGGCAAAAGAAGCAAAAAAGCTTTATCCTGAATACCATTTTGTACCTGTATTTTGGATGGCATCAGAAGATCATGATTTTGAAGAAATCAATCATATTAATTTGGGCGAACACCAATTTGTTTGGAAAGAAAATTCTGGAGGTCCTACTGGAAGAATAAAAGTAGATCAAGTTGCCCCTATCATTAATTCATTGAAACACTTCATAGGCGATAAACCCCATACTGAGGAAATTATTCAACTATTATCAAATGCCTATCAAAAAGGCGACACACTTTCTTTTGCTACTAGAAAACTAGTGCATGAACTATTTAAAGATGAAGGATTGGTAATTATAGATGCTGATGATGTTGAATTAAAAAAATCTTTTTCTAAAATCATCTCTAAAGAATTATTCGAACAAAAAAGTTTTATCGCATGTAATAAAAAAACTGAAGACTTAACTGCTTTAAACTACCCTTCTCAAATTAATCCTAGAGAAATTAATATGTTTTATATTCTTGATGGATATAGAGAAAGAATTATTTCTGAAAATGATTTGTTCAAAACTACAGATGGTAAATATATTTTTGATAAAAAAGGTATTGAAGAAGAATTAGAAAAGCATCCTGAACGGTTCAGTCCAAATGTTGTATTGCGCCCACTCTATCAAGAGTACATTCTTCCGAATCTATCCTATATAGGAGGTCCTGGAGAGATAGCATATTGGTTGCAGTTGAAATCAGTATTTGAACTTTATAATATAAATTACCCAATGTTAGCTTGGAGAAATTCATTTTTAATTACAGAAGAAAATGTAATTAAAAAGTGGAATGATATGGGTAACTCAACCGTAGACCTTTTCAAATCTATTAATGAATTAGAAGATGATTTTGTAAAAAAACATCAAACCGAAAAAATTAATTTATCAGAAGAAACAGAATTACTTAAATCTTACATCCACTCTTTAACACAAAAAGCTATTAAAGTTGATGATAATTTGAAATACAGTTTAAGTGGTACAGAAAAAAGAATTTTAAGAATGATGGAAAGGGTTGAACATAAAATATGGAAAGCTGAAAAAAGGAAACACAAATCATCTTTAGATAAAATTTCAAGTATTAAATCACATTATTTTCCTAAAGGAAAATTGCAAGAAAGACATGATAATTTCAGCCTATGGTTTGCGAACTACGGTTTTAAGGGCTTATTAAGGCTCCAAAATGAGGTGCAAGTTTTGTCGAAAAGCATAAAAATTTCGGGTTTCTAGCAAGTTTTTAATAAAAAGCGGTACAGATATTGTGTTAGAACAAACTCATTTATAGTTTTTTACCATAAAACATACCGCCTATGAAACACAAAAAGCACCAAAAACTAGCATTTAATGCATTTTTTTAATAAAAAAAGCTTTCAATTGAAGTTTTTTATTATTAAGTTTGAGTTAAACAAATTTTTAACAAACTATTAATAGTTCAATTATGAAAAAAGTATCTACATTAAAACTGATGGCACTATTGTGCGCGGTACCGTTCCTAGTGAATGGTCAGTCGGCTTCTCGACTGCAAATCCGTAACAGCATGCAGCCAAGTAAATTGTTGAAGATTGAAGCAGGTGCTGAAGTTCCTGTAGTTAATCAAGCAATGGCTCCAGCTGTAAGAAACGTTTCTAAAAACGTAAAAAGATCTGCAACTGCAACAATCGTTGGTACAACTACTTACGATTTACAATCAAACGCTTCTATGCCACGTCGTATCGTAGCTTACCCAGATGGTAAAGTTTCTACAGTATGGACAGGTTCTAACGAGGCAACATCATGGACAGACCGTGGTACGTTCTACGCATACTATGATGGAACGGCTTGGTCGACTCCTCCAACAGCTAAATTAGAAAGTGTACGTGTAGGTTGGGGTAACTTAAATGCAGTTCCTGCAGGTGAAGTTGTTGTAGCTCACGTTAACGCTGTAACTACTAACACTGGTGTTGGTACTGCTTGGGGTACAACTCGTACTGCAACAGAATTCAACAGCATGACTTGGCCAAGAGTTGCTGGTAATGGTAATACATTACACGCAATCATCAGCACAAGTGCAGCTGATGCAGGTTCTGGTTTCTTAGCTCCACTTTACTATGGTAAATCTACTGATGGTGGTGCTTCATTCACTTCAGTAAGCGCGACTTTCGCTGCTGCTGCTGGTTACGATTCAAATGCTCACGCTGGTGATATCGGTGGTGATGCTTATGCAATCGACGTAAACGGTGATAACGTTGCTATCCTTATCTTAGGAACAACTGAAGACGTAGTATTATTAAAATCTACTGACGCAGGTGCTACTTGGACTAAAAAAATCATTCGTGAATTCCCTATTAAAAAATACAAAGGTGGAATTACAGACGCTGATGGTGATAACGTAGCTGATACATTAATGGGTGTAACTTCAAACGGTTCTGTTGTTATCGACAACGACGGTGTTGCTCACGTTGCATTCTGCGATTTATTAGTATTAGATGACGATGGTTCAGGTTTAAGTGTATTCTTAACTGCAACTTCTGATTATATCAACTACTGGAATGAAACTGACACTACTTTAGTACCAGTTCCAGTATTATTAGACTTAAACGGTAATGGTACATTTGATTCAGGTTCTGACTTCACTGGTGGTACTTTAGTACGTTATGGTAACTCTGGTTTCTCTTTGAACCCAATGTTATCTGTAGGTGCTGCTGGTACTCCATGGGCTAACGGTATCACAATGACTTATTGCGCAGTTGCTGAAGAAGATACTAATGACGTTGGTGTTGACTACCGTAACGTATTCATGACTGGTACACCTGATAAAGGTGCTACTTGGTTTGATATCGTTAACATTTCACAAACTTCTAACCAAGAAAATATGTTCGTTACTGTTCCAGCAAGAATTGGTGCTGACGGTTTAGTTCATATGCAATGGCAACAAGATTTCGATCCAGGAAACGCAGTACAAGGTGGACATGCTTCATCTGTAGCTGATATCGTTTACGATAACTTCGATGTTACTCCTTGGTTCGTTGGTATCAACAACAATAAAAAATTAGATGCATCTATCGTAGCGTATCCAAATCCTACTTCAGATGTTGCTAACTTAAACATTACTATAAACAACGCTTCTAAAGCAGAAGTTAAATTAGTAAACATGTTAGGTCAAACAGTTCGTACTATGTCAGTTGAATTAGCTGCTGGTGCAAACAAAGTATCTATGGATGTTGCTGACTTAAACGCAGGTTTATATTCAGTGGTATTAACTAGCAATGGTAAATCAGCTACTGAGAAAATTATGGTTAAATAATTTTTGCTCAGAAAATAGCAGATTTTAAATATTAAAAAAAAGCCCTCCGAGTTTCGGGGGGCTTTTTTTATGGCAAACATTTTACTATATCTTTGCTGCATGATTTTTTCTAAAGAACAACTCGAACATTTTTGCCTCTCTGTATTTCTAAAAATGGGTGTGCTCCAAAAGGATGCTCAGCTTGCAACAGATGTTTTATTATTAGCCGACCTTCGTGGTATCGACTCCCATGGTTTAGCTCGTTTAAGTGGTTATGTACGTTTATGGGAAAAAGGCAGAATAAACGCTCAAGCACAACCTAAAATAATTAGAGAAAGCATGAGCACCGCTACAGTAGATGCTGATGCAGGTTTAGGGTTAATTGCAGGCCCTTACGCGATGCAAATAGCAATCGACAAGGCAAGTACTACAGGAAGTGGTTGGGTGTCGGTAAAGAACTCTAATCACTTTGGGATTGCCGCATACCATGCCATGATGGCTTTAGAAAAAGATATGATAGGAATTGCAATGACCAATGCAAGCCCTTTAGTTGCTCCAACCTTTTCAAACGAACGAATGCTTGGCACCAATCCTATGTGCTTTGTTTTTCCATCACAAAAACATAATCCAATAGTGGTAGATATGGCTACCTCTACAGCTGCGAATGGTAAATTAGAAATAGCACAACGCATCGGAAAAAATTTACCTAAGGGATGGGTACAAACTGCAGAAGGTAACGAAACCCAAGATGCAAATGCCTTGAAAAATGGAGGCTCATTATTACCATTGGGTAGCGATAGAGAACATGGCAGTCATAAAGGTTACGGATTAAGTGCAACAGTTGATATCCTATCAGCCGTATTATCGGGTGCAAATTTCGGGCCATGGGTCCCTCCTTTTGTTGCTTTTTTAGATCCAGACCCTAATCCAGTAGGAGAAGGAATCGGTCACTTTTTTGGAGCAATGCGTGTAGATGCTTTTAGAGAAAAAGCGGATTATTTTAATTCCATCGATACTTGGATTGAACGCTTTAAAAACGCTAATAGAATCGACGAGAACCAAGCTGTAATTATTCCTGGTGAACCCGAGATGGAATGTTATAATGATAGAATAATTAATGGCATTCCTTTAAACGATGTAGTATTACAAGATTTGAATGAGCTCGCTCTAAAATTGGATATAAAACCTTTATGAATTATGAGTTGTGAGTTGTGAGTTGTGAGTTAAAAACATTTCTCATATCTCACATCTATTATCTCACATCTCTTAATGTATTCCCCTAAATAACCTGCTCCAGCGAATCTTATCAAAGAAGCTTGCGTTAGAATCCCAACTCATCCATATAAACAATGCTTTTCCAACTATTCTGTTTTCTGGAACAAAACCCCAGAAACGTGAGTCTAAGGAATTATGACGGTTATCTCCCATCATAAAGTAGTAATCCATTTTAAAGGTATAAGAATCTGTTTTCTGTCCGTTTATGTAAATCCCATCATCTTTTATCTCGATCTTATTACCTTCATAAACCTCTATAGCTCTTCTGTACATTTCAATATTATTCATGTTCAGATTCATTTTCATTCCTTCCGCCGGAATTACTAGTGGACCAAAATTATCTTCATTCCATCCTAATTTTGGATCGTGTGGAAAAACATAATCAACAAATTGACCTCTAGGTCTAATAGCTTCTTGAACTGTTTTTACATTAGAAAATTTCTGCAATTTTTCTTTCTGTTCTTTAGTTAAAGTAAATATGAAATTACCTTCTTCAGCATATTGACCAAACTCAGTAATATTCATCGATTCTAATGTTTTGGTATTGAATGCGCTTCCATCTGTTCTCACCATATAAGAACCTTGAGATTCTTTAGGCATTTCTTCACCAACTCCATTAATAAACACTCTAGCATCTCTTACCTCTAAAGTATCTCCTGCTATCCCCACACATCTTTTAATATAATTCTCCTGTTTATCAATTGGCCTGAAGTCTTCCATAGGATAGTTAAAAACTACCACATCATTTCTTTCTACCTTACCTAAACCTGGTAAACGATAGTAAGGTAATTTAATCCACTCTACATACGATTTAGTACCTACAATTGGTAATGTATGGTGTGCAAATGGAAACGACAATGGTGTAACTGGAGTACGTGCTCCATAATTTACTTTACTCACAAATAGAAAATCTCCTACGAGTAAAGATCTCTCCATAGAAGGTGTAGGTATGGTAAAGGCCTCAATAAATAAACCTCTAATTATTGTTGCAGCAATTACAGCAAAAACCAAGGCGTCTACCCACTCGCGTGTCGCCGACTTTTTCTTTTTAGGACTTGTACTTTTTTTCCAAAATTTCCAATTCATTGTTGTATTATTTTTTGAACGACAATAAATCGTCCATTGTAAAAATTCCTTTTTTATCTATAATCCATTCCGCAGCATTTAATGCTCCCTTAGCAAAACCTTTTCTGCTATGTGCAATATGCGAAATTTCTATGGTATCTACATCCGAATCGTAATACACAGTATGTGTTCCTGGTACCTCATCTTTTCTAATCGACCTAATCAATAACTCTTGCAAGGTTTTATTCGTATCTCTTGGTTCTGAATTCTCTGTAACAATTTTGTTTACCCATGTTTTCTTTGATGGATAATTAGCCATTATCTTTTCTGCTGTAGTAATTGCCGTTCCACTTGGCGCATCCAATTTATGTGTATGATGGATTTCATCCATACTTAAACTGAAATCAAAATCTTTCATCAAGGCCGCTGCAATTTCATTTATTTTAAAAAACAGATTCACCCCTATACTGAAATTTGTAGCATAAAATAAAGATGCATTGTAATTATTCACTATTGTTTTTACTTCATCAAACTGCTGATACCATGCAGTAGTACCTACTACAATTGGCAAACCTACACTTGCACATAACTTAATGTTATCTACAACGGTATGTGGCGTAGAAAATTCAATAGCCACATCAGCCTTTCTTAGGTTATCAGCTGTTAGTTCATGTAAATTATCAGCATTAATTTTTAATACAATCTCGTAGCCTTTTCCAATCGCAATTTTTTCAATTTCGCGACCCATTTTTCCGTATCCTATTAATGCTATTTTCATTTTACTTTAATCTGATTGTTAAATTTATTCCAGCTGTGGTGTTCCATTGCCCTGTTTGATAATTTATATGACTTGGGAACACGAAAGGTTTTATCTGCATGCTCAAATCGTCGCTCACATCGAAATTATAAAACTGCCCATACACATAGGCATCGATAATATTTGCGGCGTATAATAACACCAAACCTATTGCCGAAAAGTCTCTATTCCTTCTATAATAATCTTTTAACACAATTAAATTATCAACCGTATACAATCCAGCATACTCGCTATTAGTGGATGCTGAAGTATCAGAATCTAATTGATAAGCTTTTAAGTATTTCTGGTAATTCTGATTATTCCACGTAATGGAATAAATTAACGCTCCTGCCCCTAAATATATAATTGGAGCTTTCCAATATTGTTTATTGTAAGCCTGCCCTAAACCAGGAATTATTGCCGAAAATTTTGCTGCTCTACTTGCAGAATGAGGAGGCACTCTTAATACAGTTGTAGAATCTACAGTTTGCGAATACACGCAAACATGCATAAACATTAAACAAGTAAGCAAGAATGTTTTCATTGTTGAATATTACCAATCCAACATTTCTAAAATTCGGTTTAGATCATCTGTTGATAAAAATGGAATATTGATACTTCCTTTGCCTTTATCATCAGCCTTAATCAACACTTTATTTCCGAATTTAGAACTTAAATCGTCTTGGATTTTTTGATATTCAAAATTATTAGTTAAGAATTTTCCTGCGTTTGTGTTTTTCTCTTTTTCCTTCCCTTCTTTCTTTGGCCCTAACATCGAACGCACTAAATCTTCTACTTTACGTACTGATAAATCCTTTGTAAGAATTTCTTTAAATACATACAATTGTTGATCTACATTTTCCATACTCACCATTGCTCTCGCGTGTCCCATAGATATTTGTTGGTCACGAATTGCTGCTTGTATGATTGGTGGTAATCTTAATAATCTCAAATAATTAGTAACTGTTGTTCTATTCTTCCCTACTCTGTCTCCTAGTTCTTCTTGTTTTAAATTACATTCATCGATCATTCGTTGAAAGCTAAATGCAACCTCCATCGCATTCAAATTCTCTCTCTGAATATTTTCTATCAATGCCATTTCAATCATTTCCTGATCGTTGGCTGTTCGGATGTATGCCGGGACTTCGGTAAGTCCTGCTAATTTACTAGCACGTAATCTACGTTCACCCGATATTAATTGATAAGATTTTGCAGATAATCTTCTAACAGTAAGTGGCTGTATAATTCCTTGAACCTTGATAGACTCAGCAAGATCATTTAGTGCATCTTGTTCGAATTGATCTCTTGGTTGAAATGGATTAGTTTCTATTTGATCTAAAGGTATAGCAGCAATAGAATTCAAAGCAGGTGCTGCCGAAGCATTGGGAGTTCCAATTGCATTATCGGTTGCATTATTCGCTTGATCTTTATCACTTAATAAGGCTCCTAAACCTTTTCCTAAGGCATTTCTTTTTACAGCACTACTCATTGTTCAATTCTGTTTTTATTTCTTCTTTAGCTAAGCCATTTTTAACCAAAATTTCTTTGGCTAAGTTTAAGTAATTAATCGCTCCCTTGCTTGTTGCATCGTGCATAATTACCGATACTCCAAAACTCGGAGCCTCACTCAATCTTGTGTTTCTTTGTATAATCGTATCAAAAACTAAGTCTTGGAAATGTGTTTTCACCTCCTCTACTACTTGATTTGATAATCTTAAACGCACATCGTACATCGTTAATAAAATCCCTTCAATTTGTAAATCTGGGTTTAATCTAGTTTGCACAATTTTAATTGTATTCAATAGTTTTCCTAAACCCTCCAATGCGAAATACTCACATTGTACTGGTATTACTACTGAATCAGCAGCAGTTAAAGAGTTAATTGTAATTAAACCTAATGAAGGTGAACAATCTATAATGATGAAATCATACTGATCTTTGATCTTTGCAAAGACCTCTTTCATCTTATGCTCTCTGTCTGCTAAATTGATCATCTCAATTTCCGCGCCAACTAAATCGATATGTGCTGGTAATAAATCTAAATTTGGCGTACTAGTCTCTAATATAGCCTCTTTAGGATCTATACCATTTATAATACATTCGTAAATACTTGCTTTTATCTCTCGAGGATCGTAGCCAATTCCCGAAGTTGCGTTTGCTTGTGGATCGGCATCAACTAACAGGGTCTTAAACTCCAATACCGCTAAACTAGCAGCTAAATTAATTGAGGAAGTTGTTTTTCCTACTCCGCCTTTTTGATTTGCTAATGCAATAATTTTTCCCATGGTATGTATCTCAAAAAAAATATAAAAATGTTGCTAAAATGCTAAAAAAGGCATTTTTCCGCATTTTTAGAGAATTGCTAAAATACAAATCTTTTTGTCATAATGCTGCTAAAAATCAAAAAGCTTAGCTGCTGAAAACGAATGTTTTACGACTTTAAACTGATTTGCTCCCAGTACTCCCCTTCCATTCCATAATAAAACTTATTCAATTGAAGAATTTCGGCTATCATTTCAGCCGTATCTACTAAACGTGGACCCGAACGGTTAAAGAAACTATTCCCGTCGGCCAAAAAAACATGGCCCTTTTGTACCGCCCTTAAACTGTTCCATTTCTCGCTCTCTGATAAACGATGATATTCTTGTTTTATACGTGCTAAAGGGAATCCGCATGCCGAAATAATAATTCCATCAGGATCAGCTTCTATAATTTGCTCTAAACTGATGTATTGAGAATCTTTACCCGACTCTGATAGCAATGGATTTCCTCCAGCAATTTCTATCAACTCTGGCGTCCAATGTCCAGCGGTCATCAATGGCTCCATCCATTCTATACTTACAATAGTAGGCCTATGCTTAACAAACTTTATCTTATGTTGTATAATGTCGATGCGTTCTTTCCAATTCTCTAAAACGGCTGTTGCATCTTCAACTTTATCTATTGCACTAGCCAATTGCATAAAATCATTGTACATGTCGTTTAAAGAATGGGGATGGAAACTTAAGATGGCTGGCTCATAACCTAACTCTATACTTAGTTGCTCCGTCAAATCTTCGAGATGTACAGCACAAACTTTACATTGATCTTGTGTAATTATTAAATCGGGTTGTAATTGCTTTACCAATTCAATATCAATGGTATATAGTGATAGCGCTTGCCATACATTTGCCTTAACCTGTTCATCTATCTGTAAACTCGACATGTTGTTGTTTATACTCGAGGATGTACATACAGGAATGAGGTTTGCTTCAGCCGGAAAATCACATTCGTGTGAACGACCAACCAACACAGATTCAGCAGAAAGCACATAAAGCATCTCTGTTGCAGAAGGAAGTAAGGAAATTACTCTTTTATAACTCATGATAAACTTTTACATTGCGAAAGTAAGAAATTATGAGAAGCCACAAGAATATCCTCTATACCATTTGTATCCTTTTAAGCTTATGTGCATGGTCATGTACTGAGAAAACAACTGATCACAAAACTGTATTCCGCCTCAACATGGATGTTGGGGTAACTTCTCTCGACCCTGCATTTGCAAGAAACCAAATGAATGTATGGAGTGTTAACCATTTGTTTAACGGACTTACACAACTCGACTCTACCTTAAAGGTACAACCCTCTATTGCAAAAAAATGGAGCGTTTCTACAGATGGATTAACCTATACTTTTTATTTAAGAAATGATGTGCGTTTTCACGACCATGAATTATTTCCTAATGGCCAAGGTCGTATAGTTACTGCACATGATTTTGTATATTCTTTTCAACGTATTACCGACCCAAAAGTTGCTTCTTCTGGATCATGGATATTTAACGATAAAGTAAAAGGCTCTGAATCTTTTTATGCTCCAAACGATAGTACTTTTGTTATTCAACTCATTAAACCCTTTCCTGCATTTCCAGCATTATTAAGTATTCATTATTGTTCTGTGGTACCTAAAGAAGTGACCAGTTTTTATGGTAAAGAATTTAGAAATCACCCAGTAGGCACGGGACCATTCAAATTCAAATACTGGAAAGAAGGAGAAGTAATGGTTTTTCTAAAGAACGAACATTATTTTGAAAAAGAAAATGGAGCAATACTCCCATATCTCGATGCTATAAAAATTTCTTTCATTAGCGATAAACAAACAGCCTTCTTATCTTTCTTAAAAAACGACTTAGACTTTTTCTCGGGTATTGATGGTAGTTATAGAAATGATATTCTATACAAAAATGGCACTCTGAAAGAAAAATATAAAAATCGCTTTAGTCTAATTAAAGCGCCTTATTTGAATACAGAATACTTAGGTATGTTGATGGACTCGAATTTAAGCATCGTGAAAAATTCTCCATTAAAAGATGTGCGTATTCGTAAAGCGATAAATTATGCTATTGATCGCAAAAAAATGATTCAATACTTACAAAATAATATTGGCATCGCAGGACATTCGGGTTTTCTACCAGAGGGAATGCCAGGTTATGACAAGCAAAAAGTAAAAGGATATGAATACAATCCAAGATTAGCTAGAAAACTACTTGCAGAAGCTGGTTATCCTGATGGAAAAAATTTACCTGAAATTACCTTAAACACCACTTCAACATACAGAGATCTTATTGAGTTTGTGCAAAGTGAATTACAAGCAATTGGAATTAAAGCAAAAGTAGAAGTACATCAAGGGGCTAGTTTAAGAGAGTTAATCTCTAAAAACAATGTAAATTTTTTCAGAGGTTCATGGATTGCAGATTATCCTGATGGTGAAAATTACCTAGCCGTATTTTATTCCAAAAATTTTGTACCAAACGGACCAAACTATACCCATTTCCATGATAAAAAATTTGATGCTCTATTCGAAGCTTCTTTCTATGAGAATAATGATTCTGTACGCTTCTCGATGTATCAAGAAATGGAAAGAATTGTACTAGAAAAAGCTCCAATGGTAATTTTATTCTACGACCAATCGGTGAGATTAATCCCAAAACACATCAGTGGCATTCCTAGCAATCCTATGAATTTATTGGATTTAAAAAGAGCGAAGAAAATAAATATTAACTAAATCTTTTTTGAAGAAATTCGTAGAATTTTGTTCTTGCTTCTTCTTTAGTTTCCCAATTGTATGGAATAGTACAAGTAGCATTTAAGTAAAACTCTACTTCTTCCCAAGAATCGAGTGTGGCTAAATGAGCAACGACCTTATCAAAATCCTTTTGATCAGCATTGAACAATTCATTGATAAAGAAAAAACGCTCATTTAAAGAGAAGCTAAATTCTTTCTGAAAAAAACTATTTTTCAATGAATCGGCTAAAGAGCTTTCTTTCATTTGGCTCGAAAGTTTTTCATGTAAGCTCAATTCAGCTGCGAATTCTTCTTCTGCAATTTCTGGGGTATGTGCTTTAGGTTCTTCAACTGGTATTTCTTCTTCAGGAAATTGAACAGATTTACGAGTAGGTATACTCGAAATGTGTACATGAACATTCTCAGATTCTTGTTTTGCTTGAGACTCAAGCATTTGTTTTAGAAGTGAAGCTTGTTCTTGTAAATACCTTAAGTTCGACAAATAGGTTTCAACCTCTATGGGATCCAATACATAATCGTTACGAATCCAATTAGTGGCTAATAACTGCAACTCTTCGCTAATTAATGCGATTTTATCTATATATACTTGTTTGTCCATTTTAATCTTGATGAGGTAAATATACATTTTCAGTTGGATAAATTTTGTATTTTCACCCCAACAATCTGGAAATATGACCTTATTTAATGAACCATTTCAGCGCAAACAATTAACCAGAGGCAGTATTGAAGTGATTTGCGGATCTATGTTTTCGGGGAAAACCGAAGAACTTATCCGTAGATTAAAAAGATCTGAGTATGCAAAACTCACTTGCGAAATTTTTAAACCCGCAATTGATACTCGTTACGACGATAAGGCCATTGTTTCTCATGATTTAAATTCTATACAATCTACACCGGTTACAAGTTCAGAATCCATCTTACTTTTATCGAATAATGTTCAGGTAGTAGGGATTGATGAAGCTCAATTTTTCGATGATGAATTACCATCAGTATGTGTGAAACTAGCGAGTAAAGGTGTAAGAGTTATTGTAGCAGGTTTAGATATGGATTATCTCGGACAACCTTTTGGACCAATGCCCAGTTTAATGGCTATTGCCGAATATGTAACTAAAGTACAAGCGGTATGTGTACAATGCGGCAGTTCTGCCAGTCACTCATTCCGTAAAGTAGAAAATGATAATCAAGTATTACTCGGTGAAAAAGAAAGTTACGAACCGAGATGCAGAGTGTGCTTTAATCTTGGATAACTGATATTTAGTAATTGGTGACTGTGACTAGTTACTTGTACCAGTCACTAGTCACCAGTCACTAGTTACTAATTTTGAATAGCCAATTTATTTACAAAATTACCTTCATCAGTTTTTACTATTACTGAATAAACTCCGTTAGCGAGTTTCAAGTTATCCAATAAAAAAGTATCGTTTAAGCCACTGAAGTCTTCTGTGTATACTACTCTTCCTAAAGCATCCACAATATTTATACTTACATGATTTGATTCATTAGGTATAACTATATGCAATTCTGAAGAACTCGGGTTTGGATAAATAAATGCATGTTGATTTTCTTTCTTATCATTTACTCCAAGAGTTTTTACAAAATTATCATACTTAGCTTGAGCAGCGGCAGCGCTAGCCTGTAAATCTGCCAAATCATCACCAGCAATTACTGCTACAGCAAATACCGCATCATTAGATGCATCGATTGAATACGGACCAGCTCCAATAGTATACATCGCATCAATACCACTTCCTGATAATCCGTATTCGGCATTAACTATACCACTAGAAAGAGTTGTATATTTTTCTGAGATAGAATAACCACCTTCTTGAGGATCACCTGGTACTGAGTGCGATTGACCATAGTATGCAGGCAAAGCTGTTGTTGATAAAATTTTAACCGCAGCCATAGGATCTGTACTTACAAATGAAGAAGCATATCCCATACGTAATGTAGTATCGTATTGAATTTTATTATTGGCAGCTGAAGCAATGTCCCAATCGTAAAACATCCCTACATAAGCGCTAGGGATAGCAGATGCTGATTTTACTCTATACTCTACAATGAAGTATTTATCATCAGGATTTGTTGCCCAAGCTAATGCTCTATGTTTTACAGTAATGTTTATTGGCAATGTTGCTGCTGCATCATTAAATTCTCCTTTTGCATAAAAATCAACACCCGGCTCCGATACTTTACCAATTCTTTTCGTGGTATTGAAATGCTCATCAGGAGTTGCTGTTTCATTACGTGCATTATTAGATACTTGCGATGAAGAAACTCCAACCATAAACGATGCTTCGTACAACATGTTTACACCTTTATAAGTAACACCTAACCCACCTGTTGCATCACCATTTCTATAACCCACACGACCATTACCTGTAGCAGTACTTGCTATTTGATTAACTGTGATATTTAATGTTGAAATATTTACTTCTACTCCTAAAAATTCAGCATCAGTATATGTAGAACCATCAGTATAACTAAATTTTAAAGTAACAGCTTCATTCTGACCAGCTGTTGGTTTAATGTAAAATCTAAATCCATTTACTGTTGTTTTTTGCATAGTGCCTAAAACACCAATAGATTGAGCAGCACCAAGAGCTACAATGTTTGCACTTGGCGATGACATTGCTATTTGCAAATTAGTTGTTGCGGCTAAATAATTCATTACCTCCAAAGCAATAGTTACTGTATCACCAGGTAAATAAGAACCATTGTTATTATCTGCTAGTGCAATACTAGTAGAACGAACAGATGGAGAAACAACAGTTAATGCTTTATATACATTTATTCTTCCTTTACCCACTTTATCTTTAAATGATGAACTTTGTTTTCCTGAAATATCATCACAAGTAACACGTAATTGTTCGGCAACTTGCAAAGGATTATATTGAGGGAATTGACCTTTCACTAATGCAGCAGCTCCTGCTGCAATAGGTGATGCCATTGAAGTTCCATCATACGATGCATAAGAGTTATTGTAAACTGTGCTGTAAATTCCAGAACCTGGAGCCGACACGTCGATACTATATCCGTAATTTGAAAAACTTGATCTTCTATCTTGTGAAGTTGTAGATCCTACGCATAACACCCCTTTGTATGAAGTAGGGAAAAATGTTGCTACCTCTGTATTATCGTTACCTGCTGCAGCAACAACTAAAGATCCTTTAGATATTGCATAATTAATTACATCCTGACCTGTTGAACCACCACCTGGTCCACCCCAAGAGCAATTAATAATTGCAGCACCATGATCTGCTGCATACACTATACCTTCGTACCCTGTGTAAATAGCGTTCTCGTAAGGATCTGGAGTACATTTAACAAAAAGTAATTTACTTTTAAAACCAACACCAGCAATACCTACACCATTATCTGCAACAGCTGATGCATCGCCGCCTACGTGTACACCATGGTCGTTACCGCCAGCTTGTACATTAGGATCTCCATCGGGTGTAAAGCTTGATGAATTCGGACCTACAAAATCCCATCCTTTAAAATTATCAATATATCCATCGTTATCATTATCCACCCCGTCTATAGGATCTGCATAATTATATTTAACATTTGCCGCTAAATCTGGATGGTCTAAATCTCCTCCTGTATCTATAATACCAATCACTACACTTGTATCCCCTTTGAATACATCCCAAGCTTCATAAGCTTTAATTATACGCTGATAATAATTAGTAGTCCCACCTGTATCAGGGTCGTTCGGACGATAAGAAACTCTGTAGATATATGAAGGTTCTGCATACAAAACTTCTTTAACGCTCAGTAACTCGTTGATTACATCCTCTAAAGGAATATCTGCGCTATACTGGATTTTATAAATTGTACTAATATCTGGACTTATCGAACCATCAGGCATTCTACTCGCTGCAGTTACAGCATTAGGAAACATCATGCTAACCGACGATGCACCAATTTTTTGAAAAATAGATTGTACAGCAGGTAAGGATATACTCGATTTACCTAAAGTTGATTTCTGATTAGGATCAATTTTAACCACTACTGTTTTTTGTTGATAATCTGTACTTGTAACTGCTTTAGGCATTACAAATTTCCTGTTTGATTGCTGATTTGGATTACCGGCAAAAACAAGGGGTGTTAGAAACGCAAAACCTACCATAGCAGCAATGCGCACTTTTAATTTAGTTTGTTTCATTTGTTTGTTTATAGAGATTTATTTTATTCAATATGCAACTAGTATACTATCTGTGGCTTAATATCACAGTTCTTCTTTATCCATTCTAAATCGAACTCCTTTAGCTCTCGCCTTTTTCCTTCTAAAATAAAATATTCATTCTGCTGTTGCGTATCAGGTCCAGGCATCTTGTTTTGAATCCATTCTTCTGGGCATACCTTCAGTAAATTTGAACTTAAGCCACTCTCCTTTTTCTTTTTTGCACAACAGGAATTTATCAATACCACCAATAATAATATTCCAACCGTTTGCAGTACAGCTGTCTTTTTAACAAGTATCATACTATCTAAGGTATGTAATTATTGTCAATATGTGAAATAATGGCTCAATCCAACTAATAGAGTATTCCAACAGTATATATTTTATTATCAACCACTTAGGAATCTCTTAATCGCAATAGAGGTTAAATAGAAATGTTTATCAAAGTACATTGCGTCACAGAAATTAATCATAAAAAAATCAACAATGAAGGTTCTTTTCAACATTCGTATATTTATTAAAATAGTACTCATAAGTGCTTTTTGTTCAGCAAATGGG
This sequence comes from Sphingobacterium thalpophilum, assembly GCA_943372995.1. GTDB lineage: Bacteria > Bacteroidota > Bacteroidia > Sphingobacteriales > Sphingobacteriaceae > CAJBVG01. Next base: position 402,087 of record CALSAQ010000002.1, on the reverse strand, counting down.
TATGCTCAATTTTATTCTCCTAGTTCCGTGGATTATACTTTTAGTACTTCTACTACAGGATCGTTAGCATTGGATGCAAACAACAACAGCATAGATATGGGCACGGGGACACAGCAATTAATTGGAAGTTATCAAGATGATGAGACTTCAGTGGTAACTGATATTGGTTTTACATATGTATTTATGGGAAAACCCTACCAAAAATTTAGTGTATCTTCTAATGGAATACTAGCATTGGGAGATAACCCTTTGACATACAAATATGAGGACCTTAATCATGGGACTGAAGCACAACCATTTTTATCTGCATTTGCTGCAGATATGACAACAGGTTCTTTAGGTAAAATACATTATAAGATTATAGGCAATGCTCCCAACAGATGCTTGGTAGTGGAATACTTAAATATGTGTATCTATTACAATACTACCTCTTATAGTAATGATGCTACTTTCCAAATAAGATTGTATGAAAACACAGGAATGGTGGAATATGTTTATGGTACAATGTATGTTTCTACCATAACTAATCATCATGACGACATAGGTATTGGATTTTTTATTCAAAGTGCTACGAATAATAATTTAAACATTGGAAATTGTACTTCTATAGATTTCCGAACTCAAACGAATTCTACCAGCATAACTTATATTCCGAATAGCTATATAAATACCACAGGACCAATTACAAATTTAAATAGCTCTGTTAATGGAAACAGAAGAACATACCGCTTAACACCTAAAAACTATACACTAAATTTACCAACAAACTTTTTTGTAAGTGATGCTGGTGTAGATTATGTTTCTCTGCAATGGGACCTACCTTCTCCTTCAACTGGGATTACTGGATTCGCCTTATACCGATCAACAGATAATGTCAATTTTGATCATATTGAAAACCTCCATTCTTTTGAATACATGGGGGCTGCTGCAACGTCATTAAATCCTTTAACAAATTACTATTGGAGAATATATACATTATCTACAGGATCCCGCAGCTCTAATTATGTTAGTTTAACCTCAGCTACACTAGGCGGAACTTTTATGGGTTATAAAACAATTGGAAATGTAGGAGCTGATTATAATTCAATCACCGCTGCCTTAAATGATGCCGAATTGCAAGGAATTGGCGGACAAACGATATTATCCCTTCAGGATGATTACTCTAGTACAAACGAAACTTTTCCAATTACATTCAATTATATCAGTGGTCTGAATGCGAACAGCACCATAGTTATTAAACCCACAGTGCCTGGTTTGATTATTAGTTCAGACAACCCAACAGCTACAATAGATTTTAATGGGGCGAACCATTTTGTTATAGACGGAAGACTAGATTGGGATACTGACACTCCAAGTTTAATAATTGAAAATACCAGTACTTCGGGAGGGGGTTCTGCAATCCGTTTTATTAATGATGCAACTTACGACACCGTAAAATTCTGCCATATAAAATCAGTATTTAGTGCAAATAATACAGGTGTAATTAATTTTAGTACTGCTAGTGGATATCATAATAATAGTGGAAACGATCATATTACGATTCACTCTAATCAAATTGATTGCGGAGCTGGTAGCAACTCTTCTCCTGGAACAAATACTGCTGCCTACCATGGAATATACGCAGAAGGTAGTAGTAACGTAAATTTACTCAACTCTGAAGTAACGATTGCAAATAATAACATTTACAATTTTTACAGCCCAAGTTCTTTATCTACTGGAATAAATATTACAAGTGGTAATTCAGCTTGGATTATAAAAGGAAATAGTATTTATCAAACATCATCTAGAATAATTACTGGAAATTCTGCTAGAATCGTTGGCATCAACATCGCAAATCAACAAGGTAATAACTTCGACATTGATAACAACTACATAGGTGGTAGCGAGGCGAATGCTTTGGGTTCAGCATGGACGACCACAAGCAATTTCAACACCACTTTTAAAGGAATTTCTGTAGAGGCTCAAGAAGGGGGGACAATTTCTAATGTGAATGGGAACTATATTAGGAACATTAATTTTAGTTCAAATACTAATATCGGAGCAGGAGGGGTTTTCTCTGGAATCTATTTTTCTAGAGGTAATGCAAATATTGGTACAGCACTTGGAAATACAATTGGATCATCAACAGGAACAGGATCTATTTCAGTTACCAACTCAAGTACTGCAGGCTATTCATCTGGAATATATTTAGAATCTTATTATTCTTATTTCAATATTTCTAATAACAACATTGGCTCTATAACAATTCTTGGTAGTTCGAACAATGTTTCACATAAATTCTTAGGAATATCATTTAACACTGGTGATTCGATAACCATCTATCGCAATACTATTGGAAGTTTGAATACTGCCAATAGTATAAATTTAGCCACTCCCAGTACAAGTAATTCTGTGCAATCATTTATTGGAATTAAATGCAGTAGATTATTAAATATAAAAGAAAACATTGTTGCGAATATAAACAATGCGTACCTCTCCGGTGCAGCTAATTCATTAAACACTGTAACAGGAATTTATGCTGATGGATATAATCATTCATCCATAATTTCAAATACCATTAAAAATCTAAGCTCAGATGCAAATGCAAACGGAATTGGTAATAACGCTTCCATAGTTGGTATTAATAGCCTCGGTGAAAATGAAAACATAAATGGTAATACAATACATGCTCTAGTGAGTACAAATATCAATACAGATATTTCAATTATAGGATTACTTAATTCATCCACCGCAAGTAACGCACTTATAAGTAAAAACTTTATTCATTCGATATCTAATGCAAGTCTTTCTAATGGAAATATTTATGGGCTATACTCGGATAATACCAAAACATCCATACAAAATAATATGATACGTTTAGGAATAGATGATCAGGGGAATTCAATTACTTCCGCTCAAAACATTAGAGGCATATATGAAGAAGATGGAACAAACTCATATTTTCACAACACCGTATTTATAGGAGGGACAGCGGTTACATCCGAGGCAACCAATACCTATGCATTTTATAGTGGAGCGACAAATAGTACACGAGCAATACAAAATAACATTTTTGTAAACAATCGATCTAATAGTAATGGAACAGGATTAAATGTAGCATATTACGTTGCTGGAAAACTGCCCTCAATTACTGGTTTAACTAGCAATAATAATATCTATTTTGCTAATGGTATTGGAGGGATATTAATCAGAAATAACAATGCCAACTACAGCTTATCTGCGTGGAGAAAAGCGTCAGGGTTAGACTTTCTTTCCCATCAGACGAATCCTAACCTAGTAAATGCAACTGGTAACAGTAATGCTGTAGACTTGCATGTACAAGGAAAAACTAGTGCAGAAAAAAATGGTACATATATAGCATCAGTATTTGACGATTATGACGGTAGTATTCGATCTAATTTAACTCCAACGGATATTGGCGCAGATGCTGGAACATATGTCAATCAGGATGGAAGTCCGCCAAATATTAATTTTCAGCCATTGACCAATGGTACTGCTGCCAACCGAACACTGAATAATTTTGCTACCATCACCGACAACATTGGGATTTCAAATACAAATAAACCACGTTTGTATTTTAAAACATCAACTGATTCCAATACATTTGGCGGCAACACCAGTTCCGATAACGGATGGAAATATGTAATTGCAAGTAATTCTACAAGTCCGTATTCATTTACAATAAATTATTCCATTCTATTTGGAGGATCAGTAACAGACGGTACAATAATTGAATATTTTATTGTAGCGCAAGACGATTCGAACAATATAAGTTCTTATCCTGAAGGTGCAGGGGCCAGTACGAATCCACCAGTGGCAAACGTTAACAGCAAGCCAAGTTTTGTATTTTCTTACACCATTTACACCTCTACCATTGGCGGGAGCATTAATGTTGGAGTTGGTCAAACATATACTTCATTAACTGGAGTCGGTGGATTATTTCAGGCAATCAATACGAAAATAGTTACCGATGATATAACAATAAAGGTTACGAGCAATCTTACAGAAGATGGTACGGTTGCACTGAATCATCTCTCTGAAGACCCGTATCAAAACGGATTTAGTGTTACTATAAAATCAAATAATAGTTTTATAAAAACAATTTCGGGAACTAATGTTGCCGATGGAGTTCCAATGATTAACATTAATGGCGCCGATAATGTATTTATTGATGGACGTTTTGGCTTTTCGGGACCATGCTTAACATTTAGAAATACAAATACAGACAGTACTAAAACAGGGCCTGTAATTTTATTCAATAACAGCAGCACAGGGTGCAATGCTTTTTTCGTAACTATAGAAAGCAATGCTAGTAATTCTAACATTGGTTCAATAACAATTGGAGATGTGGGTACAAATTCAGTAGAAATTCAATCTTGCAGAATTAGAGAGGCAAATGGAGGAACTTTTGGAAAGCCTAGAAATTGCATTTATTCAAATTCTGAATTTAATTGGCTAAATATAATATCAAATAAAATTTACAACTTTTATAATTATGGACTGTTATTGAAAAAAGTTGCAGATAGTTGTTCCATTCTTAATAATAGCTTCTATTGCAACACCATTCAAACTACCCCTATCACTTGTATTTCTGTACAAAGTGGTAATGAACACAACATCTCAAATAATTATATCGGAGGAGAAATTGAAGACGCAGATGGCGTTTGGGTATGTAGTGAAAATGTTTCATTCACGTGCATCTCTAGCTCAGGGAGTATGAATATTGCAAATTCAATACAAAACAATACAATAAGAGGAATTCAACTTAATGGCAATGCTAAAAATACGTTTACCGGAATAGAAGTATTATCGGGTAAGGCAAATATTGGAACTGAGAATGGAAATTATATCGGCAATAGTGTTCTCCCGATTACGGTTTATGGAGATTCTTCAACAACTGGAATTATGATATCATCTAATGATGAAATCAATATTTCTAATAACACTATAAATTATATATATGCTAATGGCGAGGGATCTAATGTTTCGTTGAAAGGAATACACTATTGTGGAAAAGCAAGTCCATTTATCTCTTCCAATATCATTACTAATCTGGTTAGTTCAGGTAGCTCCACAGACCACGACTCTACCGTATCTGTTTGCGGATTATTAAGTAATAATATAAGTTTGAACACTTCAATCATCGGAAATCAAATCTATAACCTTAGTGCAATTCATCCAACTGCTAGTACCCTTTGTATGGGTATCGCGTACAGCACAGCAAATGATACCGGCCATTATTTATCGAACGCTACCATTAGTAAAAATGCTATTCATAGTCTTAGCAATTTATCAAACAATACTTCTGCAGGAATTTACGGTATATATTTATTCAATAGCAACCCATCAATTAACTACCATCAGTCACTTAGTACATTATCCAACAACATGATTAGTTTAAGTAATGGGACGGACACTAATGGGATTAATATTAAAGGCATTTACGCAAAAAGTATTAATGTTGAAAATTCGATATTCTATAATAGTATTTACATTGGTGGCACATCGAATACTCCATCAAATACGTATTGTTTTGAGCGTAATGACATATCGAAAAACTACATTAAAAACAATATTTTCATCAACAAAAGAAGCAGTACCGTGGGGAAAAATTATAGTTTTGGAAACACAACCACTAACCCTAATACTAATTGGATTTCGTCAGCAGTAGATTACAACTTATACTATACTTCAAATCCTGCGACAACAGCATATTGGAGCGGTGATAAAACATTTTCTGATTTTAAAACAGCAAGCAGCAGTAGTGCAAATTCTAAGAATGTAGACGTCAACTTATTTGATCCTGACTTCGGAGATTTACATATTGATGGAAATTCTATTGGAAGTCCAGATTTACAGGGAACGGTAATCGCGAGTATCACGGAAGATTTTGACGGAGAAGCTCGTCCGAATGTTATAGGCCTACCATATATTGGCGCCGATGAAGTGATTAGTAATCCACTCCCATTGTCGCTACTCACTTTTACTGGCTATGCAAAAGAAGCAGTCAATGTATTAAGTTGGACGACTGCATCGGAAATTAATTCCAGCTATTTCGAGATACAACGATTAAATAGTCAAAAAGAATTTTCGGCAATTGGAAAAGTAAATGCCACATCAATGAATAAAGAAATTAATTCTTACCAATTCGACGATAACAATTACAACAGATTCGAATCAATTGCATACTATAGGTTGAAAATGGTAGATAAAAATAATTCTTCAAAGTACTCTGAAGTAATCGCTGTAAAAAGAAACACTAAATCTATAATCGATCTCAGTATTTATCCTAACCCATCTAGTGATATTCTAAATGTATTAATCTCAACTGTTGGGGAAAATGAATTTCAACTCAAGCTTTTTGATATGTTAGGTAAGGTTGTTTATGAAACCCATTCTATATCAAACAAGCAAATTCTTAACATAAACATAAATGAATTACCACCAGGGTTATATTCAATACAAGTAATTGGAATGGATGAAAACATAACTAAAAAATTCATAAAGAAATAAAATACTCCCTCAACATTTAAATCAATTATACTCTTGAAAATTTCCATTCTTGAGTATAATTATTTCCCATCAAGAATAATCTATTCTTAGTATTGTAACTAGTCTGTTACAATAAAAAAGGCCCACTACGAATAAAATATAAATAGCTATTTTTAAGTATTCTCACCCGGAATATTACCCATTTTAACTAAACTAATTTATGAAAAAGGTAACCCCCATTTGCTATTACATAGCATCTATGCTTGTATTTTTCTTTAGCGTAAATCAAGCGAACGCACAGGTAAAGAATCTACAAAAAAACGCATCATTTAATGGAACAAAAACAATTGGAACTACTGGTGCTGATTATACGTCCATTACTGCGGCTTTGTCGGCAGCAAATACTGCTGGATTAGATGGTGCAGTTGTTCTTAGTTTGCAAGCCGATTACAATAGCGCTAGTGAAACTTACCCTTTAACCATTGGAAATATTAATGGATCGAGTGCTACGAATACCATCACCATACGACCAGCAGCTACAGGCTTATCTATTTCCTCAAATAATACAACAGCCACCATTTATTTTAATGGAGGTAATTATGTTACTATTGATGGAAGAGTAAATGGAATAGGTTCAACAAAAGATTTAGTTATTACGAATACAAGTACTGCCTCAGGTGGCTCGGCCATTCGTTTTATAAATGATGCAAGTAACAACACTATAAAATATGCAAAGTTAAGTTCTAGTTATGGTGCTAACGGACCAGCAATAGTTATTTTCTCCAATACCAATGGTAGTACTGGTAACGACAATAACACCATAGACCATTGCGATCTAGATGGGAAAGCAGGTGCCACAGCTTCTCCTGTTACTGCAGGTACAGCCGCCATAGGTGTATACTCTTTAGGATCTGAAACTACATCTGCCACATATAATAGTAACAACACCATTTCCAATTGCAATATCTTCGACAATTTTAACTCTGAATCCTCGGCTAATTTCGGGATCTTTCTTCTATCAGGTAATACGGATTGGACGATAACTGGAAATAGTTTTTACCAAACATCGGCAAGAATCACCACAGTTGATTTTATACAAATGAATGTAATACATCTTGTATGTGCTAATGGTGGTAATTTCACTATTAGTAATAATTACATTGGTGGTACAGCACCAAATGCTGGTGGTTCGGCTATGAACATTTCTGGAGCTTTTACAAATAAGTTTCGAGGTATTTCTTTGTCGGTTAATTATACTAATCCATCAAGTGTTCAGGGTAACACCATAGCCAATATTAATTTTAGCAGTAGTTCCAATACTTCGGCAATACCTGGAATTTTTGCAGGTATAACTATTGATAATGGCTCAGCAAATATTGGAACTGGTATTGGAAATACTATTGGAAGTGCCACTGGTACGGGATCAATTGTAACTACTACTTCAGGTTCGGGCGCAATTTCTTATGGAATTTGCTCAAATTCTCCATTGAGTGTGTTGAATATCTCAAACAATAACATTGGATCGATTCAAACTTCCGGTAGCAACACTTCTATATCAGCAGGTTTTATGGGTATTTCTAATACGGGGAACTTAGCATCGGTTAACATAAACAACAATACAATTGGAAGCACTACTACGGCAAATAGTATACATGCAAATACTGCATCAACCAGCAGCACCGCTCAAGTTATAACTGGAATTAGCAATACAGGCTCTGGAGCATTTACCATTACCAACAATACCGTTGCAAATATTAATAATGACTACAGTCCTTCCTCAGCAAACACCTCAAACATTATTAGAGGTCTAATCTGCACTCAAGGAACTTGTAGCTATACTGGTAACGTGGTGAGAAACTTAAGTACTAGTGCAAATGCAACGGGAATTGGTAGCTCTGCCTCGGTGGTTGGAATTATTAACACCACTGCTTCTTCGTTTTCTATTTCACAAAACATTATTCACACCCTAGCAAACAATAACCCTTCTGCCATAACACAAGTAATTGGCATTTATAATAGTGGCCCATCTATTGGAAATAATGTGGTAGCGAGGAATTTTGTACATTCTTTAAAATTATCCACCTCTGATATTGGAATGATTTACGGGATTTACCACGCAGGTGGAATTTCTACCACTAAAAATAATATGATTCGTTTAGGAATAGATGAATTAGGCGTTTCAAGTACATCGGCTTACGACATTAGAGGAATTTACGAATCTTCTGGAACAAATCAGTATTATTTTAATTCCGTATATATTGGCGGTACTAATGTTGCCTCAGGAACTACAAATAGCTATGCGTTTTATAGCTCAATTACATCAAATGTTAGAGCGTTACAAAATAATATTTTTGTAAATAATAGATCAAATTCATCTGGTTCAGGAATTCACGTTGCGTATTTTATTTCTGGGTCAGTACCTGCTCCCACTGGCTTAGCAAGTAACTACAATATTTACTATGCAAATGGAACAGGCGGCATATTAATTAGAAACGGAAGTACGAATTATACGCTTCAGGCATGGAGAGCCGCTTCTGGTTTAGACCTCGCATCGCACCAAGCAGACCCGAATTATATTTCTTCAACTGGAAATAGTTCGACTGTTAATTTACATGTTCAAAGTCCAACGGTGGCGGAAGCAAATGGAACATTAATAGAATCGGTGAGCGACGACTATGATGGATCGACACGAGCAACTTTAAGCGCTACAGATATCGGTGCGGATGCTGGTACCTTTACAAGCGTTGATGGTTCACCCGTAAATATTTCTTATCCAACACTAACTGATGGCTCAACAGCAAATAAAATCTTAACTAATTTTGCAACAATTACAGATAATGCTGGTGTTTCTAACACTTCAAAGCCTCGACTATATTATAAAAAATCGACAGAGAGTGATGCATTTTCTGGAAATACAAATGCGGCTAACGGATGGAAGTACGTGATAGCAAGTAACGCTAGTAGTCCTTATTCTTTTACTATCGATTATTCCTTACTAAACAGCACGATTACCAATGCCGATGTTATCGAATACTTTGTTGTCGCTCAGGATGCTTCCAATAATTTTAATTCTCTCCCAGAAGGAGCGGGTTACAGCACTAACCCTCCAGTAGAGAATATCAATGCAAAACCATCAACAGTAAATTCTTTTACCATAAACACCTCAACAACATCTGGAACTTTCAATGTTGGATCAGGAGAAACCTATACTTCACTAACTGGGGCAGGTGGTTTGTTCGAGTTTTTAAATACAAAAGTTTTATCTGGAAACATCATCATAAATATTACCAGCGACCTTACGGAAACTGGAACAACAAGTTTAAATGCATTAGGCGAAGAACCCTACAGCAGCAATTTCAGTATTACCATGCAACCGAATAGCAGTACTCTGAGAACCATTTCTGCAACTGCTGTAGCTACAGGGTCGCCTATGATAAATTTTAACGGTACACGCAATGTAACTATTGATGGAAGAAGTGGAGGTAGTGGACAATACCTCAGCTTTAGAAACACAAATACTACAGCAGCAAATACTGGAGCCGCAATTCAATTTACAAACGGAAGTATAAATTGTACCATAAGAAATGTAACTATCGAAACCAATGCTTCTAATGCTACACGAGGAAATATAGTTATTGGTAATACTGGAGTTAATAATATCAGTATTTCTAATAACGATATTCGAGATGCTACAGCTGGGACTACTGGAAAACCTTCGAACGCTATATACAGCAACTACTACCAAAATACGATTTCAGTATCGTCAAACAATATTTACAATTTCACTAACTCAGGTGTGTTGCTTACAAATGTTGCTGATGGATGTAATGTTTCCGATAATAGTTTGTATGCTACGACAACGAGTTCGACTACTATAACAGCAATCTCTATACAAACTGGAAACAACCACACGATAACTAATAATTATATTGGAGGTACTAGCAGTAGCGCTGGGAGTACGGCATGGACACATAGTGGCGGATTAATTACTGGAATAAGTACTGCAGGTAGCTACACTACGGCTAATTCTATTCAAAATAATGTGATTCAAAATTTTAATTTTACCAGTCCTGGAGGAAGAATAGAAGGGATTTCGACAAGTTCAGGGAAGGCAAACATAGGCACAGCTACAGGAAATACTATTGGGCACAGCTCAACTGCTAACAGCATATCCCTCGGAACAAATTCTGGAACTTGTGCCGGTATAGTTATTGCAAGTTCCGCAGATGTAAACATCACAAATAACTTGATTGCAAACATAACGTCAAGCGGCACAGGTACAAATAGTGCATTTCGAGGAATCTACATCTCTGGAAATGCCAATGTGAATATTACTAACAACATCATCAGAAATTTAAGTTCAAACAGTACTTCTACAAGCATTACTACAATCCAAGCTATCGCTGGAATTGTTAGCCAAAGTTCGAATAACAATCAAACTATTTCTAAAAACACAATCTATGCTTTATACTCTACAGCAACTTCTGCAGCAATCAATTGTATAGGAATATTAGCGAATAATACAGACGGGGAATTCCTTATTAAAAAGAATAAAATTTACGATTTAAAAGTTGCAACAAGTAGCACCACTTCGGGCATATACGGAATATATATCAATGCCGGAGTAAGCAACATTTATAACAATATGATCAGCATTGTAAACGGCGCAAATACTAATGACCCAATTATAGCTGGAGTAGTTTGTAAAAATGCATCAACAAAAACGAACACTATTTATTACAATACGATTAGAGTTGCAGGTACAGGAAGTGCTGGTACAAATACAAATTGCCTGAGTAGAGAAACAGCTGAATCTACTATGTTAATAAAAAACAATATTCTAGTAAACGAACGCTCTGGGGGTACAGGAAAACACTATGCCATTTACAATTACAGTGGTTCAACTGGGTGGTCGGCGAGTGCTTCTAATTATAACGTTTTATACAGCACAACTTCAGGCACTACTGGATACTGGAGTGGTGACCAAAGTTTTGCAGGATTTCAATCTGCTAGTGCTGGTGATGCTAACTCAAAAAACGTGGATGTTAATTTTAGCGACGAATCCAACGGCGACATGCACATCGCTGGTGCTTCTATTGGTAATGCAAATTTGAATGGTGTTTTGTTGGCGAGTATTACAGAAGATTACGACGAACAGGTTCGACCTTCTACAACTGGTATCCCGTACATCGGTGCCGATGAAGTAACATCTAATCCGCTTCCAATTACCTTACTTTCTTTTGAGGGAACCGCAAAAACTGATTTCAATTTATTAATATGGACTACTGCTTCAGAAATAAATTCAAATTACTTTGAAATAGAACGATTAAATTCTGAAAACGAATTTGAAAATATTGGTCGTGTTTACGCCGCAAAGAATAGTAAAGAAATCACTCATTATCAATTTCATGACGCTACGTTTAACGCATCAAATCCTATCGAATATTATCGTTTGAAAATGTTAGATCGTGATGAGCAGTTTAAATTCTCAGATGTTATAGCAGTAAAACGTAATTCTCACAAAAAAATAAGCGTTACTATATACCCTAACCCTTCCGAAGACCTAGTAAATATTATCCTCTCTGGTGTTGATGAACAAAAACCTAACATAAGGATTACAGATATCATGGGTAAAGTTGTGTATCAACAAGAAGGATTAAGCAGTCGTCAAATCTTTACTCTAGATATGGAAAGTTTACCTTCAGGAATTTATACTTTACAAGTTTTAGGGCTATCAGAAAATATCAATCAAAAATTTATGAAAAAATAAGAAGACAATTACCTAAAAGAAATTATTACACCCAATAATAATTAAAGTTACCCAAAACTAAACTAAAATGAAAAAAATACAATCTATTCGTTTTGCATGGATGTGCATTTTTTGTGTTTTCTTTTTTATCGAGAGCCATGCATTCAACGGAACAAAAACAATAGGCACCTCAGGCGCTGATTATACTTCAATTACATCAGCATTAAGCGCCGCTAATACTGGTGTGTTGGATGGTCCAGTTATTCTCAGTCTCCAAGCCGATTATAACAGTTCTGCAGAAACATTCCCTTTAATCCTTGGGAACATTGCTGGTATTAGTGCTACCAATACTATCACGATACGACCCGCTTCAACTGGTTTAAGCATCACATCCAATAATACCACCGCAACAATAGATATTAATGAAGGGAAATACATTATTATAGACGGAAGGGTAAATGGAATAGGCTCGACAAAAGATTTATCTATTGCCAATACAAGTACCGCCACTGGTGGAGCAGCTATTCGATTTATTAATGAAGCCAACAATAATACCATTAAGTATGCAAAAATAAGTTCGATGTTCGGCTCATCAACCTTAGGAGTAATTACATTTTCAACCACAACAGGAATTGCAGGAAATGACAATAACACTATCGACAATTGTGATATTGATGGGAAGGCTGGAGCTTCGGCCTCTCCTACTGGAGCAGGTGCTGCTTTAAATGGTGTATACTCTGTGGGTACAACAACTTCGAGCACACATTACAATAGTAGTAATACCATATCTAATTGCAACATCTTCGATTTTTTTAACGCCGCACCTGGTGCAACTTCTAGTGGAGTAATTTTAGGTAATGGCAATTCAGACTGGAGTATCAACAACAACCATTTTTATCAAACAGCTACACGTACTCCTACAGGAACGGTACTTATTTATGTGATTTATTTAATTAATACGAATGGAAATAATTTTACCATCAATAATAATTATATAGGAGGAAGTTCTGCTTCTGCAGAAGGTTCGGCATGGACTGTAAATGGAGGTTTTTTAAACACATTCAGAGGAATGTCATTAAGTGTAGGTACGTCCAGTACTTCTAATGTTCAAGGCAATATCATTACTAATATCAATTTTAACACCAGCAACGGCGCTTCAACTATTCCTGGTATATTTACTGGAATACATTTAATAACAGGCTCATTTAATGTAGGTACTAGCAACGCAAATATTATTGGAGCGAATAGTGGCACTGGAGCGATTGTTTCTACCGCATCATTATCAGGCGCTATCACTTACGGAATAGCTCTCGAAAGCACAACTACGTCAACTAGCATTTCGAATAACATCATTGCTGCAATAAGTACCAATGGTACGAGTACCAGCATATCGAATAGTTTAACGGGTATTGCTTCATCAAGTACGAGTTCTTCTATAAGCATCAGTGGGAATACCATTGGCAGCACTACCACTGCGAACAGTATCTATGCATCCAATGCATCTACACATTCTACTGCACAAGTAGTCACTGGAATTCACACAAGCGGTGCAGGGATAACAAGTATTACGAATAACACCATTGCAAACTTATCGAATGCATACAATCCGAGTAGTATTAGTGCTACCCTTATTAGAGGAATCATAAACACTGCAGGTTCGGCAACAATTACAGGAAACACCATTAGAAATTTAAGCACTGCTGCTAATGGAATTGGAAGCACTTCATCTTCATCAGTAATCGGTATTATCAATACTTCTAACACAGGAAGCATAACTATTTCACAGAATGTTATTCATTCATTAGCTAACACCAATACCTCGGGACTTACTGCCGTATTAGGTATTTGTAATAATGGGCCCAATTCCGGGACTAACACTATAGGAAGAAACTTTATCCATTCTTTGAAATTATCAACCTCCGCAGTAGGCACGATATATGGCATTGAAATTATAGGAGGAACTGCCAACTATCAAAACAATATGATTAGACTGGGACTCGATGAAACGGGAGCATCATTGAGTAATGCCTATAGCATTAGAGGAATTAACGATAATACCGGATCAAATAGTTTTTATTTTAACTCCATTTATATTGGTGGAACTGGAGTAAGTTCAGGAAGTACAAACACCTATGCCCTATTCAGTAATGTTTCTAACAGCAGAAGAATAGTTAAAAATAATATTCTGGTGAACAACAGATCGAATACATCGGGCACTGGTTTAAATATTGCTTATTCGGTGTCGGGTACTCTTCCTTCACTTACAGGGTTATCGAGTAATTACAATGTATTTTTCGCCAATGGTACAGGTGGTACTTTAATTAGACACTCCACAACAAACTATACATTAACCGCATGGAGAACGGCCTCTAATCAAGATGCCTCATCTCATCAAGGCGACCCAAATTTTGTTTTAGCAACTGGTACAAGCAGTACAGTAGATTTACACCTACAAGGAACTTCTGTTGCTGAAGGAAATGGTAGTGCTATAGATGAAATAAGCGAGGACTACGACGGGTCTGCACGTTCGGGATTAAGCGCAACAGACATTGGAGCAGATGCTGGAACATATACTAGCACCGATGGATCTCCAGTAAATATTTCCTATGCAACTATTCAGAATAGTTCAACTAGCAATAAAGTATTGAGTAATTTTGCCATCATTACTGATAATATAGGCGTTTCAGTCACATCCAAACCTCGTTTGTATTTTAAAAAATCTACAGAGAATGATGCCTTTGTTGGAAATACCAATGCCTCGAACGGATGGAAGTATGTAATCGCAAGTAATTCAAGTAGTCCGTATTCCTTTACTATCGACTACTCCTTACTAAATAGTACCATTGCAAATGCCGATGTTATTGAATATTTTTTGGTTGCACAAGATGCTGCTAATAATTTTAATTCATTTCCAGAAGGTGCTAGCACTAATGCAAATCCTCCTGTTGAAAATGTAACTGCAAAACCTAGCAGTGTTAATTCTTATACCATTACTAGCTCGAGTATAAACGGAACTCTTAATGTTGGAACAGGAGAAAGTTATACTTCACTTACTGGTGCTGGTGGTTTGTTTGCCGATATCAATACAAAAATTGTAACGGGTAATATTACCGTGAATATCACCAGCGATTTAGTAGAAGATGGTACAAACTCACTAAACGCACTTGGAGAAGAACCCTATGGAAGTAATTTTAGTATTACTATTCAATCCAATACGAATGCCATGAGAACCATATCTGGAACATCAGTTGCCAGTGGTACACCAATGATAAATTTTAATGGCACAGACCATATTCTTATCGATGGACGAAATGCAGGAAGTGGGCAATACCTTAGCTTTAGAAATACCAATTCCACTGCAGCAAATACAGGCGCTGTAATTCAATTCAACAACGGTTGTTTAAATGCTACACTTAGAAATTGTATAATAGAATCGAATGCTAGTTCGAGTAGTTTAGGTGCCATAACTTTGGGATCGAGTGGCGCCAATACACTTACTCTTACTAATAATGACATAAGAGACGCTACAGCTGGAACGGTAGGTAATGCAGCGATTGGTATCTATTCCAATAATACCATGAATACTTTAACAGCAACCAATAATTCTATTTATAATTTCAGTAGTTTAGGAATTTCATTAGCAGGTGTTAATGATGGATGCACTGTAAATGGTAATAGCTTTTATGCTACTTCAAGTGCTTCTGCTGCTCAAACGAGTATCTCTATTCAATCGGGAGGAAATCATACCATCAACAATAATTATATTGGAGGGAATACTACAAATGCTGGAGGAAGTGCATGGACTAACACCGGTGCAATTGCTTTTAAAGGAATTACTACCGCGGGAAGTTTTTTCAGTACAAATTCTATTCAAAATAATATTATTCAAAACATCAACTTAAGCAATACAAGTACCGTAACATTTGCAGGCATAGAGGTAAGTTCTGGATTAGCACAAGTCGGTACAAGCACAGGAAACACCATTGGTCACAGCACCAACTCAAACAGCATTACTGTTGCAGGTACAAGTTCTACTACAGGAATTCTCATTTCCTCAGCAGCTGACTGTACCGTTTCCAATAATTTAATTGCAAACGTCTCTGCAACAGGTACTGGAACTGGAACAAACTTTAAAGGAATTAATGTAACGGGAAATGGTACTGCAACTATTTCCTCTAATACCATTAAAAATATTATCAGTAACGGAACATCAACCAGTGAACTTTCTGGATTGTGTGGAATTGTATCATCGAGTCCAAGTTCCGGACAACTTATTTCAAAAAATCATATTTACAATATCGAATCTTCTACGGCCTCAGCTTCAACTTTTTGTGTAGGTATCCTCTTAAATGCAAGCAATGGTAATCTTACTTTATCAAAAAATAAAATTTACGGTTTAACAAATACTTCAAGCAGTGCTAGTGCAGGGGTATATGGAATTTTACTATCCAGAGGAAACAGTACTCTAATCAATAACATGATCAGTATTACCAACGGAGCATATAGCAATGGACCAATTATTTCTGGTATTCATGAGAACAGCACCACTTCAACCACTCATACTCTCTATTATAATTCTGTACGTATTGGGGGAACGGCAACTACCAGTGCGAACTCTTCTAGTTTCATAAGAATAGTCAGAAGTATTGTTACGATAAAAGATAATATTTTCATCAACGAACGCTCTGGTGGTACTGGGAAACACTACGCCATTTCAAACACCACGAGTTCTCCGAGTACAGGCTGGTCTTCTAGTGCCTCTGATTACAATATACTATACAGTAGTACCGCTGCTACAACAGGATACTGGACAGTTGACCAAACTTTTGCTGGATTTCAATCCGCAAGTGCTGGCGATGCTAACACTAAAAATGTGGATGTAACCTTTAACGATGAAGCCAATGGTGATTTACATATCGCTGGTGCTTCCATAGGTAGTGCTAACCTAAGAGGGACACTCGTAGCTAGTATTACCGAAGATTTTGATGAGCAAGTGCGTCCTTCTACTTCGGGTATTCCTTACATCGGTGCAGATGAAGTAACTTCTAATCCTCTGCCTATTGAATTATTAACTTTTGAAGGAAGTGCTAAAACTGATTTCAATGCATTAACCTGGACTACTGCTTCTGAAATCAATTCCAATTACTTTGAGGTAGAACGATTAAATACAGCGAGAAAATTTGAGCCCATCGGTCGTATTTCTGCAGCAGGAAATAGTAAGGAAATCAATCAATATCAATTTCATGATGCTACGTTTAACACATCAAGTTCTATCCAATATTACCGTTTGAAAATGATAGATCGCGATAATCAGTTTAGCTTCTCAGATGTTATTGCAGTAAAACGTAATGCTAAGGTAAAAGCTAGTGTTAGTTTGTATCCTAACCCTTCTTCAGAAACATTAAATATTATTATCTCTAATACTGATGCAACAAAAATTCAGATTAAAATTTTAGACTTAGTAGGTAAAGTTGTTTATGAAAATAACAACTTGATGAGTAATAAAATTAATTCTATTGAAACAGTCCATTTCCCTTCGGGAATGTACACGCTACAAGTAATCGGATTAACAGAAAATATTAATCAGAAATTTATGAAGAAATAAAACAGCAAAAAACGAATACAGAGGGGAGAGACATCGTTTCTCCCTTTTTTTATGCAAAAAAATTCTTAACATTGATAGTATGATATCGTTACGACTAACAATCTTTAGTGTTTTAATAGGAATAAGCGCTACAGTGTACGCACAAAACAGTAAACAAGATTTACTGCCTTATGTAAATCCCTTTATAGGTACAGCAAAAATGGGCCATACTTACCCTGGAGCAACTGTTCCTTTCGGAATGGTGCAATTAAGTCCGGATACAGACACCCTACAGTATGAACTCGATGGAAAATACAACAAAGACATTTACAAATATTGTGCAGGATATCAATACTCCGACCCTACCATTGTAGGGTTTAGTCACACTCATTTCAGCGGCACTGGCCATTCCGATTTAGGTGATATCCTCATTATGCCCACACAAGGTACATTACAACTAAATCCGGGTACTGCAAAAAATCCTGAGCATGGTTTCCGTTCTGCGTTTAGTCACAACAATGAAAGTGCTGAGCCCAATTACTATAAAGTAAAATTAGACGACGATAACATCACTGCGGAATTGAGTACGTCGACACGAGTAGGAATTCATCAATATACATTTACTAAAAGTGAAGAGGCTCATATTATTCTTGATTTAATGTCGGGAATCTATAATTATGAAGGTAAAAACGTATGGACTTATCTACGTATAGAAAACGATTCTTTAATAACTGGATATCGACAAACAAATGGTTGGGCAAGAACACGTACAGTTTATTTTGCTATTACCTTTTCAAAACCATTTAAAAATTACGGTGCTAAGAATTTTGCGAAGAAGCAAGTGTATAAAGGGTTTTGGAGCAAATTTGATCAAAGTAAAAATTTCCCAGAATTAGCCGGAACACAATTGCGAGCTTATTTTAATTTCGACATACTCGCTAATGAAAAACTAAAAATAAAAGTTGCGCTTTCGTCGGTAAGTACAGAAGGTGCGCTACTTAATTTAAAAACTGAAATTCCACACTGGGATTTCAATCGTGTAAAAAAAGAAGGGCAAGATTTATGGAATAAAGAATTAAACAAAATTCAAATCGAAGCTTTACACCCTGAAGATAAAGTGAACTTTTATACATCTATGTATCACGCTTGCTTGAGTCCAACTGTTTATGCTGATGTGGATGGAAGATACCGAGGACTCGACCAGAACATCCATACTGCAACTACTTTCACAAATTATACAACATTTTCTTTGTGGGATACTTACAGAGCCTTACATCCTTTGTATAATATCATACAAACGAAAAGAAATGGGGATATGATAAACGCTATGCTTGCCCATTATCAACAAAGTGCAGAGCACATGTTGCCCATCTGGTCGCATTATGCAAACGAAAATTGGTGCATGATTGGGTATCATAGTGTATCGGTAATTGCCGATGCAGTAATGAAAGGCAATACCCAATTCGATCCAAACCTAGCTCTTGAAGCATGTGTAAATACTGCTAGAACAAGAATGTACGAAGGACTAGGCTACTACATCGACAAAGGATATGTACCTGAAGATAAAAGTGGGAGTTCTGTTTCTAAAACCTTAGAATACGCGTACGACGATTGGTGCATAGCACAGATGGCAAGAAAATTAAACCGCAACGACATTTATCAAGAATTTATTAAACGTTCGGAAAATTATAGAAATGTATACGATGCAAGTATAGGTTATATGCGTCCGCGATTATCAGATGGTACATTCAAAAAAGAATTCGATGTATTGAATACACATCAAGCTGGATTTATAGAAGGCAATTCTTGGAAT
This sequence comes from Sphingobacterium thalpophilum, assembly GCA_943372995.1. Classification (GTDB taxonomy): domain Bacteria; phylum Bacteroidota; class Bacteroidia; order Sphingobacteriales; family Sphingobacteriaceae; genus CAJBVG01. The sequence goes on along the minus strand of CALSAQ010000002.1, from coordinate 382,449 downwards.
TATAGTTTATATGTACCTCATCAACCTAAGGAATTAATAAAAATGATGGGAGGAAATATTGCCTTTACAAGGCATTTAGATTCCTTGTTTAGCATGGAGCTACCCGACAACTATTTCGAACATACAGAAGATATTTCAAGAGATGGTATTATCGGAAATTATGTACATGGCAATGAACCCTCACATCATGTAGCTTATTTATTTAATTATGCAAACAAACCCTCGAGCACACAACGAAACATTCGAGATATTATGAATAAGATGTATAATGCAAAAGTAGATGGGTTGGGAGGTAATGACGATTGTGGACAAATGAGTGCTTGGTATATTTTCAGTGCGTTGGGATTTTATCCTGTTGCGCCAGGTACTACCGACTATGCCATAGGAAGTCCGCTTGTAAAAAAAGCAACCATTAATTTAGAAAATGGAAAAACATTTTCTATCGAAGTAAAAAATCAAAGTGATAAAAATGTATATGTAAAAAAGATGGAATTGAATGGCACTCCATTAGAAGGATATCATTTGAAACACGAAGACCTGATTAGGGGTGGTACTTTAACTTTTTATATGAATAGTAGTTGGTAATTGGTAGCTGGTAGTTGGTAACTGGTAGTTGGTAAAAGCCTATCTTTCAAAAAATGATGTAATAGTGCTATTAGTATATTTATCTGTATCAAATATTATTACTAAATGATTTTCATCAAGTAATTTTATTTTGTATTTATCATCATAAATTATTAAATCATTAGTATTCTCGTTAAAATACCAATATGTAGTAAAATAAACCTGATTTACTGGTTCTCCAATTTGTCCGATACTTACTGTTCTTGTTGAAAGGTAAACACTTTTCGCATCAGGAAAATCCTGAGGATTGTCTTTGGCAACACTATTTAATTTAGATGTAAAATCTATGTAGTTTTGATTATTAAAATTTGTATAGCTTTTTGTTTGATTATTATCAAGCAGTTGTGTGTGTAAATAGTAAATAGAATCTGTTTTTGATTTTAAATACCATCGACCACTAAGCTTCTGTTCTGTAGTATTTAGGTCGTCATTATACTCATACGTCACTACAGCCTCCTCTTCCTTAACACAAGAAAAGAGTGTAGAAATAATTAGAAATAATGAAATGATAGGTCTCCTCATAAGCACAATCGTTGTATGAAGATAATAATAATACCACAAACTTTCTCAATACTCAATACTAACTACTTAGTATCTAGAAGTATTTTTAGAAAGTATTTAGAAACAAAAAAGCCTCCTAAGTAGCTAGGAGGCTTTGGTGGTGATACTCGGATTCGAACCAAGGACACAAGGATTTTCAGTCCTTTGCTCTACCAACTGAGCTATATCACCGTTTTCGGACTGCAAATGTAATTTCTTTTTCTGTTTTAAAAAATCTTTTTTGAAAAAAGATGGAACACATTTAAAATCAGTCTATATAGAGAAAAATAGATTGGGGCTAACTGAAATAAGCGTACAAAAGCTTAAATTCGCAGGAAGTGTAAGAAGATATGGTATTACAAATTTTATTCATTGCCCTTACCGCCTTTGCGGTGTATTGGTTCTCTAAAAATGTGGCGCGTATTCGTCGTAACATCTTGTTAGGTAGAGATATAGACCGCTCCGACCGAAGTAATGAGCGTTGGATGACGATGCTAAAAGTCGCATTTGGCCAAACTAAAATGGCTGCTCGTCCGGTTCCCTTCTTCTTCCATTTTATCATTTATGCTGGCTTTATCATCATTAATATTGAGGTTTTAGAAATCATTATTGATGGTGCTTTTGGCACACACCGAGTATTTGCACCATTTTTAGGAGGATTATACGATTTCTTAATAGGGTCGTTTGAAATACTTGCCTTAGGGGTATGGTTAGCCTGTGTGATCTTCTTAGCCAGAAGAAACATTGTGAAGCTGAAACGCTTTTCGGGCACTGAAATGACCTCTTGGCCAAAATCGGATGCTAACTACATTCTAATTACAGAAATTTTATTGATGACTGCATTTTTAACTATGAATGCGGCAGACTTAAAGCTACAAACTCTAGGTGCTGCCCATTATACAAAAGCGGGAGCTTTCCCTATTTCGTCATCATTACTTAATTTATTACCAAACGACATCAATAGCTTAATTGCTATAGAGCGCTCATGCTGGTGGTTCCATATTTTAGGAATATTAGCATTCTTAAATTACGTTCCCTATTCTAAACACTTTCACATTTTCATGGCCTTCCCTAATACCTATTTCTCGAATTTAGAAGCTAAAGGAAGATTTACAAACATGAAAAGCGTAACGAACGAAGTAAAAGCAATGCTTGATCCTAGTTTCGTTCCAGATGCAAGTGCAGCTCCAGGAAGATTTGGAGCCAAAGATGTACAAGACCTTACTTGGAAACAATTAATGGATGCATACACTTGTACAGAATGTGGTAGATGTACATCCGTTTGCCCGGCCAATCAAACAGGGAAATTACTCTCTCCACGTAAAATTATGATGGACACCAGGGACCGTTTAACAGAAGTGGGCTTAAACATTGAAAAAAATGGTAAAGAGGCGAGCGACGATAAGACCCTACTAGATAATTACATTTCGAGAGAAGAATTATGGGCATGTACTTCATGCAATGCGTGTACAGAAGCATGTCCAGTGAATATTGATCCGCTTTCTATTATTGTTGATATGAGAAGATATTTAGTAATGGAAGAATCGGCAGCGCCTAGCAGTTTAAATGCTATGCAAACGAATATTGAAACAAATGGTGCACCTTGGAAGTTTTCTCCTAGTGACCGAGCAAATTGGACTAGTTAGTGTGCTCGTGTGTTCGTTTGCTCATGTGCTCATAATTTAGAGTTTAGAGTTTAGAATTTAGAATTTAGAATTTAAAAGTGATAGGTTTAGAAGAAGCAATGGATGAAAACGGACAACATATTAGTCCGAAGTTGCCTGATGAGGTAAAGAATTTTTTGATTGACATTGATGGTACTATTTGCGATGACATTCCGAATGAGGAACCAGAACGCATGGAAGATGCAGCATTATATGATGGAGCATTAGACATCATAAATAAATGGTACGATGAAGGGCATGTGATTACTTTCTTTACATCGAGAACCGAAGCTCATAGAGAAGTAACAGAGCGTTGGCTAAATAAAAATGGATTCAAATACCATGGTATTTTATTTGGCAAACCACGAGGAGGAAATTACCATTGGATCGATAATCATATTGTACGTGCAACACGTTATGAAGGGAAGTTTACGGAGTTGATTATTGCTGATGCGAAGATTCAGGTGTTTAAAGGTAGTTCTCAGTAGTGAGTAGTGAGTAGTGAGTAGTGAGTAGTGAGTAGTGAGTATTGAGACAATAAAATAATTTACAATTTGTAATTTACAATTAATAATTAATAAAGATGGATTTTAAAGTACCTACAATGGCCGAAATGATGGCTAATGGTGAACAACCCGATATTTTATTTTGGGTAGGTTGCGCGGGTAGTTTCGACGAACGTGCTCAAAAAATCACTAAAGATATTGCAAGAATATTGCATCATGTGGGCATGAAGTATGCCATACTTGGTACTGAAGAAAGTTGCACAGGCGATCCTGCAAAAAGAGCTGGAAACGAATTCTTGTTTCAGATGCAGGCCATGAGTAATATAGAATTATTAAATGCATACGAAGTAAAGAAAATAGTTACAGCATGTCCTCATTGCTTTAACACACTTAAAAATGAATACCCAGAGCTTGGCGGAAACTACGAAGTAATTCATCATACCCAATTAATTCAAGAATTAATTAATCAAGGTAAATTGAAAGCAAGCAACGGCGAATCGTTTAAAGGAAAAAGAATTACCTACCACGATCCGTGTTATTTAGGAAGAGCTAATGGAGTATATGAAGCTCCGCGTGAAGTATTGGCACAACTTGATTCGGATTTAGTAGAACTCAAAAGATGTAAATCGAACGGACTATGCTGTGGTGCTGGAGGAGCTCAAATGTTTAAAGAACCTGAAAAAGGGAATAAAGACATTAACGTTGAGCGTGCAGAAGAAGCACTGGCCGTTAATCCTGATATCATTGCGGCCTCATGCCCTTTCTGCATGACCATGCTAAGAGATGGGGTTAAACATTTTGAAAAAGAAAATACAGTTCAAGTTTTAGACATCGCAGAAATTACTGCAAAAGCAAACGGATTATCATGAAAGCTGAATGGCAAATAAATGAATACGACTCGAGTTCTAAAATATGGATTTACACAATTAACCCGAGTATTTCTACTGAAAACCTAGAATCATTTCAAAATGATTTAGCGATTTTTTGCACACAATGGACAGCCCACAATAAAGAATTACGTTCATTCTATAAACTCATCGATAAAAAAATATTAATACTTGGAGTCGATGAACATCTTAATCCTGCTAGTGGTTGCTCAATAGATAAATCGGTACACTTTTTGGAGGATTTAGAAAAAAAATACAACATAGAAATTTTTAATAGAATGTTATTCACCTATGTAAATGAGACTGGTGAATTAATTACCCTGAAAAAAAATGATTTTGAAAAAAATGTAGAAACAGGTGTAATTACTACAGAAACAAAAGTTGTAAATAACCTTTGCTTATCGCTGTTAGATTGGAATGCAAAAGGTATAGAGGCAATAAAAAATACTTGGATGATGAACTTTTTTGGAATCACAATATCATGAATAAACAATTAGTATACATTATTTTTGCAGTCGTTTTTCTTTTTTCATCATGTAAGAAAGAAGAAAACAATGATATCATCAACCCAGTTGGACAATTGGGAACTATACAATTAGCGTTCGACAATGTAGTGGGTGAGCAAGAATTAATTTTAGATTCTGTAGTTTATCAGAGTGCATTCAATCAAGATTTTACTGTAAAAAAATTCAACTACTTTATTAGCAATATAGAGTTAAAAACAAAAGCAGGCAACTACATTAGTTTAGATCAAGACAGCTCATACTTTCTAATTAAAGAAGCCATACCTTCAACACACTTGGTAAGTCTAAATAGATTAGCACTAGATGAATACACAGGTATACGCTTTGTTATCGGAGTAGATAGTTTAAGAAATACCATGCCCATTGAACAACGTCAAGGAGTATTGGATGTTGGTGGCTTCGCATCAGATATGTATTGGACATGGAATCAAGGTTATATTTTCTTGAAACTCGAATGCCACAAACCAATTCCTAAAGGTAGTCCGGACCCAGCTAAAGTATATGTATATCATATTGGTGGTTTTGGTGGCATGAATGATCAACCTACAGTAAACAATTTAAAAACCGTTACTCTTGATTTCCCTAATAGCGTACAACTTACTGCATCTAACAAACCAAAAATTAGTATTAAAGCAGATTTAATGAGTGTAATTTCGGGCATATACGATGTCGATATTGACAAGTATTCAACTGTTATGCTTACTCCTTTCTCTACTAAAATTGCAGAAAATTATAGCTACATGTTTAGCATTACCAAAGCAGAAAACAATTAAATTTTATGAAATCGCGTATCTACATTTTAGCATTACTCCTATCCTTCACAACAATAATATCTTGTAAAGACGACGAGACCACTACTCCTGTAGATACCTCATTTAAAGGATTTGAAAAACCTGCCTCATTCCCAGAACCTGTTTATCGCTTTCAATATAATCAAGTAACACAAGCAGGATTTGAACTAGGAAGAAAATTATTTTACGATGGTATTTTATCAAGAGATGGTAGCATTTCTTGTGGCTCGTGCCATCAACAGAGTTCAGCGTTCGCACAATTCGACCACCCTGTAAGTCATGGAATCGACGATTTACTAGGAACCAGAAATTCACCAGTGATACAAAATTTAGCATGGTCGCCATTTTTCTTTTGGGACGGAGGAGTATTCGATTTAGATTTATTCCCATTTGCTCCAATACAGAACCCAGTGGAAATGGACGAAAGCATTCCTAATGTACTAGTGAAACTTAGAAATCACAGCACCTATCCTGGTTTATTTAAAAAAGCATTTGGAACGGATAGCATTACAAGTGCACGCTTAATGCAAGCACTCTCGCAATTTATGGTAATGTTGGTGAGTAACAATTCGAGATACGATCAATACATTGCAGGTAATACTTCAATAATGAGCTCTACAGAAATAGAGGGGATGAACATATTCATGCAGCATTGTAATCGCTGCCACACTGAACCATTATTTACCGACAATAAATTCCACAATAATGGTATCACTCGATTGGCCGACAAAGGTAGAAATCTGGTTACTCTTTTGGACCAAGACTTATATAAATTCAAAACACCAAGTTTGAGAAATATAGAAAAGAGTGGTCCGTATTTCCACGATGGTAGAGCAAATTTACTTGAAGATGCGGTGAATCATTATTTCAGCAATATACCAGCTGGAAGCACTGTAGATACAGGGTTAGTGGGAGGTATAAATATTTCTAACGACGACAAATTAAAACTTATCGCATTTTTAAAAACACTAACCGACGATACATTCTTAAAGGATAAAAGATTTAGTGAGCAATAGCTTTTTTAGATTTCTCTATTACTTCTTCGTAGTACTTTTCGTATAAAGGCATGATATTTTTTATGTCGAATGTTTTAGCATGCGACAATGAATTTTCTTTGAATTGTTTTAAGCGAGCTTCATCTTCCAAAATATAAATCGCATGAGCTGCCATGCTCTCAATGTCACCTACCTCATCTAAAAATCCAGTTACTCCATCGATGTTTAATTCGGGAATACCACCTGCGTTTGTAGAAATTACTGGAAGTTTACATGCCATCGCCTCTAAAGCAGCTAGACCAAAACTTTCTGTTTCTGATGGAAGGATAAATAAATCGGATACCGATAGAATTTCTTCTACTGCATCTAATTTACCTAAGAAACGAACATCATCTTTTAAGTTTAACTCTCTACATAATTGCTCTACTTCTACCCTCTCTGGGCCATCTCCAGCTAGCAACAATTTTGCTGGGATTTTCTCTACCACTTTTGCAAATACTTTCACTACATCAGGCACTCTTTTTACTTTTCTGAAGTTTGATGTATGAACAATTATTTTCTCATCGTTAGGTGCAATCGCTTTTTTGAAATGATTTTTTGATTTATGACTAAATCTTTCTAAGTCGATAAAGTTAGGTATTACGCGAACTTCGTTTGTAACATCGAAATGCATTAAGGTATCTTTCTTTAAATTTTCGGAAACAGCAGTAACACCGTCCGATTGATTTATAGAAAATGTAACCACAGGTTTATAGGTTCTGTCTTTACCTACTAAGGTAATATCAGTTCCGTGCAAAGTAGTTACTACAGGGATATGTATACCCATGGTTGCTAAAATCTGCTTTGCCATGTATGCTGCAGAAGCATGAGGAATAGCATAATGTACGTGAAGTATATCTAGTTCTTCGTGTTGAATTACATCTACTAATCTACTTGCTAAAGCGAGTTCGTAAGGAGGGTAATCGAATAAAGGATATTTTGATACTGTAACTTCGTGATAGAATAAATTTTCTGAGAAAAAATCTAAACGTGCGGGCTGACTATAAGTAATGAAATGCACTTGGTGACCATGGTCTGCCAATGCTTTTCCTAATTCTGTAGCCACCACACCACTACCGCCAAAAGTTGGATAACAAACTATTCCTATTTTCATTTTGTAAATATACTACTGATAAATTAACTAAATATTAACAAGCACAAACACTATTTGTTCTTAAAAAAGAAATACACTGAGAGTATTAACAAACCAAATCCAACTAAATGGTTCCAAGAAATTTTCTCAGACTTGAAAAAGAAAAGACTAAAAGCCATGAAAATGCTAATCGACAACACTTCTTGGATTATTTTTAATTGCATCAATGAAAACGGACCACCATTTTCTCTAAAACCAATTTTGTTTGCTGGTACTTGAAACATGTATTCGAGCAAGGCAATCCCCCAGGAAATAAAAATAATAGCAAATAAGCCCAAACCCTTTGACCATTCCATATCCTTAAATCTCAAATGACCATACCAAGCCAATGTCATAAATATGTTTGAGATACTAAGCAAGATAATGGTGTAGAACACTCTCATTTTGCTAATACAGGTTGAGGAACTTTTACATAATAACCTGTTCCGTCGTACACCCTTTTTCTTGGATGTTCCTTGCAAGTTGTTGAACAACATCCGTCGAGTTCCCACCCACATTCATCACATTGTGTGAAGTGTTCGTTGCACTCTGGGTTTGCACAGTTAATCATTTTAGTAGTTTCTTTTCCACAGTTGAAACATTTTGAAACTACTTTCGGATTTACTGAATTGATATCAACAGTTAAACGATTATCAAAAACATAACACTTACCTTCAAAATCTTTTCCGCCAGCTTCTTTACCGTATTTGATAATTCCACCATGTAATTGATACACATCCTTAAAACCTTCTTTTAACAACAAAGCACTTGCTTTTTCACATTTTATTCCACCAGTACAATAGGTCAATATTTTCTTGTCTTTATACTGAGCAAGCTCATTGATTTTTGAAGGAAAATCGCGGAAATTTTCAATGTCTAATGTAATGGCATTTTTGAAGTGACCGACATTATGTTCGTAGTTCGATCTTACATCCAGAATCACCACATCATCACGATTGATCATTTCCATAAATTCTTTGGGCTCCAAATGCGTACCTGTTTCTTTGTTCGGATCAATGTAATTAGGATCGCGTAAACCCGAATGAACAATCTCCGATTTGTAGCGAACATGCATTTTAACAAATGTTGGGGCCTCTACATCATCGATTTTGAAGTCGGTTTTCGCAAAACGAGGGTCATTCAATACATAATCCATGTACTGTTTACATTGTTCTTTTGTACCCGAAACGGTACCATTTAAACCTTCTTCTGCAATAATAATTCGGCCTACAAGGCCAATAGATTTACAAAATTGTAAATGTTCCTGAGTATATTGCTCCGCATTCTCAATGCGTGAATAGCAATAATAGAGTAATGTTTGATATTGATTCATAATTCATTAATACCGCTGCAAACGGCGTTAAATGCGGCACAAATATAACAATAAGTACGAGATATGAGATTTGAGATATGAGAATTGTATATCACTCATACCTCAAATCTTACATCTCACATCTATTTTGTATTTTAGCCCCAAAAAACAACACATATAGTATGTACAACACTTTAAAACCAGTATTAGCAGCAGAATTAGCTGAAATTGAAAAAGCGGGATTATATAAACGTGAGCGTATTATCATTACTCCTCAGGGAGCCGATATTAAGGTTAGTGATGGTAAATCGGTGATTAATTTCTGTGCCAATAACTATTTAGGCTTATCCTCACATCCGAGAGTGACGCAAGCCGCTAAAGATGCTATTGATTCACACGGTTTTGGTATGTCGTCGGTACGTTTTATTTGTGGAACTCAAGATATACATAAGACATTAGAGCAAAAAATATCAGAATTTTTGGGTACAGAAGACACCATTCTATATGCAGCTGCTTTTGATGCAAATGGTGGGGTATTTGAACCTCTGTTCAACGAACAAGATGCTATTATTTCTGATGAATTGAATCACGCCTCTATTATTGATGGAGTACGTTTATGTAAAGCTCAGCGTTACCGTTATAAGCACGATGATATGGCTGATCTGGAAGCAAAATTAATAGAAACTCAAGGTCTTCGTCATAGAATTATCGTTACCGATGGAGCTTTTTCAATGGATGGAACCATTGCACAACTCGATAAAATTGTTGAGCTATCAGAAAAATATAATGCCTTGGTGATGATAGATGAGTGCCACTGTTCTGGATTTATGGGTAAAACCGGAAGAGGTACCCACGAGCATCATAATGTTATGGGTAAAATAGATATTATTACGGGTACGTTAGGAAAAGCATTAGGTGGTGCTTCTGGAGGATTTACTTCAGGAAGAAAAGAAATCATCGACATGCTTCGTCAACGTTCACGTCCATATTTATTCTCCAATACCCTTGCCCCTTCTATTGTTGGTGCTTCTATTGAAGTATTAAACATGCTAAGTGAAACTACTGAGTTAAGAGATAAATTGGAACGCAATACAAAATATTTCAGAGAGAAAATGACGGCGGCAGGTTTCGATATTAAACCTGGTGTTCATCCAATTGTTCCGGTAATGTTATACGATGCAAAACTTTCACAAGAGTTTGCAGCTAGAATGTTGGAAGAAGGTATTTATGTAATTGGATTTTACTATCCAGTAGTCCCACAAGGAAAAGCAAGAATCAGAGTACAAATGTCGGCAGCACATGATATCGCACATTTGGATAAAGCAATTGAAGCATTTACAAAAGTAGGGAAAGAATTAAAAGTAATAAGTTAATATGTTAATGGGATAGTGTGTTAATGAAAAAAGGATAGGAATGAAAGAACAAATAGAAAAATATACAGAAGAGATAAAAAGTTTTGTAGCTAACAATGCTGAAGAATTAGAGCAATTTCGATTGAAATTCTTAAGTAGAAAAGGAATAGTAAACGATTTCTTTGAGGCCTTCAAAGCTTTACCTGGTGAAGAGAAAAAGCAATTCGGTAAAGTGATGAATGAATTCAAAACTTTAGCGGAGAGTACCTACAATCAATTTAAAGAGAGCTTAGAAAATAACGAAGAAAGTACATCACAAGAAATTGATTATACATTACCTGGTGCGGCTTTCAGCACGGGTTCTCGTCACCCTGTTTCTTTAGTACTGAAAGAGATCTGTGATATTTTCCAACGCATGGGCTTTACTATTGCTAAAGGACCAGAAATAGAAGATGATTGGCATAATTTCAGTTCATTGAATTTCCCAATGGAACATCCTGCAAGAGATATGCAAGATACTTTCTTCGTAAGAAAAGATTCGAATGAACCCGAAAAAGATTTAGCACTAAGAACACATACATCTTCTGTACAAATACGTTTAATGGAAAATGGCAAACCTCCATTTAGATCTATAATGCCTGGAAGAGTATTCCGAAACGAAGCGATATCTGCAAGATCTCACTGCATATTTCATCAGGTAGAGGGATTGTATGTAGATAAAGATGTTTCTTTTGCCGATTTAAAACAAACCTTGTATTATTTCGTACAAGAAATGTTTGGAGTGGGTACAGAAGTACGTTTCAGACCTTCGTATTTCCCATTTACCGAACCTTCTGCAGAAATGGATATTCAATGTAAAAACTGTGGAGGGAAAGGCTGCAACATTTGTAAATATTCAGGATGGGTAGAAATATTAGGATGCGGAATGGTTGATCCTAATGTATTGCAAAACTGTGGTATCGACCCTAACGAATACTCAGGTTTCGCATTTGGTGTGGGTATTGAACGATTAGCTATGAATAGATTTAAGATTAAAGATATCCGTATGTTTTTCGAAAATGATGTACGTTTATTATCACAATTTAATGCTGAACTAATTTGAGAACTCTAAGTTTAATATTGGTACTTGGTACATTATTGTTTTCTTGTTCGAAAGAAAAAGAAAGCACTATTCCTAGTGTACCTGTAAACTTCAGAATTAATCTCGACGACCCAGCTTATAATCAACTAACCAGTGTAGGAGGATCATATACCTTCTATAATGTAGGAAACAGAGGGATAATTGTTTATAGAAAAGCCATCGCCGAATATGTTGCTTTGGAAAGAACCTGTTCCTACCAATCTACAGATACCTGTGCATACGTAAGTATTGATACCACTATTTCATCAGTAGGATGTAAATGCTGCGGATCAAGATTTCAACTCCTCGATGGCTCACCCATCAAAGGACCAGCGAATGCTTCCCTGCGTTTATATCAAACTAATTTAATTGATGGATATTTGTATATTTATAATTAAATGGATTCAGAAAAAATACAACAAGCAATAAAAGAAGCTTCTAAAGAGCTATTTCGTAAATTTGGTTATCACAAAACCAGCGTTAACGAAATTGCGAAAAAGTCGCGTGTAGCTAAGGCTACCATTTATAAGTATTTCGAAAGCAAAGAAATTATTCTGAATGAAATCATTATGGAGCACTTACAATTCGCCATAAACGACTTAGTAACAAAACTCCACCCCAAAATAACCAAAGAAGAAAAAATTACAGCACTAATTATTAAAACAAGCAGACTATCTTATACCGTTTGCTCAGAATTTATTGGTTGGGACTTTATTCGAGAAAGTGTAAACTCTCAAGAATTTTTGAAAAATCTATCCAACGAACTGGAATACTTACTCATTAATACATTTATGAGTATCCCCGATTTCAAAGAAGTATCTCCAGAAAAAATTAAATACCTTATGAAGGCTTGCAAAGCAATCACCTTCTCATTTGCCTTTACATCAGTTACTATAAGCGATGTGAGGAAAAACTTTATTTCTTTCGAAAAAGATATTCTTCCGTATTTGATTCAGCCTGTCCTAAATTAGTGACTAGTGACTGGTGACTAGTGACTGGTATATACGAGCTACGAGTTACCAAATACCAATTTGGTTTTTAGTTCAAAAAAGCTTATATTTGCATTATGAATATAACAATTGGGAATACCATGAAAATTGAATTAGAAGATTTTTCGGATAGAATCGCTCAAGAATTCGATTTTGGTGAAGATCGTGCGGTTTCTTTGTTTAGATTTTTACTAAGGTTGTTTGGACTGTAGCTATTTTACTAAAGCAATAAAGCCTGTGAATTTGGTCTCTCCAATTCGCAAATAGTAAACGTATGCCCCTGCAGTACAGCCTTCGGCTCTCCAAATAAACTCTGGATCTTTGGTCTCTAACATTTTCTGACCCCATCTATCGAAAATTATGAATTCAAATTCATCAGGGCAAACTGTTCTATTAGCTAAATAGATTTTATATTCATCGTTAATTCCGTCGCCGTTAGGACTAAACACATCGGGAACAAGTGGGCGATCAATATCTAATAGAGGTGCCACTTTGAAATTGACTACCTTTTTTACAGTGTCGTATTCGTTGCAGAATTTATTACTCAATAAAGTGAGCTCAACTGGATACAGCACATTACCTTCTAATCCACAATCAGGAAAAATATTAAGCACAGAACTCACATTACTATTTCCTTGCGTAGTACCCATCTCCATTCGTAGTGGAAGATCAGAATCGTACAAAGGCCTAGCACTTAATATCAGCAAATCTTCGTCGTCATCATCAGAACCACTTACATCTATACTTCTAGTATATCCTGCATTCAAATTATATAAAGTAGAATCAGGCTTAAGCATAGAAGGTTGTTCATTTGTAGGTAGTATATACTTAAAGCGAACTCTTACTGTGTCGAACTTTTCATTATCACATTTATTATCTCTCGTTAAGAAATCAACAAATAATTCATCTGTGCCATAGAAATTATCGCAAGTTGGAGTCCAACAGAATAGATTTCTCTTAGCATTAGGAGAATTCTCCTGATTCGTAAATTTAGCACCATTAGCTTCGAAATCGTAATTTACATTTTTCATGTAAATGTCGATATTATCTGGATCCAGGTCTTCGGCAAAAACAGAAAAACAATTTTCTGATCCCAGTACTACATTAACAGTATTATTAATTCCGATACTAATACCCTCTGCAACAATTTCCGGAGCTTCGTTTAATATTGGCAATACGTTGATAATTAAATCTACGGTATCATAAGCTGCAACCGGACAAGAATTATCTCCTATAATAAACGAAAAATGAATGGGTGAGTCTATTTGCAAATCGCAAGGGGGTTGCCAACAAAACTCTCCTGATAAACCAGAATTACCTACCAATACCTCGGGGGTAATCGTAGCACCCAGTTTAAACACATCCACATTTTTAGTGATTGGTAAAATGCTTACTTCATCGCCAACATTAGGGTCGGTAATTTGAAATTGAAAACATGCATTCTCATTTTTTCTTACATTCAGAATATTGTCTGTTATTGAAGTTTTTAATGCTGGTACAACATTGGCTTCCGACACCATTTTAAACTTTACCCTTACTGTATCATCTTGAGAGAAAGGACATGAATTATCGTACACAATAAAATCGAGGTACGCACCATTTCCTGTATCGATAGGACAAGTTGGTGTCCAACAGAAACGTGTACTTATATTTTGAACACCAGATACATCAGGAGGATTTAGAGTAGCTGCACTTCCAACTAATTTATACATCCCAACTGTGTCAATTCTAAACTTCATGACTTCTTGTGCATCGAAATCTTTTGCAATTAAGTCAAAGCATACTTGCTGATTTACTCTTGCTTCAATTACATTTAGGCCACCATCTATACTGGTTGTAATCTCAGGTTTATGTCGAGGTGGACAATTTAAAACCTCTAGTTGTAATTCTCTTACTACCTCTCCTATTTTCACATTGCCTCTGTATTCTTCACAAATCACGGAAATAACGTAAACACCAATTTGTGTAGGAACTAAATAAATAAATGCGGAGTCGTTATCGACATATAAATCAGGTTCCCCGTCCATTACATTCTGACTTGGTCCTCCAACTGAATATCCTGAAGACCACATTATTTCATCATATGGTCCAGGACCTGTTCTTTGCATCGGATTCCCTTGACTAGTATATCTACCTGCATTAGGTATCCCTATTTTCATTCTTAGCTCATCACCTTCTCCATCGTAAATTTTGAAATCGTATTTAAAAGGTTCACCAACACATAAGTAGTTAAGAGGATCTCTTAAAAATTCTGGTGAATTATTTAATCGTTGAGCACCGCCTCCTGGATATGGAGAAGGAAACTCCATGTAAAAAGCCATAGGAGTAGCTCCAGGATCTATAATATTTTTAATAATATCATTTCTACAACATCTTTCCCATTGTACATAATATCCATCAGTATTATTGTATAGAGTACTCGGCATTTCGAACTCTGCTGTATAAACACCTGTTTCTACACAACGTAGTTGAGGACTAGTACAACCCGTATTAAATTTTATGCCGTATTGTTTTACTTTAGGTAGAATAATTTCTACCATTTTTTTATTGTTTCCCTTATCGTAAATACCAACTCTTAAGGGGTTATCAAAATTGGCACCACCACCTCCACAGTCGCGATACATTTTCATCTTAAGTTCATACTTATCCCCAGAAATATGTCTATAGCTAAAATCTCCCCCAACGATATGCGCTGCGAAAATTTCGCTTTGAGCAATCGTTAGAATAAAAAAGAAAAGTATGTATTTAGCTATGCGCATATTCAAATATATCATTTAAAATCAAAACTTTAATAAAATTGACCCTGCCTTTTCTTTTTCTCCAAACTTAATCATATAGAAGTAGACACCTGTGGGTAGGTTATCCCCTGACCACCTGAAACTAAAATCCTTAGATTCAAATAATTTGTGCCCCCATCGGTTAAAAATAACAATTGAAAAATCGTCAATACAAGGTTTCGCAAATCCATTATCTATTGAGAAATAATCATTTATACCATCGTTATTTGGGGTAAACACATTAGGAATATCTTTCAAAGGTTCATTATAGTCCAAAGCTATAAGCTCTAAGGGAACATATAAAGAATCTAATTTAGGCCTAGGGCATGCCTTATCAGTAAGATATAACTTAAACCCCTCATCTTTACTACTCTTCAAACTACAATCTGTTTTAAAACAAACTTTAATGTAAATAGGATTTACTAAGGAGGTATCAATTGTGAGCTCCATTCCCAAACTATTTAAATTTTCAGAAATATTGGTCAAGTAAGCGCTTAAAGAATCACTAAGATCTAAATCTGTTCCAGAAAAGTATAAGCACAGTTCTGATTCTGCCTCAATTATATGTTGGTCGGGGTTGGTCCATGTAATTTCAGGACTACTTGTTGTTGGGCAAAAGATGATTTGATACTGAACTTCACGATTAGTACTTGCTATTTTCTTCCCTTTCCTATACTCTTCTATTTTTATGGCAAAAGAATAAAGTCCGTTCTGCCTTGGTGTAATTGTTAAAATTCCCGTATTCTCATCAATAGCTAAATCAGGGTTACCATCTAAATAATTGAGCATTGATGGCCCATAACCTACTGCCCAGTTCACTTCTTCGTAAGGGCCAGGATTTAATATTGAAATACCGTTAGAATTATTATTACTACTGGTAGTGCTTCCTTTTAAGGGATTTATTAAACTGTAAACCAATGAATCTCCATCTGGGTCTACATATGAGTAGTCGGCTACAAATGGGTCATTTACACATAAATAAAAAAACTGTTCGTTTTTTAGTTTTGGACTTGAATTTATAAATACTTTATTATCAATAATTAACGACGGAAATTCTATGTAATAAGTCATTCCACTTTGATCTGGTTTATCCAGGTTTTTGATACCAAAGTTTCTACAACATTGTTCATAGCTAAAGTAATACCCATTAGTGTCGGTAAACATATTGGGCAATACATAAAGTGTATCGGAATAAATTCTTTTTTGCACACAAGTAACTGGAGAATTTGAGCAACTACCTAAAATAAATTCTATAGGTTTAATCTCTCCTGGCATTAGGTCTATGGTGGTGATAAGATTATCATTAGTTTTTCCATAAATACCAACTCTGAGTTCTCTAGGAGGGTAATCAATGGCACTTGGAGAACAGTCTTTATAATACTCCAATTCAATTAGGTATTTATTCGCAGATAAGTAGGTATAGCTAAATCCACCACCTATAATATGTGAAGATAGAGTTACTACTGGAGCACAAACTATACAAACAAGAACTAATAATCCTACAGAAAACCTCATTTTATTAAAAATAGCATATTAAAAGCTAACTTTGACAAATTTATATGAAAACAACAAAGACACTGCCAATTATTGAGGCTGTAGAGATAATTGATATTGCCAATGAAGGTAAAGGGATAGCAAAACACGAAGAATTAGTGATTTTTGTAGAAAAAGTAGTCCCAGGAGATATCGTAGATATCCAGTTAATCAAAAAGAAAAAGAATTTGGCAGAAGCCCGTCCGATACATTTCCACAAGTATTCGGAGCTCAGATCTGATTCTTTTTGTACACATTTTGGAACATGTGGTGGTTGTAAGTGGCAAAACATGAGCTATGCTGCTCAATTGGGGTTTAAATACAAAACTGTTGTTGATGCATTAACACGTTTAGCAAAAGTAGAACTGTCTGAAATAAATAAAATTATTGGTTCAGAAAAAACCGACTTCTATAGAAATAAATTAGAGTATACTTTTTCGAACAAAAGATGGTTAGAAAAATCTGAAATTGCTTCTGAAGAGAAATTCGACATGAATGCACTGGGATTTCATGTTCCAAAGAGATTCGATAAAATAATTGATATAGAAACTTGTTATTTACAAGACAACCGATCGAACGACATAAGAAATGCTGTACGTGAGTATGCTAAAGCAAACAGCTTAAGTTTTTATGACATAAAAGAACATAAAGGATTTTTAAGAAATCTTATCATCAGAAACACCAGCATAAACGAATGGATGGTAATTGTAGTTTTTGCAGAGCACGATGAAGAACAAATTACAAAGATGATGAATTACCTTCAATCGAAATTTGATTTTATCAGTTCATTGCAATACATCATTAATCAAAAGAAAAACGATACGATATACGATCAAGAAGTGATTTGTTTTTATGGTAAGCCATACATACATGAACAAATGACCGACTTAAGTAATAACAAAATAAGCTTCAGAATTAGTGCTAAATCCTTTTACCAAACTAATGCCGAGCAAGCAGAAGTACTCTATCATATTGCAGGGGAATTTGCAGAATTAAGTGGAAATGAAATAGTGTACGATTTATATACTGGCACAGGAACTATTGCAAACTTTGTGGCTTCTAAAGCTAAGAAAGTAGTTGGAATAGAATATGTACCAGATGCTATCGAAGACGCAAAAGTAAACTCATCTATCAACAACATCAGCAATACCACTTTTTACGCTGGCGATATGAAAGATTTGTTGAACGATGATTTTGTAGAGTTTAATGGACGACCAGATGTTGTAATTACAGATCCTCCCAGAGCGGGTATGCACGAAGATGTATGCAAACAATTACTTAAACTGGAAGCCCAAAAAATTGTTTATGTAAGTTGTAACCCTTCTACACAAGCAAGAGATTTAGCACTATTAGATGAAAAATATAAAGTGATAAAGGTACAACCCGTAGACATGTTCCCTCATACAGAGCATATAGAAAATGTGGTATTATTAATGTTAAGATAAATGCAACCCGAAGAATTATTAGGAAACCCTAACGAAAACAAAAAAAACGAGAGTCCACTAAAAAGCTTGGAAACCGATCTTGTTTTATATAGCGATTCTATTAAAGAAATTGCCGAGGAAATTATTGAGAACCTATCAAAGTATCCTATTTTTATTGCACATCAACATGAAGCTCGTATTGGAGAGTTAATCATAGATAAAGATGAACTATCTACCGAATGGAGTATACATGCTTCAACGATTGATGAATTTATAGAAAGAGGGATAATTACTGCCGAAAAAGAAGATTTCTTTAAACAGAATTACAAAGATCCAAATCGTTATATTTGTGTATTCGTGATGGTGCCAGAAGGGGCGAATTTTGTATTTTTCCCATATAAATAGATTTAGATGTGAGATGTGAGATGTGAGTTGTGAGATTTGGGTCAATAGATATTAAGTAAAAATAAAATGACAAAAAAAGGAATTCAAATTCTGAATAGTACTCAGATACAACAGAAAATCGATAGAATGGCCTATCAGATTTTAGAAGATTGCTTTGAAGAAAAATCAATAATTATTGCTGGTATTGCAAATAGAGGATATACATTAGCAAAAAGGCTAAAAGGGGTTTTAGAAAAAATATCAAAAATAAAAATCGAATTAATAGAAATCACTCTTAACAAAGACAGTAATCATTTAGAAGCAGAGGTTGATACAGACATCAACAAATGCAAAAACAAAACGATTATATTGGTAGATGATGTATTAAATTCGGGGAAAACATTAGTCTACGGACTCGCTGTATTTCTCAATATTCCTACTAAGAAAATAAGAACGGCTGTATTAATTGATAGGAGCCATAAATTATTTCCAGTATCTACAGATTTTGCGGGATATACTATCTCTACGGTATCACAAGAACATGTTTCAGTTCACTTTTCAAATAAGAAATCGGAAGAAGCTGTTTACCTTTCATAATTATGATTTCGCCAAGCAAAATATTTCTTATCGGATTTATGGGTTCTGGCAAAAGTACTTTTGGTAAAAAACTATCAAGAGAGTTAAAACTTCAATTTATTGATCTCGACAAAATAATTGAAGAGAAAGCGAAATGTAGTGTAACTGATATCTTCAAATACCTTGGCGAAGACACTTTCAGAAAAATGGAATCAGATGCATTAAAATCGTTTGAGCATGTAGATGGTTTTATTATGGCAACTGGAGGTGGTACTCCTTGTTATTTCGACAACATGGAGTATATTAAATCGCAAGGAAGTAGCATCTACATAGAACTCGATACAAAAAGCATATTTAATCGCTTATCTACGGCTAAGAATATACGCCCTACAATTAAAGGTAAGAAAGAAGATGAATTAATGGAGTTCATCGAATCAACATTTAATAAGAGAAAAGATATTTACGAACAAGCCACCTACAAAGTTAACGGGCTTAGTATTGATGTGAAAAAAGTGATTGAGTTATTGGGACATTAAATTATTGAAGTTTCACTCTAGGGTCAAGTAGACTATAACTTATATCAACCAAAAGGTTTACTATAACAAATAGAAAAGCAATAAATAAAACGGCTCCCATTACTACAGGCAAGTCCGATAGCTCCAAAGCATCTACTGTAATTTTACCCAATCCATTCCAACTAAAAATATATTCTACAAAAAAGGCTCCAGCCATTAATGATGCAAACCAACCCGAAATTGCTGTAATTACTGGGTTCATTGCATTTTTAAGAGCATGCTTCCATACCACTTGAAAAGTTGATAATCCTTTTGCTCTTGCTGTTCTGATGTAATCCATTTGCATCACATCCAACATCGAGCTTCGAGTAAGTTGAACAATAATTGATAAAGGACGTAATCCTAATGTAAGTGCTGGAAGTATTAAATTTTTCAGTTGTAATTCTTCACCTGTGAAAGGGTTGTAATCGTATAAACTACCCGACATATTTAAGCCAGTGTAAGGTCCAAGTATAAATGCAAATAACCATGCTATTAAAATACCTGCAAAGAACGAAGGCATAGAAACCCCAAGAATAGCAAAAGACATTGCAGACCTATCAATCCAAGTATCTTTATATAATGCAGCTATAAGTCCAAGGAAAATACCTATAGCTGTAGCAAATACCATGGATGCCAATGCAAGCACTGCTGTATTAGGTATAGTCTCCCATAGAATTGTAGATACTTTTTTTTGTGTTTGATACGAGCGTCTTAAGTAAGGTGCTTTTAAAACTAAATACTTGGTAGAAGAAACAGGAAATAAACTTAAAAAATTATACTTTGCTTTATTAGAAGAATCGTTTTCGTGAATAGATAAAGGAGATACATCATTAAGGTATAAAAGAAACTGAACCGACTTTGGTTTATCGAGTCCGAATTCTTTCTTCACTGCCTCTAATGTAGCGACATCGGTTCTTTGGCCTTGTGTCATTCTTGCGGCATCACCAGGTAAAATGGCAAAAAGCAAAAACACGATGGTAATAACACCCAACATCACTAACGCACCATAGGCTATTTTCCGAATGAAATAATTGAACATTAATTTTTCAATTGCTTAATAAGTTCATCGTAAGTAGGCATACCTCTATGCGACCATTTGCCTTCAACTATACCTTTCTTCACTAATAAAATACCAGGATTTGCACGTACCATAGTTTTTAGTGTAGTAGCATCGCAATAATAAAAAGGAAATGCTAAATTATTTTCGTGTCTGAATTTTTCTGTAGTTAAATCGTTTGATGAAGTTAAACCTATTGTTCTGATTTTTAAATTTTTCTCCAATGCATCTGCTAATGCTTTAACTTTTGCATAGGATTCAACATTCGATTTATCTAAATCATAAGACACAACCCAAATGGCATAATCAGGGTGTGTAATTACATCTTCAGAATAATCATTACCATCGGCATCTGCTATTCTTAAATCTTTAATCTTTGGTTTATATCCTTCTTTAATTAATATGTTCTCTGTTCTTACCCATTTCCAAGTACTATCTTGCCAAGGGTAATCTTTTAATGTAAACGCTTGCTCTTTACCATCTTTTTGATAAATCATTTTTGTTTCGAAAGAGTCGACCGGAGCACCTTCTGGAACTTTCATTAACTCTGGAATATTGTTTCCTACTTTATAAGGAAGAAAATCAACTGTTGGTAAATACATCACACTGTATATACCCACTACCATTGCAATTACATAAGCTAAAGTAACGTAAGTGATTTGTTTTGCACTACTTAAACTTGAGCTAATTCTATTTCTTGAGACAAAAATAATAGCGATGAAAAATAGTAAGATAACATCTTTTGAAAACGACTGCCATGGTGTTAATTTTATAGCATCTCCAAAGCAACCACAATCTGTCACTTTATTTGTAATAGCCGAATACCCTGTTAACCATGTAAAGAAAATTATCATCAATAATAATATCCACGATAATTGTTTTTGCATGATACCCAAAAGCAATGCAATACCCAACACCACTTCTACAGCACAAATAATCACTGATAATGCTAAGGCGAATGAATTCAACCAATCCATTCCGAATATTACAAAATACTCTTCTAGTTTAATTGAAAATCCAATAGGATCATTCAATTTAATTAAACCAGAGATAATAAATAATATTCCAACAAAGTATCTACTGAATTTTAACATAACAAATCTGTTTATTGTTGATTATAATTTAATTTGATGAGTGCGAATATGGAGTAATTCATCATATCCTGATAGTTTGCAATTACACCCTCTGATACAAGTGTTGAACCCTTGTTATCTTCAATTTGTTTTACCCTCATTAATTTCATCAGAATTAAATCGGTTAAAGACTCTAACCTCATCTCTCTCCAAGCCTCACCATAATCGTGATTTTTGTCGAGCATAAGATCTTTTGTTTCTTTTACTTTTTGATCAAAAAGAGCACTCACTTTAGATGCTTCTAACTCCAATTCCTCCGATTTATCTTCTAAATCGACTTGCATCATAGCGATAATGCAGTAGTTAATTATGCCAACATATTCTGGAATTATCCCCTCATCGACCTTGCTCACTTTTTTCTCTTCTAAGGTTCGTATGCGTTGTGCTTTAATAAATATTTGATCGGTAATAGAAGGCAATCGTAAGATTCGCCATGCTGTACCGTAGTCTTTTGTTTTCTTTATAAACAAATCTTTACAAGCTTGTATAACTTGATCGTATTCTAATGATGTATTCGTCTGCAATTTTTTATATTTTTACCAAGTGCATAAAAATAAGACTTTTTACCAACAATCAACTATCGAAATAAAAGGGAAAATCATTGGAGGTTCGCATCCATTGGTTATGGGAATTATTAACGTTAACCCAGATTCTTTCTTTGAGGGTAGTAGAAAACAATCTGAAAATGAGGTCATTGAGCAAGTAGAGAAAATGCTTCACGAAAATGTGGACATCATCGATTTAGGTTCGTACTCTTCTCGACCAAATGCTGAACACATTTCAGCAGAACTAGAATGGGATAGATTAAAAAAGGTTTTACCACTTATCAGAAAAAATTTCCCCGATTTAATTGTTTCTATAGATACATTTAGAGCCGAGATTGCTAAGAAATCCCTAGATGAAGGAGTGGATATTATTAATGATATTTCCGGAGGAAGTTTAGATCCAAAAATGTTCAATGTTATATGTAGTTTCCAATGTATATATATTTTGATGCACATGAGAGGTAACCCTCAAACCATGCAACAGCTTACTCAATATGATAATTTAACTACAGATATTATCCAATACTTTGAAGAAAAAATCAGCACATTAAATGCTAAAAATTTCACGAAAATAATACTTGATCCAGGATTCGGTTTTGCTAAAAACATTCAACAGAATTTCGAATTACTAGCAAAGTTCGATGAACTAACTGCTCTAAAACTCCCATTATTAGCAGGGCTTTCGAGGAAATCAATGATTTACAAATCGCTTGGTATTTCTGCCAATGAAGCTTTAAATGGAACAAGTGCCTTACACATGTTAGCCCTCGAAAAGGGAGCGTCTATTTTAAGAGTACATGATGTAAAAGAAGCAGTAGAATGCATCAAATTATGGGAATTATATAAGCAATTCAATAATTAGTATCTTTAAAACATGGAGCCATTCGATTTAGGTTTATTTAAAATCGGTTTATTCGACGTTATTGATATTATTCTAGTAGCATTTATCATTTATCAGATTTACAATTTGATAAGGGGAACTATTGCTGTAAATATTTTTATTGGATTAACCCTTATTTATTTATTATGGATTGGGGTAAAAGCATTGAATATGCAATTACTTTCGGGGATACTTGATAAATTTATTGGCGTTGGAGTAATTGCTTTAATTATAGTATTTCAGCAAGAAATAAGAAGGTTCTTATTATTAATTGGACGAAATACCATTTCAAGAAAAAATAGCTTTTGGAGTAGGTTATTATTGGGCAATGCCGTAATTAACGATCCAGATTATTTAGATCTCAATCCGATTATCGATGCATGTAGAAGTATGGCTAAAAGTAAAACTGGTGCCATAATTGTTTTTGCTCGAACATACGAAGAACAAGTGTATACCAATAATGGAGAAAAACTTAATGCAAAAATTTCGAAAAGATTATTGGAATCTATTTTCTCCAAAACAAGTCCATTACATGATGGAGCTGTTGTTATTGCTGATGGTATGTTAAAGGCTGCTAGTTGTATATTGCCATTAACAGATAACACAGAATTACCAGATCAATTAGGATTAAGACATAGAGCAGCAGTTGGTATTACCGAACAAAGCGATGCCATTGCAATTATCATTTCTGAAGAAACAGGTTTCATTTCAATCGCTAATAGAGGAAAGGTAAAAACAAATGTTTCTGTGGAAGAGTTGGAGCGAACGCTGCGTAAATCTATTAACTAGACAATTTGAACAATTAAAAACAGATTCAATTGTCCAAATTGTTCAAATTAACTTATTGTTCAAATTAACAAAACTCTTCATAAGCTGCCTTCAAGTTTTCAGCGATTAACTGAGCAGGGCGACCTTCAATATGACGGCGTTCAATCATGTGTACTAATTTACCATCTTTAAAAAGAGCAATTGATGGAGATGATGGTGGGTAAGGAAGCATATGAGCACGAGCTGTGTCTACCGCTTCTTTTTCCATACCTGCAAAAACAGTTACTAATTTTGAAGGTTTTTTCTCTCCTTCAATAGACATACGAACACCTGGGCGAGCATTTGCTGCTGCACATCCACAAACAGAGTTAACCATTACAAGCACAGTTCCTTCCGATTTTATTGCTTCATTTACTTCTTCTGGAGTCATTAATTGATTGAAACCAACACTAGTAAGTTCCTCGCGCATAGGCGCAACCATATATTCTGGATACATATTATTTATTTTTTGGTATTAAATTGATGCAAATTTACAGTTTTAACTCATTTGTCGCCGAATTTGTTTTGAATATGGCGGATTCCTGACTATTTTTTTGTGATTTACAAACCAATAGGGTAATTTTGCGTTTCTAAAAAGAAAAAAATAACAAGAAACATGGTAGATACCTTCGTAAAGTACAAAGTAAAAGACATCTCGTTAGCAGAATGGGGTCGTAAAGAAATTCAATTAGCAGAAGCTGAAATGCCAGGATTAATGGCATTAAGAGCAGAATATGGTGCATCAAAACCATTAAAAGGTGCTCGTATAGCAGGTTGCTTACACATGACTATCCAAACTGCGGTTTTAATTGAAACCTTAGTAGAATTAGGTGCAGAAGTAACTTGGTCGTCGTGCAACATATTTTCAACACAAGATCATGCAGCAGCAGCAATTGCAGCAGCAGGGATCTCTGTTTATGCTTGGAAAGGCATGAATGAGCAAGAATTCGACTGGTGTATTGAGCAAACTTTATACTTCGGCGAAGATCGCAAACCATTAAACATGATATTAGATGATGGTGGTGATTTAACTAACATGGTATTCGATAAATACCCTCAATTAGTAGAAGGTATTAAAGGATTATCAGAAGAAACAACTACAGGTGTATTAAGATTATACGACCGTATGAAAAACGGTACATTATTAATGCCTGCTATAAACGTTAACGATTCAGTAACTAAATCTAAATTCGATAACAAATACGGATGTCGTGAGTCTCTAGTAGATGCTATTCGCAGAGCTACTGACGTAATGATGGCTGGTAAAGTAGCAGTAGTTTGTGGATTTGGTGACGTAGGTAAAGGTTCTGCGGATTCATTATCAAATGCAGGTGTTCGTGTAATAGTAACTGAAATTGATCCTATCTGTGCATTACAAGCTGCAATGGAAGGATATGAAGTGAAAAAGTTATCTACAGCAATTACTGAAGCAGACATCATTGTTACTGCAACAGGTAATTTCAACATCGTTCGTGCTGAGCACTTCAAAATGATGAAAGACAAAGCTATTGTTTGTAACATTGGTCATTTCGACAATGAAATTGATATGGCTTGGTTAAACAAAAACTACGGTAATACTAAAATCGAAATTAAACCACAAGTTGATAAATATACCATTGATGGAAACGACATTATCGTTTTAGCTGAAGGACGTTTAGTAAACTTAGGTTGCGCAACTGGTCACCCTTCATTTGTAATGTCTAACTCATTTACAAATCAAACATTAGCTCAATTAGAATTATGGGCAAATGCTGATAAATACGAAAACAAAGTATATACTTTACCTAAACACTTAGACGAAAAAGTAGCACGTTTACATTTATCGAAAATTGGTGTTGAATTAGAAGAATTATCAGACGAACAAGCAAAATATATTGGTGTTCCTAAAAACGGACCATTCAAAAATGATGCGTATCGTTATTAATTAATATTAATTCGTAACAATATTGAGGGGAGGTACATTGTATCTCCCCTTTTTTTTATTTTTAATGCAACCTAAATGATTAACCCAACGTCTAGGTTATAAATAACCTAGATATGAAAAAAATATACCTACTCCTCTTGTTGACTAGCTGTTTACTTACAGCAAATGCACAAAAAATTAAAATTACAAATGCTCACATCGATAAGATAAATTCGATTGTTAAGGAAAACTATAAAAGCGACCAACCTGGTTTATCATACCTTGTTGCGCAAGGCGACAAAATTATTCTTCAACAAACCATCGGAATGTCGGAAATGGAGTTCAACATTAAAATGGAGCCTGAACATATTTTTGCTATCGGCAGTGTAACCAAACAGTTTACAGCAATTGCTATGCTTAAATTAATGGAAATGGGTAAAGTGAAATTAGATGTAGATATTAAAACCTATCTTCCTAAATACAACACTCATGGCGAAAAAATAACCATTGCTAATCTATTATCGCATACATCAGGCATTCCGAGTTTTACAGAAATGGAAAGTTTCGACAAGCTATATACCATTAACAAAACTACTGATGAAATCTTAGCCTCATTTCAAGACTCAAGCTTATTATTTAAACCAGGAAGTAATTGGAGTTACTCCAATTCAGGATACGTTATTTCAGCTTGCATTATAGAAAAAGTTACAGGTATAAGCTTCCATGAATTTATGCAAAAAAACATATTTGATGTTGCTGGAATGAAAAACACCTACTTCGGCAGCAATACAAAAATATATGGAAAGAGAGCATATGGTTATGATAGCGAAACAGATAGTACTGTTGGCAAAACAACAGAATACAGTTGGTCGTGGCCATTTGGTGCTGGCGACATCCTTTCTACTACAGGAGATTTGTTTTTATGGCACAAGGCTCTAAGCGAAGGAAAAATTATTTCGAAAGAAAATGTAAAGCTTGCATTTAGTGCTTACCAATTATCAGATGGAAGGTCTGCAAACTATGGCTATGGTTGGGGTATTGGTAAATTAAACAACAAAACTATTATAGAGCATGGTGGAGCAATTGGCGGATATTTATCTGAAACTGCGCGAATAGAAGAAGATCAGATTTACATCATTCTATTAAGTAACAACACTAGTATTTCTCCAGGTTCAACATTATCGAGTATAATATTAACCTTACTCGATTTACCCGAAGGCAATCCAAAAGAAATAAAAACCGACGTAAATTATAAAGAATATCTTGGTAGTTATGAAGTAAATTACATGGGTGCTCGATTAACAAGCAATAGCACCACAGAAAAAATATACAGGTACATTACAACCGAGAACGGAAAGTTATTTATACAAAGATCAGGCAGGTCGAAAATAGAATTATTACCTTACGAAAAGGATGCATTTTTTATCGACAAAAGCAGTCAACGTTTTAAATTCTTAAGAGATAAAAACAAAAAAGTATATGCTTTAGAAGCAAGTTCATATCCATTACAAACAGGGCCTACTGATATTTGTAAATTAACAGACGCTCCCCTACCCTCAGCAACAAAAGAAATAAAAGTACCTGTAACAGTACTTCAAAAATATATCGGCACATACGAATTAGCTCCTAATTTCTTATTAGATGTTACAGTTACCGATGGTCAGATATTCCTTCAAGCAACAGGCCAAAGCAAAATTGAATTATTTGCAAAATCAGAAACTAGTTTCTTCATAAAAGTTGTAGATGCAAAAGTAGATTTCAATGTAGATCCAAACGGTAATATTACCAGCTTGTTCTTAACACAAGGAAGGAAAATGGAAGCAAAGAAGATAAAATAAACTACAAAGGATAATAGGCACTAAGCGATATTCGTTTAGTGCCTATAGTTCTAATTTTAGTATCTTTGTGTTTTGTAAGTACCATGACCAAATTATCTGTTAATATCAACAAAATAGCAACACTTAGAAATGCTAGAGGAGGCAATAATCCAGATGTTGTAAAAGCTGCATTAGATTGCGAATCTTTTGGTGCAAATGGAATTACAGTACATCCTCGTCCGGATGAACGACACATTCGATACAGAGATGTTTACGAGTTAAAAAAAGTACTACACACAGAATTCAATATTGAGGGCAATCCTAGAGAAGATAAATTTGTAGAGTTGGTATTAAATAATATGCCGACCCAAGTAACATTGGTTCCCGATTCGGAACAACAAATCACTTCTAACCACGGTTGGGATACCATAAAACATCAGGATTACTTAAAAGAGATTATTGGTGTATTTAAATCAAAAGGAATAAGGGTTTCTATTTTTGTTGACCCTAAGGTAGAAATGATTGAGGCGGCAAAGACTACGGGTACCGACAGGATAGAACTTTATACAGAAGCTTACGCGACTGAATACCATACTGACCGAGAAAAAGCCATTAGTCCTTATATTTTGGCTGCCGAGAAAGCAAATGAACTTCATTTAGGAATAAATGCTGGTCATGATTTAGATTTAAACAACCTAGCCTACTTCAAACAAAACATCCCCCATTTATTGGAGGTTTCTATAGGCCATGCGCTTATTTCCGATGCCCTCTATTTTGGGCTTGAGAATACCATTCAAATGTATTTAAAACAATTGTTATAAACATTTGCACATTTGAATTTGCGGCACAAAATCACTAATTTGCGCCACCATTTTAACGTACATGAACTTAGATATAAACTACAAAGAAGCATTTGAGGGACGACACATTGCTCCGAATGCAGAAGACACTCAGAAAATGTTGGATACCATTGGAGTAAAGAGTGTAGATCAACTAATAGAAGAAACAGTACCCAATCAAATCAGACTTAAAAACCCATTGAATTTGCCAGCTGCAAAGTCGGAATTCGATTATTTAAGAGATTTAAAAATAACCGCTTCAAAAAACAAAGTATTTCGTTCGTATATCGGACAAGGGTATTACGACTGTATAACACCAGGAGTAATTCAAAGAAATATTTTAGAAAATCCAGGATGGTACACTCAGTATACACCATACCAAGCTGAAATTGCACAAGGAAGATTACAAGCCTTGCTTAATTATCAAACTATGGTAATGGATTTAACAGGAATGGAAATTGCCAATGCATCGTTATTAGATGAAGGAACTGCAGCAGGGGAAGCCATGTTTATGCAGTACTCTACTCGAAAAAATGATCATGCCAATATCTTCTTTGTATCTGAACATGTATTACCACAAACCATAGACATTTTAAAAACAAGATCAAATCCATTAGGAATTGAATTGCTTATAGGTAATCACGAAACTGTAGAACTTAACGACAAAATATTTGGAGCTATTGTTCAATACCCAGCAGGGAATGGAGAAGTGTACAACTATAAATCATTTGCAAATGCTTGTCACGAACACTCTATAAAACTTACAGTGGCTGCAGATATTATGAGTTTAGTTCTATTAGCGCCTCCATCAGAATTTGGTGCTGA
The DNA here is from genome assembly GCA_943372995.1 of Sphingobacterium thalpophilum. Classification (GTDB taxonomy): domain Bacteria; phylum Bacteroidota; class Bacteroidia; order Sphingobacteriales; family Sphingobacteriaceae; genus CAJBVG01. Next base: position 352,917 of record CALSAQ010000002.1, on the reverse strand, counting down.
TATAGTAGTAGGCTCTACGCAACGATTTGGTGTTCCAATGGGATACGGAGGTCCACATGCGGCTTTCTTTGCAACCAAAGAAGAATATAAAAGAGCGATGCCAGGAAGAATCATTGGGGTAACCATTGATGCACAAAATGGACAAGCTTTAAGAATGGCATTACAAACTAGAGAGCAACATATCAGAAGAGATAAAGCCACCTCAAATATTTGTACAGCCCAAGCATTATTGGCTATTATGGCCTCTATGTATGCGATATATCATGGACCAAAAGGATTACAAAAAATTGCAAGTAAAATCCACGGATTAACTGTTAGTTTATCTAATGCATTAAGAAGTTTAGGATATGAAATAAAAACAAAAAATTATTTCGATACTATTGAAATTGTAGCTGGAGATAAACTAAGTTCAATACACAAAGATGCTATCGACCACGAAATGAATTTCCGTTATGAAAATAACAGTGTATTTATTTCACTTGATGAAACTACAAGTTTAGAAGATATCAAAGAGATGGTGCATTTCTTTGGAAGAATTGTAGCAAAAGCAAATGAAGAAATTAACTTCGATGCTAAACTTAATCATTCCTTAGGAAATGAAAACGTTAGAAACTCAGCAATATTAACTCATCCTGTGTTTAACTCACATCATTCGGAACACGAAATGTTGAGATATATCAAATCATTAGAGGCAAAAGATTTATCGCTTTGCCATTCGATGATTGCTTTAGGTTCTTGTACTATGAAGCTAAATGCAACAACAGAAATGGTTCCAGTTACATGGCCAGAGTTTGGAAAAATTCACCCCTTTGCACCAAGTGACCAAGTTGGAGGTTACATGCAAATATTCGATGAATTAGAAAAAGCATTATGTGAGATTACAGGATTTCACGCCATGAGTTTACAACCTAATGCAGGAGCACAAGGTGAGTACGCAGGACTTATGGTGATTAGAGAATATTTAAAAGATAAAGGCGAAGGACATAGAAACGTAGTATTAATTCCATCGTCGGCACATGGAACAAACCCTGCAAGTGCTGCAATGGCAGGATTTAAAATTGTGGTAACTAAATGCGACGAAAAAGGGAATATCGATGTTGAGGATTTAAGAATGCATGCTATTAAACATAAAGATGATTTAGCAGCATTAATGGTTACCTATCCTTCGACTCACGGAGTATTTGAAGAATCTATTCAAGAAGTTTGTGCTATCATTCACGAGAATGGCGGACAAGTATATATGGATGGAGCGAACATGAATGCTCAGGTTGGATTAACAAGTCCAGCAAATATTGGAGCAGATGTGTGCCATTTAAATTTGCACAAAACATTTTGTATACCACACGGAGGAGGAGGTCCAGGCATGGGACCAATTGGAGTAGCAAAGCATTTAGCACCATTTTTACCTGGACATGCAATAGTAAGTACTGGAGGAGAAAAAGCAATCCCAGCAGTATCTGCTGCGCCATGGGGTTCAGCAAGTATTCTACTTATTTCTCATGCATATATTGCAATGATGGGAGGAGAAGGATTAACTAATGCCACTAAGTACGCTATCTTAAATGCAAACTATATAAAATCAAGATTAGAAAAATCATATCAAGTACTTTATTCAGGAACTAAAGGACGTTGTGCTCACGAAATGATTTTAGATTGCAGAATGTTTAAAAACGCTGGAATAGAAGTTACCGATATCGCAAAAAGATTAATGGATTATGGCTTCCACGCCCCTACGGTTTCTTTCCCAGTTGCAGGTACAGTAATGATTGAGCCAACAGAGAGTGAACCTAAATCGGAATTAGATCGTTTCTGTGATGCAATGATTTCTATTAGAAACGAAATTGCCGAAGTAGAAAATGGAACTGCTGATAAAATGGATAACGTATTGAAAAATGCACCACATACAGCTGCAGTAATAACAGCTAATGAATGGACAAGATCATATACACGACAAAAAGCAGCATATCCATTAACATGGGTTAAGAATAACAAATTCTGGCCTAGTGTTGCGAGAGTAAATGATACTTATGGCGATAGAACTCTTGTGTGTGCTTGCCCACCGATAGAGAGCTACGTAGAATAAAGTAGTAGAACATTAAATTTAAATTATTATTATATTTGAAAGGCAAACTCAGGTTTGCCTTTTTTAGTTTATTAAAATGAAAAAAATAAATTACACTCTTATACTTACAATTGCAGTACTCGCATGTTCTGCAATTAGCGCCACCAATAAACACACAGAGCCTATTCAACCTGTATTAACCATTGCAGGAACAGAATATGTAGTCGACCTCCGAAACTCTAGAATTAATTGGAACATTAAAACCAGTAGAGGAGCTAACAATGGTGAACTATTAATTAAAAGTGGTAAGGTTAACGAAGATAATAACAGAGTAAAAAATGCTGATATCTTAATTGATATGACAGCTATTATGATCAGATCTATCCCTCCTGGAATAGTAAACATGAAGGCGGTAACGATATTAAATACCGAAAGTTTCTTCGATGTAGGCAGATTCCCAACTGCAAGAATAGAAATTACAAGGTGTATACCTAAAACTCAAACCACATTTGAGGCTATAGGCTTTTTAACCATTAAGGGACGACGTCAATCTATACGTTTCGATATGGAAGGAGGCTTTAACTATGGTCACTTTGAAGCAAGAGCAAAAAACATTGTGGTGAACCGTGCTTTATACGATATCAGATATACTTCCGATGAAAGTATCGATAAAGAGTTTGATGTTAGGGTTGAAGATGCCATCGACGACAGTTTTACCATCGACGTTTTCATTGTTGCCGATAAAGAAGAGGAAGAAACAAAAAAATAATACCCTCATTATCAGCTAATTAATATTTTTTTCATTTTTCTTGAAACCAATTTGAATTATACATGTTTAAACATGTAAACTCAAATGAACAAAATTATGAAAAAAGTCTTATTCAGTGTATTGGCAATTGCCATATCAGGTGTAGTATTCGCTGGTGCACCAACAAAATCAGAATCATTTAAAGTAGATGCTTCTAAAAGCAGCGTAAACTGGTTAGCTAAAAAAGTTACTGGTCAACATAATGGTACTGTAACCTTATCTAAAGGAACATTAAGTTTAGCCGGAGATAAAATAGTGGGTGGGCAATTCGAGGTAGATATGACAAGTATCGAATGCCTTGATTTACAAGGAGAATGGAAAGATAAATTAGTGGGTCACTTAAAATCTGAAGATTTCTTTAGTGTTTCAAAAAACCCAAATGCTAAGTTTGAAATCTCTAGTGTAGAAACAAAAGCAAACAATACTATTGTTAAAGGTAAATTAACTATTAAAGGAATTACTCAAGAAATTTCATTCCCTGCTTCTATAAGCAAAAAAGAAGGTGTTGTAGTAGCTATTGCAACGATTAAAATCGATAGAACTAAATATGATATCAAATACGGCTCTAAATCGTTTATTGAAGGAATTGGCGATAAAGCTATCGACGATGAATTTGAATTAAAAGTAAACTTAGTAGCTATAAAATAACAGTGTTTTTAGGTTAGTTTAGGGCCAGGGCGAATAGCTCTGGCCTTTTTTATTTCATACAGAATAAATTATTATCTTTAATTGTTCAATGCTAAACAAAACAAAACATACCTTTTTTGCATTCATTCTACTTCTACTTATACCGCAATTTCATTTTGCTGACAATAGAGGTTTAATGAAAGAAAATGTAAAATTGAAATTGAAATGGCTACATCAATTTCAATTTGCAGGTTTCTATGCTGCTCAAATAAAGGGGTATTATAGTAAAGAGGATTTGAATGTAGAGATTATCGAAGGTTCTGCGAATTCTCATCCTATAGAATATGTAACTAACAACGAATCGTCGTACGGAGTTTCTTCATCGGAGCTAATTGAAAGTAAAGCCAATGGAATACCTGTTGTGTTATTGGCTGGAATTTTCCAACACTCCCCTTACGTTATCATCAGTACAAAAGATAAAAAAATACTTAGTCCGAAAGACTTGGTAGGAAAGAAAGTAATGGTGTCTGAGGAACAAGGAAAAATTCAATTGAAAGCTGTATTAAGTGCGGCAAATATTGACTATAATTTAGTTCAGTTAGTTGATCACACTTGGAACATTTTAGATATTACAAATGGTAAGGCGGATGCCATGACGGGTTATATTTCTGTTGAGGTGTTTCAATTATCTAAAGCTGGGTTCGAAACCAATACTATAAAACCACTAGATTATGGTGTTGATTTTTATGGCGACATGCTTTTTACCTCAGAAGAAGAAGTAAAGAAGAACCCAAATCAAGTGTTAGCTATGAAACGTGCTAGCATTAAAGGTTGGGAATATGCGATGTCGCATATTGAAGAAATGTGTGATTACATTTTAACGCTACCTGGAGTAAAAGAGAGAGGTATTACAAAAGAGAATTTGATTTATGAAGCATTAACAATGCAAAAATTAATCAAATCTGATTTAGTAGAAATTGGGCATATAAACAAAAACAGAATAGATAATATCATCGGTTTATATACAAAGTTTGGAGTAATAAAGTCGGATCAACAGTTCAATAATTTTATTTTCGACGAACAAATTCATGCAGAAAAGATTAGTAAATACTATAACTATTTCTGGTATATCTTAGGATTAGGTATTGTAGTATTTTTAATAATATTTTTCTGGAATAGACAGCTTAGAAAAACTGTAGCCTCACAACTTGAGCGATTAATGAGTGAAAATCAGAACAGACTTATTGCCGAAAAAATTGCGAAGGAAAGTGAAGAACGCTTAGAACTTGCTTTATCAGCAGCACGCTTGGGGATATGGGATTCTGATTTAATCTCTGGCAAAGTATATCGGAACGAAATATGGTCGGAAATGTTAGGATACAGTCCATATGAAATTGAAGCTAGTTACGAAGGTTGGAGGAAATTAGTTCACCCTGAAGACTACGAAATAATTGATAGTTCAATCAATGCACATCATAATGGACAATCTCATTATAATAACTACGAACATCGTTTGTTTACAAAAAGTGGAGAATGGAAATGGATATTATCCTTAAGTAAAATCGTTTCTTATGATGAACAAGGAAGAGCAAAACGATTAATAGGAATACATATCGATATCGACGATATTAAACACAAAGAAATACAACTAAAGGCACTTAGTGATGAGCTCATCCATTCTAACAGGGAGTTAGAGAAATTTGCTTACATCACATCTCATAACCTTAGAGCTCCAGTAGTTAATATTGTTAGTCTTTTAGAACTCCTCGACCTCGATAATATTGGTCCAAAAAACAATCTTGTTATCTTAGAAAAAGTTCAACAATCTGTACTACGGCTGGAAGGAACATTAAACGACTTAATTGAAGTTGTTTCTGCTAAGAAAATGGCTTTAAGTCAGAAATCCAGATTATCAATAACAGAAGTATGTAAACAAGTATTATCTAACCTTGAAAGTCAGTTAACAAAAGTTGATGCTGATGTGAACATCAATATACAAGGCAATGATCAAATACTATACGTAAGAAATGTATTAGAAAGCATCCTTCAAAATTTAATTACCAATTCCATAAAGTATAGAAACCCATCTAATCGTTTAGTAATTGAAATTAGCACCCATCAAGATAAGGAATACACTTATTTAAATATTAGAGATAACGGGTTGGGCTTCGACTCAGAAGCTGTGGGAGAAAAAATCTTCAGGCTGTATGAACGACTAAATTTTAATATTGAAGGAAAAGGACTTGGATTATATTTAATTAAAACCCAGATTGAATCTTTAAATGGAAAGATTGACGTTTTCAGTAAACCACTTCAAGGGGCATTATTTACAGTATCAATAAAAAATGAATCTTAAATATGTCTAAGTTAAAAAGTATACTACTTATAGACGATGATCAAATCAATAATTTCATTGTAGTAAACAAACTAAAGGCTATTCCTGAGATAGAGAATATCTATTGTGAAGAAAATGGTTTGGCAGCATTAAATTTCATTAAAACTACGATAGATAGCGACCCAACTAAACTTCCCTGTATAATATTTCTGGATATAAATATGCCTCTTATGGATGGCTGGGAATTCATGGAGGAGTTTGAAAAATTCGATCGTAAGTATATTGCACAAATGAGTGTGTACATGGTTTCATCGTCGGTTTACATAGACGATATTGAGAAATCGAAACAGTATGCTCATATCAAAGCATTTATTTCTAAACCACTAACAAAAGATAAGATAAATGCAATTATTCAAGAGAGAATGAAGAGTTCTTAATTCGAATACCCGTTTCAAAATTTTCAAATTCAACAATTCCATTTTTGTGATCGTGATACATTAAGCATTTCCAATGTTCTTCTATCGCTTGTTTGGCAAATAGCTCTCTTAACTCCATTGCTTTTCTTCCATCGTAATCATATTTTGCAATAAATCTACGAGTTACTTGAACTGCTTCGGGCATTACATCCCCTCCAAAAAATACAATTCCATTATCGAGGTTAAGTTTAATTACTTGGTGATATGGACAATGAGCACCAGTAAGTTCAAACGAAATATGTGAATCTATCCAGCCATCTCCTTGCATTAATTGTAAATTAGAATGCCTTCTTAAAGCTTCAAGAGGTTCTTTTTGGTAGGATTTCGACTCTTTGCTTAATGCAAAGGCCAACTCATCAGATTGAATAAAGTAATCAGCATTTTGAAATGAGGGCTCCCAATTTGAGCCATTTTTAAACATCATCCCCCCAGCATGGTCGAAATGTAAGTGACTCATGATCACTTTAGTAACATCTTGAGGTTGATATCCATGTTTTCTAATGTTTTGATGGATGATAAGCTCTCCCGAATCATCAGAATATCCTAAACCTGTATCGAGCAGAATCAATTCGTTGTTATACTCAACTAAAAATGGTTGTACATGAACAAATAGGGAAGCTGGACGAGATTTTGGATCGTCTACTGCTGGATTAAATGGAATAAATTTCTTCGATTGATCAACAGAATAGAAACCTTCATTAAGTGCAAATACTTTCGACATTGTTTAAAAAAACTGCATTTATAGCGTTACAGATTTCAGGTCTGTTTTGTATCTTTCGCATAAATACAAGGTGAAATCTTAATATAAATAGAACCTGGTCTCAAAGATATGGAAAAAAGGTGGGTAGAAAATAAATTATCGAATGAAAAGGTGGTATCTCAATTAGCAGACCAGTTGAATATTACTTCCATTATTGCAACACTACTTGTTAATAGGGGAATTACTAATTACAAAGAAGCAGAAGACTTTTTCAGGCCTAAATTATCTGCATTGCACGATCCTTTCTTGATGAAAGATATGGAAATTGCGATTTCTAGAATAGAGCTTGCTATACAACAATCTGAAAACATACTCATCTATGGTGATTATGATGTTGATGGAACAACCTCTGTTGCTTTAGTATACTCATTTTTAAAAAGTATATATCCTAATATTAATTACTATATACCCGATCGCTATAAAGAAGGCTATGGTATTTCATTTGCTGGTATCGATTATGCAGCGGATGGAAAATACAGTTTGATTATTGCATTAGATTGTGGAATTAAATCTATAGAACATATCGAGTACGCAAATTCTTTAGGAATAGATTTTATTATTTGCGACCATCATTTACCAGGTGCTGAAATCCCAAAAGCAATAGCAGTATTAGATCCAAAAAGAAAAGATTGCGATTATCCCTATAAAGAACTATCAGGATGTGGTATAGGGTTTAAGTTAGTGCAAGCCTATTGTCAAAAAAACAATATTCCATTCGAAGAAATTATCCCCTACCTCGATTTAACTGCGGTTAGTATTGCTTCAGATATTGTACCTGTGAATGGAGAGAACAGGATATTAGCTTACTTCGGATTAGAGCAGTTAAACAAAAATCCTCGTCCGGGTTTACAAGCCCTAATCAATATTTGCAATTTAAAAGACATCACCTTAAACGAAATCGTATTTTTTATTGGTCCACGAATTAATGCTGCGGGTCGCATAGATCACGCGCAACATGCGGTTAGTTTATTAAATGCTGAAACAGAAAAAGAAGCATTTGATTTGTGCGAAATTGTGAACATTAAGAATAACGAACGAAAAGAATTCGACCAAAATATAACTTCTGAAGCAATCACATTAATTGAACAAGACCTTGATGCAAAGAACAGAAAATCTACTGTGCTTTATAATGCGGAATGGCACAAAGGTGTAATCGGCATTGTAGCATCTCGTTTAATTGATAAGTTTTACAGACCAACCATTATTCTTACCGAATCAAATGGATATGCAGCTGGTTCTGCGCGCTCTGTTAATGGTTTTGATATATATGAAGCGATTAGTGCTTGTAGTGATTTATTAGATCAATACGGTGGACATAAATATGCAGCTGGGCTTACCATGAAAATTGAAAATATCCCTGCATTTATAGAAAGGTTTGAAAATATAGTTGCGAGTACTATTGCCGATGATTCATTACACCAAGAAATAGAAATTGAATCGGAAATTAATCTACTTGAATTCAATTCTAAATTCTACAGAATATTAAAACAGTTTGCTCCATTTGGTCCGGCTAATGCTAAACCTGTTTTCTTAGCGAAGAATGTACAACTGGCTAGTGAACCAAAATTAATTGGGAAAAACAATGGCAATCATTTAAAATTTACTATTGTACAAAATGGAAGCTATACATTTGATTGTATAGCCTTTGGACTTGGGCAATACAAAGACATGTTATTAGAAGCCGAGCATTTCGATATTTGTTTTAACATTGAAGAAAATACTTGGCGTGAAAAAACAACAATACAACTTAACATAAAAGATATACGCATAAACGAACAATATGCTGGAGCTTAGAGCAGAGAACTTAATTAAGACTTACAAAAAAAGAACTGTTGTAAACAATGTTTCTTTTAATGTTAAGCAAGGAGAGATTGTGGGATTACTCGGACCTAATGGTGCTGGTAAAACTACCTCTTTCTATATGATTGTTGGTTTAATAAAACCAAACGAAGGGCATATCTATTTGCAAGATGAAGACATTACCAACGAGCCCATGTACAAACGTGCTCAAAAAGGTATTGGATATTTAGCACAAGAAGCATCGGTATTCAGAAAGCTCACGGTAGAAGAAAACATTTTGTCGATTTTACAGATGACCGATTTAAAGAAAACAGAACAAAAAGAAAAGTTAGAAGAGTTAATCGACGAATTCAGTTTACACAAAGTACGAAACAACAGAGGTGATTTACTCTCTGGAGGAGAAAGAAGAAGAACTGAGATAGCAAGAGCATTAGCAGCAAATCCAAATTTTATTTTACTCGACGAGCCCTTTGCAGGTGTTGACCCGATTGCCGTTGAAGAGATACAAACGATAGTAGCCAAACTAAAAAATAAAAATATCGGAATATTAATTACCGACCATAATGTTCAGGAAACATTATCGATTACAGATAGAGCATATTTACTATTTGAAGGTTCCATATTAAAATCTGGCACTGCCGAAGAACTTGCCGCTGATGAACAAGTAAGAAGAGTTTATCTCGGCAAAAATTTTGTCTTACGTCAGAAAACTACTTAATTTTAATCCATGACTTTCATCAACTCTATACTTTCTTGGATAATGAAAAAGAGAATTCATCAAATTGAATTCTTCATGAAATATCCATACGAAGTTCAAGAGGAATGGTTAAATAGTTTATTACTTACTTCTAAGCATACGGAATGGGGAAAGCAATTCGATTATAAAAGCATTAACTCTGTACAAGATTTTAAGAACCGAGTTCCCATACAAAATTACGATACATTAAAGCCCTACATAGAGCGTATGTTAGCAGGGGAGCAAAATGTATTATGGCCTTCGGAAATAAAATGGTTCGCGAAATCTTCGGGCACTACAAGTGATAAAAGTAAGTTCATTCCTGTAAGTACAGAGTCATTAGAAGAATGTCATTATAAAGGTGGAAAAGATTTACTTTCTATTTATTGCCACAATAGACCCGAAACTCAAATTTTTACAGGTAAATGTTTAGTACTGGGTGGTTCTCATCAAATCAATCATTTGAATGAAGAGTCGCAATACGGAGATTTATCAGCGGTACTGATTAAAAACCTTCCTATATGGGCAGAGTTCCATAGAACGCCCGAATTAGCTATTGCATTAATGGATAATTGGGAAGAGAAAATTGAGAAGATGGCACATTCTACCATACCAGTAAATGTAACTAACATTTCGGGAGTGCCGACATGGACCATCATACTTGCAAAAAGAATTTTAGAAATTACAGGCAAGGAAAACTTGTTAGAAGTATGGCCTAATCTGGAATTATATTTTCATGGTGCAGTAAATTTCGCACCCTATCGTGAGCAGTTTAAAAAATTGATTCCAAATAAGGAGATGTATTATTTAGAAACCTATAATGCATCTGAAGGTTTTTTTGGGATACAAGATCAAGACAATAATTCCGAAATGTTATTAATGCTCGATTATGGAATTTACTACGAATTTATTCCAATGGAAGAGCTAGACAATCTATTTCCTAAATCGCTAGACTTAAGTCAGGTTGAGTTAAACAAAAACTATGCGATGGTTATTAGTACCAATGCAGGATTGTGGAGGTATATGATTGGAGATACTATTAAATTTACTTCTCTCTCTCCACATCGAATATTGATTACAGGAAGGACAAAGCATTTTATCAATGCATTTGGCGAAGAGCTCATTATAGATAATGCGGAACAAGCATTAGTAGTAGCATGTAATGCTACCCAAGCCATTATTAAAGACTACACTGCAGGTCCTATCTATTTCGGGAATGAAGCATTTGGCGGGCACGAATGGATTATAGAATTCGAAAGGAAACCAAATTCTATTGAGTTGTTCAATAAAACACTTGACGATACGTTAAAAAGTTTAAATTCCGATTACGAGGCTAAACGCAAAGGCGATATGGCTTTGAAATTTCCAACCATACATGTTGCACCAGAAGACACATTCTATCATTGGATGAAGAGTAAAGGAAAATTAGGCGGACAACATAAAGTGCCTCGATTATCAAACAATAGGCAATACTTAGATGAGTTATTACCTACTCTGGCTAGGAGTTGACATATTTTTCTTAATCATTGCATTAGAAGCATACACACTAATAGTAATACCAGCAACCGATTGAACTGTATTCACACTAACGAATGGTGATATAGCTAATCCGAAATCGTATACAGGTTTTAAAATAAATTGTGCCTGTGCATGTAAGCCCACTCCTATTGTTTTATCTCCTCTTATGGATTTTGCAGTATCTGTAGGGTAATACGCAGCATAATCGAAATTAGCGCCTATAAAACCTGCCATTTTCCAGTATTGTTTTTCTACACGGTACAGAGACCTTGCATATTTTAATTCATGAAGATAGATTGTAGCTGCTCCAAATAGCAAGTATTCTTGAGTGATAGCACGATATCCTACTTGCCATAATCGATCTTTGGTATCGAAGTAATGATAGTCGATACTCAAGTTTGCATTATTAATATTTTTTATTGATGGGTAAAAAGTTGGTCCAAAACCAAAAAGAAACCAATTGTTTCTCTCTTTGAATTTATAGTCGCCGATATAGTACTCCAGAAATTCTTTAGGTTTCTTTTCTGTTGGAACTAACTCAGGTTTCTGAGCCAAGCTTACGCCACTCGATACCAAAAAAAATAATAATATATAAACTACTCTCATTTCTTTAGTTATGAATTGTTTTTTTAGGAAAGACTAACGATGCTACAATACTTAATGTTAAAATTAGTAATATAACAATTAGAGAATGTACCGTTTTAAATCCAATATGGTGTAACCATTCGTGAGCAAGCATCTTTATCCCGATAAAAGAAAGCAAAATAGATAAGCCTACTTTCAAATAATGAAATTGATGGATAATGTTTACCAATAAGAAAAACATCGACCTTAAACCAAGAATGGCAAATATATTAGAGAAGAATACGATATAAGGATCTTTAGTTACCGAAAATATTGCAGGAATAGAATCCACTGCAAATATTAAATCTGTAAACTCAATAACAATAAGCACAATAAATAATGGAGTAATCATACGAACTCCTCTTTGTTTAATAAAAAAGTGTTTCCCAACATAACGTGGGTATACTTTAAATATTTTAGAAGCGAACTTTACTGCAGGGTGATTTTCGGTTTCAATTTTTTCTTCTTCATTTCTTTTCACAAACATCATCACTCCAGTATAAACCAAGAACGCGCCAAAAAGATAAAGCACCCATTCGAACTCACGAATCATTGTTGCACCTAAGAAGATAAACAAGAACCTCATCAATATTGCTCCTAGAATTCCCCAAAACAATACTCTGTGGTAATACTTCTCTCTTACATTAAAGGCTGTAAATACGAGAACAATAACGAATATATTATCAACAGACAAAGCATATTCTATTAAATATCCGGTAATAAATTCTAGAGCCAGATTACTTTTATAAATTTCAAGGCTAGATAAAAAATCGCCAGGGATTAATGTTATGTTGTGTTTATGTAATGCTGTAACCTCCCTTAATCGTTCCATTGTGGAAACGCCATGAATCCACTCTCCATGCAAGTTTATGAGCACATAAAATCCCAAAGCACAGCACACCCATATTAAGCTCATGATGGCAGCTTCTCTGTATTTAATAATGTGATCTCTTTTATTGAAGACCCCTAAATCAAAGGCTAACATCAACACTATAAATATGGCAAAGCCAGCAATAAAAATTATTTCGTTACTCATATTATTTTTTTCTTTCTGTTGTAAAACGCACTAAATCCTCTAACGATAAGCGAGCATCCGTATTTGGAAATTCTCCAATAATATCGAAAGCTTTCTTTTGAAACTCAAACATTTTTTCTTCTGCATATTGTAATCCATTTGCATTTCTAACAAAATCAATTACCTCTTGAACAGCAGCAGAATCTTCATTGTGATTCTTAACCAGATTGATTATTTCTCTTTTCTTTTTTGCTTCCGAATTATTTAAAGCATAGATAAGAGGAAGAGTGATTTTCTTTTCTTTAATATCTATTCCTTTAGGTTTCCCAATGTCATCGTATCCAAAGTCCAACAAATCATCTTTAATTTGGAATGCCATGCCGATGTATTCACCAAACAACCTCATTTTCTCTACCACATCGTCGTTTGCATTTGCTGATGCTGCACCACTAGCACAACATGAAGCAATTAGGGAAGCTGTTTTTTGTCGGATGATATCATAGTAAACAGATTCTACAATATCTAATCGACGGACTTTTTCTATCTGCAACAGTTCACCTTCGCTCATTTGTTGCACAGCATCGGATACTATTTTCAGTACTCTGTGTTCGTTGTTTTCCACAGAAAGAAGCAATCCTTTTGCTAAAAGAAAATCGCCAACTAATACAGCAATTTTATTTTTCCATACAGCATTGATAGAAAGAAATCCTCTTCTTTCGTAAGCGTCGTCTACTACATCATCGTGTACCAATGTTGCAGTGTGTAGCAATTCTACTAATGCTGCAGCTCTGTGAGTCGATTCGGAAATACCTCCACATAATTTTGCGGAAAAAAATACGAACATTGGTCGCATTTGCTTGCCCTTGCTTTTATAGATATAATGAGTAATCCTATCCAATAAAGGGACGCTGCTTTTCATCGAAGATTTGAATTTATCTTCGAAAGCATTTAACTCATCCTCTATAGGTTTTCTTATACTATTTAAATCGGGCATTATTGCAATAATAAACCGCAAAATAAAAAGAAAATCCCGCTTTTGCGGGATTTTCTAAATTAAATATCGTGTATTTAAACAATTGTATTCCACTGGAATAAATCTTCCGATTTTCCTGTACGAATATCCATCAGTTTTTGTTTTACCCTCATCATAAATGTATCGGGAGTTGCAGATGGAAGGGTGTAGTCATTACCCTCAATATTTATATGTTCAATTGGTGCAACAACAGCGGCTGTACCTGCTCCAAAAGCTTCTTTTAGCTTACCAGTTTTCAACCAATTTTCAAGTTCTTCAACACTTACTTTCCTCTCTTCATGTTTTACACCAAGCGTATCAGCTAATTGTAAAATAGAATCTCTTGTTACCCCATCTAAAATAGAATCAGAAGTTGCTGGAGTAACTAATAGATCATCAACAACAAACATTACATTCATTGTACCCGACTCTTCAATATATTTATGTTCTCTACCGTCGGTCCATAATACTTGATCATATCCTTCTTCTTTGGCTAATTTAGCTGGGAAGAACGATGCACCATAGTTACCTGCACATTTTGCATATCCAGTACCACCTTTAATAGCTCTAGAATAATGTGTCTCTACTTTTAGTTTCAAAGGCTTACCATAGTAAGGACCAACTGGTCCACCGAAAATGATAAACTTATATTCATCGGCAATCTTCACTCCAAAACGAGCTTCAGATGCAAAAACAAATGGTCTTAAGTATAACGAATGTCCATCGCCTTCTGGAACCCAATTGCGATCGGTATCCACAAGTTTTTTTAGTCCTTCATGAAATAAATATTCCGGAACCGAAGGCATACACATTCTTTCTAACGATTTATTCAAACGTTGAAGATGTTTTTCGATACGATAAATAGAAATTTTTCCGTCCTTCATTCTGAAGGCTTTCATTCCTTCGAATACACTTTGCCCATAATGTAATGCAAGTGTAGCTGGATTTAAACTAAGGTCTGCATAAGGCATTACTCTTGCATTATGCCAATCATTATTATAAAAATCTGCAACGAACATGTGATCAGAAATCACTGCTCCGAATTCATTTTGCTCTACCAATTCTTTGCTTATACGCGTAGAGGTGGATTTAAGCACACTAATATCCTCTAACTTGGTCATGTGTTTGTTTGTATTTGTACTACAAAAATGAGAAAAATTGATGGTATATTCTGATTTTTTTATAAATCATTGTATTGTAAATCAATACTATGCTTAAAAGCAGGTTTTATAACAAAAAACCAGGCTAGAAGAATGAGATTAGAACTATTGTGAAGAAAAAATGAAATAAAAAGTTTATCAGTTCAAAACATTCGAAAAATGTACTAAATACTGATCTCTCCTCTAAGGTTCTCCGACAATTTTAATTTTATAGTTTGTACATCGGAATAGTTCCCTAATAAAAACATCAATTTTGTGATTGCTGCTTCATAAGTGATATCATGTCCTGAAACAACTCCTAAATCTGCTAAGTGCTTGCTTGTTTCATATCTTCCGAGTTGTACTGTACCTCCACCACATTGAGTGATGTCTAAGAAAATTAAGCCGCGTTTTGTAGCCTCTATCAATTCCTTCACAAACCACTCATCTGTACTCGTATTACCAACTCCAAATCCTTCTATTAAAACAGCATCAATGTTGGGCGCATTGAGTATTGCATTTACGAAAGGTTGAGATATACCTGGGAACAATTTCAAGCTTGCACAAGTACCAGAAAAATTACTATGTACTTTCAATTCTTCTGTAGGTTGTTTATTGATATGTTCGTAATTAAATTTAATGTCGACACCAGCTTCTGCTAACAAAGGATAATTTGGACTTTTGAAAGCATCGAATTTATCTGCATGCACTTTTGTAGATCTACATCCTCTAAATAGATGGTAATCGAAATAAATACATACTTCTGGCACAGTAGCTGATCCATCTTCATTTTTAGAAGCTGCTATTTCTAATGCAGTTATTAAGTTCTCTTTTGCATCAGTACGTATTTCTCCAATTGGCAATTGCGAACCTGTAAGTATAATTGGCTTACCAAGGTTTTCAAACATATACGACAGTGCGGATGCAGTGTAAGCCATGGTATCGGAGCCGTGTAAAATTACAAAGCCATCGTATTTCACGTAGGCATTTGCAATAAGGTCGGCTATATTCTTCCAATCGTTCGGACTCATATTAGAGGAGTCGATTAAAGGATTAAAAGAAATCACATCAAGATGATAATCTAATCTGTTTAATTCTGGAACATTTTTTTTGATGTTATCAAAATCGAAAGGTATTAATTGACCTTCATCATCTTGAATCATCCCGATTGTTCCGCCTGTATATATAACTAGAATGTTTACCATGATAGTTGTATTAAACTGAAAAAATTTTCACAGCATTTTCTGAAGTAATACTTGCAATTTCTTCTAAGCTACAATTTTTTACTTCTGCAAGTTTTTGTGCAACATGTATAAGATAAGAACTTTCATTGGCTTTCCCTCGATGAGGCACTGGAGATAAATAGGGTGAATCTGTTTCTAAAACGATATGATTTAAATCTATGTTTTTTATCGATTCTGCTAAACCCGAATTCTTATACGTAAGCACTCCTCCTATTCCTAAATAAAAACCTAAGTCGATTACTTTTTGCGCTTGGAGTTCTGTACCCGTAAAGCAATGAAAGATTCCTCTCAAAAGGTCATCATTTTCTTCTTGTAAAATTTCATATATTTCATCAAAGGCTTCTCTACAATGAATGATAATAGGCAGTTTACGTGCTTTAGCCCATTTTATTTGCAAACGAAAAGCTTCTTGCTGTTGCACTAAAAAAGTTTTATCCCAATAAAGATCGATACCTATTTCGCCAATGCCTACTATTCTTTTTTCATCAATATATTTTTCGATGAAAGAAAGTTCTTCTTTGTAGTTTTCTTTTACAGAACATGGGTGTAAGCCCATCATTGGGAAGCATTGAGAAGGATATAAATCGCAAAGCGAAAAAACATCTTTTACAGAATCAGAATCGATGTTTGGGAGATAAAATTTTTGAACTCTGTTTTCTTGAGCTCTGTGCATCAATGCCCCGATTTGCTCGCGCATTTCGGGGATATATATATGTGTATGTGTATCCGATAAAAACATTATTGAACACTTACTAACTCTACTTCGAAAGTTAGCGGAGTAAATGGAGGAATTACACCTCCTGCACCACGTGCACCGTATGCTAAATTAGATGGGATAATTAAGAAAGCTTTTCCACCTTCTTTTAATAATGCAATACCTTCGTCCCAACCTGGTATTACCATTCCTTTACCTAAAACGAATTCAAGAGGTTCGCTACGATCTAATGAAGAATCGAATTTAGTACCATCTAACAACTTACCAGTATAATGCACTCTAACAGTTTTACCTGCTTCCGCTTGTGCACCTGTTCCTGGGTTGCTAATAATATATTTCAATCCTGATGATGATGTTTGCGCTTGCAATTGATTATCGGCAATATATTTATCAATCAATACTTTTTCTTCCATGTCTTTTTCTTTTTGAAGTTTAATTTCGTCGGCTCTTAGCACATCTTCAGTAGTTACTCTATCAATTTTTACTATAAATTTCAAATCAGTTCCCGATTGAATATTAGCAGGAATTGGCATATTAAATGTTTTAGTAAACATAGAATCTACACTGAATAAAAATGCTGCACTATCTTTAACAGTTAATAAAGACAGGGCATCCATAAGATCACCTTTAAATGTAGGTTTCGATATTTTTAAGGTTATAGGACCTCCCATAGTCCAACTATCGAATAACACCGAATCTTTAGCAGTGCTATATTTGATATTTAAAAAAACGATATCATCTAATTTAATGCGCTCTCCTTTATTAGCTTTAAATATAGAGTAACGCACACCTTTATCAGATTTCTTATACTTAATATCGGCAGCAATTGCAAAACTGCAAATGCAAAGTGTTAATACTAGACCAATTAGTTTTTTCATCTTTATTTAGCTTTTTTAATGTTCACTAATTCCACATCAAATACTAGTGTTGAGAATGCTGGAATAGCTCCATTCCCTACTGCACTTGGACCATAACCTAATGCTGAAGGAACAATTACTGTTGCTTTAGTACCTTTAGTTAAAGTTAAAAACGCTTCGTCCCAACCTTTAATTACAACCGACTGCCCAACTGGGAATTCAAGTGGTTTACCCATATCTAGAGAAGAATCGAATTTATTTCCGTTCAATAATTTTCCAGTGTAATGTACAACCACAGTATCACCTACTGATGCTTTTTCTGAACCACCTTGCTTAGTAATTACATATTGAAGTCCACTAGCTGTTTTAGTTGTGTTTAATTTGTTATCAGTGATGTATTTTTCAATGTTAACCGATTCAAGAGCAGCTTGCTTTTCAGTTTCTGCTTTCATCTCTTGATCAATTTCTTCTTTGCTTTGAACTTTATCCACTTTAATAGCAAAATTCAAATAGCTACCTGCACGAATAAATGCCGGACGAGGGAAGTTAAATGTTTTCTCGAATAACGAATCTGCATTTATTAAGAATGTTGCAGAATCTTTTTCAGTTAACAATTTCAATCCACTCATTAAATCACCTTTAAAGCTAGGAGCACTTACCATTAACTTAATAGGTTGCCCCATTTTATATGTATCAAATAACACAGAGTCAGAGTCGGTACGATATACCATTTGTAAAGTCACAATATCACCTTCTTTAATTTTCTCACCTTCATTTGAAGTGTGAATTTGATATTGTAATCCGTCGTCAGATGTTTTGAAACCATCAGAACATGCTTGGAACATTGATACTGCTACTGCAGCTGCGATTAATAATCTTTTTGTCATCTTATATAATTCTAAATAATAAATTCTAAATAATAAATCCTAAATCCTAGTTCTGTTTCCAATTACATCCCTTCGGTTACGCTAGCCTCTGCTACGCTCAGCCACCATTTCATTGGCAAATTACTCTTTTAAGAGGTACTCAAATTCTGGAAGTACATCCAAAAACTTTTTCACTGTATTTTCCAACGTATCAGTCGACATCCCTCCTGCTGCGTTTCTATGTCCACCTCCTTCAAAATATTTTTTAGCTATTTCGTTGGCAGGAAATTCTCCTTTTGATCGGAACGACAATTTTCTAACTGGCCCACGATCTATAATTAAAGCTGCTAATTTAATACCATGAATTGACAATGCATAATTAACAATTCCCTCAGTATCACCAGTAACAATATTATATTGCTCTAATAGTTGCTGCTCAATGGCAATATAGGCTGTATTTTTATCTGCTAGCACCGTCATTCGCTCTCCAAGCACTCTCCCTAAGAATTTCAATCTATTCTCCGAATTAGTATCGTATACCAATTCATGGATATGTGAGTTATTGGCCCCAGCATCAATTAGATCAGCAATTATACGATGTACTTTTGCAGTGGTACTTGGGAATCTAAACGAACCGGAGTCGGTCATTATTCCTGTATACAAACAAGTTGCTACATCTTTATTGATTTTATCTTTCCAATCCAAGTCTACAATAAGTCGGTACACCAACTCTGCTGCCGCACAAGCTGTAGTGTCCCAATACCTAAAATCTTCAAACCCTTCTGGCTCAAGATGATGGTCGACCATTGCTTTTTTTGCTTTGGCATTTCTAACCAATTCTCCCAACTCATTTATTCTTGATAAAGTATTAAAGTCGAGACAAAATATCCAATCAGCAGAAGCAACTAGTTCGGTAGCTCTCGAAGGATTTTCCATAAAATCGATTACTTCTGGGTGACCAGGCATCCAATGCAAGAAATACGGATAATCGGTAGGAGTAACTACATGAACATCATGACCTAATGAACACAGAAAATGGTATAAACCCAAAGAAGAGCCCATAGCATCTCCATCTGGTTTATGATGAGTAGTAATTACTATTCTTTTGCTTTCTGCTAATTCCCTGCGAAGGTCGTTTATTGTCATCTTAAATTATGAAGAGAGGCAAAACTATCATTTTTTTGCAAAATTTCTTTAATTAACATAAGCATAATTAGCTTATTAATGTTTTGTTCTTATTTTTGCGGCGAATTAAAGAATTTACATGCAAACGAACAGAACTTTTACCATGATTAAACCAGATGCCGTTGCGAACGGACATATTGGTGCAATTATCGATCAAATTACAAAAGCTGGATTTAAAATTGTTGCTATGAAGTATACTTCATTAAGCCCTGAAATGGCTGGCAAATTTTATGATATCCACCGCGAACGTCCATTTTTCAAAGATTTAGTGAGCTTCATGAGCTCAGGACCAATTGTAGCTGCTATTTTAGAAAAAGATAACGCTATTGAAGATTTTCGTAAACTAATTGGTGCTACAGATCCTCAAAAAGCTGAGCCAGGCACTATTCGTAACTTATTTGCAAAATCTATCGATGCGAATGCTATACACGGTTCAGATTCTGATGAAAATGCACAAATTGAAGGAAACTTCTTCTTTAGTGCGTTTGAAAGACCGTAATTAATATGCTAGTATGCTGATATGCTAATGTGCTAATAAATATTCGATCAGCATATTAGCATACTAGCATATTATCACATTAGTAATTATTTCCTTCCCTGCTTCTTCGTTTACCCTGGTAATAATTAATGTTTTCATCATTTGAAGCTCTTGCTTAATTACTGATGAATTTACAGTGAGGTATAATGTTTTATACTTGATGGTCATTTTCTCGGTGCGTTGAGCAATCATTTTCCCCACTATTTCCTCCCAACGACTTTTCACTTGCTCAAATCGATATCTATCATCTATGTGATAATGCTCCATTAATGCTTGAATGGCATCTTTTAAACTAATCTCGTTACTCTTACGCTTCATTCAACTTGGTCTTAACTCCTTTACTGATTTCAAATATACGTGCCTCAACTGCTAATTCTCTAAATATTCTCTCCACACGCTCGTAATCTGTATCTGTGATGAATATTTGTCCGAAGGTATCATTACTCACCATCGCTAATAATTTTTTTATTCGTTGTTCATCGAGCTTATCAAAAATATCATCTAGTAACAATAAAGGCTTGTATCCCTTCTTCAATTGTAAATAGGCATAATGAGCTAATTTCAATGCAATGAGGTAAGATTTTTGTTGACCTTGAGAGCCGTATTTTTTTAAAGGATAATCTGCAAGTTTAAACTCTAAATCATCTTTGTGAATTCCATAATTACTACGTTGAGTGATGATATCTTTTCTAGAATTCTGAGCTAATAATTCTTTTATAGAAGCATTATTTAATTGCGAATCGTACTGAATACTTACCTCTTCCATTCCAGATGAAATTTCTTTGTAGAGTGTATTAAACAAAGGGATGAACTCATCAATGAACGTTTTTCTTTTTTCATAAATTTTATTTGCATAATCGGCAAGCTGTTCATCATATACTTCCAATACGCTTAAATCTTGATAAGCACTTTCGGCAATTTTTTTCAATAACGCATTTCTATTTTGAAGTACCTTATTATAATAAATCAAATCGTCGAGGTAATGATTATCTACTTGTGAAATTGCACTATCTATAAATCTTCTACGCTCTTCACTACCATCGAGAATTAGTTGCTGATCGGATGGAGAAATCATTACTAGAGGAAATGTTCCAATATGATCTGCCAATCGTTGATATTCTTTCTGATTTCTTTTAAACTGTTTTTTATGATTTCTCTTGAAGCCACAATACACATGGTCTATTTCTCCATCAACCTGAAAATCACCCTGAATAACAAAAAACGCTTCATCGTGGTAAATAGATTGTGAATCTATGGGGTTAAAGAAGCTTTTACATAAACATAAATAATGGATTGCATCCAATATATTAGTTTTTCCAGCTCCATTATGCCCTGTAAAACAGTTAACTCCAGCCGAAAATTGAAAATTTTCTTCTCGGTAATTCTTAAAATTGATGAAAGAGAGGTTCGAAAGATGCATTTTGAGCTTCAAATATACCTATTTGAACTAAATTTCTTAGAATTTAGCTGTGTACTTGTATGTATGGTTGAAAAATGTATTTTTGCAAACCTTAGGATTTATATAAAGACATGTCAGTAGAACAGGAAAACAACTCATTAGGAGAACAATTTTCAAAAGCAGAAGGCTTTGTGGTTGAAAATAAAAAGAGTTTATTAGTAATAGGTGGAACTATTGTAGCTCTCATTTTGTTATATACAGGATATCAAATGTTAATTGTGGGACCACGTGAGAAAGAAGCGGCAGGCCAAATGTTCATGGCTGAGCGTTATTTCGAACAAGACTCTTTGGACAAAGCAATTAATGGTGATGGGAACTTTTTAGGATTCGAAGCTATTGCTGATGAATATGGAAGTACAAAATCGGGTTCTTTAGCTCATTACTACTTAGGTTTTGCTTACTTACGCAAAGGTCAATACGAGCAAGCTATTGAAGCCTTAGAAGATTTCAGCAATAATGATGAAGTATTGATGGCATTATCATATAGTGGTATTGGCGATGCTTATTTAGAATTAAATAAGTTAGATGATGCTATTAGTTTCTATAAAAAGGCTGCGGCTAAAACGGTAGACCAATTTACAGCTCCTGTAATTTTAATGAAACTAGGTAAAACCTACGAATTGAACAACGACCCTTCTAAGGCAGTAGAGACTTATGAGAAAATCAAAAAAGAGTATACTGAGTCGAATGAAGCAAAAGAAGTAGACAAATACATTGCAAGAGCATCTGCAAAAAAATAATAACTATCTATAAGATTTTATATAACCACTGAAAACCTCAGTGGTTATTTTTTTTATATTTACACCATGTCTTCAGCAGGAAAAAATTTATCGGATTTTAGTCATATGCAAGTTCCTAGTGCAAAGCCCTATGTTTACGGCATTGTAGTAGCCGAATGGAACTCAGAAATTACAGGTGCTCTTTTAGAAGGGTGTATAAAAACACTGCGAAAACATGGAGCATTAGAAGAAAATATAGATGTTTATCCCGTTCCTGGTAGCTTCGAGTTAAGTGCAGGGGCTAATTTGCTTGCAGAATCGAGTAAATATGATGCGGTTATAGCCATTGGTTGTGTGATACAAGGTGAAACTAGGCATTTCGATTTTATATGCTCAGCAGTGGCACATGGAATTACGGAAGTGGGCATTAAAACAGGTATTCCTGCTATTTTTGGGGTGTTAACCACAGAAAACCAAGAACAAGCAAAAGATCGTTCCGGAGGCAAGCATGGCAATAAAGGTGAAGAAGCAGCCGTTACAGCTATAAAAATGGCCGAAATGCGCTCACTTTTTTAATTCAATAGAAATAAATACATTTGTATAAATATTATTAAGATGAAAAAATTAATCGCAGCTGTTATTCTTGCAAGTTTTGTAATGATTGGACTAAGCGCTTGCTCAGGAAGAATGGGTTGCCCGGCAATGTCGGATAGCTACAAATATTCTGGTAGATCAAAAGGCGTTTGGAGATAATATGAATTGGATTCCTTTAGAATCAGAGGAACAAATTCTTCAATTAAAATCTCAAGATAAACCCTCTATTATATTTAAACACAGCACACGTTGCAATATTAGCAACATGGCATTGCGTTTTTTCGAACGTGAATGGGAGGAAAACGATAATGTCGACTTGTATTTCTTAGATATACTAGCCAATAGAGGAATCTCTCAACAAATTGCCGATACCTTTCATGTACACCACGAATCTCCTCAGGTGATTTTAATTCACCGTGGCGATTGTATATTAGATGCCTCGCATCAAGATATTTCTGCAAAAGAATTACAAGAAGTTTTAGCTACCAATTAAATTTCCAAGTTTGAACCAGGTCGGGATGCAAGCTCAATGCAACAGGGCAAGTTCTCGAAGTATGTTCTATTATTTTCTTTTCTTTTTCAGAGAAGTTGCTTCCTTCTGGAAAAGTCATTTCTATTTGTATTTCCCCCACCCTACGAGGATCTGATTTCATAATTTTGGTAATATCCATCTTAGTCCCTCTTAAACGTAATTCAAAACCATGGGTTCTGGCTGCAATACCCACAATAGTTATCATGCAACTACCCAATGAAGCCGCTAATAAATCGGTAGGAGAAAACGATTCTGCTTTTCCTTGGTTATCAATGGGTGCATCGGTTATTAGCTTTGTGCCAGAATAAACATGCGTTGCTTCCGTTCTTAGTTCATCGATATAAAAAGTTTGTATAGTTGCCATGAGGATATAGAATTGTAAGTTGAGAATTTAAAATTGATTATAAATTTGCATAATTATTGTTTAATATTGAGTATGAGGCGCAGGATTTTATTTGTATCATTCCTTTTAACTGGCTTAATTTTGTCGGATTCAGCTCTTTATGCTCAACAGATGCCAGCTGTAGAAGGAGGGATTAAGCCTGATGAATCGACTAGATTTGTATACAAAAGAGAATGGTCTGGCGGAGGTTCAATTAGCAACAGAGGCTTTGGTGGAATATTACGCTTTGCTCTTATTCCTCAAAATTTCATAAAAATACAGTTCGAATCAGAGCTGTCTTATGTAAAACACCCTAAAGAATTTAAAACTTCTAATCCCTATTTCAATAACTCTAAACTATACGTTTACGGGAAACAAAACTCACTATATAATTTCAGAACTGGTGTAGGTACCAATCTATTAATATTTGATAGAGCACCTAAAGAAGGAGTTGAAATTAGTACAACTCTAATGGCAGGATCAGTAATTGGATTATTAAAACCCATCTATTTAGAAATTATTAAAGAGAGCAGTAATCCATACGACCCAAGTATTGTTTCAGAAAAATTTGATAAAAATCTGCATAACGAGACCAACATTTTAGGCTATTCTGGGTTTACTAAAGGATTTAACGAATTAAAAGTACAACCAGGGTTGTATGTAAAAGCAGGATTGAATTTTGATTGGAGTACTAAAGACGAAAAAATATTAAACTTAGAAACAGGAGCTGTAATAGATCAATTTTTTAAACCAGTACCTATTATGGCCGACTTCGTCAATTTGAAAAACAAATCCACTTTTATCTCTCTCTACGCGACGCTTACATTCGGTAAAAAATATTAGTTTTGTAAGATGATTGATTTGCCAATTCTATCAGAAGAAAAGAAAGAACGTAAACCAGAATGGCTACGTGTTAAATTGCCTGTAGGCAAGGAATACGCACATGTACGCAGCTTGGTTGATAAACATAAATTACATACCATTTGTGAAAGCGGGAATTGCCCTAATATGGGTGAGTGTTGGGGAGCTGGTACGGCAACATTTATGATTCTTGGAAATATCTGTACAAGGTCGTGTTCATTTTGCGCTGTAGCAACCGGCAGACCCCTACCTGTAGACTTAGAAGAACCGCAACGTGTTGCTACTTCTGTTCAGCTAATGAACGTAAAGCATTGTGTAATTACCTCGGTAGATCGTGATGACTTAAAAGATG
The DNA here is from genome assembly GCA_943372995.1 of Sphingobacterium thalpophilum. Lineage (GTDB taxonomy): Bacteria > Bacteroidota > Bacteroidia > Sphingobacteriales > Sphingobacteriaceae > CAJBVG01. The sequence continues at coordinate 327,701 of CALSAQ010000002.1, read as the reverse complement.
GGGGCTCCATTATTTGGGCAGAAACAATTCGTGCCATTAGAGAAAAATCACCAGAAACTACTTTAGAAACTTTGTTACCCGACTTTAAAGGACAATGGGATAACTTAGCAAGAGTATTAGAAGAGGCTCCAGAAGTAGTATCTCACAACTTAGAAACGGTAAGAAGATTAACTAAAGAAGTTCGCATTCAGGCGAAATACGATAGAAGTTTAGAATGTTTAAAACATATTTCTGAGGCTGGCTTAAGAACCAAATCGGGTATTATGTTGGGTTTAGGAGAAAAAGAGGATGAGGTATTAGAGTCGATGGACGATTTATTGGCAAATGGAGTTCATATTTTAACTTTAGGTCAATATTTACAACCAACACGTAAACATCATCAAGTAATTGAGTATATTCATCCCGATCAATTTGCTAAGTACAAAGAGATTGGTATGCAAAAAGGATTTAGAGTAGTGGAAAGTGGACCTATGGTAAGGTCATCATATCATGCCGAAAAACATTTATTTGATTTGTAAGAAAAGTTTTGACACCCAGAACAATAAATAAACTTTCAGAAGAAGAATTGGTCTATCTTTTAAAAATTAAAGATACGGCTGGTTTAGAATATTTATACGACCATTACTCAAAGGCTTTGTATAATATCATCTATCAGGTGGTTCAAAAAGAAGAATCAGCGGAAGATGTATTACAAGAAACCTTTCTTAAAGTATGGAATGCTTTCGACCTGTTCGACAGCAGTAAAGGGCGTTTATATACATGGCTAAGTAATATTGCAAGGAATTTGGCTATCGATAAAATAAGGTCTAAAGAATTTAGGAATCAGGCACAAAACCAAGACATCGAAAACCACGTAAGTGTGATAGATGTTCGGATGAGCAACAAACTCAATCCGGATAATATTGGGGTGAAAGATTTGGTGAATAAACTTAGACCCGAACATAAAAAATTAATAGAGTTGATATACTTTAATGGCTTTACTCATGCAGAAGTATCAGAACATTTAGATATTCCTTTGGGTACAGTAAAGACTAGAGTTAGAGCAGCTATAATGGAATTAAGAAAATATTTTAATTAAGTGGATATACAAGCATACATAGCGTCTGGAGTTTTAGAACTATATGTTTCTGGTGCATTAACCGAACAGGAAATGCGCGAAGTGGAGCATATGGCTAAACAATATCCTGAAGTAAAACAGGAGCTTGACGAGATTGAAGCAAGTTTCTTCGCTTTAGCAAACGATTTACATACCGGTCCGAGAGCATCTCTACGAGATGAAATTCTTAAGAATGTAAAATTGAACAGTACTGGACAAAAAATTCTTCCAAAACAAGAAATAAAAACCGAAGTCGCAGAACCTGCTCCTATAAGCAAAGAGGCTACTGTAATTGGCATCAACGAAAATAAACCAAAAACCTACAGACTTGCTTTTGCAGCATCATTAGCTCTACTAATTGCAAGTATTGCTGGTTTAACAATTACTTGGAACAACCTAACTGAAGCAAAAAGCGAGTTGGTAAATCTTAAAGTAAGATTAGAAGAGAGTACTACTCAATATGCAAGCTTAAATACAAGCTATAAAGAGAATCAAAAAATAATGGAAAGCTTACGTAGTCCGATGGTGATGAAGTTAAAGCTTTCTGGTCAAGCCATTTCCCCACAATCGGAAGCTATGGTACATTGGGATAAAGCCAGCAAAAAAGTAATGGTAGATCCTATGAACTTACCAGCTACAGATGATTTGCACGATTACCAACTTTGGGCAATTGTTGATGGTAAACCTGTAGACCTTGGAGTATTTAGTCTGGGTAATAATGAACTAAATATGTTTGAAATGAAATCGGTAGAAACTCCACAAGCATTTGCCATTACACTCGAACGTAAAGGTGGTAGTGTAAATCCTACGATGGAACAGATGTATGTAATGGGGAAAATCTAACGATGATTCTCTTCATCTGGCCATCCAGCCGTATGATCACAAAAGCCATCCATAGTTAAATTTATTGCAGCAATTACCTTTCTCATAATGTTGTTTCTACGAATCGAATTTCGTAGCATCCCACTCTACTCCTTCTGGGAATAGTTCTGCTTTTCTTTTTTTCATTTCTTCAGCAATTAATGCTGCATTCCCGCCTTGCTCTTCAAGTTTAGAAATAATATTGAGGTAACTTTTTTCGTCTCTATTCTGACTTAGTTTAAAAACGTTTTCTAATTTCTCTGCCTTTATCTCGAAGCCTGCAATGGCTGGCATCATTTTATTTAAAAATTGTTCTGGAAGATTATCGTAAAATGTGAGCGACTGTGCATTTCCTTTTTCAAATTTCAAGGTCAGTTTTCGCATAAACTGTATCAACTCTTCATTCGACATAAAATTAACTTTACCTGTAATATGAACACTCATATAATTCCAAGTTGAACCTATTTGTGGATTACTATACCAAGATGCACTCACGTAAGTACTAGGACCAGTAAACACAAGTAAAGCGTTAGGATTTTCCATTAATGCTTTATGATGATCTGTGTTGCGCATGATATGCCCTTGTAGATACAACTCTCCATTTCGCTCTTCTAATAAAACAGGGATTTGTGTAGCTACTTGTGCGCCCGACAAGAAACTTCCTGTCATAAATGCAAAGGGGTGCTCTTCTAAAAAATTTAAAATTGTTTGTTTGTCTTTTTCTTTGAAATAGGAGAAATTGTACATTCTTATGTGTTTATGATTAATATTTTGCTAAATTATTTGTTCTGTATCACGAATCCAAATCGTATTGCTTCTTCTAGCACTTCTATATTTACATCCTTTATTGTTTTAAACTTAATACAATAACCCGTAACACTTGCCTTGCCTATTCTTTGCCCATAATTATTTGCTAAATATTTTTTATCATCAATGCCCATAATATAAACTGATATACCTGTGGCATTAGCACTTAAGCCAATTCTATAGAACTCTTTAGTTTTTCCATTAGTATATTTAATAGTATAACTACCGTAACCAATATTAGGATTAGAAACTATTTTATTGTTTTCGTCTTTCCCATCTAAAAACCATAGTTTACAAGAAGGGTTTATTTCCATTATCATGCGATGCAAGTCTTGCATTTCGCTACGTTTGAGTTCTGGCAAACTATTAATATAATCGCTGATTTGCTCTTGAATATTCATGTTAATCTAAATCTAGAATAATCTAAATCTAGATGATATTCCTTTCCTATGCAAGTTTATAGCATTTAAAAAGCTTTGCTATTAACAGCAAAGCTCGTAGATGTAGGGTTGTGGATTAATTAATTAATTAGTTTCTCATCCACAGAAAATTTACCACTTCCATTAATAAGTGTTGCAATGCTCAAACCAATAATGAGCAAATGAAATTCATAGCCTTCGCCTTTCTGATTACCAAACCAGTTCATGAAAAAACCATTCTCTAGGTGAGAACTGAAAATAATACCCAAAAACAGAATGATGATTAAACCTGCCCATATTCTACTGGCAAACCCTGCAATCAGCGATAATGCTCCTATAAATTCTATCACAATCACTAGGAATCCTATCAACCATGGCAGATGCATCGTTTCAGTAAAGAAACCCATGGTACCCGAAAATCCAAATCCTCCAAATATTCCAAGCATTTTTTGTGCACCATGAGGAAATAAAATTATCCCAATGGTAAGGCGAAGAATTACACCTGTCCAGTCGTTATTCGTTTTTAAAATTGTGTTTTTCATTTTATTTATTTTAATTGTTTTGCAAGATTTTCTAAAGAGCAGCTATTGCTCCTATACGAAGGTTCAAAACAACGAAGAATGAAAACAATAAAAATTAAAGTAGTTTAATAAATTACTTCTGGATTAGTTTTCTGCGGAGCATACTTAAGAAAACTGGTGTAATGCCAAGGTAGGATGAAATATGTTTCTGTGAGATGCGTTGTTCTAGCTGAGGATATTTCTCTATAAAATCGATGTAACGCTGCTCGGCTGTAAAGGAAAGGTTTTGATTGATTCTTTTTTGTTGGGCGATAAATGCATTTTGAAGAATCAACCTAAAAAAACGTTCAAATTTCGGAATCTTCTCATAAAGTATATCCAGGTTAGATTTTGATATTTGTAAAACTTCCGTGTCTTCCAATGCGTCAATAAAATAACTTGCAGGACTTTGGGTAAGAAAACTATAAAGATCTCCAACCCACCAATCTTCTATTCCAAACATAACAATGTGCTCCACCCCATTTTCATCGAGGGTATAGGTACGTAAACAACCTTTCACTATAAAATTTTCGGTTTTGCATACCTCCCCTTGTGTTAACAAAAACTCTTTTTTCTTTAGTGTTTTGGTTTGCAAAAGGGAGGTAAAGAAATCAATCTCGTTTGGATCGAGTTGAATATGTTTGTTTATATTGTGTAGAATTAAGTCCGTATTCATGGTGGTTGTTTCAATTAAAATTTCATTACATACAATAAGTATACAATAAATTACGAAGTCGTTCTACTTCATGGTTACATGAGTAATTTACCACTAATTACTTTTCTTTTCGTAGTGAAGGGCAATGACACCACAAGCAAATGTTTTTGTTTCTAATAATTCCAATTGAGTAATTTCATTCACTCCATCTATTGCTGGAATACCCTTACCCAATAATATTGGATTAACAAACAACCAAAATTCATCGATAAGACCTAAACGAAGTAAGGAATGAGATGCAGAAGGACTTCCAAAAATTAAAATATTTTTTCCTTCCTTATTTTTTAAATGATTGATGCGCTCAATTAATTCATCGCTAATTACTATGGTATTTTCTAAGTCAGCATCGCTTATGGTTTTAGATAATACCACCTTAGAAACATTTTTATACCAAATAGAATGATGCTTATCGTGTTTCGTTGCATTGGGTTGATCAGCGGCTGTAGGCCAATAGCTCTGCATCATTTCATAGGTCACACGACCATACAGTGCTGTGTCTGCTTTATCTGTTAAGGTATCTACAAAGTCGAAGATCTCGTCGTTAATTTTTACCCAATTCAATTCTCCTTTAGGTCCTGCAACAAAACCATCGAGTGAGGTATGCATAAAGAATATTAATTTTCTCATGTTTGTATTATTATTTTCTTAAAATTTTTTCCATTGTTTTTCCTTTTGCTAATTCATCCACCAGCTTATCTAAATACCTTGTTTTTCTAACCAGTTCATCTTCTATATTTTCAATTCTATCGCCACAAATAACACCCGTTATTTTATTCGCATTCGGATTCAGCAAGGGAGCTTCCTTAAAAAATGTTTCAAAATTGGTGTGCTCTGAAATATGTTTTTGTAAGCTTTTTTCATTGTAACCCGTAAGCCAAAAAATCACTTCATGTAATTCTTCAATAGTTCTGCCTTTACTTATAACCTTAGTTACATAATGAGGATACACCCCCGAAAATGCCATTTTATAAAGACGTTCTATGTTTTTTGGATTCATATTACTAGTGAATAGTGACTGGTGACTCGTGACTGGTGTTAGTTATTGGTTGATTTTTTTAGAATTAAGGCGCTTATTAATGTTACTATAATACCTAAAGGTAATACTTCCATATAAGAAACAAATATTGCGAACAATGGGTTTTTGTACATTTCTTTAAAATTCGCCATCTCTATAGTTTTTGCGGCTAACTCTTCGGGTGATGTGCAATTTTTGAGTACGATTTCAATATATGCATCTAAAAATTCGGGTACAAATAAATAATAATACCCAAGGCCAAATATCACATACATCGATGAGCCAATGAATGCAATTAAAGAGCCTATTTTAAACGCTTTGCCAAAAGAAATAGATCCAGCACCATATTGATCTCTGTATTTTCGAATGCCAAAAAAGATGATAGAGAACATCGCGATCAGAACACCATAACCTATGAAATCGTTGCTTTTAAAATCTCTATTATTTACCATGATGTTCATCATCATAATGGTATTAATGCTAAGTGCAGCACCAATAATTAATCCATAAATCCAAATTACTTTTTTCATACTAAAATAAATTTTATGTGGTTTGATGTTGCAAATGTAGAGCTGGAAAAAGATAAATCGTTCATACTTTGGTACCAATTCTTGCACTAACTCTATTTTAATACCAAAGTACTAATTTTTATACTTCTATGATATTCAAATCTTTAGCTTTCTGAATGGCTTTTACCCTACTCGATACGTTTAACTTTACAAATAAATTTGAAGTGTGGGTTTTAATAGTACTTAAGGATAGAAATAATTTATCTGCAATTTCAGCATTGCTATATCCTTTTACCAGAAGTTGCAAAACTTCGTTTTCTCTATTGGTTAAATTTAGTTTTTTCCATTCCTCTTCGTTAAAGAAGGGTTCTATGTGCGAGGTTACATAGATTTCTTTTTCTACAATTACCTGTTCGATTTTGGGTTTAATTATTTTATGCGCAATCCAAATCCCTAAGGCTGTAAAAATTAAAGCCACTGCTCCAACATATATTTCAACAGAGTGATCGGCAATAAAATATTTCCATTGCAGCCATTTTAAAATAAACACAAACGCTGCCATAAGCAGGCTGTATAAAATAATATGCTTAATTTCCTTAGTAACTGTCATTACAATTGTTTCATAAAGTCGACTGTGCCTTTATGAAATCAAATATAGCTTTTTCAACTAATTCTGGTTGTTCTTCTTGTGGAAAATGTCCACAAGAATCTAGCTTAAGGGTTTCAGCATTCGGGAAGGCGGATAAAAATTTATCTAAGTATACAGGTTTAATCACAGGGTCGCTCATCCCCCAAATAAACAATGTTGGTTTGTTAATAAGGGTTTGACGTTGGTTCCAAATACTTTCGAACCAATCTTGATTATTAAGCAAGGATTTAGCAAATGCAATAGTACCGTTTCGCTGTTTTTTATTGGCAAAGGGTTTAACATAGTGTTTCAATATTTTAGAGGATAATTTATTTTCTCCGAAAGATTTCGGTAAAATATATTTAGCTGAAAAATTAAAATACCTATATAAAAACGGGAGCAATGGACTTCTTAATATTCTACTCATCTTTATAAAATCAGGATCTGTTTTACTACTCCATAACCATGAGTTTAGAATTACAATAAGCTTTACCTTTTCTGGATATTTAATGGCAAAATTTAAACCTATTGGCCCTCCGAAATCGTGAACAACCAATGTTATTCCTTCCAGTTTTTTTTCAAGCACAAATTTTTCTAAGGTCTTACTATGGTTTTGTGTCGAATAGTCGTAATGCTCTGGCTTGCTTGAAAGTCCAAACCCAATATGATCAATAGCAATACACCTATAATTTTCTTTTAGCTTTTTTATGATATTTCGATAATCAAAACTCCAAGAGGGTGTCCCATGTACAAATAAAATTGTTTCTCCTTTTCCTTCGTCGATGTAATGTAATTTTTGCCCTGAAATTTCAAAATAATTTGAGGTAAAGGGATACTCTAGAGTATCCATCCATTTATGTTCCATTGTTCTAATTTTAAAATTGTAAAACTTAGTGCAAAGAACAATAGATAATTAATAATTAAAGTTGGTATAAACCAAGATTAGAATTTTACAGAATTAAAAAGCTTACTGAAATTTGTTGGGTTTATTCCTAAATAAGATGCAATGTATTTGTGTGGAACAAGCTGTAATAATTGTGGACTTCTTCTGCAGAATGCTTTGTACCGTTCTTCTATCGTTAAGCTGTGTAGCTCTATATGTCTGTTAACCATACCTGCTAAAATACCTTCAGTTATTTTTCTAAACAATCTCTCTATTTGTTGCGACTCATCAAACAGTTTTTGCAAGTCGTCAAATGTAATATATTCGAATTCACTATCAGTAAGGCAGGTGAGAAAATACTTAGATGGAGTTTGAAATTGAAATGACTCTGGAATGGCGCATAAGTTCGGAGGATAGGTAAAAGCAATTACCTGAGTTTTATCTTCCGACTCAAAATACGACATCTGAACACCTGTGTTCACAAAGTATAGTTCTCGTTGAATTTGACCTGGAACGGTAATTAAATCTCCTTTCTTAAAGACTCTTTTCTTTAGACCTCTACTCAACAAATCGTATTCGGCACGACTAAACGAATGAAAGAAATTTAAGTACTCGAATCGTTCCATTTGGGTATGTGTTTATTTTGCCTTTATTTTCGAAATGGTTTGCCCAACAAATTTACTTGGTTTATCTCTATCTTTTATAGCAAATCTTGCTTTCACAGGTAGGTAGTAAATCTAATTATGTTGATTATGTGTATTAAGAAAATCGATAATCGCATCGTTGTATTGCATTGGTTTATCCCACCAAATTATATGTCCAGCATTTTCTATAAAAACATATTTACCCTTCAACAAATCCACATATTCATAAACCGATGAGAATTCACCTTGGTCGTATTGCCCCTGCAGTACCAAGGTCGGGATGTTAAGTTCCTTTAATTTGGCTCTAATATCAGATAGGTCCCCATAATAATTACTAAAGCCATGAGAATATCCACCAGCTCCCCCCTCTTCAGGTTTTACATTTTTAGGATCTGCAACCATACCTTTAGTAAATTTAGATGCCATCGTATTGGTATAGTCATCAAATTCTTTATCGCTGGCCCATTTAAAATTGAAAGCCATCGCACATATCATCGACATCACTATTCGTGGTTGTAAGAAATCTTTTTCTGTTTGTTCAAAAACTTCAATTGGAGATTTAAATACATATTGTGTAGGAATGGGATAAATAGAGTCCATATTAGCCATGGATCCATCTGCATTGGTTCTGTAGGGTTGTAAATCTCCTGGCGATGAAAGGATGAGTTTTGCTACTTTCTCCGGATGTTGTGCAGAAAAATGTGTCGCTAAAATTCCACCAAATGAATGCCCAATTAAAATAACTTTATCTGTTTTTATTTGATGTGCTACAATTTCATTCAAATCATTCAAATGTCTTTCAAAGGAATAATCTTTAGGTTTAGGTAATCTATCCGATAAACCCGAACCAATTTGGTCGTAGAGGTAAACATTATACCCAAGTTGTGCTATACTTTTCATTTGTGTAATGATAGCAGAATGGATATAGCCACCCGGACCACCATGTAAAAAAATTATACTAGGATTTATATTTGCTGAGTCGCCTTCTATTTTAGTGTAGGCAATTTTATAACCTGCTTTCAGATTCCAATACTTAGTATCCTCTTTTGGTTTTATAGGTTCTACTGTTTGCTTTAAGGGAATTAAACTCCATACAAGTAAAATCAATAGTATTACTCCAATAGTTCTGAATGTCCACTTAAACACTCTTCTCAAAATAGATTGTTTATTATTGTTCTTCATCGGATGTATATTTTAATATTCTAATTATTTCTTTACAAATACAGCTTTAAATGTTCCATTGGGTTGTACAGAAGTAAAACTTTTAGGTTGATGAGTATCCATTTCAAACGTAATGTTATACCCTTGTTTACCTTTTACCGTAAAATTTTTGTCGGCTAATTGTATTAGCTCATCATCTTCCTGACCAGGAACTTTGGCCCATAATTTATTTTGACGAATTTCTAAAACGATAGGGATATTATACATTTCCAGATTATAAACTCCTGTGTATTTTTTCAACTCTGTAGCCGCAATGCTCGATTCATTATTTTTGCTCAATGCTTTTATTTTACTTTTAATAATGAGATTTGAATCAATCGCTAATGCTTTGTTATAATTAATTATAGCATTGTTGGTATCATTTCGAACTACAAAATAGTCGGCATACGATTCGTAAGCATGATGGCTTTGTGGATACCAATCTACATTAAGTTTAAATAAGGCTTCTGCTTTGTTGAATTGTTTTTTTTCCAATGCTTCGTAGGCAATATATTTAATGAATGCTTCAGGAGCTGAATTTTTATAGCCCATCTTATCAGATATATTTGCATAATGTGATCTTAGTTTTATGGCTATAAAAGCTGACGTATCTGTAAATTCTTTTTCTGTTGCATCAAATAAATAGTAATTAAAGATAAAGCGCAACCCATCATAAGTACCAATTAATGGCACTGTATTATGACCTTCACTTTCATAATATTTTTCGGAAAAAGATAAGCCATTGTTCGTTGATTTCAGAAACGTATTTAATTTAATAATAGAGCGCATATGTTGCGTTTCTGGAGATTTATCATCATTAAGCTGAGCAAGAGTCATTCCTCTAGGCATAGTATTGGCGGTAGCAACAAACAATCTTTTATCAGAGAAATTTTTCTTTGGCAATTGAGTCATCGTATACTTCAAGAATTTTTCATTGTCGTACCACATACTAGGTTCAATAGCGATGTAAGCATTAAACAAATCTGGGAATTTAGTGAGCATGTTAATTGCAGTAAGCCCAGCTAAGGAGTGACCCATCAATACTTTATATGGAGCTGTATTATATTTTTTATCGATGTAAGGAATCAGTTCTGTAGATAAAAAATCCACAAATGGATTGGTTTTCTTTAGATCGTTAGCAGGAACAAAATCTCTAAATCTATTTGTATTTTCTATCGCTACCACAATCATTTCTGGGAGTGCGCCGTTAGCCTGACTAAGTTGTTGAACTATACCAGTTGTTGAATAGAAATGAGCATCTCCATCTAATACATACAATACTGGATAAGACTTATCAGCACTAGAATTTATAGAAGTTTTGTTTGGAGTATAAATCCAAATTGTTCTGTTTTCATTTAATATTTTAGAGGTGATGACCTCTTTTTTACCGATGGTAATGTTTGAGTCTATTTGAGCGTTTACAAAAAATGAGAACAGCAACAAAATAGATGATAAGATTATTGTTTTCATATTAAGATTCATTTTGAGTTTCATCAACGTATTCAAGAATATCGGCAGGTTGGCAATTCAATGCTTTGCAAATGGCCTCGAGGGTGCTAAAGCGAATAGCTTTTGCTTTACCTGTTTTTAAAATAGAAAGATTAGAAAGAGTAAGTTCTACTTTTTCGGATAGCTCATTAAGCGACATCTTACGCTTTGCCATCATTACATCTAGGTTTACAATAATTGGCATAGCTTATACCGTTAAGTCGTTTTCGTTTTGTATCTCCACCCCTTTTTTGAAAATAGTGGCGATCACATACACTATTGCACCCATTAAAATAAATGCTTGACTATCTATCCAGAATTGATCAAGATGATTAGTTACAAAACCATGATGGTTTAAATTTTTAGTTACCTGTTTAGCTATATAGCTTATGAATCCAATGGATAGAGTATAATAGCTTATTTTGGCAATCTGCTCCGCAACAAAACTGTTAAATGGTTTCAAGAGATCCATTTTATGCATAAGCATGACCAGAATGTAAAACAGAAAAGCTTTCAGAAAGGCAATTGTTAAAATAAAGCTATAGATGCCATAAAAAGTCCAAGTGCTTTTTTCATATATGTCCATCAAATTCAGTTTCTGATAAAGGTTCGGAATAAGATCAGGTCTGTATAGGCTGAAAAAGAAATTGACGAGGAGGCCGCAAGCTTCGATAGAGAGGCCGACAAAGATCAACCAGGCTACAATGAGTAGGCCAGTAAATACGTATTTATTTGTTTTCGACATTATTGAAAAGTTTTAAATAATGCTACAAAAATAATAAATAATTATTGATAAACAATAAATTTTTATTAAAAAAACAACTATAATGAGTTTTTAGGCTCAAGATATTAGTTTATAATATGCCCAAATAAGGGAGAAAAAGCTATTTGATTTGTTTTGCTTTTTTCCATTTTCTAACCCTATCCTTAGCATTCTTAAATGGCGATGAAGTATTAAATTGAATCATTCTACCTAAAGTCCATTGTTCGTACCAAGGCAATTCATACAGTTCTTTATTGGATTTACTTTCAATTAATTTTAATATTTGATTAGTGTTTTTTTCGAGTCTTGTAATTAATGTCTGAAAGTCGAGGTTTTCGTAATCTTTATAAAATTTTTGCGCGAGTTTACCGAGTTCGTTCCATTTAAATCCAGTTTCAGGAAAATCAACATCGAGTCCTTTACTTTTTCTTTCATGCCATTTTAGTACTAATTCTCCCCAACCTACTAAATAGGCAAGGAGGTTATTTATGCTCATCATCGTACCTTTAGCATGGCCCTCAAGGTCTTTTAGTTGTGTAAGAGTAGACGGAATTGTGGAAAGCTCCTTATTTAAGCTTTTATAATTATCAGTTATAGCATTTAATAATTCTGATTTGTTTTGAGGTACTGCCATTTTAAACTATTTTATTCAAAAGTCAATTTAATAAAATGAACTAAAAAAGTGTTCTATCATTCTTACTTTTCGTTTAAATTCAAATTATACCAATCAATTTTTCTTGAAAAATACATTACAAGTGACAGTATCATAAACACACAATACCACCTATAAGTAATGCTTAATCTTGAGTCTTAGTTATTCTCAATTTTATATAACACACACGTTTTAAGTCGCTCGTTATTTAACAATAATGGGTGTTCAAATTCATCTTGTTTTTTAAGTCCGATTTTAATCATAATATGTTCCGATTTAATATTGACTTTAGGTGCCATTGAATACACAGCTTCAAGTTTTAGGTTATTCAATGCATATTCGAGGCATTTTTTTGCACCTTCAGTTGCAAAGCCTTTATTCCATTCGCTGCTTTTAATTCTCCAACCAATATCGACACAGGGAGTAAAATCAGCTTCGAAGGTCTTTTCCGAAAGCCCAATAAAACCAATAAACTCATGGTCTTCTAGTTTATCAACAGCGAAGTAACAAAAACCCTTATCGTAGAATTGAGCACGCATACTTTCGACAAATTCTTTGGTTTGTTCTCGTGTTGGAATTGAAGGAAAAAACTCCATCACTTTTTCATCAGCATTTATTTCTTGCATCTTGTCTATATCTTCCAACTCCCAATTTCTAAACCCGAGTCTTTCAGAAGTAAATATGTATTTGTTTGTGTGGTTCATTTTTTGAATGGTAAATAAAAAATTAAATCAATCCCATCATTTAAATTGGCTAATTGTTCAAATTAACTAATACCGGCCCTTCGGCTCCGCTCAGGGACCGGTGTTGACTAATTCGCGATTTATTGGAGTCATCTGGCTGACACAAAATCCGAGTTAGCGGTAGTTTTTGATTTTTTCATCTGTTAATCTTTCCCATTTGCGTAGAATCCTGCTCATTTCTATTTCAACTTATTATTTAATTGGAATATGAAAGTCGACGATTGCTTTCTTTTCTGGATGTTCGTTGAAATTGTTATGATAAATCTCAAAGGACTCGCCTTCGGCTCTTTCATACTCATTTTCATGCATCCAGACATAAAGACCTGTCCATGCCTTTTCGAAATCATCTAATACAATCTCGAACCTTCCAATAACATACTTTCCTGCTGGAATTGAAGCGGATTCAAATTCACTCTCAACTTTATTCTCAATTTGAAAGCAAGCCCTAAATCTAGCTTTTTCTTCTTCGGTTACTTTCAGGCTATCCTGATAGACAGTCATTAATTTGGCTTCTTTGGTCATCAATCCATTTGGAATGGCCCAGCTAATTAGTTTCTGAAATGCCGCTGGTAATTCATGTGGCCCAATACACGTTATATAGACATAGTTTTGTTCGGGCAATTGTTTAACTTCAATGTTTGTATTCATTGTAATCCATTTTTTAAGGTTATTAATGATACAAACATATTCATCTATGTCAGGATACTCTTGTCCATTCTTGCTTTTCAACTGTTTGATTTTAGAAAATTTGTTCGGGTTTTGGCTTTTAAATTCAGTTGGGCTTATGCCGTAATATTTTTTAAAACATTTTGAATAGGATGAGTTATCACTAAATCCATAGATATGCGATATTTCTGAAATACTTAGCTCTTTGTGTATGATGTCCAATACAGATTTTTCAATTCTCCGCCTAGTTATGTATTCATTTAGTGTTTCTCTCGTTAACATTTTAAATAATCTATGGAAATGATAAGGAGAGAAGAAAGCTTCTTGAGAAACTACAGATAATGACAATTTTGATTCCAGATTTTCATCAATAAATTGAAAAACCCTATTGAGTCGATTTCGATAATCTGATTGTATTTTGCTTTCAGTGTTTGTCATTTTTAAATTATCACTAACGGTTTGAGGCTACCCGAAGGGCGAGACTTTTACCACAAAACTTGATTTGAAAAACGGATGTTTGATTAACCACAAAACTATCTATGGAAAATGAAACCCCGCCTTTTGGGTAGGTGCTGTTATGCGTATGTGCTTTTATTCCCACTGTCATTTGTCGTCTGTTTTGCGTTTCTGTTTCTTAGCAAATTTCTCAATTTCCTTTATTTCGTCTTGAAAATAGGAGGTTGTCCGTAAGCAGTTGTAAGTCCAAAATGTATTGTTTGCCTTTGGGAATTTAAAGTCATTGTTTACTTGTCCGAAGTAGGTTTCGTTTTCACCATAGACAATATACTTTTTTCCTATTTCAAATCTTATTCCGCAGTCACCACCGCCAAGTCCTGTGAAAATTGTCAAGGTGTCTTGTGTTATTTTTCCTTTATAAATGTCTTGAACTAAAAGGTCGTAACGAGCAATCGTCATTTTACTCATTAGTGAATTTCTCATGGTTGTGTCGTTCGGGAACATTTTAAGTATTGTCGAGTCGGTCAGGGTAACTAGTTGTTTACTTAATACTGTCCCTACAACAACTGCGTCTGCGTGTTTTACTTCTTCTTCAACTGTCCTTTGTCCAATGCAAGAACAAGCGGAAAGACGTCCTGAAAAACTTGTAAAAAGTAAAAGTGTCAATATGGTTACTGTCGTTCTCATTGCATTACGCATAACTTGCTTATATCCGAAACCCAATTTCGCTAAGTCACCAATTTAAATTGTAAATTGTAAATTACAAATTACGGATTGTAAATGAAAAAGTAAATCAACCCTATCGCAACAAATTGTTCAAATTGACTAATACCGGCCCTTCGGCTCCGCTCAGGGACCTGTATTGGCTAATTGTCCAAATTATCTAATGAGCACACGAAACACGAGCATATGAGCACACGAACTATAACTCCTTTTTAAGAAATCGTCCAGTATAACTCCTCTTATCCTTCGCTAACTCTTCTGGTGTTCCTGTGAAGATCACCTGCCCTCCTGCGCCTCCTCCTTCTGGACCCATGTCGATAACATGATCGGCTACTTTAATTACATCCATGTTATGCTCGATTACCAAAACAGTATTGCCTCGGTTCACTAATTCGTCGAGTACATTTAATAAGATTCGGATGTCTTCGAAATGCAAGCCAGTGGTAGGTTCGTCTAAAATATAAATGGTGCTACCTGTATCTTTCTTAGAAAGTTCTGTGGCGAGTTTTACACGTTGTGCTTCTCCACCTGATAGGGTTACAGACGATTGTCCTAAGGTGATATAGCCTAAACCTACATCTTGTATGGTTTTTATTTTGCGTAATATTTGTGGCATGTTTTCGAAGAAAGGCACTGCTTCTTCTATGCTCATGTTTAATACATCGGCAATTGATTTCCCTTTGTATCTTACTTCTAAAGTTTCTCTGTTGTATCTTTTTCCATTACAAGTTTCGCAAAGCACTTGTACATCGGGTAAGAAATTCATTTCAATTACTTTCATCCCTGCTCCCTCGCACGTTTCGCATCTTCCACCTTTTACGTTGAATGAAAATCTGCCAGGTTTATAGCCTCTAATTTTCGCTTCGGGTAATTGAACATATAAATTCCTGATGTGTGAAAACACTCCAGTATAGGTAGCAGGATTTGATCGAGGTGTACGCCCTATAGGGGTTTGATCGATCTCTATCACTTTATCAATATGTTCTAATCCTTTAATAGATTTATAAGGCAATGGTTTTCTTTTCGAATGGTATACGTGATGATTTAATATCGGATAAAGGGTCTCATTTATCAATGTTGATTTTCCACTACCCGATACTCCTGTAACACAAATAAATTTTCCTAAAGGAATTTCTATGTCGACATTTTTTAAATTATTACCACTAGCTTTCTCCAATTTCAACACTTTCCCATTTCCTTTTCTTCTTACTTTCGGAATTTCAATTGAGCGCTCTCCATTGATATATTGTGCGGTAATGGTATTCGATTTTAAAATTTCCTTAGGTGTGCCTTGAGCAACAATTTGTCCGCCATGGACTCCAGCTGCAGGCCCAACATCTATTACATGATCAGCTTCTAAGATCATGTCTTTATCATGTTCTACTACTAAAATCGAATTTCCTAAATCTCTTAAGTTCTTTAATGCAGAAATTAATTTTTCGTTATCGCGTTGATGCAGTCCGATAGAAGGTTCGTCTAAAATGTACAATACATTGACTAATTGAGAACCAATTTGTGTAGCTAAACGAATGCGTTGCGCTTCACCTCCAGATAGTGATTTAGAAATACGATCTAAGTTCAAGTATTCTAAGCCTACATCTAACAAAAATCCAATACGAGCTCTAATCTCTTTTAATATTTCTGAAGCGATGATATTTTGTCGTTCCGATAATCTTTTTTCTAAACCATCAAACCATTTCGATAGCGACAAAAGATCCATAGACGCTAAATCGAAAATATGTTTATGATCTATTTTAAAATACAAAGATTCTTTTTTCAAACGAGCGCCTTCACATACAGGGCAGGTTACCTTCTGTACAAACTCTTCGATATCGTGATCATCGTCGTCGGATTTTCTTTCGTTTTGCTGATCCAAGTATTTTATGATTCCTTGAAAACTTACATTATAAGAAGCCATCTGACCGCCATACTGCATTTGTACAGGAATAGGTTCTTCGGTACCGTACAGTATCGCATGCATTGCTTCTTTAGAAATTTTTTCGATAGGAGTTTGCATGGTGAAGCCCATTGCTTTTCCTAGAGCTTTTAACATTTGAAAATTCCAGGACTCGCGGTATTCGCCAAGAGGAACAATACCACCTGCTGCGATGCTTAACTTTTTATTCGGCATCAATAATTTTTCATCCACCTCAAAAACATATCCTAATCCATCGCAATTTTCGCAGGCTCCATAAGGAGAGTTGAAAGAGAAAGTATTGGGTTGAGGTTCGTCGTATGACAGGCCTGTATCGGCACACATTAAGAACTTACTAAAATGTTGATCAGAATTATTTTCATGATCTAAAATTTTAATAATGCCCTTCGATTGTTTCATTGCAGTGCGTACTGCATTTACCACTCTCGATCGTTCTTTCTCATTGACTACAATTCTATCGATAACAATTTCTATGTCGTGAATTTTATAACGATCGACTTGCATTTTTGGCACAAGCTCCATAATCTCATTATCTACACGAACCTTTAAGTAGCCTTGTTTTCTTATCTGTTCAAACAATTCGCGGTAATGACCTTTACGACCTTTTACAATTGGTGCAAGAACAGTTACTGTTTTATTTTTATAATTTTTGAGGATGGTATCGATGATTTGATCTTCGCTCATTTTAATCATGAGCTTACCAGTATTGTATGAATACGCATCGGCAACACGAGCATAAAACAACCTGAGGAAATCGTAAATTTCGGTGATGGTACCAACGGTACTTCTAGGATTTTTACTTGTTGTTTTTTGTTCGATGGCAATTACAGGACTTAACCCATCAATCTTATCGACATCAGGACGCTCGAGGCCACCTAAAAACTGACGGGAGTAGGCGTTAAATGTTTCCATGTAACGACGTTGACCTTCGGCATAAATTGTATCGAAAGCTAAAGACGACTTTCCACTGCCGCTCAAGCCAGTAATTACTACCAGTTGGTTGCGTGGAAACTGAACATCTATGTTTTTTAAATTATGTACTCTCGCACCGTAAACTTCAACGTGAGAATGGTCTTTAGAGTTAACTTGCTTTTTCTTCATATCCTGAAACAAATTAACAAAAAAAATCCTCATGAGTTTCTATTCATGAGGATTGTGAAGAAATTTTTTTATTGACCTTCGAAAGGGTTTTTCTGAAGGTAGCCCTCTTTCGGCAATTGAATATAATATGTTTTATTCTCGGGGTTCTCCAAGAATGCTTCTCTTAACCAAGGGTTAAAGGATTTCACAATTTTATAATTCAATTTCAGCTTAGAGGCGAACTGAGCAATATCGGCAATACTGGTATCTACTTTTACTGTATAGGTAGGAATAAGAGGATACATATCTTTTTTCCTCATTCTGTATCCGTACTCTGCAGGGTTCTCCATTATTTCTTTCATCGCAACAATGCGGAAAAGATACCTAGAGGTTTCCTGGTTCAATACTAAATCGTAGTAGTTCGCAGTACCTTGACGAGCGATTTGAGTTTTTAACCCTGTTAAGCCCATGTTATATGCTGCAGCTACAAGAGTCCAGCTGCCTAGCTCTTTGTACAATTTATTAAAGTAATCGCAGGCTGCCTGCGTTGCCTTTTCTACATGATAACGTTCGTCAACTTGGTTATTCACTACTAAACCATGTTCTTTTGCTGTATTCTCCATGAATTGCCAGAAGCCTACCGCACCAGCAGGTGAAGTAAGATTTAAGAAACCTGTTTCTATCACAGGGATGTACTTAAAGTCTTCTGGAATTCCATTTCTTTTTAAAATGGGATTGATTACAGGGAACCATCTGTTCGCGCGTTTATGAATAAGAATAGTTTGAGTTTGCCAATAAGTATTAATCAACAACTCTCTATCCATTCTTTCATATACTTCATAATCGTGAAGAGGCATAAGCTCATCCGCGAAGCTCAAATTTTTTGGAACTTCTAGAGCATATACATGGTATTTCGATTTAAACAATTGCTTGTATTCATCATCTTCAATACGAGTACTGAAGGTGAACAATTGCATAACCAAAGCTAGGATCATCATTAAGCCAAGGCTCAGAATCACTTTACTATATTTAATGATTTGTTGCATAAATTCTCCTTTCTTTATTTATTTGAATTGCACTCTCAAATCGGGTGCAAAAGTACGCATAAACCCTCTTTTTTCATATAGATGCTCCCTTCGCAACTGCCCAAGTAGGAATGTTTTTCCCCAACGTTGGTCTAAAAGCAGGCTTTAAGAGCTCTGATGGGCGAAAAAAAATATCATAAAAAATCTGCTTTTTTTTCAAGATTCGTGGAAAAACCCTCATTTTAAGCGTATTTTTGCAAAATGGATAGAAAGAAAACCGATCGCCGAGATGGCGAACAGCGCACTGGGCGCAAGGGAACTTCAACGAGAGGTTCGAAGCCAGAAAGAAGAAGCGACAAACCAGCTTCAAGAAGTTCGAGAACAGATAACAGAGATGATAGACCAGCTCCGAGAGGAGGGCGTTTTGAAGAAAGAGGAGAAAGACCTGCAGCTAGAAGTTCGAGAACAGATAACAGAACTGATAGACCAGCTCCAAGAGGAGGCAGTAGATTCGACGACCGCGGAGATAAGCCAGAAAGAAATTCGAGAACAGATAATAGAAGCGATAGACCTGCTCCTAGAGGCGGACGATTTGAAGATCGAGGGGAAAGACCAGCTACTAGAACTTCAAGAACTGATAACAGAGGTGATAGACCAGCTCCAAGAGGCGGACGATTTGAAGATCGAGGAGAAAGACCAGCTACTAGAAGTTCAAGAACAGATAGCAGAGGCGATAGACCAGCTCCAAGAGGAGGTAGTAGATTCGATGAGCGATCTGAAAAACCAGAAAGAAAATCATTTGAAAAAAGACCTGAGCGTAGGACCAAATCAGATAAAATTACTCCACATAAACCAGGAGCATTCGATAAGTTTGATAAACGTTTCGCTAAACCTAATCCGAAAGAAGAAGCAAGAAAAGAGAAAAGAGAAGCGAGAGAGGTTAGAGCCGAAAGCTATGAAACAAGAAACAGCCGACCAGTTTCAAGAAGCCCTAGAACAGAGTCGAGAGAAGATAAAACTGCAGTCAGAAAATCGAAACCAGATTTTGATGATGTAAGAAACGACAAATCTCTATCGAAAAAATCACCAACTAGTTACGACCGTAAGAAGAGTCCAGATGATGAAATTAGGTTAAACAGATTCATCGCTAATTCTGGAGTATGTTCGAGAAGAAAGGCAGATGAGCTAATTGAAAAAGGTGAGGTTACCGTTAATGGAGAAGTGGTGAGAGAGTTAGGATATAAAGTAAAATATTCTGATAAAGTAAAATACGGAGGGAAGTTATTAAAGCCGGGAAAGTTGGTATACGTTCTTTTAAATAAACCAAAAGATTACATCACTACGATGGACGATCCGATGGAAAGAAGAACGGTAATAGAACTTACAGCGAAAGCAACCGACGAAAGAATTTATCCAGTAGGACGATTAGACAGAAATACAACAGGGCTGCTTCTCTTAACCAACGATGGAGATCTTGCAGAGAAATTAGCACACCCGAGGAATCAAGTAAAAAAGATTTACGAAGTGGAGTTAGACAAATCTCTTAGTGCAAAAGATTTTGAAAAGATAAGAGAAGGTATAGAGTTAGAGGATGGTCCAGCAAAAGTTGATCAGATTTCATACTTAGATGGTAAATCGAAAAAATTCTTAGGTGTAGAAATTCATATTGGTAGAAATAGAATTGTACGAAGAATTTTCGAAGCTCTAGGTTATGAAGTGGTACGCCTCGATAGAGTAATCTATGCAGGTTTATCGAAAAAAGATTTACCAAGAGGACGTTACAGACATTTAACTAAAGAAGAAATTATTTATTTGAAGCACCTTAATAAATACTAGATACTCGTGGCTCGTAGTTCGTAGTTCGTAATTCGTAATTCGTAAGGTATGTAATAAATCGAGGTACGAGGTACGAATTACGAGCTACGAGGTATGAGGTACAAAATAGAAAATGAGATGAAGAAAAAAATCATTAGAATAGTCACTAAGTCTCTTCTCTATTTCTTCGCCATTAGTATTGCACTTACCATTATTTACCGATTTGTTCCGCCGCCGATTACCTATTTAATGGTGCAGCGAATGGTAGAACAAAAAATGGATGGCGACAAGGTAAAGCTTAAGAAAGATTGGGTGAACATCGAAGAGATTTCTCCTTTTATGGTTAGAGCGGCGATAGCATCTGAAGACGGGAGATTTTTGACACACCATGGATTCGACATAGAAGCTATGCAGAAAGCATATGCCTATAATCAGAAGAGCAAGAGAACAAAAGGCGGCTCAACCATTACACAACAAGTAGCAAAAAATATTTTCTTATGGCCACAACGCTCCTATTTCCGAAAAGGATTGGAAGCGTATTTTACTGTACTCATTGAATTATTCTGGTCGAAAAAAAGAATAATGGAAGTATACTTAAACAGTATAGAAATGGGCAAAGGTATATACGGAGTGGAGGCAGCATCGCAATATTACTTTAAGAAACCAGCCAAAGAATTAAGTAAAAGAGAATCGGCATTAATTGCGGCCATACTACCAAACCCTTTAAAATGGTCGGCCTCTAAGCCCAATGCTTACATTCAAAAAAGACAGTACAGAATACTGAAAGCGATGAAGTATGTAGGGAAACCGAAATGGTAGTTAATATGCTAGTATGCTGATATGCTAGTATGCTGATATGCTAGTATGATAGTATGCTGATATGATAGTATGATAGTATACTGATTTATATTATTAGCATATCAGCATACTAGCATATCAGCATATTAGAAAAGGCCCCATCGATTGCTCAATGAGGCCTCCCTACAGTATTGTTGTGTTAATTACTCAGCAACTACTTCAAATGGAACTTGAATTTTCACTTCTTTGTGTAAGTTCAAGTTAGCCACGTAGCTCCCTAAAAATTTAACATCAGTTTCGAAAGTAATGCGTTTACGATCTACGTCGAAACCTAATTTTTTCAATGCTTCAGCAAATTGAATTGTATTTACAGCTCCGAAAATTTTACCAGACTCACCAGCTTTAGCGCCGATAGATACTTGTACATTTTGTAAAGCTGCTGCAATTGTTTCAGCATCGTTTTTAATTCTGTCTTGTTTAAACTGTGCTTGACGAATGTTTTCCGCTAAAATTTTGCGGTTTGAATCCGTAGCTAATACAGCAAAACCTTTTGGGATAAGGTAGTTACGACCGTAACCATCTTTTACTCTAACTACATCGTCTTTGTAACCCAAACTTTTGATATCTTGTTTTAATATAACTTCCATTTCGTATCCCTCCTTATTTCAATGAATCTGCAACATAAGGTAAAATACCGATATGACGAGCACGTTTCACCGCTTGAGCAACTTTACGTTGATATTTCAATGATGTACCAGTTAAACGACGAGGTAAAATTTTACCTTGATCATTAATAAACTTCAATAAGAAGTTAGCGTCTTTGTAATCGATATATTTAATACCGTTTTTCTTAAAACGGCAATATTTTTTACGTGTATCCTCCACCTTGGGAGCAGTTACGTAGCTAATGTTTTCTTTTGCCATCTTAGTTTGCTTCTACTACTTTAGTTCTTTTTGGAAGAGGAGCTAATTGTCCGTTACGCTTACGATCATTGTATGCTACTGCATGTTTGTCTAAGGCAACAGTTAAGAAACGCATAATGCGCTCATCACGTTTGTACTCAACTTCTAATTTGTTAATTAATGTACCGTCAGCTTTAAACTCTGTCAAATGATAGAAACCTGTTGATTTCTTTTGAATAGGGTAAGCTAGTTTTTTCAGACCCCAATTGTCTTCTGAGACAATTTCGGCACCGTTATCAGTTAAGATCTTTTTGAATTTGGCAACAACCTCTTTCATTTGTTCTTCTGATAACAAAGGGGTCACAACGATTAACGTTTCGTAATTTTTCATTGTGTTACTTTGCTTTTTATAATTTATTTAATTGATTTTCCGCTTTTAACGGGCTGCAAACTTAGGAATATTTTTGGTGAATACCAAATTATTATTGCCTCGTAACTCGTAGTTCGTAACTCGTATGATATATATTGTATATAGTATATCGAGTTACGAGATACGAACTAGGAGATACGAGAAAAGGTCCAAAGCCAAGCATCGCCAATCTCTTCATCTTGAACGATTTCCTTAAAAACAAAGCCGTTTTTCGTTAATATTTTGGTAGATGCATTTTGCTCAGGGGCAGTTTTTGCAGTAATTAGCACACTAGGATCTTCATTTTGAGCAATTTTAATAAGTTCTTGACAAGCGAACGAGGCTACACCGCGGCCTTCAAAGTTCTTGAATGTCCAATAGGCAATTTCTACCCTCCCCTCTTTGGGCTCACCTGTAAAGCTGCAGGAACCCATTACTTCATCTTCATTAACTACTAAATAGGCTACCCATGGGAGGTTAAAACCAATTTTCGGGTAATAATCCTCATACATTTGCAATAACATCTGGCAATCATCCGATTGAAATAGAGGATTTGATTTGTCTTCGTTCTGTTGGAGTATTCTTAATTTCATTATATGAATTACGAGGTACGAACTACGAGTTACGAGGTACGAGTTACAAGATAATAAACGCACGTAGTCACAAAATTCCTTAAAAAGGGGATATTCCGCACTATTGGTACCTGTAACCGTGGTTCTAATTTGAATTTATAGCGATAAATAGGGTTGATTAGGTAATGGTTTTTAGCTACAATTTTATAGCCAGTGGCTTTGCAAATGCGCTCAAAACGCTCAATACTGATGCCTGTGTCTTTTATTTCTAAAAGTTCCTTTATGGCAGCTTCCGACTCTCCCCCTGCTTTTAAAATGCTTTTATATAGCCCTGCAGGCAATAAATGGTAATATGGTAACTTACTCAACCATTTGTTTTTGCAAATCTGTTGATGACCACCAAATGGCATATACCAAGGTGGGAATCCAAAGAAAATAACCCCATCTTTTGCTAAATACTTCTTCAATTGGGCAATAATCTTCTCTTGTTCAGGAATATGCTCTATAGAATCTTTAAGAATGATAACATCGAACTGATTCGCAAAATCGTTCTCAAAATCAACATCATATATATTTTTGGCAATAAATCGCGCCAAACCTTTGTCGACATACTCTTGCATGTATTTCTCGGCCTTAGCAACTCGCGAAGGCTCTAAATCGACACCTACTACTTTACATCCAATTTCTGTAAACGCTTTTAACACCCCTCCTTCACCACAACCAATCTCCATCACACGTGTGTCGGCAGTAATTGCTTTATGCTGAGCAATAAACGGCAATACATAATTCTTAGAATTTTCGAATTGTTGATTAAAGTATACGTCCCAATCGGTGTGAAAGTCGAATGCCATAGTCTAGATACTAGAATTGAGATGTGAGATGTGAGAAAAAAACATTGTTGCAATGATAATAATATTTTCTAATATCTAATATCTCAATTCTCACATCTATTTTATATTTTAGCGCCGTGGAGAATTTTATTGTTTCGGCTCGTAAATACCGTCCGGCTACCTTTAATACTGTAGTAGGGCAATCGCATATTACCAACACTTTAAAGAATGCTATTAAGAATAATCACTTAGCACAAGCATTTTTATTTTGTGGACCAAGGGGTGTAGGAAAAACTACATGTGCACGTATTCTTGCTAAAACAATAAACTGTACCAACCCTACTTCCGAAATGGAAGCCTGCGACCAATGTGAGTCGTGTGTTTCTTTCAGAAACGGAACTTCACTAAATATACACGAGCTCGATGCTGCATCGAACAACTCAGTTGACGATATCAGAAGTTTAGTAGAGCAAGTTCGCTTTGCTCCACCATCAGGAAAATATAAAATCTATATTATCGACGAGGTTCATATGTTGACCACAAGTGCATTCAATGCATTTCTAAAAACATTGGAAGAACCTCCTTCTTATGCTATTTTTATTTTAGCAACAACCGAGAAACATAAGATTATCCCAACGATATTATCTCGTTGTCAGATTTTCGATTTCAATAGAATACAAGTTGAAGATATTGCTCATCATTTAGACTTCATCTCTAAATCGGAAAAGATTGAATCGGACCCTGAAGCACTTCATGTAATTGCACAAAAAGCTGATGGCGCATTACGCGATGCCCTATCTATCTTCGACCAATTGGTTTCTTTTGCAGGTCAGCATTTAACATATCAATCGGTAATCGACAACCTAAATATTTTAGATTACGACTATTACTTTAAAATCACAGATGCTATCTTAAACCAAAGCATTAAAGATATCTTATTATTATTCGACGAGATTTTACAAAACGGTTTCGACGGAAATAATTGTATTAACGGATTAAGTGAGCATTTCAGAAATTTATTGGTTTGTAAAGACCCAGCAACAGTACAACTCCTAAAAGTAAGCGAACAAGTAAAACAACGCTACCTTGATCAGTCGCAAAAATGTTCTGCATCTCTCCTGCTTTCTGCATTAAACATCGCAAACCAATGCGATATACATTATAAGCAAAGCAAGAACCAGAGACTGCATGTGGAGTTGGCATTTATGAAAATGTGCCACATCCCTTCGGTGTTAAACATGGCTCAACTTCCTGACGACAGTCAGGCGGTAAAAAAAAAATGACGGATGAGGCTCCTGCAATAAAAGCACCGAGCACCCCAAATCCGCCTGCAGCAACAGAAGCTCCACCTAAACCTAATCCAATTGCGGTTCCAACACCAGGAAGCACTGCAATAAAACCAAATAGTACTACTACAAAGAGTAATTCTATAAAACTTCCCAGCATCTCCGACATTAAATCGGGGAAGTTTGAATTAAAAAAGGAAGAGAAATCCATTGAAGTTGATTTACCTAAGAACGACTTTTCTTATGGCGACTTTAAGCATTACTGGGATGAAGCTATCACTAAAATTGCTGCCAAGAATCAGGCCTCTACCAATGCTATGATTGCACAGCTAAATCCTGATTTACAAGGAGTAAAAATCCATCTTAAATTTAACAATAAAGTTCAGCAAGAGCTTTTTCAAACGGAAAGACCATTTATCAGTGGATATTTAAGGGAGAAGCTACAAAACTTCGACATTGATTTTGAGCTTAACATCGACACTACAACACAAGACACCACACCGTATACTAATTCGGAGAAATTCAAAGCAATGGCAGAGAAGAATCCAAACCTACAAGTATTGAGGGATGTGTTGGGCTTGGATATTGGTTAAGCTGGTGACTAGTGACTGGTGACTGGTGGATGGTTGTTTATATTTCTATTTTTCTGCCATCAAGAAATTCAAAGAAAATAAGTACATTTGGCCTCTATTTTAAAGCATTATGAACAAAATAAAAGTAGCAAATCCCGTAGTAGAATTGGATGGGGACGAAATGACCCGCATCATTTGGAAATTTATAAAAGACAAGTTAATTCTTCCTTATTTAGAAATCGATATTAAGTATTACGATTTAGGAATAGAATACCGCGATCAAACGAACGATCAGGTAACTGTAGAGGCTGCAGAAGCAATAAAAAAATACAATGTAGGTATTAAGTGTGCAACCATTACACCTGATGAAGCTCGTGTAAAAGAGTTCAACTTAAAACAAATGTGGAAATCGCCAAACGGTACTATCCGTAATATTTTAGATGGTACAGTATTTCGCGAGCCTATCGTAATGAAAAACATTCCTCGTTTAGTTCCGAATTGGACTGCTCCAATTTGCATTGGTCGTCATGCTTTTGGTGATCAATACAGAGCAACAGATTTCGTGACTAAAGGCAAAGGAAAACTTACTATCAAATTTGAAGGTGAAGACGGTACTGTAATTGAGCACGAAGTATTTAATTTCAAAAGTGATGGTGTAGCATTAGCTATGTACAACACAGATGAATCGATTAAAGGTTTTGCACGTGCATGCTTCAACCAAGCCATCATGAAAAAATGGCCTTTATATCTTTCTACAAAAAATACCATCTTAAAAAAATACGACGGACGTTTCAAAGATATCTTTGAAGAAATCTATCAAAATGAATTTAAAACTAAAATGGATGCTGTTGGAA
The DNA here is from genome assembly GCA_943372995.1 of Sphingobacterium thalpophilum. Lineage (GTDB taxonomy): Bacteria > Bacteroidota > Bacteroidia > Sphingobacteriales > Sphingobacteriaceae > CAJBVG01. The sequence continues at coordinate 300,793 of CALSAQ010000002.1, read as the reverse complement.
TTACCTACGAGCACCGTTTAATTGACGACATGGTTGCTTCTGCATTAAAATGGAATGGTAATTTTGTTTGGGCTTGTAAAAACTACGACGGCGATGTGCAATCGGATACAGTAGCACAAGGTTTCGGTTCATTAGGATTAATGACATCTGCCTTAATTACACCAGACGGAAAAACGATGGAAGCTGAAGCTGCTCACGGTACTGTTACTCGTCATTATAGAGATCACCAACAAGGTAAACCTACTTCTACCAACCCAATTGCTTCTATTTTTGCATGGACTCAAGGACTAGCATTTAGAGGACAATTAGATAATAATCAAGAGTTGATTCACTTTGCACAAACTTTAGAAAAAGTATGTATCGAAGTAGTAGAGTCGGGTAAAATGACTAAAGACTTAGCTGTTTGTATACATGGAAATAAAGTAAACCATGGTGAACATTATTTGTATACCGAAGAGTTTTTGAACGAGATTGATAGCGCGTTAAAAGCTGCGCTTTAATTGGCTAATTTGGACAATTTGATAATTTGGACAGTTTGATAATTTGAACAATTTATAGAGAGGTCCCTGGCGTAACCGTAGGGACCTTTCTATTTTTATATTACTCTTATTTACTTAACACCACTCTATTTCTATAATTATTTGCTCCATCATTAAGATTCAATATATATACACCATTTGCATATTCGCTTAAATCTATTTGGTGTTTACCCATGTGTAAATTATTTTCTAAAACAATTTTTCCTAGTGCATCTGTTATGGTTAACTGAGATGTTGACTTTAACTCAAAATTAATTTTACTTGATGTAGGATTTGGATACACATTCCATTCGTGGTTTGCATTCGATTCAAACCCAACTAATGTTACTGTTACACAATCGCTAGTATCCATACATGCACCGTTAGAAATGATAACCCCGTAATTTCCTGTTAGCGTTACGGTGTAGGTTTGATTGGTTGCATTTGCAATTGGTTTATTAGTATCACAATTGATCCATTGATAAGTGGTACCGGCAGCACTTTCTGTTGCGCTTAATATGTTTGCATTTAAACTCACATCAGTATTAATCGTATCGATGGTTAATTTTAAAGTGATGATACTATCGCAACCAGCGGCATTTGGTATGATAAAGCTTGCGGTATCTACACTCACGGTATAAGTTATCCCATTGATCCAAGTATACGATTTACATGCGCGAATACTATCGGTAGCAGAAGTATTTACACAAGGCGCACCTGGTTTTCTTAAAAATGGATAGGATATATTTTCGTTGATGTTCCAAGTGGTATCAAAATTCCACAAGGCGAATGAATTTTGTTTACGCATCAACACATCTGTTAAACTAGTTACTACCACCACACCACCTTGATCGGTACGAACTGCAGGATCACTACCAGTGGTGTCGACGTTGTAATAGCTGAACATTATTTTTCCAGTATCTACATTATCATTACTTTTTTCATTTGAATGAGCAAATGCGGACCTTGTTGCATTTCCAGCGTTTAATTTTGCACTAGTATAACAATTGTATATTTTACCTTTGTCTTCATTTCTACCTACGAAGCCCGAGATGTATGCTCCCGAATTAGAAATGCTATAATTAATTTTTGCTAAAGTATAGCAATCTCTTATTTGTGCCTCGTTTTCACCAATAAATCCAGCTAAGTACATATTGAAATCGTTGGAAGTAGAAGTAACCGTTGAAGAAGTATAACATCTTTTTATTAAACCAGCATTTGCATTGTAAATAAAACCTGCTGCTTTAGTTCCAGTAACATTTCCAGTAGCATAGCATAAATCGATGGTGCCTGCTTGTGCGCGACCAATAAATCCTCCAGCATTTGGGAAGTTCCCAGTAGCGATTACATTACCAGTAGCATAACAATTATATACCAAACTAGCATTCGACGAAATTCCACCAATAAAACCACCAACCTCTCCTACTCCAGCAACATTTCCAGTAGCGTAAGAATTTCTAATGTTAGATCCTGTGCCTACTAAACCACCTGTTCTATTCCCTCCAGAAACATTACATGAAGAATGGCAATTATCTACCAATCCTCCATTTCTTCCAATTAGTCCACCCACCGATTCTCCCCCACCTTCCACCGTTCCTGATGAGAAACAATTCAGCACAGCCAATTCTTTATTTCCTACCAATGCCCCTACACGTGTCGAGCCTTTCACATAAACACTATCAAGTCCTACATTTTGAATACTGATGATGTTAGGAGTAAATGTAAATGCGTTACCAAACAATCCAACCCCAGAACCTGAAGGTCTATTGATGTAAAGTTTATATATTACAAAACCTTTTCCGTCAAAAGTACCTGTAAAAGCTGTAGCTGTTGTAATACCAATTGGTTCAAACCCCGCACCAGCATTCCAAGTACTGGTTTCGGATGCATCTATGTTTTGTGTTAAGATGTAATGTTTATCCAATGCAGTATTCATTGCTTGTAATTGTGTTACATTGGCAATTTGATAAGGATCCATCTCGGTTCCTGTACCGCCATTAAATTGGGCAAAACCCATTGAAGTAATAAATAGCAACAATATAGGTAATCCCAGATACCTAAAGCCGTTGCGAAAATGTAGTTTGTAGTTGTAGTTCTTCATCTTTGTGTACGTAAATTAATTTCGAGTAAAACTATCTAGATACTTACGTTTGATAAATACTGCATATGATGTATTTTAATGTTTAGAGCCTGAATTCCTTTTATTTTTAAAAAAATGCTATCTTTAGTCATCTAACAAACTAACCATCATGAAAAGAAATTTATTGATATTAAGCTTAATTATTGGCTTGTTTTCCATCTCGGGAAAGAAAGAAGCTGCTTATGTAAAAAATTGGCAATTAAAAAACATGAACAACATCGATGTTCAAGCTAATTGCACTATGCGAATTAACCCGAATGGACAATTCATAGGCAAAGGATTCTGCAATAACTTTACTGGCAATTTTGCTTTTGATGGAAAAAAGAAAGTGAAATGCAACGAAAACATCATGATGACCAAAATGCTTTGCAAGGAAACGCAAGAACTCGAGAATGAGTTTTTTGCAACCTTGAAAAAAGTAGATGGTTATGAAATAGATGATGATGTACTTTATTTAAAATCACAAAAAATCACAGTATTAACTTTCGCCAAAATAGTAGAACCTAAAGCTGTTAAGGGGAAGAAGAAGAAATAGTGACTGGTGACTAGTGACTGGTGACTGGTAGCTGGAAATTTGTAATTTAAAATTTAGAATTTATATAGTTTTGTTATGCAAAGAACTCTACTTCTAATTAGCATTCTTGTTTTGAATCTTAGTGCAGCGATGGCTCAGTGTGTTGGAGGCGACAGATACAAAGCTCCTATTTTCGCATACGATTCTGTAATGGATTTAGTCTATGGTCAGAATGTTACTGCTTTAAGTAGCACTCCGATAGATTTAAAACTAGATATATATTTACCAGCGAATGATACTTTACAAAAACGTCCACTGTTTTTTATTACACATGGTGGATCGTTTTTATTTGGATCGAAAGCAGATGGGGATGTTGTAAAACTTAGTAGAGAGTTTGCAATGCGTGGTTATGTATGTGTATCTCAAGATTACCGTTTAGGTATGGAATCCTTTAATGCACAGAATGCATCTAACGCAGTATGGAGAGCAATGCAAGATGCTAGAGCAGCAATAAGATACATGAAAGCAAATGCAAGCTTGTATAATATAGATACCAACATGATTATTTATGGTGGCTCATCGGCAGGTGGATTCACTGCATTACATACTGCATTTTTTGATGAACCTCATGAATTACTTCCTGGTATCGACACAAGCGAATATACTGGTCCAGGTAGTACAGGATTAGGCAATTTCAATGGAACAACCAATAACTTACCCAATTCTTCTAAAGGAATAAAAGCGGTGGTTAATTTATGTGGAGCAATTGGAGATACTTCGTGGATACAGACTAAAGATTCAAGCGTAGTAGTAATTAGCATGCATGGTACAGCAGATGCAACAGTGCCTTATGGTACAGCAATTATTAAATTACTCAATACTATTCCACTTTTAAAAGTAGATGGCAGCAATAGCATACACAAGTATTTAGCAGAAAAAGGATACAACAATTCATTCTATACTTATTGCGGATCAGACCATGTTCCGTATGCAGGGTTTACTCCACTTGAAAGAAACTTGATGGATACCACCATTCAGTTCATTGCAAAAAACTTATATGAAAAGGTATTAAAATGTGGTTCATCAGATATCATTATTAGAGATCGTGTTGATAGTACAGATTGCCCAGCTACAGGTATTAACAATACATTAGCAAATCGTGATTTTGTAATTTTCCCCAACCCAGCACATGCGGAAGTGAATTTCAGGATTAATAGTAATGAAACCATTACTTGTGAAATTTATTCTAGCAATGGAAGGAAAGTACACAGCGCAGTAGTCGACAAGAACAATAGCAAAATTGATATTTCAGCACTTAGTACAGGTGTATATATATTAAAAATCAACTCGAGCGAGCATCATTATTTCGAAAAGTTAATTGTGAACTAGTACATCTAAATACTTGTACTAAAGAAATCTTACACTTACTAAAAGCGGTTTAAAAGCTATGGGAAAGGCATAAAGTAATAAACATTTCCTATTCTCGCTTATTATTTCTACCTTTGCGCCGCAAGCAAGTGGCTTGTATTTAAACACATATAACATTTTATGAACCCATTTGAACAATTGGGTGTCAGTCCGAAAGTTGTACAGGCAATTTCAGAAATCGGCTTTGTCTCGCCGACGCCTATACAGGAACAATCAATCCCCGTATTATTAAAGGGAGATCGCGACTTTGTCGGTCTGGCACAAACAGGAACAGGAAAAACCGCTGCATTTGGTATTCCACTGTTAGAACAGATAGATCTTCGCATCAATGCTCCGCAAGCATTAATCTTATGCCCTACGCGTGAGTTATGCTTACAGATTGCGAACGATTTAACAAATTTTAGTAAGCACCTTGGCAATGTAAACATTGTAGCCGTGTATGGTGGTGCAAGTATTGTAAACCAATTACGCGACATCAAGCGTGGTGCTCACATTGTAGTGGCAACACCAGGACGTATGCTCGACGTTATTAATCGTAAAGCGATTAATTTCTCAGAAGTAAAATTCGTAGTATTGGATGAAGCAGATGAGATGTTGAACATGGGCTTCCAAGAAGACATCAACAGTATTTTATCAACTACACCTGAAGAAAAATTTACTTGGTTATTCTCGGCAACTATGCCTGCAGAAGTACGTCGTATAGCTTCAAAATACATGGACAATCCATTTGAGCTTACGGTTGGTGCAAAAAATACTGGTAACGTAAATATCGAACACGAATATTTTGTTATTCGTCCGCGCGATAAATACGCAGCCTTAAAACGTATTGTGGATTACAATCCAGATATTTTTGGTATTGTATTTTCTCGTACAAAAATTGAAACACAAGAGATTGCTGAAGCATTAATGAAAGATGGTTACAATGCCGATTCATTACATGGTGATTTATCTCAACAACAAAGAGATCGAGTAATGAAGAGATTTAGAGATCGTTCATTACAAGTATTAGTAGCAACTGATGTTGCAGCTCGTGGTATCGACGTAGATAATGTAACTCACGTTATTCACTACTCTTTACCTGATGAGATTGAAAACTATACTCACCGTTCGGGCCGTACAGCACGTGCTGGAAAGTCGGGAATCTCTATGGCGCTTATCACTTCAAAAGAAATTGGTAAAATTCGTCAGTTAGAAAAAGTAGTAGGAAAAAAATTCACCTTAGCAGAAGTACCAACAGGTTTTGATGTTTGTGAAAAACAATTATTCTCATTAGTACATCGTGTACATAATGTAGAAGTAAATGATGCACAAATTGATCAATATCTTCCTCGTATTTATGCAGAGTTTGAAGACATGAGCAAAGAAGATGTAATCAAAAGATTTGCTTCTTTAGAGTTCAATCAATTCTTAGAGTACTACAAAAAAGCTCCTGATTTGAATGCTAAACCTGATGAAGCAACAAAAGGTGAACGTGGTACAATGCGCAGCAGTTCTGCTACACATACACGTTTATTTATCAACTTAGGTTCGGTAGATGACTTTACTCGTGGTGATATGTTGGGTTACATTTGTAATACTGCAAACATCCGTGGTGATAAAGTAGGTAAAATAGATATTAAAGGAGTATATTCTTTCTTCGAAGTAGAGAACGATGTGTTAGAGCAAGTTCAAACTGGATTTAAAAATGCAGATTACTCTGGAAGAAATGTACGTATAGAAATTTCTCAAGACGGCGACCGCAGAGATCGTGGAGACCGTAGTGGTGGTAATCGTAGTGGTGGTGGAGATAGAAGAGGTGGAGATCGCAAGTCGAGTGGTGGTGGATATGGTGGTGGAGGCGGACGCAGTTATGGCGGCGGCGGTGGTCGTAGCTATGGTGGTGGTGATCGTAAATCTAGTGGTGGTGGGAAATCATACGGCGATAGAGATCGCTCAGCAGGTAACAGTCGCACTGGCAGTAGCCGTAGCGCTGGAAGCTCTGATCGTGCTCCTCGTAAACGTAGCGACGACAGCGGTAAAGGCGGTCGTTGGTAAGTACTACCTAAAAAATATAAAACCATCCTCAAAAGGGATGGTTTTTTTTATTTCTTAAGTTTATAGGTTAAACGTGAAGTAGAAGTTTGTAAGATAGCATTGTAAATACCTTCGGGTATTTCTGGAATATATACGTCTATAGTGTTAAGACCCACTACTAACTTCTGTTTAGTGCTCGCAATTAATTTCCCAGTAATATCTAAAAATTGCAACTCTGCTTCTGTAGCGTATGGCGACTCTATCGCAAAAGAAACCTGACCATTTCTAATTACATGAGAGTTGAATTTAATGTCTTTCGTTTTTATACTAGCTACTACTAAATCAGAGTAAGTGTTCTTACCATCTACATCGATTTGATTTAATCGATAATAATTGATACCAGCACTTGCTTGCTCGTGAACGAAGTTGTATTCTATAATATCCTTAGAATTTATTTTACCCTTACGTGTACCTATCACTTCGAAATTACTTCCATCAACAGAATGCTCTATCTCGAAACGATCATTATTATACTCCGAAGCAGTTGCCCAGTTTAATTCTACTTTGTTTTCTGATTTGGCTACAGCATTAAAACGTATTAAGGTAATTGGCATTGCTGCATCATCTCGTGTATACCAAATTGGAGATGTCCATGCTTTATGCCCATCAGGCTGTGTAACTACTAAATAATAATATCGAGTACTTAAATCGGTTAACCCAGTATGTGTATAGGTAAGTGTATTCGAATTGCTCACACTGGTAAGTTGTGTTGGAGTACTTCCGCTACCTGGCACACCCGACATTAATGCAATAGTGCTGCTAGTTTCCCCATCATCGTCGGTGATGCTTACATTTATAGTTGGTGTACCTGCTTGAGTAGTAATACTACCCATTTGTTTTCCACCAATGGTATAAGAAATTTTTAAATTATAATCGTCGCTTGCATAAAATCTCATATTACGATAGGCATCTGCAATATTTGCTTTAGTAAGTGAAGTTGCCAGCACTACTGTACGACCTTGTGTAGTTCTTCCAAAAGTAGTATTATGATTATCGTGATCGATGGTAGGACCAACATGATAACCTAACTTTAATAAATCAGTAAAGCGAGCATTAAAATCGCTGGTAGATGGATTAGAATAAGTGGTGTTAGTGGAAGTAGATGGTCCATTACGCATCGCCACACCCACTACGGCATCGTCCCAAACAGAATTATATGCTCCTGTAAAAATCCCATCGAAATCCGATGAGGTAGGATGAGCTAAAGTTGCAAATGCTCCTGAATGATATTTAATAATTGGATACAAACTTGTGTAATCTCCTTTTGCAACATAAACTTGATGTGCTCCAGGGTTCCATCCTATCAAAGAATCAAACTCATAAATTAAAAAATGTCCACCTGTTGATATTGTTCCCCACTCCATGCCATACATACATACAAATGTGCCATCTTGATTTGCTGCTGATGTTTCATTTTTCAAGTTTGTCCAATTGGTTAAACTCATATTTGTACTTTCGTTGTGGTTATGTTCAGAAATACCTAGAAAGTGAAAATTAGTCGACGACTTAGCATAAGTATATGCTGTAGATGCATTAGGGCAGTTTCCATCATTGTTACCATCCGAATATTCGGTATGCGAATGTAAGTTGCCGAAATAATGATAATACGTTTGGGCTTGTGCCAAACTAAATAAAAAGACTGTTGTTATTAGTAAAAATAGTTTTCTCATCAGGGTAAAAAAATAACTTCCAAATATACTGAATATCAACAAAACCAATGCCATATTAAGCACGTATGTTACAATATATATAAGTAGAAATGAGAAAAATACTAATTTTAATAAGTTTGGTTTGTAGCATCCCACTTGTTAGCGCATGTCAACAAAATACATCAAAAAAAATGGAACAAAACCCAAAGTATAATCAACTTACTGATTACGAAAAGAAGGTCATATTAAACAAAGCCACTGATCGCCCATATACTGGTGAGTATACCGATAACAAATCAAAAGGAACTTATATCTGCAGACAATGCAATAATCCCTTATACAAATCTGATGATAAATTCGATTCTAATTGTGGATGGCCAAGTTTCGATGATGAAATAAAAGGTGCAGTAACGAGAGTAGATGACGCAGATGGCTTTCGCACAGAAATTATTTGTTCAAATTGTAAAGGACATTTAGGGCATGTGTTCTTAGACGAAGGATTCACTAAGAAAAACACACGTCATTGCGTGAATAGCACTTCTATGATTTTTATCCCGAATGGGAATGATTTGCCGGGGGTGATTAGGTAGTTCGTAATTCGTAGCTCGTAATTCGTAGTTCGTAGCTCGTAATTCGTAGTTCGTAGCTCGTAGTTCGTAATTCGTAATGTTGTATTTATAATCCTGCATAAATGCAGTTTGAACAAATTTTATAAGTTTAGATATTTAGTAATGAATAATTACAAAAACTTAGAAATTTGGAAGCTGTCTAAAGAATTGGCAAATAATGTATATGCAATAACCAAGAAATTCCCCAAAGAGGAATTGTATAGTATAACAGATCAAATAAAAAGAAGTTGTGTTTCCATTTCCACAAATATAGCTGAAGGGTCGGGTAGAAATTCACCCAAAGAATTTCTACACTTTCTGGCTATTTCTAATGGTTCGTCGACAGAACTCGATACATTGTTAGAAATAAGCCTAGATGCTACATTCATTTCTAGAGAGGAATATGAATTTCTTTATGAAAAGATAGATAGAATCCAAAAAATGAATAGAAAATTACAAAATTCAATCCGATTACGATTTAAACTATAATTTTCAAATCACGAGCTACGAGCTACGAGTTACGAGTTACGAGCAATGAAGCAAATCAGCGAACAATAACATAAACATCCTCATTATCTTTCTTCATGAGGTATTTTTCGCGGGCGAATTTTTCGAGTTGGCTTTGGTCTGTGCTCAACTCCATGATATCGTCGTTTAGTTTTTTGATGTCTTTAATGTAGTAATCTCTACTGTCGCGAAGTTCTTTTAATTTAGAGATATGCTGGTATTGAGAAATAATATCGTTACGGTCGAATAGAACCATCCAAACTGCAAATGCAAGTAAACTGATGTAATATTTGTTTTTAAAAAAACTTAGAATTCGTTGCCACATCTTTTTTAAAATTAAAAAAGGCAAATGACCGCTTGATCATCTGCCTTAATTTTTAACCACAAGCGGGTTTCATGTTTTATGTTTCTAATACAAAGAAAAATATATACTTAGAATAATCAAGCTTAATATTTTCCACATATTAACATCAAATGTACTGAAAATTAAACAACTAATGCAAATATTTTTTTTTGAGGAAATTTTTCAGAAAATATTTAGTGTCGAAATTAGTACGAGCCGTGATATTTTCTAATTAACCATTCGGCAGTTAATAAAGAAATAAATAAGAAGAAAATCCATTTCAAACTTATCCATTCATCGGTTTTATTTTCTTCGTATGATATTGTTTTGTATTGATCGTTGGATAGTAATTCCGAAGCTAATTCATCCCATTGATTTGGCTTGAAAGCCTTGGCTCCACTAAGTTTTGATAATAGTCGCAATGAATTGAAATCAGCTGTAGTATTCATCGCTTCGATATCATTTTTCAATACAGTAAACCTTCCTTCTGCTGAATATTTTTTATTTCCTAAACTGGTTTCAGAATTAAATACATACTCACCTGCTTCTAAATTATCCAAGTCTAAACTGTACGATTTTTCGGTTTTCGAAAACAAGAAATCGTAGCTTTTTTTCTTTTCATTGCTGAGGGTAAATTTCACTTCTGGGCTGTTAACAAGTTCGTAACTGTCGTTATATAGTTCTGCTCTTACTGCTACTTTTTCTCCTTGTTCAAACTTATATTTAGGTAAAACCACTCTGAATTTTCGTTTATCATCTTTCGAAGAGAGGTACTGAACAGTTTTAGAAATGAGCTCATCGATGAGGTTTGCATTACCTTTTAGTCTGATATTTTCCATTCTCCATTTCCAAATCCCTTCAGCACTCAGTATTGCATATTTACGACTTCCTTCTACTCCAAAACATAGCAATGGTTGATCGGTAAGCACTGATCCTATCTTTTGTAAAAATAAAGTTTGAGTACCATTTGATGGTCGGTAAGTTCCATATGGTGCATATAGAGGAGGTAATTCTCTTACAAAATCGTTCCACTCGTTTGACAAAACATATCCTTGAAATTCTGCTTTCAACACAGGTAATACTTCATTTGCGCTAGACGATGAGTTTAATATTTTCAACCCATAAGGTTCTCTATTAAACATATCGACATAACTCTGATTACCTAAAATTACCCAAGTAGGGATGTTTTGGCTTTCGATGTAATTAAACAATTGTTCTGACCCTGCTATTCTACTTGGTAATTGATGCAGAATAAGCATTTGATAAGTATTCAGTTTAGATAAATTCAACTCATCGGCTAATATCAAATCGACTTGATAGTTTTCATTTTGTTCTATAGAAGATTTAATTGCCGAGACATCAGGATGTACCGCTGCTGCAATCAATGCTATTTGCTGTTTATTCTCTAATACTTCAATGTAGAAGTCCATTTGATTATTACGGGTATTCTTTTCCCCTTCTATCTTCTCTGCTCTTAAGGTATATTTTTGCATCCCTGGTTCTGCAGCATTTAAAATAGCTTTAAAGCTTTGCTGCTGATTATCGGTACTGATGTTTTGATTCTCTCTCCAAATAATTTTCCCTTTGTGTTCTATGCTGAGTTGAGTCGTTTTATTTTTTAGGTCGTAGGCATGAATTCTCATCTCTACCATGAAATCATTTTTTCGATAAACAATATCATTATGTATGATGTCTGCAATTCTTAAATCGCGTTTAGGAATTGAATCACCCATGAGTATTGTATACACAGGGCTTTGTAATTGTCTAATGTAAGAGCTCGGTTCCGGACCAGTATTATGTATACCATCAGTAGCTAGCACCACAGCGGCAAGGTTTCTATTACGATAGCCATTTATCATTTCCTGTAAGGTTAACGACAAATTGCTTCGTTTCTCTTTATAGGTGATTAATGAATCCGTTTTGAGTTCTGATCCAAAGCTTAAATCTTTTACTTCAAATTTTTCGGCAATTTTTTGAATAAACTCTTTTCGTTGCTTTAGGTAGTCGTTTTGATAATATTCTTTCTGATCGTTTAACAAAATAGATTCGGAGTTGTCTTGAGCGATCAAAACAATTGGCTTTTCGTAAGTCAGTTGCTTATGAGTAATCAGAGGAGAAAACAAGAAAATGGATAATAGAAAAACTACAAGTGCTCTTAAAACTGCTAATGTTAGTTTCGTTTTCTTGTTGAATTTTGTTTCAGTTCTGTATAAAACATACGAATAGGCGAGGCCTAACAGCACGCAAAAAAGTATCCAAAAAATGGAAAAATCTTGAAATTCTAAGCTCATTGATTATTCGATTTCAAAAGAAGCATTTACAACTGCGGTAATTTCTTTCTGGATAGATGATACATCGTTCATGCCATAATCGCTAACCATATTAGAATTTATAGGTGTGATTTGCAGAACACCCATGCGAGCATTGCGCATAGGGCCCAATGTAGAGTTAGTGGCAAGAGCAATTTTCTGAGCGCGGTTCATCGCATCTTTTGCAGCTTCCGATTGTATTTCAATTTTAATCTCTGCTAATTGAGTATAATAATATTCGGGATTGAATATTTGAAACTCTAATCCTTTTGCATATAAACTAGAGATGTCTAAAGAAATTTCAGAAATCAGTTCCACATCATCAGATTGTATGCGAAACGACTGGCTTGCATTATAACCAATGATACCACCTTGGTTCCCATTGATGTATTGATACTGAGGATAAATATTAATGGTTTCGAAGGCTACTTTTTTCGCTTCGAAACCTTTTGATTTTAAATAAGCTAAGAGCTCTGGTTTTTGAGCATCTATTTTTTCTGCACTTGCTTTTTGTGAACTTGCAAAAGTGCTTAAGGTGCCACGCAACACACCTAGGTCGGCTTTAATTTCCTTCTTCGCTGAACCCGTAACCGTAATGGTTTGATTTTCTTTTTTGATCGATTTCCAATTCATTGAAAATACGAGTACCGAAACAATAACCGACATGCCGAGTATTGCTGAAGGAAGGATAAAACGATTGTGTTGCATAATTTTTATGTTTAAGTTAACATTCCACCACAAACAGAAATCACTTGACCATTTACATAGCTACCCATATCGGAAGCTAGGAAAAGAGCGACATTTGCTACATCGGTTGTTTCTCCCATACGTTGAAGAGGAATCATTTTATTCCAACCCTCTACAACATCAGTAGGCAGAGCATCTGTCATTTCTGTACGAATAAAGCCAGGAGCTATTGCATTACTGCGAATATTTCTTGAGCCTAATTCTTTTGCTACCGATTTTGTGAAGCCAATTATCCCAGCTTTCGATGCTGAATAATTTGCTTGACCTGCATTTCCTTGTACACCAACAATAGAACTCATATTGATAAATACACCGAAACGCTGTTTCATCATCGGCTTAGTTGCTGCCTTAGTAACGTTAAAAATTGATTTTAAGTTTGTATTGATTACATCATCCCATTGTTCTTCACTCATTCTCATCAACAAACCATCTTTTGTTATGCCTGCATTGTTTACCACAATATCAATAGAGCCAAAATCGCTTACGATATTATTTATTAAATCTTCTGCAGCTTTATAATCTGATGCATCCGAACGATACCCTTTTACTTTAGTACCCGATGCTGCTAATTCTTTCTCTAGGGCTTCCCCTTTTTCTACCGACGATAAATAGGTAAACGCTACATTAGCGCCATGCGCTGCGAACACTTCTGCTATTTTTTTACCAATGCCTTTAGATGCACCTGTCACTAAGGCTGTTTTTCCTTCAAGTAATTTCATAATTTGAATGTTTGTACGAAAATAAGACAATTATTCTAATTCGGGAACCGTATTTTTTATACCCTAAAAAAAATGGTTCGCATATAGCGAACCATTTTTGTATCGATTAAACCTCGACTTATATTATCACAACCTGTCCCTTCGGCTACGCTCAGGGACCATAATTAACGCATTAAATAAGTCCTGCTTTTTTTAATTCTTCTTGCATTGCTACACCAATTTGAGCTGGAGATTCTACTACGCGAATACCACACTCTGCCATAATTTTCATTTTTGCAGCAGCTGTATCATCAGCACCACCCACAATTGCACCAGCATGACCCATTCTACGTCCAGCAGGAGCAGTTTGACCTGCGATAAATCCTACTACTGGTTTTTTACCATTTGCTTTAATCCAATGAGCTGCTTCAGCTTCCATTCCACCACCAATTTCACCAATCATAATGATACCGTCGGTTTCTGGATCGTTCATTAATAACTCTACCGCTTCTTTAGTAGTTGTTCCTATAATAGGGTCTCCACCAATTCCAATTGCTGTCGATTGTCCTAAACCTAAACGAGAGATTTGATCTACCGCTTCATAAGTTAAAGTTCCCGATTTAGACACGATTCCTACTCTACCTGGTTTAAAAATAAAACCTGGCATAATACCAACTTTCGCCTCACCAGCCGTCATTACCCCAGGGCAATTCGGACCAATTAAACGACAATCTTTATCGCTTATATATTCTTTTACATAAATCATATCCTTTGTAGGGATACCTTCTGTAATACAAATAATCACTTTAATGCCAGCATCAGCTGCTTCCATAATAGCATCTGCTGCAAAAGCAGGAGGTACGAAAATAATCGACACATTTGCAGCTGTTTTTGCAACTGCTTCTGCCACAGTGTTAAACACCGGGCGATTTAAATGCATTGAACCACCTTTTCCTGGAGTTACCCCACCTACTACATTTGTTCCATACTCTATCATTTGCTCTGCATGGAATGAACCTTCACTTCCTGTAAAACCTTGTACGATAACTTTCGAATCTTTATTTACTAATACGCTCATTTTATTGTTTTTTGATGCTGCGAAATTACGGTATTTGTTCGGATTATCAAATTGATAATCGTGACTGGTGACTAGTGACTGGTGAATTGTAGTTATACTAGTAACTAGTCACTAGTCACCAGTCACCAATTTAATTATATTTGCGGATGCGTTATTTCTTACAGCTCGCTTACGATGGGACCAACTACCATGGTTGGCAGATACAACCCAATGCTATTTCGGTGCAAGAAGTGTTAGATAAGGCCTTAACTGCTTTATGTGGGGAGCCTGTTTATAGCCTGGGATGTGGGAGAACCGATGCGGGTGTGCATGCCAGCGATTTTTATGCGCATTTTGATACTACAAAGGAATTGAACGCTGGCTTAATTACCAATCTGAATGGAATTTTACCTAAGGATATTGCAGCTAAACGTTTTATCCCTGTTGACGATAATGCTCATGCTCGTTTCGATGCCACAAGTAGAAGCTATGAATATCATTTACATTTCAACAAAGACCCTTTTAAATTAGGAAGAAGCTTTTATTTTAATTTTTCGAGGAAACCCGATTGGAAATTAATGAATATTGGTGCAAAGATCATTATGGAGTACAACGATTTTGCTTGCTTTAGCAAAGCGAATACCGATAATTTCACTACCCTCTGTACCATTACGGAAGCTTATTGGGAAGAAAACCCCGATGGATCCATTACCTTTCATATTTCTGCAAATAGATTTCTAAGAAACATGGTACGTGCTATTGTAGGAACACTCATCGATTTTGGGACGGGTAAAATAAACGAAGACGATTTACGACAAATCATTTTAAATAAAAATCGTTCTCTAGCTGGAACAAGTGTACCTGGAAATGGGTTATATTTGACCAAAATCATCTATCCATATATATAAATAAGTTCCATGAGCAGCGTGAGCGGAAAAGCTATCGACACCAAAATACTTCGTCGTATATACACCTATTTAAAACCATACCTCAAGGTATTTTACATTAGTGTAAGTCTCACGATATTACTCGCCATACTTGCCCCTGTTCGTCCGTACATTGTGCAATACACCATCGATCATTTTATTTTAAAAGACGATGCACAAGGTTTATTCAACATGGTGTTGTTGATGCTTGGTATTTTAGTGGTACAAACTTTCGTGCAATATTATCATACCGTACTAACCAATTGGTTGGGACAATCGGCCATACTCGATTTGCGAAAATTAGTTTTCTCTCATTTACTTAGTCTACGATTAAAATATTTTGACAATACACCTATAGGAACCTTAGTCACAAGAGCGGTTTCTGATTTAGAAACTATAGCCGATGTGTTTTCTGAAGGGCTCATTGTAATCATCGGAGACATTCTTCAAATAATTGTAATTATTGGTGTAATGCTTTATGTCGATTGGCGCTTAACACTAATCAGCTTGGCCACCATTCCATTTTTATTAATTGCCACTTATATTTTTAAAGAGCGGACTAAAAAAGCATTTCAAGATGTACGTGTAGAAGTAGCTAAGCTCAATACCTTCTTACAAGAACATATCAGCGGTATGCGAATCACACAATTGTTCGTTCGTGAAAATGCTGAAATGGAGAAATTCAAACTCATCAATCGCCGACACAGAAAGGCTCACATAAAATCGGTTTGGTACTATTCTATATTTTTCCCAGTAGTAGAGTTAATGTCGGCCACCAGTATAGGTTTATTAGTATGGTACGGATCTAAAGAAGTGCTAGAAGGTAGCATCAGCTTAGGAGTAATTGTATCTTTTATTATGTACTTAAACATGTTGTTCCGCCCTATACGAGAACTTGCTGATAAATTCAACACCTTACAAATGGGAATGGTTAGCTCCGAACGTATTTTTAATATTCTTGATACCAATGAGCAAACTCCGAATGAGGGGACAATTAAAGACATTGTAATGCATGGGGAAATAACTTTCGACAAAGTAAGTTTTGCATATAATGAACCTAATTATGTATTAAAAAATATTTCTTTTGAAGTAGAAGCTGGCAAAACCCTCGCTATTGTTGGTGCAACAGGCGCTGGCAAATCGTCGATCATAAATTTATTAAATAGATTTTATGAGATTAATCAAGGAATTATTTGTATCGATGGTGTAGATATAAAAAAATATGAACTCTCTTTTTTACGTTCTAAAATTGCAACTGTATTACAAGATGTATTTTTATTTTCAGATACCATTGAAGAAAACATCCGTTTAAAAAATCCAAACATCAGCAGAGAAAAAATTATTGATGCCGCCAAGCAAGTAGGTGCTCACGATTTTATTATGAACCTGCCAGGAGGATATGATTATAATGTAATGGAACGAGGAGCTACACTCTCTTCTGGGCAAGCACAACTGATCTCATTTATTAGAGCCTTAGTTTATGAGCCAAGTATTTTGGTACTCGACGAAGCAACATCATCAGTAGATACGGAGACCGAAGAACTGATTCAAACAGCCATACAAAAACTAATGAAAAACAGAACTTCGATTGTCATTGCACATCGACTTTCGACTATTCAGAACGCAGATCAGATTATGGTTTTAGATCATGGAGAAGTTATTGAAAAAGGTACGCATCAAGAGTTACTCCGACTTAATGGGGCGTATAAGAGGTTGTATGAACTGCAGTACCAATTGTAAATTGTAAATTCTGAATTGTAAATTGTAAATTCTGAGTTGTGAGTTGTTGTTGTTATTTATATAGTGCTTGGTTTAAGTGTATTTGTAATTTGTAATTTACAATTCAAGATTTTCTGTTCTTCTGTTTTGAAGTTATAATAATTCTCGATATAATTTTCATTACCTGCTTACATTGATCGTAGATTTTATCGAAAGTCTCTTCAGTAATATATTCGGTATCTTTTAATAATTCGAGCCAAAACATTGTTTCATCAGCTTCTTTCTGACTAACGGAAAACTTATGAACGAAGTCTGCTTTACTCTGAGCATTAACACCTTCCCTAATATTAGCAGCAATAGATGTACCCGATCTTAACATCTGCTTACTAAGAGTATACTCTTTCTTTTCAGCAATTAAGTACTTATATAAATTCACAATCTCAATCGCTAACTTATAAGACTTTATTTTAACAATATTATCAGCCATCACATTCCCCTTTTAGTTTTCCAATAATACAAACAATACATAAAACTGAACGTCCTATATATGCAGGATTAAATAAAAACCAGTATTTATTAAACAAAAAATGGAATCACTTTGCAGTAATTCCATTTAAATGAGATTATTTAAAATTTGTAATTTACAATTTGTAATTATAAAACAAGTTTCTTCATCACTACACCTTCTGCATTCATCAATTGGATAAAGTGTACTCCGCTTGATAATATGTTAGCATCGATGTTTAATTTTTGGTAGCCTTCTGTTAGGTTTACCTTTTCAGATACTATAGTTCTGCCGCTTAAATCGCGGATTAGAATTTCTGTAGTAGTGTTTGATGGTGAATATACATTTAGGTTTATTGTACCTTCGCTAGCCGACCACGCTTGTACTTCTAAGCTCTTCGCATTCATTTTTACTGCTACTGGAGCAAAGCTTTCCAAACGACCGTCGAAATCAATTTGTGTTAAACGATAGTATGAAGTTCCTTTTAATGGATTCTCATCGATAAGTTCGTATGTGTTTAATTCTTTTGAATTTCCAGCACCTTTAATTTCTGATACCAATTCGAAATCGTTTCCATTGCTAGAACGCTCAACGATAAATTTGTCGTTGTTTATTTCTGTTGCAGTAGTCCATGAAATTTTCACTTTCTCTGCTAATTTTTCTGCTTCGAATTTTACTAGGGAGATAGGTTGAGGTGCGTCACCTGTTGTTCCGTTAACTATAATATCATCGCCAGTACCATCACCAGGCCCCCAAGTACCTGCTGCAGCTTCTGATGAATAAGGATACATTCTAAATGTAATTGCTGAAGTAGAATTTGTAACAGTAAAGGTGTATGTTGCAGTTTGTGTTGTAGCAACATCAGTTCCTGCGAATACTCCCCCTAAATCGGTAGCGTAGTTATCAGTACTGCTTCTCAAAGCAAAATTTAAAGGTCCTGTACCTGATCTTTGGTGTTGAACAACAATACTCGATATCGAGAACATTTTTGTTGCTTGTGGAGTAATAGTAAATTCAACATAGTCATTCACATCAATAGAGGAACCTGTAGTAATATTAGTAGAATTAAATCTACCACCATTTGCACCCGAAGTCAACCCTGATCCTCTTGTTATTGTAGATGATGTTAAATTTGCATTATTAGCATTTGAATTAGCGCTTGTTTCACTTCCTGCCAATGCAGAAAACTCAAAAGTTAATATCTGAGCATCTACACTTATGCCAATTAAAAGTATTGTAAGTAGCGTAAAAATTTTTTTCATAAAGGTGTATTTAATAGCGTTACGTATTTGGTCTAATTTACTAATATACAAATATACACGGTAGAATTGCAAGGGCTGTTAGGTTTTTGTTAATAATTTGCTAATAATTCGTAACTCGTACCTCGTATTTCGTAGCTCGTACCTCGTAATTAATATATCGAACTACGAGATACGAGCTACGAGATACCAACTAACGAAGCCTATCCGCTGAACGGACCAAATTTTCGTCTTTTTTGATGGCTCTGGCTGCTAAAGCGGTTAAAACCACCGAAATACTCGGGAAAACAACTGCCATGCCTGTAACTACATTGCTTACTCCTTCGGCATTTACTGTTTTATAGGCAGAATACAGCATTGTGGTAATTAATGCAAAAATTAAGATAATCATCACTCTGGCGATTCTTAATTGTTTCACTCTATTGCTATATTGAAAAATACAGAACATTAATCCAAGTCCGATAGCTAAAGTCATTACACTTTTAGCATAATTAGGTTTAGCAATTACAAATTCTTGTGTAGTTTCTTCCTTTTCAAATCGTCCCTGTATAGTAAGCTTTACTTCTTTAACAGTTGCATCGGGTTGTTTCTCCACGAAAGTATAAATCGGGAAGAAATACATACAAGCTAAAGCCACTGAAGCTAGGAATAGATAAAGGGTTTGAATACGTTGTATCATGGTTTTTAATTGTAAATTGTAAATGGTAAATTATAAATGAAGAATCACAACTCATCATTTACAATTTACCATTTGTAATTAGTAATTATTTAATGTATTTAAAATTACGTCCGATATAGTTTGCGTTGTTGCCGAGTTCTTCTTCGATACGTAGTAACTGATTGTATTTAGCAATCCGGTCTGAGCGCGATGCTGAACCTGTTTTAATTTGTCCGCAATTTAATGCTACTGCTAAATCTGCAATAGTGTAATCTTCGGTTTCTCCTGAGCGGTGACTCATTACTGATGTATAAGCATTCGTATGAGCAAAGTTTACTGCATTTATTGTTTCAGTAAGTGTACCGATTTGGTTTACTTTAATTAATATTGAGTTTGCAATGTTATTGCTAGTTCCTTCTTTTAATCGGGTTACATTAGTTACGAACAAATCGTCGCCTACTAATTGCACATCATTACCAATAGCTTTAGTAAGATCTGCCCATCCTTGCCAATCGTCTTCAGCTAAACCATCTTCGATAGAAATGATTGGATATTTTTTACACCAGTCGGTCCAGTAAGCTACCATTTCTGCAGAGCTTAACTTCTCGCCACTCGATTTGTGGAAGTGGTAAACTTTTTCATCTGCTTTCCACATTTCTGAAGAGGCAGCGTCCATTGCAATCCATACGTCTTCACCTGGTCTGTATCCTGCAGCTTCAATCGCTTGCAATACCGTTTCAATTGCTTCAACATTCGATTGCATATTAGGTGCAAAACCACCTTCGTCGCCTACGTTTGTAGAATATCCTTTTTTCTTTAATACTGCTTTTAAGTGATGAAAAATTTCTGTTCCCATGCGTAATCCTTCAGAGAAAGAATTTGCACCGAAAGGCATCACCATAAATTCTTGAAAATCGATTTTATTATCGGCATGAGCTCCACCATTTAAGATGTTCATCATGGGTACTGGCAATGTGTTTGCATTTACACCACCTATGTATCTGTATAAAGGCTGACGAGATTCTTGTGCTGCTGCTTTTGCAATAGCCATAGAAACTCCCAAAATAGCATTTGCTCCTAGGTTAGCTTTGTTTGCACTGCCATCCATTTGGATCATCAATTTATCGAGCATATTTTGTTCGAAAACATCTAAGCCCATTAATTCTGGAGCGATGCGAGCATTCACATTTTCTACTGCTTTCAACACTCCTTTTCCTAAGTACTTCGATTTATCGTTGTCGCGTAATTCTACTGCTTCGTGTGTTCCTGTTGAAGCACCAGAAGGCACCGCTGCTCTTCCTAAACTTCCGTTTTCTGTTAATACATCTACTTCAATAGTAGGATTTCCTCTTGAGTCGAGAATTTGTCGTGCTTTTACGTCGATGATAATGCTCATGCTTTTATAATTGTAAATTGTAAATTGTAAATTGTAAATTATATGTTTTTATTATTTCATTTACTTCTTATATCATTAGCTAATTGGCACATTGGCTAATTATCTAATTGGCTAAAAGTTTCACAAAGTCGTCGAACAGGTACCTCGAATCGTGTGGTCCTGGTGATGACTCTGGGTGATATTGCACAGAGAACGCTTTTTTGCCCTTCACTCGTATACCTTCTATCGATTTATCGTTCAAATTTACGTGAGTGATTTCTACTTTATCAGAGGCGTGTACATCTTCGGGAATAACACCGAAGCCGTGATTTTGCGAAGTGATTTCGCAATGATTCTGAATAATATTTTTTACAGGATGATTTAATCCTCTGTGTCCGTTAAACATTTTATGGGTACGTATTCCATTGGCAAGGGCTAAGAGTTGATGACCTAAACATATACCAAACAAAGGTTGATCATCTGCTAAAATACTTTTAACCGTATCTATAGCATAAGGCATTGCCGAAGGGTCGCCAGGACCGTTAGAAATGAAGTAGCCATTAGGTTTCCAAGCCTTCATTTCGTCGTAAGTGGTTTTCGCTGGAAATACTTTTACAAAAACATCGCGTTCTGCAAAGCATCTCAAAATATTTTTCTTCACGCCTAAATCGAGTACTGCTACACGATAGCTTGCATTTTCATCACCGAAGAAGTAAGGTTCTTTAGTGCTTACTAGCGACGACAGTTCTAAGCCATCCATTGAAGGCACTTCCGATAATTTCTTTTTCAACTCTTCAACATCCAATATTTCAGATGAAATGATGGCATTCATGGCTCCTTTATCCCTTATATGTCTTACCAACTCTCGGGTATCGATATCTGAAATCCCTACTATATTATCGTTTAAGAAATAATCTTGGATAGACTCATCGGCCATTTTACGAGAATAGTTCATATTGAAGTTTTTACAAACCAATCCTGATATCTTAATGCTATCGGATTCCACTTCATTATGACTAATTCCATAATTACCAATATGTGCATTGGTGGTCACCATAATTTGTCCGAAATACGAAGGATCAGTAAAAATCTCCTGATAGCCAGTCATTCCCGTATTAAAACAAATCTCACCTGTGGTGGTGCCAATTTTACCAGCTGATTTACCATGAAAAACGGTTCCATCTGCGAGGACCAATACTGCGGGAATTTTTGCAATTTCTGCCATGTTCAAATTTAATTAAGCATAAAAAAAGCCTTGTAAAACATTACAAAGCCTCATGATTACTTAAAAACGAGTGTTTTGGGAGCGATTTCTTCTCCTGTTTCGAAAAATCGAAGTGTACAACGTTCATTTTCATCGTCGGCAAAGGTAATAAAAATAGCATAATCGGCTAAGCATTTTTTGAAAGATTAAAAATTTAGTAGACTTTTGTACTATGTCAGTACACAAAGAAGTAAAAAGAGTAACCACCCATGTGCTTCAAGCCATGAAACAAGATGGGGAGAAGATTGCTATGCTAACCGCATACGATTTCTCGACCGCAACAATTCTCGACGATGCAGGAATAGATATCTTGCTGGTGGGCGACTCTGCCTCTAATGTGATGGCAGGACACGAAACTACATTACCCATCACCCTAGATCAAATGATTTACCATGCCTCTTCTGTGGTGCGTGCTGTTAAAAGATCTTTAGTGGTAGTCGACTTGCCTTTTGGTTCTTACCAAGGTAATTCTAAGGAAGCACTACAATCTTCTATACGTATTATGAAAGAATCGGGAGGTCATGCTGTTAAATTAGAGGGAGGCGCGGAAGTTAGAGAGTCTATTGAGCGTATCATCTCTGCTGGTGTACCAGTAATGGGTCATCTTGGATTAACCCCTCAATCGATCTATAAATTTGGTACATATACCGTACGTGCAAAAGAAGAAGCCGAAGCTAAAAAACTATTGGAAGATGCCCAAATTTTAGAGGATGCAGGCTGCTTCGCAATAGTTTTAGAGAAAATTCCAGCGCAACTGGCAAAACAAGTTGCTGATAAATTACGCATCCCTGTAATTGGCATTGGGGCAGGCCCACATGTCGATGGTCAGGTTTTGGTGATTAACGATTTAATTGGATTAACCAAAGGATTTAAACCACGATTCTTACGCCAATATCTTAACCTCTACGAAGAAATTAACGGAGCCGTAAAAGCGTACATTGGCGATGTAAAATCGAAGGATTTCCCGAATGAGAAGGAACAGTATTAATATGCTAGTATGCTGATATGCTGATATGCTAGTATGCTGATATGCTAGTATGCTGATATGCTAATATGCTGATGTTTGATTTAATTGTGAATTACCTTCACTATTAGTCCATCATCAAATTTTAACAAATACATTCCTGAAGGGTAATTTTGGATATCTATTGTGGTGTACAATCCATCCAACACTACTTCCTGAAGTACTCTTCCAGTAAGATCAACTAATTGTACTCGATTTGATTTTGCAGTAGATTTTTTAATATGTATTAAATCGCTTGTTGGATTTGGGTAAACTTCATATCTACTTTCTTTTGATGAAGTATTTACTCCAGAAAAAGTACCATTATACAAGGATTGAATTTGATTTAAGTTAAGCGCCGATTTAAAATAGTACACTTCATCTAAATAGCCTGAAAAATTTTGATTCGATCCTGATGAAGTTCCTATGCCTACATACGATTGCGAAGGTTTACTACTATTCACCAAACCAGTGATGTTTAACTCCGTACTATCGTTTTGAATAGTTCCTTTTCCAGTTTGTCCGAAACCTTCAAACACATGAAATTTTGATTTTTTACCATCAATGTAAAGAGAAACTATATTTGTGTTTTTATCCACCACAACTACTGTATGATGCCACACATCATCAATAAAAGTAGTTTCATTAGTACAAATAAATATCAAACTCGATAAGCTAGAAACACCATTTTCACCTGCTAAAGCAAAGCAAACACTTCCTTGATTAAATATATAACCCACCGTGAAAAATACACCACGATCGAAACCTTGCATACCTGATGTGAAAATTGAATTTATTCCATTGCTATTACACTTAAACCACGCCGATATGCTAATACTACCATTGCCATTGCCAAAACCTGAAGTATCAGCAACTTCTAATTTGCTTCCATTTCCTGGTACAAACCAAGTAGCAGCATCTGCCACATTATTTCTATCGGGTACTGGTATGGTAAAAGCAGCTACGCCATTTTTGTTGTTCCCACTAACATCATCACCGTTACCATTTAATGGATAGTGTGCGAAAGGTGCTTGAGAAAATGCTGAATAGCATAGCAAGATTAAAGAGAGTGTAAATAATTTTTTCATTTTTTTAGGATTAGTTTACCCAAAAGTAGAGCAAGAAAAAATCCTATGGTATAGTACAAATGATGTATTTATTTACTTAGCCAATTGGCTAATTACCTTCACTATTACTCCATCATCAAATTTTAACAAATACATTCCGGAAGGGTAATTTTGGATATCTATTGTGGTGTACAATCCATCCAACACTACTTCCTGAAGTACTCTTCCAGTAAGATCAACTAATTGTACGCGATTTGATTTTGCAGTAGATTTTTTAATATGTATAAAATCGCTTGTTGGATTTGGGTAAACTTTAATGATTTCATTTTTTGAAATCGAGATTCCTACTGAATTTTTCACATTCACAATCATAGAATCTTCAACACTATTCCCTACAGCATCTTTTGCCCATATCTTTATAATGTATTCACCAGAGGGTATCATATCGAAATCAAATCCATTATTGAAGTCGGTTGTGGTAATAGTATCGTCGCCATCCGAATTACTCAATACATGGTAAAACTCTCTTTCGTCGTAATTCCCTTTAGATATGCAAGTCCCATCAAAAGCGTACATCGACTGAATAACAAATGGAGTGTATACACCATTGAAATAAGTGTCGTTAAACATGTTAAAATCGTACGACTTACGCTCTACAAGTTTTGTATTAGGTGTTGCTTTTGCAGCAATAGAATATCCCGTTTCGTGAACATCGACTTTCCAAAAGGTATTCATCAAATCATAAACTTTTGAAACAATATTTAAAAAGCCAGAGACGCTATCTTTAGTATGATAATTCAAACTAAAATCTCTTAACCCTACAATATGATTCGGAATTACCTCTTCAAAAGAAGGAGGTGTATCGTCAACAAAATTCTCCATGTAATAAAGTGGATTATCGAAAGTCCACCAATTTCCAAACCAAACATTACCCTCATCAACAATACGAGCAAAATGACAATGTATAAAACCTTGCACAGGGAAATCGACCAATTGCCCCATCACCTCCCCTTCTGCTATTGTGTCTCCAATATTAAAAGGAATTAAGTTTTGATCGAGGTGCGCATATAAATATCCTTGAGAAGAATCGGATGTGTTTTGATTTGCAATAGCAACACGCCAATGATAATCGCCACTAGTAGTTAACACTGCTTTTATAAACCCAGCTTTTACGGAATGAACATTTTCTAAATGATCTCCAAATAAATCTACTCCAGGATGTAAATACGGATTGGCTGGATCGTAATCTTGAATTTCGTTATACGAATTTCCAATTGCCTGAAAGCTCGAATCGGAACTAAAATCCATTGGGTTCCTTATTGTTTCGTTACCTAAATTTTGTAGACGTACAGGTAGATTATTTTGCTTTTTATTATAACTCGCAACAACTCTTGGGTAGGTTTTAGTTTCTTCTATATTAAAATCTATAAAATCGACACTGCGGGTCAAATTAAATTGATATGTTGTGCTTGTTGTATTTTTTTCAGAGATATAAAATTGATTGTCGAGAATCTTGAAATCAAAAACTTCTGACTTGCTTTTATAAAGCTCCTTAAACTCATTGTCTCGAAAAGTATATATTCCTTTTTTAGATAGAAAATAAGGTTGATTTTGGTAATGTTGCACAGCAAATAACATGGAATTAGCATTGCCTACCAATCCGCTTACATTCATTGTATTTTGGATGGTATTTACAAAAGCTAATTCCCCTTCGTTGTTCACAGAGAAAATAGCTGACGCATTGATACTTTTTTCTTCGAGTGTATTCAGATTCAACACCACTACTATTCCTTTATTATAGAATGCTGCGTATTTACCATTTTCTGATACTACCAAATTAATTGTTTGGGCATATCGTTTTTGTGCAACTAAATCGCCTTGATGATTATAAATAAAGATAGATGATAATGAATTCTCATAATTACCGTCTATACTTAAAAAGCCATTATTTGTTTTTAATAAATAATTTCCTCTAAACTGTAAATGTTGATAACTAATTGATGATTGATTATTGTTCATCGAAACAGAATAATTCAGCTTATTTTGATCGATAAATATTCTACCCGCTTTAGTTAAGTATTGAGCCTCAACTAGCAAGGGGAAATATAATAATAGAAATATAAGTGCCTTTTTCATCATCCTAAATTATACTACAAGATAACAAAAAGCCTTCATATTTTACATATGGCGTTTTTTTGCTAATATTGTTCTTTACCTAAAAAACATGAGAAAAGTAATATTATACATTGCATGCAGTATAGATGGCTATATTGCTAAAAACGACGACGACATTTCATTTTTATCTGTAGTGGAGAAAGATGGAGAAGATTATGGCTATTCGGATTTTATCCAAGGAATAGACACTGTTATATTGGGCAGAAAAACATACGATAAGGTACTCACCTTAGTCCCGGAATTTCCGCATGCCGACAAAGAAACGTATGTAATAACACGTACCCCAAAAGCACAGATAGGAAATATATTGTTCTATACTGGAGAATTACCTTCATTAATTCACGATTTAAAATCGAGAGATGGCAAAAACATTTTTGTTGATGGTGGCGCTAAACTTGTGAACGAATTGTTAAAACAGAAATTAATTGACGAAATGATTGTTTCTATTATTCCTACAACTATAGGTGATGGGATTCGACTATTTCAAAGTGGCATCGCAGAACAACAATGGAAATTGATAGAAAGTAAATCGTTTGATACCGGTTTAGTTCAAATAAAATATGTTTGCAAATAATATTTGCTAAACAAATTTTTGCCAAAAATCATCTTGAGGAAGTTCAGCTTTTAACTCCATTTGCTCCTTAGTAACTGGGTGTGTAAATGAAAGTTTATAAGAGTGTAAGCAAATGCTTTTGTCTTTATTCCCTCTAGGGTATCCATATTTATTATCACCCACTATCGGGCAATTCATCGAGGCTAATTGCACGCGTATTTGATGTGTTCGTCCAGTAATGGGTTTTATTTCTAACAAATAGAACCCATTTATTTCTGAAAGAATTTTATAATGTAATTCTGCACGTTGAGAGCCATTCACTTCTTTAGCATGAGCTTTAGTAATTCCCTTACTCTGATCGCGAGTAAGCCAATGAATCAGAGCACCTTGATCTTTTGCTGGTCTATTTCTTACTACTGCCAAATACGTTTTTTGTACTTCTCTATCTTTAAAGGCTTTGTTCATTCTTTCTAAAGCCTTACTCGTACGAGCCATGAGAACCAAACCACTTACGGGCCTGTCTATTCTGTGGATTACTCCAAGAAAGACTTCGCCAGGTTTATTATATTTTTCTTTGATATACTCTTTAACCAGTATTTCTAATGAAACATCGCCCGACTGGTCGATTTGCACCAGAGTTCCTGAAGGTTTATTTACAGCAATGAGGTGATTATCTTCATAAAAAATATTCATCTGCTACTAATTATTATCGAATTCTGTACTCAATTTGTATCGTACAATTCTATCGTTACCTGTATCGCAGATGTATAATATATTATCGTAATAAGCTACAGCTGTAGGACCTCTAAATTGTTTCGCTCCAGAACCTGTTCCACCAAAAGAAACTTTTATGTTTTTCTTTGATGTATATCCTGCAGGAGGAGGTACTCCTTCTAAACCGGTAAGAGTAAATAGATATACAGAATCTTTTTGAGAGTCGGTTACGAAAATATAATTACTTCCATCGCCTGCTATGGTAATACCTTTTGGTTGTGAGAACTTATTCGGGGTATACATAAATCCATCTGCCTTGCTGGTATCTTGTCCTGCTAATGATGTATTTAGGCTATACGAAGAACCAAATTCAGATGATTCAAATCTGATGTATTGTGCTTTAATTGTAGTGCTTGAAGACAATGATGTAAACAAGAAATCACCTCCTTGCTTCACGATATTACTTTGAGGACCTTTCGCTAAAGTTGAGATAGCAAATGGGTTTTTAAAATAATCAGAAATTAAACCTTGTTCCGTAGAAACATTTACGCTATTCTCAAATTTATCATTTTGATTAAATAGAATAACTGCATTATCTGGACCACCAGTTTGTATCGGATTATTAGAAGGCCCTGTACGAGTTACGTAATATTTGTTATCGGCCATGATACTAATTCCATGTAGATGTGTTGCCGTATCAGATGCAGTAAATATATTTCTAATGTAAAATGGATGAGCAACAGTTTTAGTAATTATCGCATTACTAATTCCGTAACCATTATTGGTAATCAACTTCAAACGGTATATAGCGTCAAGTGTATAATTTTGTCCGTTAATAACTGTGTCTTTGGTTCCAATGACTAATAACTCTAAGCTTCTATCCATTGCAAGTGCTTTGGCGCCAGGTATAGATTTTTCTCCAACTTTTCTACCCGATTGGTCGAATGCTATTACTTTACCAGCTTGTTGGTCGGCAACATAAATCAATTCATCGTAACCTACTGTAATGTCTACAGGATTATCTGCCAATCTAATTTCTGGGAGAATAGGAACGAAGGCTATAGGTTGCTCATTGTAATTAGGCACATCAATAAAGCCTAAATCTGTTTTATCTCCAAATGGTTTTTCACATGAAGAAAATACCACAGAGAGTACACATAACGAGAATATATATTTTCTTATCGACATCTTATCTTCCCTCTTTGTTTAATGATAACTGTAAACCTATTTGCTGTGTGAATCCTAAGTAAGGGTGAGGATCTGCAGCGTAATCAACTCTTAATGGGTGACGACCAGCACGTGTTCTTAATCCAACACCGAAGGTTGGTAAAGAAGAATCTTTCACTCCAATCTTATACCCTGCCCTAACAGATAATAAATTCATCCATGCATACTCCACTCCTAGTCTAATGTTTTCTGAATTATCGTTAGGGTGATGTAATTCTGTAGCGACAAGAATACTATTTCTGGCATCTTTATATGGAACGAATGAAAGTCCCATTTTAAATAATGTTGGAGCAGCGTAGTTGTTAATATCAGGATTGTTGCTACTAAACGTAGTTAATGATTTTGTTTCTCCATCTATTTTGGTGTTTACTCCAAAATTATTCAAGAACACGGCGAAGCGTAAATCTTTAAAATCAGTTTTATATAAAAATCCTAAGTCAATCATCCCCGAATGAACTGTATATTGATCTATACCTTCGTAGATGTATTTTAAACTTACACCGTAACTAAAATAATCAGATAAGATTTTTGCGTAACTACCACCAATTGCTAAGTTCTGTGTATAAAAATATTGGCCTGTACCCATAGGTTGGAACTCTGTTCTCACTTCCATTGCATCCGACCTAAACGATTGCATCTGAAAACTCAATATGCTGTATTTCTTCGTAGGATAAATCACACTTAAGTATGCATTCTGCATATCAGAAAAATATAAAGCACTCGACAAGGCAACAGTAGTTTGTTTAACATCTACCATCGTTGCAGGGTTGATGTTCGCAGCATAACCATCTCCAGGCATTGCAATACCGGTACCTGCCAAAGCAGTTTGTCGTGGACTATTACTTATTTTCAAAAAAGTAAAAGCGGCAGTACCTGCACGCTGGCCCCCAAGATTAGGAATCAATTGCGCACTAGCCACTCTAGCACTAAGTAATATTAAAATCGTTATTATATATCTTTTCATTCAAGTATCTTTTTTTGTATTAGGTACTTTGTATTATGTAAGTATTGAAGTCCATTAACATATTATCACATTAACACATTAACACATTAATTAAAACTGCCAAGTTAAACCTAACATCATCTGACGAGGAGTTAGATATCTAGCAGGGTTAAATGGAGGAGCACCATTGTCTTGTGGATCTGGATAATTTGGATCACGGAATCCATTTGGCAATTGATCTCCAAGTTCATAAGCTTTACCTGTAACCGGATTAATTATTGCTGCATTTTTATTATTGAATAAATTTTTCACCTCAAAACTTACACTAATTAATTGTCCTTTTTTAAGTGGAATATCTCTAGTTAATCTAATGTCGGTGTTCCACCAAGCACTGCCTATTTCTGAGAAAGGATTGTTTTCATCAGCTTCATAAATTGGTCGGCCTGTTGCAGCTGTACCTGTTTGGTAATACGGTGTATATCGTAAACCTGATTTATATGTTGATGTTAAGAATACTCTGAAGCGATTTAAACTTACACCTGCAATTTTTATAGAAGTATCGGGTTTAAATATCACTAATAATTTTAAATCTAGCGGACGATCCCATGCTAGGTATTGCTCTACAGTTGGAGACACTGCTCCGTTCTGTAAGATTTGTAATTGCGACTCTTGTGCTGAATTGGATTTACCTGTGGCAATTTGATATGCTGCACTAAATGTAGCTGATAAATATTTTTGAATACGTCTGTTTAATGTAATCTCAAATCCTCTAATACGTGCATAGTCTTGGTTAATACTGAAATTCTTTTCTACGAATCTTCCAGTTTGATCTTTTACAATGATATTTCTACTTACGATATAATCAAATTTATCATTGTAAAATGCGGTAGCCGTAATAGCGAAGTTCGATGTAATTTGTGTTTTAATTCCTACTTCATACGACACAGTAACCTCTGGATTTAAATCAGGGTTTCCTAAATTTGCTAAGAAAGATCTATTTTGATATACTGGGTCTAAACCTGCATAAACAAAGCGAGGATGTGGCAATCTACTTAAGTGTCCGTAGTTAAAATACAATACATTATTTTCTGATACTGGGAACGACACTCTAAGTTTTGGTAATAATCTGAACTTGTATCTTCTTCCTAAAATTTCCGTAGAACTATTCAAATAACTTTCTCTGATAGCATCTAACACTGGTGCATTAGGATCAGCTACTGCATTATCAGCAAACTTTCCAGGTGCCCAGTAATTTAAACGTAATCCGAGGTTTAATATAATTCCTTTGTAACGCATTTCATCTTGAACATAAATACCACCTGTTGCTGGTTTTACTTTCCAGATATCATTGCTTTGCCCAATACTACTCGATGCTGTTGTAGTGGTATCGTCGATGATGATTGGAGCACCTATCCATGGACGAGAAACATCTACCCATTGGTATTCTTGTTCCTTATGTTCTATACCAAATGAAATAAAATTACTTTTATTAGGCGTGTAATTGAACTTTACTTTAAATGTATTCTCTATCGCGTAATGATCATGCCATAGTGTAGATACTCCTCCGTTGTTGTACAAACCTGGACCAGGATTTACAAATATTACAGAGTCGTTTGGATTATATACAGTAACTGGATCCGACACTATCGACTGAGGGTCGTAAATTTGATCAATCGTTGAAGGTCGGAACGGGCGGCCATTAGCATCTGCGCGAAGGTTAGTAAACAGTCGTGCAAAAGAAAGATCCATCGACAATTTTGGACTAAACAAATTCAAGTATTGGATAATTGTTAAGTTTGATTTATGGGTATAAGTAGTTGCATTATCCATGTTCAAACTGAATAGGTACTGATAACCTGGAGTTACCACCGCATTGTTTCCTATGATTTGTAATGAACGTGTATTCTGATTAATATTTAATGATGCTTGATTAGAGATAGATAATTTACGACCTGGTTTAATGTTGTAGGTTAACTTCACGGTGTTCGACCATTTATTGTCTTCACGTGGTGCCCATATCGAATCGTTATCTGGTAATAATGATGAGTGTAATTGTTTAGCTGGTGTTTTAAAGAACTCATCGGTTAGCTCCATGTTAAAACTACTGAAGAAGGTAAGTTTCTTTTTAGTAAATGGTACGGGGCCGCTCACCGATAAACTTAACATATCGGTATTCCATTGCGACTTATCGTTGAAGCCTAAATTATCTCTGTAGTAAGAACCGCCAAAACGATAGCGATCTGAACCTTCTCTGATACGTGTCAATACTACTCCTGATGTTCCCTCTCCATATTCTGCGCCAACACCACCAGTGATTACTTCTATATCATTAATTGCATTAGCGGCAATCTCTACTCCGAAACCAGTTCCTGCTAAAGGGTCTTGTGCATTGATACCGTCTACTAAATATTGTGTTTCGTAAACACGACCTCCTCGGATTTGTAAACCATCGGGGTTCTGACTCACTCCGGCTTGGTTAGCTACAATCGACTGAACATCTTTCACGCTCATGTCTTTGATATCTTCTGACGTTACTTTTGTACTCGATTTCCCCGACTCTAAATCAACAATAGTTTTTTGTCCGAGTACTTCTACAACACCAATCTCAGTACTTACTTCTGTTAATTGTAAATTAAGAGAAGTGGTTCCTCCTGAAGTTACTTTTACTCCATTGTAAATTATTTCTTTGTATCCTAAGTAAACTACTTTAACTGTGTATTCACCTGGTTTCACACCATTGATTACATAGTTTCCATTTACATCGGTGGGTACAGCTAGATAAGTACCTACAACAGATACCGTAGCACCAATGATGGTTTCTTTAGTTTTCTTGTCTGTAATTTTACCCTTGATGCTTCCTGTTTGAGAGAAGGCTTCAATGGTACAAAAGACAATTGTGAGTAGTAGTAAAAGTTTCTTCATTTTATCATTTCTTTTCTCTGAGTCTCTGTGATTAAGTTTTTCTTTAACACAGAGTCACAGGGACACAGGGTTTATTTTTTCTCTGTGCCTCTGAGTCTCTATGATTAAGTTTTCCTTTAACACAGAGTCACAGGGACACAGGGTTATTACCAATTAAATTCGTCTTTCAATACTTTATCGAAAAACTTTTTCAAATCATCTTGTTGACCATTTCCATCGCCATCACCATTCAGCTTATACAAATCCATACTAAAAAACACTTGATTCGTTTTGCTATCTACATTTAATGTTTTAGCACAAAGTACTCGAGTATTAATAGATCCATTTGCTCTACGAATCTGCCCACGATAAAGTACGTAAGCACTCGACTTAGGGAAGAACGGATCGATAGCATCGGAGAATGTATTTACTTTTAACATTGGATAACCAACTGCATTTATGGCATCTGGAATAACCAACGAGTCGTTTGCCATTGTAGCTTTTTGATTCGCGGCGTAGAAGGTCTGGAAACTATCCATTACTGAATATTGGAAAACTGGAGATGTTCTTGGGAAAGGCCCAGCAGTTGTTCCTTCTGCACTGTTATCAAAATCGCTAGCAATTAAAATTTTCCCTCCACTGTTTAGGTAATCTTGTATGGCTGAAGATCCTTCTTCCAACAACATTCCACCTGCAGTAGCAGATCTAGAATTGTCGGAGTACCAAAAAACCTTATCGTATAAATTCATCATCAATAAAAAAGTAGGCTTCCATAATTTAGGGAAGTATCCTTTATTCTGACGATAAAAATCGTAGTAATCGTAAGCGCCGTATGATTGAGAAAGTGCAACTTTATAAACATCGTCGGCATTTGGCGTGCTTGCAATATTGAACCCATCAAGTACTAATAAATCGGATGTTTTGCGACGTAGCACAAATGGAGTTAATGAATCGAGTTCACTTTCTACACCAGATAAATCTTTTGCTTTCACATAAACTGTATTTCGAGCACCAACTACTAACCCCGAAATAGTTCTGTTTAAATTAAATGCATTGTTACCTCCATACACTTTTGCAACAGTAGGTCCGTTTACTTCTGGTTGTTCAGTAACAAATGTTGCAAAGTTGAAGCTTTTAGCAATGGCGAACCATTCACCATTATTTACTTTGATATAGATAGAATCCAACGTATTAAAACCATCCAAGTCATTTGCGGTCCAGAATATAGAAAATACGGAGTAAACAGAATCTCCTTTTATCAGGTTATCATCTAATACAATAGTTGGAGCTGTATTCTTGATAGGGATTTTTAAATACGCAGGAGTTTTATCCTTGTTTCCTTCGTTATCAATCGCACGCACATAAAAATCGATATCGGTTGTATCACTTCCATTATTGATGGTAAATCTGAAAGTTGAATCTTGAACAACAGTATAAGACCAATTGATATTATCAAAAGAAATTTCATACCCAGTGATGTACCCATCTTTATCTTCACCAGACCATTTCATTTCAACAATGGCATTCAATCTATCGGAGCCAGAGCGATTAATACTCGACAAATACAAATTGGTTACAGGATCTGTATTCGGTTTCAACTCACCTTCTTTTTCACAAGAAATTAAGAAAACAGATAAAAGAATGCATGAGAGCACCCCTGTGCTTAGTTTTAAGGTTTTTATCATAAAAATAAATCAGGCTAAAATACTTGATTTTTATCTAGAAAAAAAGATAATCGTGTTAAAAATCAATTAATTCTCATGCTAAAATTATAGCCCTTTGAATATGTTTCAAAAAGTGATTTAAAATAGAAAAATGAGGGTTCAGAATCGTTATTTAAACCAAAATCATAAGAGCCCATATACGCATTTGGATAATTTAATGCTAATGGGTAGGATCTGCTAAATAAGAGAGGCAAATCACTAGCAATTTCTTTTAAATTGCTCTGATAAGGCTGTTTTAATATCAAGAGTATAGGAATAAGCTCCTGACTTCTAAATAGACTATTGTTAATATTTAAATAAGAATACTCGAAATAAGGTGTAGCTAAAGAGCATGTGCCAATATTGATTCCTTTACAGAAAGCAACTGAGTCTGTGGGGAACCCAATATTGCCTGATGAGTAATACAGTGGGCTTCTCTTTATTGATACTAAATTTACAGAATCGTAAAAAAAAGATAACACAAAAGGATTGCTCTCGAAAAAATACCTCAATCTTGATACTAAATATTTTTTAGTCTCCTTATGATAGACATAATCTATCATCAAATCTTCGACAATACCCCCTGCTCCAACAGTAGACAATTTCACCAATCTTCCGTTAGTATATTCCGTTGTATAATTTTTACTAAACTGCTGATTGGGATATTTAACCTTAATATTCGACCACGAATAGCTTAAACTTGAATCTAAGGTAAAGTTGAATGTTAATTCATCATCAGAAATATTCTTATTTATATATGTAAGCGAACTCAAGCGATACGCAAATGCAACAGAATCCTTTGGAGGGTTAACATATCTAGCAATACCATCATACTTCTCCTCTTTTGAGCAAGAGGTAAATACAATAGTTGTAAAGAAAAACAGAATTGCTATTCTCATACTTTAAATTCAAATAAAAATACAAAAAAAAGCCTTCTCGAAATAACGAGAAGGCTTTTTTTTATTTGATTATTAAAATACTATTTAGTCACTACGAAACGACCATTATTTAATACTCCTGCAGAAGCTGAAGAAATACTGTAAATATAGGTTCCTTGAGAAAAGTTCGATACATCAACTTTAGCTGTTCCTGTTGTTCCATCTAAAGAAATTGTATTGATTAATCGACCATAAATATCGTAAACATTTAATGATAAATCGCTAGTAGAAACTGGCATGATATAATCTAAACTCATTACTGAAGAAACTGGATTAGGATATACTAATGCTTTTCCTTTATTCACAAAATTAGAAGTGATACCTGTTGTAATTACGTACGATTCGAAATCGTTATTGTTTCTTGGAAGTAATTTAAAGTTACTAAATGCGTAAGTCATGATACCTGTTAAAGAAGTCATGTAATCGCCTTTTTTAACAATCACTTGATCAACGCCTTGATTCAACACCCAAATACTATCATTTACATAAGAAGCATTTTTAGTTGAGAACGAAGTATTGGTTTGACGACCAACTAATACACGGCAACCCGCACCTGCATCCATAGTATCTTTACCTACACGATACTCTGCGAAGTTACTAGGTGCATCAGGATTTTGATCAACAATATATAAAGGCTGACCTGCAGGTTTAAATTTCACCAACATACCTTCGTATGGTTCTGTACCTGTTTGACTAGCTACACGGAATGAATCTACATCTAATTCTAAAGGTGTAATTACTCCAGAGCCATTTTTCACTACAGAAGTAACCGCTTCTAAACGAGTTAACCCAAAGTATTCTTTTACTACACCAGTAATTGTAATTTTTTCTCCAGTTAAAAGTGTAGCCAAACCAGTTCCATTAGCAACAAATAAACCTGCATAAGTACCTTGGTTTTCTTGTTGAATATGTACATAACCTAAATCAGAAACTGATGAAGTAACCACCCCAGATACAGTAACTGTTTGATCTACAAAACCTGAATTTCCACTTTTGAATGGAGTATATTGTAAATCGTAGATGCTTAATCCATTATTTCTTACAACATAAAATTTAGGATCTTCAGCTGGCACATTTGGAATGCGACTAGTTAATTGAGGGTTAGAATTATCTTTAGCCTCGATAAAGAATTTTACGATTGACCCATCTGCTTGAGCTGGTAAAGTACCAGTGTAAATGCTACCGTTAGCAGTCATCGGTACACTGATGTAGTTATTACTACTAGCTCCAACTGCGTAATATAATTTAGCTTCAGCAACACCTTCTTGGTCTGAGATATTTGCTGATACTTGTACTTGATCTGTATTGTTAGGAACAATTACGTTTCTTGTAATACCAGAGATCGCTGGTGCTGCTGCACCCCAAACTACATCTGCTGGTTTAATTGGATGTAATTCATAACCTCTATTATTTTTCGAATGTAAAATCACTCCTTTAATCGAAAGAATAAAATCACCAACTACAGGAGGAACGAAAGTACCACCAGTTGCAGGTAAACGGAATGATTTAAAACGATCAGAAACGTTCATTTTATTTCCAGCTGCATCAATTACGTTGAAACTTACACGAGCACCATTGTCAAAATAATCAACCGAAGAAACTGTTAAATCTCTTAACTCAACATATTGACCTTCGTATTGCTCACCTGTAGTTAATATGTTATTTCTATTAATATCATTTAACTCTGCAACTGTAATCAATTTTGATTTCACCGTAATACCACTTCCTAAAATTTGAATTGGTGTAGCTGGGTTAGTGTTGTTTGGAACAAATTCCGTTTCACCTTGAAACTCTTCAACATGTCCGGTAATCTCTACTGAATCGCCTTCAACTAAAGATAATATGCCAGTTCCTGCATCACCTGGTGTTCCAGAACCTGGGAAAGGTTGATAAACATCTATACCAGAAAAAGCTGAACCATCGTTGGTTTGAATCCATACTTGTTTACCTCCAACAATGGTAGATAAACCTGCATCCATAATTACAACACCACGGATACGTACTGTATCAGTAAGTGCTAATGATGATGCATCGTTTCCAGCAGCTAAGTTCTGTTGTGAAACGGTTTGTACTTCTTGGATTGTCTTCACTGGGTATTGCGCTTTTGCTGCAACAACCATCATCAAGAAGCATGCTAATGAGAGTAGTTTTTTGTTCATTTTATTTTTTATTTATTTTTTTCTATTTAATTAATGCAAATTTCCCTTTGTAGGTTTTACCTGATTTTGTATCCTTTACAGAGAACAAATAAGTTCCTCGAGAAATAATTTGATTGTCTTTAGATAATAAATCCCATGCATGTTCCCCACCTGAAAATGTTGTTTGTGTTGGATCCGAATAGGTGCTTGTCCAGCGGATGTCGTTCCCATTATAACTTTCGTCGTGTTTAAATTCATCTACTAAATCTCCTGCTGCAGAATAAATTCTAACCTCGCAAGTAGAAGGTAAATTTGCAAAGTAGATCTTTTTATCTTCTGGATTTTTACTCACTCCTTCCCATGCTGCAACACCATAATATGGATTAGGGTATACAAATGGGTCACCATTTTCAAAATCATCGTTTGCCTTCATCCCTGGGAATACTCTCTTTAAACTTGGTATAGTACTCGACTCCAATGATTGCAAATTATTTATTTCATCACCTTGGTCAAAAGACGTAATGGCTATGGCGTGTTGCCATCCATTTTGAATGTTGTCGAATGTATATTTGTAATAATACCAAATAGTATCTCCGTTTGCATCTACTTCTCCAAACTGAACCGAGTCTGTAAGTTGTATTGCCCCAAAACTAGTATTACTAAACAAACTATTATCACTACGATCGAACTCTGCAATTAACTTCAATGAGTTAATAATATCTTGTGTACCCGTAACATCAAAACCTACAGTAGTTTTGTATAAACGATAGCCTTCAAAATCTTTTTTCTTAGAAATAGGATCTACAGAAGCTTCTGAATTTTTCGACCAATAAATTTCAATTTTATTTTCTGATGCGACAACCTTATTACGTGGAATATTTGGAGGTGAAGGCAATACAAATCGTGTAATTTTACCATCTTCATCTCTATCCTCTCCTGGATCTAAAACACCGTTGAAGTTTGCATCTTCACCGTTAAATGCTGTTTGAGCAAATAAAGAGTTTTGCACTAATACTCCTTTTTGAATATCGTTATCTGCT
This sequence comes from Sphingobacterium thalpophilum, assembly GCA_943372995.1. Taxonomy (GTDB): domain Bacteria; phylum Bacteroidota; class Bacteroidia; order Sphingobacteriales; family Sphingobacteriaceae; genus CAJBVG01. Next base: position 262,094 of record CALSAQ010000002.1, on the reverse strand, counting down.
GAGTTCGGATTTCCATCTTCAACTTTCTTCGCACAAACTAGAGAAAACGAAACATTAATACTTTCGCCTGGTAGAACTTTAACAAATGGACCCACCGACATTAAGTGTGAGCGGTTATTTGCTTGACGTAAGGTTGGACGAATATTAGTTTCCCAATCGGGCCTGAAATTTAATCCAGCCGTCATTTTCCCATACTTCTGATTATCGTCGCCTGGAGAAAAATACAAAGGATCCGCAGTATTATTGAATTGCCATGCATTGTAATGTGCAAGGAAATTATTCCTTACCAATGGATGTGCTAAACCATCTTTATCAATAGCCCCTAAAAATTTTAAACCTACATAACTCTCTGTAAAACCTAAGTCACCCGCAGCATCGTATTCGTATGCAATAAATAATGAATCAAGATATCCATTACCTCCTTTATTAAAAAAGGCACTTCCTGCTGGAGCAGTAACATTAACATTTCTTACTACACCATCTTTCCAATAACCAACATAAACAGAATCCCAAGTATTGGTACTGTTATTAGTGATTACATAATTAAGGATAACGAAATAGTTCGCGAAGTTGAAATTATAGTTGTACGATTCGAAATGCACATCGGCACCTAAAGGAAATAAGTGATCGTTAATTTGAATATTTGTTCCTGGTACTGTAGTGTTTTTATCTGTAAAGTCTGATACAAAATCTTGATGTGAAATTGCACTAGTTTGATATAATGGATTATCAATTAAACTCGATCTTTCTAATAATTTAGAACCAACAGCTGCAGAAAATTCGAAATTTCTTTTACCTGTTGAATAACCTGATGCATCATCTATGGCACCAGTACTTACCGCAACCTGAGATCCATTAATGTACCCACCTATCCACAGTCCTCCTTGAAATAGATGTTCTATCCCCGACCCTACAGGAAATTCGCAAGATGAGTAATCTAATACATTGTATGACCCTCTAAACGCATTCCCAATCATCCCAAGATTATTCACGGTCATTCTTATGTTTCCAGCCGTAGTTTCTTTCTCCTCAAAAGATGCTTGAGCTTTTACCTCTAGTTGTTGAATAAATAATATTGATGCAGTAAAAAGTGCCGCTATGTATTTTTTTTGACTCATGCTTATTTCTTCAATAATTTTCTTTGTATTAACCAAGAGTTATCGTTGCTAATTTTTAAAATATAAACTCCTTGAGCTAAATCGTATGGTAAAGTATATTTAAAATCGTTATCAGTAAATAAATGTTCTATATCAACCATCTTTTTACCGTTAATATCTAATAATTGAAACTTCAATTTTTTATTAAGCAATTCCCCTGCCACATGTACATTTAATTCGTTTTCTATAGGATTAAGGGTAAATACTTGTTGGTCGAACTTCTTCCATTCGGCCGCTACCCCTTGAGGTAATGGCATTTTGGGAGTAATTACAAAATCTGCTCTTATTGGTAAATGGTCAGACATGTTATATAACGCACCAAGTACGTCTGAAGGTACAGAAGTGTTTGCTGGAGCTGCATTAATTGCTAAATTAAAATGCAATCCGTCGTTTCCAACAGGTATGTAAGTAGATGGTATCACTCTCATTCTAAGAGAATCAACCATCAATGATTTTGAACATAACAAGATGTCGAAACGATCGTCCATACCCCCACTTGAGAACCCACCAGTTTGTGTAGAATGTGTAGATTGGGTATGAATATTCGCAAAAGCGGAATTATTATTCCATGTACCCAACTTATTAATTGGATCAACTAGTTTATTCAAGCTATCGGTTCCAGTAACTAAATGTGAAAAACCTGGCTCTGTATTGGTATATACGTTATAGTCGCCCATAACAATAATGTTTTTCCTCTTTCCAAAAGCATTAATATATTTTACAATTTCTAATGCCTCTGTACCTCTTGTAGCTTCATCTGATGAAGAATTCCCTGCCTTAAAATGCAATACTAACACACTAAAGAAAACAGTATCCTGAGTTTTAACACTATTAGAATCTACATACATGAAATTGAATGAAGTAATTTCTCGCTGTACAGTACTAACGGTATCTTGACTTAGTAGTTTAAATTTTTCTGAATTATAGAAAATGGTATTTGTTAATGATTTATCTACACCAGCTTTTGATAATGACCCACGACGCCAAGTAGTTACTCCATTAGTATTTAATGCACCATTTAAAACATTGGCAGCATAATCTGCTGTTGCAGAAAGTTCATTTACTCCTATGATGTCTGGCTTAACATGGTTAACTATTGTACTTAATAAAGGGTTTTTTAAACTAGGCTCTTTACCGCTCTCTCCATACCTGAATAGGTTGTATTGCATAATACGAACCGTGTCTTGCGAATAAGACTTATTTAGGCCAAAAAAGCTAATTAAAGCCAACAATACCAAGACTTTCTTTTTCATCATCATTATTAAGCAAAATAGCTAGCAAATGTAAAAATATTTTTCCGCTTGTTTGTTAGGGAAATATTAACAATTTAAGGTATTTAACTAAAATTTAGCACAAGGGATTGGGCGTTTATTATATTTAGAACGATTTCCAAATTTAAGCCCTGCATTGAATTCGTAAATGATTGATATTTCGTGACTTCCACCCGATTTTTGAAATAACCCTGAGGTCGTAAGATCGTAGCTGTATCCAACCCTCAATGGTCGATCTTCTAAGGCATATCCTAATAATATAGCGAATGCATCGTTATTGGCCACATTTGAAGAATTGAATAATGTAGTTGGTATCCCACGGTACCAAAAGCCTAATACTAAGGGTTCATGGTTATAATATACTCCTAAATCGAGCTGATCAAAATTCCCTTGCTTTTTGTAATTAAAGCTTGGCATAATGCTTTTTTTAGCCCCTGCTAAGTTTAAATTGAATGTATATGAGCCATGTAAAGAGTATTTACGTGGTAAATGACTATCAAAACCGATAAATGATTCGTTAGGTTCTGTTAAATGATGAACCGCAAAACCTATAAATGCATTTTCTGAATACAACAACATTCCTACATCATAATCCAAATAAGTAATGTTAAAGTATTTATTAGCCTCAAACGACGGACCACCACCTCGTTCCAGTTGATCGTTGAACAGAAGACGTGAGAAATCGATGTCCTTTTGAGTATAAGATATATGGAAACCAGTTCTTAGGTTTAATTTCCTAGTTAACTTTAAATCGTAAGCATACAAACCACCTATGTTTCTATAGGTTAAAGCACTCATTCCTGAAACGTCTTGTATCGCATAAAAACCTAAACCACTTCTCAATGCATCCCAATTATAATCGTATGAAGCCATGTAAGTTACATACCCATTTTCTAATGCACCAGGCCATTGGTTTCTGTAATTTATAATTAAACGATGAAATGTATTTGCACCTGTAAATGCTGGATTTAAATATAAAGGAGTAGCGTAGTATTGAGAAAATTGAGGATCCTGCGCCTTGGTTAACTGTACCAAGCACATCAAGAGCGCAAATATTTTCAATTTTTTCATCATTTTTTATCCCAACTACGAGTTACGAACTACGAGCTTCGAGTTACGAGTTATCTTAGCAACAACAAATCACCCGTCTTCGTCTTTTTAGTTCCATCAGAGAAAAATAATTCTACTTTCCAAACATATACATCCTGTTTACAAAGCTCTCCTCTATAGTAACCATCCCAACCAATATTTATATCGTTGCTTTCGAACAATTGATCGCCCCATCTATTATAAATACTTAGTCGATAATTTTCTGCACCTTCTACCATTGGGTAAAAGACATCGTTATTATATTCTCCTCTAGAAATGTATCCACCATTTCCTCCATTTGGGTTAGGTGTAAATGCATTCGGAATTTTTACATTCCCACCACTCTCTGCTTTTACTGCTTTTTCTATGGTAAAAGTATCTACACATCCATAGCTATTGGTTGCGTACAATGTGATATTGTATTCCCCTTCTTCCAAGTAATAATGTGTTGGTGATACATCTGTTGAAGTAAAGCCATCGCCAAAATCCCAAAGGAATTGATTTGCATTCTGACTTAAATTAAACAACACCATAGGATCACTAGGAATAAAGACCACTTTAGGTTGTGCAATGAAATACGCATTAGGTAATCCGTACACTTCTACACTATCTACATGCACATCTAATGCCTGACCTCCTTCTCCATAGGCTACTAAACTTATGGTATATACTCCCCCTTCAACATAAGTATGTGTTGGATTTACTTCGTTTGATTTCATTCCATCGCCAAAGTCCCATTCATAGCGATCAGCATATAAAGTGTTATTCTGAAAACTTATGGTTAATGGTGCACAACCTACTCCCGAACCATTAAAACTTACCACGGGGAATGGAGGTTGTACTGTTGCCAGTCTTACTAGTGTATCGGAACACTGAGTATTATATACAATTAATGTAACACTATATTGCCCTGGTGATGCATAACTATGAGGTCCTGGGTTTGCAAGTAACGAACTATCTCCATCGCCAAAATACCATTTATAAGTAAAGCTTGGCTGCACATTTTGATTTACAAAACTGAATGTATTTTGTGGATATTTTACAACTGAATTAGGGATAAAGAAATCGGCAACCGGAACAGGAAGAATTTTTACATTTCTAACCATTTCATCGGTACAACCATATGCTGATGTAGACACTAAGCGAATTACTGAATTTCTTTCAGTGCTTGTATTATTGTTAATCACTAACAGCGGATTTGCATTCGTATCAACCAATACATTATCTATAAACCAAGCATAGGTTAATGTATTTTGAGAGGTATTGCTTGTTTGTATAATTAATGGACTACAAGAAACGGTATCGTTTAGATTAAAGTTTGCTTCTACATTTGGATATACAGTAATCGTTCTCCTAAAAGTATCAACACAACCAAATGAATTTTCTACCGCTAATTGAATAGTTCTTTCTATTGGTATTCTTGATGTGTTCGTAAAGGTTTTATTAAATGTAACATCAGTTGTGTTGCTGGTTTCTCCATCGCCAAAATCCCATGCGTAATTTATAGTGGTGGTCGACTGATTTGTGATAACAACATCCATCGGTTGGCAACCTGCATTAATATCCACAATAAAATCTGCTCTTGGCTCGGGAAGTACTCTAATTCTAATTGTTGTATCGTCGATACATCCATAGATAGAAATTGTTCTGAGGTTAATATCATGGTATTGATCTGCAGTTCCAGTATTTGTTAATATAAATTCTTTGTTAACTGTAGAGTCGACAAACACATTATCTAAATACCAATAATATTTATTCCCATTTATTGAACGATTTTCTGCTAATGCAATAAATGGAGAACATTGTACAGTATCTATAATAAAACTAGAATTTACAATTGGGAAAACTGTAACCGTTCTTTTAAATGTATCTACACATCCATAAGTGTTTTCTACAGCTAACTGTATCTCTCTTTGTATGGGTAAGAGAGATGTATTATCATATACTTTTACAAAATTTACGGATGGGTTGTTACTGGTTTCTCCATCGCCAAAATCCCATGCATAGTTAATACCTGTAGTAGAAAGATTATTTATATTAACCGTTAAAGGTTGGCAACCTGTAGAAACATCTGTATTAAAACTAGCGTTAGGTTGAGGCAATACTCTTACCATTACAGTAGTGTCGCTTATGCAACCAAACAAAGAAATACATCGAAGTTTAATTTGATAAATTATATCGGCATTAGTGGTATTCGTTAATGTAAATTCTCTATTCTGAACAGAATCTACTAATGAATTATTTACATACCAATAAAATTTATTGCCATTAATAGAACGATTATCAGCTTGTGCCACATAAGGAGAACATTGAACCGTATCAATAGTAAAGCTAGAGTGAACTCTAGGGTAAATGGTAATATTCTGATTAAATGTTCTAAAACAAGAATCATTATTAAATGCTTTCAGCACAACATTAAAAACAATGGGTGCGGTGGTGTTATTAATATAATCGTGTTCTACGTCAGCGTTACTAGTGGTAACCAAAGAATCTCCATCGCCAAAATACCAAATGTATCTGTTTGCTGCTGTCGATTGATTGGTAAAAACAATTGTATCTGGAGAACAACCCGAAAGTTTATTACTACTAAATAAAGCCGTTGGCAAAGGAAAAACTCTTATCGTTTTAAAAACAGTATCTCTACATCCAAAGGCATTGGTGAATATTCCTCGACATACATAATCTATTGTTGCGTTGCTTAAGTTTGTATAGGTATGTTGCGGACTAGGAGCTGTTGAAGATTGTGCATCTCCAAAATCCCATTGATAACTTACCACTGCAGGAAACGAAGGAAAATTAACCGTTAAAGGAGAACATCCACTATCAACATTTGTAGTAATTACAAATGTTTGATCAGGGTATACTAGTACTGGCAAAAATGCTGTATCCGTACACAGATTTAAAGAAGTAGCTATTAAGCGTACATTATATACACGAATTGAGTTGGTTGAGTTTACGAATTGATGAGAAGGGTTTGGCAAGGAACTAGTAAACCCATCGTCGAAATCCCAAGCAAAACTATTAGCACCAGTAGAGGTACTAATAAAATTTATTGGACTGGGAATACACGATGGCAATGCACTCGCTGCAATCCCGGCTATTGGATTTGGAAATACTACTATGGTTTGAGTAAGTGAATCTCTACATCCAAAAGTTGTTTGCGCAATTAATTTTATTCTAATGGTATCGTTTGTTGTTCCATTATTAATATAGGTAACAACAGGTGAAATATTTGTACTGAAAATAGTATTCCCTCTCCTCCACTGATACAACGTAGGGTCGGCATTCGTAGTGGTATTGGTGTATGTAACCGACAAAGGCGAACAACCTGATAACACAGATGGTGTGAAATTAACTACTGGTGGAAACTCTACACTTATTTGTTGAATGATGGTATCTGGACAACCATTTTGAGATTGTATAATTAAACGTACGTCATAAATTCCAGGAGTTGTAAAAGTATGAGTAGGATTGTTTGCCGTTGAAGTATTATTTCCACCAGAGCTTGGATCGTCGAAATTCCAAGATCTACCTGTAATATTATTGCCCGGGAATTGAGTTGAAGTATTGGTAAAAATTGCTGGTTGGTTTACACATACACTATTGGCTGTAAAACTAGCTATTGGTGTTCTGAAAATCGTAACGGTTCTTGTCAGCTGATGCGTACACCCATTAACGGAAGTCACTAATAAACGTATTGTTCTTGTTTGTGTAAACGTTTGCGCTGGTGGGAACTGTCCTGTAAAATCAATTACATTATTATTATCAAAATCCCATTCCCATTGTGTAGCATTTAAAGATAAATCGGCAAAGTTTACTACTAAAGAATCGCATGCACTTTGATTAGCCGTGAATGTATTCATCGAGAAGTTTGCTGTAGGACGAGGTAAAATATATACCGTTTTTATAAAAGTATCTCTACAAGCAAAACCTGCAGGGTTAGTTACAATCAATCTCACATTAAATGAAACTATCGAATTTCCAACATTGGTATAAGTACGTGATGGATTAGTTTGATTACTTGTATTCCCATCTCCAAATGCCCATGCATAATTCATCCCTGGAGTACTTCCATTTGTAAAAGCAATGGCTGTTCCGCTACATACAGTATCAACCGAAGTAAAGAATGCGTTAGGAGGATCTATAATTTGAACTGTACGTATTGCTGTATCAACACCACATAAACTACTATCCAATAACATCACTGTATAGGTACGCGGACGAGTGGGACCACCAGGAAAACTAATAGATCTAGGGTTAGATGGAGGCCAAGGAATCCAGCCTGTGCTATCAACTCCTACTCCATTATTATCGTAAACAATCCATCGCTCATACCTTTGTTGAGTATTACCAGAAAGTAAACAATTCCTTATGGTGTTGTTTGTAAAGACTGCTGTAGTATCGGGGTAACATAATGTGGCATTATCTACCGCTAAAATTGCAGAGTCTCTATCATAAACTTGTATGGGTCCATAAGAGTTAGTAGAAACAACATTTCCTGTACATTGATTTCTTGCGGTAAGGGTTACCACGGTATTACATGCTACACGGTCGCGTTCATAAAGATGCAGTATAGTATCCCCTGCATTCGTATAATCGAAGGTATCTATAGGTGTACCGTCGCCATAATCCAAGGTGAAAATTGTAGTTGGAGAAACGTTAGTCGATTTATTTACTAATTGAATAACATTAGGAGCACAAATGGTAGTTACACTCCCAGTAACAGGAGCGATTTGAGCAATTACGCTTCTTTCGTTTACAAAATGAGCTTGTATGACACATAATGGTGCAGTTTGAGTAATTGTAATTAAATACGTATCAACATCTGATGTGTAAACATGAGATAAGATTGCACCTGCATTGATAAATGGGAAATTTTGAGTAGCTGTACCGTCGCCCCAATTAATAGTACTTGTACCAAGAGCATTAACATTTGTAAACGACAAGGTAACATTTGCGGGTGTTGCTGCCGCCATGCAATTTACATAGGTAGGATTAGTACTATTGATACCGGTTTGGTCTACCAATACAATACACTGCGCTTTTACTTGAAGCGAATTCAAGAAAAATGCAATAAAAAATAGGGAAAATAGGCGTATTATAAACTTCACTCTCAATTAATTATAACCCTATACGATTTGTTGTTGCTAGGGGTTACAATTGGCAAAGATAACAATCAAGAATAATTTAGTTGAGTTTTTCGGATAACAATTTTATTTCAATAAGCGGGGAAATATTTTCGTACAAAATACCATACACTGTCCTACAAATAGGAATATGAGCTTTAACGGTTCTATTGATCTCATGAACACATTTTACCGCATAATAGCCTTCTGCAATCATCCCCATTTCGAATTGAGCTGATTTTACCGAATAGCCCTTTCCAATCATATTACCAAAAGTTCTGTTTCTGCTAAATTGAGAGTAAGCAGTAACTAATAGATCGCCCAAATATGCGGATTCTTTGATGTCTCTATTAATTGGGTGAACGGCCGCCAAAAAAGTTTCCATTTCTCTTATCGCATTCGATATTAAAACGGCTTGGAAATTGTCTCCATAATTTAATCCATGGCAAATTCCCGATGCTATTGCATAGATATTTTTTAACACAGCTGCATATTCGGTACCGTAAATATCGTCGCTGGTGGTAGTTTTAATGTATCGTGTATTTAGGAATTTAGCGAATGTACTGGCATTATCTTGGTCTTCGCATGCAATAGTTAAATAGGATAGTTTTTCTAGGGCTACCTCTTCAGCATGGCATGGTCCGCTAATTACCAAAATCTGCGGAATAGGCACTTCATAAATATCTCTAAAATAATCTCCAATGATAAGGTTGTATTCGGGTACTATTCCCTTTATGGCAGAAACAATATATTTTGTTTTAAAAACTTGTGGGTCTACCGCTTTAAGAGTATCATGTAAAAATGCTGCAGGTACTGCCAAAATTAAGCAATCAACATCTTCTATTATTTTGTTTAAATCAGAGCTTATGTTTTCTGGATTTATTTTTAATTCTGCTGATCGTAAATAGTTCAAATTGTGCCCATATTTGCGGATATTCTCAATAGCATTTTCATCTCGCATCCACCAACGAACTTCATGCTTAGCATCACCAAGCATCTTTACAATTGCAGTAGCCCAACTTCCACCCCCAATCACTGCAATTTTCGCATTTTCACTTAATTTCTGCATCATTCAAATTAGTCTTTTGCGCAAATATAAAATAATATGCTGATATGCTAGGATGCTGATAGCATTTTGAGATTTTAGAAAGATATGATTCAAATCATAAATAGCCTCATTCTTTTCATTCAACTTTGTTGTATCAAAATAAAAAAAACAAATTATGAAAAAGCTATTCATATTAACTGCAATGGGATTTGCACTTATTTCATGTGGAGGTGGTTCGCAACAATCGTCGACCGAATCCAACACCGCCGCTACCGAGCAATCGGCTCCAAGTTCGGATGTTTCAAGTTACGACCCGAAAAGAGGAGAAGGCAAATTCGACCATGTTGAATTAGGTGCATCATTAGATGTGGCTATGGCAAAAGATGGTGAATCCATTTATGGTGTAAAATGTTCTTCGTGCCATAAAACCAGCTCTGAAAAATTAGTAGGTCCAGGATGGGAAGGTGTTACTAAAAGAAGAGCTCCTGAGTGGATTATGAACTTCATTACCAACCCGGATCCAATGATCGACAAAGATCCTGAGGTGCAAGCTCAATTGGAAATATGTTTGGTAAGAATGCCTAATCAAGGTTTATCAGATGATGAAGCTCGCCATATATTAGAATTCATGCGTCAAAACGACGGTGTTAAATAGAAAAAATAAACTAAACAGTTATGAAACAAAACATATTTATTACTAGTGCGATTACATTGTCGGCATTAGTTTTATTAAATGCATGCAAACCCAAAAATGCAAGCAATGCAGTATCGGGAGATGCTGCTGAAAAGGCCTACGTTGCACCTGGGAAATACGATAGTTATTACAATTTCGTAAGTGGTGGATTCAGTGGCCAAATGAGTGTATACGGACTACCTAGTGGTCGTTTGTTACGTGTTATTCCAGTATTTTCAGTTGATCCTGAAAAAGGATGGGGATATTCTGAAGAAACCAAACCGATGTTAAATACTTCGCATGGTATGGTTCCTTGGGACGATCTTCATCATACCGAATTATCACAAACTAATGGAGAAATTGATGGTCGTTGGGTATTTGGTAATGCAAACAACACTCCTCGTGTGGCACGTATCGATTTAAAATCGTTCAGAACTGCCGAAATTATTGAGTTGCCAAACAGCGCTGGTAATCACTCCTCTCCATTTATTACAGAAAATACAGAATATGTAGTAGCTGGAACTCGATTTAGCGTACCTGGTGATAACTCAAATGGTGATGTGGCAATCAATACATACAAACAAAATTTTAAAGGTCATTTAAGTTTTATCAGTGTTGATAAAGAATCTGGAAAAATGAATTTATCATTTCAAATTCGTTGTCCTGGAGTAAACTTCGATTTGAGTCATGCAGGTAAAGGTAAATCTCATGGATGGTTCTTCTTCTCTTGCTATAATACCGAACAAGCAAACACTTTATTGGAAGTAAATGCTTCACAAAAAGACAAAGACTTTATTATGGCTGTGAACTGGAAAAAAGCGGAAGAGTATATTAAAGCTGGAAAAGGAAAACGTGAAAAAGTAAAGTATGCTCATAATACTTACAACGAATCTACTCATACTGCAACATCAGAAATCATGACAGAGGTATTGGTACTAGACTCTAAAGAATTGAAAGATATTTGCTATATGATTCCATGTCCGAAATCTCCTCACGGATGCGATGTTGATCCAACTGGAGAATACATTGTAGGCAGTGGAAAATTAGCTGCTTTAATTCCTGTATTTAGTTTCGATAAAATACAATCGGCAATATCAAATAAATCATACGATGGAGAATATGAAGGCATACCTGTTATCAAATACGAATCGGCTTTATACGGTGAAGTAAAAAAACCAGGCTTAGGCCCATTGCATACTGAGTTCGATGGAAATGGTAATGCATATACATCATTCTTCGTATCATCGGAAGTAGTAAAATGGAATATCAAAGATTTAAAAGTTTTAGATCGTGCATCTACATTTTACTCTGTAGGTCACTTATGTATACCAGGTGGCGACAGTAAAAAACCATCTGCTAAATATTTAATAGCTTACAATAAAATAACTAAAGACCGTTATTTACCTACTGGTCCTGAATTATCGCAAAGCGCTCAGATATTTGATATCTCTGGAGATAAAATGCAATTAATCCTCGACTTCCCTACCATAGGTGAACCTCATTATGCTCAAGCTGCACCTGCAGAACTCATTTCAAAAAATCAAATAAAAATATTTAAGATAGATGAGAACAAACATAAATATGTAACCAAAGGTGAAAAAGAATCAAAGGTTGTTCGCCAAGGTAACCAAGTACATGTTTACATGACATCTATTCGCTCTCACTTCTCTCCTGATAATATTGAAGGAGTTAAACTTGGCGACGATGTATATTTCCATGTAACTAACCTCGAACAAGATTGGGATGTACCTCATGGCTTCGCAGTGAAAGGTGCAAACAATGCTGAACTATTAATTATGCCTGGAGAAACTGCCACATTAAAATGGACTCCAGAACGTGTTGGCATGTTCCCTATGTATTGTACCGACTTCTGTAGTGCATTGCACCAAGAAATGCAAGGTTATGTACGAGTATCTCCAAAAGGAAGTAGCGTGCCTTTGAGCTATAGCTTAGGAAATACCTCATCCACAGCAAATACAAAATAATTTTTTACGGGGGTATTAGTTATACCCCCTTTATTTTCTCGATTATGAAAAAAAGTACACAAGTTTTACTTATTCTATCAGGTATTTTTCTTTTCATCTCAATTTTTGTTCCGATATGGAGAATAGATCTCGATGCTCCACAATACCCAGAAGGATTACGATTATTAATCTACTCTAATAAACTAGCTGGTGCTGTTGATATTATCAATGGGTTAAATCATTACATTGGCATGAGAACATTGCATGCTGATGATTTTATCGAATTTACTGTTCTACCGTATATCATTGGATTCTTCGCACTTAGTGCAGTTTTGGTGGCTCTACTAAAAAATAAAAAACTATTAACCATTTTATTTTTTGCATTTGTTGCTTTCGGTATTATTGCAATGATTGATTTCTGGAGATGGGAATACGATTATGGACATAATTTAAGTCCTGATGCCGCAATAATTGTTCCCGGCATGGCTTATCAACCTCCTCTTATAGGATTCAAACAACTATTAAATTTTGGAGCCTACTCCGTTCCAGATATTGGTGGAATACTATTTATACTCTCGGGAATATTAATGCTCATTGGTATATGGATTGAAAGAAAAAACAAATCAGTAATAAACAATAAATTAAATCTGTTTTTGGTGTTAATCGCTATTAGCTCCTTAACTTCATGTGTAAACGACCAACCCATAAAAATAAACTACAATACTGATGGTTGTGATTATTGCAAAATGACTATTTCTGATTCTAGATTTGCATGTGAAATAAAAACAAACAAAGGTAAAGTATTTATGTTCGACGATATTGCTTGTTTGAGTAACTATATGAATGAAGATCAAAATGTAAAATCAATAACAAAAAGTATTTTCATTACCGACTTCAGTGGCGACAATTCTCTAACAAAAGCAGAAACTATGTTTTTTATTATTGGCGAAAATGTTTCCAGCCCAATGGGTGGAGGAATAGCAGCTTTTACAAATGCTGATTCTGCAAAACATTATAAAACAAACTTACAAGCTCAAGACATCGACTGGAACAGTGTGATTAACAAATAAGTTATGCGAGTTATATTCCTTTTAATTACATGTATATTATTGTCGCTACAATTATCCGCTAAAACTGTGCATGTAGGAAAAGATTTTGAATTCAAAAAAATTAAAACTGCTCTTTCAAGTGTTAATGATGGCGATTCTTTGTTTATTCACGAAGGATTATACCAAGAAGGCAATCTTATTATTCAAAAAAGTTTATACATCAAAGGTATTAACAAACCTGTGATTGATGGTGAACATAAATACGAAGTAATTACTATTAAAGCTAATAATGTTACATTAACAGGATTTATCGTACAAAATTCTGGATATGCCAGTTTAGATGATCCAGGTGGAATAAAGGTCTATCAAAGTAAAGATGTTTGTATTAGTAATAATGAGCTTATCAATAATTTCTTTGGAATTTATTTACAACAATGTACTAATAGTAGAATTGAAAAAAATATCATAAGTGCAAATGGTGTTGATGAACAAAAAATTGGCAATGGAATACATTGTTGGAAAAGCGACAGTTTAATTATTGATGCCAATAAAATCAATGGACATAGAGATGGCATTTATTTCGAATTTGTAACGCATTCGATTATTTGGAGAAACATCTCTTTTGCTAATATTCGTTATGGTTTGCATTTTATGTTCTCCAACGACGATGCTTATATTTCTAATGTGTTTAAAAACAATGGCGCTGGTGTAGCTGTAATGTTTACTCATCGCGTAAAAATGTTTAACAATTATTTCATTAATAATTGGGGTGATGCTGCTTACGGCTTACTATTGAAAGAAATCTCTGATAGCTATATCTTGCACAATCGCTTTTACAACAATACTTCTGGTATATACATGGAAGGCACCAACCGAATTCTAGTAGAACACAATGAATTCAAGGAAAACGGATGGGGAATGAAAATTCAAGCAAGCTGCATGGACAATACGATAAAAGAAAATAATTTTCTTGGAAATACTTTCGACATAAGTACCAATGGAACATTAGTACTAAATACTTTCAATGGTAATTATTGGGACAAATACGAGGGTTACGATTTAGATAAAGACAAATATGGAGATGTGCCCTATCGTCCGTTGAGCTTATTCTCTGTTATGGTCGAAACCAACTCTTCATTAATGTTACTGTTCAGAAGTTTTATTGTCACTTTATTAGATAAATCAGAAAAAATTCTTCCGAGTTTAACTCCAGAAAATTTTATTGATTATAAACCACGAATGAAATCGATCTCTATATGATTGAATTAAAAAACATCCAAAAAAGATATAACAAATTAGAAGTATTAAAAAATGTATCTGCTAACTTCAACGAATCAGAATGCATTGCTCTAATAGGACCAAATGGCTGTGGTAAAACCACTTTAATCAAAAGTATATTAGGAATGGTACTACCCGATTCTGGCACCATTTACTTCAACAATAAATCCATTAAAGGAGAAACTGAATACCGACATCAAATTGGTTATATGCCACAAATCGGAAGGTACCCTGAAAATATGAGCATTGGCCAAATTTTTGAAATGATGAAAGAACTTAGAGCGAGCAACGAAACTCTAGATGAAGAGCTCTATCATGAATACAAATTAAATAATATATTAAATAAACGTATGCGTACCCTATCAGGGGGTACCACGCAAAAAGTAAGTGCTGCATTGGCATTTATGTTCAATCCTTCTGTTTACATATTAGACGAACCCACTGCAGGTCTCGACCCGATTGCTGCCGACATCTTGAAAGAAAAAATGCTTAGAGAAAAAGCAAACCACAAATTAATATTAATTACTTCTCATTTATTAAGTGATTTAGATGAGCTCGTGTCTGAAATAGTATTTATGCAAGATGGGGAACTTCTTATTCATCAATCGGTAGAAGAAATAAAAACTAGTACCAAAGAACAAAAAATATCAAAAGCAATAGCTAAAATATTAAAAACACAATTGCATGAACAGGATAATTAAGTTTATTATTTTAGATATTCTAAGAAACAAGATTATTGTTTTCTATACTCTCCTTTTGGCTATACTTTCATTCAGCATGTTTAGTTTAGAAGATAACGAAACAAAAGGGCTATTGAGTTTATTGAATTTAATTTTACTAAATGTACCACTAGTTTCTATTATTTTCTCCACCATTTACATTTACAACAGCTCAGAATTTATAGAACTACTTATTAGTCAACCCATAAAAAGGAGTAAAATATGGATAAGTTTATTTGCTGGTTTAAATCTATCTCTCATTATCTCTTTTCTAATTGGCGCTGGAATTCCTATTTTATATTACAGTTTTAATGCTAGTGGTTTAACCATTATTGCCATGGGATGTATTATCTCCGTAATCTTCAGCTCTCTTGCCTTTTTATGTTCTATACTCTCACGAGACAAAGCTAAAGGCATAGGTATTGCCATTTTACTTTGGTTATTTTTCTCTTTATTGTTCGATGGTATAATTATGTTTACGTTATTTCAATTATCCGATTATCCTATTGAGAATTGGGCTCCTTTAATTGCTGCTTTAAACCCAATAGACTTGTCGAGAATAACCATTCTGCTCCAACTAGACTTATCGGCAATGCTAGGCTATACTGGTGCTGTTTTCAAACAAACCTTTGGATCGATGTGGGGCATTATCTTTTCATTGATCTTATTAACGATATGGATGTTTCTACCTTTTATGATTTCACTAATAAAATTCAACAAGAAAGATCATTAATTTCAGACTGAATTAAAGATGAAAAAGGATATAACAAATAGAAAAGACTTAGAACTACTCGTTGCGGTGTTTTACGATAAAGTAAAAACTGATAAAACGATTGGTCATTTTTTCTCTGATGTAATGAAAGTAAAATGGGAAAATCATCTGCCTATTATGGTTGATTTCTGGGAAAATCTGCTGTTCTTTAACAACGATTACGAAGGGAACCCTATGAGTATTCACAAGACCATCGACAAAAAATACCCAATGAAATTAAAGGACTTTAACCGATGGACAAAACTATTTAACTCTACTGTAGATGAGTTATTCACTGGGATTAATGCTGAAACCATAAAACAAAGAGCTGGAAGAATTGCAACTATTATGCAACAAAGCTTATCAAAGAAATAAAAAAAGCATGGAGTGTTCACCCCATGCCCTATTACAATAAATCTTATAACCAATAATTTTTATTGCCCAGGTAATAAAACTTGGTCGATTACATAAATCACACCATTTGAGGCATTCACAGTACCCACAATTTTTGCTTTCCCATTAACTAATACCTCATCACCATTTTTAGTTATAGTGATATTACCACCATTTACCTGACCAATAGATTGTCCGTCTTGTAAATTCTCTAGTTTATAAACCCCAACAGATACATGATATTGTAAAATATCAATTAATGCATCCTTTTTTTCTGGAGTTAATAAAGACTCTACAGTACCTTCTGGTAAGGCATCGAAGGCTGCATTGGTTGGTGCAAAAACTGTAAACGGACCTGCATTGCTTAATGCATCAACTAATTCGGCCGCTTTAACAGCAGTTACTAATGTGGTGTGATCTTTACTCCCTACAGCAACTTGCACAACATTTGGGTTCGATACATCATCTTGTACACCAGATTGACCTGTTTGTGGTACTGATTCTGTAGTTGTTGAATTTGCTGCATTTTCATTTGTACTACCCGCAGTACATGCAGTACAAAGTACAATTCCTGAAAAAATAATTGACTTGAAAATTGTTTCCATATCGTTTAATTGTTTAATCAAAAATACTACTATGGAAAACCTAAGTTTATGATTTAACTCATAAACTTCTTAATCTGAATACTGTAGCTATTAAGCTCAAAAATATTGCAATACTAGCGACTAATAAATAGTAATGTATATACGCAATATTTAGCATGAATATGCCTGCAAATCCTTGTAATCCCAACAAAATTTCATTAATTAAAACTGAAATAAAAAATAGCATTAAAGGTCTTGAAATCTTTATCTCTAAAATATATTTATAGATATACTGTAGTAAAAACATGGTAATAATAACCAAAAGCACTAAATGCAAATATGCAATTACTATTGGGCGTAAACTATAGGCTAAATGACTTACATACGGTATGGTTGAAAACAATTGCAAAACTAGTTTTATACTAAACGATATAAAGAGAATAGCAACAATCCATTTATAAAACAAATCTGTAGTTCTACTCCATAGTTCCTTAAGTTTCCAAAGATAGAATGCTATATAAATCCAAACCAACACCTGACTTATGGCTGATAATATAACTAGCACATATAATACTGGTGGGATTTTAAACCATAAAATCGATAAAAAATAGTTTGGTATAGTTGACAAGAAAAATATCCAAAATATTTTTTGTTGATGTGGTATCGTGATATGTTTAGTAGCTTGATACAACATTAAACCTAAACAAGCAAATATAAACCAACCATTATATTGAAAATGCAAATAAAAATACACACTGGCCAATTGCATCTCTTGATGATAAATTTTATTAATCATCATATAAGCCAAATAGAATGTGCCCAAATACGCTATAAAATTAAAAAACAAGGCTGCATAGAACCATTTCTTTATCAAGTCGTGTTCTTTGATTTTTTTTGCATCTCTTATAAAATGAAAAGTAAAATACAATGAATTTAAAACGATAAGAAACGAAAACAGGTTAGACGAGAGATGATAACCCTTAAACAAAAAAGAAACTAACATACCTACGGATAAGCCCGTATTCAAAAGCAAAATCCGATGATAGATTTTATGGTTAATTTCTGTTTTCTTGTCGATAAAATGAATAAGGAGTAAATAGAGTGCTTGACTAACCCAAGCAATAAAAGCAAAATGAGAATGTGCGTGTTGTATATGTTTTTGCTCTAAAAATGGAAATGAGAAAATAATTTTATAGCGCATCAACAACCCCAATGTAGCCACAATACATAGATTAATCAATAAAACTAACACCCAATTTTTGTACTTCATGTTAGTAATAGAGTTTATGATTAATGATCTCTATTTTCTTTGTGGTGTGCATTTTCATTAATGTACGAATAATGGTTTCTACTCTTAATCCTGTAAAATTTGCTATTTCCTGTCGAGTGTAAGGAATGAGTACATGTTTTTCTTCTGATGGATTTGCTTTTTTATAAGAGTCGAGAAAGGCTAAAATTCTATGTTCAGGATTATTGTTACTAATTTCTTTTGCTGTAATCGATTTATTATAAATTCTTCGTGCAAAATGTGCTGTAAACCTAGACATTAAATCGTGATGTTCGGCAATAATTTTATTTAAGTTCTCTATGCTAATTTTTATAATTATTGATTTCTGTAAGCATATAGCCGATGCAGGGTAAGGTTCGTTAATAAATATGGGTGGTTCACCAAAACTCTGGCCTGCATAAAATATCCCTTGAATAAACTCCTTACCCGCTTCATTGCAATTGTACATTTTTACACTTCCTTCTACAATCTGATAGAAAAAACGAGCATGTTCGTCTTCATGAAAAACATGTTCGTGTTTTTCATATTTCTTGTACACCGCCCCCCAAGCTATTAGTAAGTCATGGTCTATATGCATCCTATTAATTTATTAGATACGATAATCCTTTGTTTACTGAATCTCCTAAATCTGAAATCTTATTATTATTGAAAATATCCATAAATAAATCTCTTGCAACTTTATACTGGTCATGTATAGCACAAGGTTTCGAACTGTTGCATTTTGTTAGTCCTAAGCCACATTCTTTAAAAATTTCTTTCCCATCAATAGCATCAATAATCGACATTATGGGTAACTTAAGCTGAGCTTTGGTCATGTAAAACCCTCCAGAAGGCCCCTTTTCACTACATATCACATTTTTCTTTACAAGAGTCTGCAATAATTTCCCCAATGTATGCTCACTCACTTCAATGTGCTGAGCAATATCTTTAATTGTAGATCGTGCATTCGTTTCGGCTTTTGATGATAAATAGAGTACAGCCTTAATCCCCGATTTACATGTATAAGTTAACATAGTTGATTACGTATTTAAAAATTCTCTTCCTTTTTCTGAAATATTATCTGGTGTCCACGCTGGATCGAAAACTAAATTAACAATAATAGCATAAGTATTGAAATATTGTTTCATGGTTGAACACACATTATTCTGAATAGATTTTCCCATTGGACATAAAGATGTTGTTAATGTCATCGTAACTATAATTTCTTTTTGTTGATCATCGAAAACAATATCATAGATTAAACCCAAGTCAATCACATTTAATCCTATCTCTGGGTCTAGCACCTGCTCTAATGCAGTAATTGCAATGCTTTTATTTAATGAGTCGTTAAGCAACATGTTTCTTATGAGTTAATATTTTCCACACATTAATATTATACAGTATAGCAGCAAGCACTAACATCAAAGATGAACTTTTCAATAAGACCTCATTCATAAAATTTATACCTATTAAAGCTGACAACAAACCTAATACATATACTATTAACATAATGCTAAATATTTTATGTGAATACATCTCTTTGGGGTTGGGAGTTTTACCAGATACATCAGCATATTGTGCATTCCAAATAATAAAAGGTAAAGTTTTGAAAGTCATTCCTAATATTAATAAGCTTATCCATCCAAAAAAAATAACAAAGCCATAACTAACGGCGATACCTGGTTTGTTCTCTTTCAAACCAATCATTAACCCAGCTATAATTATTATAGCTAAAATACTGATAACCGATATGTTTGATGATTTCATTGCTGCATCTACACTTTTCTTTAACCTATGCTGGTATGCTTGATAGATATAATACACAAAACTCATTGCAATAAGGATAAATCCTAGTATTGATAGGTATTCTATGTAGAGGTTTTTATAGAAAGTCTGACTAATAAAAAAACTCAAAATTGAAGCGTGTAATAAGTAATAAACTCTTTTCAATAATGATTCATTTTGATATTTAGAGATAAGGAACATTGGAATTAATTTCGAACCCACACCAATGATGAGAAATAAAAACCAACCGATAATTCCAACATGAGCATGTAGTTTTAAATATGAAAGGGAGCCTTCTTCAAGCACATTAAACCTAAAGTTATAGGCTAACAATGTACCCAATAAAATGGTGAGCACTAAATAGACAGATGCTGATAATATATAATCGCCTTGAATTACTGCTGCATTAAATACAGTTTGATATACATTCCACAAAAACAATATAAATGCAATAAGTAATACCAATGCTGCTGTTAAAAATTTTACATCAAAACTGAAATGATAAAAACCAAAAATCAAAAATGGTATGCTAAGTGCCGCTAGGTAAAAGGACCATTTAGCGATAACTTCACTATACAATTTTTTACCAGCAATAACAGGTAATAATTGATAGCTTGCTCCAAGTATTATCATCGTAGCCCAAGCTATTGCCATAGAATGAACAATGGCTAATAGTTGAGGTTGAAAATAATGACCTAGTAAATCATCAGAATGAACAAACAACAATATACATGCTACCAAAAAAGAAAAAGCAGCATAAGCATAGAATGGCCATACTACTTTTGCTTGGGTAACGCTTGTATCATTGTTAAGTTCTATCATTGTTGTTGAAATAATATAAGATGAACTTCCTTCTCGTTTATTCTTTTTATTCGATATTCAATATTTCTTTCCGCTAACTCAGGCAATAAGAACAATGGCACTTTATGATGTTTAACAAACAATGCATTACCTATATGTAAATTTTCCACCTCTTCTAATATAGTAATCATCGGCATAGGCATTTGCAGGTGTCTTACGTCAATTATTTTCCATTTGCTTTCAAACTCTTGGCAATACTTCTCCCAATCGTTGCTATCATATTCATCTACTTCCAGATTGAGTTCATATTCCGATTGATTTCTACTGAACAATACTATACTTAATTCAGGGTCTTGAGTCACTATTTTAAATTTAAATCCTTTCTTCTCCAATAACATAATGAGTGGCATAGGAAGAAAAGAGTTGGTGACTTCCAACAACTGATTATTGTTCAACTCATTTACCTTAGTGAGTATTTCTTGTAGTGGGTCGGATCCACTACTAATTATAGGGCGAACATCGATCTTAATAATCTCCAAATTATTTTCGTCGGGAAAATAATCACTGCTATTTAGTTTCTCCACTGGAGTAGTTTCCATTTCCATATCGAATTCAAAACCTAATGGTTTAAGTTTATCTATAAAATCGACGAATCGACAGCCTGCAATTTTACAGGCCATTTGTATACTTGCTCTCCTTGCCATTAATTTATAAAGGAAAGGGTTTCTTAACTTCTCAAAGCTTTTCGATATAGATACTATTGCGTCTAAAGCCAAAGGGTTTTCCTTTACTATGGAAGCAATTTTAGTTTCAAGGGATACTTTCATTGTCTTTTTGCTAATGCTTTAGGGAATAAAATGTTATTCTCTAAATGAATATGTAAATGCAAATCGTCGTTAAACTCTTTTAAGGTATGATATAGTAATTGATAAGAATTGCATGCATTTGCAGGAGGGATAAAATCATTGGTAAACAATGTAATCTCATCAAATAATGCTCCCACCGATTCGTGTTCCATCTCCATCATCAATATGGGTTCTCTCACATCAGAAATCGGCTCTTGTTTAATGTATGGGAAAAGGATGAGTTCTTCCTTTTGCATATGTATAAGAAGTTCTGAATTTACTGCTTTCATTAAATTTTGAATACGTAACAACTGAGGATTAGCACTTCCGTGTTTCGCTGCTACCTTATCCATGAGTTCCATCAACATTGGTAATGTCTTTTTCACATAGCTGTGGTGTACATTTACTATGTAATCGCATAAGAAGCCCACTGGAAAATCGTTGTAATTCTTGTTCAATTCCAACCTAGCTCCTTCTGCTGATTTTAATTCATTTTCCACTTCCTTAATATCTAATCCTTTTTCTTCACATACTTCCGATAGTGTTTTTTTACCCCCACAACAAAAATCGATACCAAATTTCTTAAACACTTCTACCTTTTTAATATCCTTCGCTGCTATTTGTCCGATACTCTCTTCCGAGTTATTCACTCTTATAGTAATGTTCACCCTCCATTCTTCAGGACCATTCATAATGTACTGCCAATCGAAAATATTCCCTCTTTCGGCAAGCAACTGATAATACAAAGGCTTTGGATCGTGGTCGTTTATAATCAACAAACTAAATCCAGGGTCCAACTCATCAAATCGCTCAAATATTCTTTTATGCTTATTAATGGGTTCGATGATTCTTACATCAATCGCATTTTCTAATGTATTTTCCATAATTGTGCTTTTAATTTATACCCAAAACTAAATCATAATCTTGATATAAGCAAACAAGTACTTAAATACTTTTATTAATATTAGAATTATGATACTATTATGACTGAAAATATCTATTAATCAGTTAAATAATGAAATGAGAAAGTATTTCTACTCCCTCATTTCATATTAAATTTATTTAATCTTGATGATTTTAGCCTCGTATTTAGAGTTTTCGGTAACTACTGTACAGATATAATATCCATCAGGATGATTACTTAAATCGATAATAAAGTTATTCTTATTTGTATGTATTTCTTCTAATATTTCTTGTCCATACATATTATAAATCTTAATAATACTATGGTTAGATTGTTCTGGAATGATTAGAGTAAATGAGTTTGTTGTAGGGTTTGGGTAAATATTTAATTGCTTAATCTCTTCAATACCTTGTTTTATATGTGAATTGTTTTTATTAGTAACATCAGAGGTTTCAGATTCTACATTTTTATGTGTACTTGATTTTAATACATTATGGTTTGTATTATTATTCACTACTCTATTCATCCCTTCATAATTTGCTGCAAATTCTGCCCAACATCCATTAGTGTATGTTTCAAATTGATCTTGAGTAATAGAGCCAGATTTATAATCCACCTCATTTGTAAGAATACAAGTCCAATAAGTAATATATGGATCTTTAATATCTTCAACAATTGCAAATAAATCATCTGTTTGATCTAAAGCTTCAGTTTGATCATCTAATAATTTATACGATAATGCTGCATCAAGTTTTAATATAGAAACATCATCAAATAATTGATCAGCTGATGGTAAATCTTTTTGATACGCAATGATATCCGAGAAATAACCTAAATAATCGTTTAATAATGTATAGGTACTTAATGCTGCACTATCAACAAAATTAGTATCAGATATGCATAACGCAAGTTCATCTTTAAACATTCGGTATGCATACTTTAACAAAAAGCGCTCATCATCATTTACAGAAGTCATCGCATAGGTCAACAATTCCTTGAGCTCAATTACACTTTCTTCTCGCGATTCAATATCAGTAGCAGTACTTAAATCATCAATAATATTTTGCAATGCAGTATTTAAGGGTAAATAATCTATATGTGTGGTATTAATGGTTTCACAATCACAGCTTTTTAACAAATACAGATCTTCCTCTGGGCAAGCTGTACAAGGTTCAGCAGTACCACATTCAATTGATGAAGTAATTGGATTATTATCAACATAATAAATAGAATCACCCAATGAGTTTATCGCTGTTGATGTTACTTCATAATCTGATGAAAAAATTGGAGTTAAACCAGAACTATTCCAATCATTATTAAATGCATTAAAGTATCCTAATCCAGAAGGAACATACCTATTTTGTGTTCCGTTAATGATTTCATTACTACCAATTGTAGCTGGGAAAAAATTATTAAAACCTTGTGCTAAAAATAAATCTCCTGCATGATAGAAGCTAAATATTTGACCTTCATTATTGAAGGTCACCGTACCGTTCCCATTCATTTCTGAACTTAAGTTGAATGAGGGGTCGAAATATCCAAATACACTATTTGTATTGTTAGAGAATAATCCACATTTAATATTAGTCTGGTTATTCCCAAATGAGAAAATTCCTTCACTACTTCCATTAATATTAGTACTCTCCAATGTTAATGAAGCGGTACCTGTTCCAATGTATCTGATAGCATAATTAGAATTTCCATCAAATTCACAATTATTTATCTCGGAATTTATCTCTGTTATATTGGTTGTAATTCCTTTGTGATTATCTGTAAACTCACTATTAAAAATACTAAAACCACCTCCGTACTGATAATATGCGGTTTCTAGATCCTGAAATACGGAAGATGAAATATAAAGTTTTCCCCCACGTCTAGTAACATTTGGTTTGTAAGTATTATAAACTCCATAAGCACCTTTCTCAAAAGTACAAGAACTAATGTATACCCCTCCCTGACCAAACAGATTCAACCCTTTATGAGTTGTAGGATTTCCATCCCAAGAAGTGAATTTTGTTGAAGCAACTCTTGCTTTGCAATACACATTTATTCTTGACAAGTCATCCATGGTAATTTTACCATTAAACAAAGTTAATTGTGCAAGTCCTTTAGGAAAAGTTAAGGTAACTGACTCAGCGATATCTACGATTTGATCAGAATTACTAGACCCACTAATTCGAACAGAAGAGTTTGTTCCAGGAATAAACTGACCCGTACTTTGGCTAACTTTCATATAACCACTACCAGTGAATGTAAACTGAGTATTGTTCGCAATTCGAATTTTACCATCAAAGCCTAATCTTGATAATGATTGTTCCAATACCAAAGATGCTCCATTATCATATTGAAATTCCGCGTTTGCAGTAATATTAAATTGTGCGGTGTCTCTTACATGAATCTTCCCTTTGTTTTCAGCAATCACTTTTGATGTACCATTTAAAACTAAAGTAGATGTTCCTTTTAATTCAAGTATAGAGTTCAATTGAGCAAACGACGTTGGATCTTCTAGAATTATCTTAGCGTTTCCATTTAATTGAACAGAACTTCCCTTTTCAATTAATAGTTTACCACCTTCCTTTACAATGATTTGAGCATCACCTGTAAGATTAAGAATACTATTGTTTTTAACATTAAAAACCGCTCCAGAATTGATTTCTAGTTTAGAAGTCGATTCCATTTTAAAGGTACTTCCATTATCGACTATTAAATCTGCCCCTTCATTTAATTTAACAAATGAGCTTTGCTTACAAGTAAATAGCGTTGGATTAATGAATTCACCGTTTAACTTTGAAGTTCTATTTGGAGTAATAGGTCTGTCAATTAATATAGATTTGTTCGAAACCAAATTTAGCGATGCTAAAGTACTATCTGTTGTATTTTTACTTAAAATAATATCGCCACACCAACGGGTATCATTATTAACATCATAATTATCAAAATTAATTTCAATATTAGCATTACCTAAGCTATCATAGTTAATTATCTTAATTGATATTCCATTTAAGTAGGTAGGACTTAGCTTTAAATAATCTGGAGGTGGTGGAATTCTAAAAACTGTATTATATGTGGGGTAATTAGTTGGTACTGTTTTTGAAGACAGTGATATTTCATCATCTTCAAGAAAAGTAATACCAGCACCTAAACGACTATATTTATAACCATTGTCCAAGTAAACAACATAGGAGTGTTCATTTGAAGCAGAATTTGGTTCTGAAGATAATTGAATTAAATTATTGTTATTATAATCAAATCTTAGAGAAGAATTATTTCCATGAATTCCTACGGCATTATCTGCAACTCGATTAAAATCATATACTGTATTATTCCACCACTGGGGAGATATAAATGAACTATCAATTATATATTCACCATTTCCCTCACTAGACAGTGCTCTCAATCCATTAGCACCTTGTTCAAAGATACTAACATATGTTTCTTGTCCTGTAGAATCATAAACTTTGCTTTCTACATCTGAGCGTTGGCTAGCAATATTCTCGATGAATGCAAAAACACCTTTCTCACGAGATGGAATACTATCATTTAAATAATTAACATTCCAACCTAATCTACTATCAAATTTATGCTTATTTTGATGATTTTCTAGCCAAATATATTGATTTGTAACATGAGGTAATTTAATTCTAATAGCATCGCCAGTCGTAATAAAATCTCTAAGCACATAGTTGCCATTATCAAAGCTATTTGAAAGATCATATGTAATTTCAGTCCAACCATTATACCACCTCTCCCAAGAATTTGCACATTGAGTGATTACAGGCATGTAACCATGTATCATACCCCAACCCTCTGTATTTACAAAATGTTTACCAACAATATCATTTGCAGCAAATGTGTGTGGCGCATTGTAAAGAGTATGTGCAACTTCATGTACAAATATATTTGTAAGACTAACTGAATCAGTTACTCCAGTAAAAACCGTAAAACCTGCATCTGATTTTACGCTTAATGTGTCATTACTTGAATTGATAAAATTATAGGGTGGTATATGAGCCCAACCAGCAACTGACTGAATTTCGGATGTATTATAAATCCCTATTTCTTTATCATAACGCCAAACAACAATTAAATAGTCTACATTTTTATCTGGCGGATAAGTTATGTTATCACTATTGTCAAATTCGAAATTCGGTCTGTTCTTCCTAGTATCAAATTTACTCCAATTAAAGTTTGGATAATATTTTTGAAGAGAATCATATGCCATTTGAGTGTAAGTTGTAAAAGCAGAATTATCTTGACTATTTATAGTATCAGTTGCCGTAACATCTATTCTATAAGGAAATGTTTCTGCAATAAGTTTGAATGGTTTGTCAGCATGCCTCGACATTTGATAATAAAAATTTGAAATATTAAAATCATTTGAATTGATATCAAATTGATTAAAGTTTTTATAAAACAATTTTTTTGCATCTCGTGGAGCTACAGAGTCCCATGGCCATATAGAGGTGCTATCATTATAAAGGGCATGGTCTTGAGTATTATCATTTGTAAATCCACAATAGACCACTAAAACACGTAGTGTATCTCGAGCTGTAAAGACACCCCCCAACCTTGAATCGTACATTCCTAAGGATAAAGATGCCGAATCGGGCATAAAGTTTATTCTCATTAAACTATCGGTGGTACCACAAATAAAATCAGGTTGAGAAATTTGAGCTTGAGTAGTTCTAAAAAACAAAACAATACACACAAGATACATACTTGTGTAAGTAATGAATTTTTTCATAATGGTATGGTTTTAGTTAACGTTATTTCTTTATAAATTTCTGGCAATAAAAACTTCCAGTCATATCATCAGTAACCTTAACTACATAGATTCCAGATGAAAGATTTTGTACATCAACCTCACTACTATCTTTGTTACTTATTTTATTTTCTAATATACAAATCCCATCTAGCTGATAAATTTGTATTATTCCATTTAGGTTTTCTTTTGATTTTATTTGTAAATAATTTTGAGTAGGATTGGGATATAGGGTTAATTGCAACTCTTTCCCATAGGATAGAAATGGAACACCCATTGTGCCTTCTGAATTTACCTTTGCCAATAATAGATCAACTCCACCTTGAGGCCCTTCATCTCCATATCCGAAAAATACTATCCCTCCGTCACTATCTCCATAAGCGTCAATTGCTTTTTCCTCTCTCCCAAAGCGTGTCAGCCATGTAAAATACTCCTTGTTGCCTTCTTTGTCTATTTTGAAGAAACAAATATCTCCTTCTGGATCGTTAAAAAATTGTCCGATCATTACATAACCTCCTTCTACAGTTTGTACAAGTGCATTCACATTAACACCAACTGACAAAGAAGAATATGTTTTGTCCCATAAAATATTTAAAGTGGTATCAAATTTTGCTGCATGAAGAATCTTGCTATCGGCAGTAGGATTAACTTCGATGAAATTATGTTCACTATCCTGTATCAAAGCTCCAGTGGCAACTCCACTCCCAACACCAAATAATTGATCTTTAATAATCTGACCCGAGGGATTTATTTCTCGATAATAAACTCCACCAGCACCATAGTATATATAACAAAAGTTTCTTCTATGGTTTCTAATGACACGTCTTGGTGTAAAATAAGTCGGATAGTCTATCTTCCAATCTAGTGTACCTGTCGTATCCATTCTACCAAGTAAATAACCATCTGAAAAAACTACATCATTGTTAGAAAGTACATCCAAAATTGTATATGTTCTATAGGTATAATGTTTCTTACACCATACAACACTTCCATTTGAATCAATTTCCAAAATGAAATTATATTTACCATTTGGTAATTTATCACCACCACCACCAATTATAAAGCTATTTGAATTTAGCTCATATACTGAATTTGCAAAAACACTTGTCTCTGAATCAGAAGGAAAAAGTCTTTTAGTCCAACTGGTATCTCCATTGGATTTAGTTTTCACTAAGTACCCTGTTGTATATATATCTGCACTTTGCACATAACTTTCCCCTGTAAGTAGATATCCACCATCACTAATGCGTATCATTTGCCTTGGATAATCATTACGAGTAGTCCCATAAGCTTTTTGCCATGATGATTGCCCAAATCCATTTAAAGAAACGATGCTAAGTAATACGAAAACAATACTGCATTGTATTACTATCGTTTTAAGTGTTCTCATAGAGTATTTATACTTAGATTATGCTGTAATGTATTGTAAATTGCCACTCACATCTGTTAAATATAATCAATTTAAGTTAAAGTAAATCAACAACTTAATATAAAAAGGCAAGTTAAAGGTGTATTTTCACACTATCAATACGCAATTCTACGTATTTATAATATCTCTACATTTTCTGTGCCAACACAACAATATATATTTTATAAATTAACAACAAGCCTCATTTCTGACATACAAAGTTCTTAACGAAATAGATTTCTCTATCCAAATAAAAAAGCCCGAAAATATTTAGTTTCGGGCTTTTCAAATATGCTGTTAATAAGCTGGAGACCTATTTACTCTCCTCTTTAAACAAATCTTCTTCTTTAACTACTTTAACAGGTGTACCATTTTTTAGCTTTTTAGAGATAGAAAGATAAGGTGCTGTAACCACTTCTTGTCCTTCTTTTAATCCTGATATAATTTGTATGTATTGATCATCTTGAATACCAGTTTTCACTAGTTGCATTTTCACTTTTCCATTTTCTACTACGAAAACATATTCGAATACTTCCGACGATTTAGAGGCTTCTTTTTTCTCTGTATTAGTCGATTTATTCTCCGAATCTTCTTTCTTAGCAATCGATTTCTTCAAAGGTGATTCATCCAAATTAGTAGTATCCTCACGTGTAGTTACCGCTTGAATAGGTATAGTTAAAATATTTGAAATTTTTTCTGTTTGAATATCTACTGTGGCCGAAAGTCCTGGTCGGAATGGCGAAGGCAAGCTTTTATCTTTAGAATTAATATCAGCATAGGATTCTGCTAATACTCTAATTTTAACGGTAAAGTTTGTCACCTGATCTGCACTAGAACCTACTACATTCGCTGAGTTAGCAATTTCGCTAACTATTCCCTTAAACTTTTTATCAATAAATGCATCCACTTCTATTGTTGCTGTATCGCCTAAGCTCAAACGATTAATATCATTTTCGTTTACATCAACATTTACTTCTATACTGTTTAAGTTTGCAATACGCAGCATTTCTGTACCCGACATTTGTGTAGTACCTACCACACGCTCACCCAATTCTACATTAAGTTTCGAAACCGTTCCATCTACAGGAGCAAAAATGGTTGTTTTAACTAAATTATCTCTGGCTTCTTTCACCGAAGCTTCAGCACTTTTTACATTAAAACGAGCAGCTTCTACATCTGCTTTAGCTACCATATATGAGCTTTTTATCTGTTCGAAATCAGCATCAGAAATTACCTTGTCGCGGTGTAATTTTTGGTTACGGTTAAATGCTTGTTCTGCTTGAATAAATCGAGCCTCTGCATTAGCTACATTCGCTTTGCTGTTATTTAATGCTGCACTTGCTCTATCTAAATACGACTCGTATACATCGGGTCTTATTTTTACAAGTAGCTGTCCTTTTTTAACTTTATCTCCCTCTTTCACATACAAACCTATAATCTCACCGGATACATCAGGAGAAATTTTCACTTCAATTTCGGGTTGTATTTTTCCAGAAGCGGAAACTGTTTCTACAATATTTCTGCTGGTTACTTTTTCTACTGCTACTTCTTCAGCTTTTACTCCACCAAACCAGCCTGCTTTTTTACCTATAATTAATACGACTAGAAGTACAACTACTGTAACTGCTAGATAAATTAAAATCGGTCTTTTCTTAGTTGACATATATGTATAATGTTATAGGACAAATTTATTAAAATGTTAATGGTTTACCATTATAAAAATCGAGCAATTTAGCTCTCAAAATTAGTTCGTATTTAGCTTGAATTAAGTCGGCATCAGATTTTGCTACATTATTCTTCGACAATCCATAATCTACTGAATTGATTAAACCGACATCAAAACGTTGCTGACTGTATTTGAATGCTTCTTTTAGCGATTGATTGCTTTTCTGAGTCGATTCGTATTTTTTCTTTGCAGCTTTTAAATCTGAAATCGCTTGTTGTATATTTTTACTCAAAGTAAGTTTAGCTTGTTGTCTGTTAATTTCAGCAGAGGCTAAATTTACAGTAGCTCTCTTTACATTATTTCTTGCGCTAAAACTGTTGAAAATAGGAACAGTTAAAGAGAAGGACCAATATTTAGAAAAGTTATTGTCGATCTGATTTCTAAATGACAAAGGATTTACATCGGCATAATCGGAACCCAGTCCGGCTCCAAAATTTAAACGAGGGTACAAACTTCCTTTAGCTGCCGCCAAATTATATTTAGCCGCATTATATCTGTACTCTAATAATTTAATATCTGGCAAATTACTTTCTGCATTCTCGTATACAGTCTTTAGTTCTGCGAAAACACTTACTGCTAAGTACTGATCCACATTTGATGGGCGTTCCACTTCGAAACCTTCTGCTGGATCTCTATCTAACAATTGAATTAAATCTAATTTAGCGATATCATAATTGTTTTGAGCAGTAGTTAGATTCAGCTCATCAGTAGCTACCTGAGATTTTATATTCAATACATCTCCTTCTGTAGCATTTCCTACAGCAGCATTTTTTTCAGCACGATCTAGTTGTGATTTAGTAACTACTAATTGCTCATTTGCTACTCTTACTAAATCTTGAGTATATAATACATTGAGATACGCATTGATTACAAATAGTGCAATATCGTTTCTGTTTTTTTCAAGATTCAACTTCTCCGCCTCTAACGATTCTCTAGAGCTTTTATATGTATTAACTTTATTAAAGCCATTAAATACGGTTACGTTTGAGGTTGCATTCAAATTCAAAGAATTCACATCTTGCGATACATAAGTATTTGTAAAAGGGTTAATCGCACGACCGTAAGTATGGGCTTGAGATGCTGAACCATTCAAATTTGGATACATCGAATATAGTCCGTCCGATTTATTAATTTCTGCTAAATCAACATTCAACTTCGATTGTTTAATATTCAAATTGTTTTCCATTGCATAGCTCACACATTTATCTAATGTCCATACTTGAGCATTTGCAGATGCAATACTTACAAGAGTAATTGCTAAAGAGAAAAATAATCTCATACCTTCTTAATTGTAAATTGTAAGTTGTAAATTTATATTATAATTGTTCTCACAAAACAATGAAACAGCGTTGTTACGTAATATTTTTTTTATAAAGGAATGTACTTTAGTAAAAACCCTAGCTTTTTAAAGAAACTCTACCCTAGTTTAGTTTGGGATATCCCCACTAAAGATAAGACAATTTACTTAACATTCGACGACGGTCCAATACCTGAAGTCACTCCATTTGTACTCAATATACTGAAGCAATACAACGCAAAAGCTAGTTTTTTTTGCATTGGCGATAATGTTAGAAAGTACCCTGAAATATTCGAGCAGCTAAAGGTCCAAGGGCATAGTGTTGGCAACCACACCTACAACCACTTAAATGGCTGGAATACAGCCAATGAAACTTATTTCGAGAACATCGAAAAGTGCAACTCTTTAACAGGAACAACTCTCTTCAGACCCCCTTACGGAAGAATTTTACCCTCCCAAATAAAGCTTTTTAAAAAGAAATATCCAGAGAGTAAAATAATTATGTGGGATATTCTATCAGGAGATTTCGATTTAAGCATAGATGCAAATAAATGTTTTAAAAATGCCACACAAGCTACAGAACCTGGCTCAATAATTGTTTTTCATGATAGTCTAAAGGCATGGCCACGATTAAAAGATGCTTTACCAAGAGCAATGGAGTTTTGGACAAAAGAAGGCTATTCTTTTGAAGCAATACCCATTAACACATTAACACATTAACAAATTAAATTAGATGAAACACAACTTCCTTTTCCTTCTTCTACTTGGAATTCTTTTGGGTTGCAAAAAGGATGAAAAACCGTCGGAAATAACTATAAATTACCAAGTTGGTGATAAGTTTACCTACATAACTGAAACATCGTATTTTTTTAACGATACGACTTCCTTAAATAAAGATTCTGTCAGTCACCAAATAGATACAATGTATATGGAAGTTGAGAAAGATACGTTGATAAATGGTTCAAACTGCTTGGTGTTAAAACGTACTGGTTGGTGGGCATATATTCAAAAATTTTATGTTGAACAAAGAAATGATGGGCTATATCAAGTCGGTGAATTAACACCATCGTCATCTCCTCCTGTCAATATATTTGGTAAAGCTAAACTTATGTACCCAAACAATTTAAAACTCGGATTACATTGGGGAGAAAGTCCAGATGGTAAGAATAGAACATATGAAGTAATTGCCAATGAAAAGGTAAGTACATCTGCTGGGGAGTTTGATTGTGTATTAATTAAATTAAATGTTTTTGAAAATGATTTTATATTAAATGTTAACGATTATATTGTAGAACATACTTCTACAAAAGGGTTGGTAAAATATGAATGGACTAGTTCTGATTGGATTAATACAGAGGAGAAAAAAGGGCAACAGCAATTCTCATTCAAAATATACCGTATAAAATAGCAATGATTAGTGAGATAGACTAATAAATCAATAATCTAATGAAAAGCAAGATAGCCTTACTCGTATTATTCACCTTATTACTAGCTTGCAAAAAAGAAGACATCGACATTAGCTCGTCGAGAATAAGGAACATTTATGCATGAAGCTTAAAAATCATAAAGACATATCAGAACCAGAAAATCCTAAGATTTCTTCCTATGTAGAATACATAGATGCCAAAGGATTAGTATTTAGTTCTGACTATGGACAGTATACCATTCGATATGAGAATGGGATTCCAATAGAGTTTGCTTATATGACCATTGAAACTAGCAGGATATCTAATTAATTATCTGTCTAAATAGTAAGAATAGGCTACTCTTTTAGGCATATTTTTACTAAATTCGCGCATCTTTAACTAGTTAACATATAAAAATGGCTTTTGATATTGATATGATTAAGAAGGTGTACGACAACCTTGACACCAAAGTAAATGCTGCTCGCAAAGTCGTAAACAAACCATTAACACTTACTGAAAAAATCCTTTACGCCCATTTATGGGATGGGACGGCTACAACTGCCTTCGAAAGAGGTAAGTCTTATGTGGATTTCGCTCCAGACCGTGTAGCGATGCAAGATGCTACTGCTCAAATGGCCTTATTGCAATTTATGCAAGCTGGTCGTCCTCAAGTAGCAGTACCTTCTACCGTACATTGCGACCATTTAATTCAAGCCAAAGAAGGGGCTGATAAAGATTTAGCAACTGCAAATACACAGAATAAAGAAGTTTACGACTTCTTGTCTTCTGTTTCTAACAAATATGGAATAGGCTTTTGGAAACCAGGAGCTGGTATTATCCACCAAGTAGTACTAGAAAATTATGCTTTCCCAGGTGGAATGATGATTGGTACCGACTCGCACACTGTTAATGCAGGTGGTTTAGGTATGGTAGCTATTGGTGTGGGTGGAGCTGATGCATGTGATGTAATGGCTGGACTAGCTTGGGAGTTGAAATTCCCGAAATTAATTGGGGTGAAGTTAACTGGTAAATTATCAGGATGGACTTCAGCAAAAGACGTTATCTTAAAAGTTGCAGGAATATTAACCGTTAAAGGTGGTACTGGTGCAATTCTAGAATATTTTGGCGAAGGAGCAAACTCTCTTTCATGTACAGGTAAAGGAACGATTTGTAATATGGGTGCAGAAATTGGAGCTACCACTTCAATTTTTGGTTACGACACCAAAATGGCCGATTACCTAAAAGGTACCGACCGTGCCGATGTTGCAAAATTAGCAGATGCAGTAGCTCAACATTTAACTGGTGATGATGAAGTTTATGCAAATCCTGAAAAATACTTCGATCAAGTTATTGAAATTAACTTATCAGAATTAGAGCCTCATATCAACGGACCATTTACTCCGGATTTGGCTTGGCCTTTATCGAAATTTGCAGCCGCAGTGAAAGAAGGTGGATGGCCTCAAAAATTAGAGGTTGGATTAATTGGTTCATGTACAAATTCATCATACGAAGACATTACTCGTGCAGCATCAGTTGCTCAACAAGCAGTAGATAAAAACTTAATTGCAAAATCTGAGTTCACTATTACTCCTGGATCAGAGCAAGTACGTTACACAGTAGACCGCGATGGTTACTTGAAAATTTTCGAGAACATGGGTGGTGTGGTTTTAGCAAACGCTTGCGGACCATGTATCGGACAATGGGCTCGTCATGGTGCCGAAAAACAAGAGAAAAACTCTATCATCACTTCTTTCAACAGAAACTTTGCAAAACGTGCTGATGGAAATCCAAATACACATTCATTTGTAGCATCTCCTGAAATTGTAACCGCGATGGCTATTGCTGGAGATTTAACATTTAATCCAATGACAGATACGCTTACCAATAAAAATGGAGAGCAAGTTAAATTGGATGAACCTAAAGGAATTGAACTACCATTAAAAGGATTCGCTGTAGAAGATGCCGGTTATCAAGCACCTGCTGCTGATGGCTCAACAGTACAAGTACTCGTATCTCCTACTTCTGATCGTTTACAACTATTAGAACCTTTTAAAGCTTGGGAAGGTACAGACATCAAAGGATTACAATTACTTATTAAAGCAAAAGGTAAATGTACTACGGATCATATTTCTATGGCTGGACCATGGTTAAAATTCCGTGGGCACTTAGATAACATCTCTAACAACATGTTAATTGGTGCTATCAATTATTATAATGAAAAAGCCGACTCAGTTAAAAATCAACTAACAGGAGAATACGGTGCAGTACCAGCTACTCAACGTGCTTACAAAGCCGCTGGAATTGGATCTATTGTAGTGGGAGATGAAAACTATGGAGAAGGGTCGTCGCGTGAACATGCAGCAATGGAACCGCGCCATTTAGGTGTACGTGCTATTCTTGTAAAATCATTCGCTCGTATTCACGAAACCAATTTGAAAAAACAAGGTATGCTTGCACTTACATTTGCAAACAATGCCGATTATGATAAAATACAAGAGGATGATAAAATAGACATCATTGGCTTAACCAATTTTGCTCCTAATACTCCTCTAACAGTAGTATTGAATCATAAGGATGGATCTAAAGATGAAATTACAGTAAACCATACTTATAACGCTCAACAAATTGAGTGGTTTAAAGCAGGTGGTGCATTGAATATTATTAGAGCATCTGTGAAGTAGTATTTAGAATTGAGATATGAGAATTGAGATTTTTTTCTCATATCTCATATCTCATATCTTACATCTATATATGAAAATAACCCTACTCTCCATCAGCAAAACCACTGAAAAATATTTGCAAGAGGGTATCACTATTTATGAAAATCGATTGCAACATTATTGCAAATTTCAACGCATCGAAATACCCGATTTAAAAAACAGTAAAAATCTTAGTTTCGATCAGCAAAAACAAAAAGAAGCAGAACTTATACTTAGTAAAATTACTACTACTGACTTTGTTGTTTTGTTGGATGAAAATGGGAAAGAACTCAGCTCCCAAGGATTTAGTAAGGAGATAGCAACGTGGATGAATAGAAGTGTATCTCATGTTGTTTTTGTTATTGGTGGACCTTATGGATTTGATCAATCGGTTTACGATAGGGCCAATTATAAACTATCACTCTCTAAACTCACTTTCTCTCATCAAATGGTACGACTTTTTTTTGTAGAGCAACTTTACAGAGCATATACTATTATAAAAGGCGAACCATACCATCATCAATAAATATTCACCGATATTTTCTATCTACTTACCTATATTAGATTTGCAATTCTATCACATTGCTTACCTTTATAGAAAATGGAAAGTAGAATAAAAGAAATATTACTATGGATAGTGGGTATTATTGCATACCTCGCTCTTCCTATCTTACTTTCACCAGACCTTTCTAGCGATTTACATTTTATACATGTTAAACCTTTCCAAAGAGATTTTATTTTCCATGTATTTTTACTTCTTTTTATATTACTCAACTACTTTTATTTAATCCCTCATTTTTACTACAATAAGAACAAGTTATACTATTTTGTTATTGTAGTACTGTCGTATATTGTTATTAATTTACTTTGTAATTTTATTATAAGCTTTTTACCCCATGTGAATAGAGGACCAAATGAATTTGGCTTTGGACCACCTCCACATTTGGAATTTGAACGAAGGCCTCCTATGCCTATGAACATGATTCATTTATTTAAAAATGTATTATGGTTCGCTCTTGCTACATTATTTTGTTTGTTCTTAACTATTAACAAACGATTAAAAGATACACAAAGCGCAAAAATTAAAACAGAATTAGATTATTTAAGAGCGCAAATCAATCCTCATTTTTTATTCAACACTCTTAATACTATTTATTCTTTAGCAATAGTAGGGTCAGCAAAAACTGCGGATTCTATCGTTAAACTATCGAACATGATGAGGTATGTTTTAGTAGATTCTAATGCAAAATGGGTAAGCATGGAAGATGAAGTAAATTACCTAAATACTTATATCGATTTACAAAAACTACGATTCAATAAAAATGTATCTATTGAGTTTAATAAGGATTGTACGAAAACTGGTATTCTTATTCCTCCCATGTTATTCATTCCTTTCATAGAAAATAGTTTTAAATATGGCGTTAGCAATGAAGCCTATTCAGAAATAACAATCACTCTGACTTGCGACGAAAAATATATTTATTTTTTTGTAGGAAATAAAAAATTGAATAAGTTGCGTATACACGATGAATCTACCGGAATAGGTATAAACAACACAAGAACCAGGTTAGAATTATTATATCCGAATAAACATAAACTCGATATTGTAGAAGAGAACAACGAATTTAAAGTATACCTCAAAATTAATTATAATGATTAATGCAATAGCCATCGACGACGAATCACCTGCACTAGCGGTAATCGAAAAGTTTTGCAACGATCACCCGAGGATTAATCAAATAAAAACCTTCGAAAGCACCTCTGAAGCGACAAAATATCTTGAAAACTTCCCTGTTGATGTTATTTTTTTAGACATAAACATGCCTGCAATATCTGGTATAGATTTTTACAAGTCGTTACATAAAAAGCATAAAGTTATTTTTACTACAGCCTATAGCAATTTTGCTGTTGAAGGATTCAATCTAAATGCCGTAGATTATTTACTTAAGCCCATTAGCTATGAACGGTTTTGCCAAGCTATAGATAAGTTATTAGATACTATACATCAAGTAAAAACAGATCAACAAGAATATTTATACATCAGGGCTGATTACGCACTACATAAAATAAGCTACGTTGACATTACACATATTGAGGGTTACGACGATTATGTAAAGATTCACCAAAGCAATGAAAAAGTAATTGTGGCCCGAATGACGCTAAAAACTTTATTCGAAAAAATACAAAAACACTCATTTGTAAGAATCCATCGCTCCTTTATTGTAAACAAGAATAAGATTACAAAAGTTAAAAACAAATCCGTTTTTTTAGGCGAAATTGAAATACCTATTAGCAGTTCCTATGAACAAGAATTGGCTAAAAACGGTATTTAAGCGCAGTTTTTCTCCTCATTATTTAATTATTTTACCTCAATTCTCGCTGATTAACATTAATTTAACAGATATTTAACTTTGAAATTAAAAACCCGTCAAAGTATAAATTAATTAAACATGCGTAAGAATATTTATTATTTTCTTCTGTTAGCTTTTATTGGGATTAGTCAATCTCTAATTGCTCAAAAACTTCCAAGCTCTATGCAGTGGAGCAATGATGGAAAAATGCTTATTACTGGAAAGTCGAATACAAGTAGCTTCTACGATTCTTCGATAATTAGAGATGTTCACCTGAGTTTCGCCCAAGCAAATTACTGGACATTACTTCAACAAAACTATAATAGCAAAACAGATTTACCCGCTACAATGATTGTAGATTCTGTAACTTATGATAGTGTTGGGGTTCGCTTTAAAGGAAATACCTCATACAAAAACGTAGCTAATTCTCAGAAAAAATCATTTAATATTTCATTAAACTACGCTAAAGAAGATCAAGAAATAGAAAAATACAGCACATTGAATTTCAATAATGCTTATGAAGATAAATCATTTTTAAGAGAGGTGTTTTATTTACATCAGATACGCAAGCATGTGCCCGCTGCAAAAGGTAATTTCATTCATTTATATATTAATAATCAAGACTGGGGCGTATATCCAAACATTCAACAGCTAAACAAAGATTTTATCAAAGAATGGTTCTTTAGTAATAATGGTATCAACTGGAGAGCAGATAGTCCGAACGGGACTTCTACTCCTGGATGGGGCGATGGTACTGCGGCATTAAACTATATTAGTTCAGATACCACACAATACAAAAACTATTATACATTAAAAAGTTCAGATTTAACAAACCCATGGGATTCACTAAAAATGGTTTGTAATGTATTGAATAACTCGGGAGCGAATTTAGAAACCGTATTACCTAATCACTTAGATATCGATAGAACATTATGGTTCTTAGCCTCTGAAATTGCATTTTCTGATGATGATAGTTATGTGATGAAAGGTAAAATGGATTACTATGCGTATTTCGACCCTGAGACCAACCGATTAACTCCATTGGAGTTCGATGGGAACAGTGTAATGGGAAGCTCTGCCGTTTCTTGGTCGGCTTTCTATAACGCTACAAAAATTAATTATCCATTATTGTACCGCATGCTGCAAGTACCCGCATGGCGTCAGCGATACTTAGCTCACTTAAGAACTATTATAAGCGAAAACTTAGATGCAACTAGCACTCAGCAAATATTAGACAACTACAAAACACAAATTGATGCTTTGGTACAATCGGATCCTAAGAAAATATATACATATACTCAATTTGTATCTGAAGTTACTGTATTGAAGAATTGGATAAATAGTAGAAGAAATAATCTACTAGCAAATGCTGAAGTGGCTCAAATTGCCCCAAGCATTTTATACGTAAAAAGTATAAACAATAACAACGAAGAATGGGTAGCACCTAAATCCTATGAATCGGAATTAGTATTATGCAAAACCACACACTCCGTTGGTATTGCAAAGGTTAGTTTATACTATTCGAATGAACTTACTGGAAATTTTGAAAAAACGGAAATGTTCGACGATGGTAGTCACAACGACAGTTTAGCAGGAGATGGCATATATGCGGGTATTATCCCAGGGTATGTTGCAGGAACCTATGTGAGGTATTATGTGGAGTCTGTTGCTTCTAATGCATCGGCGAGTGTAAGCTACTTACCCGTAGGTGCAGAGCATGATGTATATGCATACCAAGTCCAAACTAATGCATCTGCTGTTAGTGGTTTAGTAATAAATGAAATTATGGCATCGAATACCACAACTGTTACAGATAATTTTGGTGAATACGACGATTGGATTGAATTATATAATAACACTAACGATACCATTAACCTAGGTGATTTATATCTTACAGATAATCCTTCAAATCTAGATAAATGGAGTTTACCAGATACTACACTCCTACCAAATGCCTATTATATTATTTGGGCCGATGAAGATAGTAGTCAGGGTGTAAATCATTGCAACTTTAAATTATCTGCATCAGGTGAAATTTTAATGATACTCGATGCACAATTAAACCTTGTTGATAGTTTGAATTTTGGAACACAAGAAGTAGACAAAAGTTATGCAAGAATTCCGAATGGAACAGGTCCCTTCACCATAACTAGTCCAAGTTTCAATAGCATCAATCAAACAGTTATACAATCTGCGGCGACTATAGAAAAACAGCTTGTAAAGATATATCCTAATCCTGCTAACACTAAATTAATTGTAGAAACAACTCAGATGAGTTCGTTAAAGATTTATAATTTACTTGGAGAATTAGTATATAACACAACTATTAAAGACACAGAACATATAGATACCTCAAGCTGGGTAGAGGGGATATATATTGTAAACATTGAAAACACATTTCAAAAAATTATTATAACACATTAAGATGAAAAAAATATTGCTGGTACTATTTATTACTACACTGGGTTTATACTCATGTAAAAAAGAAAGTGGAGAAGGAGGCAATTCAAGTATAGTTGGTAAAGTATATGGATACGACATCAATAATAATGGTGTAATAACAGACAGTGGTTTTGTGGGAGATGCAAGAGTGTATATATCATACGGCGATAATGCTTGGCCAGATGATGATACCCGAACTTCCTATTCAGGAGATTTTGCATTTCACAATTTACAAAAAGGCAAATACAAAATATATGTATACTCTCAATGTAACGATTGCCCTTTCAATCAAACTTATGTAGTGCAGTATGCAGAAATTACCAACAACAAAGAGCAAATAGTATTACCTAATTTTGTTATTAAAGATTAATGCATATTGATTTGCTAAATAAGATAGAGAAAATTTCACTCCATGAAATGGATGGAGTGAAATTACTTGATCGCATAGACTCTAAGTTTATCTTTAATGTTACTCTATTGCCTGAATTATTAGAATTGGTATCTAATGATTATAAAATATTAAGCATCGACAATAATTCTATTTTCGAATATCACTCTATCTATTTTGATAATAACGAATTACAATTCTATTTTGATCATCACAGAGGAAAACCGAATAGAATAAAAATAAGATATAGAGAATACAAAGATTCTGGCTTGGTGTTTTTCGAATTGAAAAGAAAAATAAATGGTATCAGAACTATTA
Source organism: Sphingobacterium thalpophilum (assembly GCA_943372995.1). Lineage (GTDB taxonomy): Bacteria > Bacteroidota > Bacteroidia > Sphingobacteriales > Sphingobacteriaceae > CAJBVG01. The sequence continues at coordinate 220,593 of CALSAQ010000002.1, read as the reverse complement.
AAAACCGACTTAAAACTAGCAACACCAATACCACATTAAATGGCAAAGAGTCTGAATTTCTAGATAAGTTTAAAGTAAGCGATAATTCTCTAAAAGCAATTATTGAGATAGACTACCAAAGAATTACATTGGTTCATAAAAACAATAATGAAAGAGTGACCATTGATTTGAATATCAAATTCGACAACTACTCTCAACATAAACAATTTGACAAACTTGCTGTAGTAGAGATTAAGCAAAATAGATACAATAGATATAGCCCAATTATTAATGTACTCCGGAAACTAAGTATCAAACCATTAAGCATAAGCAAATATGCATTGGGCATGGCTATTACACATCCTGAATTAAAACAAAATAATTTCAAACAACATATAATTAACATAAATAAAATTCAAAACGCATGGAGTCAATAGAATTAGCTGATGAGCTAAGCAAAATGGGATCTGTAAATGATATTTGGGAATTGGTTCAAAGACTTGGATTGAATTTCATCAGTATATTCATTTTAATACGATTAATATATTATCCTATTCATAAAAACAAAGATTTCTTATTTACCTTTTTCCTCTTCAACGTTATCAATTTCTTAATCTGTTTTCTTTTAAGTACAGCGAAATTGAAAATGGGTTTTGCTTTTGGCTTATTTGCCATCTTCTCTATTTTAAGATATCGTACAGTAACTGTTCCTGTAAGAGAAATGGGATATTTCTTTATTAGTGTTACACTAGGTATAATAAACGCATTGGTGAGTAATGAAAACTATTGGGTACAATTACTTATTGCAAATGGAATTATTATTGGCTTAACTTATATTTTAGACTACAGAATTTCTTTAAAGCACGAAAATTTCAAAGAAATTATTTACGATAGGATTGATTTAATTGTTCCAGAAAAAAGAGAAGAACTATTGGCTGATTTAAAACTACGAACTGGATTGAATATTCATAGAGTAGAGTTTATTCGTATCGACTTATTGAAAGATACTGCAAGAATATATGCCTTTTACATTTCTGATGTTAACGAATCTAGTCATGTTAATTTAAGTGGAGGCGATGACGATTAAGCGAATACTACTTTTTTTATTTATTGTAATATTAAGCAAGCAGTCGTTTACACAATCATCCGATTTGCGTTTACGTAATTCCTACTCGCTTTCATTAGAAGTAAGTAAAAAATTGGAAGCCTCTTATAGTATAGAACATCGATGGAAAAATAACCTCAATTCATTCGATGTAATATATCATCAATTAGGCATCAGCTATAAATTACACAAGAAGATACAAGGTTCAATAGATTTCCGCTTAGGTACTCGAACGAACGCTCCTTTGTATTACAGAGAAACGATAAGCTTAGAATACTCCGATAAATTCAAAAAAAAGAATCAACTATCTTTTAGAGTGAGGCTCTTAAATTATCATCGCCAGTATCCAATACCAGAATACGGGATTAGAGAAAGCAGTAGATTCTTAAGGACACAAATTCAATATCAATATAAATTAAACAAACGAATAGAAATTCAATGTTCAACTGAACCTCAGTTTCTCCTGAAAAATTCTGTTAAACTTGTTCAATTTAGACATCAAATAGGAACAAAAATAAAATTGAACAAAGCGACTGACCTATCGATAAGTTACCTCAATCAGTATAAAACAGAAAACAATATAGGGGATGTAAATAATGTAATGGAAATTGGTATAAGTTATACTCTATCGAAGAAAGAGAAAACTCATACCAATTAGATTATTCTGCAGACTCAGCCTTTGTAGGCTCTTCATTCCAAAGTGGCAACTGAGAAAGAATAGTATACCAAGTAATAATTTTTTTTATGTCTGAAGTGTAAACTCTTTCAGGATCGTGATTAGGAACAATTTCTGTGAAGTATGCTCTCAACACTTTTCCATCAGCTTTTGCATCAGGTACAGGAGTAGCGCTAGCACTCTCCTTCATTTTTTCTAAAATACTTATTAATGTGATATCATCATCTTCACCAAACACAGTGATATCTTCTAGTGTAGCTAATTTACTAGTAGCATTAGTTACTACTTTATGTTTAGCTTCATCTAACGATTCTAAAATAAACCCAGAGCGATTTTGCGCTAAGGCTTTGAATAATCCAGCTTTCCCAGATAACGATACTATTCCTCTTAAATTCATATTTTTCAATTGTGAGTTATGAGTTGTGAATTTTGAGTTACAATGTATCTAATTCACAATTCATAATTATTTTTATTCTATAATGTCTATACTGTTAATCTTGTCACCTTGTCTGATGCTGTCGATCACATCTAAATTTTCTACCACTTTACCAAATACGGTATGATTTCTATCTAGGTGAGCAGTATTTGTTCTGCTGTGGCAAATAAAGAACTGCGATCCACCTGTATCTCTACCCGCATGAGCCATTGATAACACTCCACGATCGTGGTATTGATTTTCACCATCTAATTCACACTTGATGTGATAACCTGGACCGCCTGTTCCAGCTCTAAATGCGGTATCTGGACTTTTTGAAAATGGGCAACCACCTTGTATCACAAAATCAGGAATCACACGATGGAAAGTTACTCCATCATAAAAACCTTCTTTAGACAGCTTTACAAAATTTGCTACTGTGCCTGGGGCATCTTTTTCGAAAAACTCAACTGTCATGTCGCCTTTTTCTGTTTTTATAATTGCTTTCATCTATTCAATTGTTATGGAGGGCACAAAAATAACATTTTTAGTACAAGGTACAACGCCTATTATATAATGTGTAACATATGTCTAACGTTATACGATTTACATTGTAGTTGAATTCAAATTGTGTAATTTCGTATAATAAAAGATGAAAAAGACGATTATAATATTTTTATTGCTGATTAACAGTGGGTTAAGCATGGCCTCATCCATACTTATTCCTATGGATGAAAGTCAGGAAAATCATTTAAAATCGTATGGCTTGGCCTATTGGACATTAAAGCAGGAGCTTCCAATACAGTGGTTACTCAATTATCGAGGTGGAAGTTTTCTGATACCCTACGCAAATAGCTTAGAATCGGAGTGTAAAATAAGGGGAATTTCATACGAAGTCATTGCAGATGTACAGGTGGCATCAATTTTGAATGCAATTTCTGACCCCGAAACAAATATGGATGCAGTAAAGCTAGAAAAAGCGCCAAAAATAGCCGTGTATTCACCCAAGAACAAGCTTCCTTGGGATGATGCTGTAACTATGGTGCTTACCTATGCCGAAATTCCTTACGATATTGTATACGACGAAGAGGTATTAAAGGGCAATTTGCCAAAATACGACTGGTTACACCTCCATCACGAAGATTTCACAGGACAATACGGGAGATTTTGGGCTGCGTTTAGAAATGCTCCATGGTATGTAAACGACGTTCGCTTAAACGAACAGATGGCTGCTCAATTTGGCTTTAAAAAAGTGTCGGAGCTCAAAGTTGCGGTAGCACAAAAAATAAGAGATTTTACCATTGGGGGAGGATTTTTATTTGCGATGTGTTCGGGTACCGATAGTTATGATATTGCTCTAGCTGCTGCTGGCATTGATATATGCGAACAAATGTTCGATGGTGATCGCGCCGACCCAAATGCACAAAGTAAACTTAATTACAACAATACTTTTGCGTTTCAGAATTTTCAATTAGATGCAAACCCATATAATTATGAGTTCTCCGACATCGATAATACTCAAGGTAGAAATTTAACTGAAGAGAATGATTACTTCTCTCTTTTCGAGTTCTCAGCAAAATGGGATCCTGTTCCATGCATGCTTACTCAAAATCACGAAAAATTAGTGAAAGGATTTATGGGACAAACTACTGCGTTCCGTAAAAAAGTAATTAAGCCTGATGTGCTTATTATGGGTGAAACCAAAGCTGTAAACGAGGCTCGTTATATTCATGGAGAATTTGGAAAAGGAACATGGACATTCTATGGAGGACATGATCCGGAAGACTACCAACATTTGGTAAACGACCCTCCTACTGATTTGAATTTACATCCCAATTCACCTGGATACAGGTTAATATTAAACAATGTATTATTCCCCGCAGCAAAAAAGAAAAAACAAAAAACCTGATATATAACTAACAACTAATTAACAAACTAAACAAACTAAGAACAATATGAAAAAACTACTACTGACACTCTTGATGGCGTCTGTGATGCTATCAAGTTATGCAACTCATCATAACCCATTTAAAAGGGGGAAAGACAGAAATGCTACACATCAAAAAATAAAGAAAAACTTACCAGCAATTGGATTTACAAAGTCTAATGCTCTTGTTTATGTACCTACTATCGAGAAATACTCTCAATGGCTTTTAGATAGCGCTCGATGGATGGAACTATATGCAGTAGGTAGCAACTATTTAAACAATAATGTTGATACAAGATATCAGTTGTCTTACGACTTATCTGATACATTTGCTAGGGCTACTTATACTTATGATGGTAGTAACAGATTATCAGGAGTAATGCAATCGAGCTACGATTCATTTACTGGTACCTTTACAGATATTCAACGTCAAACGGTTACATATAGTACAGTAAATAATATTACCAGCACTTTGTATTATGCAGAGAATTACGATGTAATGTCGAGCTCATGGGTTCCTTTTGTTCGCTATGTTACAGCAATCGACGACAGAGGTAATGAAGTAAAAGTACTCTACGAAATGTATGAAAATAATGCATGGGTAGTTCAGGGCGGTTATTCGAGTAAAATTACTTACTTAGGTAATACAAGAAAAATTGTTGAGTATGTAGATAGTGGATACAGTCAACAAACCATGCAAATGGAAGTAAACTTCAGAGAATTCAGAACATATAATGCAAATAACCAAGTGTTAGATATTTCAATGTTTGAATTCGATGGTACAGCATTAGAATTAGTTCAAGTAGACAGTATATTCTACGATGGACAAGGTTTGCCTGTAACATTAGTTATGCATGAACCAGACGGCATGTCTGGCAATTTATTACCCTTCTATAAATTAGATAATTTAAATTGGGGTGGCAATTTCAATTCAGTAGGCGACATCTATGAAAACCAACCTATCGGTTATACAGGTGATGCATTTGATGGTTCGAATTGGGTTAAAGAAGGCAGATACAGCGTTTCATTTCCAGATAACTACGGCTCAGAAATAGATCTTTATGAGGTTTATGATAATAATAATTATGTGTTTGAAGGAAGAGATAGCTACATAAATGATGATAAGAAAAATCAAATAGAGATAACTTCTGAAACGTACGATGTTCTAAGTTCTACCTGGACTATTATCAATAGCAATAAAGAAGCTTATCAATATGATATGAATAACAACATATTAGAAGATATCAGTATGTATTATGATGCTATGACTAGTTCGTATGTAAACAGTTCTAGAACTGAATATGAAAATTACATCAGCATCGTTGCAGGTGTTTCTGCAAATAAGAATACTATTGAAACAAAAGTATACCCAAATCCAAGTGCAGATGGAATTGTTAAAATTAATGTAAACATGGAACAAGCATCTGCCATCAACATTCAAGTTATGGATATCAATGGTAAATTAATTTCAAAAGATGTTAAAGAACTTGGTAAAGGATTAAATACATTGGGACTTGCTGAATTAAATCATGGAGTTTATTTTGTAATTATCACAACCGACTTTGGAGTTTCTAGAACTAAGTTAATTGTCAACTAATTAAATAAAGTAAATTTTAATGAATTTAAAAAGAGCGATTTATTCGCTCTTTTTTTTTATATAATATAATTTGGAATGGCTTTTGCATAGATGAGAAATCTAAAAACCTATATCTACCTATAATGAAAAACTTATTGTACATCTTTAGTTTACTTCTATGGAGTAACTATGCAAATGCCCAATTCTCTATTCCCACATCAAAAGCTAATTCTGTTCCACTAAAGGCAAAAGCTAGTGAATGGAACGACAGCACTAATAATTGGGACGGATATGGTCAACATATCTATACTTACGCCTCAAACAATATTACTCAGGAGATGATCTTAAGTTACGACGGGCAAGATACTTTTGAGAGGTATATTAATACGTACGACAACTCCAATATTTTAACTAGTCGACTATATGAAAGATACGACAGTTTACAGCACAAATTTATTCCTTCTTACCGACGCACAATTAGCACAACAGGTACAAATCCAGTAATAGAAGTTACACTTGGAGAAATTTACAGCCAATTTAATGATACTTGGAGAGAAGATATTAGAGTAAGTACCCATACCCTCGCAGATGGGACTATAAACTATTACAATTATGAAGCTTTTTATAATTTAAAATGGAATATACTCAGTTCATTTACACTGGATATTTCATCTGTAGTTGACACACAAAAAAGAATTACTACAATTATTATGAATAATTACATAGATTCACAATATAAGTATAACATGAAAACCATTAATACTCATAATATGCAGAACGAGCTTTTAAGCTCTGAACTTCATTATTGGGTAGATAATGAATGGTTGGCAAAAGAAAAGTACGAATTAGAATACACACAGAACAAACCATTTAGAAGAACTAATTATAAATACAATTTCGCAAGCTCGTCCTTTATTTATTCGGACAGAGTGGATAGTATGCAATGGCTTGATTTCAATCCGATGAAAAACCCATTAGATCAAAATCCTAGTTATAGCTGTAAAGCTATTTATGATAATAACAATTGGTTGTTTACAGAAAAGTCAGAAATTGTAATTAAAGATATTTATGGCTCTCGCTATAACAATAGATTTGTTTGGCTCAACAATAGCTGGGTACCTAGCAGCAGATACACGATGTTGTACGACAACCAAAAAAATATCATCCAGACTTCATCAGAAAATTATTCGAATGGTGTTTGGAAAATTATGTATGCAACAAAATACAATAACACCTATCATAACAATAATTTAACAGATGTCATCAGACAGTATTACGAAACTGCTACTCAAAGTTATCACAATGAACATAAAATAGAATATTCAGATTATATACAAGTAAGCAGTACTTCGTTTAAAACCAAAAACAGCATAGAAACCAAACTCTATCCAAACCCAAGCAATACTGGCTCTGTATCCATAAATATTAACATGGAGCAAGCAAATAACATCACACTTGAAGTTATGGATATGACTGGTAAAATTGTCTACAAAGAGAACAGACACTTAGACAAAGGATTAACCACAATCCACCTTGACGACTTAACTAAAGGCTTGTTTTTTGTGGTAATAACATCTGAATTGGGTGTTTCTAGAACAAAAATGCTTGTAGAGTAACATCTAATGTAAAGCTTATAATACAATTTATGTTACTAATTATTAACTTCTTATCATTGCGCAATTTTTAAAAAAACCATGAAAACAATAATCTTTACACTAGCCATTAGCATTAGCTTAGTGAGTGCAAGTATTGCACAAAATATCACATTTTGGGGAACTCCTACTCAAAACTCAAAACCATTAGTTGCTAATAAGTACTTAGCACAAGCCGAACATATAGATATTTGGGATAGCGTAACCTTAAGCTGGAATAATATTGCAAATATGAGTTATGAATACAACACAAAAGGCAAAACAACATCAAAAATATATTCAGATAAAAACAACAAGGACATACAAAAGGAAACATACACGTATGACCATGTAAACAATATGACATCGATGATTTTTTCGATGAAAGACACCATTACTAATACTTGGTCTCCAAAAGTAAGAAATACCATCACTTATTTTAAAGATCAATTTGAAACTATCAATCAAAATGAAATCTGGGATAAAAATTCAAATACATGGAAATTAATTTTTAGAAACACAAAGTTATATACTCCTCAGAATGATATCTATTTATTAAAGATTGAACAAATAAATAACACCGATACTAACATTACACTTGGTGAAAAAACGGATTATATTTACGATACTGAAAATAGGAAAACAGAGGCTATCGTAATAAAATACAACCCCAATATAAAAAGATGGGATAGCTCTTTTAAGGCTAACTATTCGTACTATAGCAACGGCTTACTAAAAGATCAAATAGTAGCATTATATGATACTACTCAAGCAACATGGATAATCATTAGGAAACAAAGCTATACTTACGATTCTCAAGACACCTTAATTCAGGTACATACATTCCAATATAATCCAATAGACGAAACCTGGATTAACCGCGAGTTGTACGACAATATTAAATGGCTTAATTGGAATAAGAACATCGATGACCAAGATAACATAGCAAGCTATGTTTACAAAAACTGGTCGGACATTAATAACGATTACGACACCACTAAAACATATCAGAAAATAATCATAGATAATTTTGGAAGCTATAAAATAACTACCCTAGCATACATAAATCAAGAACTAGTTCCCGAACAAGAATTCTTGAAAATATTAGATGATCAGAAAAACAAACTATATTATCAGATAAAAAATGGAGTTAATGGGCAGTGGTCGAATTTCTACGAAGAAAAATCAGAATACACCTATGGAAATAATAAAGAGTTGCTCGAGAGATTAGATTGGAATTTCAATTTCAATGTTGGTGCATTAGAAAAACAATCATTATCGAGATTCGAAAACTTCTTGGTACTTGGTCTACCTCAAGTAAAGAAAAACAAATTGACAATTTTCCCTAATCCAAGCAGTGGAGAAATAACTATTAAAGCTGATGATATTGAAATTATTGAGATCTACAATCTGAGTGGTCAGAAAATTCTTGAAGAAAAAATTCAGAATCAAAAAACCAAACTGAATCTAGCGAAAGGAATTTACACCATTAAACTTCTAAGTAAAACAAGTACACAATTTGAAAAACTAATTATTAACTAACATATCAGCATACTAGCATACTAGCATATCAGCATATCAGCATATTAGCACACTAGCATATCAGCATATTAATTAGTCATAAAACGCCCAGCGGAGCCCAACTTTCAAGGCTCTGTCGGGCAAAGGATAGCCATCGACCATGTAATATCCTTTGTTCCAAAATCCTTGGTTAAGGTGATCTATTTTTAGCATGAGTACTGCACGTTTTAAACTTGCTGTAATGAAGAAATCTAAAATGGGATAATCGCCTATGCTTTTATTCGAAAGATAAAACTGTGAAGTAGCGGGATCGTAATCATAAGACTTGGTTTTTGTGTAATAACGCACATCGAAGCCTGTTCTTAGATTTAACGCCTTTTTAAAAACATACGACTGGAAATATAAAGACTGATAAGTATGCAGTAGAGGCATACGAATAAAATTCGACTGGTCAGAACCTTGTACATTTACTTGATTGTATAAATGAAATTTTCCAACTGAAAATGTTTTTTGCACTTGCCATCTTACATAATTATAACTCGGCAATTGTCTGGCCTTCATAGATGAATCGAAATACACTTCATTCTCAATGTTTGCAACAGAAAGTGTAGTGCTAAATTTTCTAATCCCATTTACATAGCCTACTTTCAATGTATTTGAATATATATTCGTAAAGTTATTATACCACTGATAATGATTAGAAGAGTATTTTTCTGAAGTTATAGAAGGGTCGTTGCTTCTGTTGTGATAGTTGATAAGAACATAGTTTGAATCACCTCTAGAGTAAAGTCTAAACTGCAATTGAAACACCCTATTATCGTCGAAGTTACCCATCAATCCATTGCTTAAGCTTAGTCTGAATTCTAAATTTTTAGATAGTTGATAATTCCTCTCAGAGAATAATGATATTCCTTTAAGTGTAGAATCGAAATTCATGTTCGCAATAGATATTGCATCCAAACGTAAATAATAAGTGGTGTAGTTCAGTCTTTTTGATCTACGTGATTTGGAATACATCTCACCGCCTAACCTAGTTTGTAAATGTTTCAGAGTAATTACATCACTTGTATTTAATGAGTCGAAATAAATAGTATTGTAGAGCCCAGAATCGAGAGGGGTTTCCCTGTATTCATTTTTTCTTACGTTATATCTTAGTTCATGAAAAACTCTGAAACGAGGAAGTATCCTCGCTAAGCGAAATGTATCTATTTTAAGCGTGTCTTGCGGACCGAATGCATAACTTTGTTTGATAAAATAATGCTTATCGTCTACCCTATTGGAAGCGTTATTCAAAAACACAGGTTCAAATTCTGAGTTTAAACCCGAGCTTACTCTAAAAATGGAATCGTTTTTTATTCCGCCATTTTCTTGAAGAACTAAACTTGAATTTATAATTGCAGTGAACAATTGATATTTTCTATTTTTAGAAGTATACCAAGTGTTTAAATCATAATTCAAATGATCGGCATCTTGTCGGTTATAATCGCCTTGAGAAACTAGTCGTGTAAAGTTAGCTGCATAATTAAACCTTGGACCAATATTTTGAGAAAAGGTGAGTTCGAAATACTGTTCTTTTCTTCTGTTCCATATATAATAGAAATTGGTATATGGACTAATGGTTCTATAGAATTTGATATCTTCTATTTTCTTCATGTAAGGATCGAATGCATGTCGACCTAAATCAAACCCCCAACTAATGGACTCTTGAAAAACTAATGGATGTGTTGCCAGTCCTAAATTCCCTAAATACAATCGGGCATTATCATTTAAATTTCTATGGATAAGATTAAAATTCTGAAAAAAATCAGCGGTGGTATCTAAACGGTGAAAAGTTAGAGTATCTGCATGCAAATCGGAAAGAGTAAGCCAGCGGACCGCATCCGAAGCGTACACTTTCTTTGCAGTATCGGCCACAAATGCCTTACTAGCAATGGGTAATAAAAAAATGAAGAATAAGAATTTATAACGATTCACGCCGCTAAATTACAGATTCGCTATTAATTCTTTCAGAATAAATGTCAACTTGGGTTCAGACGCCTCAGCAACAGCAACTATCTCAGGTATAGACACTGGCTTTAAGGTTTCAGGGAATCCTTCATCAGTAATTACAGATATCGCAAACACAGGCATACTCATGTGATTAGCTACAATCACCTCTGGCACTGTAGACATACCAACAACATCTGCTCCAATTAGTCTCAAGAATTTATATTCAGCTCTGGTTTCTAAATTAGGCCCCACAACACTTACATACACACCTTCGTGTACGGTAATCTTATTATCTAAGGCAATTTTCTTCCCTATTTTAATCATCTCAGGGTCGTAAGGCATACTCATATCTGGGAAACGAGGGCCAAAGGAATCGTAATTTCTCCCACGTAACGGATTTTCACCTTGTAAATTAATATGATCATTGATAATCATCAAATCCCCTTTTTTATAATCAGGGTTTAAACAACCACATGCATTTGAAATAAACAGACGTTGTACGCCTAATACTTTCATCACACGAATAGGGAAAGTAATCTCCTGCATACCGTATCCTTCGTAATAATGAAAACGACCCGACATAGCCACTACTTTTTTGCCCGACAATTCTCCGAAAATCAATTTACCAGTATGAAATTCTACTGTTGCAATAGGAAAATCTGGAATCATCGAATAAAGTAATTCGTACTTTACATCTATTTCTTTTACTAATCCACCTAAACCAGTTCCTAATATTATACCATACTCAGGCGTGAAATCGCCTATCACTCTTTTAATGTACTCCGTTGTGTTTCTTACTTGTTCTAACATATTCTATTACTTTATTATCAAACCACTCTTTATCTTTCTCATGAATTTCCGATTCTATAGGAAGGTAATATATCGGTAACTCATCTAGTTTATTTTCGAATTTAGGATGCAATAATCTCATCGCATCTTTTTCAGTTGTTATAATTATCTTATTATCTCCGTTAATATTATTGTATTCACTATTCCATTTACCAATCTCTGTTGTACTATAATTATAATGATCGGCGTATCTAAAATGTTTTGCTATTTTTAATTTATTCGATTCTAGATAATTTACTAACAAGGTAGCGTCGGCAATGCCAGTAATTAAAATTACTTGTGTTTTTTTATCGCATTGATTAAGCATGCGTTGAGGGTACGATTCGTGCAGACCTTTTAATTCACCATATCTTAAATACGAAAATACAATAGGTTTATTATGGTGATTAGGAAGATGAGACTCTACTCTCCTACGCTCCATAGGTGAAAATATTTTCGGCGTTTTGGTTATTAAAATAATATCGGCTCTATTTAAACCCGAAATAGGTTCACGTAAATTACCAAATGGCAACATCCAATCTTTATCAAACACTTTATTATAATCGAATAAAAGTATTTGTAGTCCGACTTTAACTTTTCTATGCTGAAAAGCATCGTCTAATAACACCAAATCACATTCGTATTGTAGTTTCTCTAGGGCTCTAGTTCTATCCTCATCGACCACCACTTTAATATCGTTGAACTTCTGTTTAAACTGGGTAGGCTCATCGCCTATTTCTTCTGGAGATGATAATGCACTTGCTTCTATATACCCAGAAGTTTTTCTTCCATACCCTCTACTAAGGGTGCTTAAATTAAACTCATCTTTTAACAGCTTAATAAGGTATTCTACAGTAGGGCTTTTGCCAGTTCCGCCCACATTAATATTACCTACACTAATGGTGGGTACATGAAATGTGCGCGAGTGAAACAATTGCCAATCATACAGTTTATTTCTAAACACAATGATTAACCAATAGAGGAGCGCAAACGGAAGACTTATCTTTCGTAGGAAGTTCATCCCACTAATCTACAAATTAATATGTTAATATGTTAATAGGATAATATGTTAATACTTATATTTGCATTTCTTAATAAACAAACAATATGTCAACAGGATTTTTTGTCGTTCCGACCCCTACAAACGAACCCATTTTAAGTTATGCTCCAGGTACAAAAGAGCGAGAACTATTAAAAGCAGCCATTGCAGAAGCAAGGGCAAAAACTTTAGATATCCCTATGTATATTGGAGGTAAAGAAGTACGTTCAGGAAAAACGGCTAGTTTACATCCACCACACGACCATAAACACCTATTGGGGCACTACCATCAAGGTGATAAAACACATATCGAAGAAGCCATTAAAGCAGCCTTAAGTGCGAAAAAAGCATGGGCTGATATGCCATGGGAACAAAGAGCAGCAATTTTCTTAAAAGCAGCTGAATTAATTGCTGGTCCATATCGCTATAAATTAAATGCGGCAACTATGTTGGGGCAATCTAAAAATGCCTTTCAAGCGGAAATAGATTCAGCTTGCGAAATCATCGATTTCTTAAGATATAATGTTGCTTACATGTCGGAAATCTACGGACAGCAAGTGGGTTCGGCAAAAGGAATATGGAATAGAATTGAGCAACGCCCATTAGAAGGCTTTGTGTTTGCATTAACTCCATTTAATTTTACCGCAATTGCAGGTAACCTACCTACTTCTGCGGCTATGATGGGTAATGTGGTTGTTTGGAAGCCATCTAACACACAAATATATTCTGCGAACGTACTAATGGAAATTTTCAGAGAAGCTGGGGTGCCAGATGGTGTGATTAATTTAGTATACGTATCTGGACCAGATGCTGGAGAGGTTATCTTCTCTCATCCTGATTTTGCAGGAATCCACTTTACTGGATCGACATCGGTGTTCCAAGGTATTTGGAAAACTATAGGAAATAATATTCATAAATATAAATCATACCCACGTATTGTTGGCGAAACTGGAGGAAAAGATTTTATTGTGGTACACGAATCAGCAGATGTTGATGTAGCTAGCGTGGCTATTTTAAGAGGAGCATTTGAATACCAAGGACAGAAATGTTCTGCTGCATCAAGAGTATATATTTCTGCTAAATTATGGCCAGCAATTAAAGATCGAATGCTGAAAGACATGGCTACATTCAAAATGGGAGGAACAGAGAATTTCGAAAACTTTATCAACGCAGTTATCGATGAGAAATCGTTCGACAAATTAGCTTCTTATATAGATGCAGCTAAGAAAGATGCAAATGTGGAAGTTATTGCAGGAGGCAACTACGATAAATCTGTTGGTTATTTTATTGAACCGACTGTTATTGTGGCGAAAGACCCTAAATACACTACCATGTGTGAGGAATTATTCGGACCAGTACTCACCATTTATGTGTACGACGATTCAAAATTTGAAGAAACCTTAGAACTAGTAGACAGCACTTCAATCTATGCATTAACGGGAGCTATCATTGCACAAGATCGTTATGCCATTACATTAGCCACTAAGAAATTAGAAAACGCTGCCGGAAACTTTTACATTAACGATAAATGTACTGGAGCAGTAGTAGGTCAGCAGCCCTTTGGAGGAGCTAGAGGATCTGGAACGAATGATAAAGCAGGCTCTATGATTAATTTATTGCGTTGGGTTTCACCTCGTACAATTAAGGAAACTTTTGATCCAGCGAAAGATTACAGATATCCTTTTATGGACTAATCAATAGTTGTGAGTTGTGAGTTGTAAATATCACAACTCACAATTCAAAATTCGCAACTTAAAATCTGTCCATCTTATACACCTTATCCATCTGGTCGTTATTGCTAACCGACACTTGTTGGTCTCTAACATAACCCGTATGAATATCTATTACCCAACCGTGTACTGATAGTTCTTGTCCAGAAGACCATGCGTTTTGCACGATAGTAGTTTTACAAACGTTTAATACACCTTCCACAACGTTTAATTCAACAAGTCTATCTTCTTTTGCTTTAATATCTTCAATTGCATCTATTTCTGCTTTGTGCAATCTGTATACATCTTTAATGTGACGTAACCAGTTATCAATAACTCCAAACTGTTTGTTTGTAAGCGCTGCGGCTACACCACCACACTTATAATGTCCAGCAACGATAATGTATTTAACCTTCAATACATTTACTGCATAGTCCATTACCGATAATAAATTTAAATCGGCATGACTTACTACGTTTGCAATATTACGATGTACAAACACTTCACCAGGCAAAGTACCAGTAACCTGATTTGCAGGTACACGTGAATCTGAACAACCAATCCACAACACAGGAGGTTCTTGTCCTTTCGATAGTCTATTAAAATAATCAGGATCTTCTTTAAGGGTATCTTCAACCCATTTACGGTTACCTTCTAATAAATCGTTATAATTGGTAATTTTTGTATTTAAATTTCTATGTGGCATATCTTAATTTATAAATTGCTGTTGTTGATTTTTTTTAAATGCTAAATTTTGGGATTTCGTATTTCTCTTTTAACTCAATTGTTTCTACTTCTATATTTTTAGTATAGGCATTTTCTTTAAAGTTATGAATAATCTCTAAAACATCATGGTCGATATATCTGGAATTTGAGGCATCGATAATTACACGAGAATCAGGAGGTAAATGTGTAAACGCATATTGAACAGCTCCTTTATTTAAGAAAGTAACTTCCTGAGATAATTCTAGTCGATAAACCTTAGAATTCCCTGGGTTATGTTCCATTTTAAAGAAGAACGGATTTCTCATATTTGTTCTTAAAATATAGAAAACTCCAACGGTCATTCCAATACCTACACCTACCAATAAGTCGGTAAATACAACCGCTAACAAGGTGACCATAAATGGAACAAATTGATCCCAGCCCAGCTTCCACATTTTCTTAATTAATGTAGGTCTCGCTAACTTGTAACCTGTCATTAAAAGAATTGCAGCAAGAGCCGACAAAGGAATCATATTGATTAAACCAGGTATAAATAGCAATGCTATTAATAACCAAAATCCATGAAAGATGCTACTCATTTTTGTTCTTGCACCAGAGTTAACATTAGCTGAGGAACGAACAATTACTGCTGTCATTGGTAAACCACCTAGTAATCCAGATATTGTATTTCCTACACCCTGAGCAATTAGTTCTCTATTTGTAGGTGATACTCTTTTTATTGGATCTATTTTATCTACCGCCTCAACACTCAATAAAGTTTCCAAGCTAGCTACAATCGCAATCGTAACTGCTACTGTCCATACTTGCTTATTGGTAAATAATTGAGAAAAATCAGGAGCGATAAACAAACCAAAAAATTCTTGAGCCGATTGCACCATTGGAATTTGCACTCTATGATCTGAGGCTAAAGCCATTGATGTACCTTCGAACAGCTGAGCAAACACAATACCAAGTATAACCACAATTAATGCTGAAGGTATAGCAGCCAGTTTCTTTACTTTAGGCCAAAATATTAATACCAATAAAGCTGTAACACTAATAATTACTGCGCCTATGTTCAGGTATTCAATCGCAGATAATAATGCGGTGAATGTATTTTCATGATCGAGCTGATTAAAATCGAAATCGCCTTGATAATCCTTATCGTACCCAACAGCATGAGGAATTTGTTTTAAAATAAGTATAACTCCAATTGCAGCCAGCATCCCTTCTATTACAGATGATGGAAAATAATTACCAATTGTACCTGCTTTCAAAAAACCTAAAATGATTTGTAGAATACCTGCAATAACTACAGCAGCCAAAAAAAGTTGAAAACTTCCTAGAGTAGCAATTGAAGTAAGTACAATTACTGTTAATCCCGCTGCGGGACCAGAAACCGACAATTGTGATCCACTAATAGATGAGGTAACTATCCCTCCTATTATACCTGTTAATATCCCTGCAAATAATGGTGCTCCAGAAGCTAAGGCTATACCTAAACATAAAGGCAAAGCCACTAAAAATACTACTATACTTGCGGGTAAATCTTTTTGTAGATTTTTCCACAAAAAATACTTCTGCACACCTGGTTGCATATTGTTTTCTTTCGACATGATGTTCGAATAATAAATTTAAAAAATAATTTTTACTAAAAATTTAGGAGATGAGCATTCTATAATGCTTCATCATTGGACTGATTAAGAAAGGCGTTCGGGAGGAGGTGTAACAATCTCAGTATACAATGCATTAATAGGATATAAATCTGTAAACGTAATGTATACAGCAGCATTTACTTCTTTTGTATCAATCTTATGCGACTGAAACTCTTTGTGTGTGAACTTAGAGTCTTTTGCAAAAAGCTCCTTTAAATTATCGTTAGCATGATCCTCATGTTCAATCTCTAACTGCATAATCAAAGAGTTCATCAATTTCTCATTATTGCAATGAAAATAAACCGTAGCGAGGCAAAGGGCCACCTTCACAAAGAAGATAGAGCAAAATAGTAAGATGATATGCCCCTTCCTTTTTTTCATATTTTGTGCAATGTTAACGATTTTCCACTAAAATTGTTCTATTTCAGCAAGAAATAATCACACAATTAAGCGAATTACTCGTTTGCACATTTGAGCATTTTCTTTACATTAGCCGCATGAATTCAAAGATTGATATACTAAAAAGTAAGATACAAGAAGCCCAACTAGGAGGTGGCCAAGCACGTATCGATTCACAACATAAAAAAGGCAAATTAACTGCTAGAGAGCGAATTCACTTTTTATTAGATGAGGGTTCTTTCGAAGAGATAGGAATGTTGGTTACCCATCGCTCTAAAGATTTCGGATTAGAAAATGAGCAATACCTTGGCGACGGTGTAGTTACAGGCTACGGAACCGTTAATGGCCGATTAGTTTATGTGTTTTCACAAGATTTTACCGTATTTGGGGGTTCTCTCTCTGAAACTCATGCAGAAAAAATCTGCAAGATTATGGATTTAGCCATGCAAAATGGCGCACCAGTAATTGGATTAAATGATTCTGGTGGTGCACGTATTCAGGAAGGTGTAGTTTCTTTAGGTGGGTATGCCGATATTTTTTATCGTAACACCATGGCTTCTGGTGTAATTCCACAGCTCTCTGCTATTATGGGACCATGCGCTGGTGGAGCGGTATATTCACCTGCTATTACAGATTATATCTTAATGGTTGAGAATACTTCATACATGTTTGTTACAGGACCAAATGTGGTAAAAACAGTAACCCATGAAGAAGTAAGTTCTGAAGAACTAGGTGGTGCAAGCACACACTCTACAAAATCAGGAGTTACACATTTCTCATGTGCTAATGAAATTGAATGCATTGCCAACATTAAGCAACTGTTAAGCTACATGCCTCAGAATTGCGAAGAGCGCGCTCCTAGTGTTCCTTATGATAGCAATTCATCGGAAACAAGAGAATCGCTGAACAACATTATACCAGAAAATGCAAATCAGCCTTACGATATCAGAGAAGTAATTGCAAATAC
The DNA here is from genome assembly GCA_943372995.1 of Sphingobacterium thalpophilum. Classification (GTDB taxonomy): domain Bacteria; phylum Bacteroidota; class Bacteroidia; order Sphingobacteriales; family Sphingobacteriaceae; genus CAJBVG01. Next base: position 202,472 of record CALSAQ010000002.1, on the reverse strand, counting down.
TATCGACGAAAATTCTTTCTTAGAGGTTCACAAAAATTTCGCTGAGAATATTGTGGTGGGCTTTGCTCGCTTAGCTGGTAAAAGTATTGGTATTGTTGCCAATCAACCTATGTTCTTAGCAGGGGTACTCGACAATCACGCATCAACAAAAGCAGCACGTTTTGTTCGCTTCTGCGATTGTTTTAATATCCCACTATTAGTTTTTGAAGATGTCCCAGGTTTCTTACCAGGTACTGACCAAGAGTGGAATGCAATTATTACCAATGGAGCGAAATTGTTATATGCGTTTTCTGAAGCTACCGTTCCACGCATTACAGTAATTACACGTAAAGCCTATGGAGGTGCTTACGATGTAATGAACTCTAAACACATTGGGGCCGACATGAACTACGCATGGCCTAGTGCTGAGATTGCCGTAATGGGTGCAAAAGGGGCAGCAGAAATAATTTTCAAAAAAGAAATTAACGAAGCAAGCAACAAAGAAGAAAAATGGTTAGAAAAAGAAAAGCAATATTCCGACATGTTTGCTAACCCATATAGAGCAGCAGAAAGAGGCTTTATAGATGAAGTAATAGAACCTTCGCAAACAAGAGAAAAGTTAATAAAAGCATTTAAAATGCTAGAAAATAAAGTAAAGAATAATCCTAAGAAAAAACACGGAAACATACCTTTATAGTAGTGGGTAATGAGTAGTGGGTAATGTGAAATAAATATTATTTTTACCCATTACTTACCACTCAATACATCTCACTACTCACTACTCACTACTCACTACTCAGAAAAATGGCAAAGAAATCAACTACACCAAAAACAAAAGCAGTAACGAATAAAAATTCGATTACGTTTTTCGAAAAATACATCAATAATGCAGCTCCAACTTCTTTCGAGATTTCTGGACAAAAACTATGGTTAGATTATATTCGTCCGTATGTAGATGAAACCTATGTAGACAATTACGGTACAGCCGTAGGTATAATAAATCCCAAAGCCGAATATAAAGTGGTTATTGAAGCTCATGCGGATGAAATTTCGTGGTATGTAAATTACATTACTAACGACGGACTAATTTACGTTATTAGAAATGGGGGCTCCGATCATCTTATTGCTCCTTCTATGCGCGTGAATGTGCATACCGACAAAGGAATTGTAAAAGGAGTATTCGGATGGCCCGCAATACATACTCGTAGTGGTGAAAAAGAAGAAACTCCATCTTTAAAAAACATATTCATCGATATCGGTTGTACGAGCAAAGATGAAGTAGAAAAAAAAGGTATACACGTAGGTTGTGTAGTTACTTTTGAAGATCAGTTTATGCAATTAAACGATCGCTACTATGTAGGACGTGCATTGGATAATAGAGCTGGTGGATTTATGATTGCCGAAGTAGCTAGGTTGTTAAAGGAAAATAAAAAGAAACTCCCATTTGGATTGTACATTGTTAATTCTGTACAAGAAGAGATTGGATTACGTGGTGCTGAAATGATAGCACATAAAATAAAACCCCATGTGGCTATTGTTACGGATGTTACCCACGACACCACAACCCCGATGATTAATAAGATTACACAAGGCGATTTAGCTTGTGGTAGAGGTCCGGTTGTGTCTTATGCTCCTGCTGTACAAATGAATTTGAATAAACTCATCATTAATACCGCGGAAAAAAATAAAATACCTTTCCAACGCCAGGCTTCCTCAAGATCTACAGGAACAGATACAGATGCATTTGCATACTCTAACGACGGGGTGGTATCTGCATTAATTTCTCTCCCTTTAAGATATATGCATACCACAGTAGAAATGGTGCATAAAGACGACGTAGAAAATGTAATTAAATTGATTTACGAGTCGCTATTAGTGATTAAATCAGGGCAAGATTTTAAATACATGAAATAACAATCTGTCCTATTCTTGATTTAACATAACAACGTGTAATAAAATACATCAAATGATGTATTTTTACTTTATTCTTATACTATATTATCCCAAATAAGAATTTTATATTACATTTAATATTATATGTAATGTAAAAAATTGTTGAGGACTATATTACTATTTATTCTATTATTCCCTTTGCTAGCTTACTCGCAAATTCAGAGGAAGTTTAGCTCTTATACTGCTGACGATGGATTAAATCAGAACAGCATTTACGAAATATTGCAAGACCACAGGGGGTACTTGTGGTTCTCTACAGCAAATGGCATTTCAAGGTTCGATGGAAACGAAATTCATAATTATAAATTCGACCCCAAAAACAACAACAGCATTGATGGAGAATTTTATTTCATGTTTTTTGAAGACAGTAAAAAGCAACTTTGGGTATCGCACGATAAGGGCTTGAGTTTATATGATCGAATAAAAGATCAGTTTATAAATATTATTAAATCTAAAACAATATCTACTTACAATATTCTAACAGAAGATGAAAATCAAAGATTATGGCTACTGATTTCAAATAAACAGTTGGTAGGCTTCGATATCAATAAAAAGCAAATCGTAAAAAACATAAAACTCGACACTCTAAAAAGTACAGAAATATCCATTCAGAAGAATCCATATTATCATAATAAACTTCTTGTCTTCCAAAACAAAGCGAATTCTCTTTATATTTTCAATACTGCAACTTTTCAATTACAAAAACTAAATGCCTACGGCATCAGAAGAGTTGAATTCGCCAGTTATACAAAAAATAAATTTATTGCTATAGATGCATTACAAAAAAACATTGTAGAATACCAAATTAGTAATGGGAAAGTAAGCTCTAAACAACAAAAAATAAATACCAATGGAAATGCGAATACCACATGTATTACATATTCTAATGGGAAATATTATCTCGGAACTATAGATGGATACTACATTATAGATAAAGACAATTACAATAACATAGAATACCACAAAAACTTCGGACAATATGCCCAATCTTTTACTTTCATGGAGTCTCTCTATCGCGATAAAACTGGGAATATAATTTTTGGAACAAATGGAATAGGGATAAAAATACTATCTCCACATGTAAATAAATTCATTCACATCGGATCGAATGAAGAACGTTTAAACATGACAAAATCTATCTTGGTCACAAAGTCGGGAAAGATATTTGTTGGCTTGCATGCCTTAGGTTTTTTAATCTACGACGAAAAAGATAATTATAACTATAAACACATATTGTTCAAGCCTAAAAAAAGTTCAGACCTAGTGAATGCATCTGTACTTGGGATGATTGAATACAGCGACCAAGAGATTCTTCTAATGTATAACGATAGAATGATAGTCTATAATTATATATTAAACAAGATTGTCAAAGAGCAAAACAGTAAATTTTACGAACCGCAAGCATACCCAAGTTTCGAAAACCATAAGAACAAGTTCTATATCAATACACGATCACTTCCAACATATTTTATAAGTAATATAAATGAAGATTTAAGCACGCAAGTGCTCTATCAAACTAAGGATACTGCTATTATAAATTTCAAACATTACAACGATAGCATCTTACTTATTGGCACCAATAAAACATTCATCATTTACAATTTAATAACGAAGAAGAAGATATATGTAGATAAAGAAGTTTTTGTAAAATCGATTCTTATCACCAGTAAAAAAGAAATTTATTTCAGCACTATTAGAGGTTTATTTAAGGTAAATCTTAAAGGAGAAGTGCTAGAAAAATACGACGAAAATTCGGGAATGAGAAACGATAATATCTATGGTTTATTAGAAGACAACAACGGGAACATTTGGTTTAGTCATAACAGAGGTCTAACCCTATTTAAACCTTCATCCAAACAGTTTAAAAATTTCAGCACATCCGATGGGCTTCAATCCAACGAATTCAATACTGGTTCTTATCATAAAGGAAGAGATGGGAAACTCTATTTTGGTGGCACTAATGGAGTGAACATTATAAACCCTTCCAATATTCACTATAATCCATATCCTCCAAATATCTCTCTAAATAAAATTTATTTATTCGATATTCCTTACAAAACAGATACCAATTACAACGAATTAACTTCAATAAAACTAAATTACACAGAAAACACATTAGCATTTGATTTTTCGGCATTAGACTTCTCAAATCCTTCTGCAAATAAGTATAAATATATTTTAGAAGGGTACGACAAAAAAATAATTGAATCAGGGAATAGGCATTATGCTAGGTATGCAAATTTACCAGCAGGAAACTATGTACTAAAATTATTTGGAAGTAACAACGATGGAGTTTGGTGTAAAGAACCGAAAATAATTTATATCAGTATTATTCCTCCTTACTGGCAAACTACATGGTTTTATTGGTTAACCGGACTTAGCGCCATACTTATCTTCATTGGAATTATTTACTATTACATCCATAGACAAAAACAAGCATTAAAAAGAAAGCTGCAAGTTCAATACGAATTAGAGCAAGAACGATTGCGCATTGCTAGAGATTTACATGATAATGTTGGAGCACACCTTTCATACTTAATCTCTAATTTAGATTGGATGATTTCCCATCCCGAAAAACTGTCAGAAGAAGAGGAAAAGAAACGTTTAGAAAATTTAACAGAAACAGGCAGACAAGCAATACTTACTTTACGTCAAACTATATGGGCTATAAACAATCAGGCTTTATTTATTGAAGATTTTGCAGATAAATTCAAAACTTTTGCGAGAAAAATGTTAGAGTTCAGCACTCATATCAATATAAATTTCAAAGAGGAATTTAATAGCAAAAGAAAACTAAATCCAGGAGTCACGCTACATTTATTCAGGATCTGCCAAGAAGCTTTAAGCAATATTCTTAAACATGCTAAAGCAAGCAACATTAATGTATTGTTTAAAAGTGATGAAAAATATTTATTCTATTTCAAAATTACTGATGATGGAAAAGGTTTCGACACCACAGTTGATTACAGCGACGAACATTACGGATTAGTTATAATGTCGGAAAGGGCTGCTGAATGTGGAGCAATATTTACGATAAATTCATCATTAAACAATGGAACTACTATTGAATTGAAAATTGAAAATTAATGCATATGACGTATATAACGTTAGTATATATATTAAGAATTTAGACATATAGAATTCAAAAAAATGATAAAAGTAGGAATCGTTGACGATAAACAAGCGAACAGAGTATCACTAGCTGATAAACTGAAATTTGACAAAGAAATTTCTATCATTTTTGATGCATCCAATGGTAAAGATTTTTTAATAAAAATGAAGGAGCACCATCACGAAATTCCGGATATTGTACTGATGGATATCGATATGCCAATAATGAACGGGATAGAAGCTGTTGAAATCGCCTCTGAAATATATCCTGAAACAAAATTCTTAATGTTTACGGTATTCGATGATGATGTAAAAGTTTTTGATGCCATTAAATCAGGTGCTATTGGATATCTCTTAAAAGACGAGAAAGTAGATCGTGTAATTGAGGCTATTCATCAAATTATCGAATTCGGCGGATCTCCAATGAGTCCCAGTATTGCCAGGAAGGCTTTGAAAATGCTAATGAATACAGAAAGTCCTCTTCCCACTAAATCAGAAAGCAATTTGTCGGATAGAGAGATGCATATTTTACAAAGTTTAGTAGATGGTTTAGATCATAAAGAAGTAGCCGAAAAACTATTTATTTCGCCCCATACGGTAAGAACTCACATCAATAACATCTATCAAAAGCTTCACGTTAATAATCGTGCTCAGGCTGTAAAATTGGCTATAAAAAAGAAATGGTTTTAATATTGTTACGTAAAAATAATTACCATTTTTAACCCTCAATAGCAAAATGTTTATATTAGTTGTATGAAAAGACAACTAATACTATTAGGTTCAGTAGCATTACTGGCGTGTAATTCTGCTACACAAAAAAACGAAATAGACCCACTAGTTTCGCACATAGATTCTAGTATTTCTCCAGGAGATAACTTTTTCTTATTTGCAAACAATAATTGGTTTAAGGCCAACCCTATTCCTAGCAGCAGAAATAGTGCGGGGATTTTCAGGACCATACAAGATACTGTAAACTCTCAGGTTCGTCAGATTTGTGAGAAATCTGCAGCAATTTCAAATGCTACAAAAGGCAGTAAAGAACAAATGATTGGCGATTACTATTTCTCTGGATTAGATACTGTAACCATTGAAAAGAATGGCATCAATGCGCTACAACCTTTGTTAAATCAAATAGCTAGCATCAAAAATTCAACTGATGTAATAACTACTGTAGCAGCATTACACAAAATTGGATGTGCTCCGATGTTCTATTTTAGAATTGGTACAGATGATAAAAATGCTAGTGCTAACACCTCATTTTTATGGCAAGGTGGTATAGGTTTGCCTGATCGCGAATATTATTTCAGTAATGAAGGTGAAAATCCAAAAATCAGAACAGCTTACGTACAACACATCCAAAAGATGTTTGAATTAGCTAAACTATCCTCAGATAAAAATATTGGTGAAAGAGTTTTTAACATAGAAAAAAGCTTAGCAAAAGCTAGCAGAAAACTAGAAGACACTCGAGATCCATATAAAAATTATAATAAAGAAAGTGTTGCTAACCTAAGTAAGAAATTAGTAGACCTAAATGCCAGCCATTTATTCTCACAACTCGATCTAGCCAATATGGATAGTGTAGTAATTGGTCAGCCTGAATTTTTCAGCGCTTTAAATACTTCCTTAAAAACTATCCCACTAGCCGATTGGAAAATCTACTTACAATGGAATCTCCTCACTGATTATTCTAAATATCTAAACAAAGATTTAGAAAAAGAAAATTTCAATTTCTTTGGTAAAACATTGTCTGGTAGTAAAACACAAAAACCACGCTGGGAAAGAATCGTAGAGCAAACTAACGACGACTTAGGTGAGCTTATTGGGCAAATCTATGTTAAAGAATATTTACCAGCGGGGACAAAAGAAAAGCTTCTAGAAATTGGAGAGAATATTCGTGATGTTTATGCAGAGCATATTAAAAATTTAGATTGGATGAGTGCAGAAACTAAACAAAAGGCACTTTCTAAATTGGAAAAAGTAAACATGAAAGTAGGTTATCCCGACAAATGGAAAGACCTATCGAGCATAAACATTAGTAGAACAGATTTCGCAAAAAATGTGATGGCGGTAAGAAATTGGCAATTTCAAGAAAATATTAAAAAATACGGTAAGCCAGTAGATAAATCGGAATGGGGAATGACACCACAAACTTACAATGCTTATTACGACCCAACCTTCAATGAGATTTGCGTACCAGCATGTAATATAATTGTTCCAGGGTTTGAAGGACGTATGCCCGACGATGCTGTTTTATATGGCATTATAGGAGGTTCTACGTTCGGACATGAACTTACTCACGGATTCGATGATCAAGGCAGTCAGTACGATGAAAAAGGGAATTTGCGCGATTGGTGGACAAAAGAAGACCGTGAAAAATTTAAAGCAAAAACAAAAATGATTGTAGAACAATACAATCAATATACGGTATTAGGTAATCTACATATCAATGGAGATGCTACACAAGGAGAAAACATTGCCGATTTAGGTGGATTGGTAATGGGTTACGAAGCCTTCAAAAAAACTAAACAAGGGCAATCGAATGAACTGATTGGAGGTTATAATCCAGATCAACGTTTCTTCTTAGCCTATGCTTATGCATGGATGGTTACCTATACTAAAGAAACTCTAGAACAAAGGGTAATGAGCGATGTACACTCACCTTCAGAATTCAGAGTAAATGGAGTAGTAGCAAATATGCCTGAGTTTCACAAAGCATTCAACATAAAGACATCAGATAAAATGTATCGAACAGATTCTTTACAAGTAAGAATTTGGTAATTATATAAAAAACAAAACTGCCATCGGTGCTACTATTAAAACTAGTAGTCGATGGCAGTATTGTTTTATGAAAATAATTAGATGTTTTACATTTTAATTATTCGTCTAGATTGACCTTCCACTTTTAAAATATATACCCCCGATTGTAAATCAGAAATATCAATTTCTTGTTTATTTCTCACTGAGCTCGATTGAATTTTTTTCCCATCCACAGAATATATTTCTATTAATGATTTATCATCAGCTATTCCCTCAATGTAAATTTTATTTGCACTAGGATTAGGATATACTTTAATCTGTGAAGTCTTGTCGATATTAACCCCTAACGACCTTACATCAACTTCCAAAGTATTGCTAGTACCACAATTCGTAGTATTATCCCATTCTATTACTGTAATGGTTGCTAGTGCTACTGTATCAAATTTTATTACAGCTACCGAATCGTCTTCGTACAATAATGTAGCATTCTCTACTAACCATGTACATGCGTTTTGATTTTGTCTTTCGAAATAATAAGTATATTGATATGATAATACTGGATTTTGATCGCCTGTAATTTGTTTCTTTGTTGGCGATGTATGTACAGTAATCAATTGCAAATAAGAAGTATCGCAATTTGCAAAAATACTCGTCGTATCGTAATACGTACCAGTTTGATAATATATTTTATTATTTATTCCTAGCACACTATCGCATCCTGTTATATTGATTGTCTTTTGTACATAGCATTCTTGAAAAGGCACATATAATTTAACTTTAAATGAATCTATTAATGCTCCTTGACAAGTTTGATCTCTCGCAACAACAGTAAACTCAAAAGGCCTGTCTGAGCCCATAGCAGGGAATATCTCCCAGTTGAATTCTCCTGTTACAGAACCCGAACCATATAACACTAAATTTTGAGCGCTAGCACCACCAACTGGTTTCCCGACTTCACCCCAAGTTGCTTTATACAGATTGGGATCTAATACATTCATAGGGAGAGTGCCTCCAAAGTTTGGTAAAATGTGCATAAAAACTGAATCATTGGGAGAATCACTAGCGGTAAATTTCATTGAATAGTTAATACTAGCAGCACCTGCAAAATGAATGGTGTCTACAATATCTTGTGATGAGTTATTTTGATCTTGAATTATAGGAGGGAATTCAGGAGCAATTATAGTTAAAAAAATAATTTCTCTTCTACTTTCACCAATTTTTACTCCACTTCTATATTCTTCAATTTTCATAGAAACAGCATAAACACCAGTCCTTGTAGGTTTATAACTACCTATTCCTGTGTGTTGATTGATATTAAAATCTGGAGCACCATCTGCAATATTAGAATCTAGTTTATATCCTGGAGAAAAATCTAAAGGGGAAAACGGATATAGACCTATTGAACCATTTAAGGATGGTGTTAAAGAATATATTAAAGAATCTCCATCTGCATCAGTTGCCGACCAATCAATGTCGTAGATCTTACCTACAACAAAATTACTTCTAGGGGTTGCTGTAATCATTGGAGTACTATTACGCCTGACCAATGACGCAGTATCTAATCTTGGGATTTCCATTGTATACAGATATCCTGATTCATCTGTATCAGGAACGTTTGAAGTAGATTTTCTACAGCAATCATTAGCAACTAAATAATATCCATTGGGGTTGTTTAACAATGAAGCTTCCGCTTCAGAAATGGTATATACAAACACCCCAACTTCAATCATGTTACTTGAATTAGGTGCATAGCATTCGTTGGGATTGGGGTTTGGAATATACTTATATTCTCTTACTGCATTAATTGTAAACACAGGAGTTCCAGGATTAATCTTACTATATACTCCCGCCTGAAACATTACTGGCATAGCAGCTGTTCCTGGGGTATTATCTCTATACAATCTTAGTTGAAACAAAAATTGATCGGTATTAGGTATATTGGTAATCGACATATCATAACCGATAATATGTGCGCCATATCCATATATAGAAGTAAGTACAAAAAAAAGCAGAGCTGATACTTTTTTCATAGAATATTGATTTAGTTAGAGGTTATAAATCAATATTCAAGCCAAAAATTATGTCTAATAATTTTTGGCTTATTTAAGTTTTAGTTTTTTTATTAGAGCTTTACCAGTCTGGTATAAAAATCACCCATTTTAACTAAATAAACCCCTTTTTGCAAGTCTGAAACATCAAAAGAGCTCTGTTTGTCTAATAATACTTTTCGTATTGATTTACCTTCAATTGTAAATAGTTCGACCTGAATTATATTCGATTCTGAGCTTTTTACAAAAACAATGTTTGAACTTGGATTAGGAAAAAGTTCTATAGTATTATCTATAACTGAATTCTGTATAGAAGTAAAATAATTTAGCAATAATGTATCAACCATCTCATATACCATAGAATCAATTTGGGTTACATGAATGGTATCATATATAGAAATAAAAGTAGTATCGTACACAACATTTACACACGAATCTATTAGCTTAACAAAAGCTGTTTTTGAGGTATCTGTATTAAATCGCCCAAACAAAATACATCTATATTCTAAATTTGCTTGATTACGTTTAATATTCTTTAGTCGCAAGGTATCAGTATTAATTCCTTCATGAATAGAGTTGTTTATTAAATCTTCGAATCCATTTCCATAATTTGCTTGCCACTGATAGCTAATATTGTCTTGGTGTTGCGATACAACATACATAGACGCATTCTGATTCTTATTTGTTATAACACTTTGTGGATCTACAATAAATTCATCTTTTCTTCCATAAGTAATTGAGAAATCAAATGAATCCATATTGCTTACGTTACAAGCATTATCAGCAATCATAACTTTAAAAGAATACTTATTATCGAAAACATTAGTTGCTTGAGCATTTATTAATAGCTCTGCTCTAATATAACCCTGCTGAATAAACACAGGATTTTTTCTGGCTGTTTTGATAATTTTATTGTTTGCATCTTTAAATACCCACTGATATGTATTAGTATCTACAGCATTGAAATTACTTGCCCCATCAGAATTTTTTATAGTAAAAAACAATTGCTTATTGCTAGTGCCCGCATCAGAGACTTCGAAAACATATTTCGAATTAGATCCGATAAGTACGGTATCGTGTATACTTTTCCCAGGATGATTTATCATACCTATAATTGGTTTTTCATCCACACCACAAACATTTTCTACAATAAAAGTTAACTCTCGTCTAACTTCTCCAATTTTTATCCCGTTTCTATATTCAGATACTTTTACGGAAATTAAGAACGAGCCTATTTTATCTGGGATGATATTCAAAATTCCTTTTTTGGGGTCAATACTAGCTGTGGCATTTGCTCCGAAAGGTTTTGCTAAAGTATAGGTTGGACTATATATTCTTACTGAAAATGGTTTTGTTGCATCTGTAGGCAAAGGCTCTGTAAAAGCATATGCCAACGAATCTCCATCAGCATCAACAGCTGAAAAGTCTAGTATAGAAGTTCTATTCAAACAAATTCTGTTAAGCTGTAATCCATTAAATACTGGTGATGAATTATATCGATAGGTACTAGTTGTTCCAACTGCAGGTAAATCTAGCACCACATTTATTCCTGCAGGGGTATTTGAAAAAAAATTAGTTAAGGCAGGAACGCAACATATATTTGCTAACAAATAATAGCCTGATACACTATTTAAATTGGATAGATTTAACGCTTCAGACTCATAAATACCATACTCTGTTACCGAATTCTGTATAGGATAACAATCGCCATTAAATTGATTAATATATTCAACGGGGTTTGTTTTCAATAAATTTGTTGATAAAGCTGTACCATTCGTATTTGTTTTTATTGCTGAGCTTATGCTATTCGGCAAGCCTACACCAGTGGTATCGGCGTATACAATCAATTTAATTTTATACAAATCTGCCTGTTGCCCATTAATATCAGGAACATTTTGGATACTCATTTCATACCCAAGTACCTTATACGCTTTGGTATGAAGTGATAAGAAACACAATATAAGTAGGTAAATTATTTTTTTCATAGTCAATGTCTAATCAATTAAAATCGTTTTCGTTTGTACTACCTTTTGTTGGTCATCTAAAACTTTTAAGGTATATTTTCCTACCCCCGACCAAGTACTTATATCATCAATCCAAATTGCTTTAGTAAAGGGATACGACTTTATTTCTGTATTAATAGAATTATATATTTTTATCTCATAACCTGGAAAGGCTTGGTAATTGCCAAGGTTAATGCGCAATTCATTATTATTTAAAGGTGACGTAGGATAAACCAAAACAGTATTAGAAATAAAAGGAGGACCAATTTTATTCACAATCATAAAAGACAAAGTATCCGACCTACTTACACGAATAGTATCGATATGTGTTAGAAATGTAGTGTCGTGATGTACAAAAAAAGTGGTATCCATTACTTTTAAATAACAGGTATCCAACAAATGAATCGTAGCAGGCGAAGAAGTATCTGCATTGAAAAAACCAGTGGTTATGCACCTTAATTGCTGTAAATCATTTTTGAAACTTGCTTTTAAAATTTTCAGTTTCTGTTTGTCAACACCTTGAAATACATCATTATTAGTTAAGTCTCTAAAACCATTTCCAAAATCAGATTGCCATTTATATTTAATTCCATAAGAATGTGTTGTTGCTACTGCAAAATGTGTAGAGTCATAGAGTCTGACTTGAACATCAGTTGGATTTGTAATGATATAATCTATTCTAGCAAACGTAATTTCAAATACAATAGAATCTTTTTTTGATACATAACATGAATTATCTTCTGCGAGTAACGTAAACCTGTATTTATTCGCTATTAATCCATTAGTATCAGGCATTAAATTAAATCTCAGGTTTAAATTTTTAGTTCCTTTATGTGAAAAATTTTGCTTGTAAATATTAGTGATGTTATTATTTAAATCTAGTATTTGCCAATTATAATAGGATGTATCCAAGGCATAATACCCATTGGCTCCTGATTCTGTTTTTATACTCAATTTCAATGAATCTAATTCTAATCCTGAATCCTTAATCTTAAATTGATAGGATTTTGTATTCCCCAAATATATTGTATCCTTTATAGTAGTAATTGTAGAATCATTATTTGTAGAAATCTGTGGACTAACATTAGCAGATTGAGGGCAATTGGTAAGTACATTAACAAACACCAAACGGAAGGTCTCTCCTATTTTCTTAGCTCCTCTAAATTCTTCTGCTTTAACTGCAATATAATGTCCACCTGCAAATCCTGGATGCATAGAAAGTAACCCATAATCGGGATGTATAAGAATAGGATTCGGGCCCAACAATTGAGAGTTTACACTATACGAAGAACTTGTAAATCCAACTTTCAAAAAAGGTTTGGTAAGCGACCCGTCCTCCATCTGCGCAAACGAATATTTAATTACATCTCCATCTGCATCTACTGCCGACCAATCTTGATTAGTAGCAATTCCTAGGCAATAATTATGACGAGGTTTACTAATAAACTCAGGAGAAGAATTATAGCGATAGGGTGACATATTACCTACTGCTGGAATATCAAGCCTCATTGTAAATTCAAAAGTACTATTATAGTTAATCACAGAATTAGAACAACAAAAAATTGCAGTACTGAAGTAATATCCCATAGTGTCGTTTAATGAACTTAGGTCGATTAAGGCCGACTCATAATATGCAAAGAATGCCCCATTAGGTGGATTATCTTCAGGCAAACAGTTACCCGCAGGATGTGAATTTGTTACTGTTGACTTTTTAGATACTGAAACATCTCTATTAAATGTATTATTAGCATTTGAATATAATTTAAATATAAAAGGATCTCCAGCACTTATACCGTTAGTCTGGTAAATCCTTAACACTAATTTAAAAGAATCAGTAGGTAGTCCATTCTGACCCTTATGATTAATTAGCGACAAAGAGTATCCTCCTAAATGGCCAGAAAAAGAATAAAAAAAGAGAAGCACCAAAATATTGGTAAGTAGAATTTTCTTCATAGGTATCAATTAGGTAATATACTATAAGCTAATATATTAAAAGTAGTATTTTCTTTCAAGAATACAAAAAAACTAATGATTAATGAGGTAAAGAAAACCCAAGTCTAACAGGTACAAAAAACACTTGTTGAGTAAAGGAAAAGGCTGAGCTTAAAGTTATTTTAAATCTATTAATTGGGAAATTAAAGCCATAATTAAATTCTAACAAACTTGTAGTGCTTCCATTTACATATTGATTATCTATATGATTCAATCCAAATCGCACTCCCAATTGTGGTTTTATTTTAGTTTTCAAAGGATAAACCAATGTCTCTCCAAAAAATGTATATCCATTTATTCCATTATAGTTTACATAGCCCAAGCCAATGCCTGTAAACACTACTTGTTTCCATTTAAATCCGTAAACAAGATTGATATCCATACCATCACTTTTATTACGAATATTATATCCTTTCCAATCCGGACCAGGTTCTACATATACAAGTCGGTATCTATAAAAAGAATATCCAGTCTCTAACTTAAGCTCTTTTGTAATTTGAGCATGAATATTGAAAGAAGAAATAAATAATAGCACTAAACATATTATTTTTTTCATAACTAATATTAAAGAATCACTAAAACTGTTTTGCTATTATTGTTAAATCCACCACTTCCTTCCCATTAGTCATCACAGTAATTATCTTATCAGTATGTACTACCTGAAATCCATTTCTAATTAAAGCTTCTGTTAAATAACTTTCTTCATGGTAGTGCATCATCATTTCATCGCCTTTACTGCCGCGCTCTAAGCCAGATTGAGTATAATCGTTCTCCATCGTACTCAAGTAAAGTATCCCTGAGGGCTGCAAACAAAGAGTGCTATCATCAATAAATTTCAACACCTCTTCTTTTGTTAAATAAGGAAAACAAAAACCAGAAATAATTACATTATATTTCTTACCCAACTCTACAATCTTCCGAGCATCCTTCAGTTCAAATTTCCCTTGAGGAATATTTTGTTGAGCCAATGAAATCATATTTTCGGAAAGGTCAATACCTGAAATGCTTAAACTTGAATTCTTATTCAATAAGTATTTTGAAATATTTGCGGGACCACAAGCTACATCTAGTATAGACGAATTATCAGGAAGTAAGTTCACCAGAAAATCTAAACTTTTACTATACATACTTACATCCATAAATCGTTCTTGATACGACTCGGCGTATTTGTTAAAAATCGATGCTGCATGTTCGGAATGGTCCATATGTTTTATCTTCTGTTGATTATTATATTTTTACAAATTTCTGCACGATACCATTTATTTTAATAGAATAAACTCCTTTATTCAATATCGAAATGTCCAATTTTTCTCCATTCAAATACTTTTTAGTTAACACTTCTTTTCCTTGAATATCATATATAATTAAATCGATATACTTATTCTCAGGTAGACCTGATATACTAATTTGATTTGAGCTAGGATTCGGAATAATATAATATGTTATCGGTTTGTTAGAATACATCCCATTCATCAAAATATGAGTTTGATTAGATATCATTCCTTCTCTTCTACCAACCCTAAACAATGAACATTTCGTACTATTATCTAACTCTACTAAATAGCTGGTTTTATCTGCAATAAGATAATTACTATCCACATAAGTAAAGATGCTATTTGATAGTTTCGCTATTTTCAGATACTCTGCATTGTTTATTCTCTTCCATACAACAAACGAATCCACAGAAGCACCAGCATAACCTTCCCAGTTTAGTTGAACTCCATCCACACCTAAATAACTAGAACTTAATAACAAGCTCTTCACCCCATCACTAATTACAGATTGTGTTCCACATATATCAACTGCGATAATTTTATAGCTTTCATTTTGAACCGAGGGGTTTACGTTCATATCTGCAAAACCTGTATCTAAAGTATTCCCTATATATTCGTAATCTAAAGTGAGTTTATTCTGCTTATACACCAAATATGCATTTGCATTTAAATTCGTTTTATTCCAATAAATAAAATTATAAGGACTGAAAAATGTATCCACAGCAACACCACAAATAGATTCTTTTACTAGTTGTTTTGGCATTACATAAAGCTCAATGGTTAAGCTTACTGTATCCCTATCATAACAACTATTATCAAATGCTAAAAATGTAAACCGGTGTGGTTTTATGGTAAAGCATCCCACTTGCAAATGGAATTCAGCTGTTGCGTTTATAGGTGCAGGATACGCAGAAAACATAGAAGTACCATTCACAAAACCTTCATTATTGGGATCCTTTATACAAATTATATTTACAACCTGTGTCGAATCTTTATCATAGGTTTTTAATATACTATCACCACTCAATGAGAAGTGTTGACCTTCATTTAAATAATACTTTAATACCTTATGTGTACTTATGGTATCTGGAGAAATAAACATTGGTGGATTATTAGTTTTCTTATTTACATATATAAATACGTGTAAGGAATCATCATTAGCATCGGGGCAGTTTCTATCTCGAAGTACAAAAGAAATTTTGTATGGTTTATCTCGAGCATGCTCACACTTTGGTTTCCACAAAAACTTCCCAGAAACAAGTGAGTCTCCTTTTAACACTAAATCCTGCCCAGCCTGACCACCTTGGGGCGAGCCCCAATATCCAAACTTAGCTCCATTGATTAAAGGATCAAATAAATTTTCCCCTGGTGCTATACTTGGTATAGCACTTAAATATAATGAATCCCCTAAAACATCTTGCCCATTTAAGATTAACTCATACTCATTATTGTAATCTACTGTATCAATAATTACTTGACTACGGTTCTTATGATCAGCAAGGGTTGGAGGAGGATTATTTTCGATTATTGTCCTTAATTGAATATCTCTATAAATAGTTCCAATTTTTGTAGGTACTCCCGCTATATTTCTATACTCATCAACTTTAACACTTACTACAAAGTAACCAATCTTTGTAGGTAAATAACTCACTTCTCCTGTTTGTGAGTTTATGGAAAAATCTGGATCCCCATCTGCAATATTCGAATCGAGTTTATACCCATTTGTATAATCTACCGTTTCAAATGGTTTTCCATTATAATCACTCGAGAAAGGCTTTATTATTTTATAAACTAATGAATCTCCGTCCAAGTCAAAGGCTGACCAATCCATACGATAATATCGCCCCACTTTATATTGAAAAGAAGGGTGTGATTTAAATTCTGGTGAAGAATTAAATTTTACATTAGAAGTACTGCTTAGTCTGGGGAAGTCAATTGTGTAAGTATATCCAGTCCCTGATGGTTGAAATAAATTTGTAATCCCACCGTCTCTACAACAATCTGTTTGCATTACATAATAGTTACTCATGTTGGTTAATCCTGAATAATCTATACTTGCACTTTCATAAATACCAACTTCAGTAGTATAATTTGCCGATTGAGGATAACAATCGCTTTCTGGAAAAGACAAGAAGGTCTGCTGATTTGTTTTTACAACAGAAAAAGTACTAATAACAGTATTCGAATTATTAGCGTAGAGTTTAAATGAAACACTATTTGGTAAAATCATCCCATAATCATTTCTATATAATTTTAATCTCCACTTGTAATTATAAGTAGGTCCTCCGTTTGAATTTTTGACATTTATCAAACATAAATCATAACCTGCAAAATGATCTGCTTCAGCAAAAAAAAATAAGAATATCAATATTAGTAGTGAAAATATTTTTTTCATAAGTTGGTATCAGCACTACAATATGCTAAAATTTTATAAAAAAAGCCGAATTTTCATTCGGCTTTTTTATGAGGAACTATTGTTTCTTTAATATATGCCTTTCAACTTTGCCATCTTTATAATACAACTGTACAAAGTAAATACCCGGACTAAATTCAGAAACATCAAATTTCTTATTAGTTTCATCAGTACTAATCATTCTCTGTAGCATCAATTGTCCAGTGCTATTATAAACGAGTACTTCGCTAATTTCTTTTTCGTTTATATTAAATACATCATCTGCTGGGTTTGGAAATATAAACTGAGGTTTAGATTCTTCTTCAACATCTGGTTCTTTACAAGAAATAACATAATCAATTGGATATTCAGCTTCAAATATCGAAGCCTGATTATATACAAGATTTAATCTATCCTGTACTAATTCATCCGTAGTTACTGGCTCCCAAGGTTCTTCGTTAATAATTAAATCTACAAAACAATCATTATACCTTTGCGGAGTAAACCCACTTAGTAATCTTTGAGTTTCTATAAACGTAACTGAGGCAGGAGTAGATAAACCTAATGAGTATAAAAACCCTTCCATCAAATTTGAAATATTAGGATAATAAAAAATATTTCCTATACCAATCTGTCTATGATAAATATCTGGAATAGGATCATTTTCATCCTTAATATAATTATTTCCTTGCATTGGTCTAGCAATAGATTCCACGACAGATAAATTTGATTTATCTAATTTAAGGTAATACAAGGTACCTACAGGATAAACAGTACTATTATCATAATCATTAATATCAGTATAATATCCAGCTATATAGAAATATTCTTGATCTTGTGTAATAGTATATGGATCAAAACCTCTTAAATATTGATTATCCCAAAGGTAAGTACTATATTTTTTTGCCATAATCAATGACCCTGTAGCAGCATCCCTTTCTGTTACATATATAGATTCATAATCCATATAATCATTGTAAATAGTTATTACATTTCCATCAGTATTATCGACAATAGATTGAACTCCTATATACTGCATCTCATTAAGATTATAGATTAAATTCCCATTTCTACCATCAATTGCAGCTATTGATGAAGACAATCTGTTATCATAAAGATTTTGTATTATCGGATGTTGAACCAATGTATTTGAGGTTCCAGTTAGATAAAGATTTCCATTATTAGGGTCTTCTTGAACATCATTAAAAGAATCATAATCAAGTGAATCTATTAAAAGCGATGGATCTGCAAAAACAGGGAATAAACCACTTGTATACATTTTGCTCCAAACAATGGCACCTGATAATGCATTAATTTTAAACGCAAAACTGTTCTTTATTTCATTTAACACAATCTTATCTGAGTAATGTACCGATCCTGTAATAACAATATTATTTGCAGGTGCACTCGTCAATTGGTTGTTATTACTTTTAACTGGTCTAGTCTCATCTTCGTATTCATATTTATACATACATCTCTCCAAATCCAATCCACTTAAACCATTAAATGAAACAAAGTCATAAGGAGCTGGATACACATGTGTAGTTATATACTCGTATGATCTAGCGATTGAACCATTGGCTTTATTAATTAACATGTAAATTATTTTATCATTAGACTTTCCCAAAACAGCAATGTAATCAATTGAAAAATCTATCATTTTAAATAGTCTTAATGGATCATCAGAACTTGGATAGTATTTTACAGACCACAATACATAAGGAGATGTTGAATTCAATCTCATTTTAGTTATATTAATATAATCTTGATTTTCCACAGTACATCCTATATAGTGGTCTATCTTATCATTTATTATATTAACATCCTTTGCATAATCGTACTCTCTCATTACATTAGTAATTTGAAGGGTATGCACTGCATTCTGAGAAAAAGATTTCTGAGAAATAATCATAAACAAGAATATAAATACTCTCCGTATCCACATCTTAACGTTAATTGTTTTTTTCATAATGGTATATTTGGTTTTTAGTGTAATAGGGTAAAGCAATATTCAATATTTAGATACCATCAACTACTATGCATTTACCACATAGTAGTTATGATATCAACTATTATGAACTTATAAAAATTAAGAGCTAAACTAAATTTTAATAACACTGAGCGGTGGCGTTCATAATATGCAAATGGTATCATTTGCATTCTAAAGTTAGTTAACTAAACATTTATATTTTATAATTATAGATTTCTATCTTACAAAGAGAAAGAATGCTTTAAAACAAGTATTGTAGAAAAAAATATATCGAAGTGTATTGCACAAGAAAATCAGATTGTAATTTATAACTCGTACTGTCAATATATTAAGCCTAACATCCTAGAATTTAAAATGTATCTTTAAGTTCTAGTAAGTAATCATCATGAAAAAACTACTCATCATACTAACCACATTACTCGGCTGTTCAGCAAAGCAACAACCATTAGAAACCGTACAGCAAGTCGATTTAAAAAGATATGCTGGTAAATGGTATGAAATAGCCTCCTTCCCTCAGCGCTTTCAAAAGGGTTGCACTTGTACTACTGCCGAATATACTCCAACCAACGAAGGTTATATCATTGTAGAAAACTCTTGTTATAAAGACAGTGTAAACGGTGAAAAATCTGGGATTAAAGGGAAAGCTTTTGTAGTTGAAAATTCGGGTAATGCAAAATTAGAAGTTCAATTTTTCTGGCCAATAAAAGGGAAATACTGGATTATCGATTTAGATAGTAACTATACTTATGCAGTAGTTGGTCATCCGAATCGTGAATACTTATGGATACTTTCAAGAACACCACAAATGGATGAACGTATTTACAATGAGATACTCGAACGTATAAAAGCAAAAGGGTTTGATCTGACTAAGTTGCAGAAGACTATTCAGAGGTAATTGGTAATTGGTAGCTGGTAACTGGTAGCTGGTAGCTGGTAATTGGTAGTTTGGATTTAGTGTATCAATGATTCATACAAAAAAGCCCCGAGTTTCCTCGAGGCTATTCTTATACTTTACGCATTTACTTCACTTCTTCAAAATTCACATCCTGAACATCTGGTCCCGCGCCAGCACCTGCTTCTGTTGTAGCATCTGCTGCTGGAGCTCCTTGCTCTTGAGTTGCTTTGTAAAGCTCTTCTGAAGCTGCATTCCAAGCATTAGTCAATTCTATTTGTGCTGCATCCATCGCATCAAAATCTTTCGCTGCATGAGCTTCTTTCAGTTTTGTTAATGCTGATTCGATATTTTCTTTATTTGTACCTGTTAACTTATCGCCGTATTCTTTGATTTGTTTTTCAGTTTGGAAAATCAACGAGTCTGCAGCATTTAACTTATCTACTTCTTCTTTTGCTTTTCTATCGCTATCTGCATTTGCTTCTGCTTCTGCTTTCATTTTCTTAATCTCTTCATCACTTAATCCGGAGCTTGCTTCTATACGAATTTTTTGTTCTTTACCAGTACCTTTATCTTTCGCACTCACATGTAAAATACCATTAGCATCTATATCGAATGTTACTTCAATTTGAGGAACACCTCTTGGTGCTGGTGGAATACCATCTAAGTGGAAACGTCCGATAGTTCTGTTTGCACTCGCCATAGGGCGCTCTCCTTGCAATACATGTATTTCTACTGTTGGCTGATTGTCGGATGCTGTAGAGAAGGTCTCCGAACGTTTTGTAGGGATTGTAGTATTCGCTTCAATTAATTTAGTCATTACTCCACCCATGGTTTCTATACCTAATGAAAGCGGTGTAACATCTAACAACAATACATCTTTCACATCACCTGTTAATACACCTCCTTGAATTGCTGCTCCAATCGCTACCACTTCATCAGGGTTTACTCCTTTTGATGGTGCTTTACCGAAGAAACTTTCTACTGCTGCTTGTATAGCAGGGATACGTGTTGAACCTCCAACTAAAATAATTTCATCAATATCTGATGTCGAATATCCTGCATTTTTTAATGCAGTTTTGCATGGTTCAATTGTACGTTTAATTAACGAATCTGCTAATTGTTCAAATTTTGCACGCGATAAACTTCGCACTAAATGTTTAGGCACTCCATCAATTGCAGTGACGTAAGGCAAATTGATTTCTGATTGTGTAGTCGAAGATAATTCGATTTTTGCTTTTTCTGCAGCTTCTTTTAAACGTTGTAAAGCCATAGGATCTTTTCTTAAATCGATGTTCTCATCAGCTTTAAATTCGTCGGCTAACCAATCGATAATTACTTGATCAAAATCGTCGCCACCTAAGTGAGTATCACCATCGGTAGATTTCACTTCAAACACACCATCACCTAATTCTAACACTGAAACGTCGTGTGTACCACCACCGCAGTCGAACACCACAATTTTCATGTCTTTATGTGCTTTATCTAAGCCATAAGCTAAAGCGGCTGCAGTAGGTTCGTTTATAATACGACGTACATTTAAGCCTGCAATTTCACCAGCTTCTTTTGTAGCTTGGCGTTGTGCATCGTTAAAGTATGCTGGTACTGTAATAACTGCCTCTTTTACTTCTTGACCTAAATAATCTTCTGCTGTTTTCTTCATTTTTTGAAGAATCATGGCTGAAATTTCTTGTGGAGTATACATACGGCCATCGATTTCTACTCGTGGTGTATTATTATCTCCTTTTACTACTTTATACGGAACACGTTCTGCCTCTTTTGTTACTTCATTAAAGCTATTTCCCATGAATCGTTTAATCGAGTAAATGGTTTTTGTAGGATTTGTAATCGCCTGACGTTTTGCAGGGTCTCCAATCTTACGCTCTCCATTATCAGCAAATGATGCAATAGATGGAGTAGTTCTTTTTCCTTCTGAGTTAGGAATAACTACAGGCTCATTGCCTTCCATTACGGCTACACATGAGTTGGTTGTTCCTAAGTCGATTCCAATTATTTTTGACATATTTTTAAGGTATTTTTTCTAATTTTTTAACTAATACCCTATGTTCAATGGTTGTGCCAAAGCCTAAAAACGAAAAAAACGACACCTTTTGAGTGTCGTTTTGTCATAAATGTCTTTAAAACCTCCTAATAAAAGCCTAAATCATTGCTGCCTGCTCTTCTACCTACAATTGAATTGTTCTTTAAGCCGTTGATAGAGTTTAATGATAAATTGACTTGTTTTATGTCATTAAATTTCTTTCTCACTCTAGAAGAAAACACACCTAAGCCTCCATCAATATTGGTGTATTCCGGAACCACATCACTTAAACTAATTGTGGTGTTATTAATTTCCATGTAAGTGTCTAACTCTTCACCACCAAACTCAAAATGTATTTCTAATGGTCCAACAAACACTCTCCTATCACCATCATTTGTAACTGGATCTAACTTGTTTTGTAGATTGTTGTAAAACGATTGACCAGATAATGAATATACTATTTGAGCATCGCCATTGTTTTTAGATATTCTGTTATTCGACATCAATTGCATATCCACTGAGTCCATGTAAGAAATACCAGTTAAATCGTTCTCTACTCTAAATCTAAATCTTAAATATGCAGAATATCTTCTTCCATTGCGGGCACATAACCAAGATAGCTTTTGTGTCTTATATTCGGGAGAAGTCGTTGTAGGACTAGGATTGTACAAATCAATTTCTCTAGGGGTTGCTGCAAAACGAATATCACTTACAATATTACAAGTTGCAGATGCAATATATTTATTGTCTGAAGCTCTTCTTACAACTACCTTATATGGAGCCCATACGGTATCTCTTGTGTTTATAATTTCTAAATACTTCAACTTATATGCTGGTGTTTTATAAACCACATCATTGCTTTGAAAAACACCTTCCTCTTTAGGAATGTGTACTGTATCTAGTTCAACACTATCGAACGCTACGCCAGATGCACCTAATGCATATAACTTTACGCTTAATGGATAAGGATATAAATTTGAATCCGCTACAGAACCTGCAACAAAGGCACTTCCTTCTTTATTTAAGTAAGCCTTATTAATTTTAATATAATGTACAGAATCCGACTTGCTTAATAAACCAACAACAATTGGAATTTCTTTATAAGGTGCAGCAACTTCAAAATCTGTACTACAAGCACCTAAGCTTAATATACCAATAACTACTAAAGTTATTTTACTGAATACTTTTTTCATACTTAATCAAATACTAAGATGCAAAAAAGAAGCCAAAGATTTATAAGGCAATTGTAAAAATGTGAATAGGAATGTTAGTGACTGGTGACTAGTGACTAGTGACTAGTAATACGAGCACACGAGCATACGAGCACACGAGCATACGAGCATACGAGCACACGAGCATACGAGCACACGAGCATACGAAAAAAGCCCCGAGTTTCTTCGAGGCTTTCTGTAATATGATTTGCACAACTGCGTATTTACTAACTTATTCAGTTGGTGCTTCAGCTTCTGGAGTTGCATCTGCTGCTGGAGCATCTGCTTTCTTCTTAGTTGCTCTACCTCTACGAGTAGTAGCTTTAGCTGTTTTCTTACCTGCTTTTTCGTTCAACATTAATTCATTGTAATCTACTAATTCGATGAAACACATTTCTGCGTTATCACCCATACGATTTCCGGTCTTAATGATACGAGTGTAACCTCCTGGACGATCAGCTACTTTTTGAGCAATTTCTCTAAACAAAATAGTTACTACTTCTTTGTTTTGTAAATCACTAAATACAGTACGACGATTTGTTGTAGTGTCTTCTTTTGATTTTGTGATAATTGGCTCTACGAATTTACGTAATGCTTTAGCTTTTGCTAAAGTAGTAGTAATTCTTTTGTGTAGAATCAACGAATTTGCCATGTTCGATAACATTGCCGAACGATGTGGAGCTGTTCTACCTAAGTGGTTAAATTTTTTACCGTGTCTCATTTTTTTCTTTTTCTGTGCATACCGGTTTAAGGAATATGCTCATTTAACAATCTGTTAATTACCCTCGCCGCATAAATTAAAAATTGCGAGGCCGTTTATTTTTATTCTTCGTCTAACTTAAATTTAGCCAAGTTCATTCCAAAAGATAATCCTTTAGATTTTACTAGCTCTTGAATTTCAGTTAAAGATTTTTTACCAAAGTTTCTGAATTTTAACATGTCAGCAACATCGTAAGTAACTAAATCAGCAAGAGTACGGATGTCTGCAGCTTTCAAGCAATTTAATGCACGCACTGAAAGATCCATATCCACTAATTCTGTTTTTAAAATTTTACGCATGTGTAAAATTTCTTCATCCACTTCATTTGTTTGCTCTTTTGCTTGAGTTTCTAACATGATACGCTCATCAGAGAATAACATGAAATGTTGAATTAATATTTTAGCTGCTTCTTTTAATGCTTCTTCTGGGTGAATAGATCCATCAGTAGAGATATCGATAATCAATTTCTCATAGTCGGTTTTTTGTTCAACACGATAGTTTTCGATACTGTATTTTACGTTTTTGATTGGCGTATAAATAGAGTCGATAGCAATCACACCTACAGCTGCATTTTCAGATTTATTTTCTTCAGCTGCAACATATCCACGACCTTTTGCAACTGTTAACTCCATCTCTAAAGTAATGCTAGCATTCATATTGCAGATTACTAGATCTGGGTTTAACACTGTAAAGTTATTTGAGAATTTAGTTAAATCTCCTGCTGTAAACACATCTTGACCTTTGATAACTGCGAATATTTTTTCAGAATCGCCGCTCTCTCCAGTTTTCTTAAAACGAACTTGTTTTAAGTTTAAGATGATATCAGTAACATCTTCAACAACTCCTTTAATAGTTGAGAATTCATGAGATACTCCAGAAATTTTCACTGAAGTAATCGCATATCCTTCCAAAGATGAAAGCAAAATTCTTCTTAATGCATTACCGATAGTAATACCGAAACCAGGTTCTAATGGACGAAACTCGAAAGAACCGTCGAAATCAGTTGATTTCTGCATGATTACCCTATCAGGTTTTTGAAATGCTAATATTGCCATTCTTAATTTTATTTTAAATGATATGTTTTAAAACTGAATTTGTCGCTGAGAGTTTCTTAGCGACAAATTCAATAATTATTGTTATTTCGAATACAACTCGACGATAAGTTGTTCTTTAATGTTTTCTGGAATCTCAGAACGTTCAGGCATATTTAAAAACTTACCTGTCATTGAAGAACGGTCGAATTCTAACCAATTGTATTTATCAACTCTTGATGTTGCAATTGCATCCGTAATCGCTTCTAACGATTTAGATTTTTCGCGAACCGCAACAACATCACCTGCTTTTAATGCATATGAAGGGATGTTCACCACTTCACCATTAACAGTAACATGTTTATGAGATACTAACTGACGAGCAGCTCTACGAGAACCAGCAATACCTAAACGATACACTGTATTATCTAAACGAGCTTCTAAGAATTTCAATAAGTTCTCCCCAGTAATACCGTGTTTACGATGAGCTTTATCGAATAAATTAGCGAATTGTTTTTCTAATACACCATAGATGTATTTCGCTTTTTGTTTCTCCATTAACTGAACAGCATACTCTGATTGTTTGCTGCGTTTTTTCGATTGACCATGTTGGCCTGGAGGATAATTTTTTCTTTCTAACGCTTTGTCCGGACCATAAATAGCCTCACGGAACTTACGTGCAATTTTTGATTTTGGGCCTGTATATCTTGCCATTTTCTATTTGTTTAGTGGTTAATCTTAGCTGTAAACTAATGTTTACAGTATAACTTCACCTTGTTAATTACTTTTTACGAGCACATGAGCAAAAGAGCACATGAGCAAACGAATTATACTCTTCTCTTTTTCGGTGGACGGCATCCATTATGAGGAAGTGGGGTGATGTCTTTAATTAAAGACACTTCAATTCCTACGTTTTGAATCGTACGAATTGCCGACTCTCTACCAGCACCTGGTCCTTTTACAAACACCTCTACTTTACGTAATCCTAAGTCGTGAGCAACTTTACCGCAATCTTGTGCAGCCATTTGCGCAGCATATGGAGTGTTCTTTTTAGAACCCTTGAATCCCATTTTACCAGCAGATGCCCAAGAGATCACTTGACCTTGAGTATTTGTCATCGAAATGATGATGTTATTAAAGGTAGCGTTAATGTGTGCTTGACCAACTGGCTCAACCACCACTACTCTTTTCTTTGCAACTTTTTTATTTGACTTTGCCATGTTTACTTCTTATTACTTAGTTGCTTTTTTCTTACCAGCAACTGTCTTACGTTTACCTTTACGAGTACGAGAATTGTTTTTTGTACGTTGACCACGAACTGGCAACCCTTTACGGTGACGCAATCCACGGTAACATCCAATGTCCATTAGACGTTTGATGTTCAATTGAACTTCTGAACGTAATGCACCTTCAACTTTAATATTATCGTTGATGATATTACGAATAGCTGTTAATTGCTCATCCGTCCATTCTTGAACTTTAACATCATAGCTAATACCAGCTTGACTTAAAATGTTCTGAGCGGTTTTACGACCAATACCATATATATAGGTTAAGCCGATCTCTCCTCTTTTGTTTTTTGGTAAATCTATACCTGCTATCCTTGCCATTTCTTAATAACTATTTCTTAAGGTTATATTTCTTCTAATTATTAATCAACAATTATCCTTGACGTTGTTTGTACTTAGGATTTTTCTTGTTGATTACGTAAAGTTTTCCTTTACGACTGATGATTTTACAGTCGGCACTTCTCTTTTTGATGGATGCTTTAACTTTCATTTCTTTATTTTTTATTATTTATACCTGTACGTAATTCTTCCTTTTGTTAAATCATACGGCGACATTTCCAACTTCACCTTATCTCCTGGAAGAATCTTAATATAATTCATTCTCATTTTACCTGAAATATGCGCAACGATTTCGTGTCCATTTTCAAGTTCCACTAAAAACATTGCGTTCGACAATGCTTCTTTTATCGTACCATCTTGCTCTATTGAAGCTTGTTTGGCCATTAGTTTTCTATTTTATGTTTAATACTTCTTCAACAAATTGGAAAGACGACAATACATCTGCTTTCCCTTTTTTAATTGCAACAGTGTGTTCAAAATGTGCGGATGCTAATCCGTCTCTGGTTTTTATGGTCCAACCATCGTTAAGCTGCCAAATTGCTGCTTTCCCTAGGTTGATCATTGGTTCAATGGCAATCACTAAACCTTCCATTAATTTCAAACCCGTTCCTCTTCTTCCGTAGTTCGGAACCTCTGGCTTCTCATGCAGGTGTTGCCCTATACCATGTCCCACCAATTCTTTTACAACTCCATATCCATGCTTTTCAGCATGCTCTTGTACTGCATAAGAAACATCGCCTAAACGATTTCCTACTACCGCTTTTTCTATTGCTTTGTATAAACTTTCCTTCGTTACTTTTAGTAACTGAGAAATTTCTGGTGATACTTCCCCCACTTCAAAGGTGTATGCAGAATCGCCATAATAACCATTCTTCAATACTCCACAATCTACTGAGATAATATCTCCATCTTTTAACACCTCCTTAGCAGGTATACCGTGTACCACTACCTCATTCACTGATAAACACAATGAGTTGGGAAATGAACCTCCATAACCTTTAAAAGCAGGTATAGCTTTATGATCTCGGATAAACTCCTCCGCCCTTTTATCCAATTCAATTGGATTTATTCCGGGCTTAATCAATTTCGCTACTTCAGCTAATGTTTTTCCAACAAGTAAAGAACTCTCTCTAATTAGTTCGATTTGCTCGTCTGATTTATATTGAATCATCTGAACAATTCTAAATTATACGGCTGTAGCTCCCGCTGGAGTACGACCTTTAATACGTCCGGTTTTCATCAAACCATCATAATGACGCATCAATAAATGACTTTCAATTTGTTGTAAAGTATCTAATACTACACCCACCATAATTAACAACGATGTACCGCCATAAAAATTCGCGAACTGTGTATTGATTCCTACGATTACAGCAATAGAAGGTAAAATTGCAACAATAGCTAAGAAAACTGAACCAGGTAATGTGATTCTTGAAATTACCGCATCGATAAAATCACTTGTTTTCTTACCTGGTTTAACCCCAGGGATAAATCCTCCATTACGTTTCATATCATCTGCCATTTGGTTAGGATTAACTGTAATGGCTGTATAGAAATACGTAAATGCAATAATCATAAATGCAAACAATAAGTTATAAGAAACTGAATTAGGGTTACCTAAGTTAGCTCCTACTGCTTGAGCAAAACCCGACTCTGGCATAAACGATGCTAAAGTTCCAGGGATAAACATAATTGCCTGAGCAAAGATGATTGGCATTACTCCTGCAGAGTTTACTTTTAACGGGATATACTGACGTACACCACCATATTGTTTGTTTCCTACAATTCTTTTTGCGTATTGTACAGGAATTTTACGAGTTCCTTGTACTAACAATATCGTAAATATTACTACGAACGCAAGTGCTGCAAGCTCAATGATAAATGGAATTAAACCACCACCATTAACGCTTAAACGTGATCCGGCTTCTGCGGCAAATGCTAAAGGTAATTGTGCGATAATACCCACCATAATAATTAATGAGGTACCATTACCTAAACCTTTATCCGTAATACGTTCACCTAACCACATTACAAACATAGTACCTGTAGTTAATACAAAAATTGAAGAAATTGTGAATAAGCTTTGGCTTATCATAATTGCCTCTTGAGGTACTTGTGTTTTAATATAACCGATAGCTTGACCAGCGGTAATAATGATAGTTAAGTAACGAGTAATTTGGTTCACTTTCTTACGACCGCTTTCTCCTTCTTTCTGTAAACGTTGGAAATAAGGGATAACGATTCCGAATAATTGAACAACGATAGACGCCGAAATATATGGCATCACACCTAATGCGAATACAGAAGCACGCGAAAACGAACCTCCTGCAAACATGTTCAATAACCCTAATATACCGTCTTGAGTTTTTTGAGTGTTTACCAAACTAGGATCAACACCAGGTAAAACGATAAATGAACCAACTCTATAAATTAAGAGCAATAGTAAGGTATTTAGAATCCTTACGCGTAAGTCTTCAATTTTGAAGATGTTGGTTAATGTAGATATAAATCTCTTCATGAATTACATTGTAACTGTAGTTCCACCTAATGCTTCTATAGCAGCTTTTGCTGTAGCTGTGAATGCGTGAGCTTTCACTTCTAATTTTGCTTTTAACTCTCCACGACCTAAGATTTTCACCTTGTCTGATTTTGACATCAAACCATGGCTTTTTAATACTTCAAGGTCGATAGATTGTAATGAGAATTTCTCAGCTAATGATTGTAAAACATCAATATTAACCCCTACATAATCTACACGATTGATATTTTTAAATCCGAACTTCGGAATTCTTCTTTGTAATGGCATTTGACCACCTTCGAAACCAACTTTTGTTGAAGTTCCTGAACGAGATCCCGCTCCTTTATGTCCACGTGTAGAAGTTCCACCTCTACCTGAACCTGTACCTCTACCAACTCTTTTACGATTTTTTATTGATCCTTCAGCTGGTTGTAAATTCGATAATTTCATCTTTGTTCAATTAATTCCCTTTGGGGATAAACAATTAAATATTTTCTACTTTGATCAGATGATTCACTTTAGCTACCATCCCTAAAATTTGAGGAGTAGCTTCCACTTCAACAGTTTGATTCATCTTGCGAAGACCTAAGGCAAACATAGTTGCTTTTTGTCTTACGTTGCGGTCGATCACACTTTTCGTTTGTGTAATTTTAATTTTTGACATACTCATTAACCGTTAAATACTTTACTTAATGAAACTCCTCTGTGTTGAGCTACTGTTATTGCATCACGCATTTGCGCAAGTGCAGTAACTGTTGCTTTAACCACGTTATGTGGGTTTGAAGAACCTTTTGACTTCGCCAAAACGTCTGTTACACCCGCACTCTCTAACACTGCACGCATCGCACCACCAGCTATTACACCGGTACCGTGAGAAGCAGGTTTTAAGAATACATAACCGCCAGAATATTTACCATATTGTTCGTGTGGAACTGTTCCTTTAATAATAGGAACTTTAATTAAGTTCTTTTTCGCATCGTCGATACCTTTAGTAATTGCTTCAGTAACCTCTTTAGCTTTTCCTAATCCGTATCCTACTACACCGTTTTCATCACCTACTACCACGATAGCAGAGAAACTGAATGTACGACCTCCTTTGGTAACTTTAGCTACACGCTGAATGCTAACCAAACGATCTTTTAATTCGATATCAGTTGTTTTTACTCTTTTTATGTTTGCTGTTGACATGTCTTTATGATTAGAATTGTAAACCACCTTCTCTAGCACCTTCTGCTAAAGATTTAATTCTACCATGATATAAGTAACCATTACGGTCGAATACCACTTGACTGATTCCTGCTGCTACTGCTTTTTCAGCGATCAATTTCCCAACTTGTTTCGATTGGTCAACTTTGTTCGATGCTGCGTCTACTGTATCTTTTAAGCTTGATGCCGATACTAATGTTTTACCATTAGAGTCGTCAATAATTTGCGCATAAATCGCTTTATTACTTCTGTAAACAGAAAGTCTTGGGCGTTCTGAGGTACCCGCTAATCTTAAGCGAATTCCTTTTTTAATTCTTAATCTTCTTGAAGATTTAATACTATTTGCCATGACTATAATTATTTTTTAGCTGCTGATTTACCTGCTTTTCTTCTCAATACCTCACCAGCAAACTTAATACCTTTACCTTTGTATGGTTCTGGAGCTCTTAACGAACGAATCTTAGCAGCAACCTGACCAATTAATTGTTTATCGATAGATTCTAAAATAATAGTAGGGTTCTGACCTTTTTCTGCAGTCGTAGTTACCTTAATTTCTTTTGGTAATTCGAATACGAAATGGTGAGAGTAACCTAAAACTAAGTCTAGAACGTTACCTTGGTTTGTAGCACGGTAACCCACACCCACAAGTTCTTGAGTAACTTTGTAGCCTTGAGTAACCCCTACAACCATATTATTGATTAATGAACGGTATAAACCGTGCAATGCTTTGTGTCTTTTTTGCTCCGTAGGGCGTTGAACAAGTATTTGTCCGTCCTCTACTTTAACGATCATATCTGGATCAACAGCTTGAGTTAATTCTCCTTTAGGACCTTTAACTGTAACAACGTTATCCGATGATACGCTTAATTCCACCCCTTGAGGTAGCGCGATTGGTAATTTTCCTATACGTGACATTTCTACTTCCTCCTAATTAATAAATGTAACACAATACTTCACCGCCCACGTTTTGTACACGAGCTTCTTTGTCTGTCATCACACCTTTAGAAGTAGAAAGGATTGCAATACCTAATCCGTTCAAAACTCGCGGCATGTTGCTCATGTGAGCATAATTTCTTAAACCAGGTTTACTGATTCTTGAGAGTTTCCTGATTGCCGAAGTTTTAGTAATCGGATGGTATTTCAAAGCAATCTTAATTGTTCCTTGAACACCAGTATCCTCAAACTTGTAATTCGCAATATATCCTTTATCAAAAAGAACTTTTGTGATCTCCTTTTTGATATTAGATGCAGGAACCTCGACAACCCTATGGTTGGCCTTAATGGCATTCCTTACTCTTGTAAGATAATCTGCTATTGGATCTGTAGTCATTATTTTTTGTTAATTCTATATTAAAACTAAAATTTAGCGGACGGCAAAGATAGTAATTTATTTCAGCCTTCCACTAAATTTTCAATATTTCTTTAAAATTAGCCTTACCAGCTAGCTTTTTTCACACCTGGGATTTTCCCAGCTAGGGCCATGTCTCTAAACAACACCCTTGAAATTCCAAATTGACGCATGTAACCACGAGGACGACCAGTCAATTTGCAACGATTGTGTAAACGTACTGGACTTGAGTTTTTTGGAAGTTTATCCAAACCAATAAAGTCTCCAGCAGCTTTTAGTTCAGCTCTTTTTTGAGCGTATTTATCAACAAGCTTTTTGCGTTTTACTTCGCGAGCTTTTATACCTTCTTTAGCCATTTCTTAGTTATTATTTTGGTTTTTAAATGGTAATCCGAATTCTTTTAATAATTCTAGCGCTTCTTTATCTGTTCCTGCAGTAGTTACAAAAGTGATATCCATACCCATGATTTTATTGATTTTGTCAATATTGATCTCTGGGAAGATAATTTGTTCAGTAACACCCAAGGTATAGTTTCCACGTCCGTCGAATCCTTTATCGTTGATTCCTTTGAAATCACGAATACGTGGTAAAGCCACAGCGATTAAACGATCTAAAAACTCATACATTTTATTGTCGCGAAGAGTCACTCTTACCCCAACTGGTACGTTTTTACGTAATTTGAAGTTTGAGATGTCTTTTTTCGAACGAGCTGAAACTGCACGTTGACCAGTAATCAATGTCATTTCTTCCACTGCGTTGTCGATTAATTTCTTATCAGAAACTGCCGCTCCAACACCTTGGTTGATACAGATTTTTGTCAAACGTGGCACTTGCATCACGCTTTTATATTGAAATTTGTCTTTCAAAGAAGAAACAATCTCTTCTTTATACTTGCTCTTTAATCTAGGTACGTAAGCCATTATTTAATCACCTCCCCTGAATTTTTAGCAACCCTAACCAATTTACCAGCTTCGTCGCGTTTTCTTCCAACACGAGTTGCTTTACCTGATTTTGGGTCGATTAACATTACATTTGAAATATGGATAGGCGCTTCTTTTTTAATGATTCCGCCTTCTGTATTTGTAGCATTTGGTTTTGTATGTTTAGAAACCATATTTAAACCTTCAACGATTACTCTTTTAGTAGCAACGCTAACGCTTAATACTTTTCCTTGTTGGCCTTTAGCATCACCAGCGATAACTTTTACAGTATCACCTTTGCGGATATTTAATTTAGGCTGTGTGTTATTTTTTCTTTCCATGATTATAATACCTCCGGAGCTAATGAAACAATTTTCATGAATTGCTTTTCACGCAATTCTCTTGCTACTGGACCAAAAATACGAGTACCTCTCGGTTCGTCGTTTGCGTTTAACAAAACGGCAGCATTATCATCGAAACGAATGTATGATCCATCTTTACGACGAACTTCTTTTTTCGTACGAACAACTACTGCTTTTGATACAGTACCTTTTTTAATGTTACCTGAAGGTAGTGCGTTTTTAACGGTTACTACGATTTTGTCTCCTACTGAAGCATATCTTTTACCAGTTCCGCCTAACACTCGGATACATAGTACTTCTTTGGCACCGCTGTTATCTGCAACAGTAAGCCTTGATTCTTGTTGTATCATGATTATTTAGCCCTTTCTAAAATTTCTACTACTCTCCAACGCTTATTTTTACTCAGAGGACGAATTTCCATAATGCTTACAGTGTCGCCAATGTTGCACTCGTTTTTCTCGTCGTGAGCCATAAATTTGGTAGTCGTTTTTACGAACTTACCATAGATCGGATGTTTTACTTTACGTTCGATAGCTACAGTAACAGATTTCTCCATTTTGTTGCTTACTACTTGCCCGATTCTTGTTTTTCTTAAATTTCTTGTTTCCATTTCGTGAATCAATTTCTACAGCTTATGCCTCGATAGCTTTCGCTTCGCGTACTTTAAGTTCTGTATTTAATTTAGCGATTGTCTTTCTTAAAGCGCGGATTTGCATTGGATTTTCCAAAGCAGACACAGCGTGTCCAAACTTAAGTTTAGTTAAGTTGGCTTTCTCTTCTGTGATCCTGTCTTTAATCTCTTCTAATGAGAGTTCTTTAATTTCTGCGTATTTCATCTCTTTAATTTTTTACATTCAGAGGGTTGCCGTTGATACACCGGTTTCCATGAATCGTTTTTTTATGCTTCTTCGTAGTCTCTACGTACCACAAATTTTGTAGCGATCGGTAATTTTTGAGCAGCTAATCTTAAAGCTTCTTTTGCAGTTTCTAATGAAACGCCTTCTGCTTCGAAGATCATTCTTCCAGGTTTAACTGGAGCTACCCAATATTCTGGGGCACCTTTACCCTTACCCATACGAACCTCTGCAGGTTTTTTCGTAACTGGTTTATCTGGGAAGATACGGATCCACACCTGACCTTCACGTTTCATGAAACGTGTTACTGCAATACGAGCTGCTTCAATTTGGCGGCTGGTAATCCAGCATTCTTCCAATGATTTGATACCGAACGAACCGAATGCAAGAGTAGTTCCGCGTTTCGCGTTACCCTTCATTCTGCCTTTCTGCATTTTTCTGAACTTCGTTCTTTTTGGTTGTAACATAACTTTACCTATTATTTCAGGTTAACAATCCTTAATTATTTTGAAGATTTTCTCTGACCACCACCTCTACGATCGTTGTTTCCACCTCTCTTATCATTTCTACGATCATTTCTTTCTGGGCGTTCATTTCCACCTTCTCTTTGTTTAGTGTTAGCGGCTGCGCCGATGTTCGGAGATAAATCTCTCTTTCCATATACTTCACCTTTACAGATCCATACTTTAACACCAATTTTACCGTAAGTAGTAAGTGCTTCTGCTAATGCATAGTCGATGTCGGCACGTAACGTGTGTAACGGAACACGTCCTTCTTTGTACTGTTCTGTACGAGCCATTTCAGCTCCACCTAAACGACCTGAAGTCATAATCTTAATACCTTCAGCTCCCATTCTCATGGTCGAAGCAATTGAAGTTTTCATTGCACGACGGAAAGAAATACGTGCTTCTAATTGCTTAGCTACACCGTCTGCTACTAATTGAGCATCTAATTCCGGACGTTTAATCTCGAAGATGTTGATTTGTACATCTTTCTTCGTGATTTTCTTCAACTCTTCTTTTATTTTATCAACCTCTTGACCGCCTTTACCGATAACGATTCCCGGACGAGCCGTATGAATAGTAATGGTGATGCGTTTCAAGGTGCGTTCGATAACAATTTTTGCGATACCGCCTTTAGCGATACGTGCGTGAATATACTTACGTATTTTC
Source organism: Sphingobacterium thalpophilum (assembly GCA_943372995.1). Lineage (GTDB taxonomy): Bacteria > Bacteroidota > Bacteroidia > Sphingobacteriales > Sphingobacteriaceae > CAJBVG01. The sequence goes on along the minus strand of CALSAQ010000002.1, from coordinate 167,030 downwards.
TCGTCTTCTACTAACTTATCAGCGTACTTATTTCCACCGAACCAATTAGAATCCCAACCTTTGATGATTCCTAATCTATTTCCTATCGGATGTGCTTTTTGTCCCATTTCTTAGTTAGCGTTAGATATTTTACTGTCAACTACCATTGTAACGTGGTTTGAACGTTTACGAATGCGGTATCCTCTACCTTGTGGCGCTGTACGTAGACGCTTTAATTGGCGACCACCATCAACCATAACACTCTTTACGTATAATTCGCTGTCTTCCATACGAACTCCTTCGTTCTTCGCTTGCCAGTTAGCAATTGCTGATAGAAGAAGTTTTTCTACCCTTTTAGATGCTTCTTTAGGGTTGAATTTTAGAATATGTAAAGCATGTTCTACTTTTTGTCCACGGATCAAATCGACCACTAGACGCATCTTACGTGGAGACGTCGGACAATCATTTAATTTTGCTATTGCTTCCATTGTTCTTATTTCTTTTTATCTCCACCATGTCCTCTGAATGTACGAGTTGGGGCAAACTCACCTAATTTGTGACCTACCATGTTCTCTGTAACATACACAGGGATGAACTTATTACCATTATGTACTGCAAATGTGTGACCAACGAAATCTGGAGAGATCATTGATCTTCTTGACCAGGTCTTAATTACCGACCTTTTGCTTGTTTCATTCATAACATTGACTTTTTTGTCTAATGTATGATCGATATACGGTCCTTTTTTAATTGAACGAGCCATTATTTCTTCCTTCTTTCAATGATGTAACGATTTGACGATTTCTTTTTGTAACGAGTCTTAAAGCCTTTAGCTAAAACACCTGTTCTCGAACGAGGGTGACCTCCTGAAGCTCTACCTTCACCACCACCCATCGGGTGATCTACTGGGTTCATCGCTACTGGACGAGTTCTCGGACGACGACCTAACCAACGTTTTCTACCTGCTTTACCTAATCTTTCAATTTGGTGATCTGAGTTAGAAACTGTTCCTATAGTCGCAATACAAGTAGCAAGTACCATACGTGTTTCACCTGAAGGCATTTTTAAGATTGCATATTTGCCATCTCTTGCTGCCAACTGTGCATATGTACCAGCACCTCTTGCAAATTTTCCACCTTGACCAGGATTTAATTCAATATTGTGAACTAAAGTACCTAGAGGAATATTTTTCAATGGCATAGCATTACCAACTTCTGGTGCTGCACCTTCTCCACTGATGATGTTCATTCCAACTTTCAATCCTTCTGGAGCGATGATATATCTCTTCTCTCCATCAGCATAATGCAATAATGCAATACGTGATGTACGGTTCGGATCGTACTCAATGGTAGCTACCACTGCAGGAACGTTATTTTTATCTCTTTTAAAGTCGATGATACGGTATGCTTTTTTATGACCACCACCAATGTAGCGCATAGTCATCTTACCAGAACCGTTACGACCTCCGGATTTCTTATGTTTAACTACCAGCGATTTCTCAGGAACGTTCGTGGTGATATCTGAATTATCAACCGAAACTCTGAATCGTGTACCTGGCGTTACCGGTTTAAATCTTTTAACTGCCATAACTATTTAGATGTTATTATAAAAGTCTATTGTGTTACCTTCTGCCAACTCTACTATCGCTTTTTTCACACGACCCGTTGAACCTACTACTACGCCATTTTTCGTACCACGAGATTTTGCTTTCCCTGGTGCAATCATTGTGTTCACAGATTTTACAGATACATTGAACATTGCTTCTACAGCATTTTTGATTTGTATCTTGTTAGCTTTTTTATCTACTACGAATGCATATCGATTAAGCTTCTCGCCCATCGCTGCTACCTTTTCCGTAAGTATTGGTTTCTTTAAAATTTCCATGTCTCTACTTACTTGCTAAATGAATCCTCAATTGATTTAACTGAACTTGCTGTCAATACCAATTTATCCGCATTTAATAAATCGTAAGTATTGATATCTGAAGCTGTGATAACTTTAGACTTTTGGATGTTTCTGCTTGATAAGTATAAATTCTCATCTAAGCTTGCTGTTACCATTAAAGCTTTAGTTCCACTTAACTTCAAATTGCTAACCAAGTTGATGAAGTTTTTAGTTTTAGGAGTTTCAAACGAGAAATCTTCTAATACCACGATATCGTTGTTTTTAGCTTTGTAGCTTAATGCCGACATACGTGCTAATGCTTTCATCTTTTTGTTTAACTTGAAGCTGTAGTCGCGTGGTTGTGGACCGAAAATACGACCTCCACCTCTGAACACTGGACTTTTAATACTTCCTTTACGTGAACCACCAGTACCTTTTTGTTTGTGCAACTTGCGAGTTGAACCTGATACTTCGTTACGTTGTTTTGACTTATGTGTACCTTGACGTTGGTTAGCTAAAAATTGCTTAACGTCTAAGTAAATTGCATGATCATTTGGTTCAATACCGAAAATGGCGTCGGAAAGGGTAACCTTGTTACCTGTCTCTTTTCCTTCAATGTTTAATACCTTTAATTCCATCGCTTATTTCTCTAGTATTACGTACGAACCTTTTGCTCCTGGAACAGAACCGCTAACTACTAGTAAGTTTTGTTCTGGATACACTTTTAAAATTTCTAAATTTTGAATTTTAACGCGGTCACCACCCATACGACCAGCCATACGCATTCCTTTGAATACTTTTGATGGCCATGAAGATGCTCCTAATGAACCTGGTGCGCGTAAACGGTTATGCTGACCGTGAGTTTGACCACCCACACCGCTAAATCCATGACGTTTTACAACCCCTTGGAAACCTTTACCTTTTGAAGTTCCAACGATATCGACGATGTCGCCTTCGTTGAATAAGTCCACATTTAATACGTCACCAACTGCTTTAGTCTCTACAAAATGCTTGAACTCAACTAACTTACGTTTTGGTGTAGTTCCTGCTTTTGCAAAATGACCTTTCATCGGTTTCGAAGTGTTCTTCTCCTTCTTTTCATCATAAGCCAATTGAATGGCTTCGTAGCCGTCTTTCTCGACGGTTCTCACTTGCGTAACTACGCAAGGACCTGCTTCAATCACCGTGCAAGGGATATTCTTCCCTTCCGCGTTGAACAAGCTAGTCATTCCTACTTTTTTACCAATTATACCTGACATTTTGTTTTGTTTTAACATCCATCGAAGTGTAGGTCACTTCGTTCAAGATGTGTATTTAATTATTTATTATTTATCAAACTTTAATTTCTACTTCTACCCCACTTGGCAATTCTAACTTCATTAAGGCATCTACCGTTTTTGAAGTTGAGCTATAGATATCCAATAATCTCTTGTAAGAACATAATTGGAATTGCTCTCTAGCTTTTTTGTTTACGTGTGGTGAACGTAATACAGTGAAGATTTTCTTCTCTGTTGGCAAAGGAATAGGTCCGCTTAACACAGCTCCTGTTGCTTTAACCGTCTTTACAATTTTCTCAGCAGATTTATCTACTAAGTTGTAATCGTAAGATTTTAATTTAATTCTAATTCTTTGGCTCATTTCTTTTGTTTTTACTTTTTATTTGTTGGTTTCAAGTTAGAGCTATTAACAACCTGATTCCTTATTTTAAAAATTAGCTAATTAGCTAATTGATTTATGCATTTACTGTTTTACCTTTTACTTTAGCAATTACTTCGTCTTGAACGTTTCTTGGTGCTTCAGCATAGTGATCAAACTCCATTGTTGATGTTGCACGTCCTGATGTAATAGTACGTAATTGTGTTACGTAACCAAACATTTCCGAAAGTGGAACTTGAGCTTTGATAACCTGCGAACCTGCACGTGTATCCATCCCTTGTAATTGACCTCTACGACGATTCATATCACCAATTACATCCCCCATGTTTTCTTCTGGAGTTAAGATTTCAACTTTCATGATTGGCTCCATTAACACTGGTTTAGCTTTTGGTAAAGCCTCACGGAATGCTGAACGTGCACAAATCTCGAAAGATAACGCATCCGAATCGACTGCGTGGAATGAACCATCAATCAAACGAACTTTCATGCTCGATAATGGATAACCTGCTAATACCCCATTCGCCATTGCTGCAGCAAAACCTTTTTCTACCGAAGGAATAAACTCACGTGGAATAGATCCACCTGTAATTTCGTTTACAAATTGTAAACCTCCTTTTTCCCAATCAGCATCTACTGGAGAAATAACCACTTGGATATCCGCGAATTTACCACGACCACCTGTTTGTTTTTTGTATGTTTCTCTGTGTTGAATAGAACCAGTGATAGCCTCTTTGTAAGCTACTTGAGGTGCTCCTTGGTTAACTTCAACTTTGAACTCTCTTTTTAAACGATCCATTAAGATGTCTAAGTGAAGCTCACCCATTCCCGAGATTACAGTTTGACCAGTTTCTTGATCTGTTTGTACACGGAATGTAGGATCTTCTTCAGCTAATTTTCCTAATGCAATACCTAATTTATCAATGTCTGCTTGTGTTTTAGGCTCAATCGCTAAACCAATTACTGGCTCAGGGAATACCATCGACTCAAGAACAATTGGATTTTTCTCGTCGCAAAGTGTATCTCCTGTTTTGATATCTTTAAATCCAACTACCGCAGCAATATCACCAGCACCCACATTATTGATTGGGTTTTGTTTGTTCGCGTGCATTTGGAAGATACGTGAGATACGCTCTTTGTTATCTGAACGTGTGTTGTACACGTATGAACCTGCTTCTAAGTTTCCAGAGTAAACACGGATGAAGCATAAACGACCTACGAATGGATCGGTAGCAATTTTAAATGCTAATGCTGCAAATGGCTCTTTAACGTCTGGTTTAACTAAAATTTCTTCTCCCGTTTCTGGGTTTGTACCTGCTACACCTTTAGAATCCATTGGTGATGGCAATAACTCCATTACATAATCCAACATCGTTTGAACACCTTTATTTTTGAAAGATGAACCACATACCATTGGAACTATTTTAGCATCTAATACTGCTTGACGTAAAGCATCTAATACTTCACGCTCAGTAATTGTCTCAGGAGCTTCGAAGAATTTATTCATTAAATTCTCATCGTACTCTGCTACTGATTCTAATAATTTCTCTCTCCACTGAGCAACTTCATCTAACATATCGTCAGGAATTGGAACTTCTGTAAAAGTCATTCCTTTATCGTGCTCATTCCAAACTATACCTCTGTTGTTAATCAAATCCACAACACCTTTGAATGCATCTTCTGCACCGATAGGTAATTGCAATGGAACTGCATTACTACCTAACATTTCTTTCACTTGGTTAACCACTTTTAAGAAATCTGCACCCGCACGGTCCATTTTATTAACGAAACCAATACGTGGTACGTTGTAGTTATTTGCTAATCTCCAGTTTGTTTCAGACTGTGGCTCAACACCATCAACTGCTGAAAACAAAAACACTAAACCATCTAATACACGTAACGAACGATTCACCTCTACAGTGAAATCCACGTGACCTGGAGTATCGATTACGTTTACATGGTAGTTCTGACCTCTATATTTCCAATTAACGGTAGTTGCTGCCGAAGTAATTGTAATACCACGCTCTTGTTCTTGAGCCATCCAGTCCATTGTTGCAGCACCTTCGTGCACTTCACCAATTTTATGGCTAACCCCTGCGTAATATAAAATACGTTCAGTAGTAGTCGTTTTACCTGCATCAATATGAGCAGCGATACCTATGTTTCTTGTATATTTTAAATCTCTTGACATTATCTTGTTATGTATCGATTATTGACTAGAATCTAAAGTGAGAGAATGCTTTGTTAGCCTCTGCCATTTTATGTGTATCCTCTTTTTTCTTAATTGCAGCACCTTCGTTTTTCGCAGCAGCAATGATTTCTCCCGCTAAACGGTCAACCATTGTTTTTTCTCCACGTTTACGTGCATATCCAATTAACCATTTCATACCTAAAGCCGTTTTACGCTCAGGACGAACTTCTGTAGGAACTTGGAAGTTAGCTCCACCTACACGGCGACTTTTCACTTCTACAGCTGGCATTACATTACTTAATGCTTTTCTCCAAGTATCTAATCCGTTTTCGTTAGTTTTTTTCTCTACTGCTTCAATTGCATTGTAGAAAATTCCGAAGGCAGTTGATTTTTTACCTTCGTACATCATATTATTAACGAATTTTGTTACCATCACGTCGTTGAACTTCGGATCAGGTAGTATAATTCTTTTTTTAGGTTTTGACTTTCTCATTTTCTTTGATCGATCGTTGCGTTACCAATTATTTCTTTTTACCTTTTGTTGCAGGCGCTTGTCCTGGTTTAGGTTTTTTTGTACCGTATTTAGAACGGCGTTGGTTTCTTCCTTCTACTCCTGAAGTATCCAATGTTCCACGGATAATGTGGTAACGAACTCCTGGTAAATCTTTAACCCTACCGCCTCTAATCAATACAATTGAGTGCTCTTGTAAGTTATGACCTTCACCTGGAATGTAAGCATTCACCTCTTTGGTGTTGGTTAAACGTACCCTAGCAACTTTACGCATCGCTGAATTTGGTTTCTTAGGAGTGGTAGTATAAACACGTGTGCATACTCCTCTTCGCTGTGGACATGAGTCCAATGCTGGCGACTTACTTTTGTCGACCAAAGCTACTCTCCCTTTTCTTACTAACTGTTGTATAGTAGGCATTTTATCTAATATATTTTTTTAATATGTTCTAAAAAAGACGTAATACTCCCTTTTGAGGGACTGCAAAGGTAACAACAATCTATTAATTCACAAGGGGTAATGTGAAAATTATTGAAGTAATTTGGGCTTAGGGGGTATTTAAAGAATAGTTTAGAGCTAAACTATTGAAAATCAATTAAATTTAGTCATGGTTAACTCCACTCCAATGCTCACAAAGCTCTTAATCATCTCCACCGATTTGGATATCATTTCGGGTAATACTGGAACTTCGTCGTCATCGAAGCCACTCAATACATAATCTACCTGACGGCCCTTGGGAAAATTATCCCCAATGCCAAACCTTATCCTTGGGTAATTACTATGACCGAGCATTAAATTGATGTTTTTTAGTCCATTATGCCCCGCATCTGCCCCTTTTGGCCTCATTTTTACCTGACCAAAGGGTATAGCTAAATCGTCGACTACCACTAAAACATGATTTACGGGTACTTTTAGAGCATCCATCCAGTATTTTAGTGCTTTACCACTTAAATTCATATAGGTAGTCGGCTTAATTAATGTTACCTGTCTACCTTTCATACTGAACTCGGCCACCGAAGCATAACGCTCAGTGCTAAATTTAATACCCTGCTCTTTTGCTAAGGCATCCAATACCATAAACCCAGCATTATGGCGTGTATCTGCATATTCCGGACCAATATTCCCTAAACCGACGATCAAGTATTTCATTTTCGTAATTCGTAGCTCGTAATTCGTAGCTCGTAGCTGGCACCTTGTATGATGTAAAATATCACTTGTGCGATTAATTATTAATCACCTCTTACGAGGTACGAACTACGAATTACGAGTTACGAAAGTGCTAAATAACAAAAAAAGCCGCAAAAAGCGGCTCTTTCTATGCTTTTAGTACAGCTTATTTTGCTTTCGCTTCTGCAGCTGCTGCTTCACGCAATGCTCTTGATGTTTCAACTGAAACGATTGAGTTTGCTTTAGCATCTAATATGGTTAAATTATCCACTTTAATCTCTCCCACACGAATCATTTTACCTAACTCTAAGTTATCGATATTAACAACAATATTGTCTGTCATATCCTTAGGTAAACCTTTTACTTTCAATTTTTTGATTTTGTGAACTAATTTACCCCCCATTTTCACACCTGGAGAAGTTCCGCTGAAACGAACTGGCAACATCATCGTTACTGGTTTGTCTTCGAATACTTCCATAAAGTCGATATGGTTGATTAAGTCTGTCAATGGGTGAAATTGAATGTCTTGCATGGTAGCTTTGAATTTTTTACCATCAATGTTCAATTCAACAAAGTAAACTTCTGGAGTGTACACAAGGGATTTAAGATCTGCTTCGAATACTGAAAAGTGAACTTGTTCTTTTCCACCATACAATACACATGGAACTTGGCCTTGGTAACGTAGCTCCTTTGCATCTCGTTTCCCTACGTTCTGACGTACAGAACCGCTAATTGAGATTGTTTTCATTTTATTTTTATTTTAATTGTTTCTAATTATAGCTGTTCGGCACGTCCACGTGGCGAACTTTTCACTTTTTAAATGATGGACGTGGACGTCCATCACGGCTTTACCAACTACTAGTTACGAAATCTTAAACAAATCGCTTATTGAGCCGTGCTCATTTACGTTTGCTATCGCTTTGCTGAACAAATCTGCTACCGATAATACCTTAATTTTTGAACTCTGATGCTTCAATGGAATGGTATCGCATACGATTAATTCCTCTAACACCGAATTCTCTATATTCTCATAAGCTTTGCCCGATAATACTGGGTGTGTACATACTGCACGTACACTTCTAGCTCCTTTATCCATAATTAATTTAGCCGCCTTAGTTAAGGTACCTGCGGTATCTACTAAGTCGTCTACTAAAACGATGTCCTGCCCTTCTACATCCCCAATCACATTCATCGACTCAATCTCATTGGCTCTTTTACGTTGTTTGTCGCAAATAACCATTTCCACATTAAGTGCCTTTGCAAATACCCTTGCTCTACTAGTACCGCCCATATCTGGAGCTGCAATGGTTAAGTTTGGTAAATTTAAACTCTTAATATATGGTATAAATACCACAGAAGCATCTAAGTGATCTACTGGGATATCAAAAAAACCTTGAATTTGAGCTGCGTGTAAGTCCATAGTCATTACTCTATGTGCTCCTGCAACCGTAAGCATATTAGCTACTAAACTCGATCCGATAGAAACCCTAGGCTTATCTTTACGATCTTGGCGTGCTAAACCAAAATAAGGAATTACTGCAATAATATAATGTGCAGATGCCCTTTTAGCAGCATCAATCATTAACAACAACTCCATCAAATTATCAGAAGGAGCATAGGTTGATTGAATAATAAAAATATCACAACCTCTAATAGATTCATTAAATGATGGCTGAAACTCCCCATCACTAAACCTACTTAATGTCAAATCCCCTAATTTATTGCCGCTGGCAGCCGCTATTTGCTCCGCTAATTCTGCATTAGCTGATCCAGCAAAAAGCTTAATTGGATTGAAATGTAAAGGCATAATATATATATTATAATAAAAGGGATTGCATTCAAACGTTCAACGCAATCCCTTTTATTTGTTGTCCGACTAGGGCTCGAACCTAGACTCTTCTGGACCAAAACCAGACGTGTTGCCAGTTACACCATCGGACAATTCCACAAAGCTTTTTTCGCTTTAGGACTGCAAATGTAGAAAAGGGATTGATTGAAAGCAAAAATATTTTAAAATACCTTTCTGGTAGCTCGTAATTCGTAGCTCGTAACTCGTTTTTTAAAGTATGAATGAAATAGTTATAATATAAACACCTTATGCAATTAATCACTAATTACCCCTTACGAGTTACGAGCTACGAATTACGAGCTACTAGAATAACACAAATATTACCCAGCTTCAAAAATATTTTCCTATTTTCGACGCTTATCGTTTATCTAAATTGACAGGTATAAAATAGAATTATGTTAAAATTTAAATCATTAAACAATGTGTTCGGATGGTTAAGTTTTGCAATTGCAACACTAACCTATGCTATGACCATGGAAACTACCGCTAGTTTCTGGGATTGCGGAGAGTTTATTTCAGCAGCTTATAAGTTACAAGTAGTTCACCCTCCTGGTGCTCCTTTGTTCTTATTAATAGAGCGCTTATTCTCTTTATTTGCAACTAGCCCTGAAAATGTAGCCTACTTTACAAACTTAGGTTCTGGCCTTTCAAGTTCTGCAACTATTTTATTTTTATTCTGGTCTATTACACTCTTAGCAAAAAAGCTAGTTGGTAAAAAAGAAGAAGATTTTAATACTACAGACATCATATTGGTTATTGGCTCTGGTTTAGTTGGAGCATTGGCTTATACTTTCTCTGATACGTTTTGGTTTTCTGCTGTTGAAACAGAGGTGTACGCAATGTCGTCGCTTTGTACTGCAGTTGTATTCTGGGCGATATTAAAATGGGATAACATTGCCGATCATAAACATTCGGATCGTTGGTTAGTATTTATTGGTCTAATCATTGGATTATCAATTGGAGTTCACTTATTGAACTTATTGGCTATTCCTGCAATTGCATTTGTATACTATTTCAGAAGATTCGAAACTACAAGAAAAGGAATTATTTATACAGCTCTTATTTCAGTTGGAATTTTAGGATTTATACAATTCGGTATTATACCTGGTATCGTAACTATTGCTAGTAAATTCGATTTGCTTTTCGTAAATGTTTTCGGATTACCATTATGGTCTGGTGCATTTTTCTGGTTTATCTTGCTTATCGCAGGAGTTTACTGGTTAACAATGTACAGTATTCGTAAACTAAATGTAATATTAAACACTTCGATGCTAGTGTTTATTTCTATCCTTATTGGTTACTCTTCATATGCGATGATTTCTATTCGTGCGAAAGCCGACACAAACATCAACATGTATGCTAACGATAATATCTTCAACCTAATTTCTTATTTAAATCGTGAACAGTACGGAGAAACTCCTTTAATTACTGGTCAGTTTTTTACAGCCCAATTAGAGTCTGAAGAAATAGGTGCGATGCAATATCGTATTGAAGACGGCAAATATGTAGAGACCGTTAACAAAACAAAACCTAAATGGGATAAAAAGCAATCAGGATTCTTTCCTCGTATGTGGAGTAATCAACAAAACCATATTTCATTTTACAAATCGTGGTCGAGTTTAAAATCTACTACAAACAAACCAAGCATGAGTGAGAACTTACATTTCTTCTTCACTTATCAATTGGGTCATATGTACTGGAGATACTTCATGTGGAACTTCGCTGGTCGTCAGAACGACATCCAAGGACATGGAAATATTACTGATGGAAATTGGTTAAGTGGAATAAAAGCAATTGATGAATACAGACTTGGTCCACAAGATAATTTACCTGCATACTTAGCAGAAAACACATCAAGAAACAAACTATACTTCTTACCATTAATTTTAGGATTAATTGGTTTATTCTTCCACTTCAGAAAAAATGCGAAAGATGCATCAGTAGTATTAATGATGTTCTTCTTTACTGGTATTGCTATTGTTATTTATTTGAATCAATATCCTTATCAACCAAGAGAACGTGATTATGCTTATGTTGGTTCATTCTATGCGTTTGCATTTTGGATAGGTCTTGGAGTATTTGGTTTATATGATTTAATCAGCAAAAAACTAAATGGAACAATTGTAGCAGCTGGAACAACCATCATCTGCTTGCTAGCTGTTCCTGTATTAATGGCTAATGTAGAGTGGGATGATCACGATCGTTCTAATAGAACAGTTGTTAGAGACTTTGCTTATGACTACCTCAACTCATGTGCACCTAATGCTATTCTATTTACCATGGGTGATAATGAAACATACCCATTATGGTACGCTCAAGAAGTAGAAGGTATTCGTACCGATGTACGTGTGGTAAACTTAAGTTTATTAGGCATGGACTGGTATATTGATCAAATGAGAGAAAAATCTCTTGAAGGAGATTCTATTGCATTTACAGTACCTCATATTAAATATACACAAGGAACTCGCGATTATATTCCGTATTACGACATGAAAATTGGTGGTGTTTCGGAATTAAAAGATGTAGTGAATTTTGTAACCAGCGACGATAAAGCAGCGATGATGCAAACTCGTTCTGGAAAATCAATCAATGTACTTCCTACAAAATTAGTTAGAATAAAAGTAGATAAAGCACAAGCGATAAAGGCTGGAGCAGTAGCTGCCAAAGATTCAGCTTTAATAGCCGACTATATAGAATTCCAATTGAACAAAGATGGTTTAGTGAAAAATGATTTAATGGTTCTAGATTTATTAGCTAACAATACTTGGAGCAGACCAATCTATTTCGCTGCAACAATGGGTGCTGATAATTATTACGGATTAAATGAATACTTACAATTAGAAGGTTTAGCATTAAGACTAACTCCTGTTCGTAGACCAAGAAATCCAATTGGAACTCCTGGTACAGTGAATGCAGATATTATGTACGACAATGTGATGAATAAATTTAAATGGGGCAACATGAATGCTGGTAATGTTTACATCGACCCAGAAACATCACGTATGTCTTATAGCTTCCGCATTCAATTTTTCCAACTTGCAGATGCATTAGTTAATGAAGGCAAAAAAGATTCTTGCGCAAAAGCTATTGACAAATTATTTGAAGTATTACCAAAAGTGGCAACACCTTTACAATACAAAGTATTCGATTTCAGGTTTGTTGATTTGTATTATAGATGTGATCAAAATGCTAAAGCTAAAACATTAGCATCATCTATAGTTGAGGAAATTAGTAATAACCTCGATTATTACAAACAGTTTACTGGCAAGAAAATGAATATGTATTCTGATGATGTACAACAAGGCATTGCTATTCTAAATGAACTTGCAAGAATTACTGGACAATACAACGAAGCTAAATTTAGCGATGAGATTGCAAAAAAATCAGCAGCTTATCAAAAAGACTTTATGTACTTGTTTAACTAAATGTGAGATTTAAGATATGAGAGGGAGCTTACGCTCCCTTTTTTGTTGGTTTATTTTGTGAGTGTAACCATTTATGTAGAACTCACGTAGAACTCATAAAAACCCGTAAATATGAACTCTACTAAACCACAACAACACTACATGGACGAAGTCAATCGTTTGTACAATGAATTTGAGGTAAGAATGAATTCTGAGCAAATTCTACTTTCTGACCTAAGTATTAAAATGCATGAAGATGTAATTAAGTATTACAACTTAAACGACTTCACGACTGCAGAATGTATTGTGTTAGGACTATCTGGATGGATAAGCAAAGACGTTAACTATTTTCTTAGAATGAAAGATTCTAATATTAAAATCTATGCTTGGGATGTGGTTTCTAGTTTACAATTGCTTGGTCAATTGATAAACATATGTGAGGACTTTAAACAATGGAATACAGCTTATAGTTTACAACGAGAGTATTCAAAATTAAATATTAAATATTCTCTAGTACAAGCTGCTTAATATAGAATTTGAAAATGTAGAACGATTAACTCTTCTACATTTCCACTTCTCTATCCTTCTACAACAACGCCCATTGCACTGAATTTATCAATACGTTGATCAATTCGTTTCTGAGCATCTACTTTAGATAGATCTTTTATATCCTTAATGATTTGATTTTTCACTGTTTCAATAATTGCAGTTGGATTATTATGCCCACCACCTAATGGTTCGTTAATAATTCCATCTATCAATTTATTTTTAAACATATCTTCTGCTGTAAGCTTTAATGCATCTGCAGCACGTTCTTTAAAATCCCAACTTCTCCATAATATCGAAGAACAAGATTCTGGTGAAATTACCGAGTACCATGTATACTCTAACATATACACCTTATCGCCGATTCCAATACCCAAAGCTCCACCTGATGCACCTTCACCTATAATGAAACATAACACAGGCACTTTTAATATCGACATTTCTAATAAGTTCCTTGCAATTGCCTCTCCTTGTCCGCGTTCCTCAGCCTCTAAACCTGGGTATGCTCCCGGAGTATCTATAAATGTAACCACAGGAATATTGAACTTCTCTGCCATCTTCATTAATCGTAAAGCTTTACGATAACCTTCCGGATTTGCCATACCAAAATTTCGGTACTGACGCATTTTAGTGTTTTGCCCTTTTTGGTGACCAATAAACATAATCGACTGGCCATTAACGGTACCTATTCCACCTACTATTGCTTTGTCATCACCTACTGTTCTGTCTCCATGCATTTCGATGAAATCATCGCACATGGTTTCTATATATTGTAATGTATATGGGCGTTCGGGGTGACGAGAAATCTGAACTTTTTGCCAACCAGATAGATTGCTATATAACTCAGCTTTTGTTTTTTCTATTTTCTCTTCTAATTCCTTTATCGTAGCGGTAACATCTACCTTCGATTTTTCTGCAACTTGTTTTACCTTTTCCAACTGATCTACTAATTCAGCAATTGGCTTTTCAAAGTCGAATGATAAATCCATTTTATTTGGGGTTTATTTGAACCGGCAAGATAGAAATAATTTGCCAATTAGCCAATGTAACAATGTGCCAATGCTATTAATTTGGACAATTTGTTAATTTGAACAATTTTCGAGCTACGAGATTTTAGTTAACTCAATAAAAAAAGCACCAAAAGTGGAAACATTACCCCAGCTAATGCCAATTTCCAGCCTCTTCTCCTAAAAGAAAACTTACCATTGGCATACATCATCGTTCCTGTAATGGCGATGATAATTAACGACAAGCCAAAAATATCTCCATAATATATCCACCAGTTTGATGTGTTCTTATGTAATTTCATCATTTGACTTATTACAGGTGTGTTCACAAATTTGGTGATTTCTCCTTCTCCTGTTTTTAGAATGATATCGATATCCGCTTTTTCTAATGCGATTCTTAATTCACCATTCTTCACATTATGTCTTTTGTACTTATCTTCTATTCCTTGTGCTTTTGCAATTGATTTTACCAATTGCTCTGTTAATTGAGATTCTTCTAAAGGAGATATTTTAAAAGTAAATTTTTCAATAGTATACTTCTCAGGATGCCATACTTGTCGATGATTCATCAATATCCCTGATGCTGCAAAAGAAATAATTAAACCTATATAAAAGTAACCTAGATCGCGGTGAATAGCTCTTGAAGTAATTTTCATTTTTTATTTAATTTAGAAAGTAAGGAATACTGTAACCCGAAATATATTGTTCTTGGATCAGACGGGATAATACCTGGACCAGGATACCCTTCTGCTCTACGAGTAAAATACAATTCATCTAAAACATTATTTACACCAAAAGAAAATTTAAAGCTTCTATACAAATAATCCAAAGAAACATCCATAACTGCATAAGCTGGAATAATTCCACTTACTGCATTACTGGTTTGTATAGCATTACTAGCGTCGGCAAATTGTTCTGATAAATATGAGTATTGAATGCTTGTTGAAATATTATTTCTCTTCAACTGTATCCCTGTTTTAATATTCCATGTAGGAACGTACTCTACTTTATTTCCCGATAAACTAGGATCATCTCCATCGAGATACAAAGCTTGAATGTATGCTAAGTTTACAAAATATTTAAGTTGAAGTTTTGAACTGCTAGTAAACCATTGTATGATATCTGTTTCTACAAAGCTTTCTAAACCTATATTTCTCGAATCGGCAACATTTGTTCTGTACCTGTAAACTTGATATGTAGTTGTATCCGACTTCAATAAAGTCCCTATACGATCATTGTATTTCAATACAAAAAAAGTAAGATCATAAGACCACTTATTACCATTATTGCCTCTTAAACCTAGGTCCATAGACATTCCTGATTCATCCTTTAATTGTGGGTCTACTATCAAATTTGGATTCACAACCCTCATATCGTTAAAATTGATTGAACGATAATTTTGAGAAACATTAAAATAAATTTCGTTACGATCATTAGGTTTAAAAGAGACCCCCAAACCGCCTAGCAAGAAGTTTCTTGTAGAACTTCTATCTTCATCAACTCTATTTTTGTAAATAATATTACCTGCTAAATTTTTTTGTATGTCGTTGTAAAACCCTTTAGCATTGGTGTTAATTATTTCATAACGTAACCCCGGAGTAATGCTAAACTTTTTATTAATATTAAACAGGAACTCCGAAAACAGAGCTATGTTTTTACTTGGAAACACATACTCCGA
The DNA here is from genome assembly GCA_943372995.1 of Sphingobacterium thalpophilum. Taxonomy (GTDB): domain Bacteria; phylum Bacteroidota; class Bacteroidia; order Sphingobacteriales; family Sphingobacteriaceae; genus CAJBVG01. The sequence goes on along the minus strand of CALSAQ010000002.1, from coordinate 151,163 downwards.
ATAATCTAAATCTTCTGGATTAACAAAATTAAAATCGTTTGCATCGCCAGTTGAAGCATCATTTGCTAAGCCTTGTTTTCTATTTGTATTTCCTTGATAGTACCTCAATCCTACTATAAATGTAGAGGGTAATTGATTATAATTAAAGGTATGCATTAAGCGAAACTCATTCCCGAAATTATTATACTGATCTCTCCACAAATCTCTCTCTTTCATTGGATCTGTTCTGTTAATAAATCCAAGCACACCTAACGCGTCGCGTTGAGCATTTAAGTAGAAAAATTTATTATTAATCTTCCAATTATTTGTCAATTTATAATCGTACGTAATTGCTGATAAAGCCCATCTTACTTGAAACCAATTTCTTGTTCTAAAAACATCTTTCGGATTATTTTCAAACTGCGCATCTGTTAAGCCACCTGGTTGCTGAGCCAGATAATACATATATGTTTGGTCGAATTTAATTTTCGAACGCTCATTAATAATATATTCGAAATTCCCAAAATAACTATGTTGGTTAAAATTAGAATGTATTCTCCACGATTCTCCTTGTTTATATTGATAGAAATGAAAAGTATTCCATTTCCCTTTACGGTAAGCTAATGTGGTAGAGCTGGTAAAAACACCAAAAGAAGCCAATGTATTTTTCTGACTTAACTGCAAACCTTCAACCTGCTCTGCATTTTTAAGTTTAAAATTAATAAAGCCCCCAAACTGTGTTCCATATTGCAATGAAGCTGCTCCTCTTACTATTTCTATTCGTTCAATTAGCTCAGCTGATGGAGTATAATAACTCTCTGGATAGCCAAGTGCATCGGCACTAATGTCGTAACCATTTTGTCGAGTGTTAAAGTTTGATACCCGGTTTGGATTTAATCCTCTTCCTCCAATTCCTAATTGCAAACCAGCTCCTTCATTTTCGAATATATTTAGTCCTGCAACTTTTGAAAATATTTGTCGTGCATTATTACTTGCTGTGTTTGCATTTATTTCTGATAAAACAATTACTTCTGATTTTTTAGAGGAGTAAATAGCATCAGCTTCTACGTTTCTCAACCTCATAAAGCTCATTTTATCCGATTGGTCTTTCACAGTTACCTCTTTCACATCAATACGCATAGTATCTTTCTTCGACACTTGCGAATATGCATTTGTCGACAGTAAGGTTATTAATAATACTATGTATCTATTTCTCATCATTCAATATCCAATTCTTAGCTCTCCAAGTATTTCGCTCTTTACTTAAATCCACGTTAGGATTAATATATCTCTTAGACCCTCTTCCATTTAAATTAACATACACATCTGCAAATACTCTTGGGTCGTTCACTCCATTTTTAGCATAATAATCATGTAAAAAGTGCGCATACTGAACAATCATATCCGATTGAGTCGACATCATCTTTTCCTGATTTGTGGTGAGAAAATCTTTGTTATTTACTTCTAACCTTCTTTTTGTATGGCTATCTTCTACATAGAAAGTTGCATAACCAGCTTTTTCCATTAACATTACTCTCCATGAAAAGCGATAACCTTGCTCTGTCCAAAATAAATGCCCTGGGTAACATAAATACCTAAATGGAATCAGTACTTGCAAAACAAAAAACAATATAATGAAGTAATAAAAAAAACCGTTGGTTTGAGTTTTCGATGATGAGTTGAAATTGTTTGCTGGTCTTAACTTTAATAATTGAGTTAATTTTTTTAATATATTTTCATGAAACTCTGAAGAGAAAAACAATAATGTAGAAACAATCATAATATAGGGGAACATCCCTATAGGAAATAAAATTCTTGTTAATACATGAAATAAAATAACAAATGCATAAGCATATTTTCTGGTTTTACTATTCAACAAAAAGAATACTATGAAGATATCGTAAATCGCTCCAAACCATGAGAACAAATATGCTACCCACTCATACCTCAACAAATCGCCAATAATGGGTAAATGCATTTGTGCTGGTAACCATATTTTTAGAGGCAAGGCGTGTAATAACCAATCAGTATTTATTTTTGCTATACCAGCAAAGAAATATACTATAGCCAATTGAGCTTTTGGCACCCATAGTATTAAATTACTTGTTTTATTTGTACTAGTTGTTTTGTTAAAAAAAACATCTAAGGAGAAACGTCTGTTTGCTGGCAATAATATCATTAAGAATGCCATTAAACTTACGAAGTAGTAATGATTTAAATAATTAGATTTATCTAATAGTTCTACATAAGTAAAACTTAAAAAAAATATACTTGCTGAAATTCTATAATACCAACCAAGCATAATGCCCAATGAACTTAATATCATTAAGCCAAACACCATGTACATCCCATTTTCTGGTAATGGACTTAGCCAATAAAATCCTTCAAAAGGGAAAAAAGTTTTTGGCATAATGTAAAAATCATTCACCCATCCCATCATAATAAAACGAAGGGTGGAAAAACACATCATCAAACCAAAGAGTATTCTAAATACTATTAGTGGAGCATTCGATTTCTCTTCTGATAAATATGTTCTAAACGACTGTAACATTAATCCCCATCATTATCTTGATATGTAATCATAATGCCTAAAGCTGATGGCATTTCTGTTTTAGTATAGATGATGCATCGCTGAACCTCGGTGTATGCTGCATCTACTATAGAGTTCTGATTGATTATAGCTTCAGATAAAACTGCAGGTAGTGCTTCATTTGCAGTATAAGCTGATTGCATTTGTTCTAATATTTTTACATCTAAGTCGACTCCATTAGTTTTAGCTGAAATCGCTTTTAAATAATCATCTAGTCCCATTCCAGAAGTTTGATTATCAATGTTACCTGAATAAACATTCATCAAATTTTTCAGGTTCAACAGAATCATTTCTTTAGAATATCCCGAATAATATGCTTCTACCATTTGAGGTAAAGCTTCTCCCATTGTTTTCTTTCCTAATGGTATACCTAACTTCGCTGTTTTAATTAATTCTAAATCGAAATTAAATTGATTAACTAATTGCCCTAATGAACTCCCAACATCTACTCCATTTTTAGAAATGAATTGATTACGATAGGACTCAGATGCCCAAGTTGTATTTACAAAATCAACATTTGTTTTTATATCGTTGATGACCGCATCAACATAAACCGATGTAGAATTTTTACTTAAATAATTAATTATAATATCAGTGTTTTTGTCGAAAAAGAACAAATAATCAAGTGCTGGCAATCCTTTAGCATCAAGATTAGCTGCTGAACTTAAATTGTAATTTGCTGTGCGAATATTAGTCCCTATCTTAAATGTATCGGTAGGAAAAGTATTCATATTTGCTCGAAGTAAAATCTGTTCTGCCGGACCAATCTCATAAACACTACAGTTCTGCCATGCTTTATAACTTTCTATGAAGTGTAACTTTAATTCATTAAGATTTGCTGCTGAAGGTTCTGTCTTGAATGCAACCCAAGCTTCATTCATCGCATTTATGTTCAGCTTAAGAGCTTGATACTGTATAGGAATTATATCATTCGCATAATGTTCCAATAGTGCTGTTCTATCGAAATTCACTTTCTTAGAAAGCACATCATCCTCTTTGCACGATGATGCGAAGAGGATGACAAACAAAGTAATACCTATTAAAAATCTATTCATCTATATTATAAGATATCTTTTACTGCTGTTAAATTGTAAATCTCTGCAATAGTCGATTTCAATTCTTCCATTTGAGCAAGAGTTATAGCATAGTTATCGTTACCAATAATAGCTAACAAATTATTTATTTGATCGTTTGTAATTTTCTTCTTTGCATTAAACTTAAATCCATAAATAAAGCCATAACACTCAGATAAAGTATGGCATCTAATTGCGTTGTCGGCAAAATTAGTTTTAGCCTGATTTAAGTAATTGATAGCAGAAGCTGCCATTGCCTTTTCAATTTCTGAAGTGATAATATCTATTTGAGCATCTCTTGTTGTATAATCATTATTATTGATTGCTGCTCTACCTTTTAAAAAGGCATCCATTATTTTTTTATTACAATCTAATACTGTATTACGTGCATTAATATACTTGCTTAAGTATTTTACTCCAGTAATATTTGTTGGAAAGTCTGTAGGTACTGCTAAGTATCCAAAAGCCTCATCCCAGTGATGTTGCATTGCAGTTCCATTTGTTTCATTTACTAATGTATTGTCTACATTCATTTTTTCTGCCGACAAGTACACAGAAGTGATTTGATTGTAGATTAATGCCATCATCAAGCCTTTCTCTATTCTCTCTTTATATTCTATTCCTTTTCCTGATAATAAATATTTTTTAGTGCCATCATTACTCGTTACCACACCTGCAACTCCTACACTACCTGGATTAACTGAACTACTTACCACTTCTAAAGAATCGAAAAAAGATTCGATTACTGCTTGCTCTGTTAAGAAAGTTTTATCTTTTAATTGCTTACCAGATGTATTTAAACTAGCATCAGCAAATGGATTATTGATGTTTGCATACATCTCTCTCAATTTCTGAGCTGGAACTACCGTATTTGGAGTGCTCCCTTTCTTTACCTCTGTCATTAACTCATCTAACATTGCTAAACGTTGCGTTTGGCCTGTATAGCTCATTGGGGTAAATGAATAGGTTGTAAGCACATCGTATGAACTAGTAATAGGATCTGATTCGTCTTTTGAACATGCCGACAATAATATTATTGCACTGATAGATAGATATTTAAGTTTATTTTTCATTTGTATTTCGTATAATTCTCTTATTTAGACTAATTATTAATAGGCGCAAAGATGTGCCTTATCTAGAATAAATCCAAATAAAATCTGAAAAAATTACCTTATGCTGTTGGTATTGATTTTGGCATAATAAATGGTATCTTAAATTTTATGAAAACACTACTCAGAATCAGCCTTTTATTATTCAGTATAGGAGCATTCGCCCAAAGTGGCCCTTATGTAAAGGTTAGTTTTACAGCTAACCCTAGTCAACTAAAGGTTCTTTTGCAAAATGGGCTAGACTTCGAGAACCTTAGTAAACAAAACGGGAAATACGTTTTAGAGGCTAGTCAGGAAGAACTTAAACTTATTAAACGATTTACTTCAGAAAACGAAATTCTCATCAACAATCTAGAAGACTATTATGTAAATCGTGCTAATGCTGATAGAAATACTCAACAGAAATCAGCAAATACTCCTCCTCCAGGATTTAGTTATGGAACTTTAGGGAGTTATTTGAATTACCACGAAATGGTAGCAAGCTTGGATAGTATGAGAAAAAGGTATCCAACATTAATCAGTGTAAAAGCAAGCATTGGTAATACATTAGAAAATAATCCAATGTATGTAGTAAAGATTTCGGATCACCCTGATATAGAGGAACCACAAGAAAAACAAGTTCTTTATGATGCCATGCATCATGCGAGAGAACCTCAGGGAATGATGCAATTGATTTATTTTATGTGGTACATATTAGATCGATACGAACAGAATGACCCTATCGTAAAATACATAATAGACCACAGAGAGCTTTACTTTATTCCGATTGTAAATCCAGATGGATATTTATATAATCAGTTAATTGAACCAAATGGTGGTGGCATGTGGAGAAAGAATAGAAGTGTAAATGCTGATGGTAGCTCTGGAGTAGATCTAAACAGAAATTATAGCTACGATTGGGGATACGATGATGAAGGTTCTTCTCCATTTGGAACATCGAATACGTTTAGAGGTACTGGGCCTTTCTCGGAACCCGAGACTCAAAACATGAGGGACTTTGTAAACACCAAAAACTTTAAATCGAATTTAAGCTACCATTGCTATGGTGGGTATTTAATATATCCTTTTGGTGCAAAAGAAAACTACTACACTCAAGATAGCGACCTATTTGTATTGTATGCCGACAGTTTAACAAAAGACAATGGATATTTCTATGGTACTGTTTTCGAAACACTCTCCTACTTTGCAAATGGTGGCTCATGCGATTGGATGTACGGCGATAGTTCTCATTCAAAAATATTATCATTTACTCCTGAAGTGGGTTTTGCTGATGATGGTTTTTGGCCTCTACCCTCTCGAATTGTTCCTCTCGCAGAGGAAAATATTGCTCCGAATTTATTTCTTGCAAAGTATGGCGTAAATGGCTTGGATGTTATTGTTTCTGATACCATTATAGTAAACAAAACTAATGCTAATATTAATATTAATTATTTCTCTGCTGGTTTAAAAGATAATTCAAGCATTAAATCCTATTTAGATTTTTATGGAAATCAAATTGTGCAGGCTAACACCGACACTTTTAAAAACACTAGTGTAGGTACTTTCTCTTCTAATCCTTATTCGTTTGATTTGGTATTGGATGCTGGTGTACAAAAAGACATTTTACCCTACAGAGTAGTGAGCATCGTTAATGGGCTTACACAATACGACTCGGCTATCTTAATATTAGATAGAACCACAGGAATCATAACAAAAAAATCTACAACTATAAAAATATATCCCAACCCAAGCAATAGATTTATTACTGTTGATTATCCATTTAAACAAAACACTATAGCTACTGTATACAACACCGAAGGGAAATTAGTACAAGAAAGCAAAAACAAAACCATTGATATTTCTAAGTTACCCAATGGTATATACTTTTTAAGTATTACGGAAGGAAATGTAGTTGTTGGAATAGAGAGTTTCAAAAAAGAATAAGTAAATAAGCAAATGCGTAAATGTGAAAATGCGAAGATGTGTAGGTAATTTCCTCATCTTCGCATTTACGCATTTTCACATTATTTTATAGTTACTACTTTATAATGTGGTGCATCTTCACCTTCTGGATCAAACGATTCTACAATTTTGATAATCTGTTCTTTTGTAATTTTTGTATTATCGAAAATCACTTTCGCTCTTTTGGTATCATAATTTACAGAAGAGAATTTAATCCCTTTTTGTTTTAATACAGAAAGTTCAATTCCTTTTGCACAACCTTCCGCACAAGTCATTCCTTCTATAACAAATTCTATAGTTTGAATTTTACCTGCTTTACTTTGAATGGGATCTCTTTCGTATTTACAACATGCAGGTAAAGATTTATACACTTTATCTTCAGCTCTGTATTTATCTGTATCATGACCAACAGATGCTATTTTCTTTTGAATAGCATCGTTCGAAGTTTGCTGTGTATTGTAAGTACAAATTAATCGTCCCAATGAAGGATCCCAAGATGCTGCAATTACACCAGAGATTTCTTTTATATTTCCCTCTATTCTTTCTTTGCAATGCTCACAATTACCTTTTGCATATATCGTATCAGTTTTGGTTTGAGCAAAAACAGATACATTAATCAATATTGCAACAATTAATAATATTAACTTTTTCATAATCTTATTCTTTAATTTTAAATCTAAATCCAATATATACTCTTCTACCATCCATTGGCCCCCAAATATATGAAGCATCAAAATACGGACCATAAGGATCATCAGACCCTAATAAATGTGTCATCTGTTTAAAGTCGAACAAATTTTCAGCTCCTAAATATACTTCCCAAGATTTAATCACTCTTGTTATTTGTGTATTTACAATGGTGTATGTTGGCGACTTTAATGCCAAGTTTTCTGTACCAAAATGTGGATGAGTTTGAGGCAATCGTTTTGATCCCACTACGTTAAAACCTAAGTTCGACCTCCATTTTCTATTAAACGATTCGAATGAAAAGGTAGTAAGAAATCTATGGTTAGCAATATAAGGATCGCGAATGAACAATCCATTAAATTTACTTTGTACATCGAGGTACTTATATGCCAATTTCATTTCTACTGTTTTAAAAATCTTATATGTTAATTCCGTTTGAATAGTATTCGAATACGAACTGTTTTGTTGCGAATACACATTAACTACCAATGGGTCTTTATCTAAATCTACTCTTAACCTATTTTGAAAATCAGTTCTATAAATATCAACACCAAATGTTCCTTTTCTATATAAGAAATTGAAATTGTGCACTAAATTAATTCCATAATTAATCGACTCTTCTGCTCTAATATTGTTTGCAATAGTAAAAGCTTTTGAACTCACCAAAAATGCTGGGTTCTCAGCAATAATATGTGGAAGGCGAACACCTTTCCCTACACTTAGTCGCAAATCGGTTTGATCTGTTAAAGTATACTTCAAATTGAACCTAGGAATGTGATAAACAGTAGACTTAATTTGGTCTGCTCTATATCCTAAAATTAAAGTTAATCGCGGACTAGCTTTGTAAGTATCCTCTATAAAAACCCCAGGTGTAACTTCGGTACGATCTAAATTCAATGTATCAAACTGCTCTTTGATAATTTCATTTTTCAAACTCAATCCAATATTTATGGAGTGATTTTTCATCAGTTCCATATTATATATCAGTCTTAAATTCAATAAATCTTGTGAAGCATTATACTTTCTAATTCCATAATAGCCATCCTGATTATGATGCACAAATGAGTATTGAAGCCCAATGCTTTTATATCCTGCACTCGGAATTACATATCCAGTTCTTCCATATACTTCAACTCTATCAGTTCTTACTTTCTGTCCCCAAGCACTCATATCTGCATAGCTTCTATCATAATCATAATCAACTTGGCCCGACATTCTTTTCTCATATAAATATTTAAAAGAAAGTTGCGACATCAATCCTTTTTGATTATTGAACTTCCACTTATTTAACACATTAATATTTCTAACTAGTGGCATATCTAAAAATGTATCCCCATTTTCATCAACCTTGCGCGTCATATCATCGATATGAAAAGATAAATAAGAACTTAAATTCGGATTAAATTTATGTGCTCGATCAATATTAATTTCTCTACGTAAATTTTCATCAAGGTATCCATTTATAAACCATTTGTCTGCTTTCTCAGGGTCGTGTAAATCAACATTAATCATTCCACTTATGGATTCTGGTCCGAATATTACTGAACCAGGACCTTTTACAATATTGATGGCTTCTATTTGTGTTCCCGGAATTCCATTCAAGCCATAAGTTATACCTAAGCCTGAAATTAAGGGGGCATTCTCTGTTAACAATTGTATGTATGAACCTGAAAGTCCTAGTACTTGCAACTCTTTACTCCCTGTTAACGCATCTTTATAGGTAACATCAACTGTGGCATTCGTTTCAAAGCTTTCACCTAGGTTACAGCATGCTGCTTTTTTTAGTTCTTTAATTCCTATAATTTCTGTTTTTATAGGTTGCATAGAAATCATTACACCTGATTTCTCAAAAGTTACATCAGCCTCTTTTATGTTTACCACCTTACGAAGGTGTATCATCATAGGTTTTCCTTCGTAATTACTTGTATCTGTACTATACCCTAAAACTTGAGTAACTAAGCGTTTATCTTTAACGCCATTGGTGTCGATGTTGAAATTGCCTTTTGCATCAGAAATTGTACTGATGCTTGTATTGATCCAATAAATAGTCGCTCCCTCTATCGCTTGGTGGCTATGATCCATAACCATTCCTTTTATCGATTGGGCTTCGGCACTAATAAAGGATATCAATAAAATAAATAATATTTTAATTGTTTTTTTCATTCTTCTGTAACTAAATATAACTTAATACTATTAAACACCCAAAGGGTGAAATACTAATAAGCTATTTCAAATACGAAATACAGAATATAAAAGGTTGAGATCGGGAATTATTTGAGGAGGAGGATCATAAATAGATCCAATATTTAATTGATTTTGCGGTATAGTACACGAAAACGATAAGTCGCTGAAGTGATTGTTTAAATAAAATATTGGCTGTGATAAGCTCGAAAAACCCACATCCGATTTAACAAAATGGTCTTTAATAACCACTAAAACTTTATCTTCTGCACAACAAGAACTTGTTTGTGTAGTCGCCTCCGATTCTTCTTCCTCACAACAAGACTCTGTAGTTTTAACCAAAATGCTGGTTTCTTTTAATTCATCATTACAATAATGTGCATAGACATTGTACCCTACCGAGTTTAAGAGTAGGAACGAAGCCATAACTATGATGAATAACTTTTTCACAAGTACAAAAATATGTATTATTGTGCATCAAACGAAATTCTATAGTTTATTATGAGAAAAAGTACAAATTTAGCTGTTTTTGCACTATTAAGCCTTGTGTTGTTTTTAAGTGCTTGTAAATCTGAACAAGAGCGTGCTTTCGAAGAATTAACACAAATTGAGAAGTCGCTATTCGGAGAACGTACGGCACTAAACGACTCAATAGCTAGAATTTACCTTAGTAAATCTGAGAGTTTTATAAGCTCATTTAAAAACGATGAACGAATTCCTGAAATTAAATTTAAACAAGGTGAAGTATATAATGGACTCGGTAGCTATAGTTTTGCCGTGAGGAAATTTCAAGAGGTCTACTTAAACTACCCTAAATCGCCAAAAGCTCCAGAAAGCATTTTTATCTGTGCATTTATATACGATTCTCAACTACAGAATTACGAACGTGCAGAATACTATTACAGATTATATTTAAAAAAATACCCTAACCATACATTCGCTAAAGACGCAAAAATATCCCTAGATAATTTAGGGAAAACACCTGAAGAATTAGTACGCGAATTTGAAAAGAAAAACCAAGAGACTAGTATTCAATAAAAGTATAAGCATTAGTTTGTTTTAAATAGCTTAGGTATTCCGCATCTTCCGTTGATTGGATGCCACTTAAATATATTTTTACCTTGCAATTTGTGATAAGGCCTTGCTTTTGTAGTAAACGATTAGACAAAAGCAGCATCTCTACAAACTTTTCTACTTGCTCCTTTTCTCTACACTTTTTTATATCGAAGAAAAAAAAGAAATACACCTCATCGTTGAGGGAGTTGTTTTCTCTAAAAGCAATAGAGCTTAGTATATTTTCATTAGTAAAAAGTCTATTGATACTATCTAAATCGAATTTATAATCAATCTCTGTAGATTTAATCCTACTGAGTTTAGCAACCACATCTTGCATATCGTATATACTTGTAGCAACTATTGGTGTTGTACCATTGCTAATGTATATAAGTACTTTCGATTCTGTCTCTTGTGCTACATCGTATAGTTTATTACTTAAGCTGTAGTTATTAATGTTCTGAGAGGGGTCAGCATAAATAACAACGGTTTTGCTTTGTGATTTACAAGTGAGTGCTGTTAATAAACATACTACAAAGACTATACAGTTTCGCATATTATATTTTTATGCTTAGTCCAAAATTAATATTGATATAGTTTAACTTAAACCTATGATTTAAGTTAGTTAAACTATTTATTCCATTTTTAGAGTCGCTCAAGCTTTTCTGATTCTCTTCGAAAAAATAAGATGAACTGTTCCTGTAATTTAAACCCATATCAAAGTACACCTTACGTGATAATTGTCTTAGGTATCCAATAGAGAACGATTGTGAAGTTATGATATTCTTTACCTCTAATGGTAAAGATTTATAATCGAAGTTATATGTACCGAAATCATATACTCCATTTTCACTTATGGTTAAATCAAACAAATAATCGTAATAACCAGCATAAGTGGCATCAGCTTTTAGATTATAAAAAGAAGAATACTTCATCATAACATAATAAGCTGCTTGAACATAAATTGAATTTTTACCGAAGGTAAATCCCTTTTCGACTTTAATTGGGAAAGTAGCGTACACAATATTATGTTTTTCTTTAATGTTATATACTCGATTTATTCTTAAATAATTATCTCCATCGGGGTCTACTGCTGGATAAGTATTTACATTACTGGCTAAGTTTAAACTATAGTTAAACACATCAGCACCACCTCCAAACTTAACTGCCCAATAACCTCTATCATTAACTCTCCTGGTAAGATTTAATAAAAAGTAATTAGAAATTGTTCCTTCGTTTAAAGGGTTAATTCCCAAGGTATCATTACTTGTTTTCATAGCCGAAGATTCCCCAGGTGAAATATGATTTTGAAAATCGACAAAAACCATCCATTTCCAAAAATTTATCTTTACTATATTCTTATCTCTATTAAGATCTAATTTATTTTTGATCAATGGGATATTATCTGGCACTCGATACATTTTAAACATAAATTGTTTGTGGTATGGCAACACCAAAAACTCGCTATTTTTGTTTGTGTTTTTTAGTTGAACAAACCCATTGGAATCTACTGGGCAGATTACACCATTCACCACAATAGTATCATTCTTTAGTGATTGTTTGTTTAAGAAACCTCTGTATTGTGGATACATTTGTATGTATTCTTCGCGCCTTTCTACATTACTAATTCTAACAATTTTACATTCATCATCTATTAAATTTAATATCACATCAAATTGCATACTGAATGTGTCAATATATTGAACTTTATTTTTAGTAATACTATTTACTGTTTTATGGGCTAGTATACTAAGGCTTGCATATTCATTACCCTCATAACTCACCATACCTACTTCATACGGACGAACATTTACAAATAAAAAGGAAGTATCTGTATAATATTTCTTTATTAGATTTACGTATTCACTAGGTGTTATTTTTTCTTTCAACCTATTCTCTGGCATAATATCATTAAACACTAATGAGTTTTTGCTATTGAAAAGCTTTTCAAAGTCTTCATAATTTCGACTATTGTTGAATTGGATAGCATCTTCATAGTTGTGCACCAACATTAATGACTTAATATTTATTACTCTGGCTAATGAATCGTCACGACTATTTTGAGCCAATGCGTATTTCATGCCTACAATCAATAACAAAAAGCAAATAAGGCTTTTCTTCATTATCTTCTAAGTAATACTTTTTTTGTGATAGCAAAATCTGTTCCTTGAACAACAATAAAATAAAAACCTGGCAATTGGTCGGAGACAAATTCAAATTCATTGGTTTCCGGGAAGTGCGTCAAATCAACTTTTCTACCAAGTGCATCAACACAGGTAATGGTATATTCACTATTTTCTGCTCCCTCCAACACAAAGCGACCATGGGTAGGATTTGGATATAAATTTAGAGTTGTTGTTTTCTTTTTATTGAGCCCCAAACTTAAAGGGTCGAAATTGTAATAAGTGGTAGTAATGCAATCGGTAAACCAAGTGCGTACGTAATAAATATACTTTGATGTATCGAACGAATGAGGCAATTGTACATATCTCAAATTTGCATTAGGAATATCGATCTCTACCATAGTTAACTTATCGATATATCCCCATTGGTAATTTATACCTTCTGATGAATCTTTCGACACTAATATGTTTGTAGTAGATTTTCTTATGATCTCGGTTATATTCGGTGCTTGAGTTGTTTTTAATAGAACAGGCAGTTTCATATAATTAGCACAACCTGTATTTTTATTAGTTTGTTTAATATAGATGGTGTCTAATCCACTGGTGTTATCCCAAGTAATAAATACAGTCGTTTTATTAGGGTTTGTTAAAATAACACCCTTGTCTATCATCCATTCGTAATCATATATAGCGGATTGTTTCTTCTCTAAAGAATACAGTAATTGCTGTTGATTTCTGCACACCTCTGATAGCCCAATAATTACTGATGTATCTGGTAAAGGCAATACGGTTATTTTCAGCACATTTGAAATGTCGGAACCACAAGACCCTGTAGATTGATTAATTAATCTGTAAAAAGTTGTACGAATAGCTCGGCCTAAAACTAATGAATCTTTATTCTCATCCAACATGTCTTGCCATAATATACTATCCACAGAATATTGCCATTGGTATTCGTATACTAATGTACCACCTCTAGGTTTTACATTACACCTTAATACTTTTGGAATATCGTCAAAACATACCTCTTCGTTGTTCCCAATTTCCGCTCCTTGAAAAATATCATATACAGATACTTTCACTACATTACTTAAGACTGCTGCACACCCAAAGTTTGATATAAATTTTAACCGGTAAAACTTATATACTGTGTGCTTATTAGTTTGTAATGAAGTTTGATTTGCCGCGAAGATATCCGAAAAATTTATAGAGTCGTTTGATACTTGCCACTGATAAGAATAAGAATTACCAGCACCTGTCGGTGGCGTTGTGATTTCAAATTGACTTGGAATACCATCATAGCAGACCCATTGATTTCCTGAAATAATTCCTGGCACAAAAAGATCTCTCACTGTAATCTTAATTGAATCCGATACAACATTACCACATCCAAAAACTGAAGTTGTAATTACTCTATAAAAAGTACTGGTTGTTAATCGACCAGGTGCATATTTCAATGCATTCTGTCCTATAATATCATTCCATTGTAATCCGTCGGATGAAAGTTGCCACTGATAGATGAATTTATTGTTTCCTCCTTGCGCAAGCAGAACAACTCTTAAGGTATCAGCATTTGTATCATAACAAATACTTTGAGCTGATGATATTTTTGCTTTTACCAATTTAGGCCATACTCTTATTTGAATAACATTACTTGTATCAATCCCACAACCCGATACTGATGTAGTAATGAGCCTGTAATACATTGTTGCAATTAAATTTAAAGGTCGATATTTATCGCTTGTTTGTCCGGAAATTGTATTCCAACTAATATTATTTGTAGACGATTGCCATTGATAAGCATATACTCCATTTCCTCCACTTGCTTTTATGGTAGTTCTAATCGTATCTGCATGAGTTGAATAACATATTGTATCAGCTGAAGAGATTGTTGGCCCAAGGAAAGGCGAGTATACTTTAATTTTAACAACGTTTGTAACTAAACTTCCACAGCCCATTGCACTAGTTACCATTAATCGATAATAGGTAGTAGTAGTAAGTTGACTCGGTGCAAATATTATCCCATTAGCAGATGGAATATCCGAAAAGATAAGAGAGTCGCTAGAAATTTGCCACTGATAGGTATAGCTCTCACCGCCTCCACTTGGAAGATTTTGAAAACTCAACAAACTAGGTGTAGAATTATAGCAAATAGATTGATTCGCTTTTATTGTACCCGGATTTAAATCTTGATGAACCGACACCAACACACTGTCTGTATATCTAACCCCACAATTTAACCAAGTCGTTTTTACTCTATAGAACTTTGTACTTCCACCTTTATTTAATACTAAACTCTTACCTACTTGCCCTGCTACATTAACCCATGTAGTACCATTAACCGACGATTGCCATTGGTAACTTACATCAGGCCCTAAATGTATAGATGGATTTATACGAAGGGTGTCTGGCTTTTCATCGAAACAAACTGTTTGTGTACCTGTAATTGTAGGTATCAAAAATGCTGAGCTTGGATAGACCGAGAATGTATCTGAAAAAAATGAACCACACCCTGCTTTGTATTGTAAGCGTGCTCGATAATATATTGTATCTGTAAATACTGTTAATGGGCTAAATGTAAATGTGGTATCATTCACAAGATCAGTCCAAACAACTTTATCCGTTGATTTTTGCCATCGATAATTAAATATAGAATAATACTGTATAGGATTAATTAGTATAGATACAGCTGTGTCTATTCCCATTTCACCATAACATAACCTCGACACCTTACGACTCAGCTTTGCATTAGAAAAAATGGGTAAGAAATTAATACTGACTGTATCTGAAATAATTTGACCGCATCCAGATAGTGAAGTAGCCACCACTCTAAACTCTGCTGAAATACTCAGTGTATCTAAGCTTAGAAATGTATCTGTAGCTCCAACCATTGGAGTCCATGTTGCTGAACCTATTTTTTTCTCCCACTGAAAAGAAAAAGTAGAGTCGCCTCCCGTAGGCATTTGCAACACTCTAATTGTGTCTGCTATTGTGTTTGCACACAACGTTTGATCTAATGATAACTTTGGTTTTGTTAATTCAGGTTTTACTTCTAAAAAACTTACCTGTGTAGTATCGAACTTCAGCCCTTGTCCAGCAGAATCAACAATACATCTGTATTTCTTTTGATGTTGTGCTGAACTTACATTTACGATAAACAATGTATCGTTTTGTGGATTTGGATAAATTACTGAAGTAGTTAAATTGCTCCAACCCGTTGATGAAGAATCTTGCCAAATAAAAGTTGACTGTGCTGCAATATTATTCGCTACATAAATACTAGCAATAGATCCTTTACAAACTTTTTGTGATTTCGGGAAAATGGATACCTGAGCAAACAAAGTTTTGCAGCATAATAATAAGCTAACAAATAGTATTATTTGTAGTCTTCTTTGGGGCATACAGTTCAGTTGAATCCTTTAAAAATAAAGCATTTCAACGAATAATCAAAGTAATTACTGATCTACTCCAATTGAATCAATTATTCTCAGCAAGTCGTTTTAGATTATAATTCATCAATTCAAATCCATTTTTAGTATTTACATCGAGCATCTTTGATAAGAATGGTACTAATAATCCTTTAAATTTTTCTGAATGAATAAATGTAGTACTCCCATCTCCATTATCAATTAATTCAAAAGCATGTTCACCATCAAATAGGCCTTTCATCCACAATTTCCCTAACCATCTAAACTCTTTTTGAGGTTTAAATACCAGCACCACAGGCCTAAATCTCATCCCTTTTGATTGTGGAGGTTCTATAAAAACTTCTAATCTTGAACCTGAGCGGGTCTCGCCTTTAATCTTCTTTATAAATGGATTCCATTGATGATAATTTTCGAAATCACACAGTATTTCCCATACTTTATCGGGCCTTGCCTGAATTTGTATTTCAGTTTTTATTTCTTTTGACATGGTTGTATTTTTTTTACAATACAAATGTCAGTCTATAATTTTTAATACCACTTGATATATATCAAGAAATAAAATTACTTATTACGAATACGGCTGAATGTTTCGGGCGACATGCCAAGCATTGATGCAATGTATTGAAGTGGGACTTGATTAAAGAGTTCTTTATTGTTTTCAAAAAAATGATGATACCTCTGTTCGGCATTCATGGAAAGGTGACTATAAATTCTATCTTCTAAAATTGTAAAGCATTTTGCAATGAATAATTTTTCCAGATGATGCCAAGAAGGCACGAGATTACCAATTTGCAAATAATCCTCTTTGGCAATGGTATAAAGTTCTACATCGGTTAATGCTTGTATATTCCAACGGGCAGGAGTGTTAAAAATTAGGCTAGAAAGATCTGTGATAAAATACCCGCTAGACGAAATCCATTGTGTAACTTCCTTATCAGGAGTATTTACATATATCCTAAGTAGACCACTCTGAATAAAACTTAGTTTATTACATGGCATTCCTGTTTGTAAATAAAAATCGCCTCTATTGATTTTTTCTTGCTTAAACAATGCAGCAATTTTTTCGAGCTCTGAAGCGCTTATTACTCCAAAGTAATTTTGTATGTATTGTTGCAGATCTGTCATCGTTATTTTCTTTTCGCAAGTACAACTACATCCTCGTCAGGGCGATTATGAGTAAAAGGAATGCAAGCCAATGGGTGAGTAAGCGACAAAATTTCGATATCAGTATATTGATTTGTTTTTTTAAGTTGATGCACTAATCCTTCTCCGTTATAACACCACATGTGTGGTTCAGATAATACACTGTGAGTAAAAATAGAGAGCACAAAACTATCAGGAGCATCTTCTCCAATTCGTTCTTTACCCCAACCATTATTTAACTTACGAATATCACCTTCTCTGTATTCATTAATTACAATATCGATATCGGGGCACGACATTAAAATATACCCGCCCGAATTGAGCAGTTTGGCGCAATTGTTTAATACTATTAACCCATCTTCTGGAGTAAAATGTTCGAATACATGTTGCATACGGATGAAGTCGAATTTACCCATCGCTTCAATCTCCTTGTCTGTGCAATTAATAATATCTAGTCTTCGGTAATTCAGCGGTGTTTTACCTTCTGGATATTCTTTAATATCTATTTTAATAAATCCATCATCGTCGCGACCACCAGTGCCTACCTCCAACCATTTATTAAGATTATTCTCTTTTAAGAATTTATCCAAGCCAAGTCCAGCCTTCCCTCTTGCATTAGCATGATCGTAAGGGCTGATATTTTTTATCGCTTGAGGTTGATTTAACTGTCTTTTACTCAGTAGAACATAGCCAGTAGAAGAGATCAGTTTATTAATAATATTTTTTAGCATCTTAATTTATTTTTGTAAAACTACAAAATTGAAAATTCTGAAGAGCACCACTCGGTGTAGTATGATCTACTCTTAAACATTGTTTCTTTACAAACCCTTTAGGTTCAAACAAAGCACTCATTTTATCTTCGTCATATTGTGTAATTTCTAATCCACTACATTTTAACGGACCATCTACAGAGAATGTACCAACAATAAGTTTTTGTACATAGTTCCCCACTAAGTTTGTGTAATTCTGTATGTCCTTTTGTTGAGTTAGAAAATGAAATGCTGCTCTATCGTGCCATATATCAAATTTATGTTCGGGTTGAAAAGTATTGATATCACTAATCACCCACTTCACGAAATCAGCTTTATCAGCTAATCTAATTTTAGCTCTTTCAATAGCCTTTGCTGAAATATCTAGTACAGTAATATTAGTAAATCCTTCTCCTAGTAGATAATCTACAAGTTTACTATCACCACCCCCAACATCAATAATTCTATCATTAGTATTCGGCGAAAATGAATTTATAAAGTCTATCGATGTTTGAGGTACATCTTGAGTCCAGGATACTTGATGGGGTTGTTTAGTTTCATACACATGTTCCCAGTGATTTTTTAGTTCAGTTTCCATAATGCAAAGTACAGGTTTTTTTTGCGAATTCCATAAGCTTGGGAATCTTCTAATGATCTATTTTTCGACGAAAAGGACTATCTAATTGTCTAATATTCTATAATTCTAAAGTTAAGATAGGTATAGTCTTACTAGAATTTCACTATCGTATGTGTATAAGATGTAACTTTGTGTAGTTATTAAAATATAAACTTATGCATTTACATAAAGTATTTCTTATAGTTACCCTACTCGTTAATGTATTAACCCTAAGCGCTAAATCTAATATAAACTACAATGATTCCATTGTCTTGTTAAATCCAAAGCTGCAGAAATTACTCCAAAAAAATATAATATCTAATACTGATACCAGTAATATTTATGTTGGCGACCACAACCAGCATTTTTTATATTACCAAGCAATTATTCCACAAGGTCCAATTAAGGGAACAGTAGTTCTATTGCCAGGTACTTGGGAAACAACCGAGCATGTATTTAATAGCATGGCTGAATTCTGTGCTCTTGCACATAAGAAAAACTTAGCAGTGTTGGTATATTCCATTAATCAACGTTTAACACTTACCAATGAAATTGTCGACTTAATGAATACAATGAGTAAACATGCAATAGAAAAGTACAATTTACCTAAATCGAATTTTGTTTTTGGCGGATTTTCAATGGGAGGTATTTTTAGCTTGAGGTATGCAGAATTAGCAGTAGAGGATTCGACATTTGCAACAATTAAACCTAAAGCAGTTTTTAGCTGTGATGGCCCATGTGATTTAAAACATATCTATTCGAATTTCGAAAGAAAAATTAATAAAAACCCTGGAATGGATGAGTCTAAATACGGAATTGAAGAATTGGAAAAATATTGTGGAGGGACTCCATCAACGGCTGCTTCTAAATATGAGTATTATTCGCCATACTCCTTCGATAAAATTGATGGTGGTAATGCTAAATATTTACTCAATGTTAATGTAAGAATTTATGCCGATGTAGATCCGGTTTGGTGGATGAAAAACAGACATGTAGATATGTATGATTTAAACGCTCTTGATCAAACCGCCTTGATTCAATTCTTAAATGATAGAGGTAACAAGAACGCCGAATTTATAAATTCATTTCAAAAAGGAATTCGCATAGAAGGCAATAGACATCCTCACTCATGGAGTATTGTAGAACCTAAATCTTGTGTGGAATGGATATTGAAGTGTATTGATTGATGAATGATGAAAGCCGAGTATTGCTCCTGAATCCCGTACGTGTGTGACTCTAACCACCTGAGCACCCTATTTTTCAACAACTTACATGTTGACGTCGCTTTCTTATTGAATAATCTTGCAAGTTATTTACAAAGACTATCAATGCTTTAACAGTCTAAGATCTTTCTTTAAGATTGAAAATTCTCTATGCCAGCACATATCTGTTGTTGGTGTAATAAAATCTCTACTACATACGACATTTATAACCCTTTTTCTGTCGATAGTACTATTGCATCAATATCGACAGAATTACTATCTTTAGGCATAAAACTGGAGAAGTGTAATTTGTGGTTGTGTGTTGAATTCTCCCTACTGAAAAACAAACATGACTAACCAAAACCCTGAACAATTTGCTCGCGACAACATTGATAGGCTACTCATCATGTGTGGCTGGGTAATTCAAGACAAGAAAAATCTAAATCTAACAGCTGGCGTAGGGGTCGCTGTAAGAGAATACAGCACTGAAATTGGTCCTGCAGACTATGTGCTATTTGTTAATCAGAAACCTGTAGGAATCATAGAAGCAAAACGAGAAGAAGAGGGTGGCAGAATGTCCATTCATGAAGAACAAGTGGATAGTTACTCTAAGGCAAAGTTGAAGCATATCAGCTCTGAACCTTTGCCATTCTTGTATCTAAGCACAGGTACTATTACCAAGTTTACTGATGCAAGAGATCCTAAACCACGTTATCGCGAAGTGTTTTCCTTTCACAGACCTGAAACACTTGCGAAATGGTTGCGCAAAGAAAAATCATTGAGACGTCGCATGTCAGAAGACATTCCTGCACTAGATACAGAAAGCTTGAGAGATTGTCAAGTAGATGCAATCAATAACTTAGAAACATCCTTTAAAAAAAACAAGCCAAAAGCTCTGGTGCAAATGGCAACAGGCTCTGGTAAAACATTTACTGCAATCACAACTGTTTACAGGTTGTTAAAGCATGTGAAAGCAGAACGAATACTATTCCTTGTTGACACTAAAAATCTTGGTGAGCAAGCAGAAGGAGAATTCAGAAAGTATCAACCACAAGATGATAATAGGTTGTTTCCTGAACTTTATGGTGTTACAAGGCTAACTAGTTCACACATACCTCAAGACAGTCAGGTATACATCAGTACGATTCAACGTTTGTACAGCATACTTAAAGGTGTAGAAATGGATGAACAAGCTGAAGTAGAAAATCCTAACGAGCAGAAGTCTTATGCGAATGAACCACTTCCTGTAGTGTACAATGAAAAACTTCCTCTAGAGTTTTTTGACTACATCGTGATAGACGAATGTCACAGAAGTATCTACAACTTATGGAAGCAAGTGCTCGATTATTTTGATGCGTTTCAGATAGGACTTACTGCAACACCAGACAACAGAACATTTGCATACTTCAACATGAACGTAGTTTCTGATTATGGTTATGAGAAAGCTGTTGTGGATGGAGTGTTGGTCCCTTACAATATCTACACGATTGAAACACAAATCATGAAAGATGGTGCAGCAATCAAGATGGGTGAGATGGTTGATAAACGTGAGCGCTTGACAAGGAAAAAGTTTTGGGAAACTGTAGACGAAGATGTGGTGTATGCAGGAAAGCAACTAGACAGAGACATCGTAAACCCAAGTACCATACGTAGCATCATCAGAGAAGTGAAGAATCAACTGCCAAGTATGTTTCCAGATCGAATTGATGACCAAGGTTTATTTGAAGTGCCTAAGATGTTAATTTTTGCAAAGACAGACAGTCATGCAGAAGACATCATTGAAATAGTGCGTGAGGAATTTGATGAGCGCAACGACTTCTGTAAGAAAATTACATACCAAAGTTCTGAAGACCCAAAGACAATTCTCTCACAGTTCAGAAATAGTTACTATCCGCGCATTGCTGTAACAGTAGACATGATTGCTACAGGTACTGACATCAGACCTTTAGAAGTGTTGTTGTTTATGCGTGATGTGAAGAGTAAAAGTTACTACGAACAAATGAAAGGTAGAGGTACTAGAACTTGTACGCTAGAAGAGTTGAAAGCATCTGGTACGCCAAATGCAAAGTTTGCGAAGGACCACTTTGTAATCATTGATGCCATTGGTGTTGAGCAGTCGCAAAAGACTGATAGTAGACCACTGGAGAAAGCACCATCTGTTTCCTTGAAGGAAGTTTTACAACGCATTGCAGTTGGGGATAGAAGTGAAGAAATGATGTCTACACTTGCAAACAGACTACTACGTTTAGACAAGCAGATAAACGCTTACGAGAAGCAAACTTTTGAAGAGAAAGCAGGTGGTAGAAACATCAAAGAAGTTGTGAGACAACTGTTGTTCGCACACGACCCAGATACAAAGCAAAGCATTGTAGATACTGTACAAGAAGCAAACAAAGGTGCAGCACCAATCTACATAAATGAACAGATAGAGAAACAACATGCAGCAGTATTGGAAAATGCAATTGCAGTTTTTCACAATCCAGAGTTGAGAGAATTCATAGTGGATGTAAGGAAAAAGTACGACCAGATTATAGACACTGTGAACATCGACACAGTGCAGAAAAGTGGATGGGTGAAGGACCAATTACAAGTGGCAGAAGGATTGGTTACAGACTTCAAAACATGGGTGGAGGAACACAAAGATGAACTCGTAGCACTACAAATTTTTTACGCACAACCATACAGAAGAAGAGAATTAACATTCAAGATGATAAAAGACTTGAGTGAACTTATCTTGAGAACAAAACCAACGCTTGCACCCATGAAAGTTTGGAGTGCATACGAACAACTAGAGAGTGTTGCAGGTCAACCTAAGAACGAGCTCATTGCTCTTGTAGCGTTGATAAGAAGAGTAGCTGGAATTGATACTACACTTACTGCATTTGACAAAACAGTCGATAAGAATTTTGCAGATTGGGTGTGGAAAAAGCAGCAAGGTAACACCTACAAATTTACACAGGAACAGATGACGTGGTTACACATGATGAAGGAACATATTGCAAACAGTGTACACCTGAACACTGATGATTTAGACTACACACCATTTGATGCACTGGGTGGCAGAGGTAAGATGTGGCAACTTTTTGGTGCAGAGATGGAGAACATAATTGAGGAACTTAATGAGGTGTTGGTAGCATGAGTGTAATCTTGCCTAAAACTTGGACTTCAACAACACTAGAGTCAATTTGTAGAAATAAGGAGGGACTCAGAAGAGGACCATTTGGAAGTGCAATCAAAAAGGAGTTTTTTGTTCCTCAAGGATACAAAGTATATGAGCAGTCAAATGCAATTTACAATGATATGCAGAAAGGGAAGTACTTCATTTCAGAATCGAAGTACCTTGAGTTAATTAACTTTGCTGTTGAGCCAGGTGATTTCTTAGTAAGCTGTTCTGGTACTCTTGGCAAAATTGCATTAGTGCCTGAATCAGCAAAACCTGGAATCATAAACCAAGCACTTCTGAGAGTTAGAACAATTGATGAAATCATCTTAAAGAAGTTCTTTCTTTACTTTTTTAGGTCAGAGAGTTTTCAGAGAATGATATTTGACCAATCACAGGGTACTGCAATGAGTAATCTCATTGGAATCAAGGATTTCAAGCTTCTAGAGTTTCCACTTCCACCACTCGCAGAACAGCAACGCATTGTTGCAAAGATAGAAGAGCTGTTTAGTGAACTAGACAAAGGCATAGAAACATTGAAGACTGCACAAGAGCAGTTGAAGGTGTATAGGCAAGCAGTGTTGAAGTATGCGTTTGAAGGTAGGCTTACAAATCCAGATGTGAAGGAGGGTGAATTGCCTGAAGGCTGGGTTAGAACATCACTAAAAGACGCAAGCACATTAATAGGTGATGGTTTACATGGAACGCCAGAATATAATGACAGTGGTACTTATTACTTCATAAATGGTAACAACCTAGTTGATGGAAAGATAGTACTTAAGTCAGTCACAAAGAAAGTTGATGAACTACAATTTCTGAAATACAAGAAACCACTAGGTAGCAACACAATTCTCTTGTCAATCAATGGTACCATCGGAAACTTAGCATTTTACAACAATGAAAATGTGATTTTAGGTAAAAGTGCTTGTTTTATAAATCTTGCTGATGAATTTGATAAGTTTTACGTAAGATATGTGCTGATGAGTAATACGTTCAAGAATTATGCAATTAAGAACGCAACAGGCAGTACAATACAAAATGTTGGATTGAAAGCAGTAAGAGATTATGTTTTCAATCACCCTGCAAATCCTATGTTACAGAATAAAATTGTTCAAGAAATCGAGTCACGCCTTTCTGTGTGCGATAAGATAGAAGAGAGCATTGAGCAAGGATTACTCCAAGCTGAAGCACTCAGACAAAGCATTTTGAAGAGAGCGTTTGAAGGCAAGTTGGTCCCACAAGACCCTAACGATGAACCAGCGTCAGTGTTGCTAGAGCGCATCAAAGCAGAACGTGCAAAAGCACAGCCAGAAAAGAAAAGTAAAACAAAGAAAGCAACAGTTTAACATGAGCACAGAAGTAAATAACACCTCAAGTATAATCAGTAAAGTATGGAGCTTCTCTACAGTGTTGAGAGATGATGGCGTAGGTTATGGCGACTACTTGGAACAGCTAACGTACTTGCTTTTTCTTAAGATGGCAGATGAGTTCAGCAAGCCACCATACAACAGACCTTTAAACATTCCTAAAGGATATGACTGGCAAGCGCTAACAGATAAACGTGGTGCAGAGTTAGAAGTACATTATACGAACACACTTAGAGAACTTGCAAATGCTAAAGGTTTTCTTGGTCAGATTTTCACAAAGAGTCAGAATAAAATTCAAGACCCAGCAAAGTTGTTCAAGTTGATTGACATGATTGACAAGGAGCAGTGGAGTACAATGGGTGCAGATATCAAGGGTAAAATCTATGAAGGTTTGCTTGAGAAGAATGCAGAAGATACAAAGAGTGGCGCAGGGCAATACTTTACTCCTAGAGCGCTAATTAGAGCCATGGTTGAATGCATAAGACCAGAGCCAATGAAAACTATTGCTGACCCAGCTTGTGGCACAGGAGGCTTCTTTTTAGCTGCGTATGATTTCATAGCAAATCCAAGTAACTACACACTTAATAAAGAGCAGAAGCAGTTTCTTAAGTTGAGCACTTTTCATGGAAATGAAATTGTAGCTAGCACAAGACGTATGGCGCTCATGAATTTGTTCTTGCACAACATTGGTGACTTTGATAGCTCTGGAATTATTTCACCTGCAGATGCACTGATTTCAGACCCAGGATACAGAGTAGATTACGTTCTAGCAAATCCACCTTTTGGTAAGAAGAGTAGCATGACTTTTACCAATGAAGAGGGTGAGCAAGACTCTGAAGATTTAACGTACAACAGACAAGATTTCTACATCACTACTAGCAACAAACAATTGAACTTTATGCAGCACATCAAAACGATGTTGAAGACTGATGGCAAGGCAGCAGTAGTGTTGCCTGATAACGTTCTATTTGAAGGTGGTGTTGGAGAAACAGTGCGTAAGAAACTTCTTGAAAGCACTAACCTACATACGATACTAAGACTTCCTACTGGAATTTTCTACAAGCAAGGAGTTAAAGCAAATGTGTTGTTTTTTGATAACAAACCTGCTTCTAAAAATCCATGGACTAAAGAGATTTGGTTCTATGATTTCAGGACCAACATTCACTTTACACTTAAAAAAAATCCTTTGAAGTTTGAAGACCTACAAGACTTCATGGATGTCTACAATCCTAAGAACATCAACAAGCGCAAAGAGACATACAACGCAGAAACAAATCCAGAAGGTAGATGGAGAAAGTTCAGTTACGAAGAGATAGTTGCACGTGACAAAACCAGCTTAGATATAACGTGGCTGAAGGACAAAAGTCTCACAGACCTTGACAACCTACCTGATCCTGATGTGTTGGCTTCTGAGATAGTAGACAACTTGCAGACTGCTATTGAAAATTTCAGAGAAATTATGTTGAACTTAAAGTAAAACCTACAACAACAAAACTGTACAGTAACTATACAATTATAGAGAATCACAAAAGTAAATCCAGGTAAAATTTGGATGCATGAAGCAGCGGGAGACCCTCTGATTTCTTATTTTTCAACATAAAAAAAAGCCCCGCGTTTGCGGGGCTTGCTCCTGAAGCTGGACTCGAACCAGCGACCCTCTGATTAACAGTCAGATGCTCTAACCGGCTGAGCTATTCAGGAGTCTCGAGCAAAAGAAAGGATTGTTTTTCTTTTGGGACTGCAATATTAGGCGATTCCATTTAATTATGCAATATTTGCAGCAAAATAATTTAAAATAATTTTTCATGAGTTTAGTAGTCATTGGTACTGTGGCATTTGACGCCATAGAAACCCCTTTCGGGAAAACTGATAAAATTGTAGGCGGTGCGGCAACTTATGCCAGCATTGCTGCTTCTTATTTCTATAAAAACACCAAAATAGTTGCGGTGGTGGGCGATGATTTCCCACAAGCAGATATTGATCATTTTGAGCACAGAGGTATTGCTACTGAGGGACTTCAGATTAAGAAAGGCGAAAAATCTTTCTTTTGGTCGGGTAAATACCACAACGATTTGAACACCAGAGATACCCTTGTTACCGAGTTAAATGTGCTAGCCGACTTCGATCCTATCATACCAGAGTCGTATCAAGACTGCGAGTACCTTATGTTAGGTAATCTTACCCCAATAATTCAACAAACGGTTATTAAGCGTATGCATAAGCGCCCAAAATTAATCGTGATGGATACCATGAACTTCTGGATGGATGTAGCCATGGACGACCTAAAAGTGACCCTAGGCATGGTCGATGTATTAACCATCAACGACGAAGAAGCTCGTCAGCTTTCTGGTGAATATTCATTAGTAAAAGCTGCTCGTAAAATATTAACCATGGGACCAAAATACCTAATCATTAAAAAAGGTGAACATGGTGCTCTATTATTCCACGAAAACAAAATCTTCTCTGCTCCTGCATTACCCTTAGAGGAAGTATTCGACCCTACAGGGGCTGGTGATACTTTTGCTGGTGGCTTTATTGGTTATTTAGCTAAAACAGGCGACATCAGCTACGAAGGCATGAAAAAAGCCATCATACACGGCTCTGCAATGGCTTCATTTTGCGTAGAGAAATTTGGTGCCGAAAGAATCAATCACTTAACCGATACTGAACTTCAAGCGCGTTTACAAGAATTTGTGAGTTTAGCGAAGTTTGAAATCTCTTAACTCGTAGCTCGTAACTCGTAGTTCGTAGTTCGTATATAATAGTATAGTATCCATTACGAGGTACGAGGTACGAGGTACGAGGTACGAACAAAGGCAGCATTTATCATTAGCAACCCTAGCATATAAAACGAATCCTCGAATGGGATACTTCCCCATCTGAAACCTACGTTTTCTAAATCGTTGTACAATACAATAGGGATAGACGTAAGCAAGCCATTTACAATAAAGAATGGCAGCAATGAAACTATATATGCAATAAGAAAAGAGCTATGCCATGGTTTCGGATTAAATATATAGTAGATGAGAATTACACTCAACAAAGAAAATGTAACTAATGTATATATCCTGTGAGTGAATACCACCATCATCAATACGCTCATTATAAATAAAAGTATCCACACTATTTTAGGAAACTTCATTCCAATTGTTTTCGGGAAATAGGCTTCCACACAATACCATATAAATAAACAAGCGTAGGGGATTAATATAAAAAACAATACTTCTTCTATGGGTAAAGAAGCAAGATGCAGTCCTGTAATGTATTTTGGATTAAACGACCAAACAGATTTAATGGTGAAAAAATGATCCCACACTAAAAAAATCACGCCACCTACCAACAGCCCCTTACCTATTTGTTTCCACGATTTATAAAAGGCAACTTTTTTATCGAAGGATAATAGAAAAGGAAATATAATGGTAAAGAAATCGATTAGTAAATAGTAGTACCTCTCCATATTATAAGCCACGAATAACTTTATCCATTTTTACTTTTTCGTCGACACTTACACTTTTTGTTTCAACCATAAATTTATAAACATCTGTAATAAGCACTTTATTAGAAGTAACGAATTTCTTTTTTATAAAACTGTCTATAATTACTTTTTTATCCTCATCAATATTTTTACTATACCCAAGAAAAGAAGGAGTATTATACTGAATGGTATATCTTAAAAATCTAATCTCCATATTCTCAGGCATCCTTCTCACCGCTTCATTCATGATGCGATCGAATTCCGCCATATATGATAATTTCTGATAAGGATTCCAAGAGTGCTTTGCTTTTAATGCCTCTAAGGAACCAATGTATGCAAGAGTTATTGCATCTGGTTTTGAAATTTTTTTTAATTCTGAAGATAAACGTTCTGTTAAAGACGGATCTTCAACCGCTTTAATATAGCTCTTCCGAATTTCATCTATAGAACTTGCTTCTAAACCTTTCGTCATACTAATTATAAAAACAATTAATATTAAACGCATCGTTTTCATGCTGCAATAAATTTATTATGAAAGAATGCTTGAATAAATAAAATGGCTTTTCTCGAATCTGCTACACGTATCCTCTTGCTTGATACATCTGTAGCGGAAGTGTTTTTAATTTTCTTAAATAAATCAAGATAATATCTATATGCAACATACACACCTAAACGGGCTCCAGATGGAAGTTGTTTAATGCCTTCAAACCCATGATCAAAATCTTTTTGAATATCTTTTTCTATTTCTTTTTTATTTGCTTCTGTAAATTTATTAAACTCCACATTAGGGAAATATACTCTTCCTCTTTCTTGATAATCGGATTTAATATCTCTTAAAAAATTTATTTTTTGAAAAGCAGCTCCTAAACTTCTTGCATAAGGATTTAACGATGTATACAACTCATTATTCCCTTCACAAAATACCATTAAACACATTAGGCCTACAACTTCTGCAGAACCGTATATGTATTCCTGATAAGAACTTTGTTCATATTTATTTTTCTCGATATCCATTTCCATGCTTTTTAGAAAAGCATCAATTAATTCATGAGGAATTTGATACCTGTTAACAGTATTTTGAAATGAATGCAATACAGGGTTCAAGCTTATTCCTTGTGCAATTGCGGTATATGTATCAGATTTAAACGCATTAAACAATTTTGTCTTATCATGATCATGAAAAGTGTCGACAATCTCATCCGCATAACGCACGAAGCTATAGATTGCATAAATTGGCGTTCTGTATTTTTTGTCAAAAGCTCTAATACCCAAGCTAAATGAGGTACTGTAGCGTCGAGTGATTAATTTACTACACTCGAAACAAGTATCGCTGTATAATTCCATCATAAGGTTTAGGTTCTATAAAAGCTTTAAACAAAAAAAGACTTATTTGGTTTTATATCAAATCTACCAAAATAATTGTAGGTTCAAGGCAATAGAAAAAGTAGGCATAAATGAACAATACAAAGAAAAAGGTTCTTGTTATAGGTTCTGGTTTTGCTGGTTTATGTGCCGCAGGTACAGCCGCTAAACAAGGTTACGACGTAACTTTAATAGAAAAAAACGAGCAAATTGGAGGTAGAGCTCGCATTTGGAAAGAAAAGGGATTCACATTTGACATGGGTCCTAGCTGGTATTGGATGCCAGAGGTGTTTGAAAATTACTACCAACAATTCGGCAAAACAAGCTCCGACTTTTATACTTTAAAAAGACTTTCCCCTTCTTATCGTGTTTATTTTGATGAAAATGATTTCGTTGATATCCCTTCAGATTTAGAATCATTAAAAACAATATTTGAAAACATTGAACCTGGTTCAGGAGAAAAATTAGCTTCTTTCTTAAAGGATGCTAAATATAAATATGAAACTGGGATGAACGATTTTGTTTGGAGAACCTCTGATTCCATAGCTGAATTTTTAGACCTAAAGATTGTGAAAGCGCTCTTTAATATGAACTTATTTGGTTCAGTTAGCAACGAAATCAGAAGTTCGTTTAAACACCCCAAGCTCAGAAAAATCTTAGAATTTCCTGTTCTCTTTTTAGGAGCAACTCCGCAAAATACACCAGGTCTTTACAGTTTAATGAATTACGCCGATTTAGCACTTGGAACTTGGTACCCTATGGGAGGCATGTCGGAGATTGTTAAAGCGCTAGAGAGCATTGCTATACAAGAGGGTGTAACTATTCATACGAATGAAGAAGTAAAAAGTATTGTATCAAAAAATAATCTTGTTCATCAGGTTATTACTACCAAAAACACTTATGATGTAGATGCTGTAATTGCTGCAGCAGACTACGCACATGTGGACCAAAAACTATTGAAACCCGAAGATGCTAACTACACTGAACAATACTGGGATAAAAGAAATATGTCGCCATCGAGCTTATTGTTTTATGTTGGTGTGAATAAACGATTAACCAAGATTCTTCATCACAATTTATTTTTTGACGAGGATTTTGAGTTGCATGCAGATGAGATTTATAGTACACCAAAATGGCCATCAAAACCATTATTCTATATATGTTGCCCGTCACTTTTAGACAGAAGTACTGCACCCGATGGACATGAAAATCTTTTTTTCCTTATTCCATTAGCTCCAAACCTAAACGACTCCGAAATTGAGCGTGAAAAATATTTTGAGCTGATGCTTTCTCGACTAGAGAGACTTACTGGTGAAAATATTAAAGATCATATTGTGGTAAAACGCTCCTATGCCATGAACGATTTTATAAGCGATTATCACTCTTATAAAGGCAATGCTTATGGTTTAGCGAATACTCTGCTTCAAACGGCATTCTTAAAGCCCAAATTGAAATCAAAAAAGCTTAAAAATATGGTTTATGCCGGACAATTAACCGTTCCTGGCCCAGGTGTACCCCCTGCAATTATCTCTGGTCAGCTTGCCACAAGGGAAATTACCAAATACCTGAACAGGGCCTGAGTCATCAAAAAGCCTTAAATAGATGTTTAAACACAATGTTTAACAATTATAACAAAAAAGTTAAACAAAATATTTGGAACATAGGCTTATTTATGTTTAGATTTGTTCTAACCAAAGAAAGATAGACCTATGACAAGACCAGAATTCAATGATATGGTTTTGAGACAAACCGGATCATTAAAAATGTATGCACTGCATTTCACGCATGATACAGAAGATGCTGACGACTTAGTTCAAGACACTTTACTAAAAGCGATTACTTACTATAATAAATTTGCTGAAGGAACAAATTTAAAAGGATGGTTATATACCATCATGAAAAATACCTTCATCAATAATTACAGAAGAATAACAAAAATCAACACTTTAGTAACTAAGTCTGATGAAATAAGTTCTGCAAATTTATTTTACAGTTCTACTGTAAACAATGCAGAAGGTAAATTCATAATGGATGATGTAAAAAGAGCCTTAAATAACTTGGCTGATGATTACAAGGTTCCATTTACCATGTATTTTGAAGGGTACAAATACCACGAAATTGCAGATTATTTAACCATACCAATTGGTACAGTTAAAACTAGAATACACGTAGCCAGAAAATTGTTGAAAGGGCAATTAAAAGCTTACGAAAGAAACATTAAAAATGTGAAAAACGACGAAGAGTCGATTTTCGAAGACTAAAAAAAAATCCCCGAAAAGTTTCGGGGATTTTTTTTGCTATTTAAAATAGAATGTGGTGTATTGAGAACTCATGATTAAGCTTCCGCCACCCTTCCCTATTTTACCTTTATAGTCGGCGGTGTTAGAGCTTTGATCGGCAGACTTCACATAGTCTTTCATATACATATTATTCACTTTGATATCTCCAAATTTAAGGTGTGCATTAAAATCCAAACTTGTAGTTTCATCGAATTTCATATAGACGGTACTAAAACTTGCATTTATTTTGAGTAGTTCTACCGATGAAGTAATTAACCCTAAATCTGCGTTCCCCGAGTATTTCAAGTTCAATTCTGCACTTTTGCCAATTACATCAATATCTAAGTTAGAGAATTCCACTTGTGCATTGAGCACATTAACTTTACGAAGATCTAAATCGCCATATCTTTGATTTATTCTCAAATTATTAGCCTCCATAATTACTGTTTTACCAAAGGAGTTCAGAACTTCTGCTTTTCCAATTTTATCAATATTTAACTTTGAATATTTTGATTCTAAAAAAGCATTATCTAATTCATCAATATCAGCTGAACCGAAAGTAACCAACAATCTTTTATCATCGCCCGTTAATTTCCCTGCTCTTAAATTCCCATAATTTACAGTAGCCTGTACTGCCGATTTTAATGAGGGGAGTATAATGTTTCCAAATTTATTCAACAAATTCAATTGTGTTGAAGCTGGCATATTCACTTTGTAATCAATAGATATTGATTGCTTACCCGAATTAATAACGTTGTGCTTAGTTAGGGTTTTTAAATAAATAGAATTTCCTGCTTTAGTATCACTAATAGAAATCCCGTCAATAATCTCTTGAGATTTAGTTTCAGTTTTGGCGCTCGACTTCACCGTAATTTCTACTGTAATCTCATTCTTATCCCATGTATTTATGGCTATCTGCCCGTATACGTTTTCTATGCAAAGCTTATCATTGCCTGATGAGGAATAATTTTTCACTATTACTTTTTCTCTTTCTTGGTTTTGATCAGAGGCAAAACTTTGAACAGAACTTAAGCATAGTATTAATATGCTATAAAGGAACAATCTCTTCTGTATCATTTTGTTTAGTTTTTAACTGTTGAATAATATCTATTTGTTGATTTAATATTTCTACTTGCATTTGTAGATTTTCTATTACAGCAAGTAATACTACATCTCTTTTATTTTCGTCTTTTAATTGAGGCACCAGCACAGCATAATTTTTTTGTAATTCATGTAGCTGACTTTCGAAATCGGAAACTAGTTCTGGATTAGTACTTTTATACTTATTCAATTCGTTTCTTTTAATTTCAATTAAGGAGCTAAATTGAATTTGTGCTTCTTGAACTTCTGCTGGCAACCCATTTTGTATAGTAATTACTTCTCTCTCCGATAATTTTTTATTGGCAATAATCCAAGTAATCGACAGAAAGAGCATAATAGAAGCAGCGGCTACGAATGGCTTCCATGCCACTGCTTTCTTTTTATGATGAAGTTTAGTGTTAATGTTTTTCCAAGCATCTTTAGGCAACTCTTCGGTATCAAAGAATTCTCTGTTCGCTTTAATAATTTCTTCAATGTTTTTCATCACCATTAATTTCTATTTCCTAAAATTAATCTTAACTTTTCTTTAGCTCTTGAATATTGTGTTTTGGATGTCGACTCTGAGATGTTTAATATTTGTGCAATCTCCACATGATCATACCCTTCTAAAAGATATAGGCTCAACACCAATCTATAGCCTTCTGGCAATTCATCTATTCCTTTTTTAATCCAAGCCAATAATTGTTCATCTACATTTGTTAGTTCAAAATGATGTTCATCGTCTGGAATACTCTCTACATCATGCTGATCTAATAATTCGAACTTCCTTTTCCTCAATAAACTAATACTTCTATTTACTACGATTCTCTTTAACCAAGCTCCGAAAGTTGAATCTCCTCTGTATTCATTTATTTTTGTAAATACTTCCAAAAAAGATTCTTGCAATACATCCTGAGCCTCTGCTTGGTGCCCAAGAACTCTATAAGCCGTGTTATACATATTTTTTGCATAACGCCTATAAATCTCCTCTTGTGCAACAGCATCGCCCTGTTTGCATCGATCAATCAGATAATCGTGTATATCGAAATTATGTTGTCCCAATTTTTGTTAATACAATGAAAAGACGAGTGAGAAAATCAAGGGTTGCATATTCACCCAAAAAAAATTATAAGGTATTTACTTCCCTCTCTAAAGATACACCAAAACGCTCAAAAACGCTTTGTATAATAAGCTCGGAAAAGTTATAGATCTCTTCTCCTGAGGCATTTCCATGGTTTACAATTACTAAAGCCTGATTTTTCCAGGTTCCCGCATTGCCAATTTGTTTTCCCTTCCAACCACACTGTTCTATTAGCCAACCCGCTGCGATCTTTACTTTCCCTGGGCCTGCTGGATAATTTACTATGTCGGGAAATTTCTTATAAATTTCTTGAAAACGATCTTCGTCGATAATTGGGTTCTTAAAAAATGAACCCGAATTTCCTATGGTGCTTGGATCAGGTAATTTGCTTACTCTGATTTCTGAAACTACATCAGCAACATTCCGAATCGTAGGATTTGTTATCTTCCTCTTTTTTAGTTCTTCTTCTATAGCTCCGTAATGCAATTTCAATTGTGGAGTCTTTGATAATTTAAATACTACTGAAGTAATAATGTATTGATCTTTCAATTCGCTTTTAAAAACACTCTCTCGATAAGCGAACTTACATTCTTCTTTATTGAATTTCTTAATTGTTCCAGATGAAAGATGAAAGGCTTCTAAAGAATGGAAACAATCTTTCATTTCTACTCCGTATGCTCCTATATTCTGAATTGGAGAAGCTCCAACAGTTCCAGGTATTAAACTCAAATTTTCTAAACCTGCATAACCCTTGTCGACATTGAATTGCACAAAATCGTTCCATACCTCTGCAGCTCCAGCTTCCACATATACTTCATCCCCATCTTCACAAACTTTTATTCCTTTAATCCCCAACCTAATTACTAAGCCATCGAAATCTTTTGTGAGCAACAAATTACTACCACCGCCTAAAACAAATCTTTTGTGTGTTAAGAATATCTCCGACTGCACCAACTCTTTCAAATCCTCCACACTCTCCACTTGTACAAAGAACTTCGCTTTCACATCTATGCGAAAAGTATTGTATGGGAGTAGCGACTTGTTTGATTCGATATGCATTCTCTTGATTAGTGACTCTTGTTAAATACTATTATTTGGCTAATTGGCTAATTAAATATGTAAAGCACGATT
Organism: Sphingobacterium thalpophilum; assembly: GCA_943372995.1. Classification (GTDB taxonomy): domain Bacteria; phylum Bacteroidota; class Bacteroidia; order Sphingobacteriales; family Sphingobacteriaceae; genus CAJBVG01. The sequence continues at coordinate 116,354 of CALSAQ010000002.1, read as the reverse complement.
TCCTGTAGCAGCTAAACATGCTTCTTTAAATACTTCTGTATATGTTGGATGTGCATGGCTCATACGTGCGATATCTTCGGCACTAGCTCTGAATTCCATAGCCACTACTGCTTCTGCAATCATATCTGCTACACGTGGGCCAATCATATGTACACCTAAAATTTCGTCGGTATTCGCATCAGCTAAAACCTTTACTAAACCATCGGTATCCATACTTGCTCTTGCTCTACCACTTGCCAAGAAAGGGAAACTACCTACTTTATATTTTACTCCTTCTGTTTTTAATTCTTCTTCTGTTTTACCAACAGCTGCCACTTCTGGCCAGGTGTAAACAACTCCTGGAATTAAGTTATAATTTATATGTGGTTTCTGTCCTGCAATATATTCTGCAACATAAATACCTTCTTCTTCTGCTTTATGTGCTAGCATAGCACCTTTCACCACATCACCAATTGCAAATACTCCTGGAACTGTAGTTTCAAGATGGTTATTCACTGGAATTTTTTTGCTTCGCTCTTCTGTATTAATGCCTATTTTATCTAGTCCCAATCCTTCTGTATAGGCCACTCTTCCTACAGCTACTAAACAGTAGTCTCCTTTTATAACAACTTCTTCACCTTTACTATTTTCAGCTTTCAGTGTTACTTCTTTTGCTGTGGAACTTACTTCCTTAACTTTATGACTCAATAAAAATTCGAAGCCTATTTTTTTAAGCGACTTTTGCAATTCTTTCCCCATGGTTTTATCCATCGTCGGAATTATAGAATCCATAAATTCAACAACGGTTACTTTTGCACCTAAACGTGCATATACAGAACCCAACTCTAATCCAATAACTCCTCCACCAATTAATACTAAATGCTTAGGAACTTCAGTAAGATTTAATGCTTCTGTAGATGTAACTATTCTTTTCTTATCAATAGTAATAAATGGCAATGCACTTGGTTTTGATCCTGTAGCAATAATAACATTCTTGGCTTCAATAGTTGTTTCAGTTTTACCCTTAATCTGAATGGTATTTTTATTGATAAAAGAACCAACACCTTCATAAGTGTCAATCTTATTCTTTTTCATCAGATAGGTAATCCCATCTGTATTTTGCTTAACCACTTCATTCTTACGAGCTATCATCTGAGCCAGATTCACTTTTAAATCTTTTAGCTCAATACCATGTGTTTTAAAAGTATGACTAGCATTATGAAAATGCTCTGAAGAATCGAGTAATGCTTTTGAAGGGATACAACCCACATTTAAACAAGTACCACCAAAAGTGCTGTATTTTTCTACAATAGCCGTTTTCATCCCTAATTGTGCTGATCGTATAGCAGCAACATAACCACCTGGGCCAGAACCAATAACAACAACGTCGTATTTCATATATTAAAAAATTAAGACCCAAAAGTAAGAAAGAAAATGGAGATCCCGAACTACTTATTCTCCTTCATTTCTGTGGGCTTATGACAACAATCGACCTCAGTCTCTTGTTTGCTGTGTTTCATTTCTGGACTAAGGTATGGGATACCCAGATTAAGTCCACGTAGGATAAGAATTAAACCCACACATATTGAAATTGCTGGGATAACTTTTTTTATTTTATTTCTAAAACTTAAACTCACTATTGAGCCTAGCATATTCATGCTAAACATTGCTGGAATAGTTCCTAGTCCGAACATCATCATAAATAATGCTCCATCTATGGCATTTCCAGTTAACATGGCCGCCGACAAGGCTAAGTATACAAAGCCACAAGGTAATAATCCATTTATCAAGCCTAAAATAAAATATGCAGCAACACTCTTCATTTTAAACGCATTTGAAAATGCTCTTTTTATCATCGGCATTTGCAAGGCTGAGCTTTGTTTAAATTTAGATGGTAGTAAAAACGGGAAAGCTACAAACACAATAATTAATGCTCCAGTTATAATAGAAACTGTTTGCTGGATTCCTCCTAAAAACAAACCTCTACCTAAAACTCCAAACAGCAAACCAATAATTGAATATGTAATTACTCTACCAATATTATAAAACAGAGAGCTTATTATTTTGATGTTTTTATGTTGTTCGTGTTGAGGAAGAGCCAACACAATTGGGCCACACATACCGATGCAATGGAAAGAACCTAAAAAGCCAAGTAATAGTGCCGCTAGCATATTGTGTGTTCGTGATTAATTAATAACGATTACGTTTTCTATTTGATATGCAATATTATTCACATTCCAATCGACTGTTACTCTGTACATCCCTTTAGCAAAACCAGCAGTTGAAATTTCCTGAACTCCATTATCTGTTTTAATTTCAAACTCCTTATCTGATTTATTGTCGGATGGTTTGTATATCTTTATTATGCCTGAGATAATTTCATTTTTGTGTTCTTCAGGAAAAGTAACAAGTATGCTTTCATTACCTACCACGCAAGTGAGCGGACTAGCTAATGCTTTTGCATTTTTCATTTTGTTAATATCAGATTGATAATTCAGTTCCTTTGCATAATAATCTGGACTTACCAAATCAACCTTTTGTCTCATGCTTACTACAACAAGTGTAACAATAAGCGCAACGAAACCTAAGTAAACTAATGTTATTTTCTTTCCCCAATTCATACTTCTTAACTTTTATATTAAACTATTATTAGCATATTAGCATATTAGCATACCAGCATATCAACATCCTAATTCACGGGTGCAAGGAAACTAGTTTTCACCGTTTCTATTACTTTCCCTTCTGATATAACTTTTACTTTTATTTTAGTACTTCTCTTTTCAATTTCTTTTGGATTAATAATAATAAACATACTTCCTTGAGCGGCACCTTCTTTCTTAGCTACTATGCTATCAATCCCTATTATCTTTATTTTCGCTGGAATATCAATTACTTCGAACTGTACATTTAAATCTTTGTATGTTTTATTATTTACTTTAAAGTTATACAAATTACTAATGGTTCCGTCAGGATTTTCTTGATACATCATTCCTGGAGTTCTTAGAATTGTAGTTTCCGAATCTGATCTACTTATTAATGCAAAGCTAAGTATACCTAATAACAAAATTAGAACAGAAGAGTACCCAACAATACGAGGAGTAAGTTTTAGTTTTATTCTCTCTGCAATTCCTTTCTCAGAAGCATAAGTAATTAAGCCTCTTGGCAGACCAACTTTATCCATAATATGATCGCAAGCATCAATACACGCTGTACAGTTCACACATTCTAATTGAGTTCCATTTCTTATGTCGATTCCGGTCGGACAAACGGCAACACATTGGTGGCAATCGATGCAATCGCCTATTGTACGTTCTTCACCTTTATGTAATTTTCCTCTCTTCTCTCCACGCATATAATCGTAAGCAACCACAATAGAGTTTTTATCCAATAGTACTCCTTGTAATCGACCGTAAGGGCAAGCTACAATACATACTTGTTCTCTAAAAAATGCGAAGACCCAATAAAACACTCCAGTAAATAATAACAATGAAACAAGGTCGCCAATATGTTCGGTTATGGGTTCTGAAATTATTTTGAACAGCTCATCGGTGCTGATGATATAAGCAAGAAAAGTATTTGCAATGATAAAAGAGATTATAAAAAACACGACATGCTTTATTGCTTTCTTCCTGAATTTCTCAAAGCTCATAGGAGCTTTATTCAGTGCTCTTTGTTTGTTTGCATCTCCTTCAATTAAGTATTCTATTTTCCGAAAAACCATTTCCATGAAAATAGTTTGAGGGCAAGTCCAGCCACAAAATAGCCGACCATAAATTACGGTAAAGAGAATAATAAACACCATGAAGGTAATCATGGTTAAGCCGAGTAAGGCAAAATCTTGTGGGCCAAACAATATTCCGAAGATAATAAACTTACGTTCGAGAATATTAAATAGCATTAAGGGTTCTCCATTCATACGAATGAAAGGCATGCCAAAGAGCAGTGTCAAACAGGTAATGGCAACTGCCACTCTGTATTGATGAAATCTGCCCTTTGGTTTCTGAGGGTACACCCAAACCCTCTTGCCTTCACTATCTATTGTCGCGACTTTGTCGCGGAAACTTTGATCTAATTCTTGGTAGATAGAATCTTCTTCTTTCATAGTTATTTTGTAGACACTACCGAAGCAGTATCTGTTGATGTTGTGGTAGAGTCTGTACTAGTTGGAACTTCAGAATACAACTCTCCTTGAGGTGCTTTACCATTAGGAGGATTAGTACCTTTTAAACTTAAAATAAAACTAGATACTTGCTGCATTTCTGTTGGTTGCATTTGAGCTTGCCATGCAATCATTCCTTTTTCTTGAACTCCATATTTAATTGTTTTAAATATGTCTTTTATACTTCCTCCATGTATCCAATAATCGTCGGTTAAATTAGGACCAACACCACCTTCACCAGCTTGACCGTGACATGCGGCGCATTTAGTAACAAAGCTGCTTTTCCCTTTTGCTATTTCTGCTGCATCGGTTAATGCTACTACTGAATTCTCATCTACATTAGCCGCATTCTTTTTCAACATTTCTGTTTTTTGAGCTTGTGCAAGTTCGATGGATCTATCGTATTCCATTTTTTGTGTTGGACCACCTGCCCAATGAAAATAAATAACATATATAATACTAAATACAATGGTAGCATAGAACATGTATACCCACCATGGAGGTAAACTGTTATCTAATTCGCGAATACCATCGTACTCATGATCTGTAGCAACATCCGATTCTTTTTCAATAGGAATGGACTTTGTCATGCGTTTATATATAGCTGACAAAGTCCACCTCGATTCTTTTGCATCTTTATAACCAAGTGCAATAAGCATTTTTTGTAGAATTGAAAAAAGGTATAGTATTACAAATAATTCGATTAATACAACAACGGTTAAAACAACTACGGTGTTAGGATCTAACCCACCCACTACTGCTTCTATTTGAGATGCCGTTGTTGTAGCAGTGGCGTCTGTGGTTTGTGCCTGAGCACTAGAACCAGCTAGCAAAAAGAATACAATGATAATACTTGCTGCTTTACCAAATTTCTCAGAGATCTTATTGTTTACTAATCCAACTAATACAGAACCTATAGCAACAATAACTAATAACAAACCAAAAATGGCAAAGGCGAACACCCAAAATAATGGGCTACTCCAAAGTGAAATGCCAGCTTCTGTGGTTGCTGCAACTGCTGCAGTTGTAGTAGGATCGGTAGCAGTACTTGTTTGCGCATAGCTACCTAAAATGATCATCATAAAAAACATTACTAAGGCAATGCTCTTTGCATAAGTATGACGAATCACATATATTAACTTATTCATATTTGCTGTAGTTAAGGTTTTCATCATTATTTTCTAAAGGCATATCGCTCATTTTTTTGATATAATTTTTATCCGATTTAATCACATAAATAATTAAGCTCACAAAAAATAGAACAAATATGATTAGTGAAATCAATGGGTATATTTCCACATTTACGATATCACTTAAATAGTTTATAAATTTCATATCCGTACGAATTAATTACTTGTTGATTTCTCTGCTTTAATATCTGTACCTAATCGTTGTAAGTAAGCTATCATTGCAATGATTTCTTTATTTGATACTGTTTTAATTCCTGCATCAGCTAAATTTTTCACAATAGAATCTGCTTGATGCATTAAATCAATATTCGCTATCTTATCATAACCTTCTGGATATGGTACTCCTAAAGTTTGCATCGCTCTAATCTTAGCCGCTGTTGTACTTGTGTCCAAATCATCATCTAACATCCAAGCATAATTAGGCATGATAGATCCTGGAGACATAGAGCTCGGCTCTAGCATATGATTGTAATGCCATGAGTCTGGGTATTTATTTCCTAAACGATGTAAGTCTGGACCAGTACGTTTTGAACCCCATTGGAATGGATGATCGTAAACAAACTCTCCTGCTTTAGAATATTCGCCATATCTTTCTGTTTCCGAACGGAATGGTCGAACCATTTGCGAGTGACAAGTATAACATCCCTCTCTTACATACAAATCTCTACCTTGTAATTCTAATGGAGTATATGGTTTAACACTAGCTATCGTAGGAATATTACTTTTTACTAAGAAAGTAGGAACCATCTCTACAATACCACCTATTAAGATTACAACTAAGCTTAATATCATCAATTGTATAGGGCGACGTTCAATCCAACGATGCCAATGCTCGCCTTTATGCACTGCTACTTCTCTAGTTAATGCAGGTGCTTCTGCTGCTTCGTTTGCAATTAATTTTCCTGCTGCTGCAGTTTTCAAAAGATTATAAGTCATTACAATTACACCTATTAAGTATAATGCACCACCTATACTTCTCATTGCATACATTGGAAGAATTTGAGTTACTGTTTCAAGGAAATTTGGATATTTTAAAAATCCATCTGCAGTAAATTCTTTCCACATTAAACTTTGTGTGATCCCTGCCCAATACAAAGGAATAGCATAGAATAATATACCTAATGTTCCAATCCAGAAATGGAAGTTTGCTAATTTTTTAGAATATAGTTCTTTACCAAATAGACGTGGGAACAACCAATATAACATACCAAATGTTAAGAAACCGTTCCAACCTAAAGCACCAACGTGTACGTGTGCTACAATCCAATCGGTAAAGTGCGCAATGGCATTAACATTTTTCAACGACAACATTGGGCCTTCGAAAGTCGACATACCATAAGCAGTAATTGCAACCACAAAGAATTTCAAGATAACATCTTCACGTACTTTGTCCCATACTCCTCTTAATGTCAACAATCCGTTAATCATACCACCCCAAGAAGGAGCGATTAACATTACCGAAAATACTACACCTAAAGATTGAGCCCAATCAGGCAAAGCAGTGTAAAGTAAATGGTGCGGACCAGCCCAAATGTATAAGAATATCAATGCCCAGAAATGTACAATAGATAAACGATATGAATATACCGGACGATTAGCCGCTTTAGGCACGAAATAATACATCAAACCTAAATATGGTGTAGTTAAGAAAAACGCAACCGCGTTATGTCCGTACCACCACTGTACTAATGCATCTTGAACACCCGCATACCATGAGTAACTTTTAAAGAAACTGATTGGTAATTCGAAGGAGTTCACTAAATGCAATACAGCAACTGTTACAAACGTAGCGATGTAAAACCAAATCGCTACATATAAATGGCGTTCTCTACGTTTTAAAATTGTACCGAACATGTTCCAACCAAATACTACCCAAATAATAGTTATGGCAATATCTATTGGCCATTCCAACTCTGCATATTCTTTACCAGTGGTTAAACCTAATGGCAATGAAACTGCAGCTGCGAGAATTATAATTTGCCATCCCCAAAAATTAATTTTACTTAGGGTGTCGCTAAACATTCTCGTTTTGCATAAACGCTGTAACGAATAATACACCCCCGCGAAGATTCCATTACCTACAAATGCAAAAATTACTGCATTCGTATGCAACGGTCTAACTCTTCCGTAAGTAGTAAATGGGATTCCAAAATTTAGTTGAGGGAAAACTAGTTGAAGCGCGATGAGCAATCCAACGGTCATTCCAATCAGACCAAATACAATTGCCGCATATGCAAAATTGCGGACAATCTTGTTGTCATAATAGAACTTTTCTGTTTGCATAATTACTTATGTATAGGTTATAGTTTATTTTTTTATTTCTTGATTCTGCTTTTCTTGTTCTTTGTCGTCGAATAGCATTCTTATCGATGGGGTATAATCATCGTCGTACTGACCATTCTTTACAGACCATATGAATGAGGCAAGAAACCCTAGGGCTACTACTAAGCTTACACTGATTAATAGAATTAGTACACTCATAATTTACTGTTGACGATGTAAAATTATTCCAACGGTACTACAAAACAGCTGATAAATATCAATTCAAAATATGATTTTTATCATATTTTTTACAAGAAGGGTTTAAGTATATTTGTCAGTATCTATGAAGAAAGATATTGAAAATATTGATGATATCAAAGTTTTAGTGGATGGCTTTTATGCAAAAGTTAACCAGGATGACTTATTATCGCCTGTTTTCAATAAAATAGCCAAAACAGATTGGGAGCATCATCTACCGAAGATGTATAATTTTTGGGGTAGCTTATTACTCGATACTGTTGGGTATTCTGGTCAACCTTTCGATAAACATGCTCAACATAGTGCACATATCCATCCTGAGCATTTTGAAAGATGGATAAAACTCTTCAATGAAACCATTGATGAGCATTTTGAGGGCGAAAAAGCAAAGCTTGCAAAAACAAGAGCACAAAGCATTGGCGCCATTTTTCAGTATAAACTAGACTTTATTAGAAACAATCCTCCGATAGAATTATAGTCCCATTTATAATTCTATCTCCCTTTCGGGATTAATCGTTGCCGCCTCCCAAGCAATTATTGCCTTTTTACGAGTTTCTCCCCACATATAACCTCCCGTATGACCTGAAGATTGTATTACTCGATGACATGGGATTAAATAAGCTATCGGATTTGATCCTATTGCAGTACCAACGGCTCTGGAAGCATTAGCATGAGCAATTTTTTGTGCTATATCTCCATAAGTAACTAATTGCCCACATGGAATTGTTAGCAATGCTTGCCACACTTTCAATTGAAAGGGTGTACCTTTTAAATGGAGTTTTATCGTTGATAAATCTTGGTGTTGTGTAAATATTTGCAGTGCTGATGCCTGCATTTCTGTTGATTGTTTAACAAAACACGCTTCACTATATCTTCTATTCAATTCTACCATGGCCTCCTCTTCTTTTTCATAGAAAGCGAGGTAACATACTCCTTTAATTGTATTTGCAACTATTAGCTTTCCGAAAGGGCTTTCATAGAAATCGTATAGAATTTGTAGCCCATTACCATTATTCTTAAACTCAGCAGGACTCATACCTTCTATATTGACGAAGAGCTCATGAAGTCTGCTTGTACTCGATAGACCTGTATGATAGGTAGTGTCGAATAAAGAAGCTTGTTTATCTCTCAATAAACTTTTAGCGTAGTCGACACTTAGGTATTGAATGAATTTCTTCGGACTAGTACCTGCCCATTCTGAAAATAAGCGTTGAAAATGATATGGACTTAGATGAACATGTTCGGCAATTTCCTCTAAATTAGGTTGACGCCTAAAATTCTCTCTAATATATTCTATAGCTTTAGCAATTTTATCGTATGTATATTGATTATACTCCTCCATCGTCATTCAAATTATAACACGAATATCAATATATACGGTTTAATATTAAATCCGAATCTTGCTCATTCTGATTTTAATTATTACTACTTAATTGATAATGCACCCGATGGACATTTCGCTACTGCATCAACAATTTCCTGAGAACTTGCATTATCCATTTGTATCCATGGAGTTTCTTTAGGCTTAAACACTGAAGCTAAATTTTTCACACAATTCGCAGAATGTGCACATTTACCCGATTGCCATACAACAGTGATTTCTCCATTACTGTATTCTTTTGTGATGTTAGACTTGTCCATTACTATCTATAATTTATATACAATATAGTAATTTGATTGGAAATATTCAAGGGCCTTCTCTGGTGAATGGTGACTGGTGACTGGTGACTAGTACTGGTAATTAGTAGTTGGTATTAGTGGGTGGTGATGATTTTAGCTTGTAGTTCTGCAAGGATTGCATACAAGCCAAAATTAGTTCTATTCACATAAATAAAATGTTTAACTCCCCTAGCCTGTTTAAATTCGGGCATCTTAGTAATTTGTTCTCCGAATTGATACAAATCCATCATGTATTGTTTGTTCGAAAAATCGAACGATGAATTGATATATGGTTCTGCAAACAAACGAATCATTTTTTTATACCATGTATAATAAAAATCTATAGTAGGTTCGTCGTCTTTATCTTGAATCATTTCAAGTTGTCGGAAACATTGAATCGTTTTCTCTTTATCATTTAAAGTATCACCTACTATAAGAGAAAAGTATGGCGTATAAAAATCCATTGGAAGTTTTTTTACGCATCCAAAATCAAGAACTCCTAACTGCGTGTTTGGTGTAATGATAAAATTTCCAGGATGAGGATCTGCGTGTACTTCTTTTAGTTGATGCATTTGAAACTGATAAAAATCCCAAAGTGCCTGCCCTATTTTGTTGCGCTCCTCTTGAGAAGGATTTGTTTCGAGCCACTCTTTCAAATGCAGTCCATCCATCCAATCCATGGTTATAATTCTTGGACTCGACAATTCTGGATAATACGACGGAAATACTATATTTTTAAGGGATTTGCATGCTTCCGAAAACTTTTGTGATTGTTGTACTTCTAATACATAATCTGTTTCTTCTAACATTTTTTGCTCCACCTCTTTCATGTATATGTCCAATTCTTTTTCCGACATTCCGAGCAAACGAAATGCGAAAGGTTTTACCAACTTGAGGTCAGAACTGATGCTTTCGGCTACACCAGGATATTGAATTTTTACAGCTAATGTTTTTCCATCTTTAGTTGCTTTATGCACCTGACCAATAGAAGCGGCATTTGCAGATTTTATATCAAAAGTATCGAAAATATTATCAGGCGTTTTTCCAAAATACTTACTGAACGTACGTACAATTAGTGGGCCCGATAAAGGTGGGGCATTATATTGAGATTTAGAAAACTGATCGACGTAAGCTTTGGGCAAGATGTTCTTGTCCATACTCAACATTTGTGCAACTTTAAGAGCAGAGCCTTTTAATTCACTTAACGATTCGTAAATATCTTGGGCATTGTTTGCATTTAACTCTTCTTTTGTTAATTCCGAATCGAAGAGCTTTTTAGTATAGTGCTTTAGGTAATTGCCTCCAACTTTAATTCCTGTTTTAATAAACTTTGCCGAACGCTCTACCTTACCTGTTGCTATACTGTCTTGCTCTTTCATTATATCTGTAATTATTTTTTAAAGGCTACATTCCTCCATAAGAATTTGCCATAATCAATCATACTATCTAATGGCGATTGTGCCATTAAATCAAAAGTTATATTCACTCCTTTTTCTATCGCCTCATCAGTTTTCTCAAACTCTGTACTATTATCATCTATCCAGAAATGTATAATAAATATTAATTGCACCCATAATGCATCTTTATATTTATCACTAATAAATTTTCTGTCGATAATTTCCCCAGAATTTATTCCATCTTGTATTACTTGATCAGCAAACTCTTCAAACATCTTTTTAAAATCAGTTAAGTATACTGGATTATTAAATTGAAGTTTCGAAGTGTTTTTAAAGCACCAAGTCACGTAGCTGCGATGTGCTTTTAAATGTTCCACTAGTCCAAAATAAAAAGCTAAAATTTTCTCTCTTGAAGAATAACCAGCAAAAACATCTTGTGTTTTAATGGTATCCAAGGTGTGATTAAAAATAGCTCTCCAAGCACTCGCCTCAACAGCATCGAATGTGCTAAAATGTTTATAAAACTCTTCTTCTTGCATATCTAATGTTTTCATAAACACATACACAGTAGAAGGTCGCTCTCCATTAGTTAGTACATAATCTATATATGCAGCTCTTATTTTTTCTTTTTGATCTTTATTTGGCATAATTTCCATATTTTATTTACCCTACAAAGCTATCTATTTTTTTGATTATTAGCAGACTAAACCTTGGCATAGGGCATTCTTTTTAAAGGTATTACTTTGTAGTAAGCATCAACACCAGAAGAAGTAATGGAGCCCAACTGATCAATATGAACAAATCCATCACCATCTATTTCTCCATCTCTAATTTTAATCTCCATAACCTCACCAATAACCAAGCTGGTGCCATTTAATTCTATAGGTATTATTTCTTTCAGCTTTAACAACATCGTTAAATTAGACTCCAAAACATAAGGAGCATATTTTATTGAACTAAGCTCTTCAGTCAATCCACAAGCTTTGAATTCAGAAGTAAGAGCATCATACTTTGCACTGGTTTGATGAGATTTTTCATAAATCTCTTCGTTGACATGGTTTAAAGTATAATAACCAGTTTCTCTTATATTTCTTAAGGTTTGATGTTCATCTGTTTCAGGTCTGGCAATCATCCCAATATATGGAGGGTTTGAACCTATGTGTACAATAGAGTTAAAAGGCGCTAAATTACTTATCCCGTTTAACCCTCTTGTTCCTACTAAATTCAGGCTTTTAAACCCAGAAATCGAATTAATAAGTGTAGCTCTAAATCTACTTTGCATTGTATCGATGTCTGCCCTTGAAATTATCATAAATAATTTTTTTACAACTTTACAACACATCTGCGCCTATATTGTTTATGTATTAATAGTTATCAAAGCCTATTGAAGAAACAATTGGGCAAAAATAGATTAGAATTAGATTAAATTAAATTTTTACTTTGTACAAACAAACAATACACTAAAGCTGCAGTATATTGCAGCCTGCATACATAGCAGAATATATACATGGCCGTTAAAAGGAGCTTAGTTTGGTTTAGAAATGATTTAAGGGTTCACGATCACCAACCTTTATTAGAAGCAATCAAAAAATCGGATGCTATTATTCCTGTATTTTGCATTGACCCTCGTTGGCAAGAGATCAGTAAATTTGGGACAAGAAAAATGGGCGTACATCGTGCTCAATTTCTACTGGAGTGTATTAGTGATTTGAAAGAAACATTAACCAAACTAGGTGCTGATTTAGTTGTAAAGATAGGTCGACCTGAAGAGGTTATTCCAGAACTTTGTATTAAATACCAAGTGCAAGCTGTGTACGCTTTTAAGGAAGTCGCTTCCGAAGAAGTCGGAATTGGTGAGGTATTAGAAAGAAATTTATGGAAGCATAAAATCACTCTAGATTTATTTTTGGGAAATACACTTTACAACAAAGAAGATTTACCCTTTCCGATAAAAGACATTCCTGATATTTTCAGCAACTTTAGAAAACGTACGGAAAGAGATGCCATTATTAGAGAACTGGTAAACACTCCAACTCAGATTACCATTCCAGAAGAGCTTGAAAAAACTACGGTGCCTGATTTATGTGAATTGGGAATTGAAACGAAAAATAAATCTCATAAAAATATTATCGGAGGAGAAACGCAAGCATTAAAAAGACTTGAGGAGTATTTGTGGGAAAAGGATTTATTAAAAGTATATAAATCGACAAGAGATCAATTACTGGGGATGGACTTCTCTAGTAAGTTATCTGCATGGTTAACCTTTGGGTGTATTTCGCCAAGAAAAATATATTGGGAAGTAAAAAAATATGAATCAGAAAGAATATGCAACGATTCTACTTATTGGTTAATATTTGAATTGCTATGGAGAGATTACTTTCGATTTATGTTTAAAAAACATGGCAATGCTCTATTTCGTGAAGATGGTATTCGGAAAACAAAGAGAACAGATATCGCTCCTAATGAAGATGAATTATTTGAGCAATGGAAATTAGGTAAAACAGGTATTCCATTTATCGATGCGAATATGATCGAACTGCTAGAAACTGGATACATGAGTAATAGAGGCCGCCAAAATGTTGCTAGTTTTCTGATTAATGATTTACACGTTACTTGGACCAAAGGAGCAGCATGGTTTGAGGAACATCTTATCGATTATAATCCTGCCTCTAATTGGGGCAATTGGGCTTATTTAGCAGGTGTTGGCAACGACCCGAGAGAAGGGCGTAAATTTAATATCTTGAAACAGGCTTACGATTATGATCCAAAAGGAGATTATGTACGTTATTGGATTCCTGTTTTAAAAAATGTAAGCAATAGTTGTGTTCACCAACCTTGGATGATGAAAGATGAGGAGCTAGAAAAAACTGGACTAAGAATTGGAGAAAATTACCCTAAGGCGATAGTAGAAATCAGGTATGAGATGTGAGATTTGAGATATGAGATATGAGATTTGAGATTTGAGATTTGAGATATGAGTGGATTAAAATCTATTCATTAATGTTTGCTGTTTTTAGCAATTCCTTTTGATTTAAGATTACGATTTTTTTACCCGAAAATTCTACCAGTTTACTCGATTTAAATTCTGATAATAAACGAATAGCTGTTTCGGTTGCAGTTCCTACTAAAGTAGCTATTTCTTCTCTTGATAAACTCACCGAAAGGGTTTTCCCATCTTCTTCTACACCGTATACTTCCTTTAAAAACAACAAGGCTTCAGCCATACGCTCTCTTACTGTTTTTTGTGCTAAATGTAAAATCGCATTTTCTGCTTGACGTAAATTTTTAGAAAGCAATTGAATGATTTGCATCGAAAGGTCTTTATTTCTTTCTATCAAATCTAAAAAAACATTCTTAGGTATGAAACAAATTGATGTATCGTCGAGTGCTGTAGCTGTACAGTTATAAGCTTCTCCACTTAATAGAGATCTATATCCTACCACATCCCCTTCTTTTGCCAAGCGAACAATTTGCTCTCTACCTTCATTACCCATTTGATGAATTTTTATTTTACCATTGTTCACACAAAAAATACCATGTGGATATGCTCCTTCTGTAAAGAGCTGCTGTCCTTTTTGTACAGACTGGCACCACTTATTTTGATTTACAATTTGTAAATCTTCGTGTGTTAAATGACAAAATACCGATTTGAATCTTGCACTGCAATGTTCACAATCAACATGTAATTCTTCTTTCTTCGACATGGGGTGTTTCTGAATTCCTAAATGTACGAATAATTAATTTTCATAGAAAATGGACTATTCTACATTCATAAGTAATTGATTTTGAATTAGTTCCTCCTGTTTGTTTTTGTTTAACAATGGACTTATCGAAAAATCAACTTCAACCCCTTTGCCATAATCTGGCACTCCTGGGAAATAATTTATATAGAAAAGAGGCAATCTTACTTTTATTTTAGAGTTTGGCAGTACTACTTCTGGGAACGACCTTCCGTTATTTCCTCTATATGTTCCTCCCGATTCTAATCCTACAATTTGCGCGTTATAATAATATTTCAAATATGCTGCTACTAAGCTCCCCGACGACACCGTTAATCCATCTGTAATTACTACAACTTTAGGCTTATAATGTGTTGTGTTTTTTGTTTTAAACGAATACCTATAGTATTTCAATCCGTTACTATCATTCCATCTTTGTGCTAATGGATTTACATCGTATAGAAGTTTTCCAAGCACCCATTGTGCTTTTCCTTTAGTCGATAAGAAAGGAGCAATTTTAGACCTCCTTCTTTCAGTATACATATATATATCTTTATCGATGATATGATTTAACAAGTAAAACGCATGATAAATATTTCCTCCGGTATTACCTCTTAAGTCGATAACAATTTGCTTAATAGAATCTCTCTCCATACCACTAAATATGGAGTTGTAAAATGTAGAATTATACTTTTTAAATGTTTTTACTTTTAATACCCTTGTACTTGGGATATTTTTCAGTCTCATTAACTTAACCCCAACCATAGTATCCATAACTACAGCGCCATCCCAATCGTATTGTTTATTTTTTACAGAATATTTTTTCTGACGTTCTACGATAATTTCTTTCTCTGTTTTTCCGGTTTGGATAACTATAGGGCAAAGATTTGGTACAGAATAAAGAGTATTAAAAAATGCATTAAAATTTAATGAGAGATAAGCTTCGACAAAATTTTGATTATAACCATCACCTGATCTTAACATCAGTAATCTATCTACGATTTCAGAAGCAGGAATTTTATTAATACTTAATATTCTGTACAAAGTTGTATCAGTAGAATACTCTTTAATCCCTCTAGCATATAGTTTGTTTTGATAAACTACCGTTGAAAAATTAAATACATCTGTAGATTTTGCCTTTAGAGAATTACTAGCTGATGTATGTACACATCTGGTAGTAGAAACCAATATATTCACCAATTCTCCTAATTCGTAATTATGAATTGAGTCTTGAATTCTTGCGTTTAAGAAGTTGAAAATATTATCAAACTCATTCGCTTTAGTGTATCTATATATCGAAGGATGTGCTGTTTTTAGCGCATCATAACAAAACTTAAAATCTGCTTTCGCTTGTTCTTTAGATAGTTTTTGAGCGTAAGAGTAGTTACATAATAATGCAAGCACAATTACTAATGAAATAATTCTCTTCATTAATTCAAATTAGTTATACTCCTAATAATAATCGCTGAGGATCTTCTAAATATTGTTTTACTCGCACTAAGAATCCAACAGATTCTCTTCCATCAATTATTCTATGATCGTAAGAAAGTGCTACATACATCATTGGTCGTATAACCACTTGGCCATTAATAGCTACTGGTCTTTCTACAATGTTATGCATTCCTAATATAGCCGATTGAGGTGCGTTAATAATAGGTGTCGACATCATCGAGCCAAACACTCCGCCATTTGTAATTGTAAACGTTCCTCCTGTCATCTCTTCAATTGACAATTTATTGTCGCGTGCTTTTGTTGCCAGTTCAGCTACAGCTTTTTCTATTTCCGCTAAACTCATTGCTTCTGCATTTCTAATTACAGGAACTACTAATCCTTTTGGTGCTGAAACCGCAATAGAAATATCCGCGAAATCGTGATAGATAATTTCATCACCATTAATTTGTGCATTAACTGCAGGGAATTCTTTTAATGCTTCGCAAACTGCTTTGGTAAAGAACGACATAAAGCCTAATCCTACCCCATGCTTCTCTTTAAATTTATCTTTATATTTTGCTCTGATATCCATGATAGGCTGCATGTCTACTTCATTAAATGTAGTTAGCATTGCCGTTTCATTTTTTACAGCTACTAATCGTTTCGCTACAGTTTTACGTAACGACGACATTTTTTCATTTCTAGAAACTCTTGAACCTGGAACAACTGTGGCCTTTACCGCTGGAGCTGCAGTTGGAGCTTTACTAGTTGTTGTAGCTTTAGCCGACTCTGCATCTTCTTTAGTAATTCGTCCATCTTTTCCTGTACCTTTTACTTGAGTTCCATCAATTCCCTTTTCTGCTAAAATCTTCGCTGCAGCTGGTGAAGGATGACCTTCTGCATAATTAGCTTTTTCAGTGCTAGTCGTTTCTACTGCTTCCGTTTTTTCTTTCTTCGGCTTATCAGTTGCTTTTGCGGTTGTATCTATACTACATACTACAGCACCAATAGCAATAGTGTCTCCTTCTTTTGCAATTGTTTTTAATACTCCAGCTTGTTCAGCAGTTAATTCAAAAGTTGCTTTGTCGGATTCCAACTCTGCTATAATTTCGTCCATCTCTACAAAATCTCCGTCGGCTTTAATCCAACGAGATAAAGTTACTTCTGAAATTGATTCTCCAACTGGAGGTATTTTTATTTCTAATGCCATTTTCTATATTCTAAATTCTAATTTCTAAACTCTAAATACCAGTCACTAGTCACCAGTCACTAGTTACTATCATTGGTAAATGCTTTATACAATATATAATCTTGTTGCGTTAAATGCTGTTTATTATAACCTGTTGCTGTGCTACTACTTTCTTTTCTCGATATCACTTCGATGTTTTCTTTTCTCATCTTACGAACAAGATATGGCCAAGCTCCCATGTTTGCATTTTCTTCTTGTACCCAGAAAATTTCTGTTGCTTTCGAATATTTCTCTTTCAAGGCATTTAATTGCTCTACAGGCAGAGGGAATATTTGCTCTAACCTAACAATCGCTACATCTTTTGTTCTTCCTTCTTTCTCTCTGCGATCTATTAAATCGTAATATATTTTTCCGCTACACAATAATACACGCTTCACATCTTTAGCCTTTACTGTACTGTCATCAATCACCTCTTGGAAGTTTCCTTTTGTGAAATCTTCTAGTTTACTTACACAAGCAGGCAATCTTAATAAGCTCTTAGGTGTAAATACTACCAATGGCTTACGGAATGGTCTTATCATTTGTCTGCGCAATAAATGAAAATAATTGGCAGGTGTGGTACACATCGCTACCTGAATATTATCATTTGCACAAGCTTCTAAAAATCTTTCAATTCTTCCCGACGAATGTTCAGGTCCTTGTCCTTCATATCCATGAGGTAATAGCATTACTAAACCGTTAGATCTTCTCCATTTAAATTCAGCACTGGTTACAAATTGGTCGACTATGATTTGGGCTCCATTAAAGAAATCTCCAAATTGCGCTTCCCAAATGGTTAATGTATTTGGCGATGCCATTGCATATCCATATTCAAAACCTAAAACACCATATTCGGATAAATGAGAGTTATAGATATAGAATGGAGCTTGATCTTCTTTAACATGTTGCAATGGAATGTACTCTTCTTCCGAGTCTTCAATTTTTACAACTGCATGTCGGTGAGAGAATGTTCCTCTTTCCACATCCTGCCCACTTAGTCTTACATCAAAACCTTCATCCATCAAGGTTGCATAAGCCATTAACTCGGCCATTGCCCAATCGAATGTTTTAGTTTCATTTACCATTTTTGATCGCTCTGCAAATAGGCGTTCAATTTTTGTCAGAAACTTTTTATCTGTAGGTAATTTTGTAATCTTATTGGCAATCTCAATAAATTTTTTCTCCTCTACCTTCGTATCAAAGATTGTATTGAAGTCTTCGTGTGTAGAAAATCTGAAGTTTTTCCAAGAGCCTTGAAAAAGCGGTTCTACTGTGGTAGTAGTTTCTTGCTTTGCCTCGTTTAATCGCTCTTGTAAATGCTGACGAAATTCTCTATCCATTTCTTTAGCCAACTCAGCATCGATAGATCCCTGTTCTGCCAACTTCTTTTGATATATTTCTCTAGGGTTAGGATGTTTCTCTATTGCTTTATACAATAATGGCTGAGTAAAACGAGGTTCATCAGATTCGTTGTGTCCATATCTTCTGTAACATAAGATATCAATGAACACATCTGTATGGTATTTCTGACGATACTCCACTGCCATCTGTATCGCATGTACTAGTGCTTCCACATCATCTCCGTTTACATGAAATACAGGAGAGAGTGTTGTTTTAGCAACATCTGTACAATATGTACTCGACCTTGCATCTTTATAATTAGTAGTAAAACCTATTTGATTATTAATCACAAGATGAATAGTTCCTCCTGTTTTATAACCATCAAGTTTCGACATTTGTATCACTTCGTATACGATACCTTGTCCTGCTATTGAAGCATCTCCATGAATTAATATTGGTGCAATACTTGTTAAATCACCTTTATACTTATGATCTATTTTTGCTCGAACCATTCCCTCAACTACTGGATCTACTGCTTCTAAGTGAGATGGATTTGGAGATAAACTTAAATGAACTTCTTTACCATTTGCAGTTTTTATATCTGTAGAATATCCTAAATGATATTTCACATCTCCACCAAAAGGATCATCAGGATTAAACTTACCTTCAAATTCTTTGAATATTTCTTTATATGTTTTATTCATGATGTTGGCCAACACGTTCAATCGTCCGCGGTGTGCCATTCCAATCACAAATTCTTTAATTCCTAAATCAGCGCCTTTCTGTATTACTGCATCCATAGCAGGAATAAGTGTTTCAGCACCTTCTAACGAAAATCTTTTCTGACCAAGAAATTTAGTTCCTAAGAAATTTTCAAAGATTACTGCCTGATTTAATTTACTTAATATTTGCTTCTTTTCTTCTATGGTAAAATTCGGAGTATTTCTGGTCGACTCTAGTCTATCCAAAAACCATTTAATTCTTTCAGGATGTCTGATAAACATAAATTCAACTCCAATAGATTCGCAATACGTTGCTTCTAATAGTTGAATAATATCTTTAAGTTTTGCAGGACCAATACCAATTTCGTGACCAGCATTAAAAACGGTCTCTAAATCAGAATCGCTTAATCCCCATTGAGAAATTTCTTTACCAGGGAAATATTTCCTTCTTTCTCTAACAGGATTTGTTTTAGTAAACAAATGACCTCTGTTTCTATACCCATTAATCAAATTTAACACCCCAATTTCTTTTAAGAAATGCTCAGGGGTATCCATTGTTACTTGAGAAGCATCTCCACTTCTTCCTAGCTCAAATCCCTCGAAAAATTTTTGCCATCCAAAATCCACCGACTCGGGATCTTGTTTGTAAGACTCGTATAAAGACTCAATGTATGCTGTTGAGTTTGAATTCAAATAAGTTAATTTATCCATAATGTAAAAAACACTGCAAAATTACACTATTTATAGACCTTTTAAAGGTTTTTTTTGAAGTATTTGCTAAATAAGTATAGCTCAACAAAGAGTAGAAATGTTTGATTATCAGACTAATTCAAAATTAAGCTCATTTAAGAAAGAAAGTAAATCAGGAACTTCTTTCAAATAACTAATATTATCTGCGTTTTGGAGCTGATGCGCGGCTATGGTTCCTCCAGCTAAAAGCACCTTATGGTTACAAAAATTCTGAGTGTAAAGCTTTACCAGATTAATCACCTCCTCATCATTCATCGAATTGGTAAGAATAGAAAATATATAATCGGGTTGATAAGCCTTAAACACATCTTTTACATAAGTTATAGATAAACTCTGCCCTAGATAAAGAACCTCATGCCCATGATTTTTAATTAAATAATATGCAAATAAAAGTGCAATCTCATGGAATTCACCATCGGGAAGAAAAAGAAGGAATTTTTTGGGATTGTTTATTACTGGAGCCTTTAGTCCATCAATAGCAACAATTAGCTTTTGCTTAATTAATGTAGAAGCAAAGTGTTCTTGAGCCGGATTGATCATGCCCGTTTGCCATAACACTCCAATATTTTGTAAAAAGGGGTATACAATTTGTAATACTGTTTGCTCTAAACCTACTTTCTTAATTGTAGCAGTAAGGTATTTCTTAAATTCCTTCTCGTTAAAGCTTATGGCATAATTGGTAAGCTGCTGTATAAAACAACTATAACTATTACCTTTTATTGAGATTTCCTGAATTAGAGAACAACGTTCATCGCTAGACATTTTGGCTATTTCAGAGATTTTATAGCCATTATCATTAAGTATCGACACATTTAACAACAACCTTAAATCATCATCATTATAATACCTTATGTTGGTGTCGGTCCTCTTCGTTTGAAGGAAATCATACCGCTGCTCCCACATACGAATCGTATGAGACTTAATGCCTGTAATGGTTTCAATATCTTTAATGGAAAACTTATTCATTTTTTAACATAACACTATGCAGGGGTTTTGGTTTTACAAAAATGGTATTTATTAATACCTATGTCAACTTGTTCTCTATAGCGTACTTAATTAACCCCACTATACTTTTGGTGTTAGTTTTTCTGAATATGTTTTTTCGATGGGTTTCTACAGTTCTCTCGCTGATGAAAAGCTCCTCCGCGATTTGCAAATTACTATACTCTTTAGCTATTAACTTTAGTATTTCTTTCTCTCTAAATGTTAAAGAGACACTTTCTTCTTGTCCGTGAGATTTTTCTTGCTGATTCATCATCCGCATCATCTCATTCGTTACTTCATCTCCAAAAAATATACCCCCTGTAGCTATTTTATTCAAAGCCCCTACTAACTCATCCCTCCCTGTATTCTTTAATATATATCCAGAAACCCCCGCATCAACCATATCGCGTATGGTTTGCTGTTCAGAAAACATAGACAAGGCTAAAATTTTGATTTCGGGATTAAAACTCTTGATCTTTTGAGCCAGCTCCACCCCGTTCATTTCTGGCATATTAATGTCGGTAAGCACAATATCTATTGGGGTATTACTAATAATCTCTAATGCTTGATTACCATTATGGGCTTCCGCTATGATGTCGAATTTCTTCTCATCTTGAAGGAGCGCTTTTATTCCATCTATAAGCATCTGATGGTCGTCGACGATCAGCAATCTTGTCTTGGGAATCATATTTAGTCATTAAGTGGCATGACTAAAGTACTGAATAAGTTATGAATTACAAAAATGAAATTTTCCTTATGGGATTAAACTAGAAGAGAGTTCCAATAAACTAGTCTCTGCTAATTTGAATTGATAGAGCGCATTGATGTACCTGCCATTCGACTCGATATAGGCTTTCTGAGCCTCTCTCAACTGCAATGAAGAAATACCTCCGAGTCTATATTTCTCTACACTGATATCAATATTTCTTTTTGCTACTACTTGATTTTCTTTTTCTAAATTCAGCAATTGTAAATTATTCTTATAGCTATTTAGCAAGGCATTCCAATTGGCCTCAAGTCCTAATTTCGACGACTCGTAATTTATTGAGGCCGACTGATATTGTATTTTTGCAATTTTTTCTCTTTTACTCTGAAGTAGCCCATTGAAAATATTCACACTTGCAGTGATTCCATAGCTCAGCCCTTGATTTCTGTTCTCTGTAAAAAAACCTGCTTGTGCATTTTGGTTCGAATAATTATACCCAGAATTTAATCGTAAAGTTGGGTAACGATCGGCGCTTACTTCTTTAACTGATAATTCGGCAATTCTTTGCTGACTTTTAGCTAATAATAATGTCGGATTTTGTGCTAACATTTTTTGATACAGATCCTCTGTATTTAAATTATTTATTGTGGGGATAGTATCTGTTAGTACAAGGGTTTCAGTAATAGGTAGAATGAGCAATTCATTCAATCTAATTTTTAAATTCTGTAAATTTTCTTGTTGAATAATTAGAGAACTTAAATCTGAATTATAATCTACTTTTGCATTTAAAAAATCTAAGGTTGATCCTGATCCAATTTGATTTTTACTTTCTGCAACTTCAAGTCTTTTTTTAGATACTTCTAATGCATCTTGACTTACTTTCAATTGTTCTTGAGCAGCAACAATAGCATAATAGTTGATGATGATATCTGCTAGAACTCCTTGAATCATTGCCTTAGCATTCACGGCACCCATGCTTTCCAATTCCTTTACACGTTCGTATGAGGCAAACATCTTTAGTCCATCGAACAATACCCACGACAGCTGAACCCCTGCTGTTTGTTGCGTAGATTCTGCGCCATTTCGCTCTTGGATAATACCAGTTACAAATACCTGACGAGTATCTACCACACTTTTATTTATTCCAGCACTTGCATCTACTTTAGGAAGAATAGCAGAAATTGCTGCTTTTCGATTTTGTTCAGAAATATCTTTATCGTTATTAGCAAGCTGTATAGAATAATTGTTTTTCAATCCAATTTCAATAGCGTTCTTTAAACTCACTTGTTGTTGTGCATAAGTAACAACAGTAATTAGTGCTGTAAAAATGGTTAAAACTCCTCTGTTAAATAATTTCTTCATTCTATTTCTCCAATGCTTTATAATCGTTCGTATCTAGTTTTTTAGTCCTCGACATAAATGTATATACTGCAGGTACCACATATAAGGTTAATATTAAAGAAAACACTGTACCTCCAACAATAACAATACCCATTCCTATTCTACTTTTTGCAGCTGCTCCCAAAGATAAGGCAATAGGCAATGCTCCTAAAGCAATCGCTAAACTTGTCATCAGAATCGGGCGGAGTCGAGAACTCGATGCTTCGCGAATTGCTTCAGCCATTGTCATTCCTTTTAATTTTAGTTGATTGGCAAATTCTACAATTAGAATTCCGTTTTTAGTTACTAAACCAATCAACATAATTATTCCTATCTGACTGAATATATTTAATGTTTGTCCAAAAATCCAAAGAGAAAGCAATGCTCCTGCAATAGCAAGTGGTACTGTTATCATAATAATAAATGGATCGATAAAACTTTCAAATTGTGCGGCAAGTATTAAGTAGATAAGTATTAGCGACAATAAAAAAGCAAACAGAATATTTGAAGAACTCTCTGCGAAATCTCTAGAAGCTCCAGCCAATGCAGTAGAGAACGAATCATCGAGTACATCTTTAGCGATTTTATCCATTGCATTAATTCCATCGCCTATAGTTTTTCCTGGAGCAAGCGCTGCGGATACGGTAGCCGACATAAACCTATTGTTGTGATACAATTGAGGAGGACTACTTTGCTCATCCACCTGAACAACATTATCTAATTGGATTAAATCGCCTCTGCTATTTCTAACAAAAATAGACTTGAGGTCGATAGGTTCATCCCTATTTACACGATCGAACTGCCCAACAACAGAATACTGTTTCCCATTCATGTTGAAATACGAAAAACGCTGACCACTTAATGCTAACTGTAATGTTTGTGCAATATCTACAATGGAAATTCCTAAACTTTTCGCTTTATCTCTATCGATGGAAACAGATAGTTCTGGTTTATTAAATTTCAAGTCCACATCGACCATAGTGAAGGTCGGATCTTGTGAAGCTTTCTCTAAAAATTTCGGTAATACTTCTCTTAACTTTTCAAAGTTTGGCGCTTGAAGTACATACTGTACAGGTAAGCCACCTCTTCTTCCTCCCGATGAAATGGTTTGTTGTTGTATGACGAATGTTTTAGCCTCTGGCATTTTTCGAGTGATACGCGACAATGCATTTGCAATATCTGCCTGAGAGCGTTCGCGCTCATTAGGTTCGGTTATTTTCAAACGTACAAATCCAGTATTTGCAGCTCCAGAACCTGTAAATCCTGGTGAGGTTACGGTAAGTCCGATTTTCTTTTCGGGCACCGAATCATTTAACATTTTGGTTAATTTCAAAATGAAAAAATCTGTATACTCAAACGAGGCACCTTCTGGTGCTGTTACTTGCATTTGCAAAGCACTACGATCGTCTAGTGGAGCTAATTCCGATTGTAAATTTTTACCAAAAAACCATATCATCAGAAAACACAATAAAACAATTGGTATCGCTAACCATCTTCTTTTCAAGAAATTATTTAAGCTTCTTCCATACGAATCTACCATGCGTACAAAGAAAGGTTCTGTCCAATTGTAAAATCTACTTTTCTTATGCCCACTTCTCATCAACTTTGCATTCAGCATTGGAGTAAGAGTAAGCGATACAAATGCTGATATTAAAACTGCGGAGGCTATTACAATTCCAAACTCTCTGAATAATCGTCCCACAAATCCCTCTAAGAAAATAATAGGTAGAAAAACTGCAGCAAGGGTAATTGAAATTGAAATAACAGCCATGAAAATTTCATTCGAACCTTTAATGGCAGCCTCTAGAGGAGATAAACCCTCTTCGATTTTCTTGAAAATATTTTCGGTTACAACAATCCCATCATCGACCACCAAACCTGTAGCTAATACTATAGCTAATAAAGTAAGTACATTAACAGAAAATCCCATGATGTACATAATAAAGAATGTACCAATAAGTGAAACAGGGATATCAATAAGTGGACGAATAGCAATACTCCAATCGCGGAAGAACAAATAAATAATGAGTATAACTAAAATGATTGATATGATTAAAGTTTCTGCTACTTCTTCTACCGATTGGCGGATAAAAGTAGTATTATCTAAAGCGATATTTAATCGATAATCTTTAGGAAGTTCCTTTTCGATTTGATCATATCTTTTATAAAATTCATTTGCAATATCTAAGTAGTTTGCGCCAGGCTGAGGAACTAAGGCTAAACCAATCATCGGCACACCTGATTCTCTAAGGATGGTCTCTTCGTTTTCTGGACCAAGGTTTGCATACCCCACATCCATTAAACGAATCATTTTATCTCCATCTGTTTTTATAATCAAATCGTTAAACTCTCTTTCTGTAGAAAGGTTACCCGATGTTTTTACTGTTAACTCAGTGGTATTACCAGCAATTTTACCAGAGGGCAATTCTACATTTTCGCGATCTAATGCATTTTTAACATCTAATGGAGTAAGCTTATACGACGATAGTTTCAATGGGTCCAACCATATTCGCATGGCATATCTTTTTTGACCCCATATTTGTACACTACTCACACCAGGAATGGTTTGTAAACGCTGAGCAATAACATTCTCTCCATAATCACTTACCTCTAGTTGCGAACGTGTATCGCTTTGAAGAGTCATGGATATTATAGCGTCGGAATTTGCATCTGCTTTCGCCACTACAGGTAATCCATCAATATCTTTAGGCAATGTTCTTACTGCTTGTGAAACTTTATCCCTTACATCATTTGCCGCTTCATCAATATTCTTACTAAGATTAAACTCAACAGTAATTACACTCGACCCTTGATTGCTACTCGAAGAAATATTCTTAATTCCATCAATACTATTAATTACTTTCTCTAGAGGTTCTGTAATTTGAGATTCTATAATATCAGCATTTGCACCAGGGTACGATGTTCTAACTGATACAATTGGTGGATCTATAGAGGGGAATTCTCTTACACCTAAAAACTTATATCCAATAAACCCAAACAATATAATGAGTAGGTTCATTACTATAGTTAATACAGGTTTTTTTATACTTGTTGTCGATAAACTCATAGCAATGTATTAACTATTTTAGTTTCAAATTAGAACCTTCTTTAATTGACATTATACCACTAGTAATTAGGGTATCTCCTGCTTTCAGACCTTCGGTAATTTGCACAAATCGATCGCTTCTAACTCCAGTTTTTACGATCACTTCCGATGCTTTGTTGTTTTTACTAATAAATACTTTTTTGCCTTTTAATATCGGTATTAATGATTCGTTGGGAACTAAAATGGCATTTTTTATTTCACTCATTTCGAGTTCAACTTTACAAAAAGATCCTGGCACCAAATTTCCATCGTTATCAGCAATTGCTCTTATGCTCAATGTTCTCGTGTTCTCATCAATCGATGGTTCCAATGCATACACATTTGCTTTGTATTTTTTGGCATTCCCATCAGTACTAAAAATAATTTCTGCATTAGGTTTCATGCTCGATGCATATTTCTCAGGAATAGAGAAAGTTATTTTCACCTTATCATCTTTTACTAATTTAGCAATGTTGGTGGTTGGACTTATATAATCACCAACCGAAACCATTCTCAAACCAATTCTACCATTAAATGGAGCCTTTATTTCCGTTTTCGATAATTGAGCCTTCAATAGTTCGGCTTCTGCTTTCATCGATTGTAGTTCAGTAAATACTATATCATATTCTTGTTGAGAAATCGCCTCTTTCTTCAACAACATTTTCTGACGATACTCCTGTTCTTCTGCAAGTTTTAATCTCGCGTTTGCTCTATTATACTGAGCTCTTAGCTCTTCATCATTAATCTTAATTAATACTTCACCTTGCTTAACTGTTGAACCTTCTTTGAATGAAACACGAGTAATTTTACCCGACATTTCAGCCCTCAGATCAACCGATTCTTCTGCTTGAATTGTTCCTGTTATTTGTATGGATTCTCTCAAAGTGGTGTCTTTGAGCACCAAGAAATTAGCTATTTGAGGTGCATTCATCCCCTTGTTAGCATCCATTTTAGGCTTATCATTTTTGTCGGAACAAGCAGACAATGCACTAAATGTGCTTAATGTAGCGATGAAGCATATATTTAAACTACTGATTTTCATAGTATTAATTTTATTCTATAGAATTAGCAAAGATAACGTTATATGTTACAACACAAATGCGTTTATTGTGTTTTTATTGTAAAGTATCCGATTGAAATAAATCAGTAAAGATGCTTTTCGTATAATTGCAGTAAAATGAAACTACGTAAATATGAAAAAAAATATCATTCTTATTCTAATACTAATGGCTAGCATAACAAACACTTTACACGCTGAAAAAATTAGCTATCAATTAAGTTTTCCAGAAGCTCAGGCTCATTATGTGAATGTAGAACTTAATATCAACAATAAGCAAGAAGAAATCATATTGAAAATGCCAGTATGGGCACCTGGTTCATATTTAATAAGGGAGTTCGCCAGACATGTAGAAGGGTTTGAAGCTAATTCTAGTAATGGCACATTGCAATATTCTAAAATAGATAAAAATACATGGTTAATTAAAAATCCTTCGAAGCAAGCTGTAAAAGTAAATTACAGAGTATATGCTTTTGAGCTCACAGTACGTACTAGTTTCATAGACGAATCGCATGCTTATTTAAATGGCAGCAATATATTTATGTATGTTGATGGAATAAAAGACGCTTCATACGAAGTAACTATCTTACCGAAGTCGGACTGGAAACAAGTATCGTGCGCATTACCAACTGAAAAAGGAAATGCTACAAAATTTATTGCCGAGAATTACGACATCTTAGCAGATTCACCAATAGAAATAGGTAATCATAAAATTATTGAGTTTACAGCTCAAGGGGTAAAACACTCGGTGGCAATGGTAGGCCCAGGGAATTATGATGAAGAGCGTATCAAAAAAGATTTTGCAAAAATTGCAGATGAAGCTACTTCAATTTTTGGAACACATCCATGTAAGAACTATCTTTTCATTGTACATAATGTTCCAAGTGGTGGAGGTGGATTAGAGCACTTAAACTCTACAACTGTTCAGGTACAACGTTTTGCTTACGCTAACGAAAATACTTACCAATCGTTCTTAGGCTTAATTGCTCACGAATACTTTCATTTATGGAATGTAAAACGATTAAGACCTGCAGTATTAGGGCCATTTGATTACAACAAAGAAAATTACACTTCTATGCTTTGGGTGTCGGAAGGGTTCACTGCTTTCTACGATAATTGGATTGTACGTCGTGCTGGATTTTCTACCCCAGAAAAATATTTAGACATTATTGCAAATGAATATTCCGCTCAACGCAATTTGCCAGGCGATAAAGTTCAATCGCTTGCAGAAGCTAGTTTTGATGCATGGATAAAATACTATAGAAGAAACGAGAACTCAAACAATTCACAAGTTTCTTATTACGATAAAGGAAGTATTGTAGCTTCATTACTAAACATAATGATTATAGAGCATTCATCTGCAAAACAAAACCTAGACGACTTAATGAGATGGATGTATAACGAATATTATACGAAACAAAACAGAGGTTTCAGCGATGAAGAATTCAAAAAAGCAGCTGAAAAATTCTGTGGACAAAACCTAGATGAGTTCTATTCGAAATATATAAATGGAACCTCGGCTATTCCATACGAAAGCTTTTTAGCAAAATTAGGACTAAAACTAACCGATTTGAATGCCAATAAAAACGAACTCTATTTAGGAGTTAGTAGCAACGTAAGCAATGGCAAAACAATAATTACAGGAGTTGCTAAAGGTAGTCCTGCATACTCAGCTGGGTTAAATGTAAATGATGAAATTATTGCTATTGATAATTATAGAGTTGATGATTTAACAAAAATTCTTGCAACAAAAAAAGCAGGCGATAAGCTTAGTATAACTCTTAGTAGAGATGGCATTCTTAAAACCATAGAAGTTACTTCTGTAAAAAATACACAGGTAAAATATAAAATTGAAAAAGTAGCTGAACAAACGAAAGAACAAGAAGCAGCTTATAAAATGTGGGTTAGGTAGCGACCCAAAACTACTGCCAGTGTGATAATAGTTACATAATAACAAAAGTTAAAGAGATAATTTTGCAGTATGGTTTTATTTAGAAAATATAAGATGGAAATTATCGGAACAATTGTAGGCGGAGTATTAGGTTATGCATATTATTACTTTGTAGGATGTGCGAGTGGTTCATGTGCGATAACATCAAAGCCAATAAACAGTACCCTTTATGGAGCACTGATGGGTTTGTTATTTTTTAGTAGTTTGAGTAAATAATTTTTATAGAATGATAATGAAAAAAGTATTAGTATTAATAATTTTATTTGTCACTGTAGTTTTAAGTAGCTGTAGTAATGGGCAAGGTAGATTAGCTCCAAAAGATTTTGCTGAAAAGATTAAAACCACAAGCGATGCTGTAGTGATAGATGTTCGTACGCCTGGAGAGTTTTCTGAAGGACATATCGAGAATGCAATCAATATAGATTGGAATGAAGAGAGTGCAGAGAGTCAGTTAAAAGCGTTAGATCCAAGTAAATCTTATTTTATTTATTGCTTAGGTGGGGGAAGAAGTGCAAGTGCAGCACATTTTCTACGCGAGAACGGGTTTAGTAATGTATATGAATTGAGTGGAGGTATGATGAAATGGCGATCAGAGGGACTAGCTGAATCTGCTGGGACTAAAAAATCTAATGATACAGGAATGTCGCTAGAAAGCTACCAAGCTCTTCTCAACAATAACAAAACAGTGGTGATCGACTTTTATGCAGAGTGGTGTGGCCCATGTAAGAAAATGTCGCCATATTTAACTGAAATGCAAAAAACCATGTCGGACAAAGTTGAAATCGTTCGTATTGATGCAGATAAAAACCCAGAACTTTGTAAGACTTTAAAAGTTGAAGCTTTGCCCACAATTTATGTTTACAAAGCAAACTCCAAAACTTTTGAACATATTGGTTATTTAAGCAAAGAAGATTTATTAAAACAGTTATAATACTAATATTCGTATAATTATTCATTATACTTAATTATAACAATTCGCCATATTAAACGACTATATTATAATCATTTAGAGTCATTTATTGTGTAAAATATTCTTTTTTCACAAGATAAATTTTATATCTTGCGATGATTATATTTTAAACACAAAAAACACTGTGCTCTTATGAAACACAAAAAACACTACCTAATTGCATTTTGCATCGCATTAACATTAATTAGTGCAAAATCTTTCTCTCAGGTACCAACTAATGGACTAATTGCATATTATCCATTCTCAACAGATGCTAATAATCAAGCGAATACCACATACAATGGTAGTGTATTCGGAGCAACATTAGGTTTAGGAAGAGATAGCATAAGCAATTGCTATCAATTCGATGGTATTAATGATAGAATATTAATACCTACAAACTTTGATTTCTTACCGCGTACAGTTAACCTATGGTTTAAAGCAGCACACGCAAACTACACAGATTGGAGATTTATTTACGAATCCGATAATGCCAATTTACAAAAAGGTTTATTGGAATTAGTCGTTAGAGAAATAAATGGTCAATTATCATTATTCATAAATGCTGGTAATGGTAGAGACACTGTAGCTATAGATTCAAATGTATGGTACAATGCCAATTTATTTGTCGACTCTACAAAAACAATGAAATTTCATTTAAATGGTGTTTTAGTTACCAATAAGACTTTTACAACATTTTCAAAATCGGTAAATGGCTCTAATAATGTCGTAATAGGTTCTGATAGAACAGAATCTACAAGATTTTTTGCTGGAAAAATTGATGATATAGCTATATACAACAGAGAACTAAGTCAGGTTGAAATAGATTCGATAGTATTATATACTCCAGACAACGACACTATAATAGACCCATTAGATAGCTTAGTTGCTCATTATCCATTTGACGGAAACGCTAATGATACTTCTGGTAATGGATTACACGCTACTACTTTTAATATATTAAATGCTCCTGACAGATTTAATAATTCATCTTCTAGCTTTAGATTTAATGGATCAGATAGCTACGTAGAATTCCCTACAAACTTCGATTTCTTACCAAGAACAGTAAACCTATGGTTTAAAGCTGATACTGATGATTATTCTGATTGGAAATTTATTTATGAGTCGGATAATCCTGATTTAGATTATGGATTATTAGAATTAGTATTAAGAGAGGAAATGGGGCAATTGCTTCTATACGTAAATGCTGGTAGTTGCAGAGATACAGTTGACGTACAAGTAAACACTTGGTACAATGTGAATTTATATGTAGACTCTAATAAGATAATGAAGTTTTACCTTAACGGTAAGCTAATGTCAAGTAAACCATTTGCTTCATTTTTAACTTCTATTGGTGGTATAAATAAGGTAATCTTAGGTACAGATCGTTATAAACTAGATCGCTACTTTAAAGGTCAAATAGACGATGTAAGATTCTATAGCTATGAGTTAAGCAGTACAGAGATTAACAATATTTACAACCAAGGTCTTAATGTTTGTCATGTTACAGTAACAGACACCTTAATCATCAACGTAAACTTATTTAATTCTAACCCGGTTACATTTAACAACACATTGAAAATATATCCAAATCCAACTATGGATAAGATTAATATCGATTGTGGTGCAAACCATGCGAGCTTGAAGAATGCAAGTATTCGTATTACAAATTCACTAGGTCAAGCTATGTTTGATACTAAAATTAATCAGCAAAACTATGTTGTTGACATGTCAACATGGACTGGTAAAGGTTTATACTTAGTATATATTATTGATTCAAAAGGAAATATTGTTGACGTTAGAAAGATTGTCTTACAATAGAACATTATTCAATACTTATAAAACAAAAAAGAGCGACTAATTAGTCGCTCTTTTTGTTTGTGCTATACTGTGTATAATTAATGCAAACATAATCACTAACAAACAGCCAACTACATTTAACCAAAGAAAGGCCATTAGTTTCATCCAATAAATAGCGCATACAATTACTTCCGCCAGTAATGCTCCATAAAAAGTGGCATTAGAACCTATCTTCTTAAAGTAAAAAGCCATCACAAAAATCCCTAAAATAGTTCCATAGAATAATGAGCCCAATATGTTTACGGCTTCAATTAAATTACCCAATTGACCTGCATAAAATGCAACAAACATAGCAAACAGTCCCCAAGCAATAGTTAACCAACGTGAAGCTGTTACATAATGTTCATCGCTTTCATTTTGGCTTACAAGCCTCTTGTAAATATCAACCACACTTGTGCTGGCTAATGAACTCAATCCAGATGCTGTTGACCCCATTGATGCTAAAAAGATAACCGCTATAATTAAACCGATTAATCCTTTAGGTAAATAATGTATCACAAAATTTAGGAAAATATAATTACTATCGTCGGAATCATTTGTGGTTTTAGATTCTGAAATAATTGCTTTTGTTTTAGCTCTTAGTTCCTGGTATTTTTTTTCGTGTGCAACTAACGCTGATTCATGTATCTCTATTTTAGCTGCATTTTTTTCTTTGTATGCCTCTGAAAGTAATTGTATGCTGTTTGCTTTGTGCTCAGCAATAATTAATGACTCATGATGCACAGAATCGTATTGTGCTGCAAAACTCGACTTCTTAATCTCTTCTACTGCATGTTCATTAAAATATATTGGCGCAGTATGAAACTGATAAAACACAACCAACAAAGCACCGATTAATAAGATGAGAAACTGCATAGGAATCTTCACTATGCCATTCATTATTAATCCCATTCTACTTTCTTTAATAGACTTTCCAGCTAAGTAACGCGCTACTTGCGATTGATCGGTGCCAAAATATGATAGAGCTAAGAAAAAACCTCCTATTAATCCAGACCAAACATTGTATCTGTTATTAAGATCGAACTTAGTATCTATAGTATTTATTTTACCTAATTTCTCCGACAGATGATAAGTTTCTGTAAAGCCAAAACCTTCTGGAAGTAAATGTACAATCATATATCCAGCCATAAACATGGTTGAAAAAATAATTAACATTTGTAAAAGATGTGTATACGATACCGCTTTAGTTCCACCATAAACGGTATAGATTATAACTAAAATTCCAATTATACTGGTAGTGTATATTTGTGATATCCCAAGTATTGTCGATAAAATTATAGACGGCGCATAAATGGTAATTCCTGTAGAAACACCACGTTGTATTAAAAATAGTAATGCTGTAAAAGTTCTAGTTTTTACATCGAAACGCTGCTCTAAAT
Organism: Sphingobacterium thalpophilum; assembly: GCA_943372995.1. Classification (GTDB taxonomy): domain Bacteria; phylum Bacteroidota; class Bacteroidia; order Sphingobacteriales; family Sphingobacteriaceae; genus CAJBVG01. Next base: position 82,908 of record CALSAQ010000002.1, on the reverse strand, counting down.
ATTCGTAGGCAGTGTATACTTTCAATCGATGAAAGATGGGTACAAAGGTTACACATAAAACAAACATTGCTATTGGCAAACCAAAGTAAAACTGCACAAATCGTGTTCCGTCTGTAAACCCTTGTCCGGGCGCCGAAAGAAACGTTATGGCAGATGCCTGTGTCGCCATAACAGAGAGCCCCACATTATACCATGGCATTTCTCTATCTGCCAACAAATAGGAATCCATGTTTTTCTTTCCTCTACTTTTGTATAATCCATACAAAACGATTAACAACAAAGTAGAGCCTAAAACAACCCAGTCGATACTTGCCATTGTTATTTAGTTTGACTTATAATATTCGCAAATAATCGATATGCTCCTGGCACCCCTGCTGGCAACTGACGAAAGAAAGAAATACCTGTGTATGTAAATACCCCTTTACCATACTTACATGATATTAATATCCCTTCGTTAGGTTTTTCATTGGGGTCGTTACAAATAAATGTTTTAGAATAATTTGAATCAATATTACTCACAAAATACAATCCTCTCTCTTGTACCCAATGTTCAAAATCACTTTTATTAATTTTATTTGGGTAATTAAGCAATGGGTCTGCAGAATTAATAAATTTCATTTCTGCATTTTCATCTGTAACACGATCTCTACTTATTGTAAATGGATAAGGACCTATTAGCTTAGGTACAGAACTGATAAAGTTATTGGTATTGTATTGTATCACATAATTACCACCATTCTTCACATATTCCATTAGTTTGTCGTAATGTGCCTGCATATTATCGTTGGTATTGTATAAACGTATACCAGCAACAATTACATCAAGATCTGAGAGCGACTGATTAGATAGATAATCTTCGGTCAGTCTAATCACTTCAAAACCTAAATTTTTCAGTGCTTCTGGAATTTCATCTCCTGCACCTGGAATATAACCAGCTCTTTTCCCTTTTGCTTGTACATTTATCTTCTCAATATTTATACTTGCTTTTTTTACTTGCACTTGTGTAGGAATATGATCATACTGAATACGCTCTACGGTTTCTGAATACTCATTACCATCAAGTGTTACAATTGGATAAATTTTTCCCGACAAAGGTTCAGTAGATTGAGCTGATATTTCAAATTCGAAATTTAGTGTGGCATTTATATTTTTACTTTCAAAAGCAATTTCTTTTGGGTTTACGTTCCATCCATTTGGAACAGATAATCTTAACACACCTTTACTATCAGGTTTGTTAGTATGTAATGTAACCTGAAGCTTTTTCTTACTATCGCCATTCACAAACAATAGATTTTTTGCAGAGAAATTTAATTGTACGGGAGGAATTACCTCTAAATTTCTATACAATTCACCCCTAACATCATCGGTCCATTTGTATTTTATATCTCTTTCGATTTTATATTCTTTTCCTTCAATTATTAAATAAAATACACTTGGGAATGTTGCACTATTGAAAGGCATTCCAATCTCTTGTTGATTTGCCACATGCACTAAGCCTTTACTTGGGGCTTGTACTAACCAATACGGGTTTGAATATTTTTTATCGCTTGGTATTTTAACTTTTGTACTATAAGTAATCAACTTATTGTTAGGTAAAACTGCGTTCATTGTACTATCAAAAAGGCCATCAATAGTTACTCGTTGAAGTTGCACATTAGAAGCTGACCTATTTATTGCCTGAATATTTAATTTAATTTGATTAGATGGTGAAACGAAGTATTCTGTACTTGTAACATCAAGAAATAATCCGGCACAAGCAACAATAATCTCTTTCACTTCTTGTTTCTTTCTATTTCTCCAATATTCGTTTTCTAGCTTATCGAATTGATTATCTAAAGCGACTAAGCTTTTTATAGAATTTTCTGGATGAGAAGGATCGTATGCGCTAATAATTTCATCGATTGTAGAATTTATTTTCTTTGCATCTTTATACTTATTCCAAGTTAAATCTATTCCATCAAAAATTGTGTTTTTAACACTATCTCCTTTAATGTATTTAAAAGTTTCTGTTGTTGAACCTCTTTGCATAGGCACACCGAAACCTTGACTTTTATGTTGAGATCTACTTGTAGAGGCTATTTCACCATAACTCTTTCCTAGTAGGGGATTATATCCACCAATATCTATTTTAGTGAAATCTTTCCCATCACTTTGAGGACGACCACCAAAATTAAAACCATTCCACACTAAACGTTTTACTTTCCATACAGAAGTATATTTTAATTGCTCTTTGTATTGATTAGGATCTGCTGCGGCATCCATCGCAATTTCAGCTAGGATGGCTGAAGAGGTGTGATGTCCATGTCCACCACTCCCATCTGTAGGGAAACGGGTAATGATTAAATCAGGCTTAAAATTTCTGATTACCCATACCATATCCGCAATTACCGAATCTTTTTGCCAAATGGCTAAAGTTTCATCGGGACCTTTAGAAAACCCAAAATCGAAGGCACGAGTAAAATATTGCTCTGCACCATCAATTGATCTCGCAGCAAGTAGTTCTTGGGTACGAATCATCCCTAATTTTTCGGATTGTTCCGTACCAATAAGATTTTGTCCCCCGTCACCTCTTGTAAGTGATAAATAAGCGGTGCGAACTTTCAGTTCATTTGCTAGATATGCCAAAAGGCGTGTATTTTCATCATCAGGATGTGCTGCAATATATAATACAGCAGTGCTCGTTTTTAGTCGTTCTAACTTTAATTTAATTTCTGCTGCATGTTGAGCGCTAAGCTGTAACGATATAATAAAAAATAAGATGGTTGTAAATAGTCTCTTCATAGTGTAAAAATAGAAAATGAAGATAAAATAATTTTATGAATCCAAGCTTGTAATCGCTTAAAATGGCAAAAGCCAAGGCATGCCCTGGCTTAAGCTATTGGTTTAGTTAGGTATTGTACGGTAAGGGCTTATAATAAAGTGCCTCCGATTTTACTCAGAGACACTTTTTCCACTTAATTAAACCCTATGAAACATACTATTGCATGCTTCATTGAATTAATTAAGGGCATTTATCAAAATAATTTCCCCTATAATTTGATACCTAAAGTTATTGTAAATTAGTACTGGGTTTTATCCCCTTGTTGGGGTATTTTTATATACCCACTGGTACTGATGTATTTTTTACATAAACATGATTTATGTCATTTTAATAGGGTTATAATAAGCAGTACTTTGTACTATGAAACAGTCAATCAACACTAAAACTCTTTGCTATCACTGCTCTGAAAACTGTGATGATGAAGTGGTTTATTTCGATAATAAATCTTTTTGCTGTGAAGGGTGCAAACTCGTATACGAATTACTTTCTGAGAACAATTTATGTAACTACTACTCTCTTGACGAAAAGCCAGGAATTAGCAGAAGAGATAGTATGCAGCAATACCGTTATTCATTTTTAGATGATTCTGATTTAAAAAAATCATTAATAAATTTTACTGATGGTGTTGAAACGCATGTAAATTTGAATGTACCAAGTATGCATTGCAGCTCTTGTGTTTACTTACTTGAAAACTTAGAACGATTAGATAAGGGGATAATTCGATCAACAGTAAATTTTCCCAAAAAAGAAGTTGAAATTGTTTACAAAGAATCCGATACAAAATTAAGTGCCATAGCCGATTTAATGTCGAGTATAGGCTATGAACCTCATGTTAGTTTAGAACAGGCGGAAAAAGGTCCAGAAAAAAAAGCAAATAGAAGTAGAATTTATAAAATAGGGATTGCAGGTTTTGCCTTTGGCAATATTATGATGCTTAGCTTCCCCGAATATTTTTCTCTGGGAAATTATTTCGATCAAGATCATTTTACCTCTTGGTTTGGGTATTTAAACATTTTCCTTTCATTGCCTGTATTCTTTTATTCTGCCAGTGAGTTTTTTGAATCGGGAATTAAAAGTTTAAGAAAAGGTTTTCTAAACATTGATTTACCTATAGCCTTAGCAGTACTCGTTACATTTGTTAGAAGCTTGTATGAAATAGGCACACATACTGGTGCTGGATATCTCGACTCTATGTCGGGTATCGTTTTCTTTATGCTCATCGGGAGATACTTTCAAGATAAAACATACGAAACTTTATCTTTTGAAAGAGATTACAAATCATTCTTCCCTATGGCCATCACTAAAATGAACAAAGGGAAAGAGGAAACAATCCCTGTAATTAAGCTAAAAAAAGGTGATCATATTTTAGTGCGAAATAAAGAATTAATACCTGCTGATGCTATACTTATTAAAGGTGATGCACGTATCGACTATAGCTTTGTAACTGGAGAGTCTGAACCCATTCATAAAAAAAGAGGAGAATTACTTTATGCTGGTGGTCGACAAATTGGCCCTTCTGTACTTCTAGAAGTTGTTAAAGAAGTTTCTCAAAGTTATTTAACACGACTATGGAATAAAGATGTTTTTCAAGAAAGAGAAAACAAATACGATTCCTTTATACATAGTATTAGCAAGTACTTTACAATTGTATTGTTTGTAATTACTGCCATTGCATTTTTCTATTGGGCTCCGAGTGATATGCAGCGTGCCTTAAATGCATTAACTACAACACTTATAATTGCCTGCCCATGTGCACTGCTCCTTTCATCTACATTTACTAATGGTAATGTTATCAGACTTTTTGGTAAATACATGTTCTATTTAAAAAATTCGGATGTAATAGAATCTTTAGGTGATATAGATGTCATTGTATTCGACAAAACTGGAACCATTACAGAAGCTCAACATGCTGAAATAATTTACCAAGGTGCGATATTAAGTAATGAAGAGAAGGCTCTAATTAGAAATGTGGTAAAGCAATCTGCTCATCCTTTAAGCAAAAGGATTTACGACTATATTGGGAACACTGAAAATATTGACTTAGATGAGTACCAAGAAATACAAGGCAGAGGGATTATTGCACGATCATTAGGGACTGATATTTTGATAGGTTCGGAACAATTTATTTTAGGAGAAGTAGAAAATAAGAATGTAAAAGAAAGTAGAGTTTACCTGAAAATCAACAACGCATTTAAAGGATACTTTGGTATTCACAATGCCTACCGTCATGGCTTTGCTGGATTAGTAGATAAATTAAAAAATAAATATGAATTAATGGTGCTTTCGGGCGACCACGATTCGGAGCGTGAAGTACTTCAATACCTATTTGGAAATCATGCGAAACTACATTTTAAACAAAGTCCAGAAGACAAACTATTAAAAATAGAATCGCTGCAAGCTGGTGGCAAAAAAGTAATGATGGTTGGCGACGGATTAAATGATGCTGGAGCTTTAAAACAAAGCGATGTAGGTATAGCTGTAACAGATCAATCCAATTATTTTTCTCCAGCGTGTGATGTCATTATGGACGGCAAAGTTTTTTATAAACTAGATCGCTTTATTGAATTTGCAAAATCGAGTAAAAAAGTAATCATTGGTAGCTTTATACTCTCAGTTGTTTACAATATAGTAGGCCTATACTTTGCTGTACAGGGTAATTTATCTCCTGTAATTGCAGCTATATTAATGCCGATAAGCTCAATAAGCATTGTACTATTTACAACTACTTTCTCTAGTATTTTTGCATTGAAATTAAAAGACTAGCTATTTGCTTTCTAATACTAGTCGCTGTACTGGGATATTATTTTGCAAATGTGACTCTACGATTTCTGATACGTCATCTAATTGTACGTGTTGATAAAAAATTGCGTCGGGGTAAACAACTAATGCAGGACCAAAATCACAAACATCTAAACAACCTGTTTTTTGTGCACGAACTTCTATACTGAGTCCTTTGTCTTTAATTTGCTTTTTAAACTCTGTAACCAAAGCCATTCCATGCGTTTCTCCACAACTAGGCTTTGCTGCACCTTCAGGACGTTGATTTGTACAAATGAAAATATGTTTACTGTAAATCATAAAATTTATAAAAATCAAACTTAATGATTTTAATTTGGTTTATATAGAGGCTGATATTCAGACTTAATACAAAACCTTATGAATATATTAATAAGTGGTGGTACTGGCTTAGTAGGTGGCGAATTAACCAGATTATTAACCGATAATGGTCATCGAGTAACTATATTAAGTCGCAAGAAGATGAACAAACCAGGTTTTGTTCAATGGGACATTAACAATAATTATCTCCAAGATGGCGCTTTTGATGGTATTGATACGATTATTCATCTAGCAGGTGAAGGCATTGCGGATAAACTGTGGACAGATCAACGCAAAGTTGAAATTATTGAAAGTAGGGTAAAATCAACAAGATTATTATTCGAACATCTTTCTAAAAATAATCATCAGGTAAAAGCATTTATTTCATCTTCCGCAATTGGATACTATTCGGATAGAGGGGACTTGCTGTTGACAGAAGACGACAGTCCTTCTAAAGATTTTTTAGGCACAACTTGTATTGCATGGGAAAACGAGGTGAATAAAATCGAGAAATTAGGGATTAGAACCGTTAAGTTAAGAACAGGTATAGTACTTAGCTTAAAAGGTGGAGCCTTAAAACAAATGATTTTACCCTTCAGGTTCCATCTAGGATCTCCATTAGGCAACGGCAAACAATGGATGAGTTGGATACATCTGAATGATTTGTGTACCATGTTTAAGTTCGCTGCAGAGAACACAAACTTATCAGGAGTGTATAATGCAGTTGCGCCTAATCCTGTAACTAATTATGAATTCAGCAAGCAACTGGCTGAGGTAATGCATAAAAGATTTTGGGCTCCTAATATACCTGCATTTATATTAAAAATTATATTTGGAGAAATGTCGGCCGTTGTACTTGGAAGCACTAGAGTAAGTTCAAAAAAAATAGAAAGCTCAGGCTATTCATTTAAATTCACAACACTAAACGAGGCACTAAAAAATTTAATCGTACAATGAACATATTTTGGTTTAGAAGAGACCTTCGATTAGAAGATAATGCAGGGTTATATCATGCTTTAAGAAAAGAAGGAGAAACCCAATGCATTTTTATTTTCGACAAAAACATTCTTTCTAAACTTGATGACAAAGACGATGCTAGAGTAAGTTTTATTTACGATCAGATTGAACGACTAAAAAAAGAATTAGAAGAATTAGGATCCTCTTTATGGGTATATCATTCAACACCTCAAGATGTATTCAAGGAGCTTATCAAAACAGAGGGTATTAAAAGCGTTATCTGCAATCACGATTATGAGCCTTATGCCCAACAAAGAGATGAGGAAATAAAAGATTACTTAATTAAACATCACGTTTCTTTTGAGAGCTATAAAGATCAAGTTATTTTCGAAAAAGAGGAAGTAGTGAAAGACGACGGTAAACCTTATACGGTTTTCACTCCTTATAAAAACAAATGGCTAAAAAAATTAAATTCATTTTATTTAAAAAGCTACCCCACATCACAATACTTTAATAAACTACTACGCTCAAATGCACTTAAAGCTATTGAATTAAATGATTTAGGTTTTGTACGTTCGTCTATCGAAATTCCAGTTGCAGAATACAGAAGTATATTAAAAGATTATCATCAGAAAAGAGATTATCCAGCCATTAAAGGCACATCAAGAATATCTATCCATCTACGCTTTGGCACTGTTAGTATAAGAGAATTAGCACGAAATGCTAAAAATCATTCCGACACTTGGCTTAATGAATTAATATGGAGAGATTTTTATTTTATGATTATCTGGCATTTCCCACATGCAGCTACACGTTCATTTAAACCCGCCTACGATAACATTGTATGGAGAAACAATGAAGAAGAATTTAAACGATGGTGTGATGGGAATACAGGATATCCAATAGTTGATGCAGGGATGAGAGAGCTCAATGCCACGGGCTTTATGCACAACAGAGTGCGCATGATTGTTGCTAGTTTTCTCATCAAACATTTACTTATCGATTGGCGATGGGGAGAAAATTATTTTGCGCGTAAACTACTAGATTTTGAATTATCATCTAATAATGGTGGCTGGCAATGGGCAAGCAGCAGTGGTTGTGATGCTGCACCATATTTCAGGATATTTAACCCCTGGGAGCAGACCAAAAAATTCGACCCTAAATTTGAATACATAAAAAAATGGGTTCCTGAATTTCAAGAATTAACATATCCTACTCCTATTGTAGAACATAAATTTGCGAGAGAGCGATGTTTAAGTACTTATAAAAAAGCACTATCTAATGAGTGAGTAAATGAGAGAGTCTAAATATTCTCCATTCCAAAATTCTCTCTCTTTGATATGCCCTTCTTTTACAAAACCCAGCTTCTCGACAACATTAATAGAGGCCTGATTTCTTGGATCTATAATTGCCTCTAGTGAATGAAATCCTATGACATCGAAAGCAAAATCTACTAATGCGTTCATTGCTTCATGCACATAGCCCTTCCCTCTATGTTCAGGATTTAAAATATAACCTACCTCAGTACGATGCCAGTTCCAGTTAGGTCTAAAATAGCCTGCTGCTCCAATAAATTGATCCGTCTCTTTAAGAGCAATGGCGAAATTCATAATTTCCGATTTCTCATAGCCTTCCCTACCCGCATGAATAAGATCTAAAACATCTTGCTCAGTTTGTGCTACGGGTCTTGGAATGAATTGCATGATTGAAGGGTTAGACCTCAATAGAAAAAAATCCGCGACATCGTCATCGCGGACTTCCCTTAATATTAAACGATCTGTTTCAATTCTCGGAAATTTTTCAAACGGAAATTTGTTCATTACTTATTCATCTTTACCGCTGATACAACATAATTTAAAATCAAATCTGAATAAGGTTGATCAATAATTGTATCTGGAAATTTTTTATTGTACTTAACTACCATATTAGGTACAACATCTTCCCACAATTCTACAGGGAATTCGGTAGGCTCTTTTAAAGAATGACATGTACCACATTTATTTTCATAAATAGATTTGCCCTTCATAAAATCGTCGAATTTAAATGCAGAATTAACAAGTGCATATTGATCTGGAGTATAACTAGCTACTTTTTTGGGAGCTATGGTTGAACTAGGAGTATTTGCATTGCTTGAAATAGCAGGAGGTGCAATAGTAGGCTTCGGACTCTCCGTTTTTTTCGTTGCACATGCTGCAATGAATACTACACCGGCCAAAAAAAGATATTTCTTCATAATTTATATGTTAATTAAAAAGCAAAATAAGAAAAAATATTTAATTAATATTCACTACAAGGCCGAAACACCTCCACTATATTCGCTTTAAGTCTTCTTGAGTTAATGTATGATCACTGCTGTCGCCCGTATTTAGCGTCGCCATTGGCTCAAACAACATCACTGAAACTTCTTTATCCGCTATGGGTCTATGTTCAACTCCTTTTGGCACAACAATCAACTCATTTTCTTTTAGCAAAACTGTTTTATCTCGAAATTCCATTTTAAACTCGCCTTCTAAAACATAAAAAAGTTCATCTTCATTTTCATATTTATGCCAAACAAATTCTCCTTGGAATTTAACCAATTTTACATGTTGCCCATTGAGTTCCGCAATAATTCTCGGATTCCAATGATCATTAAATTTAGAAAGTTTATCTGCTATACTAATTTTTTCCATTATCGAATTTACAATTATTTGTATTGAATTCGATGATGATATTTTTGTTTTTTTGATAGCTTATCTAAGGCTTTTGCTATACGCTCTACCTTTGTATTATCTGTTTTGGCTGAATATATCCATTTCACATAATAAAGTTGCTCACTCTCGCTAAGAGAATTGAAAAAATCTAACGCTTCTTCATCCTCCCTTAAGCACAACATGAGTTCTTCGGGCACCTCCAATGGTTCATTATCAGCATACAAAATAACATGTACAACATCGCCTGCTTGTTTTTTTATTTTCTTTCTGATTTCTGCTTTTACGGGTAAAAAAAGCTTCCCATTTCCCATAGGCATTAGATGGTATTTATTTATTTCAAACCCATCAATACTTCCTTTCACTTTTACCCAACCAAAGTGAGCTGATTTATCCTGTGCTATTTCTGGAATTTCTGCATAGGTCCAGCCTCCTTTGCCTGGAAATTTCTGAAGGAAGTATTCTTTATCTAATAATGGGATATCCGACATTTATCTTTATTCTTTTATCGCAATAAATATATCTACTTCCGCATTTTTCATATCTATTGATTTTTCATCATAGACTTCAAAATCAACAGTAAATACTCTATCCAAATTTGCATTCCAAATTTTGTTCCATTCATTAAAAACCGCACCCTGCATTAAATCTCCCTTTGCAACAAATTTCGAATACAACCCTTCTTCAATTGTTAAGCCAACCATACCAGAAGGAATAACATCTAAACTATCAACCCTACAACCTAAAATAGCAGTATAAGGTTTAGTATGATCCTTTTCATAATCTGTATACATGCAATATAAAGTATTGTTAATTTTATTTGGAATGTTATCTGCAACAGATTCAGACATAAACCTGCTCCACAATGCGGGGATGTCATGCGCTACTTGGCCGTTTTCATTAGTTGTTCTTACAGAAATTCCTATTACACTGAATTTTTGAATAGTTTGATTGTTCATATTATTTTGAAATTTAATGATTAAACTCCAAAAATATACTGCACTGCGACAACCTTATGTCATGGGTGTTGTAAAATATTTTGCTTTACATATCTCAAAATACTCTTGTAACGAAAGTTTATGAGGGTCAAACTTCTCATCAAGTATCTCTAATTGTTGGATTCTATCTAAACGAAATGATCTGAATTCATTTCTTAACCTACAGAAAGCAATAAGCAACCAATTTTCTTGTGTGCTATATATAGCAAAGGGTTCGATTAATCGCTCTGTGGGTTCATTAGTTTCAGCTGAACGATAACTAATTTTTGTAAGATTAAAATTCGTTAAGGCAAGTTGTAGTATCGACAAATAATTACTCGTTCTATTATTATTAGCATTTTGCCTAAACACAACTCGGTTTGAAAGCAAATTCACTTTCTCCTTTGTATTCGTTCTTAAAACCGACTTTATTTTATTTATGGCGTCTTGATAGTCTTTTACAAAAGAAGCATCCTTATTAGTCTGTATCAATTGCTCGGCAGTAATTAAGGCATTGGCTTCGGATTCCGTAAACATCACTGGAGGAATTCTATATCCATCCATAATGGAGTACCCTTTACCTTCTTCTGTTAGCACGGGCACCCCAGCTTGTTCAAGTGCTTTTATATCACGATATATCGTTCTATTACTCACTGAGAATTTACTTGCCAACTCCGAAGCGGTTAACAGTCTTTTCGTCTGCAATTGAGTTAATATTGCTGTTAATCTTGATAATCTTTTTGTATCATTATCCTTCATTGTCCCTTCCCATATATTTGCTCATTATGGTACACAAAGATAAGAACAAGTACGATACATTTCAGAGTTTTAGAAACAGTACTTATTCTCTTCAATCATTTTCTTAGCAATTCTTTGGCGAGCTTCCTTCAAATTCATCGGTTCTATTTTCGTGAATCTTCTTAAGCCCATTAACATCATACGCTGCTCATCACCTTCGGCAAATGAATTTATTGCTTCTTTACCTTGTAGGTATGCTTTATCTAAAGCTTCGTGCAAATAGATTCTTGCCATATCAACTTGCAATGAAACTTCTGCTTCGGTTTTGGTCATTAACATTTTTTCAGCACGTAGCAATGCGCTCTCAGCAATATATGACAAGCTTGCCATGTCGGCAATATTCATTAAGATTTCCTGTTCTTTGGCTAATGTCATCATGAATTTTTGTACCGCAGCTCCTGCAACCATTAGAGTTGCTTTTTTCAAATTCTGTAATGCTTTTTTCTCCTTTGCAAATACTCCATCTAACTCTTCACCAAAATCTGGTATTTCCATTAATTCTTTAGCCACGTTCATTGCCGGTGTCATTAAATCCAACTCTCCTTTCATGGCTCTTTTCAACATCATATCAACTGTTAATAGTCTGTTGATTTCATTAGTACCTTCAAAAATTCTGTTAATACGAGCATCGCGATAAGCCCTATCCATAGGTGCTTCAGCCGAATATCCCATACCACCATATATTTGCACACCTTCATCTACCACATAATCTAAGACTTCAGATCCGTACACTTTTAATATAGCACATTCTACAGCATACTGTTCTGTACTTTTCAGTTTTGCTTTTCCTGAATCCATTCCAGATGCTAATAAGGCATCATAAGCATCATCAATATTTTGCCCCGCCCTATATGTTGCGGCTTCGGTACACCATATTTTAATAGCCATTTCAGCCATTTTATACCTTATTGCTCCATATTTAGAAATCGGGATATTAAATTGAATTCTTTCATTCGCATAATTAACCGCTTTGTTCGTTACTTCTTTACAAGCACCCAATGCCGATGCACATAATTTTATACGACCAATATTTAAAATATTAACTGCGATTTTAAATCCATTCTGACGTTCTGATAATAAATTTTCTACTGGCACTTTACAATCATTAAAAAATACCTGGCGAGTAGAAGATCCTTTTATTCCCATTTTATGCTCTTCTGGATTCATGGTTATTCCTCCAAAAGATTTTTCTATAATAAATGCAGATAAATTTTCATCGTCGTCGATTTTAGCAAATACCGTAAACACATCTGCAAACCCTCCATTTGTAATCCACATTTTCTGTCCATTAATAATCCAATGTTTACCATCGGCAGAAAGGGTAGCTTTTGTTTTTCCTGAATTTGCATCGGAACCTGCATTTGGCTCCGTTAAGCAATATGCTGCTTTCCATTCGCCACTTGCTAACTTCGGAATATATTTGGCTTTTTGTTCCTCATTACCGTAATACAAAATTGGTAATGTACCTATACCTGTATGTGCAGAGAGTGCTACAGCAAATGAATGTCCTGAACCTACCTTCTCTGTAACCAACATCGAAGAATTAAAATCTTTTCCAAAGCCACCGTATTGTTCGGGTACCGAAACACCTAATAAACCTAGCTCTCCAGCTTTATTCATCAAACTTTCCATCAAACCTTCTTCGTGATTATCGATACGGTCGAGGTTGGGATAAACTTCGGACCTCAAAAAATCCTCACAGGTTTGTGCAATCATTCTTTGCTCTTCAGTCCATTCCTCTGGAATGAAAATATCTTTAGCAAAAGTTTCTTTAATTAAAAACTCTCCACCTTTTGTTAGTGTTTTCTTATCAATGCTTTCCATTTCATTTAAAATTTAAAAATTTGTAATTTATAATTAAAGAAGTTCAAATATACCCGCCGCTCCTTGTCCAGAACCTACGCACATTGTTACCATCCCATATTTATTATTTCTTCTTCTCATTTCGTTAAACAACTGCACACTTAGCTTTGCACCAGAACAACCCAATGGATGGCCTAATGCAATAGCACCTCCGTTTACATTTAATATTTCCTGATTCAATCCTAATGTTCTTACAATAGCCAGAGATTGTGAGGCAAAGGCTTCGTTTAATTCGATCAACTCAATATCATCTAATTTCATGTTTGCTGATTTTAATGCCATAGGTATAGCTTCCACTGGACCAATACCCATAATACGAGGAGGTACACCAGCAACAGAATAAGAAACTAATCGTGCAATAGGTTTTACATTTAATCGTTTCAGCATTTCTTCAGAAACAATTAATACAAATGCTGCACCATCTGAAGTTTGTGAGGCATTACCAGCAGTTACTGATCCAGCAGCATCAAATACTGGTTTTAGTTTTCCTAATTTTTGTAAATCGGTGTCTGCTCTTGGCCCTTCGTCTATGTCAAAAACAGTACTACGATTTTTCTTTTTCCCATTTTCATCAATATAAATTTCATTGATATGAATAGGAACTATTTCGTTTTTAAATTTATTTTCTTGAATTGCTTTTACTGCTTTTTGATGTGACGCATATGCAAAAGCATCTTGATCCTCTCTATTTACATTATACTCTCTTGCCACGGCCTCTGCAGTTAATCCCATCCCCCAATAATAATCAGGATTGTTTTTAGCTACTTCATAATTTGGTACAATTTTCCATCCCCCAAAAGGTATAGGCGACATCGATTCTACTCCACCAGCAATTATACAATCGGCCATTCCCGACTTTATCTTTGCTGTTGCAATGGCAATGGTTTCTAAACCAGAAGCACAATATCTATTGACAGTCATTCCTGGAACTTTATCCGTTTTTAACCCAATTAAAGAAATCATTCTTCCAATGTTTAATCCTTGCTCTGCTTCCGGTGTGGCATTACCTACAATAACATCATTAATCCACTCTTTTTCTAATTGAGGAAATTGAGCCATCATGTGAGTAATTACATCCGATGCTAAATCATCCGGACGATAAAATCTTAGTTTACCTCGTGGAGCTTTCCCCACTGCAGATCTATATCCTGCTATTATATAAGCTTCTTTCATAAATATTTTCTATTAGCATATCAGCACACTAGCATATTAGTATACTAGTTACGTAATGGTTTCCCACCTTTTAAAATTGCTTGTAATCTTTCTAATGTTTTTCTTTCTGCGCATAGCGATAAAAATGCTTCGCGTTCTAAATCGAGTAAATATTGTTCTGATACTAATGTGGGTTCACTTAAATCGCCACCACATAATACATACCCTAACTTCTCTGATATTTTTTTATCGTGTTCCGAAATATAATGACCAGAGAACATCGTATTTGCTCCTGCGTACACCATTCCTAAACCTTGTCGGCCCAACACTTTAATATCTGTTCTTTCTACTGGGCGAGTATATCCTTCTTCGGCAAGTTCTATTGCTTTTTGTTTTGCATCGGCTAACAACCTCTGCTGATTCATACTAATTCCGTACTGGCCTTGTTTTAGATATCCAAGTTCATATGCTTCTTCGGCAGAAGTAGAAACCTTAGCCATACCAATGGTTAAAAATTTTTCTCTTAATGTATTGAGTTCATAGTCGCCATCTCTATATGCATCCGATACTCTCAATGCAAATTCTTTGGAACCACCACCACCAGGAATAACTCCTACACCAAATTCCACTAAACCCATATACGTTTCTGCATTGGCTTGCACCCAATCAGCATGTAAACATAGTTCACAACCACCACCTAATGTGAGGTGATGAGGTGCAGCCACAACTGGAATAGACGAGTACCTTACACGCATCATTGTTTTTTGGAATTGCCTAATCGCAAAATCTATTTCATCGTACTCTTGCTCAACAGCCATCATAAAAATCATAGCAATGTTCGCTCCTGCAGAGAAATTTGCTCCCTGATTGCCTACCACCAATCCTCTAAAATCTTTTTCAGCAAGCTCTATCGCTTTATTAATTCCCAGCAATACTTCTCCTCCAATTGAATTCATTTTAGTATGAAATTCACAATTCAAAATCCCATCACCTAAATCGCTAACTGTAACTCCTGAATTCCCCCAAACTTTTTTCGTTGCTCTAATATTATCGAGTATGATAAAGGCTTCTGCACCTTGAATATTTTTATATTCTTTCTCCTGTTGATTGTAGTATTTTACTTGGGCATTATCTTTCTGATAAAACGATGTTTTCCCTGATGCTAACATTTCTTCAACCCAAGGAGCAACGGTGTGCCCTTCCTTTTTCATTTGAGATAAAGTGTTCGCAACACCCAATACATCCCATACTTGGAAAGGACCTAACTCCCAACCAAACCCTGCGCGCATGGCATCATCTAAACGGAATAAATCGTCGGTAATTTCGGGTATTCTTTTCGTGCAGTATGCAAACAAAGCATACATGGTTTTACGGAAAAATATCCCAGCAGTATCGGAAGCGCTATGTAAGAATGTTAAGCGCTCTTTTAAATCATCAATATTTTTTAATGCTTCCAATGAAGCTGATTTGAATTTTGTTTTAGGTTCGTACTCTAATGTTTTAAGATTTAAAGAAAGTATATCTTTCTCTCCATTATCTTTTTTTACTTTTTTATAAAAACCTTGTTTAGTTTTATCTCCCAGCCAATTATTTGCTTCCATCTTGCTGATGAACTCGGGTATTTGAAAAGCTGCTTTCGACTCGTCGTTCGGAAGATTGTCTTGTAAACCTCTAGCCACTTTAATTAAGGTGTCTAAACCTACTACATCTGTAGTTCTAAAGGTAGCCGACTTCGGACGGCCAACTAAAGTGCCTGTATATTTATCTACTTCGTCTATACTTAATCCCATTTCACCTACCAAGTGAAATAAAGAGAGGATAGAAAATACACCAATTCTGTTTGCAATAAACGCTGGAGTGTCTTTACATAAAACGGTAGTTTTACCGAGATACAAATCACCAAAGTGCAAAAGAAAATCTACTACTTCTTTGTTAGTATGTTGGGTTGGAATAATTTCCAGTAAGGGTAAATATCGAGGGGGATTAAAAAAATGTGTACCGCAGAAATGTTTCTTAAAATCGTCGGTACGATTATCTGTCATTAAATGAATAGGAATCCCCGATGTATTAGAAGTAATTAAGGTACCAGATTTTCTATATTGTTCTACTTTTTCGAAGAGACTTTGTTTTATTTGAAGATTTTCTACAACAACTTCTATTATCCAATCACACTCGCTAATCCAAGCTAAGTTATCATCGAAATTTCCAGTAGTAATTAATTTACTAGTTTGTTTGGTAAATACTGCCGATGGGTTGGAACTCAATGTTTGCTTTAAAGCATCATTCACAATTCTATTCTTCACTCTTTTATCATCAAGAGATAATCCACTGCTTTGCTCTAACTCGTTCAATTGCTTAGGTGCAATATCTAGCAAATAAACAGCAATACCTGCATTTGCAAAATGACAAGCGATGCGGGAACCCATTACACCCGAACCTAATACTGCAACCTTATTTATTCTTCTCATTTTATACCTTTTATATACCTACCAGTACTTATATAAATACCCATCATTGGGTATTTTATGTTTTTTGATGTGGAGTTAGTTTTGCGTAAACTAATCCATACAATTATGAAAAATCAAACCCTTAACATTCTTATCGCATTATGTTTTATTAGCATAATGGTTTCTTGTTCCAAAGACGACAACGAAAATCCATCTCCTTCTTCAAGCAAAGCATTCAGTGTAAATGCGAATGGTACCGATTATTCTACTGACACTGCTAATTTTGATGTTGAATCGAATAGCATACAGATTTATGCAGCAAAGTTTTCTTACACTAATACTGTAATTATCAATATTGCATCAATTAGTACAGGTACACACACATTTGCAAACAATACCAATGCATCATTCACTAAGAAAACAGGACCAGGTTTATTTGATTACGATACTTACCGTTCAACAAAAGGAAGTGTTGTATTAAGTTCTGTAGATACCGCAAATAAAATAACTGGTACTTTTCAATTCACTGCCTATAATGTATCTGATCAAACAGATAGTGTTGTATTTACCAATGGTACATTCACATTGAATCGCGAATAATAATGTTAAAGAACGATATGCAAAGAGAGTTATTCTCTTTGCATATTATTTATAAATCTCTTCTATTTTATCAGCATACTTAATCAGTATTGCTTTTCTTTTCATACTTAATTTTGGTGTCAACTCACCTTCATCGATTGTAAACTCTCTTGGTAATAAAAATATTTTTTTGATTTGCTCCCAATGTCCAAGGGTAGCATTATATTCGTTTACTTCTCTCTGTATTCTCTGAATAACTCTTTCATCTTTAATCATGGAAGCATTATCCGTATAATCAATTCCTTTAATTGCACACCAATCTCTTAAATGAGCGAAGGCTGGAATAATAATAGCAGCTGGAAATCTTCTATTTTCTCCAATGACCATTATTTGTTCAATAAATTTCGATTCTTTAAACTTATTCTCGATGATTTGTGGTGCTATATATTTGCCACCAGCGGTTTTAAATATTTCTTTTTTACGATCTGTGATTTTAAGATATCTACCCTCTACCCATTCTCCAATATCACCTGTATGAAACCATCCTTCTTCATCTATTACTTCTTTTGTAGCTTCAATGTTATTATAGTAGCCTTTCATAATATTTGGGCCACGAGCCAATATCTCACCGTCTTCTGCTATTTTTACTTCAACACCAGGAATAGTTGGGCCAACAGTTCCAAACCATCTCATTCCTTTATCAATTCCATTAACCGCTACTACTGGAGATGTTTCTGTTAAACCGTAACCTTGAAGTACTGGAATTTTAGCCGCCCAAAAAACTCTTGCCAACCGTTCTTGCAATGCCGCACCTCCTGAACATATGGCTAAAATATTTCCTCCTAAAGCTTCTCTCCATTTGCTAAAAATTAATTTATTGGCAATAGAAAGTTGGAACTCATACCACCATCCATTTTTCCCATCATACTCGTAGCGTAAACCTAAATTCAGCGCCCAAAAAAATAAAGCTTTCTTTATGCCTTTAAGTTCTGATCCTTTTGCTACTATTTTGTCAAATACTTTTTCTAACAAACGAGGTACAGTAGTAAACATATGAGGCTTTACCTCTTTTAAATTATCGGAAATTTTCTCGATAGATTCTGCGTAGAATATACTCACCCCTTTACTTAAGTACATATATACTACCATGCGTTCAAAAATATGCGACAGCGGTAAAAAACTTAATGCGATATGTGAACCTTCGGGAATAAGAGGATTTGATGATTTAAAATTACTTACCAAATTATCATGTGTAAGCATAACACCTTTTGGGTTGCCTGTAGTACCAGAAGTATATATCAAAGTTAGAATATCATCAGGCATCACATTCTCTCTATACTTAACTATTTGCTCCATGTCTGAAGCATCACCCATCTCTTTTAATTTCGACCAATTTGAAACACCTTCTCTATTTATCTCTTCGTAACTAAAAATGTACTTCAATTCCGGACAATCGTCTTTTACACTTATTATCTTTAAGTATAATTCATCTGTTGCAACAAATACTACTTTAGCACCAGAGTCCTTTAATATGTATTTTAAATCTGCTTCTGCTAATGTAGGATACAAAGGCAGGTGTATCGCACCCATCTGCATTACAGCAAAATCGACGATATTCCACTCAGGCCTATTTTGCGACATGTTCGCAATTTTATCGTCTTTCTTTATCCCCAATTTCAATAATCCCAAACTCAATTCATCTACTTGGTTAATAAATGAGTTGGTATCGTAGCTCATCCATTTATCATTTACTTTCGCAGAAAAAATAGTATTCTCTGGATAATACATTTTGAGAAATGGAAGTAAATCAAAGACTCGAGTTATTTTCATAGTTCTGTGTTTGATGAATAAGTTACGATTTTTTTCTACTCAAAACGCTTTAATTTGGAATATATTAGTGATATTAGAACAATATTGTTAACCTTATACCATTTCAGTATATAGTACAAATATATTATTATTTTACTTTAAAGCAAGTTTATGGCAAAAAAATATGACTTTTCGCTGGCATTTAATCTAAAACTACCTATAGTAATGGCTCCGATGTTTTTAGTGAGTAATCTCCGTATGATGAAGGCAGCTATAGATGCAGGAATTTTAGGTGTTTTTCCTAGTTTAAATTTTAGAAATGAGGCCGAACTTGATCAGGTATTATCGGAGCTTAATCAATATAAAGAGAATAAAGAAAAAGGGAATTTTGGTGTGAATCTGATAGTTCAAAAAACTAATATTCTATTTGAAAAACACTTAGCTATTTGTGTTAAACATAAAGTACCTTTTTATATTACATCATTAGGTTCGCCTGCAAGAGTAATTGAAGAAGCACATCGATATGGTGCAAAAGTATTCTGTGATGTTACCAATTTAGTACATGCTAAAAAGTGTTATGATTTAGGTTGCGATGGGTTTATAGCGGTTGGACAAGGGGCTGGAGGACATGCGGGACCAAATCCTTTGCAAGTATTGATTCCTGCATTACATAAAGAATTTCCAAACACCCCAGTAATAGCAGCTGGTGGTATTGCTACAGGAGAGGGCTTACTTTCTGCTATGGCTTTGGGTGCATGTGCAGCCTCAATAGGAACACGCTTCATTGCTAGTGAAGAGGCAAGTGTAAGTATGGAGTATAAGAATGGAATTGTCGATTCTGAAATGGATGATATCGTACTAACAGAAAAAATTTCTGGCACACCTTGTACTATTATTAATACTCCTTACGCTAAAAAAATTGGCTACAAGCAAAATTGGATTGAGAGACTTTTATCAAAAAATAAAAAGACAAAAAAATATTTCAAAATGCTTACCCAATGGAGAGGCATGAAAAATTTAAGTAAATCGATTCTACCTGGCTCTTATGAAACTTTATGGTGTGCTGGAAAATCAGTTTCATTAATTCATGATGTAAAACCTGTAGAAACAATAGTAGAAACAATCAACGAGGAGTTTATCAATGCTCGTAATGAACTATTAAATTAAATATTGCTATGAAATTTGGACTCGAACAAGTTCTAACTCGTGCTTACACCAGTAAGTTTTGGTTGAGAATGCTAAATATTGGCTTATGGTATAAAATTCCTTTTAATAAGCCTCATCGTTTTAAAATAGTATCGTTAAGCGAGAATGAAATTCGTGTACATATCCCATACATCAGAAAAAATTTAAATCATTTAAATGGAATACATGCCTGTGCATTAGCTACAGCTAGTGAGTACGCTTGTGGTTTTTTATTGATTAGTAGATTAAGCTCATCTAAGTATAGACTAATCATGCGAAGCATGCAGTTAGATTTTATAAAACAGGGAAAACAAGATTTGTATATTCATTTTCAAATTCCAGAAGATCGAATTTCTGAAATAAAAAATAAACTAAGAGAAACAACTCAATGTTTAGAATGGCTAGAAGTAGAGGTGAGAGATAAAGATCAGAATTTAATCTCTATTGCCAAGCTAGAGTGGCAGTTAAAAGAGTGGCGGCAGATAAGGTAATTGTGAATTGTAAATTATGAGTTGTGAGTTGTGAATTAATATAATTCACAATTCACAACTCATAACTCATAATTATTTCTTTCCTTTTGCAGGAGTTGCTGGAGCGTTTATTTCTGCGATAAGTTTATCGTTTAATGCAACATAGTCGGCGTTACCTGCTTTGTTTGCAATTTCTTTCGATTTATTCGCAGCATCAATAGCTTCTGCTTTTTTACCTAATTTTTTGTAGATTTTTGCTTGTAAATGCACCATCCAAAATGCTTCCGGACGAGCTGCAATTGCTTGAGCTACCCACTCTGAAGCTTTATTCAAATCTTTATCATTTTCGTAATAGTAGCTAGCTGCAGAGAAATATGAACTTGCATCTGGTTTTGGGTTTAATGCTTTATCAATGCTAGCAGTAATTTTTGCATCAATTTCAGTTCCTACGGCAACCGAAACTTTTGTTTTTTCCCACTCAATATTCAACTTGCAAGTATTTGCTGCTACGTCTGATACTGAAATAGTAAAAGATTCTACATTTGAAGTTAAAGCTTGAGATTTTACTTTTACTCTTAATGCATCATTCTCTTCTTTGTAATCACCTGGGTCGCCTAAGCCCCAAAGTTTTAAATTTTTATGGAAAATTACAGTCCATTCTGTTTTACCTGGGATAGTATACAATGCATACTCACCTGCTGCTAATTTATTTCCTTCGATAGTTACATCATCTGAAAATGTGATTTTAGCAGAAGCATTTGCACCTGTTCTCCAAAGTTTGTCGTATGGAACTAAATCTCCAAATATTACTCTTCCTTTAACTTGTGGCCTCGAATAGTTTACAGAAATTTCTCCTAAGCCAAATGCTTGCTTGAAGCTAGCAGTAGGACTTGGTTGTGGGGTTTTAATTTGTGCAAATGCAACTACTGCAAGTACACTCATTAATAATGTAAGTTTGATTTTTTTCATAATATGCGTGTTTGTTAATTGATAATAACCAAATGTAGGAATTCTTGTTTTTAATCTTTGATTATAAATTGCAATATTTTCGATATAGGTTTTAGAAACAATGTATAAAACCTTGGTTTTACGTTATTTACTGACCAAGCCCTTCTATCGTCTTTATTCGCATTAATTCTGTTTGTTAAGC
This sequence comes from Sphingobacterium thalpophilum, assembly GCA_943372995.1. Classification (GTDB taxonomy): domain Bacteria; phylum Bacteroidota; class Bacteroidia; order Sphingobacteriales; family Sphingobacteriaceae; genus CAJBVG01. Next base: position 60,914 of record CALSAQ010000002.1, on the reverse strand, counting down.
TACTGTTACTTTTTCCTCCCTCTCTCATTAATACGAGTACTTTGGGCAAATAGTTGATTTTAATTTGATTTACGTGTATAACCCTCAACATAAACTCATAATCAGAAGCTGAAGGCATATCAAGTCTATACAATCCAAATTTTTGGTAAATACTTCTTCTTACATAAAATGTAGGATGCGGCGGCATCCACCCATTTAAAAATTTACCTGGTTTATATTCTCCTGATTTCCAAAAACGAATAATCTTAGAAGTATCCTCTTTCTGAACGTATTTTAAATCACCATAAACTCCCATCACACTTTCATCTTCAAATTCACGGATCACATTAGATATAACATCCTCATCAGTGTAAATATCATCAGCATTTAATATTCCTATTACTTCTCCCGTTGCCATTCCAATGCCTTTATTCATTGCGTCGTAAATACCATTATCTTTTTCTGATATCCACTTACTCACAACATTGTCATATTGCTTAATAATGTCTACGGTGTTATCTTTAGAATTACCATCAACAATAATATATTCAATATCCTTATATTTCTGTTTTGCTACAGATTGAATAGTATCTTCAATAGTGCTTGCTGAATTGTAACAAACAGTAATTATGCTAATCTTCATTATTCAGATCTGGAAATGTAGAAATTATCCATCACCAATACATCCATCTTAGTTCGTAGATAGCAATCTAATGCTTCTTGTGGTGTATTAACAATAGGTTCATTTTCATTAAAGGAGGTATTTAATAGAATAGGCACTCCTGTTTTTTCGTAGAATCGCTCTATCAGTCTATGATACGTAGGCTCGTTATTTTTATCCACTGATTGCAATCTACCTGTACCATCCACATGAGTTACTGCAGGAATCTCTTGCCTTTTTTCGGGCTTAATCAGAAAAACTTTTTCCATAAAAGGAACATCATCATTCCTTTCAAAATATTCACTTACTTTCTCTGCAAGTATCGATGGAGCAAAGGGTCTAAACGACTCCCTTCTTTTTATTTTTAAATTAAGAATTTCTTTCGCATCGTTTCTTCTTGGGTCTGCAATAATAGATCTATGTCCTAATGCTCTAGGACCAAATTCTGCTCTCCCTTGATACCATCCAATTACACAAGCATCTATAATTTTATTCGTAACAATATCAATCAACTCTTCTTTATCATCGAAATATTTATAGCTCACATTATTTCTATTTAATACTTCTTCAATTTCTTTTTTACTTGCTTGATATCCGTAATAGCCTGTTTTGCTAATTAGTGCTCTTTTATTTTTTAATATTTGATGGTAATAATATAAAGCTGAGCCAATGCTAGTTCCTGCATCATGTGCAGCTGGTGGTATATATAAATTTTTGAATCCTGTATTTGCAATTATTTTCCCATTAGCCACAGAATTCTGCCCGACTCCTCCTGCCAAGCATAGGTTTTCAGATTTAGTTTTATTTCTTAAGTGTTCTGCTATATGAAAAATTGCTTCTTCTGTAACGGCCTGCACACTGGAAGCTAAATCCTTATGGTACTGACTTAACTCTTCATCCTTCGATCTATTTGGGCCAAAAGTTTCCATGAATTTAGAAGAGAACATAGAATCGACAAATGGCATTCCATCGGTCCAAGTCATGTTTACTCCTTTTTTAGTATGATTAAAATACTCTAAATTAAGCTTGAACAAACCATTACTTTTTAATTCAATTACTTTTCTCACTTGTTCTTTATACAATGGTTTGCCATATGGCGCTAAACCCATTACTTTATACTCGTCGCCATAATGCGGAAAACCTAAATACTGAGTAAAAGCAGTATAGAATACCCCCATCGAGTGAGGATAATTAACTTTATTTAATACACTGAATTGATTTCCTTTTCCTGTAGCTGTCATCAACGAAGAAAAATCACCAAAGCCATCGATTGATAATATGGCCGATTCTTCATATGGTGAAACAAAAAAAGCGCTAGCCAAATGTGAACGGTGATGTTCTACATTTACAATTTTAGCTTTCATCTTAGGGTAATCTTCTGGGAAATGCTTTTGGAATTCATCTTGTAAATTCATTGCTTTCCTCAGATTCTGAACCCTATCTTTTATATTGCTAACACTTAATCTGTTTTTTATAGCTTGCAATGCTTTCAATCCTATATTCGCGTAGGGATCTCTCGAAATAGTTATAATATCTATGTCGGCAAGCGATAAGCCTGCATCAGTTAAACAAAATTTAATTGCCTCTGATGGGAAACCAGCCCAATGCTTTAGTCTTCTAATTCGTTCCTCTTCTGTAGCTGAAATGATCTGCCCGTCTATTAATAAACAAGCCGAGGCATCTCCATGATAAGCATTAAGACCTAATATTTTCATGTTGTTGATTTAATCTAATGGCATACACCATCATTGCGAAAATAACAAAATATGCTATGATATTGAATATAAGATGATGATCTATATTAATATTCCTGTATTCGGTGTAAGCAACACCAACGGCTGCTATCCTTACACAATTAATGAGGAAGATAATTAATAAGCCAATACTTAAGTAATAATTTCTGATTTTAGCAACAAAGGGATATGATAATGCTAAAGCAATATGCATACTCATTAAGCCATAGCCTAAACAATCGTATCCTACACCCACTCTTACCCCATCAACAATCTTTAAATGATACGGAAGTCTTATTGTATCGTATCCTATGCTATTTAACAATAGAGAAGAGCAATAGATAATAGATTCTCTTAACCATCTTATATAGTTAAAATATACATCGAATGTTTCTAAGTATATTCCACCTTTACCAGTTATCCCGATATATCCTAAATTAAATCCATACAACAAGAAAAATATAACAAGGAATCTGGAAACAAAAAAAATCTCTCTAAAGTATTTATTCCTTGCTGCTTTTAATTTGTAGATATTTTCATCAACAGTTCTTCTGTACCAATAAGCTTGTAAATAATGAAACTTGGAGCCTGTAGCTCCATCTAAAAATCCTCCAAGAAAAATATATCGATATAAAAAATATAAAATAGGTCTGACAAATAATGGCATTTTATTCCAGATACTTTTCAAGAATAGTCTTCTTTCGTCTTGATTCCCAAACAAACGACCTTTGTTCGTTAGTAATTTTTCAAACTCTTCTTCTGCTTGTAACTTGGCGTACTTAATATGTTTTTCTTTCCAAAAAGGAAGATCCTCTTTTAGGTTATTCTCAACCATGTCGTTCGACAACCTTGTTGTTGTTCCATTCACATAAAAATGATGATCCATCAACTCCGACTCATCGAGGTAAACTTCTTTCCTTTTAAATAATTTTAAGAGATAACGACCTTGGTAGCCTCCAAGCCTAATCCATTTTCCTAAAAAATAATTCCGTCGTTTAATATAATACCCATTTACGGGGATTTCATTTTCAGAGTCAAACAATTGTAGTATTTCTGTTTGAAGTTCATTGGTTAGTGTTTGATCAGCATCTAAACCCAATACCCAATCTATATCGTTTGGCAATTGATCTAAAGCAAACTTCCATTGTTTAGTGTGGGTTTGGAATTTATTTGCTATAAATGTTGCGTTATATTTTAAAGCAATCCGTTCTGTACTATCAGTAGAAAAAGAATCGATAATATAAATGGGAGCATTAAGTGATTTAATACTCTCTAAACATTTAGTTATATTTTTTTCTTCATTATACGTAAGTACAACTATTGCTAATTTTTTACTCATTAATTTTCGAATAAATAATCATCGATTTCCAAATATAAGGGTACCTACCACATCCAATAAAATCTAATACCTGAAAAGAATATTTTTTCAACATTGCCGATAAGGTTTCTTTCGACCAAAACTTAATATGTCCTCCTTCCCAAGAAGGGTCCAAATGCTTATCCCACTTACCTGTTAATGCCAAAACTAGATTTTTAATGTACCCGTGATAAGGAGTTGATATTAACAATTCACCTTTATCACTCTTGCTTAAAATAGATTTACATAACTGTAGAAATTCTGCTGGAGAATATACATGCTCTATCACTTCTGTAGAGATTATTAAATCGAACTTTATTTCTTTAAGCTCATCTGGCAACTCTCCTTGTGTAATATCGTAACAAAAGAATCGGTTAGGATTTTTACTTTTTGCGATTTCAATACCTGTTTTTGATGCATCAATTCCGTAAGCATTATACCCCAGTTCAATTAATTTATTTACTAATGAACCATTACCACAACCTAAATCTAAAATCACGTAATCTTTTTTATCTCGTATTAACCTCAGAATGGGGCTAAATAAATAAGCCTGGGAGTGGTCTAATTCTCCATGACTATAAGCATATTCAGTATACATATTTCAACAATTATAAATTTGTACATATTGATTCAAAATTGTTGTTGTTGAAAAATATGATTTAATTATAATTGGAGCACTCTCTCTAATGCTTGATAATTTTACTTTATTATTTAATGCCTCTAATATACTGGAAATTAATTGTTTTTTACTGCCGTCATAAACCCACCCCAAGTTATTCGTTTCAACAAAATCTGCTAAGCCTACCTGCTTTGAAATTAGCACTGCAGTACCAACAGACAAAGATTCCAGTACTGTATTGGCAAAATTCTCGTCTTGTGATGGCAATACATAAATAGAAGAGCTTTTATATTGTTTATATTTCTCTTCTTCGAACTTAGCACCAAGCCAGCTAATTTTATGTATTGCAGAAATGCTTTCCGACCTTAATTTTAGTTTATTTACATAGTTTATTTCCCCATCGCCTACTATTTTTAACTGCACAGGAATAGTAATCTCTGCTAAGGCATCTAACAATACATCTAATCCTTTCTTTTCATGAATTCTCGACAAAAACAACAAGCTGTTCTGCTCCTCAACCACTTCGATAATAGAATTTTCTTGAAAACTTAAATCAACAAAATTAGGTGCTACTTCGATTTTATAACTCTCGTTTAATCTCTTAATCTTATTTAGCTCATCAGTACTCGTTGCATGAAGTATTGACATTTTCAATAAAGAGTTCCCGATACATCGATGCAATATTCTTTTTATAAGAGATTGATTAAATGTATATGGACTCAACATGCCTCTAGGACTAATTACATACTTCCATCTTTTTATTTTGCATACTAAAGCAGATAATATTGCAACTAAATTCCACCACGACTGAATATGTACCACATCATATTCTCTTCCATGATGCCAAAGATATTTTAAAAGTGAAAAAGATAGATGAGAATGGTCTTTTGTTTGTCTTCTGAAAAAAATAATTTTTACTCCATCTATAGTTGATACCACATTAGTTTCTACTTCTAATTCTTGTTTACCATTTGCAGTTGTAGACAATACTAATACCTCATGATTTGCCTTTGTAAGATTTTCTGCTAAATAAGCAACAGAAAAAATTGGCCCACCATAAATATATGCAGGTTTATAAGAAGGTGTAATAATTAATATTTTCAATGAGAACTATAATTTGAATTATAATATTCAGGATTTGGAACGATATAGTTGAATCTCTTCAGGATGAACAAAACGATAAACATAGATACTATTCCCCAGAATACTGAGTTCACTAAGAATTCCATGCAATTTCCTCTATGCAGAATTTGAAATAGACCCAAGAATACCCAAATAGATCCTAGTGTATATCCACAAAATAAATATTCTGCGAGTGAACTTATATAAGCTGTTAAAGCTCCAAATAAAAAAATCACAATAAAAATATAGAAAGCTCCACCTGAAAGGTATGCATCTACTACTATTGGAGGTTTTGCAGAAACCAACATCTGTTGATTTACAATTCCTATTTCATACACCCTTTTCATTACATGCTCTTCAATATCTGGTTTATCTGGCCAAAATAATCGAGGTAAAATAAATCTAAACGAATCCCATATAATTGTATTTCCATAGTATGGAATTTCCGATGGCACTTTACGAGTATAGTCGTTTAACATCGCAATTTCTGATGATCTATTTACTAAGAACTCCCAGTTATCTTCGTAAACATCTATCTCTCCTGCTTGTATCGCATCAATTGCAGATTGTACTGCCACTGTAGATTCTACTCCTTCTGTCCAAGCTTGATTTCTGAAAGCCGAGTTAAAGCTTGGTAAGAAAAACACAACCGCAACAAATATTGGTAATGAAGCAAGGAGTACCGTTCTTCTGTATTTAGGATACAGGTACGCAGCAAAAACAATTATGGTAAATATTATAGGCTCTTTCCAACCCGACAACAACACTTGTGCAAAATTAAATGCAAACAGTACAAAGGAAATTATATAAAACTGGGCCTTTTTGTTTTCAGAGACATATACAATAGAAATAATTGAAGAGATATGAGCCATATCTCCTGCCTTTATAGCGAACTGACTTAATCCTGGAATAAAGATGAATACAAATTTTAAAATGGTAAGTATAATGGTTGATTTAAGAAAGAAGTTAGCATCAATTTTTTCTGCATTAACTTTCCATTTAATATTTTTCTTATAATTTGTAAATACTAACAAGCCAAATGCATATGCTGCATGGGCAAGTGCGTACAACCGTTGACTGGCTGCAGTTTCCTCCAATGTGGAATAATTAATATGAAATACTGATGCTCTTACAAAGTTCTTATAACCTAATACATCCAAATAAAAGAATATAGAGGTTAAAGACATATATCCAACAAATATTAATTGACTTAAAAACAAAGGTCTCATTAATTGATCCCTTCGTTTCATATCTGGTGGCAATGGTTTAATGACACCATAATATACTAGTAAGAGATTCAGTACCGAACCAAACCAAGCAATTAAATAGGAAACATTCGGATTACCAATAAATAGTAATGAGAAAAACCAAGGAATAAATAATATGATATATCTTAAACTAGACATTCTTCAATAATATATTTTCAAGTTTTTGTACTAATTCATCCATCGACCATTCTTTAATGATAGATAAGGACTTTCTTTTCATCTCTTCTAATTTTGCTTTATTTTCGATAAAATACAACATTTTATCCGACAAGTCATTTGCATTTGAATATTCGAAGATAAAACCATTCTCTTTCACCAAGTCTACTGCTGAGCCTACTTTATTACTTGCCAATACCGCCAAACCACAATTCATTGCTTCGTTTATACCTAAACCCCATGTTTCCGATATTGAAGGTAATACAAAAACATCTGCTGTTTTATAGATCATTGGCATTTTAGATTGATTAATAAATTCTATAAAGTGAATATCATTATCGACTTTACATTTTGATTTCAACTGCACTTCATCTGGTCCATTTCCAACCATTAATAATGTGCAATTCTTCCCTTTTAAATTTATTTTTGCGTCAACTAATACATTTAGATTCTTTCTGTATTCGAATTTGCCTGTGTAGATAAAAACAACATGATTGTGAGGAATACTTAGTTTTTCTCTTAATGCTATGGCTTCAGTTTCGTGCACTGTAATATTTTTTAGAAATATTTTTTCGTCAATTGCATGCGGTGCAAACAGAATATTTTTATCCTTCAATCCAGCCCATCTGTAATACTCTTTATTATTAGTACCAACTGATATAGCATAATCAATATGACTATACACCCATCTCAGATATGCTCTTCTGAGAATATCCTTCACAAAAGAATGTTTGTTCAACAAATGAGAATCGCCTCTAAAATAAATAGGCACTTTATCTTTAAAATATCTTAATACCTTTAAATGACTTTTAAAGCTCCATCCAAAAACAACAATTTTATCGGGAGCAAATTCATTTATCCTGTTAATTATATTGGGGTTATCTATCCCATTAAAATGATGAGTACCTTTGTCAGTAGCTATATTCTCTAAAAACTCAAACTCATATCCTTCTAATAATGGAATATCCCATTGAACAACTCTATTGAAACCCGGGTCAAATTTAGAGATTGAGTCTTCACCCCATGTATAAAATACTTTTAATGCAATATTTCCCCTTCTTGTTAACTCAGCAAGAATAGGCACATAGTATTGAATGGGATGCGAAATTACGAATGCGACCTTTATTTTTTCCATACCACTTTTAATTCGATGTAATAATAGCTTATACTAGCTATTAATGTAGTAAGTAATGCAGAAATAATGAATAATGCTATTAAAAATGTCGAGTTAACATCTGGATAAAACCTCAGCATTAACAACCATGTTAATTGCAAAACAATCCCATGCCAAATGTAGAAACTATACGATATTTTACCTAGATAACTCAACACTCTAGTGTTAATTGCTCTATAAATAAATGCATCTTGTGCTAAAGAAAAATAGATAAGTAACGAAAACCCTCCCGACATTAGTCCATAACCTATGCATTTTACTAATGCATAATAAATATCAGAATTAATAAAATAAAGTAAACTGTTAGTATTCATTAGCCTTCCTATACCAATTACAATAACCCCAAGTATAAATCCTAGTAGTCCGTAATTTTTCTTTATGATTTTATTCTTTAAATAATACGCAGAAAGCATTCCTGTAGAAAACTGTATAAATCTAACTGGTAGTTGATAATCTAGTTGCTTGTTGTAAGTTAGCATTACAACTCCTACAGCTAAAATCAACAATGTAAATAAGCTTAATAATAAGGGGTAGTTATTCGCATACAATCTCATATATAACAACAAAGGAAGCAACAAATAAAACTGCCACTCAGTAGATATTGACCAAAAATGTGGCGCAATTTCAAATTCTGGCGACAGAATATTTATAAAGAACACATTTCCTATTATTTTGGAGTATGTAATTGTTTGATTAAATACAAAATAATTCAACAGTAAATAAATCAAAATCCCCACATAAAATACTGGAGCTATACGAAACCATCTTTTAATTAAAAATGTTTTTATCTCTTTCCAAGAAAAATTTTGCAATTGATCTGCATAAAAATAATACATACAGAAACCACTAATTGCAAAGAAGAAATCAACACCATTACCAAATACACTTAAATATTTTGTAATATCAATCCCTAACACATCAATAGCTTGATTAGAGCACAATTGCCAAGAGTGTATCCAAAGAACTCCTAATGCGCAAATAGATCTCCAAGCATCGAGCTGACTTATTCTATTTACCTGCGACATGATTAAATAACACGACTTGCTTTTTTACTTGATAAGGAGAACAATACTCCTCATATCTCTCTTTATTTATCTCTGGGCTCTTAAACTTGTTTTCAATAGAAGAGTTAATATATTCTATGATTTTATCAATCACTACTTCTTCTTTTTCAGTATCAAATTTCAAAGCCAAACCTGCATTTACATCTTCTATAAAAGTATTTACACTACTCTTAGAATGAAATACAGTAAACATTGGCTTATTTAGCCATACATAACCATATATTTTTGAAGCTGTATAACTTGGGTCTGTAGACCCAGGAACCATTAATATGTCTGAGTCACCTAATACTTTCAAACTTTGAAAATATGGTATTCTTTGTGTCACTTCTATTACTGCATCCGATACACCTATTTTATTTGCAAGTGGCAAAACTGTTGGTTTAGCGTTACCAGAAGAGTCGTAACTTGTACCTATAAAATAGAGTTTTAATTTTCTAAAGTTATCGTATAACTGAGTGCCTTTTTTTACTGCTAGTAAAATCAGTCTAATCGACTTTTCCATATCGAAACCTCCCCTTCCTACGTAGCTCATATGAATGAATCCATCATTGCTATTGAAAAACGGATTCTCGAGAGTGAGTTTTTTTGTCAGTTCAAAATCTTTCTCATAAGCAGCAAATGGTATTACAGCATGAGGTACATTTTTTATTATTGGATATCTATTTTTCAATACCGAAATATAGTTTTCAGATACTGACATTAATCCGTCAACTTTCTTTATACTCCATCTCTCTAGTATTGTATCTATAAAGTATGAGAACCAGAATTTTGGTGGTCTATCTTTTTTAGACACACGCAAGTAATGATCAGACCTCCATGGATCTTGTATATCTATTATATACGGCACTTTAAATTTTCTTTTCCAAATTCTCCCCAATGCACAAATAGGGAAAGCTGTAGTTGAAAAAAATATTAAATCGTATTTTTTATTAGAAAGAAGCTGATTTACCAATCTATAATAATATACTAAAGATCGCATAGCTACATTCCCTAAACCAATTTTTCTGGTATACTTTGTACTCCATGCTTTTACTTTATGAATTTTAATATGATTTGGGATTGTCTCCAACAGTAAATCATCCTTATTTCCTTCTACATATTCCTCATGCACCATCACAACTTCAGGTTCCCATCCATTTTGTTCGTAATAAGCCAAACTTTGTCTTATACGATGCATATCTGCGGCGTTAACTGGTGGGAAATGTGGAGATATAATTAATACTTTTTTCATTTCAATATAGCATTAATCTTTTCTAACCATTGCTTAGACTCCAGACTCCAATTGTATTTTGTTTTGGCTAACAACCTGCTCTTTTGCTTAGCGGCATCTATTTTGCTTGGGTTATTAATATATTCTAATAGCTGTTGAGTTAAACTTTGCACATCACCAGCATTATATAGAATAGCCTCTCCTTCAAAATCTTCAACTACGTACTTATGCCCTTCTGTTGATGTTGCTGCTATCATTAAACCCGAGCGTATATAATCTAGTATTTTGTTTGATATGCTCATCCCTCTATTCAAACTTAAATTAGCTTCTAGTGCAAATCCTATATCGTGTTCTTTATTCCTTCGCATTAATTCATCTACTGAAACTGTATCATGAAAGAATATGTTTTCTAAATTTCTTTTATCACTAACTTCACTTAACAACTGCCTTTTTACTTCTTCTGTAACATTACCTCGTAAATGTAACTCAATACTATTTATTGGTAGACTATTAATCGCTTTCAGCAAATCGTTCAATCCTCTATTTAGTCCTATAGTTTGAGAAACCCAATACAAAGATATCTTTGATCCGTCTTTTCTATCTTTATATTCAATAACTTCATTATCTACAACATCAAAAACATTTAATAATCTGATGGGCTCCACTATGCCGGGGTAGTTCTTCGTATATAAGTCAATATATAATGGGCTTGCGGCTGATATTAGTACTGCATTTTTTATGTATTTTCTCTCTATATCAAGAATTAATTTGTTCGGATTATTTTCAAACCTTTCGTCTTCAACATACGGAAATGCATCTTCGATATCATAAGTATATTTTGATTGATACTTTTCAGCGGCTTTAGCTGCTGCGACTAGTACACTAGGGTGATGGGCGATGTACAAATCTGCTTTTATATTAATAATTGTATCTATTAATAATTTTGATGTCGATTGTATATAAGGGCTTGATAATGTTAGTTTATTACAGAACTGATAATATAATTTTGATTTAAGTACATCTGTCTTGTTTGATTTATTTCCTATCCAATAAATTGGATGGTATTCCCAGCTTGGATGAGCCTCTATAATTTGTTTGTCTTGAATGTAAATACTTTCTATTGATACCAAAAAAACGATTGCCACTTGGTATCCACTTTTCTCCAACAATTCGGCTTCTTTTATTAAACGTGGACAAGAAGATAAATGACCAGCTGTAAGTAACAGTATTTTCTTAGTCATTATTACTCCAATTAAGGTAACTAGTTTCTACCGTTTCTGTCAATTTCTTTCTGTATTGTTCCCAAGAGTATGTAGAAGCTTTTTTCCTTGCTTCGTTTTTCATATCTAGCAGTGCATCTGGATTATCAATCATCCATAACATCGATTTCAATAACTCTTCATTATTATTTATTGGTATAATTTTACCTGTAACACCTTGTTCTATAATATCTGGGGCTATACTATGTTCTGTGGCTATAACTGCTAGTCCATTTGCCATAGCTTCCGTAATCACCATACCAAATCCATCCGAGTAAGTATTTAGAATCAAAACATCTGCTGTCGTCATTAATTCTAAGTAATCTTCATTATTTAACCTGTCTAACTTTGTAACATTTTTTGGCAGATGTTCCCATTCTGATGAATGTAAGCTATCTGTTCCAATGCATATTAGTTCATGATTCGCAAATTTATCTGCATAATCTCTCCACACTCTAAGCACATGATGCATGCCTTTTAAATAAGATAAATTACCAGATACAATAAATTTTATTTTAGAACTTACCATCAATGTATTTCTTGATACTTCTGGAAAACCTAATGGTACTACTTTAATTTTAGTTTGATCAACACCTGCAAAGATTAATGTGTTTTTCACATAAGTAGAATTACATACTATCATATCTGCAAGCATCATCTCTTCATTTCGTCGAGAATTTCTCTTTCTAGATAATTCAGAATCGTATAGGTCTACAAAATTCGCTCTAAAATATTTTTCGTTATTTAATAATAGATCAATGCAATTTCTTTTAGTAAATAAGTGGTGTGCACTGGGTTGTTCGTACACTTTAAATATATTTTTCTTAGTCGCCTGTTTAAATGAAGCTAAGCTAGCGTGTTCATACCCATGTAAAACATCTATTGATTTGTTAATTTTAGACGACACCCATTTATCGAAATACAATTCCGACCATTCCCAAATTCTATCTGTAATTTTATTTGAAAAAAACTTACTCGAAAATAATCTTGTAAGCTCCGGCACAACTAATGTTTTTACTTTGTTATCGTCTAGCTCGATAAACTGTCGTGATTTAAGCGACTTGTATTTATTGGTAAATACTTTATTTAATTTAGTTTTTCTTAAATAAACTGTCGTAAAGAAAGTATCCAACATTCCATGTTCAGAATAAGCCCTAAGCGTTTGGCGAACATGTGCACCCATTCCTGGATTAGAAACTATAACTTTTAATTTATTCGACATACGCGCGTAACACTATGCTTCTCTTCATTAAAATTATACTACTATAACTAAGTATTCCCACAAAAGCCGTTATTAAAAGTGTTTCAAAAACTACCGGAATAGTATAATTACTTCCAAGCAATCTATTTACCACCATAATATAGAAAAGATGTATTAAGTAGATCCCGAAGCTATGCTTAGCTATATTCGACAACCATTTTGAATAGGTGTTAAACTGACGAAAGGTAATAAACACACCAGCCGACAATACCAACACATTAACATTTAAGTAATAGTACCACGAGTAATCTATAGAACCATTCTGTATTGAATTTTTATAGATTGAAAAAATAGTACCAAATATACCAAGCAATACAAAAGCAAACCCAAACAAGTTACTTGTTTTGTTAACTGCAATATAGGTCACGATATAGTAACCTAAAAGCATATAACCCATATAACCAAAACAAAATCTCAATAGATTAGCAAATTTATTCGTTTCAAAATATTGAGCTGTAGCTAACACTAAAATCCACAAAACAAGTAAAAGGAGTATTTGAAAACTATTCCATTTTAGCACAATAGCTGAGAGTATTGGCACAAAAAGGTATAGTGCTAAAATTAAATACAAATACCATAGATGATATGCTGCACCATAAATTACTGAATCAACAACAAAAGCAAAAAAGCTTATGATGCTCCAATTCTCTCCTTGATAAATAGAATACGCTTGATAAAAAAGAATATAAAAAACAGACCAGAATACTAATGGTCTTAATACTCTCCCCATTTTTTGTTTATAGAATAATTTCCACTCACTTATTTTGCCTATAACTAGTGCTCCTGTAATCATAACAAATACAGGTACACAAAACCTTGATATAGTATGCAACAGGTTTACATTCCACCAATCGAAAGAGTTGAAATTTTGCAGTTTATTTACCCACGGTCCACTAACATGCAAAAGAATAACCATTAAACATGCTATTGCTCTTAGGTTATCAATCCAGTATTGTTTATCTCTTTGGGTAGCTAACTCCACTATTTGTATTTTTTAGACGATACTAATGCTGAAGCAGCCTTTACAAAAATTAAATCGGTTTGCCACAAGGCTTGATCTAATGGTCTTCTTACTATACTGCAAATATCATAACAAACAAAACCTCTTTCTGTCATAAAACTCATTACTTCATGAATCAGTGGTGCTCCTTTATTAATTTCAATTAATGACACTTCCATTAATACAACTTCTGCATTTTTTAAACAATTTACGGCACCCTTCAAAACCTCCAATTCAAAACCCTGTACATCTAATTTGATAAAATCTGCATTAGTTATGGCTTTTTCAACTAACACTTCATCTAAAGTAAACATCTCGATGTCTACATATTCTTGATTTTGTTTTTCTGTTTCTTGCAAAGCTGAACTTACAGTTTCATTGATATAAAACTTAGCACTATTATTTCTTTGAGGGCCAAGCAAACATATTTTGTAATCTACTGTACTAGATGTAATCCTGTCTAATTTAGGGGATTTAGACGATTGAGCTTCAATCATTAAAAATTTTGCGTCTTTAAATATCTCCTTACACATTAATGTCCATTCACCTTCATAAGCACCTATATCTAAAATATATTTAGGTCTAAATCCATTAGTATATAAATTCTTCAAACTCCACTCCATGTCGGGCACATGATACTTGGCCTTTAGTTTTTTTATGGTTGATTCGGGAATCAGCGATTTTATGACTCTAGTTACTATACTCATCCTATTTTTTCTTTATATAAGTCTAAATAATTTTTACTGATTACCTGAGCGCTAAATCTACGCTCTGCACTCTCTCTTACTTTTCGACGAGAAATGGTATGACAATTATGAACTGCTGAAACCATCCCTTCAAGTGTTTCACATACAAAGCCTGTAACTCCATTCTCCACTACTTCTGGCACAGAACCACGATTATATCCAATTACAGGAGTGCCGCAAGCTAAGGCTTCAGCCATAACGATACCAAAAGGTTCATTCCATAAAATTGGCATTAGAAAAGCACTAGCATTTTGTAATAACTCATTTTTTTGAACATCATTTACTGGCCCTATATATTTTATATTATCAGACAAAAAAGGTTTTACTTTTTCTTCAAAATATGTTTTATGTTCATCGGGGACATTACCTGCTATAATTAATTTTCTATTTGTTAATAATGCTAATTCAATGGCAACGTGAGTTCCTTTTATGTGTTCAATTCTTCCAAGGAAAACTAATGGTGCATTGTCGGGTAGATGTTCGTTAAATTTAAATGCTTCTAATGGAACTCCATTATATATGGTGTGTGCATCTGCATATTTCGCAATCTGATTACTGATGTAATTACTGCAGCCTGTAAACGACAGTGTATTTCTTTTTGCAAGTTGTACAGCCTTTTTTATTTGCCCTATACTAGGTTCTCTTTGATATGACATTAGTTTCGGGACCGACAAGGGAAGCAATGGAAGCAAATACAATAACCTGCTAAAACTATGTATTATATCAAATCTATATTTGAAATAAGTCTGGGTTATTAAATATCCATTTGCGATTACATTATCTTTACCTGATGAATATGGGATCAACCTACATCTTTCATCTGGTTTAGAATCTGGATGTGCTATTAATGTTACTTCATTACCTGCATTCAAATATTCCACAATAATCATATCTATAATACGCTCAATGCCTCCGTAATGTATTGGAGGAACTGGAATAAAAGGGTCTGCGGTAATTAATATTTTCATCTATACTATTTAGTTGATCTGTACTTGATTATATACCTCTATTATTTCTTTATATAATTGATGAGTAGTGCGTGTAGATTCAATTTCATTAGAAGCAAGTTCGATGTTACTAGGATTTGCAACAATCATTTTAATTTTTTCCTCCAATTCTTGTGTGTTTTCAACCAGCCATCCGTTTTTATTATTAGTAATAAGCTCTACTGCACCACCTTTATTAAAAGCTAACACAGGTATCTTTCTTGCTAGTGCTTCATAAATTACAAAAGGACCCGTTTCTAACCATACTGAAGGCACTACTAACAAATCCATTTCGTCTAATAATTCTATTACTGCATCTGCTGATAAATTTTCCATCCAGCTTGCTCCCAATTCATCAGACTTTTGCTTCATCTGATCATAATACTCTATTTCATTATTAGATTTTATGGCTGCAATAAGAAGATCAACTTTTATTGAGGGATTAGCAAGTAATATGTCTAATAAATAATGAAGCCCCTTTACTTTTACTATTCTTCCAATAAATCCAATTTTAATTTTCGAGCCAACTTTATGTTTCTTATTTGTCAACATTATTTCTGATGGTACAGCTTGGCGACAAACCGAAAGCCCCTTAAATTTCAACCGGTTAAGCTCTATTACTTTTTGTTGCCATTGAGAAACAACAACTAAATGATTTAATGTATTTTGAAGTTTATGGAGTTCATTAATTTTTTTACCCACTACACCCAACCCTTTATTAAAAAAACTACTGAATGGAAGTTTAGACATACCTATCAGCGATTTTCTTATTGCTACATTATTAATTTTTTTACTCTGCAAATAACAATCCATGCATCTGTTCCTATCTATATATCCATCACAAACCTTTTCTCCATACAACATTAAATCGCCTCTTGTACATGTAAAGTTTGTAATATGTGCAGTAAATACCACCTTTATACCAAATGCTTTAAGCTTCACTAAGTGGTTAACTCCTAGAGATGGAGTTAAGGTGTGCAAATGAAATACATCCGGGTTTATTTCTTTTACTAGCGTATAAATTTCATTGAAATTTTCTGGATTATCTTGTTCTGATGATATGTTATGAATATAATTAGCGTACACAATGGATACTCCTTCATAATTATCTTTTTGTTTATCGTTTGATAAACTTAGTACGATGCATTCGTGTCCATTTCGTATCAACTCCTTAGCTAGTTGCAGAACATACATTTCTGTCCCACCTTTACTACTAGGATAAAAATATTCTGACGCTAGTAAAATTTTCAATTTAAATTTCTTTTAATAGTTGCAATCTTTTCTGCAAATCTATATCCAAACACCATACTTAAGCCTCGCATTACAGCACCCTGCTTTGGGACATAATTAGGCTCTATCTCTAATAGCAAATCTATTGCTTGTTTTTGTTTCAGTTTATCGAGGATTGAAAACTCGGAAATACAAAATCTCAACACACTTATTGTCGCATCTTTTTTCTCCACATCATTTTTATATTCAACTCTCCATAGCTTATCTACTTGTTGAGCATTAGTAAAACAATCTGAAATAAAATTCAATCTATTTTTATTCGATAATGAATCGCTTTGATGTGTTCGGTAATAGGCCATTACACCAGAAGTGTAAGTAAATTTAGCCCGATGTATAGCGGCATCCAAAGCATATCGTGCATCTTGAATTACTGGTAATGTAATGTTCCAAGTGCCAATTTTATCAGTAATTTTTCTTGTGTATAATAATGCAGCTAATGGTACCCAAAAATTAGTATATAATTCAATTTCTGGTCTAGTTCCCATTTGTTTTTCTATTGTTTCAAGTTCAAGCATTTTGCCATCAGCTTCACTAAACTTTGTCCAATCGCCGTAAGACACATCTGCTCCAGTTTCTTTTAATGCATTTACTTGCTTAGTAAGTTTTCCTTTAGCTAACAAATCGTCGGCATCTAAATATTGGATATATTCTCCTTTAGCTTTTGAATAGCCAAAATTTCTCGCCACACTAACTCCTGAATTTATTTGTTTATAATACTGTATTTTATCAGTGTACTTTGAAAGTATTTCATCTGTATTATCAGTAGACCCATCGTTTACCACAATAATCTCTATTGATGGATAATCTTGATCGAAAACTGATTGAAGTGTTTTTTCAATAGTTTTTGCTGAGTTGTAAGCTGGAATAATAACAGATACAAGCATTAATTAGCAGGTTTTAATTCCCAACGAGCTGGAAGATTTAATGGACCAATAATTTGATGACTATACGGATTGATAATTCCTGAATTAGAAATAAAATCGAATGTTAAAGCATCAAACTTAATATCTAAATTATGATAACCATCTCCTAAATAAACTGTGATGTTATAAGAACCAGAGTGTAAAGGAATATTATCAACAAAAAATGTTGCAATACCATGTTTGATATGAACATCTAAAGAATCGTTATGATGTAAACTGAAATTTGTACCATATATCGTTGAGCCATACATGGTAGAAAAGGTAATCCCAACACTAGGATTTACTTCTAATGGCCAGTTATATTCTACTGTAATCTTTATGTTCCCTTTTATTAATTCTGTTGAATCTAATTCTATGTTTAATATTTTAGCTTTATTGGGGTCAAAGTTTTCGTCTTTTACTTCAACAGTTTTATTGTCTTTTAAATAAGCATCAATAACCGAGCGAGTATCGTCGTACATCATTAACATACCTCGTTTTAGGTAAATCGATTTATTACATAAATTCGTTACAGCGTCCATGTTGTGACTCACGAATAGAACAGTTCTTCCATCGTTCTTACTCACATCATCCATTTTCCCTAAACATTTACGTTGAAATTGTGCATCACCAACTGCTAATACTTCGTCTATAATAAGTATGTCGGGCTCCAAATGAGCGGCAACTGCAAATGCTAAGCGCACATACATCCCCGACGAATATCGTTTCACTGGAGTATCTAGAAATTTCTCTATCTCCGCAAAGTCAACAATCTCATCGAATTTAGATTTAATTTCCTGGCGAGTCATCCCAAGTATTGCGCCATTCAGGTAAATATTTTCACGACCAGTAAGTTCGGGGTGAAAACCAGTTCCTACTTCTAATAACGAAGCTACTCTCCCTCTTATCTTTATTTTTCCAGTACTTGGTTCGGATATACGACTCAATAATTTTAACAGAGTAGATTTCCCAGCTCCATTACGCCCTATAATCCCAACACGATCTCCCTTCAAAATTTCAAAACTCAAATCTTTTAATGCCCAGAACTCTTCACTTCGAGACTCTGAACTTTTAGCGGAAAATAAGCTCTTAATATTATTCGCAATAATATCTCTTAATGCCGTATATTTTTGATTCCCTTCATGAGAAAGGTGAAACAATTTAGATATATTTTCGGCTATAATTATTGGTTCTTCCATCGCTATACTAATAAAAGGTTACCTTCTTTTGCTTTTTTAATATTCTTTACATCTACAAGTTGATATCTATCCACCTGCAAAATTTTATAATTATTCTTTGTTATAAACTCATCCCAATTATTCATATCCGCACCTACTAAACTTAAATAATTAGTATCCCACTCTAATAAAATTGTGGGGTGATATTTTTTGATACTTTCTGAAAATCCATTTATCACATTCCATTCAAAACCTTCAACATCAATTTTCATAAAATCTATTTTCTCAATATTATTTTGCAACACCCATTCATCCCCATTTCTAACTTCTATAGCAATACCATGTTCAGTAGGATTCCTCAATGAGATTGCTCCCATATTCTCTTCCTTGTCATCGATACTAATTATCACTTGTTCATTATGTTGCCCCAAGGCAAACTCCATCAATGTGATGTTTGTAATTTTATTTAATTGAATGTTTTTCTTAAATCTTTGTTGATTAAAAGGAATAGGCTCAAAAGCGTATACTTTACCATTGTCGCCTACCAACTTCGACAAGCGCATAGCATTTATACCAATATTAGCACCTATATCTAGTACTATAGCATTTTTCTTAACTGAGATTTCAAAAGCTTTGAGCACTTCTGTTTCGTATTCTCCCATCATCCATACTCTTCTCTCTATATATTCTTTGTTGCTAAAATATATTGCAAGTGATTCTTTGTCGAACCAAGTAATACCCGAATACGATTGATCCTTCACATATCTACGGTATAACCAAGTGGCTATTCTTTCATCGAACAAGCCACGGTAATTTCTGGTGATTTTAAGTATCCTTTGAATATCCATTATATAGAATCGGCAAAAGTTTTTTCCATTTTACGGAAATACCTTACTCCTATTGTTGTAAATAATATTGTAGAAATTATGCAAGCAAACAATGAATACATATTTAAAGCTGTTGCTTGATCCAATATACACCACCTAAATCCATCGATTACACCTACCATAGGATTTAATGCATAAAGCCATTGATATTTTTCAGGAACAACAGAGCTACTAAATCCAACTGGTGAAATGTACAAACCAAATTGTATGATAAAAGGGATGATGTATCTGAAATCTCTATACTTCACATTTAGTGCGGTTAATAATAAACCTAAACCAAAGGCTACAAAAAAAACAAGAATAGTAAACAAAGGCAAAAAGATAATATGCCAACTCGGTATATACTGATACCAAAAACACAAGGCTATCAATATTATAAAAGAAATTGCAAAATCGATCAGACTTACAATAACAGAACTCGCAGGAATAATAAGACGTGGGAAATAAACCTTAGTAATTAAATTAGCATTTCCTACTAAACTACCGCTACTTTCTGATAAAGCATTCGCAAAAAACTGCCAAGGTAGCATAGCTGCATAAACTAATATAGCATAAGGTACATTACCTTCTGATGGTAGCTTAGCCACTTTGTTAAACACCAACGTAAAAACAATCATGGTTAACAAAGGTCGAATGATACTCCAAGCCGCACCAACTACAGTTTGCTTATACCTTACTTTAATGTCTCTCCAGGCAAGTATATAGAACAACTCTCGGAAACGCCAAAGGTCTTTCCAATAGTTTTTCTCTGCTCTGCCTGCTTCAATAATAATTTCCATCTTATAAAATTATTTTATCAATATTTCTTTCAAAATGATTCGCTGAGAAGATTTCCTTACACTTTTCACTCAACTTTATTTTATCTTCCTCTTCCCACTTTTTATTTAATATAATATTTATATGTTGAGCAAGTGAATCTACATCGTCAGGATTAACTAGTAACGATTCTTCGAAGGGAGTAATCGCATCTACGCTTCCATCTACATTTCCCCCAATTACTCTTAATCCCATTGCCATGGCATCTATAAACACCAAACCAAAGCCTTCACCTTTACTTGGCATTACAAATAAATCAGCAGATTGGTAATATTGATCTAATACATCATCCTGAACAAATCCAATTAACTTAACTGTGTCGACTAAGCCATGTTCTTTTATTATTTTTTCAACTCTAGTTTTTTCAGCTTCATCAGACTTACCAATAATATGATATTTAATAGTTGGGTTTTTCAATTTGGCGATGGCTTCAATCGTTTTATCATAACCCTTATAGGCTTCTTCCGCAGATAAACGACCTACTGTAATAATTAATTTGTCGTTAGCCGCTATCGAATGTTTTTCTCGAAATGATACTCTAACCTGGTTGCTTATTGTATATGTTTTTAGAGGATCTAAAGAATTATGTAATACAAGTAATTTTTCGCTTAAGTCAGGATATCTATTTACTATAGATTCCTTTGTGAATTTACTTACTGCTAAAATTTTATCAGCATAAAATAATAATCGTTCTTGCACACCACTTAAATTAGCCCATGCTTCTATACCATGTAACTGTACCACAATTTTCAATCGAGGATTAACCAATTTTGCAATCAACACAAACAATGAAAGATTTAAATGTGATATAATTACCACATTAGCATTTATAGCTGCCCATATCGATTTAAATCCAAAGATCCATCTATTCCCTTTGCAGTAATCGAAATGATTGACATCAACATATTTTGTATCTATCGAATTATCATACATAGAAATTGATTTCCATTTGTAGTTATGTTTTTTATGAAGTGATGTTAATGCAAACAACCAATTTCTGTTTACTTGTTCTATTCCACCTGTAGCACCAAATATTTTTAACCCAAGGAAAAGTATATTCATTTTTATATTTGTGTTAGTGCCCACACTTTCGACCAGTGAATATTGCCTTTAGAAAACGATTGGTATTCCATCTGCTTCTCTTTAGTATTCATTTTATCTTTTATTACACTCGAATCCTTTAGCCATTCTTTGAATGGAAATTGAAATCCTTTTTTAGGTCTATCATAAATTTCAAGGGGTAGGTCAGCCGTAAAGGCATCTATCAAAGTTTTTTTCTTTCCAGGAACGGGGAAACGTTTGCTTTCTGGCAGCATGTTTACTAAATGAAGAAACTCATTATCTAAAAAGGGAACTCGTATTTCGATTCCATGTTGCATACTCATATAGTCGGAATCCTTCAACAACTGATTCTGCATGTACATACCTGTTTCCATATTAGAAACATCTGTAATCGTATTTATTCGCTTAGCATTAGAGGGGCTGTTTTCGTTTAATTGATTGAGCACTTCTTTTTCCGATAATGAAAGTAATGATGCTATTTTATTTGGCGAATAAAATCCTCTTAGAAGTAAGTAATCTGAAATATTTTCCTCTAAAGCTAGAAAACGTAACCTCTCAAATTTTTGTGGCAGAAAAGCTGTGGTTGATAACACAACAGATTTATACTGATGTAATTTCTTTAGCTGGTTTACTCTGCTGAACGAAGGATAACCTCCAAATAGTTCATCAGCACCTAAACCCGACAATACTGCTTTTAAATTATTTTCTCTTGCATACTTAGATATAAACCAAGTATTCACTCCATCGTTACTTGGTGAATCGTACGCATTCAAAATTTTCTCCGCTGAATTAAGAAAATCTTGTTTTGTTAATAACAGAGCATGATGATCCGATTTGGTTTTTTCTACGATAATATCCTGATAATATTTTTCTGAATATTCTCCTTCATTAAAATAAATAGATAGAGTATGTAGATCAGTATTTAATTTCGAAGCTAGTATTGTTAGAATTGAAGAATCTATTCCACCACTTAAAAACAATCCAATAGGCGCATCGGAGATTAAATGACGCTTAACAGATTCTAGCAGTACTTGATGAATATCTTCTACCCTAGATAAAGAAGAATATGTAGATTGATAAGAGTATTTCTCTGTTCTAAATGTTTTACTTTGTATATCGTATTCTAAATACGACGACTTCGCTAATGCATAAACCTCTTTATATTTTGTATAAGGCTCAGGTAAATGTCCATACGCCAGAAACAATGTTTTCCAATATTCGTTTTCCTCCGTTACAAAACTTTCAAATGCTTTTGTTTCGGAAGCAAATATCAATTGGTTGTTTGCGGTAGAATAATAAAGCGGTTTAATTCCGTTAGGGTCGCGTACTAAATAAATTTTATTAAGTGTTGCATCATACAATGCAAATGCGAACATCCCATTTAATTTAGAAAATGAATTTGTGCCCCACTCTTTATATGCATGAAGAACGACTTCTGTATCGGAGCTAGTTCTAAATACATGCCCTTTACTTTTAAGCTCAGATTTAATTTCATTAAAATTATAAACTTCAGCATTGAATATTATGCATAAGGATTGATCTTCGAGCAGCATAGGTTGTGCAGCTGCTGAGCTGAGGTCTAACAAAGAAAGACGGCAATGACCAAGGGCAAAGGTTTTGCCCATAAATAATCCACGACCATCAGGGCCACCATGAATCATTTTAGAGATCATCAATTCGACGTCTTCTTTAAGTTGATCCTGATAACGAATAGAGTCGACTATTCCTGCAATTCTACACATGAAATGGGTACGGCTTCGCCCCCTCGGTCACAAAAAGAATGTGCCAAAAAGACTCCTAAATATAAGTTAAAAAACTGGTTCGAGGTAAACGCTAGGGATATTTAGTACAATAGATTTTCCGAGTTGCTCGAATCTTACTAAAAAGCGTTTTATATTTTTGTTATCGATGAGTTCACCTTTTAATCCAATAAAAGGGCCTGCCTTAATTACCACACTCTCTCCCTTTTCAAAATGATGAATTGAAACATCCAATTCAGCCTCAGTACTAAGGAGCAATTTAATGGTTTCTATTTGTTCGTCGGGTATAATTGCTGCTTTGCCAGAGAAGCTTATGTATTTCACTACACCATGCACTTGTAATACATCAAGATATTCTTTTTCAGATACATTAACAAAAAGATACGACCTGAATAAAGGTTCTTCAACCCATTTTTTTCGATCAGACCATTGTTTTAATGTTTTTAATAAAGGCAAGTACACCTCTATTCCTCTTTGCTGCAAAAGCAATGTAGTTTTCTTCTCTGCTCTTGGATTAGTATAAACTGCATACCAATGATAACCAACCTTCGACATGGAAACTACTTTCTAAATAAATTGCGTAGAATAATCAGAGTTTTGGTGAATAAATTTTTATTTACACTCTCTGTGTAATATCCATAACTCTTATTGCCATATGATGAGTAATCAGTATAATAATATTGACCACTACCGTAAGTACCTTTTTTATGGTTAGAATAAATTCTAGAATGCAATGCGTCGTTGGTAAACCCATTCAATACAATTACCGAATTGTTTAATCCAAATTCTTTCGAAACACGCTCTGGAATTGAAGCGGCATTGAAACTCGATACTCCAGAACGAAGCACAAATATATTCACATCACTAGTACGTACTAAAGGTATTGCATCTGATACCAATCCAATTGGCGCAGTATCTACTAGCACATAATCGAAACGTTCTTTCAGCTCTGCCATCAACTGACGCATACGCTCTGAGTACAATAGTTCAGAAGGGTTAGGCGGCATCGGACCAGCTGGGATAAAGTATAGATTTTCCACGTGTGTAGCATGAATAATTTTTTCTACATCACACTGATTTGTAAGGTATGAGGTTAGCCCCCAATCATTTTTCAAACGGAAAGTATGGTGTAGTTTCGATTTCCTTAAATCGCCATCTATTACAACTACTTTTTTATTGATTAAAGACAAAGTACTCGCTAAATTGATAACCATAAATGATTTTCCTTCCCCAGAAACCTCTGAGGTAACGCAAATCATTTTACTCTTAATGTCGCTTGCGATAAAGCTAAGGTTTGTTCTCACGGACCTTACCGATTCGGAGAACATCGACTTCGGATTACTCAAACTTAAAATCTGACTTGAGTTTTTATCAATCGTACCAGGGAATGTTCTAATAACACCCAAAATAGGTACGCTAGTAATCATCTCTACTGTTTCTTTATCGAATATACGTTGATTCAATAAACGAGCTAGCAGTATTAAAGCAATACCAATAATTAAACTAATGGAAATTGCTGTGGTGTAAACACTTTTAGAATTAGGAGCCACAATACCATAGCTTGGTATTGCTTCATCTATTACATTCGACGAAGGCATAATTGCTGATTTTGCAATCGATGCTTCTAATCTTTTTTCTTGTAGGAACGAATATACTTTCTGATTAATTTCAAAATCTCTATTTAAGTTAATCAAATCTCTCTCTGCTGAAGGTATTGATTTTAATTCTTCTTTAGCAACTGCAAGCTGTTTCTCTAAAAATTTTACTGTTCTATTATTTCTATCTCTTGCTGCTCTAATATTAAGAGTAATTGCCCTTTTAGCTTCTTCTATTTGGCGATCAATTTCCTGAATAGGAGCTGAATTGTCGGAGTATAACGACTGCTTCTTAATACGTTCATTCAGCAAAGTATTCATCTGATTCACCAATTCACTCATCAATTTATCTTCAGAGCCTTCTGCAGTGAAATTTAGGGTAATGGTTTCTTTATTCGCTTTTACTTGTTCTTCTAACAAGTCGATTGCGATACTTTGTATATTGATAATATTCTTTTGAACATCCAAATCACGTAGCTTCTGATAAGCGATGTTTTTATTATCCTCAATATTTAAAATGCTTTTTCCTACTTTATATTGTTCGAGCAATTGCTCTGCATCTTTTACTTTAGACGAAAGCTTCTCTAACTGGGCATCTATAAATTCAATGGTTTGAGCTGCTGCAATACCTTTTTGATCTCTATCGAAAATTCTATACTCTGCAATTATTGCATTCAATGCATCTGCTGCAAATACTGGATTGGTGTCTTTAAAATTTAAAGACATAATATTTATTCCTTTACCTACTTCACGAACATTTAATCCACCCATCAATCTGTACATTACATTTGTAGGATGATTAAACCTGAAATTAAATTCGTCTAAGTCGTTAACTGGAATTAATGGCCTAAGGATTCGAAATACATTTTTTCCGAATTTCAAATCTTGTCCATAAAAGTATTCTGCATTTGAAATTAATGTACCATTGTTAGTGGTAATTAATCTAAATTTCAACTTATCGATTTGAGTAATATTGAAAGAATATCCAAAAATAGAATTGCTATCTATATTAAAGGCTTCCAATTCAAAAGGATAATCGGGGTAACATTCAGTTTCGAGTATTCTCCCTTTTCTGAAGAAGGAGTACATGTAATTTAGACGAGAGGCTGCTCTTGAGAGAAGGGTTCTCGACTGTATTACATAAGTTTCGGATTGAATTTTGTCTTTTCTATCGTAGTAGCTGTTAATATTTATCAGCTCTGATATTTCTGTTTTTTTGTCGTCGTACTTTAATAAAGCAGAAGTTTCATAAACAGAGGGTGTAAATCTAAGGTATACGAATGCCCATATAATGCCTATTATAATGCAGCCAACAATCCAGTACCAACGGCTTAATACAATCCTAAATATTCGATTGTAATCTATTTCTTGAGCTTGATGTGATTTAAATGTATCTGGTTGTTGTTGAGCCATTAATAATTATCTTGACAAACTTAGTACAATCGCTATCGAGTTGACAACAAGAAGTAACGGTTGTAACATAGTTCCCACAGCTGTAGTTGGTTCCGAGATTTCGTACACTCGCATAGGGTCAACAATTACAATGTCATTGTCTTGAATCATCAATTCTGAATAACGCAATATACCAACTTTTCTTAAATCTACGATAATTATTTGAGGATTTGAAGGATCACCGCGGATAATTCTTATGGCTTTCTTTTTAGCATGAGTTGTAAGACCACCTGCTTCAGAAATTAAATCGATTAAAGAGATATTGTCTCTATCTATCAAAAATTTACCTTGACGGCCAACTTCTCCAAAAACATTTACTTTAATGCTTACGATAGAAACCTCTATAATAGGGTTGTTTAATATAGTCGAATATAATTTTTCTAATTTTTTGGATGCATCTTCTCTAGTTAATCCCGAAATTTGAACTTTACCAACCAAAGGCATGTTAGCGAAACCGTTCACATCCACTACATAGCCCGCCTCAACTGCTGGGTTAGCTTCTAAGTTAAATGTGCTTTTTGTTAAATCGTAATTGTTCAGAAACTTTACCGCTATTCTATCACCAGATTTTATCTTGTGACTATAAGTAGTTTCTGCGCTGTCACGCTTGTTAATTACAAATACTTCTGGCATACTTCTAGGTACGTCATAAGTAATTAACATTTTATTTGTTTTTTTTGTCGAACAAGAACTTAATGCAACAATTGCAATAAGTAATACGGAAGAGAATCTTAATAATTTCATTAATGGCAGTTAAATATTTTTATATGTACGTATTCTGATAGGTATTGGTTTTAATTTGTTGTGTCATTTAACCTAGCTCCATTAATTTTGTTTACCAAATCATTTATTCACAAATGTATAAAAAAAAATTAAATATACAGTTAGGAACAGGATTAAAATTAAGTTAAATGCCCCATTTTGAACTCATTCTAATAATATTCTATTAGAATCGGGATTCAAAAATTAATACCAGTTTTTTCAAATACAACTCATATTATTCTATTTTCGACTCTAAAGAAATGTTTTCATCACCTGCTTTATAATCTAAATAAGTCACTATAAATTGTAACATCTCATCCTTAGTACTCATACTCCCTTCTCTTTCACCTATCCAACGTGGAGGACTAAACGGATTAAATGGATTACCCTTTGTGTTATCATAAGTGGCTTTGACAATAATCGTGCTACCTCGAGGAATTTTTACCATTTTTTTGAAAGTATAGAAATATTGCCATCTAAAATCCCACTTATTTATCTTTATTAGTGGTATTATAACTCCCTCTGGGTCAACTGCATATGCTAAAAAACTTTTACCTAAGAGGTGCATGTGAGGATTTACAGTTACAATTGAAATATCGCTTTGCACCGTGTACCTAGAAATGAAAGTTTTTACCGAATCGGGAGGAATTTCCAATTTTGGTTCAATTTTCGACACCCCGTAAGTGCCTAATTGGAACTCTCCAAATTTTCTCTCAGGGGGAACATTGCTAAAAAACACATTAAAATACGACTCATCAGTTTCATCTTTAGGTGTTGGCCCATAATGGATATCACTTAATAATATAGCCCCTTTCTTTTTCATTAAGAAACCTCCTATCCCATTGGGATAAACAGCAGGAACTACGCCTGGTAGGTAATTCGTTGCCGATGGTATCCTTAATGGGAAACTACCATCGTCATTCATAATCTTTAACCTTTTCCATGTAGTAAGATCATCAACTTCATAATTATTTACGTAATACTCCCCTTCATGCAGATTCTTTTTCTTCCCCTCATCATAAACCACTAAGTATCCATTTACATGATGCACTCTCTTTCTATTCCCTGGTACATACTCTATAGTTCTTACATATTTATCTGCTGGAAGTTCATAAGGAATCTTCATTATTACATAATGATCCTTATTATTACCTTCTATTTTGTATGGTTTAGGAAGTTTAATCACAAAATCGGGTTTCCCTAATTGAGATCCTTTTGGGTATTCTGGCACTTTTACTTTATAAGTCTCATTTCCCTCTTTGGCTCCTTGTTCTACCCATTTTTTAATTATCTGTTTCTCGTAATCGCTTAAATACAGCTCCCCTACAAACGACGAATATGTTCTATCGGCGGGCCAAGGCGGCATATACCCACTATGAGTTACTTTAACTATAGTTTTTTTCCTTCTATAAACATCTTTATAGGTAATTAAATTAAATGGCCCCGCCTCTCCTGGTCGGTGGCATCCTGTACATTTCTGATAAATGATACTTGCCACATGCTCATTAAATGTAACCTCTTTTGGCAACTGCACTTCCTGCTGTTCAGAAACCTCTTGTTTTTTTTCTGAATGACAAGCAACTAAAAAAATGGAAAGAATGATTACAAAAATTCTCATAACTCAATGAAACACCCTACTGGTTTTGTTTGTGATATTTTTATGTTTTGATTAGAAAAATACTGTCGAATTGCGCTATCAGCATAATTAACACTTACCGATGGTCGGATATATTCGTTATCAAATGCTCTATCATCTATAGCGCCTCTATATACAATCTCTGCTCTTTTATCTAATAAATAATATTCGGGAGTAATAGTAGCTCCTAAATAGTTCATCAAAAATGCATTTGAATCGACTAACACTTTAAACTGTATGTCGAAAGTATCAACAAATGCTTTTATTTCATCTATATTAAATAAACTTCCTGTAATGCATACATATGTTTGATAGTTTTTAGCTGAGTATTTTTTTTGCAACTTATTTAACTCTAACAGTGAAGCCTCACTCAGTGGGCAACCTGGAGCTAAAAAAACAATAGCACTAAGGTTTGCATTTTCAATATCAATATTACTTACCATTTCTTTATTGATAGTACTCACTTGCCACTTTGGAGATGAGCAAGCACTAATCAATATTAGAAATAATATAAAAGAAAATGCCTGTATTAATTTCATTTTAACTTATCATTGTTTTTATGCCTTTGTTCGTCCCTAGTCGTTTTTTTCTCCAAATTTTTTTGAAAGGCATCCGCTAAATTTATTCCTGTTTGATTCGCTAAACAAATTACAACAAATAATACATCTGCCAATTCATCACTTAATGATTTATCTTTATCTGATGCCTTAAAAGATTGCTCTCCGTACGTACGCGAAATTATTCTCGCTACCTCACCTACTTCCTCTGTGAGTATTGCCATGTTTGTAAGTTCATTAAAGTACCTTACTCCAGTAGTGTTTATCCATTCATCTACTTTTTGTTGTGCTTCTTCTATCGTCATACCTACTTTTTTTTAATGTCTTGCTTTATCTTTTGTATCCATGAGTATAGTAACCGGACCATCATTCAATAAACGCACTTTCATGTCGGCCCCGAAGATCCCTGTTTGTATATTTTTCATCAATACTTTTTCTAGCTCTTTAATCATATACTCATAATATTCCTTTGCTTGTTCTGGACGAGCTGCATTGATAAAAGAAGGGCGATTACCCTTTTGTGTTAATGCGAAAAGTGTAAACTGACTAATGAGTAATAGATCAGCATTAATATCTTTTACAGATAGATTCATTAGCCCTTTTTCATCTGCAAATATTCTCATATTCACAATTTTTTGTGCCAACCAATTTACATCTTCCAATGTGTCGGAGTGTTCTACACCTAAAAATATCAAAAGGCCGGTATTTATCCGACCTTTAATTTCATTATCTACTTCGACGGAAGCTTCGCTTACCCGTTGAATAACTGCTCTCATGTATTATGGCAATAATGCTTTAAATGCGGCATAACCCGAAGCATCTGTTGTAGCACCAAGGCAGCCTTCATCTTCTTTTAATTCCGTAATATTTTGCACTCTATTCTCTGGACATGGGTGTGTACTAAAGAACTGTTGCAATCCTCCACACTGAATTCCTTGTGATTCTAATTTCATAAAGAAACCTGCTGCTCCTGCTGCGTTATATGAAGTTGGACACAAATACTTCACAGAATACTCGTCGGCTTCTTTTTCATGCTCTTTAGAATTTTGTAATTGATATATACCGCTTGCTATTTGGCTCACCGCGGCTAAGTCCTTCCCTAAAACCACATTCAATAATAATTCAACCCCATACTGTGCTTGCATAGATCTGCTGGTATGTCTTCTGTCTGCATGTGCCATTTCATGACCCAATACCCCAGCTAACTGATCTTTAGAATCGAGGTATTTAATGATACCAGTATATACATAGATATATCCTCCTGGTGTGCAAAATGCATTAAGAGTTGAATCATCATTAATAATTCTTAATCTCCAAGAAAAATCATCTTTATAAATAACCTTCCCTGAATTTAAAATTTCATTTCTGATTGCATATAAATATTGATACACTTGTTTATTCGACGCTGAATCTAATATTGGATATTGTGCTGGATTAGCATCAATTTCAGCTGCTACTTGTTTGCCTAAAGTGCGATCATCGGATATACTAAAAAATGGCACGAATGGTGCATCTTTTTTACAAGAATTAAATCCAAAAGCAATGAGTACCAAGCTGGCTAAATAAATTTTTATGCGCATAATAGTTAATTTGTTGTATTTATTTTCGGTTGTCTTCTCCCGCTAAGATACTCAAATAACTCTCATATCTTATCAAAGAAATTCTATTTTCGTCTACTGCTTTCTTTATTGCACATGAAGGCTCATTGGTGTGTGAGCAATTATGAAATTTACATTGATTGAGCAAAACCCTCATTTCTGGGAAGTAATGCGATATTTCTTCTTTCTCAATTTCAACCACTCCCAATTCCCTGATGCCCGGACTATCAATAATAAATCCTCCTTCTGGTATTTTATGCATCTCCGCAAAAGTTGTAGTATGAACCCCTTTGGAGGAGGCATCCGACACTTGTGATGTTCTTAAAGCAATACCTGGAATAATATGATTTACCAAGGTAGACTTACCCACACCAGAATGCCCTGAAAATAATGACGTTTTATTTCTACACTCTTTCTTTAATTGATCTACTCCTTGTCCGGTAAAAGCTGAAACCAATAAGACCTTATATCCAATTCTTTCATACATTTCTTTTACCTCTTGAACATAGTTCATATCCTCTTCATCATAAATATCTATTTTATTAAATATTAATGTGGTAGGGATATGATATGCTTCTGAACTAATTAAAAATCGATCAATAAATCCAAAAGAAGTTCTTGGCTTAGCAAATGTAACTATCAAAAAAGCTTGGTCGATATTTGCTGCAATAATTTGTATCTGTTTAGATAGATTTATTGATTTACGAATGATATAATTATCGCGTTCGTACAATTTCACAAGTAAGCCTATTTTCTTTTCCTTATCTTCTATTTCAATCTCTACCTTATCTCCAACTGCAACTGGATTGGTCGACTTAATCCCTTGCATCCTGAATTTACCAATAATCCTACACTCCCAATGCTGCTCATCTTCTGCAAGAACAGTGTACCAACTACCCGTAGATTTTATTACAATTCCTTTCATTAAAAAATTTCTTTCGCAATTTGATAAGTTGGGTTTGCGTTACCCATTGTATAATAGTGCAATACTGGAGCACCTGCCTTGATAAGTCCTTTCGATTGCTCAATTAACCATTCAACCCCTACTTGTTTCACTTCCTGTTCTGTTTTACATTTATTCACTGCATCACTTAATGCCTCCGGCAAATCTATATGGAATACCTTCGGCAAGGTAATCAATTGCTTCGAACTAGTAATCGGTTTTAACCCAGGAATAATTGGCACATTTATCCCATTTGCTCTGCACAAGCCCACAAAATCGATGTATTTTTGATTATCAAAAAACATTTGTGTAACAATAAATTCTGCACCAAGTTCAATTTTCTTTTTTAAATAACGAATATCTGTCGACATGTTTGGAGCTTCGAAATGCTTTTCTGGATAACCTGCTACTCCAATACAAAAATCGGTACCCATATTAACATCAATATCTTCATGTAAGAATACTCCTTTGTTCATCTTTGTTACTTGCTCCAACAAATCTGATGCATAAGCATGCCCTCCTGGGGTTGGTATAAATTGTGTTTCCGCTTTTCGTGAATCTCCTCTCAACACCAATACATTATCTATACCTAAGAAATTTAATTCAATTAATGCATTTTCTGTTTCCTCTTTTGTAAAACCTCCACAAATTAAATGCGGTACTGCATCCACTTTATACCTGTGCATAATTGCTGCACAAATAGCTACTGTACCTGGTCTTTTTCGGTATGAAACTTTCTCTAACAAACCGTTTTCTCTTTGCTTATAAATAAAATCTTCACGATGATAAGTTACATCAATAAATGGTGGTTTAAACTCCATCAATGGATCTATGGTATCGAAAATAGATTGTATTCCTTTTCCTTTTAATGGTGGCAATAACTCAAAAGAGAATAATGTTTGTTTTGCGTTGTTTATATGATCTATTACTTTCATTTTAAAAATTTTAATAAGCTAAATTAGGAGCAAGCCATCTTTCTGTTTCATCTATACTCATTCCTTTTCTTTTTGCATAATCAATTACCTGATCTTTCCCTATTTTACCTAAGCCGAAATACTTCGACTCTTTGTTAGAGAAATAATACCCACTTACTGCTGCTGTTGGATACATGGCAAAATTTTCAGTTAATGAAATTCCTGCTTCATGCTCTGCATTCAAAATAGTAAATAAGGTTTTCTTTTCTGTATGGTCTGGACAAGCTGGATAACCTGGCGCTGGACGTATTCCAACGTATTCTTCTTTAATCAAATCTTCATTACTCAACTTCTCTTCTTTAGCATATCCCCAATATTCTTTACGAACCAGTTCATGTAATTTCTCTGCAAAGGCTTCTGCTAAACGATCGGCTATTGCTTTTACCATAATCGAATTATAATCATCGTGATTCGCTTCATGCTGCTCCACTAATTTCTCCAAGCCAATACCTGCTGTAACTGCAAACATCCCTACGTAATCTTTTAAACCGGTATCTATTGGTGCAACAAAATCTGCCATAGCAAAGTGCGCTAAGCCTTGAGCTTTTTCTGTTTGTTGACGAAGTGTATAAAGTGTATTGTATAAATGCGTTCTGCTCTCGTCTGTATATAATTCGATATCGTCGCCATGGCTGTTTGCTGGGTAAAATCCAAATACTGCAGAAGCTTGTAGTTTTTTATTCTTAACAATATCATCAAGTACTTTTTGAGCATCGTCGAATAACTTTTTGGCTTCAACACCAATGGTGGCATCGTTAAAAATTTTCGGATAACTTCCTCTTAATTCCCATGTGTGAAAGAAGGGTGTCCAGTCGATATAAGCGACTAACTCTTCCAATGGAAACTCTTTAATGGTTTTATTCCCAATAAAACTAGGCTTAGCGATGTGTGCAGTACTCCAATCGATTTTAAATTTATTCCTTCTTGCCTCTGCAATGTCGACTACCGTTTTATCGGCATTTCTTTTTAAATATTGCTCTCTTGTTTTCTCATAATCGGCAGCAATATCTGCAGCATACTGTTTAGAATTTTCTTCATTTAACAAATTACTTACCACACCAACACTTCTCGATGCATCTAACACGTGTACAACGGGAGCATCATAATGTGCATCAATCTTCACTACAGTATGTATTCTCGATGTTGTTGCTCCTCCAATTAACAATGGAATCTTCATTCCTTCTCTCTGCATTTCCTTAGCAACATGCACCATCTCATCTAAGGATGGAGTAATTAACCCACTCAATCCAATCACATCTACTTGATGTTTTTTTGCTTCTTCAATAATTTTTGAAGCAGGAACCATCACTCCTAAATCTATCACTTCAAAATTATTACACGCCAATACCACCGCAACAATATTTTTCCCAATGTCGTGTACATCTCCTTTAACAGTAGCCATTAATACTTTTCCTTGCGATGAGTTTTGTGATAAACTCGGATTGTTTCTTTTTTCTTCTTCTATAAATGGAAGTAAATAAGCAACAGCTTTCTTCATCACTCGTGCACTCTTTACTACTTGTGGCAAGAACATTTTACCTGCACCAAATAAATCTCCCACAATATTCATCCCATCCATTAATGGTCCTTCTATCACTTGTAATGGGCGTTCGTATTTTTTTCTGGCTTCTTCAACATCATCATCTAAAAAGTCGATAATGCCTTTCACTAGTGAATGCGACAAGCGCTCTTCCACACTGGTCTTTCTCCATTCTAATTCTTCTTTTACCTGCCCTTCTTTACCCTTACCTTTTACTTGCTCTGCAAAATTCATCAACCGTTCAGTAGCATCTTCTCTTCTATTCAGAATTACATCTTCTACTAACTCTAATAAATCTTTCGGAATCTCTTCGTAAACCTCCAACATCCCTGCATTTACAATACCCATATCGAGTCCTGCTCTTATGGCATGATATAGAAATACTGAATGCATAGCTTCTCTCACCACATTATTTCCTCTAAATGAAAAAGAAATATTGCTTACCCCACCACTTACTTTTGCTAGTGGTAAATTCTCTTTTATCCATTTCGTAGCGTTAATAAAATCTACTGCATAATTATTATGCTCTTCTAAACCTGTTGCTACCGTTAAAATATTGGAATCGAAAATAATATCCTGAGGAGGGAAGTTTATTTTATTTACTAATATATCGTACGAGCGTTTACAAATTTCTATTCTTCTTTCAAAAGAATCTGCTTGTCCGTTTTCATCAAAAGCCATAACTACCGTTGCGGCACCATAACTTTTAATTTTTTCTGCATACTCAATAAATTTCTCTTCTCCTTCTTTCAGAGAAATCGAATTTACAATTGCTTTCCCTTGTAAACATTGCAAGCCCGCTTCTATCACCGACCATTTAGAAGAGTCGATCATTATTGGCAGTTTAGCGATATCTGGTTCAGAAGCAATTAGATTTAAGAACTTAACCATTGCCGCTTCGGAGTCGAGCATCCCCTCGTCCATGTTCACATCTATTATTTGTGCTCCGCCCTCTACTTGCTGACGAGCAACCGAAAGTGCGGCATCATAATCGCCCGATAAAATTAGCTTTGCAAACTTTGGCGAACCTGTAATATTAGTGCGCTCTCCAATGTTTATGAAATTCATTTCGGGAGTAATCACTAATGGCTCTAGTCCACTTAAGCGTGTAAAAGGTTTTTGAATTTTGGGCTTGCGTGGCTCAACACCTTTAGCTAACTCAACAATTTTTTTAATATGACTTGGTGTTGTTCCACAACATCCACCAACAATATTTAAAAATCCATGTTCGATAAAATCGTGTATGTGTACACCCATATCTTCTGGGCTCTCATCATACTGACCAAATTCATTAGGTAAACCAGCGTTAGGATATGCACTCACAAATGCATTTGATTTTTCAGCCATCTCTTCTATATATGGCCTCATTTCTTTTGCACCTAATGCACAATTCAACCCAACACTTAATAACTCTGCATGAGTTAATGAGTTTAAAAAGGCTTCGGTAGTTTGTCCCGACAATGTTCTTCCGCTGGCATCGGTTATTGTACCAGATACCATTACGGGTATTTTTATGCCACGTTCTTTCGCGATAGCGTTTAATGCAAACAATCCTGCTTTAGCATTTAACGTATCGGTAACCGTTTCTATTAATATTAAATCTACTCCGCCATCAATTAAGCCTTTAAATTGTTCGGTGTAGGTATCCACCAATTCATTATAGGTCATTGCTCTAAAACCTGGATCATTTACATCAGGTGATAAGGATAATAATCGGGTAGTTGGTCCTGCCGAACCTGCCACGAAACGAGGCTTAGAAGGGTCTTTAGCAGTATATTCATCTGCTGCTTTTCTTGCTATTTTTGCTCCTTCAAAATTGAGTTCATATACCAAATCTTCCATGTCGTAATCGGCCATGGAGATAGCGTTAGAGCTAAAAGTATTCGTCTCGATAATATCTGAACCTACCTCTAAATACTCTTTATGAATGGCTTCGATTATGTCGGGACGAGTAATGTTTAGTAGGTCGTTATTCCCTTTTAGGTCTTTTGGATGATTTTTAAAACGCTCCCCACGGAAATCTGCTTCTTCGAGGTTGTACCTCTGAATCATTGTTCCCATAGCCCCATCAAGCACTAGTATTCTCTCTTTTAAAATTTCTTTAATATCCATTAATACATTGTAAATAAACACTATAATACTGGCTTATCCGAAAAATCAGAGAGTTGATTTCTTCTTATCATTCCCTTTACAGGTAGATTTTAGCACCTTGTTAGCACAGGTTGCTAAGACTTCGCAGGGTCTATTCCCTCCGTCTTTCTAGATAAGCAATGCAAATAAACTAAATAAATGCAAGAAATACAAAATAATAAGATGTAACACTTAATATTAAGTTAACATTAGATTAACATATTTGTATGAAGTTAAGCGAATGAAAAAAGTCGGTTTATATATCCTATTATTTGTTGCATCCAGTTTTTCGGCTGGTTGTTGGGGGAATTATGAAGACCGTATTCGCATCGATGGCTCTAGCAGCTTATTCCCACTTACCGAAGCTGTTGCCGAAGATTTTCGCTCGGTATATCCAGAGATAAAAATCACAGTCGGGGTTTCGGGTACTGGTGGTGGTTTTAAAAAGTTTGTTAGAAATGACATTGATATTTTAAATGCATCGCGAAAATTAAACAGCGAAGACATTGAAAAATGCAGAAAAAACAACATCGACTTTATTGAACTCCCAGTATCAAGTGATGCATTAGTAGTTGCCGTTAATCCTGCAAATAACTTTGTAGATTATTTGAGTACAGAAGAATTAAAAAAAATATGGGAGCCGGAAGCTCAAGGAAAAATAAAATACTGGGACCAGATACGTTCTGGTTGGCCTCATTTACCCATAACACTTTTTGGTGCTGGACCTTCGTCGGGGAGTTTCGATTATTTTAGTTTGAAAATTGTGGGGACTAAAAAAGCGGTACGAGGTGATTATACCGCGAGTGAAGATGATAATATTTTGGTACAGGGGGTATCTGGTATCAAAGGAGCGCTAGGATATTTCGGCTTATCTTATTATTTAGAAAATAAAAACAAGTTGAAATTAATTCCTATCGATGATTTAAAAAAAGAAAATGGCGATGGTGCGTATCTCCCAACAGAAGAGAATATAAAAACTGGAAAATATCAACCTCTTTCGAGAATTGAATTTTTATACATCAACAGTAAATCTGCAGAAAAAGAAGTGGTAAAGAAATTTATAAACTATTATCTTGCTAGTGCTGCACGTTTATCGAAAGAAACAGGAAGTGTTCCTCTTCAATCGGATTTATACTCCGATATAATGCTACGCTTTAATAAAAACATTAAGGGCACCATATTAAATGATGATGAACTATTGAATGTAAATACCCTACAAAAAGAACTGAAAATTAAAAATGCAAAAGGTTTATAGTTATATAGAAAGACTATTCAACAATACCACCAAAATTCAAGAAAAATTGATTATTGGTTTTTTTGCAATATGCAGTATTATAACCATTCTCATTAGTTTGGGAATAATAAGTGTGCTAACCATTAATGCTTTTAGTTTTTTCAAAAAGGTTTCAATTATAGAATTCCTTACTAGCACAGAGTGGACACCACTTTTTTACACTAAAAATTATGGGATACTCCCTTTATTACTTGGCTCTATAGTTACTAGTTTAATTGCCGTATTAGTTGCTATCCCCATTGGATTAACTATTGCTATTTACTTGAGCGAATATGCTCCCCGAAAAATATCGGCTATACTAAAACCTGTATTAGAAATACTCGCAAGTATCCCTACTGTTATTTATGGTTTTTTTGCATTAGTATATGTTACTCCTATTCTTCAACATATTTTTCCGAGCATAGGTACCTTCAATGCATTATCTGCTGGTTTAGTTATGGGGATTATGATTATCCCTTATGTTACTTCTTTAAGCGAAGATGCCTTAAGGTCTTTGCCAAATAATTTAAGAGAGTCGGCCTATGCATTAGGATCGACCAGATTACAAACCTCATTTAAAATAATGCTACCTGCGGCATCATCAGGAATTATAGTATCCATTATACTTGCTATTTCTAGAGCATTTGGAGAAACTATGATTGTGGCAATAGCGGCTGGTCAGCAACCTCGTATGAGTATTAATCCATTAAATTCTATGGAAACCATTTCTGCCTATATTATTCAGGTAAGTGTAGGTGATGTTCCAGAAAACACTATAGAGCACCATAGTATTTTTGCAGCAGGTATCGTATTATTTATTTTTACTTTTTTACTCAATAACGTAAGCTTATGGGTAAAAAGAAAATTCAGTAGTAAATATGAGTAACAACAGGATAAATATATGGAAAGATAAATTGTTTGAGGCTTTTGCTCTTATTTGTACGCTATTGAGTTTACTTACCTTAGCTCTGTTATTATATGTTATCGTATCGAAAGGCATCAAGCATGTAAACTGGACATTCTTAAGTTCACTCCCATCTAGAAATATTGAGAGTACAGGAGTTTATACCGCCATTGCCGGAATGATTACTGTACTATTGCTTACTGTATTTATTTCATTTCCCATCGGCATAGGTGCTGGTATTTATTTAGAGGAATTTGTAGATAAGAAGAATAAATCTGCAAAATTCCTAGAAACCAATATAATCAATCTTGCTGGTGTACCATCTATTATCTACGGAATACTTGGCATGGAACTTTTCGTTAGACTCTGTGGTTGGGGAAATAGTATTATCGCAGGAGCAAGCACACTTTCATTATTGGTTATTCCAATTGTTATTGTAGCTACACGTGAAGCCATAAAATCGGTACCGAATTCTTTAAGAGAAGCGTCGTTAGCAATGGGCGCAAGCACCTGGCAAACCATAAAAAATGTTATTATCCCTTCTGCTTATGGAGGAATTTTAACAGGAATGATTTTATCTATATCTAGAGCAATTGGTGAAACCGCACCTTTAATTGTGGTAGGCGCATTGGTTTATGTGCCTTTTTTACCAGAAGGAATAATGGATCAATACACTGTATTATCAATACAAATATTTCACTGGATCAGTAAACCTCAGCAAGCGTACATTGGACTAGCTGCTGCGGGTATTATTATATTATTAAGCATCACATTTTTATTAAATGGCTTAGCTATTTATTTAAGAAACCGATGGTATAAAAAAATGCAATAGGATGAATAAGATTGAGACTAAAAATTTAAATACATTCTACGGGAAACAACAGGTGTTAAAAGACATCAACATTGCTATTCCTGCAAATACGGTAACCTCTTTCATCGGACCATCGGGATGTGGCAAGTCTACGCTGTTGCGTTGCTTCAATAGAATGAATGATATTATCCAGACTTTCCACATGAATGGCATCATCACTATAGATCACAAAGATATTTATAGTGATAAAATTGACCTTACAGCGCATAGAAAAAAAGTGGGTATGGTATTCCAAAAAGCAAACCCATTTCCGATGTCAATTTACGAAAATGTAGCATATGGGTTGAGAGTAAATAACATCAAACACAAAAAATACATCGATGAAACTGTGGAGAAATGTTTACAAATGGCAGCTTTATGGAATGAAGTAAAAGACATTCTACACAAACCTGCCATCCATTTATCTGTAGGACAACAACAACGTTTATGTATTTCAAGAGCACTAGCTGTAGAACCTTCTATTATTCTAATGGACGAACCCGCTTCGGCTTTGGATCCTATTTCTACTGCAAAAATTGAAGAATTAATTTATGAGCTTAAAAATAAATACACATTACTAGTAGTCACTCACAACATGCAACAAGCCGCAAGGATTAGTGATAATACTGCTTTTATGTATATGGGTGAAATTATTGAATTCGACAATACCAAGAAAATTTTCACAGCACCAAAAAAAGAACAAACAGAGAATTACATTACGGGTAGGTTTGGGTGATAGATGAGAGATGTGAGATGTGAGATATGAGATATGAGATGTGAGATATGAGATATGAGATGTGAGATGTGAGATGTGAGATGTGAGATGGAGAGTGAATAGTTAAATTATAAAGAGTTAAGTTATGAATCATTTACATACTGAATTAAAGAAATTAAAATCAGATTTGATAGAGATGGCTGAGTTGGTGAAAAATCAAATCGAAAAAAGTGGACATGCTTTAATTCAC
Source organism: Sphingobacterium thalpophilum (assembly GCA_943372995.1). Taxonomy (GTDB): domain Bacteria; phylum Bacteroidota; class Bacteroidia; order Sphingobacteriales; family Sphingobacteriaceae; genus CAJBVG01. Next base: position 20,245 of record CALSAQ010000002.1, on the reverse strand, counting down.
TTCGATAACAATTTAGCGCATGAAGTTGTTTTCAATGAAAAGAGGGTAAATGCTTTCGAATTAAAAATTGATAAAGATTGTGAAAATATTTTCGCTCTATTCAATCCAGTTGCTAATGATCTACGCTTCGTATTCTCTACATTAAAGTGCAACTCCAGCTTAGAGCGTATGGGCGATAATGCAGAAGGTATTGCAGCATTCGTACTAGAATTGGATCGAGCATTCGACAAAACTTTGATTAAAGATTTACAAATTGATACCATGACGAGTATTTGTATCGACATGATTGAAAGCATCATCAGTTCTTATGAAAACGACGATCCTGAGCATGCAAGAACTCTTTTCGAAAAAGATGTAGAACTCAATATACTCAACAACAAAGCAAACACAATAATTGCAAACTACATTCTTGCCAACCCTTCGGAGATAGAAAATACACTACGCTTATTAATGTTAGTAAAGAAACTAGAGCGTACTGGCGACTTAATGAAAAATATGGCTGAAGAAATTATTTTTTATGTAGAAGCTAAAGTTATCCGACATGGTAAAAATGCGATGAAAGGACTTTAGTTTAGTCTTTTCATCAATTGCTCTTCTACTCGCTTAAAAAATTGCAAAGGCTTTAAAGATCTCCAATTAATATCGTCGAGTTCCCCACCAAACGATAAGTAATAGTCTATATTACTTCTTTTGAATTCATCGATTACATGCTCGCGGAAGTTTATTGCTGCTATCCATCCATCATCAATATCTTGAAACCACTCTTCGTAATAACAATCGTCGGAGCTATGGTAGTTCAAAACATTTTCCCCTATCAGAATAAATTTATTAATCCCTTCATCAACCATCAATTCAATAATTTCGCGTTTAAGAAACATGATGTCGTTGGTAATGCAATCGTTCCACTCTCCAATAAATTCTATTATCGCATACCTCCTATCATAATCTACAAACAATATCTTCATGTATAAAGTAGGCGAACCAAAGAAATCCCATTGCGGGTGTATGTAAAAATTATATATGGTATCTGTGAATTCGAATTCCGAATATTCCTTTCCATAAAAAGGAGAACGTTCGTCTTCCGATGAGATATAATCATCACGCCATTTATAAAAAGGTTCTATATCGTGCATTTTTTTTCGTAATTCGTATCTCGTAGTTCGTATCTCGTAACTTAGAATTTAGAGTTTGTAATTTAGAATTTATAACTTGAAATAGCGGCTCTTACACTACCATATTTAGTTAACAATTCGGATGCTAGTTTTTCGTCTACTTGCAACTCATCCATAATCATTTTAACTCCTCTATCAATTAATTTATTGTTTGATAACTGCATATCCACCATTTTGTTTCCTTTCACTCTTCCTAGCTTTATCATTACTGAAGTAGAGATCATGTTGAGCACTAATTTCTGTGCAGTTCCAGATTTCATTCGAGTACTACCTGTTACAAACTCAGGGCCCACTACCACCTCAATAGGATACTGTGCTTCGGCAGCTACCGGACTATTTTCATTACAAACGATTGCTCCAGTTAATAACCCTGCTTGATTTGCTTTTTGTAATCCACCAATAACATATGGAGTTGTTCCAGAAGCGGCGATGCCAATAACTGTATCGTTTTTATTGGGTTGATATTCTTGTAAATCTATCCAAGCTTGATTCATATCGTCTTCTGCAAATTCTACAGCTTTACGAATTGCAGAATCTCCTCCAGCAATAATACCTACCACTAAACCATGCGGAACACCAAAAGTTGGAGGGCATTCTGACGCATCAACAATACCTAATCGACCACTGGTTCCTGCTCCAATGTAAAACAAACGACCATTGTTTTGCATACGCTCTACTATTCTTTCTATCAGTGCTTCTATAGAAGGTAACACTTTCTTTATCGCTAGAGGTACTGTTTGGTCTTCGTTATTAATATTTTCTATCAGTTCCTTTACACTCATTTTTTCCAAATGAGTATACTTTGAACTTTTCTCTGTTACTTTTTCCATGATGAGTGATATTGGACTAATCCGTTAATAGGCGATTGCGTAAGCTCCCCTAGCTGATAGCCATACTGCAAAATTACTTCTTTCCATTCATTCAAAAAATAAAAAGCAATTGAACCCAGTGAATGTATTGTATTCGTATACTTTTTACCATACGGACTAATTTGCTTTTCGATAAAACTAGAGAAACATTGCCTTAACATTTGATGAAAATATGGTGTTTCTTTATGCTCCGATATCCATTTACAGAATGAAGCCAGGAAAGCATTGGCGTTCGGTTCTTTATAGACTTTAGTTAGATAATAACTCAATTCTTCGGGATAATCTTTCTTAAATGCCATGGCTGTTTCTTCAGGAACACGGTTATAAAACAAATCGGATAAAAATTGTTTGCCGATGTACGAACCTGAACCTTCATCACCTAATATATATCCAAGTGAGGGAGTGTTTGCAATAATATTTGTTCCATCGTATAAGCAAGAGTTGGAACCTGTTCCAAGTATTGTTGCGATTCCCTGTTTATTCTGACAAAGAGCTCTGGCCACTGCTAACAAATCGTGCTCCACTTCAATATGAGCATTGGGGTTAATTAGCAAAAGGGCATTCTTTAAAATTTTCTTGTTCTCCTCAGTAGAGCAACCTGCGCCATAGAAAAAAATGGCTTCGGGCTTATGAGCTAAGCGACCAATCACTTCATTAATTATCAACCCATTAATAAACTCTACAGAGCAGACATAGGGGTTTAGCCCTACTGTACTATACTCTTCTACTATTATATCTTGATCTACCAAACACCATAAGGTCTTCGTGCTTCCGCTGTCGACAATTAAATGCATATTAAAATTAAATTAATTAATATCTTCGTTGGGTACTTCAAACGAAATGAGGTATTAATTGTATTTATTGCATGCAAAATAAGAAAACTTCTGCGATTAGCACTTCCCTATTTTTCAGTTTAGTATTAATACTTGGGATGTTTTTAGGATATAAATTTCATGAAGAAATAAGAGGTATCGGACTAAAATCCAAGTCGAGTTCTATGGAACAAGTAATGCGACTTATAGAAAAGAAATACGTAGATACTGTTGATTTAAAAAAGCTTGAACAAGAAAACATCGAAGAGATGTTATCGAAACTCGATCCTCACTCGGTATATATCCCTGCTGAAGATTTCAAGAAAGTAAATGAAACTTTGGAGGGTAATTTTGAAGGCATAGGCATTGAGTTTTATTTATTAAGAGATACCATATATGTTGTGTCGGCTATCAGTGGGGGTCCATCCGAACTATTAGGAATAAGAGCAGGCGATAAAATTGTAAAGGTTAACGACAAGGTAGTGGCTGGTAAAAAAATAACCGATAGAGATGTAACGAAGTTACTAAGAGGAGAAGCGGGATCTAAAGTAAAAATCAGTATTAAAAGAAATAACAGTCCTAAGCTAATAGATTATAATATCATAAGGGGAAATATTCCATTAAATAGTGTAGATGTATCGTATATGCCAAGTAAAGACATTGGATACATTAAAGTGAGCACATTTGGGAGTAATACTTATGATGAGTTTTTTGAAAGTTTAAAGAAATTAAAAAGTCAAGGCATGAAAAGCCTTATTCTCGACTTAAGAGGTAACTCAGGAGGATATTTAAATACAGCGATAATGATTGCTGATGAATTATTAGAAGGGAATAAACTTATTGTTTATACTGAAGGGAAAGCTTCTCCAAAGAAAGAGGAATTTGCCACCGATGCAGGGAATTTCGAAAAAGGGAAATTAGTGGTTTTAGTTGATGAAGGTTCAGCCTCGGCAAGTGAAATTGTAGCTGGAGCAGTTCAAGATTGGGATAGAGGAATAATTGTAGGAAGAAGAACTTTTGGAAAAGGCTTAGTACAAGAGCAAGCCATCCTTTCCGATGGGTCGCGTTTAAGGCTCACTGTTGCCCGATATTATACTCCAACTGGTCGTTGCATACAAAAACCTTACAACGATGGCATAGCGGCTTATGAAGGCGATTTAAGCAACAGGTATGTTCACGGTGAATTAAGCAACCCTGATAGCATTAAGATTAATCATCAAAAAGCATATAAGACCCCTTCAGGTAAAATAGTATATGATGGAGGTGGAATCTATCCTGATATCTTCATTCCGATAGATACTTCGGATTATACTCTATTCTACAGCAGAGCTGTTTCGGAAGGTATTCTTAGCGACTATGTATACAATTATACTGATGCGAATAAAAAAGAAATTACAAGCTATAAAGGAGCTGATCAGTTTCTACAAAATTTTAATTTAAAGGACGACTTCTTCAATAATTTCATCTCGTATAGTATTTCTAAAGGATTAAAACCAAGTGAGAATGAAATCAAACGATCTAAAAAAGCGATGAGCATTCAGATGAAAGCCATAATGGCTCGTCAATTCTTTGGAAATGAGGGATATTACAAAGCGATGCGTGATTTAGACACGGGCTTAAACAAATCTGTTGAGCTATTAACCGCGGAATAAGGAAAATTTAGGGCAAAAAAAAAGCCTCACATGTGGAGGCTTTAATTTCTTCAGGTGAAGATTACTTAGCAACTTCTTCAGTAGCTGTAGTATCCATAGTAGCTGAAGAATCAGCAGCCATAGAAGCAGCGTTAGAAATTGAATCAGCTTGAGCAGCAGCGATTGAATCAGCCATAGCTTTTTCTTTAGCAGCTTTTTGCTCAGCACTTTCACCACATGCAACGAATCCAAAGATACCTGCAGTTAACAATAAAACTAATACTTTTTTCATTTTTGGTTATAAGATTTTAAAACGCAGCAAAGGTAAAATAAAAAACTCAATTCAAAACAATTATTTTTAAATAATTATAAAATATGCTATTTCTGCCTCAAATAGATACTTATTGGCACTCCCGAAAAATCGAAATTCTCTCTCAATTTGTTCTCTAGGAAGCGTTTATAAGGCTCTTTTACGTATTGTGGAAGATTACAGAAAAAGGCAAATGCTGGCGACTTACCAGGTAGCTGTGTAATGAATTTTATCTTCACATACTTCCCTTTTAAACTTGGTGGTGGGTACTGCTGAATAATCTCAAGCATTACATCATTTAGCTTAGATGTTGGGATATGTTTAGTTTTATTCTGATATACCTCATTGGCTGTTTCTATTGCTTTAAAAACCCTCTGTTTGGTTAATGCTGAGGTAAAAATAATAGGTACATCAACAAATGGAGCTAATTTCTCGCGTATAGTCTCTTCAAAACCCTTACTTGTTTTATGGTCTTTTTCTACTAAATCCCATTTATTAACCAATATTACCACTCCTTTGTGATTTTTTACCGCTAACTTGAAGATATTGATGTCTTGCGACTCCATTCCTTCGGTAGCATCGACCATTAAGATACAAACATCAGCTTTCTCAAGTGCCTTGATTGTTCTCATCACCGAATAGAATTCGATATTTTCGTTCACCTTGGTTTTCTTACGAAGACCTGCGGTATCAATTAGCATAAAATGATGCCCAAACTGATTGTATTCAATTTCAATTGAATCTCTTGTTGTACCTGCAATTGGAGTGACTATGTTTCTCTCCTTGCCAATTAAGGCGTTGATGATAGAAGATTTCCCCACGTTTGGTCGCCCTAGGAACGCATAAGTAGGTAATTCATTAGGTTCTTCGAATTCTTCTTCAAAATGTTTTACCACTTCGTCCAACAACTCTCCCGTTCCACTCCCCGTAATTGAAGAAATACAATACAATTCCCCTAATCCGAAAGAATAGAATACTGAAGCTTCAGGTATTAAATTGTTATTATCAACTTTATTCGCGACAACAAACACTGGTTTTTTCGACTTACGAAGCATAGTTGCAATCTCATCATCGAGATCTGTAATGCCTGTTTTCACATCCACCATAAATAAAATCACGCTTGCTTCTTCAATAGCGATGATTACTTGCTCGCGTATTGCCGCTTCAAACTGATCTTCTGAATTTGCCACATAACCACCAGTATCGATGATGGTGAATTTTTTACCAATCCATTCCGCTGTCTCGTAATGACGGTCGCGAGTAACCCCGCTAAAATCGTCGACTATAGCCTTACGGCTTTCCGAAAGTCGATTAAACAATGTCGATTTACCCACATTCGGGCGTCCAACGATAGCTACTATATTACTCATATCTTTACCTCTAGGTTACTATTGATCGTAACCAAATCTTTTTAAATAATTCTTTTTATTTCTCCAATCGCTCACCACCTTAACAAAAAGCTCTAGGAATACCTTCTTGCCCACAAATTCTTCTATCGACTCTCTCGATTTCGTGCCTGTTTTCTTAATCGATTCTCCCTTATGCCCTAGGATAATGGCTTTTTGCGATTCACGCTCCACAATAATCTCCGCTTGTATTTTCACTATGTTCTCTTCCTCTTTAAATGAAGTTACTATCACTTCTGTACTGTAAGGAATTTCCTTTTGGTAGAACATCAATATCTTTTCTCTAATCATTTCCGACACAATGAAACGCTCCGTTCTGTCGGTATAAGTATCGTCTTTGGGATAATAGGCTGGATGTTCTGGCATATTATCTATGATAAACTTAAATATCTCTTTCACCTGAAAATCGTGTAAAGCCGAAGCAGCAAATATGGCAACGGGATTCAAGGTGTTCTTCCAATACTCTATTTTCTCCGCAATCTCCTCTTGTTTTGCTTGGTCTACTTTGTTGATGATGACCACCACAGGCGACAAGCAATGCTCTAACGACTTCAACACTTCAGCTTCATCGTGCTTCTCATGAATATCGGTTACCAACAAAACAATATCGGCATCGGTTAAGGAACCATATACCGCATTCATCATCGACTCGTGCAAACTATACATGGGTTTGATGATTCCAGGGGTATCCGAAAACACCACTTGGTAGTCTTCTTCGTTTAAAATTCCCAATATTCTATGTCTGGTTGTTTGCGCTTTAGGAGTGATGATTGAGAGCTTTTCACCCAACAAAGCATTCAATAAAGTTGATTTACCTGCATTAGGCTTACCTATAATTGACACAAAACCAGCCTTATGACTCATAATATTGAAAATAATTTGGAATGCAAAGAAACGAATTATATCTTTGCATTCCAATTAAAAACGGCTTGAGCTATATAATAATTGGATATAAGAGTGCGGGATGGAGCAGTTGGTAGCTCGTCGGGCTCATAACCCGAAGGTCGTAGGTTCGAGTCCTGCTCCCGCTACTAGATAAGAGTCTTGTTTTTCACAAGGCTCTTTTTTTTTGAAAAAATTTCGTCGGGCTCTTATCCGCCTTGGCGGACGTAGGTTCGAGTCCTGCTCCCGCTACAACAAATTAGCTAATTTTTTTTATTAAGTTGATTGATTTTAGATTCGTTTTATTCTCTATTCTTTCAAAAGCTTTATAAGTCAAGAAGGATATTGCAGATGTAAATCGTGAAAAAGTGGCGATATCACTATTGTTACCACAATTGGAAGTGAGTGTAATTACAAAGTATATTTTTAGGCAACATTTATTATTTGAATATTATTTAACAAGCCCTTTATTATTCTCGTTAGGTTGTATCAAATCCCATAGATTACCGTATAAATCTTCAAACACTGCCACTTTACCATAATGGAAGTCTGTTGGAGACCTAACAAAATTAATTTTTCTGTTAATCATTTTATTGTAGTCTCGCCAAAAGTCATCTGTGAATAAAAAAAGAAACACTCTACCTCCTGTTTGATTTCCTATACTTTCTGATTGTTTTTCATTAGATGCTTTCGCTAATAATAAACTACATTCTTTAGCTCCAGGCGGAGCAATCATCACCCATCTTTTAAATTCGTCAATCTTTGTGTCTTCAAGAACCACAAAGTCTAACTTATTTGTATAAAAATCTATTGCTTCGTCGTAATCTTTTACAACTAATGCGATATGGGCAATGTACTGTTTCATCCTCTAAGGTTTTGCCTTCCAAATTTTATCATGAGCTTTTAGATATTCTGAAATAGCGGCGGAGCCGTACCATGGAACAAGTTCTGCGCTTAGTAGTTTTTCTTTTATGGCTGGATCGCCTTCTAGGAGTTTATTTGCTTCTTCTATAGTAGATACGTTCAAAATGAAAATTCCTCTGAAATCTTTGTTGTTTTTCCCGAATGGGCCTGCTACTACCAACTTGTTTTGCTCGGATAGTTTACCAATGTTGGCCATGTGTCCTGCAAAACAACTGTCGATAAATTTCTTATTGGTTGTTTTGTTCTCACCCGTTTTTAACAATACAAACACATATTTTTTCATGCCATAATCATCTGCTCCTAGTTTTTTTGCTAGTGCAGTATCCAAATTAGGATTGTTACTTTGCGAATAAGAATATGTTCCTAGGCTGAACAACATTAACATTAAGACTATCGATTTCATAGAATATACTTGGTGACTTTAATCTAAAAAACGTTTTTATTATATAATCTTAATAAGGAATTTTCAAACTCATTCCTTGTTTATCAAATAATATAAAATCCTTATTCGTTTTTTCTTCTACTTTCTCGTTTGGGTAGAGGTGATAGACCACTTTGGTTTTTGCATCTATGCTAATATTTTTCTCTTTGGCGTAATACAAAATCCAAGTTGGAATAAAGGCATAATCAATATCTTTAATTAATCCTATAGTTTCTGGATGTTCCGTATCTCCTGAGATAAAAAGTCTTTTACCATACCAATCGATTACGTACGAATAATGACTAAAAGAAAACCGATGTTTCGTCTTGTATGATTTTATCTTGAAGTCGGGTATACTTTTCTCCAATTTATTTATTCTCTTCCGATTATGTCTGGCATATACTTTACCATTTAATTTTCTCGTAATTTTTCTAGCATAATGATCAGCATGTTTATGCGTAAATATAAAAATCGATTGATCCTTAATTTTGTTTAACTCCGATTCGCTGTATTGCATATACCCGTACGCTCCAGATTTATATGGGAAGTCGAGGTAGATATTCGTTTTACCATCAGTAATATGAAATCCTGCGTTTCCAATAAAATTAACCAACAACTCCCCATTCTGCGCGAAGACAGAATTGTAAAGTATAATCATCAAGGCACAAGCTATTATTCTTTTGTATTTATTTATCATTGAAATTATTTCTACAATACCCATTCAGACATTCTCTTATAGTGTAGCAATAGTTAATTCTTGCGAACCATTTTTCCATATTTCATTTCCAAGATCAAATAGCTTATGCTTATCGCTATCTATTACCTTTGCAAATACATTACATGCATCCAAACCTTTACCCTCGCCATAATATATTCCAAAACAATTTGCGGTTTTAGATCTAGCTGGTTTTGATGGACCAAAAACCACTTCTCCGGGCTCTGTAAATACAGAAGCATTCTCTTGAATAATATCTAATTGAGGAACATCATCAATCCAAATTTCTTGTCCAGAAACTCTGGCATGGTGAAAAGTTCGAGTAAAAGGCAAAATGCTAAGGAAGGCTTTAGATGTAATTGGCGCCGTATCAATGTAAAATTCAAATTTTATTTCTTTATGATCTGAAGTAGTTATTTTAAATCCGTTCATGTTTCTATTTTTTTGAATAAATCCTTTTTATTTCTCACAAATTTCCTTCAACTTATTTAATGCTATAGGATATTTCTCATTCATATATTCAATAAAATCCTCTGTAGTATCTAAATCAACGGTAACCGTTACACTTCCATTGTTTTCTTCGAAGCTGTAGTTTTCAAATCCATTTGCCCATTTTTCCACATCTGGGCCTTCAGTAATTTCCTGACTCCCTTGTACAAGACCGTAATGTTGAATCGAAACAAATTTGTTAGGTATATTTTCAACTATTCGAGAAACCATCCCTCCCTTGTCGCCATTCTCATCTACTCCTACAAATAGAATTTTACTCCCCTTCTCCCAACTCCCTTCATAGCTCGAGGTTGGATTAAACATAGCCGTCCATTGCTCATAAGTTGATTTATTGCTCATGCCAAGCATTAAGTCGTAAATCTTGATTACGGGAGCATTGATGCTTATTTTATATTGAAGCTTTTCCATATAATTAATATTTAGAATTGTTATTTAGGTTATTATTGATTGTTTATTGATAGAAGTTTCAATTTACAACAATTTCTTTTAGAAAAACAACTCTTAATTAATTCCGTAGCTGTATAAGAAAATATTATCAGCTAGACTTTTATATAAGTTTCGTATTCCTACTTTCTAATTTATTTTGTCAAAATAAAAATATCTAATTCAGGATTCTCTTTATCTACCTCTAAAGATTTCACAAAATTAAATTTACTTAGTAATCTGCTTGAATGCTCATTTTTACAATGAGTAACCGCTAATATTTTATTAAGCTTCAGCGTTTGAAAAACATAATCGATAACACCCCTAAGCGCCTCACTCATTATCCCTTGTCCTTGAAATCTTATCATTAACTCATACCCAATTTCACAACTACTCATCTCATTTGAAAGGTCATACAAGCAAATAGTACCCACAACCGTATTCGTTTCCGCTAAGGTAATTGCCCAATAAAATGCCATGTGCTTATCGATATTCTCATTTACTTTATTGATGAAATTTATCGCATCTTCTCTTGTCTTTGCAGCTTGCCTGTCGAGGTACTTATTTATCTCTGGATCTGATCGTAAAGTTAAAATCTCCCCCCAGTCGTCGATGGACAGTTTCCTTAGTATTAGTCGTTCGGTTGTTAAAATTGAGAAGGGTGTGGAAGTCATATATTACTCTTATTTTATATAATAATACTTGTTTTTTCACAATTCATGAAAATAGCACTCAAAACATTTTTACTTTTGTTAAAAAAAAAGAGTTATGTCGATAAGTCAAGAGTCGGAATTAAAGGGGATGCAAGAAGTAAGTGAAGCTGTAGCCTACACATTGAAAGAGATGAGAAGTTATGCCAAAGTTGGAATGACTACTAAAGATCTGGATGATTACGGCGGTAAAATTCTCCAAGACTTTGGTGCAAAGTCGGCTCCTTATTTAACTTATGGTTTCCCTGGTTGGACTTGCATAAGCGTAAATCACGAATTCTGTCATGGTATACCCTCAGAAAAAACAATAATTAAAGAAGGCGATTTAATTAACATTGATGTTTCTGCGGAATTAAATGGATTTTGGTCGGACAATGGCGGATCGTTCGTAATAGGCTCCGACATTCACATGCATCAAAAACTTGTTGATGCCTCTAAAGAAATTTTACATAAAGCTATATACAACATCAAGGGTGGTGTACGGATTTCAGATATCGGTTTTCTAATTGAAACAGAAGCAAAGAAAAGAGGGTACAAGGTTATTAAGAACCTAACTGGACATGGAGTAGGAAGAAGCTTACATGAAGAACCTAGTGAGATTGCAAATTATAGAGATAAATATAACCTCAACAGATTCAAAAAAAATTCGGTAGTGGCTATTGAGACTTTTATTTCTACTACATCTACGTATGCTGAAACACAAGAGGACGGCTGGACAATGGTAGGAAACAAAGGTGGCTTCATGGCTCAACACGAACACACCATTGTAGTAACCGACAATAAACCTATTATACTTACGGAGATGAATGGGATTACCATTTAGTGACTGGTGACTAGTGACTGGTGACTAGTAGTGCAGTCCCGCTGTGCGGGACACACTGTATTCATAGGTAGTATAGGGTCAATTTTTATCGAATGTTTTAGGAATAGTGTTGCTTTCGGTTTCTCCACAAAAGGTCCATGACAATATGTACCAGCGGTTATTTTCGTAAATCAGTTGTATACTGTTTATTCCTCTACGTGCTACTTTCCCATCTTTCTCTAATCGGGTTTCGTATGTACTCCAAACCTGTGCAATGTTTCCAAATATGCGTTGTTCTCTATTGATCTCACTCTCGAAAAATGCTGTATTGAAAACCATATCATCGGTTTCTTTATGGAATTCAGCCAATGTCATTACGACCTGCGTTCCTTTTTGTTTATCGTAATAAGAATATACTGCCTTAGGGTGATGCAAGAAATTATCTCTCTCCCATTGCCTCTTAGCTCCTTTCTCTCCCGACACTACTTCATAACTTGCCTTCATTATTGCACCTATCGTTTTTACATCGTCGTCATACGCTGTCTCTTGTGCCTTAGATTGTTCAGTTGCCATACCTGCTAATACTATTAATATAAAAAATAGTCGTTTCATCTTCTTTTTCACAAAAAAAGACAAGCAGCAAGGGATAAAAAAATAATTTATTTAGCCTTCACTAATTTTTATGTAGTATATGCTGTTTCTTATTTAAAGCAACAACTTATCTATACTACCCAATAAACATTCTTTGTAACTTTTGGCAATAGAAATTTTATGCTCTTGGATAACTAAATGATTATCTTCCAGATAATCTACATTTCTGAGGTTGATAATATAAGAATTGTGCACACGCATAAACTCATCTGGCAATTTATTAATCAATTCTTTTAAGGTCTTATAGTAAATGTATTTCTTATCCCCCTGAACAATAATCTCTACATAATTACCTAAGCCTTTTATGAAAAGAATATCATCAAAATACAATTTGATGAGTTTACGGTCTGCTTTTATAAAGGTGTAGTTGCTGGTGTACATATGTTTGGTGACTATTTCTTATCACTCAAAAACCCTACCACTTGGAACTCTGTTCTTCTATTTTGTTGATGTTCTTTCTCTGTACACTTAACATTATTGCCACAATTGTTCACCAATTTACTCTCTCCATATCCTTTACCAGTAATTCGTTCTTGTGCAATTCCTTTTGATACAATGTATGCTGCAGAAGACTTCGCTCTACGGTCTGATAGTAACATATTAGAAGCATCTGAACCTCGAGCATCGGTATGTGAACTTAACTCAATGATGATATCAGGGTTTTCGGTAAGTATCTTTACAATTTTATTTAACTCTATAGCTGCATCGGCTCTAATGTTGTATTTATTCAAATCGAAATAAATATTATCAATCTTAATTGCTTTACCAATAATAATTGGGTCTAACACAAAATCTTTTAAGAAATCATATTCTCTTTCTTTCGTTGTTACACAAGTATTTCCTAGAGTGCTTAGCGTTTGTGGTTTTGCGGCAAAGTACCCTTTACGCGCTACAGTAATTTCAAATATTGCACCTCCTGTTAATCCTGTAAATCGGTAAAAACCACTTGCATCGGTAAAGGTTCTAAATACTTCTAAATTATTGCTCTTATTTACAATAGTTACTAAAGCACTATCTAATCTTTGACCTGTTGCTTTATCAGTAATTGTACCTTGTACTATACATCCTTTTTTCTCTTTTAATAATCGGATAACATACACCGAGTCCATACTGTTAATCATGGCTTGTATACTATTCGACTCGTAACCTTTTGCCGAAGCTTGGAAGCTATACGATTTCCCTGGCACTACACCTAAATTAAATATACTTCCTCCTGGCAATAAATACTGGAATGGCACTTTGTACACATCGGAGTTGACTACTAATTTTGTCGAATCGATTAATCGACCTGTTGCATTATCTATCACAAATACATTAATCGATTTTCCTTTAGGTTTAAGTCGAACATAAGAATAGATATCATCATCGATACCATAATTTCCTCTCGAAGAACTAAAAAATCCTTTATCTGCATTCGTATATTTAATCAATCCAAAATCATCGGCATAAGAATTTATAGGGGCCCCTGCATTTTCTGCAACAGCTGTGGAATCTTGTAGGTTTAATTCGAAAATATCTAAACCTCCTAAACCTCCTCTACCATCAGAAGCAAAAAACAATAAAGAGTCTCTATCAATAAATGGGAATACATCTTCACCTGGGGTATTTACTTTAGGGCCTAGATTTATTGGTCGCGACCACATCGAATCAATCCATGAGCATACATAAATATCCATTCCACCATAACCTCCTGGCATATTAGAACTAAAGAATAGCTTAGATCCTTCAGGGTTTATAGAGGGATGTGTACAGGCATAATCTGAAGAGTTATATGGGAATATGTTTGTTTTTACCCACTTGTCTTTATCTACATTATAAGTTGCCGACAAAATTCTTAAATTTTTAAACCCAGTTTTAGATTTCTTCTTCGGGTTATTCAAAGTATAATACATCACTCTATACCTGGCATTGTAAGTTGCAGGTCCATAATTGTATTTGTACTTCAATTTCTTTGCAAATTTTCTTACCGATGAAAATCCATCATCAGGTGTACTGATGAACAAGTTTGTGAAGTTTTTGTCAGTCCAGGTATGATTTCTTTGTACGAAATCTGAAGTCAATCTGGTGCTAGAAAAAATAATACCACTTCCAAAAAATGCTGGACAAAAATCGGACTCTTCAGAATTAAAAGGCAGCATTGCTATTCTGATGTTTCCTGTATCGGAAGTTACCAGAGTATTCATTTGTTGAATAGAGGTAACAATTTTCGTTAACCTCACATCATTTTTGGCAATAATATTAGGCTTGTTGATGAGTCGAAATACGGTATCGTATTTCTTGTTTTTCATCATCATTTCAGCATAGTTTACAATATCGTTCCAGTTGGAATCCATTTTTGTGAGTTTCCCGAACAAAGGTTCTGCAAGCTCACTCTGATTAGTTAATCGATAACTTATCGCCAATCGTCTGATTACCTCCTCATTTGTACTATCTTTCTTACTCAAGAAATATTTATACAAAGGGATAGCATCAGTATAATTCAAATTATTATACTTATAATTTGCAAGTCCTAATAATATTTGAGCTTTAGATGATGAGGCGTTAAAAAATATAATTATTGATAAAAAAAGTAATAATTTTTTCATTAAGTAGAATTAAAAATATCTAGGGGACGTAATTTTTTTACTGTTATATTTCAATACATAGTTCAAAGAAAACTCATGAGAGCCACCAGCAAAATCTTTCAGTTTTGTGATGGTATAGTCGTATGAATATCCTACTCTCAGTTGGTTATTTACTTGTACTGCAGTTAATATATTCCATGAGTCGCCAGAACGGTAACCGCCACCAACCCACAGTGCAGTATACAATAGTGCAGAGAGGTTGACATCGTACTCTACTGGAGCATTCATTACTGTTTTAATCATCATCGAAGGTCTTAATTTCACTAAAGGGTTTACATCGATGATATAACCTGTTGCAATAAAATAATGCAAATCTTCAGTATTTAGTGAGCCATCCACACGTTCAACCTGGCTGTATTGATTAATAATTAGTTTATTGGTAATCATTCTTGGAACAGAAACTCCAAAATAAAATCTCTTAGTATAGTAATATGTTCCAAAACCAAAATTAGGTGCAAATACCATTGGAGTATTTGCGGCAAATTTCATATCACCATTATCATTCGTTTTTACTTCTGTTAAACGTTCTTGATATCCGCTAAATCCAGCAAGTAATCCAAGCGATAAAGTTCCTTTGCTCATTTTAATACGGTACGCATAGTTTCCGAAGAAACCAGTTTGAGAAGCTACTCCAATTTGATCTTGATAAGCAGTAAGTCCTAAACCTACTTTACTTTTAAACAAATGCGAATGTGCTGTAAAGGTTTTTGTGGTTGGCGCACCTTCAATATTTACCCATTGTTTTCTGTATACTGATGAAAAGGATAACGCCTCATGCGAACCTGCATAAGCTGGATTAATAAAAATTTCATTAAATGTATACTGACTAAACATAGGTTCACTCTGAGCATTTGCTAGTTTGTTTTGCAACAAACTAGCTAGCGCCAAAACTATTAATAGCCAATTTTTTCTAAGTCTTTGCATTGTACTTTTTATTTCTTAATTACTATATATCCTGTGATTGGTTTTACATCTGGCACACCAAAATCTAGTACATAGAAGTATGTTCCATTTGGCAATGTACCTTGACTTAATACCAAACCAGCTGCATTTTTCGTTCCACCCGACCAACTATTATCATATGGAGATTGCTCGTATACTTTATTTCCCCATCTGTTAAATATGGTTAATGAGTTATTTGGATAGTTCTCAATTCCTTTGATAACAAAACCATCATTCACTCCGTCACCATCAGGAGAAAATCCTGTAGGAACAAATAAAGTAAGGTTAATTACAGTTTCTGATGATTCGTTTGGAATGTTATCCCCATTAGGATCTGAATCCGAACCATCTACCGAATTATCTGTTACCGTTGAATCACCATAAATCATATGAGCAGATGCTGTAACTGTATTCACATAAGTCACGATTGGCAAATTAGGTTTCACTAAAATTTTCACTTTAATCGTACGCGATTCTCCAACTGCTAAATATGATTGAGTTTCGTCTAATAATTTTTTATCAGAAACACCATCAAAATTAGCATTCGCATTAAGTTCAGAACCAGCTATTACCTCTACCACATTAAATTCTGCAGGCTCTGGGAATACTGAAGCTAGATTCTCAATTACTTGAACATTATCTAAATCAATATCTCCGTGGTTTTCTAAAGTAATTGTATATGTAATGTTATACGTTTCGTTTGTCACCGACTCTGGAGCCTCTGCTCTTAAAGCCACCCCAATAGAAGGTTTAGGTGTATTAATAATATTGATTACACAAATATTAGTATCACATAAACTTGGAGTTCCATTATCACACACTACATACATAAAGCTATCCACACCAACAAAGTCTCTATCTGGCGTATAAGTATATAAACCAGTAGCACTCATTGTGAATGTTCCATGCAGAGGTTTTACAGCCCAATCAAACACCATTGTATTATTCTCTGGATCCCAGTCGTTCGTAGACACGCTTTCATTCATAGTATAGTTTTCTGGAATAGTAAACTCATCACGAACAGCTACTGGAGGTGTATTTGGATTTCCAACAACATCAATAAATACATAAGCAGTATCACATAAACTTGGGATGCCATTATCACATACGATGTACATTAAACTATCTAAGCCTATAACATTGTTATTTGGAATGTACTCCAGTTGCCCAGCACCTAAATTATTAATAGTTCCATGTTGCGGAGTAAAGAATGTATACGATAGATTATCTAAATCAACATCAAAATCATTTACACTTGCATTTACTACTACGGTTGTATTTATTGGTGTAGTAGTTGTATCGTTAATCGCTACAGGTTTATCGTTTACTGGAGTCACTGTTATTACAAGTATTGTAGTATCGCATAAACTTGGCGTGCCATTATCACATACTTTATAGGTTACAGTATCCTTGCCATTGAAGTTAGCATTTGGTGTATAAGTATAATCTCCGTTAGCATTAATTACTATACTTCCATTTGTTGTTCCTTGTATAACTGAGAAACTTAATGCATCACCATCAATATCTGTATCGTTTGTTGCAACTGTACCCGATACTGCTAATTCTTCTAATGTAGTATTAGCATCTTCAATAGCTACAGGGGCGTCGTTTATTGGATTAACTGTAATTACTAATATTGCTGTATCACACAATGTTGGTGTTCCATTATCACATACTCTATAGGTTAAGGTATCCTTGCCGTTAAAGTTTGCATTTGGTGTGTACGTATAGTTACCATTTGCATTTAATGTTAGGTTTCCTTTCTTGGTTGATGTGATTACAGAGAACGATAATACATCGCCATCAACATCCGAATCGTTTGTCGCTACAGTTCCAGACACTGGTAACTCTTCTTGTGTAGTATTGATATCGTCAATAGCTACAGGCTTATCGTTAATCGGATTTACAACAATAACTAATATTGCTGTGTCGCACAATACTGGCGTTCCATCATCACACACTTTATACATTAATGTATCACTACCATTGAAGTTTAGATTTGGAGTATAAGTATAGGTTCCATCAGAATTAAATTTAATATTACCATTTTTAGTGCCTTCTATTAATGTAAAGCCTAATAAATCTCTATCAATATCTGAATCATTTATAGCTACTGTTCCCGATACTTCAACATCTTCATTCGTATCATTTACATCATCAATAGCAATAGGTTGATCATTAATTGGATTAACTTCTATAACTAATATTGCTGTATCACATAATGTTGGTGTTCCATTATCACATACTTGATATGTTAAAGTATCCTTACCATTAAAGTCTGCGTTTGGAGTATAAGTATAGCTACCGTCTGTGTTTAAGCTTAAACTTCCTTTAGTGGTTGATGTGATTACCGAGAACGATAATAAATCACCGTCGATATCCGAATCATTTGTCGCTACAGTTCCTGTCGCTTGCTGATCTTCGTTTGTAGTTTTAGCATCATCAACTGCTACTGGCTTATCATTTACTGGTGAAACCGTAATGATGAGTTGCGCAGTATCACATAATGTTGGTGTTCCGTTATCACATACTTTGTATGTTAATGTGTCTTTACCATTATAGTTTGGATTTGGAGTATAAGTATAACTTCCGTCTGCGTTTAAGCTTAAACTTCCTTTAGTGGTTGATGTAATTACCGAGAATGATAATGCATCGCCGTCGATGTCAGAATCATTTGTAGCTACAGTTCCTGTTGCTTGTTGATCTTCATTTGTTGTCTTAGCATCATCAACTGCAATTGGTTTGTCATTCCCTGGTGTTACCGTAATGATAAGTTGAGCAGTATCACACAATGTTGGTGTACCATTATCGCATACTTTATATGTTAAAGTATCTTTACCATTATAGTTTGCATTTGGAGTATAAGTATAGTTACCATTTGCATTCAATGTCAATGTTCCTTTTGTAGTAGTGGTGATTACCGAGAACGATAATGCATCGCCATCCAAATCAGAATCATTGGTCGCTACAGTACCTGTCACTTGTTGATCTTCATTTGTAGTCTTAGCATCATCAACTGCTACTGGTTTATCATTTACTGGTGAGATAGTGAACACTAAAATTGCAGTATCGCATAATGTCGGTGTTCCGTTATCACATACTTTATAGGTTAAAGTATCCTTGCCATTGTAATTTGCATTTGGAGTGTAAGTATAGTTACCATTTGCATTCAAGGTTAATGTTCCTTTTTTAGTAGTAGTGATTACTGAGAACGATAATGTACCATTCTCTAAGTCCGAATCATTTGTTGCTACAGTTCCTGTTGCTTGTTGATCTTCGTTCGTAGTTTTTGTATCATTTACAGCTACTGGTGCTCTATTACTTGGCACCGAATTACACATTGGTGTAGCTGGAGGATAACTCGCTACAATTGAATCTGTAGGATTAATTGTTACACGAATAATTGAACTAGGGCGAGTTTTCTCAAATCCATCTGCTCCTTGTATCCACTGTCCATTTTGAGTATACCATCCTGGCCAATCTATTGGTAATCCATTATTGTCTAATACAGCTCCTGGCCACAATAATTCACCCGACTGAGTTAAATTATTATATACTACTGGAGGATTTAATGGTGTACCATCTCCATTCAACCAAGAAATGCTTACTTGATTTGCAGAGCTTGGTGTAAAGTTTGGAGTAATTGTATATGCTAAGTAAGGAACATCATTTCTACATATTGATGTTGTTGAAATTTGTAATCCTCTACCTACTGCTACTGTAATACTTGCTACTCTGCAATTATTAGTGTTTGCAGTCTCACATATTTTATATGTTAACGAATATGTACCTTCAAAGGTTCCTGCTGGTATCGACAATTCACCATTAGACGCTATACTAGCGCCTGTTAATCCACCAACACTTAATAATGTAATCTGTACATCATTCGCATTAGTAATTAAAATTTTATTGAGAGAGTCGTTTGATAATACATTGCCTACAATTCCACCTTTTGCACCATTAATTGGAGTCGATGTGTAATTGTCGTTTGTTGCTGCTATATGATTCACTGGAACCGTAATTACAACAACTGCAGAGTTCGAAGCTAAGCCTCCAACATCTTTCATTGTATAAGTTAATGTATCATTACCTACATATCCAATAGTTGGAGTATAGGTAATAACCCCCGTACTAGGATTTACTGTTGCAGTACCATGTTTTACATTTACTACAACAACAACACTTGTTTGATCAATTGCGTTATCGATATCACTGTCTGTAGACAATACTGTTATACCAACACTACTTCTACTATTGTTCATCGAAACATTGTCATCTACCGCAATTGGTGGATCGTTTACTGGTGTAATCGTAATAACTACTTGTAAGGTATCGAATCCTCCATTACCATCAGTGATAATTACACGTACTGTATCTAATCCATTTACATTTGGACTTGGAGTATACGTAAAGCATGAGTCTAAACCTGCTACTGATGAGC
>CALSAQ010000001.1:0-818562 GCA_943372995.1 Sphingobacterium thalpophilum | reverse complement strand
AATGAAAATCCTTTTTGATCAAATCCTTTTAACAGTACTATACGTGCAGAAGGGATACCCTCTTTAGTAGCTGTAGCAAGAGTTAAAGCATTAGGCTCCATAACTTCAGCTTTTACAGCCTCATCGAACCATATACCGAATTGTTCAAAAGGGTTAGCTTTTATATCTTTTTCCGATAAACTATGTTTCTGATAGTCGGTTCGTAAATTCTCTAATGTTGTTTTATCTATTTTAGTCATTTGATTTGTACTTATTTCTCCAATATAATTTTTCGTTTAGTTTTTTCAGAATGAGTTCGGCAAGAATAAACTCGCTTAAGTTCTGACTCATGGCCATTTTTACATCGCTCTCTTTCACATCTATTCGATATAAACAAGCATACAATAATGTTCTGTTTTCTTTCATCAAAGTTTTGAGGTAAAGGGCAAGATGGCTTCTTAAGTCCTCGTAATTAATGTCGTTTTTTACAGCAGGGATAGAATTTGGCTCAAAATTCTCTCTTAATGCGGCTATAAGCGCTTCTTGATTCTCTGCAGACATTGTTTTTTGAATTATTTTGAATTTAAGAAGATGATTCTTATATTCAGTATATCGTTTGCTAAGATATTAAAAAAATGTTGAGCAAGATTGCACCATCAGCAGGAAAAATACTTATTTCCGAGCCATTCATGTTGGATCCACAATTCCGACGTTCAGTGGTATTGTTGGTTGAGCACGCAGAGCAAGGCACAGTAGGCTTTGTATTGAATCAGGAGACCGAAGTGACCATTCCAGATATTATTCCAGGATTTCCAATGTTCGACGCCAGAATTTGCATTGGAGGGCCGGTACAAACAGATACCCTACACTTTATTCATAAAATACCAGAATTGGTAGAGGGGGGAGTGGAAATTGAACAAGGAGTATATTGGGGAGGCGATTTTGAGCAACTAAGAGAGCAAATTGCAAATGGTAAAGTTATGTTGGAAGATGTGATGTTTTTCTTAGGGTATTCCGGTTGGAGTCCTGATCAACTCATCGAAGAAATAGAAAGTAATGCTTGGATTGTATCTCCAACAAAATCGACGGATATTTTTTGTGAAGACCACGACGATCTTTGGAAAAATGCAGTGAAAAAATTAGGAAATAAGTATGCACATATTGCGAACTTTCCAGAGAATCCCATGTGGAATTAGATTGTGTGCTCATATAAATGAAATAATATAATGATGAAGTTTAAAACAGAAATTAAGTTTGCTATTTATTTTTTTATTGTAACGCTCATATGGATGGCTGGGGAACGTTTAGTAGGCTTGCACTCTACCCATATCGATAAACACATGTACTATACCAACCTATATGCGATACCGGCAGTATTGGTGTATGTGTTTGCTTTAAGAGAAAAAAGAAAAACATTTAATGGAATGATGAGTTATGGGCAAGCATTTAAATCTGGAATCATACTAACTATTTTTATTGCGATTCTATCGCCTTTAGGGCAATACATTACAAGTACATATATTACTCCACATTTTTTCGAGAATGCTATTAACTACGCCGTAACAAATAACAAGTCGACTCAGCAAGAAGCGGTGGATTATTTTAACTTAAACAACTACCTCAAACAAAGTATCATTGGTGCATTGGTAATGGGAGTGGTTACTACCGCAATTGTTTCAGCATTTGTTAGAAGAAGCAAATAATAGAATCTTTACGAACCTTAGTGTGTACTTTGTGACCAAAAAATGAAATTGTATTTCTCTGTGCCTAAGATTCTCCCTAACACAGGGACACAGGGACACAGAGTTTTTGTGAATCTTGGTGAGTACTTTGCGTTACTTTGTGACTAAAAATGAAATTGTATTTCTCTGTGCCTCCGCGTCTCTGTGATTAAGATTGTCCCTAACTCAGGGAGACAGAGCTTTTGTGAACCTTAGTGTGTACTTTGTGTTACTTTGTGACCAAAAAAAAAATTAACCTTTACTCAACAGATAAGTAACTCGACTCCGATCCTCGCTTTCTATTATTATCGCCCCTAATTTCTCCACCGCTTTTCGCGAACGGAAATTAGTGAGCCCCACATGGAAATAAATTTTATCGACAAACTGAAAAGCATAATCGATCATGAGTTTCTTTATCGCAGCATTAGTACCATTGCCCCAATATGCCCTGTTGATAAAGGTAAAACCAATGGCTACAGATGAATCGTTTTCATCATATTCGTAATAACGAGTACAACCAATAATAGAATTGTTGTTTTGATTGAGTATTAAGAATGCACCTTTAGATGTCATTCCTCCATCAAAATATTTCTGAAAAACTTCTCTTTGGTATCTATCGCTATTTGGATGTTGTTCCCATATTAATGGGTCTGAAGCGACAGCATAAAGAGCCTCAAAATCCGACTCTTTTAAAGGCTGAAGAAGAATATTGCCGTTTGAAAGTAATGCTTGTAAATTCATTAGCCTATCAGCAAATTAAAAAGAAGAGTGAAATCCTTTTCCTTTCATTCCTTCGGCCGACTTTTCTATTTTATGTTTTAACTCTGCTTTATATTGGTCCATACGTTCTCCAACAATTGGGTCGTTGCTACCAAGAATTTGTGCGGCTAAAATTCCTGCGTTCTTTGCTCCATTTAAAGCAACAGTAGCCACTGGAATTCCACCAGGCATTTGAAGAATAGATAAAATAGAGTCCCAACCATCAATAGAATTAGATGATTTTACTGGAACACCAATTACAGGTAAACTGGTTAAAGAGGCAACCATACCTGGTAAATGAGCAGCTCCACCCGCACCTGCAATAATCACTTGCAATCCACGAGCTCTTGCTGTCTTTGCATACTCGAACATGCGCTCCGGCGTTCTGTGTGCCGATACCACGGTTAATTCGTAAGCTATACCTAACTCACTTAATATGAATGCAGCCTCTTCCATAATTGGTAGATCTGATTCGCTTCCCATGATGATTCCTACTTTAATCATATACTAAATACTAAATTACAAATCCTAAATTCTAAACTCTAAATCCTAATTGTTCAAATTGTCCAAATTAACATTAGCTCATTGGCTAATTTACTAATTGGCTAATTAAATAGTTACAACCTTCAACATTTCCTTCACCATTCTCGCTCTACTAATTGCACCTTCTCTGCTTTCATCAACCACAGTAATGTGTCCCATTTTACGGAAAGGCTTAGTTACTTTTTTTCCGTATAAATGTACAAATACTCCTGGTAGGGCTAAAGCTTCTTCCATGCCCGTATATACTGCATCTCCACTATGTCCTTCTTCTCCTAATAAATTAATCATTACCGAATGGTATTTAGCATCGGTGTTGCCTAATGGCTGATTAAATATGGCTCTTAAATGCTGCTCAAATTGCGAACTCATATTTCCTTCAATAGTTTGATGTCCGCTATTATGTGGGCGTGGAGCCATTTCGTTTACCAGTATTTTCCCGTCTTTAGTTAAGAACATTTCTACGGCTAATAAACCCACCAGCTCTAGCTCTTCAGCAATTTTTATCGCTAAATTTTCAGCTTGTAAAGCAACATATTCAGAAATATTCGCTGGGCTTACTAAAAACTCAACTAAGTTTGCTGTCGGGTGAAAATCCATTTCAACTACTGGAAAAGTTTTGCATTCACCGTTGCTATTTCTCGCAACAATTACAGCAATTTCTTTTTCGAAATCGACCATGCGCTCTGCTAATGAAGGGGCATCAAAGGCTTGTGCTAAATCGTCTTTACTTCTCATGATTTGCACACCTTTTCCATCGTAGCCATCTTTTCTAAGCTTCTGCACATAGGGCATAGACCAGTTGAGTTTTTCTATTTCCGATTTATTTTCGATGAGTATAAAATCTGATGTAGGGATACCATGGTCTTTCATCCATTGCTTTTGCACGCCTTTATCTCTAATCATTTTGATGATGGCAGGTTGAGGAAATACCATTTTCCCTTCGGATTCTAATTTTTCTAGCGCTTCAACATTTACTTTTTCAATTTCGATCGTAATTAAGTCAACTTCTTTTCCGAATTGGTATACGGTGTCGAAATCGGTTAACTCTCCTTGAGTAAATTTTTCGCAAATATTTTTACAAGGTGCATTGGCATCGGGATCGATAACATGGCAGCTTACGTTATAGTTTAATGCATTTTGAATCCACATCCTTCCCAACTGTCCGCCACCAAGAATTCCTACTTTTAAATTTCCGTAAAATGTTTTGTTCATTACTGATTCATTATGGCTTCGCCTTTTATTTTTTTCTGTAATTCTAATATTCCACCGATTAATGCTTCCGGACGAGGAGGGCATCCTTGTACGTACACATCAACAGGTATAATTTGATCCACACCTTTAACTACATGATAGCCGTGTTGCCAATATGGTCCACCGCAATTAGAACAAGATCCCATAGAAATCACATATCGTGGTTCAGGCATTTGTTCATATAATCGTTTTATTCTGTCGGCCATTTTAAAGGTTACTGTTCCTGCAACAATCATCACATCCGATTGGCGAGGAGAGGGGCGAGGAAAAACACCGAAACGTTCTAAATCGAAATTCCCCGATTGAGTATCCATAAACTCCATTGCACAACAAGCTAAACCAAAACCCATAGGCCACAACGAAGATAAGCGTGCCCAATTGAGTAGCTCTTCGAGCTTGGTCACTACTACGCCTTCGCGTTCCAATTGATGTGGGAGTTTAGTCATTGTTCTCTTTTTTTACTGCCGAACGAAAAGGCGGACGGCGAACTGTTGTTGGTGCTGGCGATGCAGCGGTACTTGTACTTTTTTCTACCTCTAATTTTTCTGCTAATTTAAATGCTTTAACCTGATATTGGATAGCATTAATTTGTTCGTATAATGATTTTGGAACCTTACTATTGCTGTTAGGCATTATAATATTCGGACGAATCCATTCTAAATCGCCTTTCCTCCAAACATAAGCTAAGCCCAATAATAAAATGATAATAAAAATGCTCATCTCAATCATATTGAACATTGCCCAATGGGGAACAGTGGCTAATAAATTTTTATCGGCAAAGATGGTCGACCATGGAAAAAGAAAAACTAATTCGATATCAAACAATAAGAAAATGATTGCAATAATATAGAACCTCATGTTGAAGGGAGTTCTCGAAGGCCCCTCGGTAATCTCACCACATTCGTAGCTAGAGTTCTTTATGGCATTAGGATTTTTCTTTTTTAGCAATGCGTTTATACCCATGCCCAGCAGCATGAAGCATATTCCTAAAAGCATGAATACTAGTATTTTACCAAATTCGCTTAGTTCTTCGCTCGTTTGCATAGTCAAAAATAAGAATAATATTGAGCTTAATGAAGATTTTGAGCAATCACATAGCCAGAAGCCCAAGCCCATTGGAAATTATAACCACCCAACCAGCCTGTTACATCGACACATTCGCCTCCGAAGAAGAGCCCTGGTACTTTTTTCGATTCTAATGATTTTGATGATAGTTCATTAGTGTCTATACCACCTCTCATCACCTCAGCCTTGTCATAACCTTTATCGCCTGCTGGTATAACTTCAAAATGATGAATAGTGTTTTCAATTAATTCAAGTTCAACATTACTCAATGAAGCTAAATTCTTATCGTAAGGCAAATAAATTTTCAAAGCATCAGTTAATTTATTCGGAAGGAAAACACTTAAGAAATTTTGTAGTAATTTTTTTCCGTTGCTCATTCGTGTTTCCTCAATCAATTGTTTGATGGATTGATTGGGAAGAAAATCAATATATATAGGATGAGGTGCGCGCCAATAGGATGATATTTGTAAAATGGCTGGTCCGCTTAAGCCCCAATGTGTAAACAAAATATTTTCTTCGAATGAAACGTCTTCATAACTCACATTAGCAAAAACGCTTGTACCACTCATGGCTTCAAACCACTCTCGGTCTTTATGCCCAATAACTAAAGGTACTAGAGCAGGGGCGGTTTTTGTAATTTTAATATCAAACTGTTTCGCTATTTGAAAAGCAAAATCTGTTGCACCCATTTTGGGTATAGGTAAACCACCAGTAGCAATTACTACATTTTTGCATTCGATGTTTATTTTTTTTCCTGCTCGATCTAATACCAGCGCAAAATGTTCTCCTTGATTTGTTATGCTGATGACTGATGTGTTGGTATAGATTTCTTGTCCGAGTTCCTCAATTAAATTTTCAAAAGCTTTAACTATATCAGATGCTTTATTACTGGTAGGGAAGAGTTGACCTAATGTTTTTTCTTTCCCTTCAATACCAAACATAGAAAAGAATTGTACGGTATCATCAACGGTCCATTGAGATAATGCAGACTTTGCAAAATGTTCGTTTTGAGAAATAAAATTAGCTGGAGAGCTGTATAAATTGGTGTAATTACAACGACCACCACCAGAGATTAAAATCTTTGCACCCACTTTGTCGATGTGTTCCACTACTAACACCTTTTTACCAAGGTACCCTGCTTGTACTGCACACATCAATCCACATGCACCACCACCAATAACTACAGCATCTATTTCCATATTTTATTTTTCGTGAAAAGATTGGAGTAAAGCTTCTCGATGATTGGGATGGGCAATACTAATAAGCGCTTTGGCTCTTTGTTCTAAATTTTTACCAAATAAATTTACTGCTCCGTATTCGGTCACCACATAGTGAACATGTCCACGTGTAGTAACCACACCAGCACCAGGTTTTAAGTTGAATACAATTTTCGATTCTCCTTTATTGGTTACTGAAGGCATTGCAATAATAGGTTTTCCTTCGTGAGATATAGCAGCAGCACGCATGAAATCCATTTGTCCGCCAATACCCGAATACATTTTATTTCCAATGGAATCGGCACAAATCTGACCTGTTAAATCTATTTCTAATGCAGAATTAATAGCAGTAACCTTATCGTTTTTGTAGATGTTTAAAGGAGAGTTTACATAAATAACATCTCGCATTTTTACGAGAGGATTGTCGTTTAAAAAATCGTATACTTTTTTGCTGCCATAAGCAAAAGTAGCAACGATTTGATTTTTATCTATTTTCTTTTTGCTTCCTGTAATTGCCCCTTTGTTGAATAAATCGATTAAACCATCAGAAAACATTTCGGTGTGTATACCTAAATCTTTATGGTCGCCTAGGCAAGAAAGTACAGCATCGGGAATGGCACCAATACCCATTTGTAAACATGCACCATTGTCGATTAATTCAGCTACATTTTTACCAATATTTTTTTCAATCTCAGTAATAGGATGAGGATGCATTTCAGGTAGAGCGTCGTTGCACTCGATAGCAAAATCTATTCTGCTTTTATGAATCATCCCATCTCCATGTGTTCTAGGCATATTAGGGTTTATTTGTGCGATTACCAGTTTCGCATATTCAACCGCTGTTAAACTGGTATCTACAGAAACACCTAAACTGCAATATCCATGAGCATCTGGAGGCGAAACATGGATAAGAGCAACATCGAGAGGTAATATATTTTGTTTAAATAGTAGAGGTACTTCTGAAAGAAATACCGGAATAAAATCAGCACGTTTTTCTTGAATGGCTTTACGTGCGTTGGCACCAATAAAGAAGGCATCTAGTTTAAAATGGCCTTCCATTTCTGGTGCGGTATATGGAGCTTCACCTTCTGTATGTAGGTGAACAATGTTAACCTGCTGAAGCTCGCTTTTACGAGCACACATGGCTTTAATAAGCTGTTGCGGTGCAGCTGCAACACTATGAATAAATACTCTATCGTTTGATTTAATTTTTTTTACAGCTTCTTCAGCAGAACAGATAATCATATTATAATTTAAGTGATAAAGATAATTGGAACATTTGGTTTTTAGAGGTGGTAAGTTTTTCAAGTTCTGTAAATCCAACTATATATCTGGCAGAGGCACCTAATCGCCATACTTGTACCGAAGCACCAAAAGCTCCACTTACATCTGCTTTATTGTAGCTAGGCATTACAGGATTGATGTTTCCTATAGCGTCTATGGCTTCGTCTAGCAACACAGAGAATTGAGGGCCAGCATCGATAGTAACCATAGGGAAAATTTTAACTTTTAACATTACAGGAAGATCTAAGTAGTTTAAAGTTACTTCTTTGTTGCCCGATTCAATATATCCTCTTTGAGAGAACAATAATTCGGGTTGAAGAGCAATAACAACTAGGTTAAATTTCGCATAAACTCCAGCATGGAAGCCTTGCTTGAAATCGGTATTTAAACCAGTACTGTAAATGTTCGAGTAGTTTAATCCGCCTTTGATCCCATAGCTAAGACCTTGTGCGTAATTGAATTTTGCAAATAATACAATGCAAATGAATAAGATTAGTTTTTTCATCGGTTCAAAATTAAGGGGAGTGTTTATAATATTAAATGATTATTGTCATATACTAGGTTCTTCATTTTCGTTTTGAATGGCAATGCTTGGATCTAATTCTACCAATTTTTTTAATGCTTGAAGATTTAATTCTTCTTGAGATTTGAATTGCCCTTTAAAAAAAACAAATAGAGAACGTAAAAACCAGTTGTTTGCATACACGGTATTAGAAGAAAAAATTTGTGTAGTATATGTTTGCGACGATTTGAATTCAATCTTCACATGGTTTTTTAATAATGGATTGCTTAATTCGAATTCGTACAATTGATTAGGTATACAATTGATTACTTTATATTGGAGTTCGAACTCTTGACCTTCTTCTTTTAAAATGATTTTATATTCGGCACCAACATCGAAGGGATTTAGTTTTTGTTTTTCTAAACGTTGGAAGCCTTGCATCCACTGACTTAAGAGCTGTTCGTTGGAATATACCGCCCAAGATTGTTCTATAGGGCGATTAATGGTTATCTCGTTTTGATAATTAACAGTAGGTTTTACTAAGCCAATAACATAGAAGCCTAAGAAACAGGTGGCAATAAAGCCTAGTACGTAAAATAGTATTTTCATGCTCAATAGATTGCACGAAAATACTAAATACTAATGAATAAAATAAGGGTTAAACCTTAACGATCAACTGTTTTTCTCCGATTTGAAGTACAAAAATAAGGCAATAATGCACAAGAAACTTTCCGTATAAATCCATTGTGTGCCAAATGCACCTAACGGACCTTCTGCCATAATAGTGATAAAACGAGATAGTGCATATGAACCCCAGAAAATACTCAGAAATAACATTCCTTTCTTGAGGTCAGTTCTCCATAAATGAATCATCACAGTTAATATAGCGATACCTGCACCGCCATAAACACCACGTATAGAGCTCATCGCATCGTTATTCGTGATTTTCATTTGTACTAAATCCATTACCGATTGTGGGCTGAAAAATGCCATAATGCTTACACTACATATTCCAAGTATGGATAATACCATAACAATAGAACTAGAGATTTTAATGATTTTATTCGATTGCATATTCTTTATGTTTATTTTTATGCAAAAATGGACAGATTGCTATTTTTCGAGTTGACATTTAGCGACAAGCCATAGACACATTACGACATGCGTGCCCATAAAGAGATACTTATCAATTTAGCCCGAAACATGCAGTCCTTTGGATATACAGAGGAGGAGATATTTCGTTTGGCAGAATTCAATTTAGATGAGGTGGTTGATGAGCAAGATATGGTGGATGCAGAATATGGAATACGCTTTTGGAAAGCTATTATAAAGGCTTCGAATTACCCCTTATTAGGACTAAGTTTCGGTAAGAACATAAGTTTTTCGGCATTAAGTTGGATTGCTGGACTTACTCAAAGTGCGAGTAATTTAAAAGAAGCGTGGGATAGTTTTTGTTCTTTTTCTTTATTGATGGGGGATATGTTTTATTATGAACTGAAAGAAGAAAAAGAGTTGGTAAAGATAAATTATTATCCAAATAAGGAGTGGCTATTAATTAGTGAAGAAACGGCTTGGCAAGCTTGTGATCATGCAATGAGTTTAACCATGTCGTTAACAGCATTTCTAAGTGGGAGAACCATTCCATTAGCTCAGGCTAGCTTTAGTAGAGTAATTAATAAAAAATATCAAGCAGATTATGAGCGTGTATTTGGTAAGTATAAAGATGCTGCAGAGTTTAATCAACTGGTATTTTATAAATCAGATTCAGAATTACCAGTAATCACATCAAATAAAGTGATATACGAACACATGCTTAGCTTTTGTGAAGAGCGATTAAAAGAGATAGTAGGAGTGGAGAAGTATTCGGATAAGGTAAAAGCAATATTGATGAATAAAAATTCTTTTTATCTACCCAAACTTGAAGAAGTTGCAGCCATGTTGCACCTAAGCGCTAGAACACTTCAACGTAAATTAAAAGAAGAAAACATATTGTACCATTCCTTGGTAGAAGAACATCAAATTGCTCAAGCAAAGAATTTATTAAAACAAAAACAATTGCAATTAAAGGAAGTAGCATATTTGTTAGGCTACTCAAATACCGAGAGCTTTCATAGAAGCTTCAAACGAAATACAGGCTTAAGTCCAGGAGCGTTTAAAAGACAGTAATATCATCCATGCGAAAGAAACACTATTAAAATTGTAGCAAATAGTAGGATAAAAAAAAGCAGCCGTCCCCAGACCGCTGCTTTTTTTAGTTTTCTTTTGCGTTCAGAATCTTCTTCTCTGATAAAGAATAAACTTTCTGCCTCGCTTTGTTTTTTTATTTTGTGTTTCTCTTCTCTGTTCTTTAAACGATGTTCGTCTAATAACGCACCACAATGTTCACAGGTATCAGATTCTAGACCAACTCTTTTAGTCCATTTATTACAATTATGACAAAGCTGCTCATTACTCATATCTCACATCTCATTACTCATATCACACATCTCATTACTCATATCTACTATACCTTACGGCCTTTCATTTTCGATTTCTTCACTTTCAGTTTAGTGGCTACGCTTTTCTTTACTTTTAGTTTTGCGTACACCCCTTTAGATCCTACCACATAGGCCTTACCATCGTAATTAATACTTGCAACATTATTTTTGTCGACAGCATTTATTTGTAATACGTAAGCGTTTTTAACTGTACCATTTTTAGGAAAAGCAAAAACTAAGTTTTTATTATTTCCCTCTTCGAATGAAACCAATAAGTTACCTCCACTTTCTCCTGTACAAACACCTGGGGTGTTTTTCTTCAATCGAATGATCTGAACTGATTTTCCATTTTCTACTTTAATAGTTCCAGAGCTTACTTTTGTTTCACCAGTTGTGATAACACGTTTTAGTTCTACATCACGATCTACATAATATTGCAATTTTGTAAGAGGGGTATTTGTAGCTAGTACTCTGTTTTTAACTTCAGTAGAGAAATAAATCTTCCTGCTACATGAACTAAAAAATAGTGCGATGATAACAGTACAAAGTCCAAGGATAATTTTTTTATTCATAATTTTTATTTTCTTAATTCTTAATATTTCATTAGCTAATTGGCTAATTTTCTTTCATCGCCACTCTATATAAGATTAATCCCATGGCCACAAAGAAACCAGCACCTAGCAAGTGATAACCTTCAGCGCCAAAGATACTTGTAATTCCATGCTCTGCATTTAATTTTTGTAAATATGCAGATACAGTATCGTTTACAGAAAGTACGGCGACAATCACACCTGCTAATGCACCTCCTGCAACAAGTCCAGTGGCGTATAAGCTTCCTTTTCCTAGTTCTTCGTCTTCTTGTTCTTTACCTTTTTTAGCTTTGCGATTCTCTACAATTTTTTTCACAACACCACCTGCAAATATTGGTAAGGTTGTTGAAAGTGGTAGATAAGCACCAACAGCAAACGACAATGATTTAACACCACATAATTCCATGGTGATGGCTATAAATACACCTACTAACACAAATTGCCAGTCGAGATTAA
The DNA here is from genome assembly GCA_943372995.1 of Sphingobacterium thalpophilum. Lineage (GTDB taxonomy): Bacteria > Bacteroidota > Bacteroidia > Sphingobacteriales > Sphingobacteriaceae > CAJBVG01. Next base: position 806,718 of record CALSAQ010000001.1, on the reverse strand, counting down.
ACGATAGAATACCTTTAATTAGTGTGGCCATTAATGTTCCTTGCGGAGCTGGATATTTATCGCTACCGATGGCGTGTGTAATACCTTGACTTAACATATCGGCAGTTGGGGTGTCTAATATTTTAACGGTAAGTCCAATGAAAATTGAAGATACAATAGCACCTATAAATAATGCCATTTGTTGATATTTTGGAGTAGCTCCAACGATGTACCCTGATTTTAAATCTTGTGAGGTAGCACCAGCATTAGCGGCAGCTATACAAATCATACCACCAACTACTAAAGCCATAGGCTCGTATACTTTACCTGTCCAACCAATAGCAATAAACACTAAACAAGTACCCATTAATGTTGCAATGGTCATACCCGATATAGGAGAGTTTGAAGACCCTATTAAACCAACAATTCTAGAAGCTACAGTAACGAAGAATGCTCCGAATATAATAACCAGTACTCCAAGTAATAATTTACTCCAAACACTATCTCCAGGTATTTGTGGTAAGAAAGCCATGAGTAATACTAAGGCAATACTACCAAACAACACCACTTTAATATTTAAATCACGTTCAGTTCTTCTTACTATTTTTTCTTCTCCTTTTTCACCAACAGATCCTAAACTATCTTTGAATGATGAGATGATGGTAGGAATAGTTTTAAATAATGTAATGAAACCTCCAGCAGCCACAGCACCAGCACCAATCTGACGAATGTATGCTCTATATATTGCGGATGCGGTATCGGCAAACGTATGTGCTACAGGATCCCATCCTCCTGGTCCACCAGGGGTAGCTAAATCTTTTAGATAGCCTAATTTGATTAGTTGTAGAGCAATAGTGTCGGCTGGAACAACAGATGCAAGCAGAGGAATTAACCCCAACCATGCGATTACACCCCCGGCAACTAATACTCCTGCAATTTTAAATCCGATGATATAACCAACCCCCATATATTCAGGAGTAATTTCTCCACTAACTGTTGCAGAAGGGAAAAACTTATTGGTTTGCTTCGTTACAAATGCAGGAACTTCTGCAATTACATGAAATACTTTTTGAAGAAGTGCATATACTAATGCAAAGCCTAAACCTAAGAAGGCTGTTTTTGCAAAATCACCACCTTTTTCACCCGCTTTTAACACCGATGCACAAGCTGTACCTTCAGGGTATGGAAGCGTATCGTGTTCTTTTACAATTAATGATTTTCTTAAAGGAATCATCATTAAGGTTCCTAAAATACCACCAAAGATTGCAAGTGTAAGTATGGTCATGTATCCGAAATACATCTCACCACTACTTACTCCATTTTCATTAGCAGAAAGGAATAAGAACCCAGGAAGTGTGAATACCACACCAGCGGCAATAGACTCACCAGCAGATCCTGTTGTTTGAATGATGTTGTTTTCAAGAATGGTAGTCTTGAAAAATTTTCTACCCAATGTAATTGCAATTACAGCAATGGGAATAGAAGCAGATACTGTTAATCCAGCTTTAAGAGCTAAATATACTGTTGCTGCACCGAAGATAATCCCGAATATACATCCAAGTATAATGGACTTGAAGGTAAATTCAGCCATTTTAGTATCGTCGGAAACGAAAGGTTTGAAGGTTGGTTTTTCCATATAATTTCAATTTCGGATTACAAAATACAAAATTGAAATTACAAATTAGGAAGGGCTTTATTGCATTTTAGGGTACAAAATAGGCTAGTAATTGGCAAAGAACTGTATTTGAATACCTAAACCGAATCTAACCGCTTCATAACTGATGATATTATTAGATAATTTTCGGGTATTGGAGAGTTGAGCCATGAGTTGTACATTTCGATGCCCAAATTTCATCGTTACGCCATGATCGATAAAGTAATAATTAGACTTACTCAAACGATCTATCTCATCCATATAATCATATACAAAAATGCCATGACGATCATTTTTATAGAAATTTACTTGATAGGCTTTGATACCGTATGAAAATTGAAAGTTTTTAGATTTAAATCCAACTGCAGGCATGATTGAAGTTCTGGTGTATCCTAATTTAGAATATCCATCGAAGCTTCCACCTTGTGGATTATCTTGGAAATAATGATTCTTAGAGTTCCCTAATCCCAGCCCAAGGTATAATTCGAGTAAACCATGTTTAGAGAAACCTTTGTAATAGCCTCCCATCAATTCGTTATAAACTCCACGATAATAATCTTCTCTAAACGTTTGCATAGTTGTAGAATTGGTGTATTCTCTTTGAGCTGAATAGCCAGAAAAACTATATACAAAGCCTAAATTATTTATAGGAGAGTAGCCCACGTTAACGTTTCCTGTAGTAGTAATGTCGCCAAAAGCAAAGTTTGCATTAAGATTGGTTTCGTTAGCTCGACTTAGCATTGGATTATTGAGGGGAGGTGGTATGTAATTTGCCCGACAAGAACACAAGAATAATGCTATTCCAAAGAGGAAAATCAGTGTATTGTTTTTCATTGAATGGAGTTTATTGCACCAATATATTAAAAATCCTAAATAAAAAAAGCAGTAAGAGAACTTACTGCTTTTCAGAATATATGAAAGAATGATTAACTATTCATCATCGATTTTAATTTTTTAGTAGATACAAATAGTATTAAAGAGGCAATACCAGCAGTAAATACAAACAACATAAAGAATTCGTAAAGATTAGTAATTTGATAACCTAAGAAACTTGTTGTTTTACCTTCTTCAGGATATAAAGCGCTTAGTACACCAGCTAATTTATTTGCAGCCGCATTGGCTAAGAACCATACCGCCATTAGTAGTGAAGCTAATTTTAATGGAGCTAATTTATTTACTAATGATAACCCGATAGGAGATAAACATAATTCACCCCAAGTATGTAATGCATACATAGAAGTTAACCACATCATACTTACTTTAATTCCTGGTTCAACATTTTTTACACCAAAAGCAATTACTAAATAACCTACTGCTAAAAGTAATAAACCTATAGCCATTTTAAATGGTGCTGTTGGCTCTCTTTTACCCAATCTTAACCATAACCAAGCAAATACTGGTGCAAAGGCAATTACAAAAATTGAATTTAATGATTGAAATAAACTTGCAGGAACAGTAGCGAAGCCTAGGTCTCTATTAGTTTGTTCTTCAGCAAAGAAGGTTAAAGAAGCACCTGCTTGTTCGAATGCCGACCAAAAGAAAATAACGAAGAAGGCCACAATGAATATTACACCTATTTTTTGTTTCTCACTTTTTTGCAATGTTTTATCTGAGAAAACAAAGTATACTATGAATAGAACACTCGCCACTAATAAGTAAGAAAGGAATGAAAATACTTTAGCATCGATGTAAAATAAACCAATCATCAACATCGATAATAATACTAAACCCAAACTTACTAAAGGTGTATTACTCCATTTTTTTGGAGCATCCGTTGGTGTTAAACCTAGTGGTTTTCCTTCTGGATCTTTTAAGTATTTATCTTGATATATTTTTTGAATAACCACACTTAGTGCCATACCTATACCTGCTGCTAAGAAAGCCCATTTGAAATCGGCTGGATTACCAGTGTCGCCTAATATTCCACATACAAATGGTCCGAATGCTCCACCTACGTTTATACCCATATAGAAAATGGTATATGCTGAATCGATACGACGGTCGCCTTTAGGATACAGTTGCCCAACTAAAGAAGAGATGTTTGGTTTAAAGAAACCATTACCTGTAATCATAAACCCTAAACCAGAAAAGAATAGGAGAGATGATAAACCTGATTGTGTAGTGCTTGCAGGGTCGTACAATGATCCACAGAAGAACATGAAGAATTCACCTATGGCCATTAAAATACCACCGGCAATGATAGACCTTCTGTTTCCCCAATATTTATCGGCAATGTAACCACCAATAAGAGGAGTTAAATAAACTAATCCTGTATAACTTCCATACAAGTTAGAAGCAAAAGCTTTATCAAAGAATAATGCTTTTGTCATGAAGAGCACAAGTATTGCTCTCATTCCGTAATAGTTGAATCGCTCCCACATCTCGGTTGCGAACAAAACATACAGGCCTTTCGGGTGTGAGGTTTTTGTTTCTGACATTTTATTATTTTAGGTTAATTCTCAATTCTCAATTCTCAATTATCAATTCTCAATTATCAATTATCAATTCTCAATTCTCAATTCTCAATTATAAAGTTACTAGTGCTTACTAATAATTCCTCTCAACCATTTCAACATAGCAAATATGGCAAGTCCTGCCAATGTACATGCAATAAAGTTGACTAAAAAGAAATTTGCTTTATTTTCATAATTATCCCAAAGTGATGATAATACTCCTGATAATTTATTTCCAATGGAAGTTGCTAAAAACCATCCTCCCATCATTAATGAGGTGATTCGTACTGGTGCTACTTTTGATACTAATGACAAACCAATAGGTGATAAGAAAAGCTCACCAATTGTTACTACTCCATAACATCCGATTAACCATATTGCCGACGATTTATCGTGTGTGAGGTCTGTAGAATATACTGCACCAACCATTACTAATGTCGACAAGCCTGTGATGAGTAAACCGTAAGCAATTTTTGCAGGAGTTGAAGGTTCTTTACCTCTCATTCGTAAAAAGGCAAATAAACTTAATACCAATGGTGTTAAAATAACGATGAAGAATGGATTAACAGATTGGAAAATTTCAGTTGAATATAATTTTAATTCGTTTCCTTCTTTTGGCCATTTTTCTGTTGGAAGATTTTGGAAATATGGATGTGGTCCTTGTACTAATACTTTGTTTCCAGCGGAGTCTTTTACTAATCTGAACTGTTCATCGTACATAGGGTATTCTGAAGGTGCTGTACTCACTGTTTGAATCATTCCAAAAGGTTTAACAATGGGTTGCACCGTTTGTGGAATTGCTCTGTCGGTATACGTTTCCGCGTAAGTAGTAAGTGCAGATGCATTTTGTTTAAATACCGCCCAAAAAACAATAACCACAGCGAAGATAGATAACAAGGATGCAATTTGTGCACGTTCTTGTTTCTCTGCTCTCATCATTAAATTGATATAAAAAATAATAACAGGAATACATGCTATGATAAAGGCATCGGTAGAATCAGTCCCGAAAATATTACCTGGTATAAACCAACCTAAAGCTCCAAACGCAATAGCAGGAAGAAATACATACAGCAATACTTTTGATACAGCTAAATCGTTTTCACCCGCTGGCTTTTTAATGTCAGCATCTTTAATATGTTTCGTTCCATATAAAAACCAAGCAACACCGATAAGCATACCCACACCAGCAGCACCAAATGCATAACCCCATCCGTATTCGTTACGCATATAGGCTGCAACGAAATTACAAATGAATGCTCCAACATTTATACCCATGTAGAAGATATTGTAGCCTGCATCTTTTTGATCTTTATATTGATTGTTAGTATATAAATTTCCAAGTAATGTAGAAATGTTAGGTTTGAAAAATCCATTACCTACAATAATTAATAATACTGATATCCAAAAGGCCGTCATGTTAGGAATGGCCAATCCGAAATAACCCGCCGACATAAGTAACCCTCCAATTAATATGGAGCGTCTGTACCCTAATACTCTATCCGCTAACAAGCCTCCTAAGAAAGGAGTTAAATACACTAATCCTAAATAGGTACCTACTATATCTGAGGCTTCTTTTTTATCGAGTCCCATTCCTCCTTTTACTCCGTCTGTAAGATAGAGTAGGAGTATTCCTAACATCAAGTAATAACCAAAACGCTCCCACATTTCTGTGAAGAAGAGTACAATGAGTCCTTTAGGGTGATTTTTCATAATTTGAGTAATGAGTAGTGAGTAATGAGTAATGAGTTTGAGTAGTGAACAATCTAATATTACCCATTACTCACTACTCATTACTCTTTTTTATAGGTTAGAAATAATAAAGTCAGTCATTTTGTTATACAAATGCAATCGCGTTGTTCCTCCTGCGATGCTGTGGTTCTTGTTAGGATAATAAGCCGATTCAAATTTTTTGTTTGCTTTAATTAAAGCATCAATCATATCGACTGAATTTTGGAAATGCACATTATCGTCGGCAGTACCATGCACAATAAGGTATTTTCCTTTTAATTGATTAACAAAATTTATTGGTGAATTGTCTTCGTAACCACTCTTGTTTTCTTGTGGTGTTCTTAAGTATCTTTCTGTGTAGATGGTGTCGTAATACTTCCAATTGGTTACTGGTGCTACTGCGATGGCAAGCTTGAATACATCTGCCCCTTTAGTGATACACAACGACGACATGTATCCTCCGTAACTCCATCCTTGAATGCCTATTCTGCTTCCATCTACATAAGGTTGCTTAGCTAACCATTTTGCAGATTCTATTTGGTCGATGGTTTCGTATTTTCCTAGTTGTAAGTGTGTCATTTTTTTGAACTCTGCACCTCTTCCTCCAGTACCTCTGTTATCCACACATACTACTATGTATCCTTTCTGACAAAGCATTTGGTACCACATGAAATTGGAGCTGCCCCAAGAATCGAGTACTTGTTGCGATCCCGGACCTCCATACAAAAACATAAATACAGGATATTTTTTTGAAGCATCGAAATTTGTGGGTTTCATCATCCAAGCATTTAACTGAACTCCTTCTGAAGTTGTAATGCTTAAGAATTCTTTTTTGGTTAAATCGTACTCCGCAAGTTTATCATTAAGTTTTTTATTATCTTCTAATACTCTTACCTCTGTTCCGTTTTTATCAATCAATGTAATGTAACTAGGTGTATTGGCATTGGAATAGTAGTTAATAAAGTATGAACAATCGTTACTAAAATAGGCAGTGTTTGTACCTGTTTGTTTACTGATTTTTTTCAGCCCTTTGCCATCGATATTTATTTTATAAATTTCTCTTTGAGTGGCATTAACCATTGCAGCTTGGAAATAGATGGTTTTCTGTGTAGCATCCATTCCATAGAAGTTCAACATTTCCCAGTTTCCTTTTGTAATCTGCCTAATCAATTTACCATTTAAATCGTATAGGTAAAGATGATTAAACCCATCTTTTTCTGAACTTATAATAAAGGTTTTATTGTCTTTTAAGAAAGTAAGATCGTCGGTAATATCAATATAGGTAGGAGAGCTTTCGGTGAGGATAACTTTTGATTTTCCGTTATTAGCTTCTGCGAGTAGGTATTCTAGTTTGTTTTGATGTCTGTTCATTCTCAACACACACAATTTGTTTGGATCAGCTGTCCATTTTATTCTTGGTATGTATTGATCTTTTTCTGGTCCGATATCTACCGTTGATGTTTTGCCTGAATTCACTTGGTAGATGTGTATGCTTACTACTGAATTTTTTTCACCTGCTTTTGGATATTTATATTGATAATCTTTAGGGTATAAATCGCCATACATGGCCATGTTATATCTCTTTACTTCAGATTCGTCGAACTTGTAATAAGCAATGTAAGAACCATCGGGCGACCATTGGAAAGCGGGAGCGAAGCTAAATTCTTCTTCGTAAACCCAATCGCACCAACCATTTAATATACGTTCCCATTCACCATCGTCGGTAATTTTTATTTCTTCTCTGTTGGCAACATTTCTAATATAGATGTTATTGTCGCGTACAAATGCCACTTTAGAACCATCAGGTGAAAATGCTGCAAACATTTGTTTGCCGTAATCAGATAGGTTTTGCAGAGTCCTTGTTTTTCTATCGAAAATATAGTTTAATTCTTTTGTAGAGTGGCGGTAGATTGATTCAGAATTATTGGAGATTAATATTTTACTTTCATCGGCACTGAACGAATAGTCGTCGAGTTCTATCTGTGTAATGTCATTAGGTATTTTTAGTTTTAATTCTGATGCTTTTAAAATGGTATCGCTTACTTTTCCAGTAGCATATTCGTAGGCTAAAATGTATTTCTCTTTCGTATTTGGGTTTACATAAAACGAACTATAATGTTTCCCATCTTTCATGGAGCGTAAGCCAGTGATGCTTTTTGCAATGAACTGAGGTTTTCCCCAAATAATGTCGTTTGTTAATTCTTTTTTTTGAGCAAAACTAAATGAAATGCTTTGCAAACTTATACAGGCAAAAATTGCCAAAGAACTAAGCCTTTTCTTGGTTGATATAGCCATATGAAGATATTTTTCAAATGGCAAAATAAGCATTATGACTTAATACCGCAAAAACCGTTTATTATCTGCTGAGAATTAGTTTTTTATGGGTTTTTGTACCTGCCTCAGACTCAAAAAGTAGTAAATACGCCCCATTTTCCAGCTCCGATAAGTCTATTGAAACCCTGCTCATTTTTGCGATTTCATCTGTTTTTAATAGACTGCCATTTAGGGAATAAATACTTAATAAATAAGGATGAGCTTTGGTATTATCTATTATTATTTTCCCTGCACTAGGATTTGGGTAATAGTGTATGTTTTCATTTAGTACGTCATCTATTCCAGTTAATATTACTTGTGTAAGTGCAGAAGTATTTCTATTGCTGATGTATGTTTTTACTCCAATACTTGCATGGTCTCCTAACGATTGTGTAAAGGAGTTTTGCCAATCAACATAAGTATATCCATAATCTGATTCCCAATGCCCTGTGTAAAATGAATCCGTTTTTACAGCATCATCCATACTAGCTTTTAATGTATCGATTACATTAAACAAACTAGAATTAAATACAGAATCGCATAAATTCTTCAGTTGCCTGTTGAAGTATGCTCTAAATTCTGGTACAGCTAAAATCTTATGTGTAAGTGGAGAGGAAGAAGCACCCAAGTTGCCCCAATTGTTTACATTTCTGGTATCAATATTCGGATAGCCCCACTGCACCCCAAAACTATTGTCCATGTCGTATGGGATGTAAGTGAATTTTTTTGTTGAGGTGTTTTGATATAAAAAATAATTGTTTTTGTTCGCAAAATAATTGTCCCAATGCCCAATTAAAATTTCTGTGGCTAATGTTCTCAGGTAATTTTTCACTTCAAATACTTGTTCAATTTTTGTTTTAAAAGAATCGGACGGACTCAAATTGATAACATGAATAAGATTAACCAAGTCGCTATAATCGTCTTCCGTTTCGTTTGTTTTTAATTCGTAGGCTCTTTCATTTAATGGAGAAGGATTAATCAGATTTTTATAGGCATTTTGGTCGGAACCCATCCAGATTAGTTCTGCAGGCCACGAACATTTGTATAAGTTCCCTTGATTATTGCCCAAGTGTGTTTCTACAAATTTTTTATTTACATGCTCTATATTTCCTCGTAATCCATAATACACATTATTGATGTATAGTTTCACCAAATTGCCTCTATTCACAGGGTTTCCAGCTTTATTCATTACATAGCAAGCCATGTATTCGCGAATCAAACTGGGGTCGTTATGCTCTCCATTTAAGTTAAACGTTTTTAATCCCTGATAATTCTGATTGATGTATTCGTCGGTACTGATTTTTATCGACAAACGTTTTGCATTTCGAGAGGAGTTCCCTTTTATTCGTACTCCTACATTGTATAGTGTGTCTGTGTCGTCGTATATAAATGTTGCAGAATAACTATGGTTGGTCCAACGATTAGCAGGATCGAATAATGCAGCTAATGAGTCAGGATGCATAATGAGCGAAACCATATGAATTTTGCCGTCGTATAGCGTTCCATTGTTTGGATATAATGCCGATTGTGCAAATGAACTAACAGAAAATAGAGTAACCAGTAAGACGATTATTGACGCTTTAAGTTTCATAAATAGATAGTGTACAAAGTACAATATACACTTTTTATTGGTAACTAGTAGCTGGTAACTGGTAATCTACAATTTACAATTCACAATTTGTAATTCGTAAATCCCTACTGTTGTTCTGCGTTGGGATCGATAAACAACTTATCGAGTTCAGTTTTTTCATTTCGGATGTCGATGTTTTCCATGAGAATCCATTTTCTCCTACGGTATTTTAATCCGTCGTAAGATAAATCTGGACCGTAATATTCATACTGACCAATTTGTTTAGGATCTGGAGCGGCTAAATGGTCGTACACGATCCATTTCTTAGAGGGTAAGTAACGAAGTAGCATAGACACGGTTCTTGAGTAGTTAAAGATTACTCTAGTTTTTACAGAGTCTTTGTACATAAATACAGGAGCTCCAAAAACAGGCTTGCCTTCTTTGTCGAAGCTAAGGATATCGATTACTTTTTGATTGGTTTTAATATCATTCCCTTTCCAGCCTAATAATAGGTATTGTTTGTTTTTACCATATTTTCTGGGGCAAGAAAGTGAGTAATAATGAGCCCCATACCAAGAGTCTTTTGTAAGTAAGGTATCTTCTGGATGATTTACAAATCTAGAGTTATCAAAGAGAGGATATAATTCCAGTTTTTCTTTGTTGTTTTTCTGGATAGCACCGTAATACCTATACGAACCATCATCAGAATACAAATGCCAAGTGAAAATTCTGAAGACTTTATCATCAGATTTTAATATGGAAACTGACACTACTGAATCGAAAGGATAATCGAAGGAGTTTGGAAGTTTTAAAGCTGCTACAAGGGTTTTAATAAAAAGATTATTGCTATTTCTTCTTACTACTTCATCGGTACTATTTATTACTTTATAAGAAAGACTTCTCAGTGAATCTTCGAATACTTTGAATTTTGGATCGAACGACTGCGACGATTGAGCATTTGCCCCGCTTAGGGATGCAATGAGAAGCAATAAAAGGATGAATTGTTTCATACGTCGTTTTATGTACTAAGTACTAGGTATTATGTATTAAGTATTATGTAAATTACTTTGTACATAATACTTAATACAACGAGTTACGAGCTACGAATTACGAGCTACGAATTAAATTCTTTCAATCACAATTGCCGAAGCACCACCACCACCGTTGCAAATACCAGCCACACCAATTTTTGCATTGTTTTGGTTGAGTACTGAAATTAAGGTAACGATAATACGTGAGCCAGAACTTCCAAGAGGATGTCCTAGTGATACTGCACCACCATTAACATTTACTTTATTAGGGTCGAGATTTAATTCTTTATTGTTTGCAAGAGAAACCACAGAGAATGCTTCGTTGATTTCATAGTAGTCAACATCATTAGCAGTAATTCCTGCTTGAGCAATTGCACGAGGAATCGCTTTAGAAGGAGCAGTAGTAAACCACTCAGGAGCTTGTTGTGCATCAGCAAATCCACGAATCTTAGCAATTGGTTTAATACCTAAAGCATCTGCTTTTTCTTTGCTCATTAAAACTAATGCCGAAGCACCATCATTTAATGTAGAAGCATTTGCCGCTGTTACTGTACCATCTTTTTTAAATACAGGTTTTAGTGCAGGTATTTTATCAAATTTAACCGTTTTGAATTCTTCATCTTCAGAAATTACAGTTACACCTGCTTTTCCTTCAATTTCTACATTAACAATTTCGTTTTTAAATAAACCTTTTTCGTAAGCAGCTTGAGCACGTTTGTATGATTCGATAGCAAAAGCATCTTGTTCTTCACGAGAAATGTTGCATTCTGTAGCACATAATTCTGCTGCAGAACCCATGTGGTAATCGTTATATACATCCCATAAACCGTCGCGAATTAATCCATCAGTTACTGTTTGATGACCTAATTTATAACCATTGCGAGCTTTATCTAAATAATAAGGAACATTACTCATGCTTTCCATACCACCAGCAACAACAACATCATTATGACCAAGTTGGATAGATTGTGCAGCCAACATCACCGCTTTCATACCCGATGCACATACTTTATTGATAGTAGTAGAAGGGATATCGCCTAAACCAGCAAATTTAGTGGCCTGAGTGGCAGGAGCCTGACCAATATTTGCTGATAATACATTACCCATAAACACTTCGTTAATTTCTTTTGCATCAATACCAGCTCTTTTTACAGCTTCTTTAATTGCAATTGCTCCTAACTTTGGTGCTGATAATGAGGATAAAGCACCACTAAAACTTCCCATCGGTGTACGTACAGCCGATACTATATAAACTTCTTTCATTGTATTTATTTTTCGTATTTGTGGTGCAAAAATAGGGATATTAATTATGAATTAGGAATAGCTACTATTGAAATATTGAAATATTTGAGCTACAATGGATTAGCTTACTGGTGACTGGTGACTAGTAGTTGGTAACTGGTATTTAGAATTTAGAGTTTAGGATTTAGAGTTTAGGATTTAGAATTTAGGATTTAGGATTTAGAATTTAGAATTATGTTTTAATGGGTTTTACAATATTAATGTTATATTGACTTATAATTTATACTTTTTTGAAAAGCAATAGACTAAACTATTATTTGAGCATTCTGATCATCTTCATGATGTTTGTCATTACTGCTTGTAAAAAAGAATGTACTACCAAAGACACTATTGTTGAAAATAAACTAACTTCTGAAATTCTCTCTTTTTTTAGGTACGATTCATTCGATACGATAAATTGCCTTGTCGACAGTCAAGAACAACTTACCATTTATTCTGAAATCAAAACAGAAGGTATAAATACTTATAAGGAATACCTAAATTATGATTGTGGGACAGGTGTCGTTTATAACAATCATTATAGAGCAGTAAATTATTTTGACAATACCAATAAGTTTATTTTAAGAACACAATTAAAGTTAGATAAAAATAATTTCTTAGAAATTGATTTTGATTTTTATAATACTACTATTGATCAAAATTATGATATCGCGATAACTAGGTATGAAATCCCTGACACTGCTACAATTGATGGACAATTCTATTCCGATTTATATATAAAAATTAATACAGACAGAAACTACAAATTGTATTATTCAAAATCGTTTGGTTTGGTAAAGATTATATCCAATGAGAAGACAATATTTCAAATAATCAAATAAATCATTCGATTTTAAAGTTACGATCGAATCATTTCGTACTCCATGCATCTTAATAGCTAAATTGGCACACAAGTCTTAAATAAACGTTTTTTCAATACTTCTTTGTTTTTGAAAGGTATTCCTTTTTTTTTATCCATAGAAGAGATATAAGATTCTTAATATGGATAATATTATTTTTTTTATTACTATCTTGTACTATAATGTATAATGCAATACACTGAGTTGTGGCAGTAGCTTATTCCTATAATTTATTACTTTTATGAAAAACAATAGACTAAACTATTATTTGAGCATTCTGATCATCTTCATGATATTTGTCATTACTGCTTGTAAAAAAGAATGTACTACCAAAGACACTATTGTTGAAAATAAATTAACTCCAGAAGTCCTCACTTTTTTCAGGTACGATTCATTTGATACGATACAGTGCAGTATTAAAAATCAACAGAATATAACCATTCAATCTGAAGAAATAACTGAAGGAACAAATACATATAAAGAGATTGAAAATTTAGATTGCGGCACTGGAATTATATATAAAAATGCCACCAGAACAATTCAATATTTCGATAATAATAAATTAATTTTAAGTACAAAATTGAGCTTAACAAGTAGTAATACTATAGTTATAGATTTTAATTTTTATAATTCATTGTTGTTAAGTAGTTACAGCATCGGTTTTTCTACTTTTGAAAAACCAGACACAATGACAATAAACGGATATTTTTATAACGATGTTTTTGTTTCAAAAGACAATCAATTAAACGAAGAATTATTTTATAGTAAATCTTTTGGTTTGGTTAAAGCAATAGAAAATGGGAATATAGTTTTTCAACTAATAAGATAATTTATTTACTATGAAAAAATATACTTTTCTGGATATAAGATTAATAGTTCTTTTTTTTCTTTTTTATACTAATTCTTACTCTCAAAAAGGAAAATTTGAACTTGAAGGTATGAATCTTACTCACCCAGTTACAACATTTGATAGAGAAAATACATATTCAAAAATTAAGGAGTCGATTTTAAATAATCTAATTGAATTTGAAACTTATAGAAAAATAAAAAATGAAGCTAATTATTATTATGGTTCAGCTGCTTATAATTCCGTGAATACAAATTATAGTCTTGAAGAGTTACAAACTAAAACTCAAAAGTGTGCTTATTATGCAAGAAGTCAGGCGTTTGTTGCGCTAATCGGAATTGATGAGAATAATTCTTTTGGCAACATGGATACCATAAGAAAGGATTTTAATTTTGAAAAGCTACTACTGAATTATTTAAATATATGAACCACAATGGATTAGGTGACTAGTGACTAGTGACTGGTAGTTGGTAACTCGTATTTAGAATTTAGAATTTACAATTTACAATTTAGAATTTACAATTATGTTTTAATGGGTTTATAATATTAATGTTATATTGACTTATAATTTATACTTTTTTGAAAAACAATAGACTAAACTATTATTTGAGCATTCTGATCATCTTCATGATATTTGTTATTACTGCTTGTAAAGAAGAATGTACAACAAAAGACACCATTGTTGAAAACAAATTAACTCCTGAAGTCCTCACTTTTTTTAGGTACGATTCATTTGATACGATAAATTGCCTTATCGACAGTCAAGAACACCTTACTATTTATTCTGAAACAAAAACAGACAGAATAAATACAGCTAAAGAATATCAAAATTATGACTGTGGCACAGGTATATTTTACTATAACCATCAAAGAATAGTTGAATATTTTGACAGTAATAAGTTAATTCTAAGAGCCGATTTAAAGTTGACAAATCAAAATTTTTTGATGATTAATTTTGATTTTTACAATACAACTATTGTTGAAAGAAATTATACCATAGGGATGTTCAGTTATAGTATACCAGACACTTCGACAATTGATGGACAATTCTATTCTGATTTATATTATAAATTTGATGAAAATAGAAATTACAAATTGTACTATTCAAAATCGTTTGGATTAGTAAAGATCATATCAAATGGAAAGCCGGTATTTCAATTACAAAGATAAACTAGTAAAACTGTTCCTTTAAATTTTAAATGAAATGAAATATAACCTACTTAGAAATACCTATATAGTTTTTGTAGTATTTTGTTTTTTTACTCAAGAAGCATTTTCACAAAAAGGTAAGTTTGAATTATCAGTGATGAATTTGAACCATCCAATTACAACTTTTGATAGAGAAAATACTTTTCTAGTGATAAGAAATATGATTTTAAATGATTCTAATGAGTTTGTTCACTATAAGAAAATCAAAAATATTTCCAATTATTATTCTGGTTCAGAGGCTTATAATTCTGTTAATAACACTTATAGTTTAGAAGAACTACAAAGTATGAGGCAGACTTGTACTTTTCATGCAAGAAGTCAAGCGTTTGTTGCACTAATAGGGATTGATGAGAATAATTCTTTTGGCAACATGGATACCATAAGAAAGGATTTTAATTTTGAAAAGCTACTACTGAATTATTGAAATATTTGAGCTACAATGGATTAGCTTACTGGTGACTAGTGACTGGTGACTGGTGACTAGTAGTTGGTAACTGGTATTTAGAATTTAGAGTTTAGGATTTAGAATTTACTCTTTACCTATTTTAATAAATCTAATATTTCTCGAGGAACCTTTTTCGGTAAAACATTTTATAATATATGTACCTGGTAATAGATTTTCAATGTTAATGTTGTTTCCGTCAATAATACCTTTATTAACACTTCTACCAGATAAATCTATAATTTCATACCTAACCATATTATGGTTATTTAATAATTCTATTTTGTTACATGCTGGATTAGGAAAAAGAATAGGTAGTTTGTTTTGATGAGAAGTACCATTTATCCCAGTCTCTTCCCAGTTTAGTTTTTTTAGAAGTAAATCCGAATCATCATTCCCATTTCTATAAATATATCCAAAAACAAGTACAGAATTAGAGTCTCCTGCTAAAATGTTATTTACACCTGAATTTACTAATGTAGGATCTAGTGAGTCGATATGTATTTTCATTTTTGTACCATTTATATCGTATTCAGTTAATACTAATCCTTTGTTAAATATATAAGTGGATACTAATATATGAGACTTAATGGTAATGATATTAATAGGAATGCTTGTTGAAATATTTGGTACTAATGAGTCTAAATAAGTATACCAAATACGTTGACCATTATCAACTAATTCTAATTTAAATTTCGTCGAACTAGATAAATTTGATTGATATATCTTACTTAAGATAATAGTATTGTTTTTATTCTCTTTTATTCTAACCGAATTTGCAATTACTTCTTCTACATCGTTGTTGGCATTAAATTTATTTCCATAATATTCATTTATAATGTTCAGAGATGTTGAGTCTATTCTCAAATAATAGTAATCTAGATCTAACCCATTTATATTTGGATTATTTTTTGTTCCGTAAAATGTACCTTGTAATAAATACTTTCCTCCTAGAGTGTCGATAGATGAAATATTATAGTTGTGGAATTGAGAAAGATCAACTGTAATATTGCTAGTGTCTGCTATACTTTTAATAATATCAAGTTGTTTATTATAAATAGTTGTTTTTAAAATGATTTTATTCTCTAATGATGGCATTGATTCAAAAATTAGAATTTGATCATTATAACATTTTAAGAATGATCGATTGCTTTTAGGAATTGAACTTTGAAAAAGAAACAGGAGATTTTCATCATAGTTTACTGTATGGATTAAAATTGAATCGTTACCGAATGGTTCAGAATATACATTCAGAATATTGTTAGAGTAGAAAGAACTGCTTAAATGTTTATAGTTTATGGTGGAGTCGAATATTGAATTTATATAAGTTCCATTGGTGTCAATAAGCAAACAGTATAAGTTAACTGTTCCACTAATTTTATTCATACAACTTCCATTTATTATTACTTTGTTTTTGTTGAATAATACATTATAGATGGTATATCTCTTATAATTAGATAACAGACTTTGTTGATATCTGTTATGCCATATTAGATTCCCTTCTAAGTCAGTTTTCCTTATTGTTGGGAGATCATCTCCATTTAGCTTAGCGCCTGGGTAATTTTCAGAAATAGAGCACATAAATAAATCTTTGTCTATTTTATATATACTCAACTCGTATTCTGATGTATTTGCTGTATCATAAAATTTCGTCCAAACCTGAGTTTGACTCCAACATAGATTAGAGATTAATATAAATAAACTGAATGTAACAGTTTTCATTTATTAATTATTTAAATTCTATTTACTTCAATAAGTGGAGGATAAATTTCATATATTTATAATATATTTAATTATTGCATACCAAACACTAATATAATTATCTGTTCTATGTATTTTTTAAAATAAGTTAGAATTCTTTATTATTGTTAGTAATTAGCTCCAAGCATGTTATCACAAACTCCTAAAACCACTTTTCGTCAGGATTTCATAAAATACGTACTCATGTTTGTGTGTGTTTGTGTTATCGTAATTTCCCTTCCGAAAGGTAGAAAGTTTAAATACGAATTTGATAAGGGTAAACCTTGGATGCACGAACAGCTCATTTCTCCATTCGATTTCGCCATAGAAAAGTCGGAAGCCGAAATTGAGTCGGAAAAGAGAGAGGTAATCAATCAGATGGTTCCTTTCTATGAATTTAATGAAGAGGTGGAGAAGAATAGCTTGATATTATTCCGAAATGAGTTCTATTCCCTTTGGCTGGCAAAATATGGCTCCGTTGATAAGGCAAATTATAAGAAATCCTTAATAACAGGTGAGAATATACTTCTTGGATTATACACCAAGGGGATTATTTCTGTTGTATCTAGTGATGTAAATGACGACAATACAGATCTTATTTATTTACTCAGAAACACCGAAGCGCGCCCCACAAGCATCAGTACTCTTCTCGATTACAAAGCTGCTTCCCTAGAAATCAGAAGGTCTGTTTCTAATATGAATTCAGATTTAGATACTTCCTTGTTATCTGCTTCTTTGCAGCAAGCCCTAACAGAAAATATATTATATAACGAGAATCTGAATCAGAAGATACTTAAGGAAAAATTAGCAGCTATATCTAATTATAGGGGTATGGTTCGTAAAGATGATATTATTGTTGATCGTGGTCGTTTGGTTGATGAGCAAATTTACAATGTATTAGAATCCCTGAAAAATGAATACGACCGAAGATTAGGAATACTTGGCAATAAGTACATAGTAAGTTTAGGGCAGGGAATATTAGTAGGCCTTATCCTTACTTTACTCATGGTGTTCTTATCTCTATTTAGAAAAGATATTTATGCTGATGTGAGGAAAATGTTTTTAATTCTTCTCATCGTTACCTTTATGTTGGTTGTCCTTTCTTGGGCTCTGAGAATGAATCTTCCTAGTTTATACTTTATCCCGTACTGTATTGTTCCAATTATCATTCGAGTAATTTTCGATACTCGTTTGGCGCTATATATTCACCTCTTGGTAGTAGTTGTTGCTGGTTTCTTTGTACCCAATGGTTATGAATTTATTTTCTTGCAAATTACTGCAGGTATGGTGGCGATCAATAGTATTAAGAACTTATTGAAACGTTCTCAGTTTTTATTATCCGCTTTACTCATATACACCACTTATGTTGTAGGTTATATTGGAATCTCAATTATTCACGAAGGTTCTTTCTTAAATATTGATTGGAGTCATTTGGTTTGGTTCTTAGTAAGTGTAATTCTTTCTTTAATTGCATATCCGTTAATCTATGCTTTCGAAAAACTATTCGGAATTACCACCGAAGTAACCTTAATGGAATACACCAACATCAATAACCCTCTGTTAAGAGAACTATCATACAAAGCGCCTGGTACTTTTCAACACTCCCTACAAGTGGCAAATTTAGCAGAAGCAGCCATCTTCGAAATAGGTGGAAATGCTTTACTGGTAAGGGCAGGAGCATTGTATCATGATATTGGTAAAATGGAAAGCCCTCAATATTTTATTGAGAACCAACAACAAGGTTCAAATCCTCACGACGATTTACCTTATGAGGAGAGTGCGAAAATAATTATCCGACATGTATATGCAGGCATTGAGATTGCCACAAGAAATCAATTGCCTAAAGATATCGTCGATTTTATTCGTACTCACCATGGTAATTCTAGAGTCGATTATTTTTATCAATCGTTTTTAAAGAATTACCCTGAAGCTTCTATAAATGAAAATATTTTTCGCTACCCTGGTCCAATTCCTTTTTCTAAAGAAACCGCAGTGCTCATGCTCGCAGATAGTGTAGAGGCAGCATCTAGAAGCTTAAAGGTACATGATGCAAAAACAATTTCGGAGATTGTAGAAAAGGTAATCGATTACAAAATTCAACAAAAACAATTAATCAATTCTGATATTTCAATAAAAGAAATACATCGCATCAAACAACTCTTTAAAGAAATGCTCATGAGTATTTATCATGTTAGAGCAATTGAAATGTAAGAACTTGAATTATTTTCTTACTCTGTGCCTCTGTGTCCCTGTGATTAGGTTTTTTTAACACAGAGACACAGGGGAAATCTGTCTAACTTTCTGAACTCCGTAACCTGTTTCCCATTCTTTTTTTGATAGGTTCGGGTAGGTTTTGTTTTAGAATATTGATACTCGCATTTAACTCAAATCCAATTAATAAAATCATTGAATTTAGGTATAACCAAATCATGATAACGATAAGTGTACCGATAGATCCGTATAACTTATTATAACTCCCGAAATTATTCACGTAGAATGCGAACCCTGATGAACTGGCAATGGATAACACTGTCGCTAGGGTAGCACCTGCTGAGAAAAATTTGAATTTTTTATTGGAACCTGGCCCGTAATAATACAAGGTGGAGATGATGCTAAAGAACAATAACAGAATAATTATCCAATTCACTAGTATCAATGAATATTTACTTAAAGCGCCATGTATTATTTCGTATTCTTCTAAAATATTTATGATATAGTTCCCTGCAATGATTAAACTCACTCCAATAATCAACATTATAGAAATTACAAAAGTAAGTGTAATGGCGATTCTTCTTTTCTTCCAGCCCTTGCGGGTGTCTCTGATGAAAGAAGCTTTATTGAAATTTCTCATTAAAGCCATAATTCCATTCGAAGAGAAAAAGATTGCTGCAATAAAACCAAAGGTTAATAATCCTCCATTTTGGTTTTTTATAATATCAGTAAGAGTCGATTGTACAGCTTCGTAGGCGTTGGCAGGTAATACCTGACTTAAAATATAAAGCAACTGATCTTGGAAATTATTTACAGGTATATATGGAATTAATGTAAATAAAAATATGGTTGCAGGAAATATGGCAAGGAAAAATGAAAAGGCTAGGGAAGTGGCTTTAGTATTGAGGTGTTCTTTTTGTATTTCTTTAAAAAAGAATTCCAATACAGTATAAACAGGTAATCCATCAAACCCAATTAAGCTGGTATGTTTACTACGTTCAACCACTCTTTCTACAAAGGGTAAGTGCCATAACCATGCTTTTATTCTATTCATTACTCAAAGTAAACTTTAATTTTCTCCATAAATTCTGGTGGTCCTAAACTTGGTCGTTTAGTGGCAATATTTACGAATACTAAGGTGGTTTCACCTAAATTAATTAACTCGTTCTTTTCGTTGTACAATTCGTAGTTAAATACAATTCTTGTAGATGGTAATTCTTTAATCACAACTTTAATGGTAATCTCATCGTCGTAATAGGCAGGTTTTATGTACTTGCATTTTAATTCCAACACTGGCATCATAATCCCAGTTTCTTCCATCCATTTATAAGTAAGACCTAACTTTCTGAGCATTTCCACACGAGCTACTTCATAGAACTCCGCATAGTTTCCATAGTAAACGTAACCCATTTGGTCGGTCTCTCCGTATCGTACTCTTATTTTTGTTTCGTTTTCAAACATCTTTCTAAAAATTCTAAATTCTAATTACACGAGCATACGAGCACACGATTTATTTCATTATCCTTCTCTTCGTCAATGCTTGCTGAAATTTTCTTGCATTAGCTTGGTGATCGGCTAAGTTGCTTGCAAAATTATGGTATCCCGAGAAATCTTCTTTCGCACAAAAATAAATGTAATTGTGTTGTTCGTATGATAGTACTGCATCTATTGCAGCTACTGATGGCATACATATCGGTCCGGGTGGCAAGCCATTGTATTTATAAGTATTATAAGGCGAATCAAATTGTAACATTCGATTTAAAACCCTTTTAATGTTGAAGTCGCCAATGGCAAATATTACAGTGGGATCAGCTTCTAGTTTCATCCCTCTATTCAGTCTGTTCATGTATACTCCAGCTACTCGTTTCAACTCAGCATTAACCAATGCTTCTTGATCTGTAATAGAAGCCAAAATGCTTACCTCTACAGGACTTAGTCCAATCTTTTTAGCCTTAGCTTTCCTTTCATCGTTCCAAAATCGTTGGTACTCATCGTGCATTTTATTTACAAATTTCTCTGCAGAAGTATTCCAGTAAAATTCGTAGGTATTTGGAATGAACATACAGAAGATATTATCTTCATCAAAGCCCATTGTACGCAACAAATCCATGCTATCAAGCATGCTTAACAACTGTGTAGAGTCTACTTCTAATTGTCGACCGATATATCCTGCAAATTCTTTTTTCAAGCGAATATTTTGAAATTGCAACTTAACAGGTTCTTGCCTTCCAGCCCTTAGCATACGTATTAATTCAACATTACTCATACCAGGTTCAATTTTATATTTACCTGGTTTAATGTTTTTGTATTTCATTTTCTCGGCGACCCAAGCAAAGGTCTCATCGTTACGTATGATATTATTAACCTTAACAATGGTTACAACATCTTCGAAGCTTGCACCTGTAGGTATAAATAGATATTCATCCGCATCCTTATTTACATTGGCACTGAAAAGGGTGTTATAGTAATGAAATGCTGCTGCACCAAGTATGAGTGCTAGAGTTAATAATACAATGCTAATCGTTTTTTTGTTTTTTCTCATTCTTTATGCAATCATTTGTAAGGCTTGTTTTGCCTTTTCATTATTTGGATTTTTTTTCAATATTCTTCTAATAATCTTTAAAGCATTTTCTTTATCATTCTTAAACATATAAATACTCGCCTTGTTTAAAAGTGCTTGCTCATAATCGGGATCTAACGCTATTGCTCTGTTTATTAATTTCTCAGCTTCGTCTATTCTGTTTTCTCTTAGATACAGATAACCTAGGTTCGATAATGCCGAAACAAAGTTAGGATTCTCCTTGTAAATAAACTCGAAACTCGATTTTGCCAGAGGTAAATCATTGTTATTTAGTGCTATTACACCAAGTTTGTTTCTGAATTCTAAAAAATACGGTCCATATTCTACTGCCGCCCTTATGTAATCGAGTGCTGATTTATTATCACCTAATTGATAAAATGATTCTGCAATTCTGTATAATGTCCAAGCATCTTTACTATACAATACAGCTTGTTCTTTTGCTTTATTAATAACTTCCTGATAATCTTCCTTCAAATAATACAAACGGATGATGTTATTGAAAAAATGAACAGGAGTATAATTTCCATCTTTACTTAAATAGAACTTTGCCGAATCGAGGTACTCTCTTTTATTTTCGAATTTTTCATAGTAGGAGAGGTATGCTTCTCCAATGGTATGTGGATTAGGGTTTGGATTGTTGATAGACGCTATGCCTACAAAACGTTTTATCTCTTCTTTTTCTTTTGTTTTTATTGGAATTTGAATTTTATGGTCATGTACCGTAACATGAGGAATATCTACCGTTCCAGAGCTTGGCATGTGGCACTTCCAGCAATTATCGTTGTTTATCTTTCTGTTGTTTAGCGTTTCAGAACATAATTTCAAGCTTGCATATTGCTTGTTCCCATGGCAAGATTTACATGCATTATTGAATTGCGAATCGTCGGTTGTTTTTACACTTACATGTGGGTTATGACAAGAGATGCAAGTAAATGAGGAGTGTTGCGAATTGTCGTAAATGCTGTTCTTGTATTTTTTAGTATTTACATTTATCTTTTTAATATTGCTTTCGATGAAGCATTTACTTTGTTTTAAACGGTCGGCATGAGAGGCCATTACAAAAGTTTTCTCTCCAACATATCGAGGTAAAAAGATGTCCATGTAATCAGATAGTTTTTGCCCTGGTTTAAAATCAAAAAAAGATTTACCTTCTTTCAATACCGCATTTCCTTGTAAGTGGCAACGCTGACAAACATCAACTTGTAAATTGTAAGGTAGTTTCTTCGGATTGACAATGCTGTAATCTATTTCATTGGCAGTATCGATAAGAGTACCACTTTGTTTTTCTTTTACATGTAATTCGCCTGGTCCATGACATCTTTCGCAATCTATTCCTTGTAATACACTAGCATATTTATTCTTAGAGCCAGGTACAAAATTAGGATAGGCATTATGGCAACTCATACACTCTAACTCAATAGTCCTGCTGAAACGAGAATTAAAACCGTTTTCAAAACCAGGAGGAAAATCCCACTTCTGTTTTTGAGTATAAAAAGTCATGGGCATTTGATAGAAATATCCATTTACTTGATACATGTGTGAATTGGTATGCTGACCAGAGCCCACAATATAATCTACTTTTTGTATGCGTTTATGTGTGGTATCTTTCCCTTCTATCCTAAACTCCATGATGTACATGCTATCGTTTTGAAAGAAAGGTCTGTAATATAAATCCTGATATTTATCGTAAATAATTGCATGGTCATCAAAGTGACCAGCGCTTTTTGAACGAGTGGCAGCCGCAAAAGATTTGCCCATTCCCGTTTGAATGAATGTTTCGTAAATGGTGGAGTGGCAAGTTTTGCAAGTATTCATACCAACGTACTGAACACCATCAGCATGATTTTTATATACGGGTGTTTCTACTTTCTTTGAACCACTGCAGTATATATTCACAAAGGTAATCGTAACGATTCCTATGAATAGGATAAAATAGAGTATTAGCTTTCGGAAAGACATTTGCATAAAAATATCAAATTCGGTGGAAAGCTGATAGCCCACCACGAAGATTTTTGACATTTGTATAGCCAGCTTGCATTAAAATCTTTTGTGCAGTACGGCTACGTATCCCTTTTTGACAGACCACCACAATTTCTTGATCAAGGTCTTCAGGTAATTCTTCTAATTGATCTGGCAATGCACCCAATGGGATTAAAGTGCCACCTATATTGTAACTAAAGTACTCTATACGTTCACGAACATCGAGAATATAAGGGCTATTATGAGAATCTATTAGTGTTTTAAGTTCAAGGGCCGAAATCTCATTCATTTTTTAAATACTTCTGACTGCCCAACACTTGTTTGTATTCATCAAGTACTTGAATAATGTACATTCCTTTTGGGAATGGTGAAATATCAATAGTAGCTTCAGTAGTGGTGTGCACTACTTGTCCTTGAATATTTGTAACTCGATACTCGATACTCGATACTCGATACTCATGATTAATACTGATTATACCATTTCCTGGATTCGGGTAAATGGTAAATGTATTTTCTTTTTTCTTAGTACTAAAAATTCCTGTAGATAATTTATCACCAAATACCGGACGAATCATTACTGAACCAAGTATGCCACTTTGTTGCCAACCTGTTGAGTTAACACGATAAAACATATGTTGATTGTTTATGGTGTTTCTATCCAAGCCAATGTTCATAAAGAAATTTGTAGCTTGTATCCAACCCACAAAAAATTCTCCAGTGATAATAACAGGTGAATCTAATTTATACCCAGCAAATCCATTTAGAGAATCAATATAAGTAGGAGTGAGAGAAGTTTTTTGATAGAGAATGACTTCTGGATTTATACTTTTCCAAATCGTTAATGTGAATATTTGATTTACTAAAGGAACTTGTTTTTGAGTGAAATGAAATAATACTTCAGTTAACGTGTCAGTATTTTTAGTGCTAAAACCATAGGCAAAGCGACCATTTGCTGAGGCAGATATGCCATAGCCATCTTCTGCTGTTCCATCATCGTATGCATAATAATCTTTAAATCGTTGAACAGCAATTAAGGTGTCGTTGAATTTATTTAAATCGATGTTGGTTCCAGATGAGTAAGTAGTAATTACATCAAAAGGTTTTACAGGGTTAAGTGGAATACTTACTTTTTTAGATTCTTCTTTAGAAGTAACACCAGAGCCTAAGAACAAACCCTTAGTTACAGAATCGAGTTTGTTGTTTTCGATATAGGAAGTAAACGTAAAATCGACGTTTGATGAAAAGTTGAAATTATTTTTAATGTTTATGAAATGATTTTCAGCTAATAAATTTACATCCATTTGATTCCATGGTACTGCAGTGTAATCTTTGAGTAAAGAAGTAGCATTAGAATTAATCGAAACATCATTCAATAGAGTATCATCTTTACTTCTTAAGCGATCGAGTTTTACGTAGTCGATATGCCAATGATCATCGGCACCAAACTGAGAACCTTTATTTTTAAAGCGAAATTGAAATCCCTTTTTTAAGTAAGCGGTATCTGTAATTGGAATTAATATGTACCTAAAGTCTTTAGTTGTGCTACCAGGCCAACTCTTAATTTTTACAAATTTGTTGGTAGTAATATTTTTAAATTCTAAAATTAAAGAATCGTTTATTGCAGGTGGTCTTCCATTTCCTTGAGGTTGAATGAAAAAACTGATGTATAAGGAATCGGCACTTGGAAAGTTTAAGTCGATAGGCTTAGAAGTTAATGTGTCGCATACACCATAAGCAAATTCCGATTGTACATAGGGTTTACCCTGAGCATTAAATCCATCGAAAGTAGCAACTCCAATGCTAGGAGGTTTTATAGCAAAGCTATTATTTATAAACACCGAATTATCTACCCATTTTGAGGAATTAGGATACACCCCTTTGTTCGAAAAATCGTCGATAAATGGTAAGTTGAGGGTATCAGATGCTCCAGCTTTTTGATATTTTTTATCTAGTTGAAATTGTAAGTATGCATTTTTTAATACCTGAGAATGTAACATCGGTTGAGTATATTCTTGGGCAAATGCAGTAGTAATGGCAATACAAAATATAAAAATGCTGAGTATTCTTTTCATGTTTAAATCATCATAACGTATTGGAGTCATTTTAATTACATTTATTTTTCTTTTAAATAAATGTCGATAGTTTCTCCTTGTGAGATTTTATTTGCGCTAGTGTCGGTGCTAGGCTCTGGAGATTGCTTGTAAACTATTGAATTTAATGTATCGTTGCTCATTCCGTCAAAAATTACAGCGCCTAATATTAATTTGGAACCTTGTAATACAAAAAGAGCTTCATCATAGCTTAAACCAACTAAATTAGGAATGGCCACTTTTAAATTTCCATATCCATCTCCTAAAATTAGGTCGACTACATCACCTTTAGAGATTACATATCCTTTTTGAACATCTCTTCCTTTGTATTGAATTCCTAAAACTGCATTTTGTGCAAGGTCAGGTTTGTAAATTAATTTACCAACTTTTATGCCATAACTTTCGAGAATAGCTTGAGCCTCACGAAGAGAAACATCTATTAAATCGGGGAGTTTTACTGTTGGGGCACTTCCAGAAACGATGGTTAGGTATATGGTTCTGTTTTCTTTTACCAAAGCGTTGGCTTCTGGTTCTTGTTCATAAACCGTATTTGGTTCGGCTTGGTCGGTATAAATAGAGTCGATTACATATTTGAAACCTTGATCGTCTAATAAATCCATTGCTTCTACAATCTCTAATCCTTTTAAGTCGGGCACACTAATGGTTTCTCCATGTTTAGTGTACACATTAAGCCATTTCAGAATAAGATATAAAAGCAGAGCAATAGAGACAAAAGCAATTGCAAAATGAACCCGGAATGGTTTGCATTTAAGAAATTCAATAAAGTTTCTCATAATTCTTTTTCAAACATAAGTGAATTATAGTCATTATAAAAGAAATATTGATTGAATCGCATTTTTTTCGTTTTTTTATTGAGCAAAACGCAAACCTTGTATTTATTATTATGAAAAAGAAAATAGCCTTAGTAGCAGGTGGATATACCGGAGAATCTGTGGTGTCGATGAATAGTGCAAAAACAGTATATCAACATCTTGATAAAGAGAAATACGAGGTATATAATTTGGTTATCGACAATGAATCGTGGAGATACATAGATGATAACGGAGGAACTCATTCCATTGATAGAAATGATTTTTCTATTCAAGTTGATGGTACAAAAATCAATTTTGATGCTGCTTTTATTATCATTCACGGAACTCCAGGTGAAGATGGAAAGCTTCAGGGTTATTTTGACATGATAGGCATGCCTTATACCACATGTGATGCAGCAACCTCTGCTATCACAATGAATAAAGCTTATACCAAAAGTATTATTGAGGATATTGATGAGGTATATACCGCTAAATCTTTACAACTCTTTGTAGAACAACAGAATTCTCCAGATCAAATTCTTCAAAAATTAAAACTTCCTCTCTTTGTAAAACCGAATAGTGGTGGAAGTAGCATTGGGATGAGTAAAGTAAAAGAGGCTACAGAACTTAAAGCAGCTCTCGATAAAGCATTTAAGGAAGACAATCAGGTTATTGTTGAGGAGTTTATTGGAGGGAGAGAGTTTACCATTGGTTTGTATAAAACGGTATCTAAAATTAATGTGCTACCGGCAACCGAAATTGTTACTACTAAAGAGTTTTTCGATTACGAAGCAAAATATACTACCGGTATTACCAATGAAATAACCCCAGGTCGTATGAATGAAGAAGAGAAAAATAGAGTGGAGAGGGCAATGATTCATATTTACAATAGACTAAATTGTAAAGGTGTAGTACGTATTGATTATATCTTAGAGCATGATACCAACAATATGTACGTTCTAGAGGTTAATACAGTACCAGGACAGTCGCAAAACAGCATTATTCCACAACAAGTGAGGGCCGCGGGAATGAACATGACTGATTTTTACGGAAGCTTGTTAGAGGTGGTACTTAAATAGAGTAGTGCTCTCTAATCCAGTCGGGTATAGGTTCACTGCGACCAGTTTCTATGTTGATCATGGTATAGTAAAACTCACCATCACAGCACAGTTTACCAGTTTTCTTGTTATTGATATGAAAACTCACGATACACCCTTTGGGTAGCATTTCTTTTATCCCTGTATTCACAATAAAATGGTCGCCTAGCCCTAATGGACGTTTGTATTCAACTATCGCTTTGCTAATGACCCACGCGAAGTTATTGGCTAAGAATTTTTCCATCGGGAAACCATAGTGCTTTTCCATTTGGTCGTAACGAGCCGCCAAAACATAGTCGAAATACCTCGAATTATGCACATGTTGGTTCATATCGATATCATCGGGGCGAACTTGCATTTCGGTTTCGAAGCGGCTGTAGGTCATAATTGTAAATTGTAAATTACAAATTGTAAATATTGTTATTAATACAAATTAAGGCTTTTTTGAACTATTATTCTAATTGTTATAAATAATAAACAAAAAAATTCATTTACAATTTAAAATTTACAATTTGAAATTATCCGGTGCAAAACCGCCATTTTTGGCCTCCAAACGCAGTTTTAAAATAATTCTGAGGCTTTCCTTTCAAAATTCCGAAGATTGCTGTATTTTTGTTGTCCAATATTTTAATTAATCGATTATTTAACACTTTAGTATCATTCAAGAATGTATTTAAGTACAGAAAAGAAAAAAGAGATTTTCAAATCTCATGGAAAAAGCGAAGCCGATACTGGTACAGCTGAAGGTCAAATCGCGTTATTCTCATACAGAATCGCACATTTGACAGAACATTTAAAGAAAAATAGAAAAGATTTTTCTACGCAATTAGCACTAACCAAATTAGTAGGTAAGCGTCGTGCACAATTAAATTATTTAATGAATAAAGACATTGAGCGCTACCGTGCTATTGTGAAGAAGTTAGATCTTCGTAAATAATTTTTTCATGTTTTATGTTTTAAGAGCCGTCTCCGATTCATTTCGGAACGGCTTTTTTGATTTATAGGGGTATAAATCAATAATTAATAAAAATCAGTACCTTTGCCCCGATTATAACAGAAAAATAATATGTCGAAAATTGGAATTACCCATGAGTTTGTAATGGGTGATGGAAAAAAGATTTCCATCGAAACAGGGAAATTAGCTAAGCAAGCTGATGGATCTGTAGTGGTAAAAATGGGGGATACAATGTTGTTAGCAACAGTAGTATCGTCAAAAGATGCAAAAGAAGGAACGGACTTCTTACCCTTATCCGTTGATTATCAAGAAAAATATGCTTCTACAGGTCGTATACCTGGTGGCTTTTTAAAACGTGAATCTAGGTTGTCTGATTATGAGATTTTAATCTCTCGTTTAATCGACCGTGCTTTACGTCCGATGTTCCCAGAAGATTATCATGCAGATACGCAAGTAATGGTATCATTAATTTCTGCGGATAAAAACATTATGCCCGATTCATTAGCGGCATTAGCAGCATCTGCAGCCTTAACAATCTCTGATATTCCATTTAATGGACCTATCTCAGAAGTTCGTGTAGCAAGAATTGACGGACAGTTTCAAATTAACCCAACGATTTCAGAAATTGAGCGTGCCGATATCGATATGATTGTGGCGGGTTCGGCGAAAGATATTTGTATGGTGGAAGGTGAAATGAAAGAAGTATCTGAGGCTGAAATGGCTGAAGCGATTCGTATTGCTCACGAGGCTATAAAATTACAAGTACAAGCACAAACAGATTTCTTAGCTAAAGTAGGTGCTAAAGAAAAACGTACATACCAACACGAACCAGAAGCTCGTCCGGAGTTGATGGATAAAATTCGTGCATTTGCTTATGATCGTATATACAATGTTGCGAAATCAGCATTAGGAAAAGACGAACGCGCATTGGCTTTCAGAGCTATTCGCGATGAGTTCGAAGCAACCGTTGCAGAAGAAATGACAGAAACTGCATTTAGCTGGTTAATGAAAAAATACTACCACGATTTAGAAAAAGAAGCCGTACGTGCTTTAATTTTAAATGAAGGTATTCGTTTAGATGGTCGTCATACCAAACAAATCCGCCCGATTTGGTCGGAAATTGGATATCTTCCATCGGCACACGGTTCAGCAATCTTCACACGTGGAGAAACTCAATCGTTAACAACAGTTACTTTAGGTGCTAAAACCGATGAGCAAATGATTGACGGTGCAATGTTCTTTGGTTACAACAAATTCTTATTGCATTATAATTTCCCTGGATTCTCAACTGGCGAAGTTCGCCCTAATAGAGGCCCAGGAAGAAGAGAAGTGGGTCATGGTAACTTAGCCATGCGTTCATTAAAACAAGTGCTTCCTAGCGATGCAGAGAACCCTTATGTAATTCGTATTGTGTCTGATATCTTAGAGTCGAATGGCTCTTCATCTATGGCTACCGTTTGTGCGGGTACATTAGCGTTAATGGATGCAGGTGTAAAAATTAAAGCTCCAGTATCGGGTATTGCAATGGGATTAATTACTGATTCTAAATCGGGTAAATATGCTATTCTATCTGATATATTAGGTGATGAAGATCATTTAGGTGATATGGACTTTAAAGTTACAGGTACCGTAAATGGAATCACTGCTTGTCAGATGGACTTAAAAATTGATGGTCTTTCATACGAAACTTTAGCAGAAGCATTGCAACAAGCTAAAGAAGGTAGAGCACATATCTTAAATGAGATGTTATCTACAATCAATACTCCTCGTGAAGATTACAAACCACACGCTCCTCGTATTGTAGAAATTAGAGTAGCTAAAGAATTTATCGGTGCTATTATCGGACCTGGTGGAAAAATCATTCAAGAAATGCAACGCGAGAGTGGAGCAACAATTAGTATTGAAGAGAAAGATAACCAAGGTATCGTTCAAATTTATGCTGATAATAAAGAAGCTATCGACAAAGTAACTGCTAAAATTAAAGGAATGACAACCGTTCCTGAAATTGGTGAAGTATACGAAGGTAAAGTAAAATCAATAATGCCTTTCGGTGCATTTGTTGAAATTTTACCAGGTAAAGATGGTTTATTACACATCTCTGAAATCGACTGGAAACGTTATGAAACAATGGAAGGTGTGATGGAAGTTGGTGAAGAAGTGAAAGTAAAATTAATCGATATCGATAAGAAAACAGGCAAGATGAAACTTTCTAGAAAAGTATTAATCCCTCGTCCTGAAAAAACTAACGATGCTCCTGCGAGCTAATTAGTTCTCTATAACTTTTCTAAAAAAGCTGAACCTTGTGTTCGGCTTTTTTTATTTACATCAAGCTGAGATGGATGTAAAGCTGAGATGGACGTCCACGTCCATCTATCTAACTATTCTTTCCTTAACACAGAGACACAGGGACACAGAGAACTCACAACTCACAAAAAGGATTATTTGCAAAAACTAACAATATAATTTAGCAAACTATTAGAAAGGGGTAAGCTCGGATTATTATAAGATTTCAGGTTCTCCTTACGATCATCGCTATCTATATTTCTAAGTACATGGTTCATGTTCTCAATAATTTTTAAAGTAGCTTTTGTATTGGCTAAATATATTTTTTGAGCATCTATTACTTGCACTTGTAAGTCTTTTG
This sequence comes from Sphingobacterium thalpophilum, assembly GCA_943372995.1. Classification (GTDB taxonomy): domain Bacteria; phylum Bacteroidota; class Bacteroidia; order Sphingobacteriales; family Sphingobacteriaceae; genus CAJBVG01. The sequence goes on along the minus strand of CALSAQ010000001.1, from coordinate 775,241 downwards.
TTCCTTGTAGAATTAGGATGGGAACATTCACTTTTTTAATTTCTATTTGGGGATCGTATTGAAACCACGAATGCATATAAGGTTGAACAGATTTTCGGAACGCTGATCTTAAATAAGGTGGAACAAAAGGGATAGTAATTCCAGCCTTAACAGAGTCTATCATTGCATTCGCACGATTTGCAATTTCTTCGGGTTGAGATTTAAATTGTTCTTTGAGAATAATATCAGCTGAGCTACCAGGCCCAGCAATAGAAATGTATTTAGTTACGTGTTTGTTTTTAGCAGCTACCATCATTCCTATGAGTGAACCTTCGCTATGCCCGATTATAATAATCTCTTTATATTTCATTTCACTAAGAGCATTTACAATAGTATTTGCATCATTTACATACATGTCAAAACGAAGGTTAGCTTCTTTAGGAGCCCCCTTCATACTATTCCCAATACCTCTCTTATCATAACGAATAGAGCTAATACCATTTCGACCCAGCTCTTCAGCAAGATATTTATATGTATTGCTTTTTAATATAGGATTGTTGCCGTTGGCATCAGTGGGTCCAGAGCCAGCAATAATGAGTGCAATTTTAGAAGTAGACTCACCTTTGCAAGGTTCAGCTTTAATATAGTGAGCAAACAAATCTGATGAATCTACTTTAAATGTAGCTATTTCACTGATGTAAGTAGTGGTATCGCTATTCGCAAATATTGAAATTGAATAAAATGAGAAGGTGAAAAAGAAAATTAAACGCTTCATTTTATTTTTTCACATATGGAGCATAAGTTCCATTAACGGTTACTGCTACTACCTCTGCAATTTTTTCGGCCATCATTGAAGGGATTTTTATTCCATGTTCTTTGCAAGAGATATCAAATTTAGAACTAATACTTACCACACCACCTTTAATAGTAATGGTTCCAGGGATTGTTCTGTTTTTATCCACTCCATGTACAGTTAATTTGCCAGTTACTGTAATATTGTATGTTCCGTCTTTTTTCCAATCTATTTCTTCATTTACTTTTCCTGAGAAACGAGCATCAGGGTATTTATCACTTTCCATATAATTTTCATTAAAATGCTCCTGCATTAATGAACTTTTAAATGTAAAAGACTTAATAGGTACTAAAAAAAAGAAATCGTTTTTAGCTGTGGTAATTACTGAAGTTCCGTTTGATGTTTTAGCTTCAATATCCTCAAGAGGAGCTGACGAGAAAAATGAGATACCAACAGATTTAGAGGTTTGAACCTCTTGTGACCAGGCAAATCCTAAGGATGAAAGTACTAAAGCAATGCTTAAAATCGTTTTTTTCATAGTTTTATTTCGGTTGTATGTAGTGAGTTTATAGTTTTTGGTTTCCAATTACCAAGATAAGAGAAATCTTAATAAGTTAGATACGTAATCTATCTAAATAAGATTTTTAATCTTGTTAAATTATAGATAAAACGTACTTTTGGTAATAATATATATATTATGAAACATTTAATTGCTCCTTCGATTTTATCAGCTGATTTTGCGAATTTACAGGCTGATGTAGAGATGATTAACGAAAGTAATGCCGATTGGTTCCATGTTGACATTATGGATGGGGTATTTGTACCCAACATTTCTTTCGGTTTCCCTGTCATTACAGCTATTAAGCATTATGCAAAGAAGCCATTAGATGTTCATTTAATGATTGTAGACCCTGATAGATATTTAGAGCAGTTTAAAAAAGCAGGAGCTGATGTTCTTACTGTACACTTAGAAGCATGTACTCATCTGCATAGAACAGTTTCTGCAATAAAACAACTTGGAATGAAAGCTGGTGTAGCTGTAAATCCTCATACTCCTGTTCATTTATTGGAAGATATTATAAAAGATGTTGATTTAGTATGCTTAATGAGTGTTAATCCGGGTTTTGGTGGACAAAAATTTATTGAGAATACTTACGATAAAATTAAAAAATTAAGAGCGATGGCTCAAGCTCAGCAAACGGATTTACTTATAGAAGTAGATGGTGGGGTGAGCAAACAAAATGCCCTTGCCTTGCTTAAAGCTGGAGCAGATGTGTTGGTTGCTGGGAATGCAGTCTTTGGCGACGAAGATCCTATTGGAATGATTTCCGAACTTAAAAAAATTCACCTGAATACCTCTGAAGTATAATTCTTCGTTAAGCTAGGATGTTGTTAAAAAAAACCTTACCCATTTTCTTTTTATTATTTACTTCTCTTGCTTTTGCTCAGCAAAAGGCAGTGGTATATGGTACGGTGAAAGACGAAGAAAATAAAGGCTTTTCTCTAGTAACAGTTAGTGTAAAGGGTTCAACTCTTGCAACAAAAACAGATGAACAAGGTTATTACGAATTAAGAATTCCAGCGGATAGTAATGTCTCCATTAGCTTTGCTTACATCGGATATCAAACTGAATATATTAATATTAAACTCAAACCTAATGAGCGTTACCGAGCCGACAAAAAATTTGTGCAACGAGCGCTCGATATTAAAGAAGTAATAGTAAAAAGTGAGGAAGAGCGTAGTTCAACAATCACTAAAATAGACCCAAAACTCATTAGTAGTTTACCTTCTGCATCTGGAAATTTTGAAGCCATCCTTAAAACTTTACCTGGTGTAAACTCGAATAACGAGATGAGTTCTCAATACAATGTACGTGGTGGAAATTTCGATGAGAACTTAGTGTATGTGAACGATGTTGAAATTTATCGTCCGTTTTTAGTTCGCTCTGGTCAACAAGAAGGATTGAGTTTTATTAATGCCGATATGGTGAGTTCAGTTAAATTCTCAGCAGGCGGTTTTGAGGCGCGTTATGGTGATAAACTTTCGTCGGTATTAGATATTAAGTATAAAAAACCAAAAGACTTTGGTGGGGCTGCTTCAGCAGGATTATTAGGAACTTCAATCAGTATAGAAGGAACTAATAAAAATCGCCGACTTAGTTACTTGTTTGGGTTTCGTCAGAAATCCACTAAATATTTATTAGGAACATTAGATGTTGATGGTGATTATCAACCCTCATTTTACGATTTACAAACATTTATCTCCTATGATATTAATACAGATTGGGATATTTCTTTCTTAGGTAATATCAATAGTAATGAATACACCGTAATTCCTCAGTCGAGAGAAACTAGTTTTGGTACCTTTAACGAGGTATTGAGATTAACAGTAAATTTTCAGGGGCAAGAAGTAGATAAGTATTTATCAGGAATGGGAGCTGTAACAGCAAGTTATCATCCCAATAATAATTTGAATTTAAAATTCATTACATCCCGATTTCAAACCGATGAACGAGAAACCTTTGATATAGAAGGTCAGTATATTTTTGATGAAATAGAAAGCAATTTCGGCAAATCGAATTTCGGACAAGTAAAAGCAAATAGGGGTGTAGGAGGTTTTTTAAATCATGCAAGAAATTTTCTATTTGCCAGTGTGCAAAGTTTCGAACATAAAGGAAACTTTCAGGATGGAGATAAATTTTGGTCTTGGGGAGTAAAATATCAGCATGAGATTATCGACGATCGATTAAGCGAATGGAAATTAATTGACTCTGCAGATTATGCAGCACCAGATATCGATAATACTATCGTACTGCAAGATGTAGTAAAAGCGAAAATTAATTTGAGTAGCAATCGTGTTAATGGATATTTACAACACTCTATGCCTATATCAAAAACTCAAGATTTAAAGTTAGTAGTTGGTTTACGAGCAATGTATTGGGATTATACCGATGAGTTGAATGTGAGTCCTAGAGCTACTTTATCGTATAAACCTAATTGGGAGAAAGACTGGGTATTCCGTGCTTCTTGGGGATATTATCAACAAGCACCATTTTATAGGGAGTTGAGAAATTACGATGGTACTTTAGCCCTTAACCCTAAAACACAACAATCTATACATTATGTGATGGCTGCAGATCATCAGTTTTTAATGTTTGGAAAAAGAAAGTTCAGATTTATTTCAGAAGTATATTATAAAGAGATGAAGAACATTATTCCTTATGAGATTGATAATGTTCGGATACGTTATTATGCAAACGATAAAGCAGATGCGTATTCAATGGGAGCCGACTTTAAAGTAAATGGAGAATTTGTTAAAGACTTAGAATCGTGGTTCAGCTTATCATTCCTTCGTACAGAAGAAAACATCATTAACGATTCTTACATAATAAAAAATGATGCAGGTGCAGATTCGGCAACTGTATATCCAGGTTATATTCCACGACCTACAGATCAACGATTTAATTTTTCAATTTTCTTCCAAGATAAACTAGCTAAAGATCCAAGTGTAAAAGTACATCTCAATGTTGTATTCGGAGCTCGATTACCATTCGGCCCGCCTGATTTTGCTAGATATAAAGATACATTGAGAATGCCACCATATTGGAGAGCTGATATTGGTTTTTCTAAAGAGTGGCTCGGTCAAAAAGTAGGAGGTAAATATAAGATCGGTCCGTTTAAAAGTATAATGTTGTATGCTGAAGTGTTTAATCTGTTTAAACGCTCGAATACAATTTCATACTTATGGATTAGAGATGTAAGAGACCAACAATATGCAATTCCAAACTATTTAACCTCTCGTCAGATTAACATGCGCTTAGTTGCGAAGTTTTAATCACTTAGTATTTTCTGATAATAATTACCCCAACTATAATCATAATCACTCCAATTATTCGTGGAAATGTAATTTGTTGCGCTTGTATCACTAATACATTATAGTGTTCAAGTAATATTGAGATGAGCATCTGACCAGCAACTACTAATCCGAATGTTAAACCAGGTCCGAGTTCTCTAAAAGCAAAAATAATAAACGTAACATAAAAAGCGCCTAGGATCCCACCCAGCCAAGCTGTTGCTGGCGCGGTTTTTAGACCTTCCCACGACAATGTTTGTTTAGTGAGAGTGATATATAATAGAATGGCTAAACTTCCTATTAAGAAAGAAATTAAAGAGGCGTAAACTGGGCTTTCTGCTGCTTTACCTAATCTAGAATTTAATCCTGCCTGAATAGGTAATATGGCACCAGTTAATAGTGTAAGAAGTATCCAATATATTTTACTCATGTTATAGGTGTTTAATGGTAAATGTAAGATTTTTATACTACTCCTTATTCTGTAAGGTTGTATGATTGTACTTTTCTGCTTGTAATAAAATGCTTAGTTTTTAAATGATAGTATAGAATAATTATCACTCTTTTCTGTAAACGGCTAAAAAGTATTGTGGTTTACCACGGGTTATAAAATTCTCTGGAAATCCTATTCCTCCTAGGTTATAGCAAATAATTAATTGATTTTTTTCTATTTTATAGATGGCAGTAATATGTCTTCCTTTATTTACACCGTCTTTACCATAAATGTCTATTTTATTTTTCCAGATGGAAATAGTTCCTTCATCAATATTCTCTGCTTCTACTACATAAGTTGAGTCTTTTATGATTAGCTTTTGTTTGGCATAATAGGCTTTCGGAATAGTGTTGCCCGCCAACTCTTGCTTTACAGGTACCCAAGTCCCATTTAACTTTTTTGGTCCAGTTCCAATAATAGGTTTGCTGGCGCAAGCAAAAAGAAAAATCATTAATAAAACTGAAAATATCCTATTCATTATATGGTCGAGATTACTCAAGGTAATATATCTAATTAGCAGATGCTCTGTTCGTGTTATTTTTTCTGAAATATTGTACCAGACTAAAAATAGAAACAATGGTCCAACATCCTTCTAAAATTACAAATGGTAAATAGTTAATAAGTACCGATGCGAGGCATGCTATGCCTGCACCAATTACATTTAAAAGAATGTAGGTAAGACTATCTTTACCAATGATGTCTCTTAAATTTAAAAAAAATGCGATGAGGAGAATGGTTACTCCAGTGAATCCAATCCAATCCATATTCTTGTGCTATTGTGCTAATATGCTAATTTTTGTTGAATAGAATGATTTAAGCAGGATTGTATTTTAGGAAATCGCCATCAATAATTAATAGTTTAACTCCATTTTTAGAGTAAGAGCGATGTGAACTTAAATCATCGGAAACAATGTAACTCATTCCAGATTTAAGTATAGATATTTCACCATTCGATAATTCACTTTCGAATTCACCCTCTAAGCAATGTACAATATGACCTTTTTGGCACCAATGATTAGCAAAGTATCCTGCTGTATATTCTACCATTCTTACTCTTAGCCCTTCGTATTGCTTTACCTTCCAATAAGAGGTGCCGCTTTCTCCTGGGTGTTCTTCTTTTGGTATGTCTTCCCAGTTTATGGTTTGAAATGGAATATTGCTCATGGTTGAAATTATTAAATTAAAGATATGCAATAAAATAGAGCAAATATTCTGCAAAGAAAAACCACCAAAATCTTTTGTAATATTTTCTTACAGAATCTTGTAGACTAAGTTTTATAGTAAATGCATTTAGGATAAAAAGCCCCATCAGAATAAAATGTCCATAATAAAGTACTCGATTCGCACTCGAAGTATAAATAGTAAATATGTAAGCTAAACCAACCAATATATTTCCCAGTATTAAAACATGTTTAGCTGAGAATTGTATCGCTAGGGTTTTGATATTATATTTTTTATCTCCTTCTATGTCGGATAAATCCTTGAACCAAGAAATAACTACACTAAATGCAATTACAAAAAGCGTAAGTATTTGAACTTCTTTAGGCATATCTGTTCTTCCATTCAATAATTTATTAAATAAGAGAAAGCCTCCCGCATTTAGTAGTACTCCTCTAACTGTTGATATGGCAATTGCAGATGTTAAATGATGCTTTTTTAAATATAATGGCGGCATAGAATAAGCCCATCCTATACCTGTAGAAAGAGCTACAATGATAAATAAGTATGGTGAAATGTATAGTCCTACAGCAAGACTGATTCCTAAGCACCACCATACAATTTGTCTAGCTTTTTTTTCTGTTAATACCCCAGCAGGTATTGGTAAGTAGGGTTTATTGATTTTATCAATATTTACATCGGCAACCTGATTGATACCAACTATAAATATGTTGCAAGTAATTCCTACAATTAGAGAGAGTATTAATAAGGGCCAATTAAAAGTACTATTACCTTCCGATGCAATAAGAAATAATGTACTTATGCTTATCGCACTTCCAATAATGGTATGTGGCCTACTGAATTTCCAAATAACATGTGCAAGTTTCATGCATTAATTAATTTTTATAAGTATTAATGAACTGAGTGTTCCATGTAATTTCAATACATCTACATTCTCATCTTGAAACAGTTTTTTGTATTGTTTCATGGAACGCGATTTGCATACAGAAACTATGCCATCGTATGTTATGGAAAGAATATTTATTGGGAGAAGGTAAGTAAAAAATAGCCTTTTTATAGAGAAGGGTTTAATAAATGGAGCAAGTAAAAGATTGCATATAGTAGTGGTTATAAACACTTTAATAAGAAAAATAAAACTAGGTTCTAGTATTTCTACAAAATAACCATTAGCATTATTTTTTTGTATCATTTTTATTATTGACAGCTTTTCTTCATCAGTAAAATGATGAAATGCATTGAACATGGTGTAGCAAGTGTTGGGAGAGAAAGAGGTATTTAGAACATCTGTTGTAATTATTTTTTTTGAGCTTGGAAATTTATCACTTAATATTAATGTTGAAAACAGTTTACTTTTTTCAAAAATACTAATTGCAGGTTCCCCACTACCCGAACACAAATCGAACATGGTTTGTTGTTTGGGCTCACTTTTTAGGTATTCTATAAAAGGCTTATAAATAGCGTAATTTGCTACAATAAATCCTATAAATTCCGTTTGGAAATTCCTGAATATTTGCGGAAACCAATGGAAATCTTCTAGTTCTTTCAATTTGTTGTTATTGTAAGGTCGACTGATATAGGTTGTAATTTACAATTAAAATTTAATTTATCCCTGAGTCTCTGTGTCTCTGTGATTAGGAATCATTACTTTAACACAGAGGCACATTTCCACCCTTCCACATTTCTACATTTCGAATATTCAATTAACTTTGTCAAACAAAACATCATTAAGCATGCAACATCACAATTTTGGTGCAGGTCCCTGCATCTTACCACAAGAAGTTTTTGAAGAAGCAGCTCAAGCTGTATTAAAATGGGGTAATACAGGATTATCTATCCTCGAAATCTCTCATCGTACCCCTGAATTCGAAGCTGTAGTAGAAGAGGCTTGTCAGTTGATTAGAGAATTAATGGGAGTGCCCGAAAACTATAAAATTATTTTTGTTCAGGGTGGTGCAAGTCAGCAGTTTGGCATGGTTCCTATGAATCTATTAAACGACAACGAGAAAGCGGCATACTTAGATACAGGTGTTTGGGCTAATAAGGCCTTAAAAGAAGCCAAACTATTTGGAAATGCAACAGCAATAGCAAGTTCTAAAGATTCAAACTATACTTTTATTCCTAAAGATTATACTATCCCTACGGATGCTAAGTATTTCCATTGTACATCTAATAATACCATATATGGTACTCAGATGCAAAGTTTCCCTAAGTCGCCAATACCTATGGTTTGTGATATGTCATCAGACATCATGAGCAGGGTTGTTAATGTTGCAGATTTCGATTTTATATATGCAGGAGCTCAAAAGAATATTGGTCCTGCCGGAAGTACAGTAGTTATTGTAAATGAAGAAATACTAGGAAAAGTAGATCGTAAAATCACTTCAATGCTTGATTATCGAATTCATATTGAGGGTGGTTCTATGTACAATACTCCTCCAGTATTTGCTATATATGTTGCGATGCTTAACCTTCGCTGGCTTAAAAAACAAGGAGGAGTAGCTGAAATGGAGCGCCGTAACAATCAAAAAGCTGCACTTTTATATGCAGAAATAGACCGCAACTCATTGTTTAAAGGTACTTGTGCAATTGAAGACCGTTCTCGAATGAATATATGTTTTGTAATGCATGATCAATCTAAAGAAAAAGAATTTTTAAAAGCTGCAGAAGCTGCGGGTTGCATTGGTTTAAAAGGACATCGTAGTGTTGGAGGTTTTAGAGCTTCAATGTACAATGCGTTACCTTTGTCGAGTGTTCAAGCCCTAGTGGATGTTATGGTTGAATTTGAAAAAATAATTGAGTAATGTGTATTGAGTAGTGGGTATTGAGAAACTATTTTACTGCCCACTACTCACTACTCACTACTCACTACTCAAAATGTATGAAAATACTTGCAAACGACGGGATAGACCCGATAGGAAAAAAAATGTTAGAGGATGCTGGATTTACAGTAGATACTCAAAATATACCACAAGATCAGTTAGCTTCTAAATTAAATCAATACGATGCGATAACCGTTCGTTCGGCAACGAAAGTTCGCAAAGAACTAATAGATGCTTGTCCTAATATTAAACTAATTGGAAGAGGTGGAGTAGGCATGGATAATATAGATGTAGAGTATGCTCGCTCGAAAGGTATTGCAGTTGTAAATACTCCAGCTGCTTCGTCTTTATCTGTTGCCGAATTGGTGTTTGCTCATCTGTTTTCTGGTGTTCGTTTCCTAGAGCAAGCAAATCGTGATATGCCAGTAAAAGGTGATACTGCATTTAATGATTTGAAAAAAAACTATGCAAAAGGAATTGAGCTTCGTGGGAAAACCTTAGGTGTATTGGGTTTTGGAAGAATTGGGCGTGAAGCAGCAAAAATAGCCATTGGTTTAGGAATGAATGTATTGGCTTATGATATTTTTGAATTTAATCCAGAAGTAGAAATAGAATTTGCCGACGAGCAAAAATTGATATTTAAAGTGAGTTCGGTTAGTAAAGAATATATTCTTAAGAATGCCGATTTCATTACACTTCATGTACCTGCAATTGATGGAAAAGCGGTTATTGGTGCTGCAGAATTTGCGATGATGAAGAAAGGTGCAGCAATTGTAAATTGTGCAAGAGGTGGAGTGATTGATGAAAACGCATTATTGGAGGTATTAAATTCGGGCAATCTTTCGTTTGCTGGTTTAGATGTGTTCGATAACGAACCTTGTCCTTCAAAGGAAATACTATCCCATGCTAAAATTTCTTTAAGTCCGCATATTGGTGCTTCTACCAACGAAGCTCAAGAGCGTATAGGTGTTGAGCTTGCTCAACGTATTATAGAAGAACTCAGTAAGTAATTGGTAAATGCCTAGAATAAAAGCATTCAAAGGGATTCGTCCGGCAAAGGAAAAAACTTTAGCTGTGGTTGCAAAACCATTCGATCAGTTTTATACCGAAGCGGCTAAACAAATTCTTCAACAAAATCCTATTTCTTTTTTACATACCATTGAACCTTTAATAGACAATCCTTTTTTAAGAGGTTCTAGAGAAGAAATTATATTTAAAAAAGCTAAGGAATTTTTCGAAGAGTTTTTAGAGGAGAAAGTACTGCTGAGCGATGAAAAAGAAGCGATTTATATTTATCGAACACATAATAAAGGTCATTGGCAAACCGGTATTTGGTGTATAACCGCAATCGACGATTATTTGGATAATACTCTAAGGAAACACGAACATACCAGAGCAGATAGAGAGAAAGATTTAATTGAATATTTAGACAATACAGGTATCGACGCAAACCCTGTGCTGGTCACCTACTCTGGAACTCCTACTATTCAAAGCATCATCGATCAAAAAGTAAAAGAAGAACCTTTAGTGGATTTCTTTGCCGACGAGCAACAACATCAGCTGTGGATGATTGATGATTCCGCATTAATACAAAGCATTATAAGCGAGTTCGCGAAGCTTCCAGCTTCCTATATCGCCGATGGGCATCATCGTGCTGCAGCGGCTTCTTTAGCGGGTATACAACGTCGTAAAAATAATTTACGTCACCGTGGCCACGAGGATTATAATTTCTTTAGCACATTATACTTTACTTTCGACCAATTGTTGGTTTATGAGTTTCAACGTTTAGTGAAAGACTTGAATGGCTTATCGGAACAAGAATTCATCGATAAACTTAAAGAACAATTCGAAGTAACTAGCACTACTGAACCGAAGCCAAGCGCTCCTCATGCTTTTCATTTGTATATGGATAAACAGTGGTATGAACTAAAGGTTCCTACTATGATGTTAAATGTTGAAGACCCAGTATCTCGTTTAGATGTAAGCATCCTTCAAGAAAAAATTCTTAACCCCATATTGGGCATAGAAGATCCACGTAGAGATCAGCGTATTAAATTTATTGGTGGCGTTACTCCTGTAGATGAGGTGTTGAAATTAGTAGATAGTGGGGAGATGAAACTTGCATTTTTCTTATATCCAACTTCTATAGAAGAATTAATAGATGTGGCAGATAATGGAAGTGTAATGCCTCCTAAATCGACATGGTTTGAGCCTAAACTTCATTGTGGTTTATTAATCCACAAAGTATTGTAGTTAGTCTGCTTCTTCTTCGAAGAATTCGGATAATGCTCCGAAATAATATTCATCCCATCCATTCGCAAAATCTTCGTAATCATCATCAGGAATATTAGTATGAATTAATTCTACTGAAGTAGTGCCTGCTTTTTTACCATCGTGTAGTTTGATGGTTACTATAGAATCGTCGGTGATGCCTTCAAAATACCAATTCTGAACAATCTTTTTATTCTCTACAAACTCAACATTCTTACCACAGATGTCGCCATTCCACAAAGAAAATTCCGAATTAGGTTCGGTGCTCATTTCTGCAGGTGCGCCTGTCCACAAGAAGATTGTTGTAGGTACCGTTAGGGCTAAGTATACTTGGTCTGGACTAGTGGGTAATTCGTAATATTTCTTAAATGTTTTCATGATGTTAGAGTTGATAGACTTCTCCCTTTTTGGCAATTTCAGCATTAATTCCCATTAATTCAACATTGGCTTGTAAGGCCTCCATCGATTCGGGTTCTCCATGGACTAAAAATACTTTCTTTAATCCTTTAGCTTTTGGAGATTTAATGTAGGTTATTAAGCCTTCGTGATCGGCATGTGCACTAAACAAATCGGTTTGTTTAATACCTGCAAATACAGAAAGGTCTCTTCCATTAATTTTAACAATGGGTGCACCATCTAATAATCGTCGGCCCAATGTGCCTTTAGCACAATAACCGATGAAAAGAATGTTGGCGTAGTAATTTTGTATGTTATGATATAAGTGATCTTGAATTCTTCCTCCCTCTAGCATACCTGCTGAAGAGATGATGATACAAGGCTCAAAGAAATTCGAAATTTGCTTACTCTCTTTTAATGTTTCTACATATTTCAAACCATCGAATTCAAACTCATCGCCAAATTGTTTAAAGAAAGTTTGAGCTTCTTCATTTAATAAGTGATGGTGTTTACGATAGACTTCTGTACCAGCCATTCCCAAAGGACTATCAACAAATACGCTAATTTTAGGAAGTTTTTTGTCTCTAAAAATTTTATGTAGAGAGTATACTAATGCTTGAGTTCTGCCAATACTAAACGCGGGAATAATTAAACGACCAGGTTGTTTAATACAGGTATTCTCTATGTGCTCAATGAGTACTTCTTCTATCGTTTTATCAGTAGTATGTAATCGGCCTCCATAGGTAGATTCGCATATTAAGTAATCACAAGCCTCAATGTATTGTGGGTCGGCGAGTATAGGGTAATTTTTTCTTCCGATATCACCAGAGAATACAATGGTTTTTACTGTATTTTCTTCTTTAATTTTTAACTCTATTGCTGCGGCACCAAGTAAGTGCCCTGTAGGAATAAAACGAATAGTTACATTCGGACTTAACTCAAACTCTTTCTCGAATGGAATGGTTACAAACCTATCCATCGTATCCATTACATGTTTGTGTAGGTATAGTGGTTTTTCATGAAACTCTTGAAACCCTTTTTTGCGTTTACCTTTTTTACTTTTTTTAGCACGCTCTACAAATACATTAACCGAATCGCTTAGTAGTAATTCCGATAAATCTTTAGTAGCAGCTGTAGAAAGTATTTGCCCAGAGTACCCATGCTTAATAATGGTGGGTAAGTTTCCGCTATGATCTATGTGAGCATGAGTAAGTAAAATAACATCAATATCTTCTACATCAAAAGGGAAATGATCGTTTTCGAAAGCTTTCTTTTTGTTGTCGTAATCTAAACCACAATCAATTAATATTTTGTATCCATCGTTTAATTCTAAAAGATGCATACTACCCGTAACTTGTTCTGCAGCCCCCCAGCTAATAAACTTCATCTCTTAATTTTCTTGTAGTTGTAACTGACTTAAATAACGATACATTCCATTCTCATTGTTCATAAGATCTTGATGTGATCCTGATTCACGAACCTTGCCTTCATCAATAACGATAATTTGATCGGCTTCACGAATGGTTGATAAACGATGAGCAATTATAATTGAAGTTCTATCTTTCATCAATACTTGTAAAGCTTCTTGTACTAAACGTTCCGACTCCGAATCTAAGCTACTAGTAGCTTCGTCGAGAATTAATATAGAAGGATTTTTTAGCAAGGCTCTAGCAATGGCAATACGCTGGCGTTGCCCACCTGATAACTTTATTCCACGTTCACCTACAACAGTTTCATAGCCTTCTGGAAACGATTGTATAAAGTCGTGCGCATTAGCTTGGCGAGCAGCAGTAATAATCTCCTCTTGTGTTGCAGAGGTTTTTCCGTAGAGAATATTTTCTTTGATAGTTCCTCCAAACAAGAGTACATCTTGAGGTACTATAGCTATTTGATTTCTGATATCGGATAGCGAATATTCATTAGCATTCTTTCCATCAAACAAAAGATCCCCTTTATCAATATCGTAAAAACGTAATAGGAGCGAAGCTATAGTCGATTTACCTGCACCACTTGGACCTACTATTGCAACCTTTTCTCCTTTATTTGCTTTAAAGCTTAATCCTTTGAGTACTTGAACTTCTTTTCTACTAGGGTATGCAAAATGGATGTCGTTAAATTCGATGATTCCGTTTATTTTTTGTTTTACTTCACCTTGACGAGTATCTAAACTAATATCTTCATTTTTTTCATCGAGTAATTCTATTACACGCTCAGTTGCACCAATTGTTTTTTGTAATTGGGCATACAAATCGGCAAAGCTACCCATAGCAGCACCTACATAAGTAGCATATAATATAAAAGTGGTAAGATCTCCAACAGTAATAGCGCCTTCTTGTACAAGAGTAGATCCAAACCATACTACGGTAACAATAGCACCAAACAAACAGAAAATGATAAATGCAGAGAAAGCACCTCTAAATTTCGCACCTCTTAGTGCATATTTAATCACACTGTTCATTGCATTTTTATAGCGAAGAGTCTCGTATGCTTCATTTACAAATGCTTTTACATTACTAATGCCTTGTAGGGTTTCTTCAACAATCACATTTGATTCTGCGAGCTGATCTTGCGATTTACGTGCAATGCCTCTGATGTACCTTCCAAATATTACAGCGATAGCGATAAGTACAGGAAAGATAGCCAACATCATTAAGGTAAGCTTAACTGAAACTAAACTCAAGGCAATTACACCACCTATTAAAGTGATGATCTGACGTAAAAGCTCTGCTATGGTAATGGTTATACTGTCTTGTATTTGCGATAAATCGGCTGATATTCTCGAGTTTAATTCTCCTACTCTGCGTTGAGAGAAGAAGGTCATTGGTAGTGTTACTAACTTGAAATAGGTATCTTTTCTTAAGTCGGCTAAAGAGCGTTCGGCAACTTCTACAAACCAGATTACTTTTAAAAAGGTGGTAATGGCCTGGAATAGGAGTATTCCTAATAGAACTAGAGCTACTGTATTAATATTCCCAAGCCCCTTGCTTAGTGTGGCAGCATCTATTAAGCTACCCATAGCTTTTGGAAAAGCTAGTGAAGCTAGAGTGGTTATCACTAAAAAGAAAACACCTAATCCGAATTTAACTTTATAGGGTTTTAGATATTTAAATAGTGCTAGTGCTTTTTTTATCGATTGTTTGTTGATTTTCGCCTTAGGCAATTCCGCTTCGGGTGTATTTCCACTGTTCAACTGTGCTCTTCCTCTTGACATATTTTTACTGTAATTCCTAATTCGTAGCTTGTAACTCGTAATTGTTTACAAAGGTATACAAAATATGACCTCAATCATCGTTATTGGTATGATTTTAGCTTATTTTTGGGTATGAAAGCAAAATTTTTAGTAGTAATTCTAAGCTTTGTGCTACTTTCTTGTGGTGACGATGATAATCCTGTATTGGATAATCCAAGCATAAAATTCAATTTCAAGCATTTGTTTAAGGAGCAAAATCTTGTAGTGAGTACTAATAATACACTTATTTATACTAATGTAAGAGGTAATGAGTGGAATGTAAAAAGCATGAAATATTATATTTCTAAGCTTATTATTTACAAAGAAGATGGGCAGGCGTATGATGTAAATATGGTCAAATTAATTAATCCTGCAGAACCTAATTCCTCTTATCAAGAGTACACTTTAACAGACATTCCCGAAGGGAAGTACACCAGGTTGAGTTTTGTTTTTGGTGTGGACACGGTTCGTAATAAATTTTTAGGATTGGGAAATACTTCAGAATCCAATTCTATGGAGTGGCCTGGTCCTTTGGGTGGTGGTTATCATTTTATGATGATGGAAGGAGTTTTTAAGAACGATACGAATGCATTAGTTGGTTATGCGATACATCTAGGAAAAAATTATAATCAGCACTATGCGGAATTTCCTATCGACTTTGTAGCAGAAAAGGGAAAATCTTCAACAGTTAATATTATCATGAATGTAGATCAATGGTTTGATGGAGTAAATGATATCGATTTAAACGATGGCTACGGATATATTATGGATGATGATGCAAAACAATTACTGTTTAAACAAAATGCATCGAGTGTGTTTTCAATTCAACAACAATGAAAAAATTAATAAGTATATTTTTATTATTTGCAGGCTTTATTACACTTGGGGTTTCTTGTAGAGATAACGAACCTCCACAAGCCAACAACCCAGATGTAACACCAGATACAATAATCAATTTTGTTAGTCCTGAGTTTTTCCCTGTGTTTGAACAACCAGCTAATAATCCTTTAACAAAACGAGGACTAGAGTTGGGGCGTATGTTGTTTTACGATCCAATACTTTCGAGTGATAGTACTATTTCTTGTGCTAGTTGCCATAACCCTGATTATTCTTTTTCTGATCAAAGAAGATTTAGTGTTGGAGTAGGAGGAGCGGTTGGTAATATTCAGGCAATGCCATTAATTAACTTAGCTTGGCAAAGAAAATTCTTTTGGAATGGAAGAGCAAATAGTTTAGAAGAACAGGCATTGGGACCTATCAATAATCCAATAGAAATGCATGAAACTTCTGCTAATGTTGTAAAGAAGTTAAAGGCTCATCCCGACTATCCGAAAAGATTTCGTTCGGCATTTGGTACGGATAATATAACACCAGAACATATAGGGAGAGCTATTGCTCAATTTGAAAGAACGATGATTTCTAATGGGTCTAAATTCGATGAATACCCTATTAAACAAACTGCAATTTTTACCGATGCACTAGAGATAGAAGGATTTACTATTTTCTTTACTGAGCGAGGACAGTGCTTCCATTGCCATGGTGCAGAAGGTACATTCTTAGCTCATAACTTGGACACATTATTTAGAAATAATGGATTGTTAACTAATACCGAAATGTTGGGTAAGGGTTTATATGAAGTTACGGGTAAAAAGCAAGATGAAGGGTTATTTAAAGTGTCTACACTACGAAATGTAGAACTAACAGCTCCATACATGCACGATGGAAGATTTAATACTTTAGAGCAGGTGGTGGAGTTTTACAGTTCTGGAATTAAGCAAAACGATAATTTGGATGTAAACTTCAGCAAAAATCCAGATAGGCTAGAGGAATTTGGAGGACTTGGATTTACTCCAAGAGAAAAGCAAGCCCTCGTTAAATTCATGAAAACCTTTACAGATACTGTTTATACTCGTAATCCAGCATTTCAAAATCCATTTAAGTAGGATTAGTTTTTTACTACTTTTTTTGTAATGCTGGCATTTTGCATTTCAATTTTTACGAAATACATGCCCTCTGTTAATTCTTTAGTATCTATTTGATAGAAAGTATTAGAGTTGTTGTACTCTTCAATAATTCTTCCGTTTAAATCAATTAACTGTACTCTATTAATGATATCGTTGTTTTTCGACTGTACATAAAATACATCTGAACTAGGATTAGGGAATATAGAAATATTATCATTTAATACTTCTTTGTCGATACCAACATTTAAGCTAGTGTTGCGTAGTAAGTATAAACCTCCTTGAGGTGCGCCAACTAATACTTCAGGTTTTTGATCGTTATTAATATCTTCTAATGAATAGTAAAATCCACCATTAGCATTAGAGAAATTCCCTGCATTTAGTTTAATAGAATCTACAGCCACATTAATTGCTTTAGTGTGATCAGCATCGAAATAATCAAGTATGTAGATGGTAGCGTTACCATTACTAACAATTACACGTGGGTTTTCGTTCGGTCTAAGCGATTTGATGGTTAAACGACCTCTACCGCTCGGATACGAAGCAAATTTTCTCATGTTAATTTGATATAACGAGTCGGTAACTAAACTATAGTTAGGGTTCACATTATCTCCAATATTTTCAAATAAATTGATGTTGTCTAAACGTTCACCAACTACAATTTCTTTTTTACCATCACCATTAAAATCGTAAACAAAAGGAGTAGAGAAATTACCTACATCAATGGTTCCGAAATAATTAGCAATGTATTGTAAATCCAGAGATGTATTTGGTCCAGCATTGTTTCTAAAGAAGTGTAATGTACCATCACTAGCACCACAAATCATATCAAGATCGCCATCATTATCTAAATCAGCAAATGACGGAGCCATATTCGCAATATTTAGGATAGAGAAATTCATCCAATCTCTGCTTACTAATTCATACTTAGCTAATTCTTGTGATCCTATGTTTTTGTATAGTGCTAAGCCTGTTTTATAAACACCAGAACCTTGCCAGTATCCAGTGTTAGATATTACAATGTCTAACAATCCGTCGTTATTATAATCTACAAATTCTGGAGATGAACCTTCACCAACATCAACCATATCACTTAACATGAAATTATCAGATTGATGTTGATAAGCATTAACAGAATTAGTACCATCATTTAAATATAATTGAACATGATTATTGTTTAATGATGCATTTGAAGTATTTACTGTTGCAATTAAATCCTTTAAGCCATCATTATTTACATCTAAATGAAACGCAGCTGGAAAAGTTTCAAGTATTATAGGATGATTTGGAGGATAATTTTTATAGTTCTGTATCATTACAGGATTTTGATTGTCGGTGCCATTTACAACTAAGTACATGTTATTACAGGTTACATCGCCTATTAACATATCGTATTTGCTGTCGCCATTAGCATCAAAAACCAAAGTTGTTGATCCACTGTGTTGAGGGCCGCTGCTTGCCTCAATTCTTTCGAACAGTTTTTTCTTAAATTCTTCTGGACTGATATTAGGAATAAACTTTCCGCCATTACCACAAATTCCTACTGGGTAATTTAAATTGATGTTGCAATCGGTATACGACTCTCTAAATTTTCCCCAGCAATATTTACCTACAATAAAATCCATTGAGTCCTTATTTCCATAACGCTCAACGCTCATATTTTTATACCAGTAGATACTCTCACCAGAAGAATCGATGCTTAAATAAAAGGTTAATAAATCGATATCTCCATCTTCATCAACATCTAGAATTGCAGGTAAGTCGGTGTTCCCAACATATAACCTTGTTTTTATACTTGTATAATCACAATCAACTTCAGGGAAGGTATCTTCAAACACTAAACCCTGTGCATTACCTCCAATATTTTTATATACTCTAAATCCACCAGGTATTGCGGTAAATAAATCTTCTTTACCATCACCATTATAATCGATAATGTATAGCCAATCTGAAATTTTTGGGAATGCCTTAACGTATTCAGGTGCGTATTCATAACTTATCGTGTTATTTGATCCCTTGTTAAGATAGGTTGATAACCTAGATCCCTCTCTATCGAAAATTACTAAATCTTTTTTCCCATCAAAATCCAAATCAATAGTAGAAAACTGAGGGACATCAAGTCCTCCTGCAAATGGGTTATTAAGAGTTTTATTGTCTTCAATAACACTTACTATATCAGTTCCTTGATTATATGTTTCAAAGGAATATTGTGCATTCGATGAAAGAATAAATAAACAAAGGCTTGTGGTTAGGAGGATTTTTTTCATTTTTGTGTTATGATTAAGTTTGTATATAGAGCAATATTAACAATAATTATACCATTAATTACTACATTTTCAGCCTATTCGCAGCAATTGGAGTATAGATTCAACCTATCTGAAATGTTTCCAATAGGTGATTTTAAGCTTGAAAAATCAGATGGTATACAAGTTGTTGCACTTAAATCGGGTGAAACAGACCCTAGTATAGAAGGGATATACACCTTCGTAATCAATGGGTATATAGAGAATATCAATTTTAAGAATGGTAAGGCTAAATTGAGTGATAATTTTAGTTCATCAGAAATTTTCTACATTAAACACGAAAAGCAGACCGAAACCTTAAGGCACTTGTACTATTCTGTGGGCACTTGGGTTGTACCTATTCCATTTTGGTTGCTATTAATTATCCCAATAACATTTATTGTTTTAGCAATGTTTATTAAGAGAATATTATTCATCATTCTCTTGCTGGGCTTTGTATTGTTTTTTGTACTACAAGGATTAGACATGGGATCATTTTATAACTTAATAAAAGAAACCATTGCTAACTTTCTGAATTAGAAAGGATAACCTATACCGAAATTAAAATTCCAAAAGTTATACTGATTGGTAGATTTCCAAGCAGAGTCGTTAATTTTATTGATTACCCATTGCTCAGAACCTATAAAACGAGGGTCTCTAAGTTTTAAACCGATATCGAATCTAAATAGTAGAAAGCTATAATCCAGACGTAAGCCCATTCCTGTTCCAACGGCAAATTCTTTATGGAAGCTATTCCAATAAAATTTACCCTCATTATCTATACTTTCTTCTGCTAATGTCCAAACGTTACCCATGTCTAAAAATGTAGCACCTTTTAGTTTAGATCCTAAGAAGTGGTCTGAAATATCGAATCGAAGCTCAATATTACCTTCAATTTTCATCTCCCCAGTTTGATCTAAGTTTAAACTAGATGCAGCTACATCGGCAAATTTACCTGGTCCTATGGAACGGGCTCTAAATGCTCTAATGCTATTTGATCCACCAGTAAAAAATTGTCGCTCAAATGGTAATACTTTTGAATTCCAATAAGCAAAACCCACTCCAGAGTTTGCCCTTAAAACTAATATCGATTTGTTACTAATAAATTTAAAATACCTTAAATCAAATTCTGGTCGTGTAAAATTATAGTAGGGCAAATTGAAATATTCGTAGTTCCCTGATGCATTAACCTTTCTATCTAATAATTTACTACTAGCATATAGTCCTGTACCCATTACATCAATATTTAATCTGAAGAAATAATAATTTTTCTTGAGGTTAATAATTTGATTGCTGTACGTTAAACTGTACCTCAAACCCAGAGTAATGTGTGGGTCGAAACTTTCTTTGATGTATTTATTGTTTAAATTATTCAATAGGTCTAAAGCTTCCGTGGATAGTGTAGAATTCACGAAGTTTATACTCATAGGAGAGAACGTATGAGTTAAATATTGATTTTGTTTCCAGTCGTACGTAAATGAACCTACAAAAGTATTTCTTAAATACTCTGGTCTTTTCTCTGTAATGTAGTTTATACCTACTCTTGTTCGTGGGCTTGCATATACTCCGTAAGTTTGTTTCTCTCTAAAAAGTAAGAACCCCGGGAAGGTAATACTTGCAGAAGTATTTGATTCTCTACTATTGAATATTGGGATACCTTTTTGATTCTCATCAATAAATGCTTGAGTTTCTAAACCTGCCTTAATTCTAAACTCAAATATTTCTGCACCTCTAAAGATGTTTTTATTGGTATATATGAAATTTGCAGATGAGCCCAAATTAGCTGCGGCAACATAACCTTCTATCTCTGTTTGTGTGCCTTGTTTTTTACCTGCGGTGAGTGTAATTACCGAATTGAGCTTTGTACTATCAGTCGAATCTACAGCGAAATCTATGTTTACAAATTTGAACATTCGCAAATCTCCTAGTCGATTATAGGTGAGTTCTAAATCTTCGTCTTTATATTTTTCATCTTTATCTAAGAATATCATTCTTTTGATAATTTTAGATTTTATCAAATTAGCAGGATCGTTTACATGAATATAGTTAAACGCTGAAGTGTCTTTTTTTCTAAAGGGTCTGTAAATCTCTTCACTACTAATATTTACATAGATATTATTTAATTTATAAGATTGATGTGATCGCTTGCCAATAGGATTCTCTATAACTACTTTCAAGTCTACTTTATTTCCTTTAATACTACTATCGGTATCGAAGTGAATATACTCCCTGTTAAAAAAGTAATAACCTAAACTTTTAAAGTCTTTTGTTATTCGTTCTCGTTCTTTAGCTATTACATCTTGATTAAATTCATCGCCAATTTCTATAACAGAATTGTTTAGGTTGTAAAAGTATATAGACCTTAAAGTAGTATCTGGTATTACATATTGTATATTTCTTATAGTGTATACTTTTCCTTTATTTACGATATAATTGGTATATGCTTTTTTCTTTTTGATGATGGTACTGTCCATCACTTTTGCATCAAAATATCCATTGTTGAATAAATGAAGTTCCATTTGCTGTGCAGAGAAATGTGCTATTGCAGTATCGAAAATAACCGGAGCTTCTCCAAAAGTATTTCTTATGGCCCTCACAAAACGATTGTCTTTCTTCCAGTTTGTCCAATTATATACACTTAGGTTGGGCTTAAGTCCTAATAGTTTTTTATTTGGTTTTTGACGGATATAATTTTCTAAAGCCTCTCTTTCTACACCTTTAACACCAATAATTTTATTTTTATGAACTAGAGCTTGATTTTCATTCAATTTACGGGTCGTAGAACAAGCACTGAGAAAGAAAACAGTGGAAATGATTATTATTGTATTTAAAGTATATCTGAGTAACAATGATTTCAAAATCACAAATAAGCTATATTAAGTCCTTACAACAAAAGAAATTCCGAAAAGAACACCAGCAATTTATAATTGAAGGTGATAAGCTTTGCGATGAGTTTCTTGCTTCTGAGTTCAATGTACATAGTATTTATGTACTAGAACCTAAACGCGAAAAGTACGAACTTCTTTTATCAAAAATATCGAAAAAAATAGAATTAGAGGTAATAAAAGAAGAGGAGATGACAAAGCTTAGCAATTTTAGTACAGCATCAGATGTATTAGCATTGGTTGATATTCCTAATGAACCATCAATATCGCTAGTAAACAATCAGCTTTTAAATACTCAATTAGTATTGGTATTAGATGGAGTGAAAGACCCAGGTAACCTTGGAACCATAATACGTATTGCCGATTGGTTTGGTATTAAGCATGTTGTGTGCTCCTCCGATTGTGTTGAGCTATATAATCCTAAAGTGGTTCAATCTACTATGGGTTCTATTTTGAGAGTAAATATTCATTATACGAACTTAATCGATTGGATTTCCGAACTAAAGCCTACCCATGTGTATGGTGCTGTGTTAAATGCTGAAAATATTTACCATGTAGATGGCCAGATTCGTGGATTATTAATAATGGGTAGTGAGTCACATGGGATCTCTAAAGAACTTTTAACCTTGATTAATAGGCCAATAAGCATTCCTTCCTTTGGAAAAGCAGAGTCTTTAAATGTGGCTATGGCAACTGGAATATTATGCTCAGAAATAAGAAGACGCGATATTTAACGCCTTTTTTTGATTTTCGCTTGTGCTGAAACTTTATTTTAGTACATTTGCAAACTCTAAAAAGAGGGTCGAGTGGCCGAGTGGCTAGGCAGAGGTCTGCAAAACCTTGTACAGCGGTTCGAATCCGCTCTCGACCTCAAAAAAATATAGATTGAACAAAAATTTTTAAAGAAAATGGGAGTTACAAGACTTAAAAGAAAAGACAGAAAGAATAAAACTGTGTCGAGATTGAAAAAACAACGCTTAAAAATGGCGACTGATAAATCAATCAAAAAACCAGTAGCTCGTCCGTCGACTGAAGAATCAGCAGCGTAGTTGTTCGATTCGTTCAAAGATATTAAATCCTGAGTGCAAGCTCGGGATTTTTTCATTTGTATTGCTTCCTTAAGCCTTTAGGATTGCTTTATTAATCCGCTTCACCAAGGCAGGTCCTTCGTAGATAAATCCAGTATATAATTGAATTAAACTTGCTCCTGCATTGAGCTTTTCAAGTGCATCTTTTTCGCTATGTATTCCGCCTACACCTATAATGGGGAAGCTTTTGTTTGATTTTTGGGATAGATATCGAATTACCTCTGTTGATTTATCGCTAAGTGGTTTTCCACTTAATCCTCCCATACCTATGGCTTCGATTTTTTCTTTTGAAGTGCTTAACCCTTCTCTAGATATAGTGGTGTTTGTTGCTATTACTCCTGCAATTTGCGTTTCATTTACTATTTCTACAATATCGTCGAGTTGCTCAAGACTTAAGTCTGGTGCAATTTTTAGTAATATGGGTTTAGGGTTTGATTTCAGACAATTTAATTTTTGTAAGTGATGAAGTAGTGCTTTAAGTGGTTCTTTGTCTTGTAATGCCCTCAAATTAGGTGTATTGGGGGAGCTAACATTCACCACGAAATAGTCTACGTAATTAAATAAACCTTCAAAACATTTTTCATAATCGTTGATGGCCTCTTCATTCGGAGTGACTTTGTTTTTTCCAATGTTGCCTCCCACGATGATATTACTTGGTCTATTTTTTAATCTAGCTATCGCTCCATCTAATCCTTCATTATTGAATCCCATTCGGTTTATAAGCCCTGAATCTAAGGGTAACCTGAACATACGAGGTTTTGGATTTCCTTCTTGAGGTAATGGGGTAATGGTACCTATTTCAATAAAACCAAAACCGTAATTTGCCAATTGCTTATAGAGTTTCGCATCTTTATCAAATCCTGCAGCCAAGCCCACTGGATTCGGAAAATGTAAGCCGAAGAGTTCTCTTTTTAATTTGGAATGATTCACCCTGAACATTGCTTTTGTAAGAATAGCAATACCTGGTATGGCTTGAGAAAAACGAATTAATTTGAAAACAAGGTGATGTATTTTTTCTGGATCGATAAGAAAAAATATTGGTCGTAGTAAATTTTTGTAAAGCATTTTAGTAGTTAAATGTAGCCCTCATCATTTCTCGTTTACCAGCGGCACCTGCAGGCCTTTCGATAGAAAAGCCAAGGTTTTTAAGTGTTCTCTTTAAATCGCCAGTAACACTATAGGTTACAAATATACCCTTATCTTTTAAAAACTTACAAACATGTGAAATGGATTCTTCGTTCCACATTTCGGCTTGGTGGATTTTTGCGAAAGCATCGAAATAAATGATATCAAAACGCTCATCGGTAGTAAAATCAAGCAAATGGAGAGGATGTACTCTCAATTTATTGTAATCGTTAATTGTTTTCTCTACAGATAAAACTGCATCATATGCATCGATATAGCGATTATATAGATCAGGAGTCTTAATATATTGTTGATACTCTACCGTTTTTAAAATATTAACTTCTAATGGATAAGCTTCAACTCCCGTATAATTTAACTGGATGTTTTTTGAGGAGGCATAATCGGCACTCAATAAGAAATTTAATCCCGTACCAAAGCCAATCTCTAATACCGAAAGTGTATGCAGTTGATAAAGTTGATGATAATGCGCTAGTCCGGAATCGACAAAAACATGTTGCGATTCTTGGTAAGCACCATGCTTTGAATGGTAATTTTCTCCTACACTAGGGTTGAAAAGTGTTTTAGAACCATCGGCTGTTTCTACTAGTATTACAGAAGGGGTATTCATTTATTTTACACTTTTCATCCCAACTTTTACCAAATCTTGGTAACCTCCATCTAAATCGAAAACATGTTTGAATCCTTTTTTTCTCAACATTGTTGCAGCTTTTGTACTTCTAACCCCAATCCCACAATACACGAAAACCGCTTGGTCTTTATCGAGTTTATTAATTTCAGCTTCAAAATTAGGGCTGCTTAAATCGATGTTTTTTGAATTTTCAATGTGACCCTCAGCATACTCTAATGGTGTGCGTACATCTAATAGAATACCTCGGTACTTGAAATAGCTAGCTTTAAATTCAATAGAATTCACTTTAAGTGCCGATTGGCCAAATGCCAATGCACTATTTATCAATAGAAATATCAGTGTAATTCTCGTTTTCATTAATTTAATTATTCGCTATTGTCGTTATTCAGTCTTTGTTCAGTAGGAATATAACCAGGTAAAAAATAGGGTTGGCATTCGAAGTTCTGATATGACTGAAACGCTGTTTTGCCTTTTTCTATTACAAAGTTAAACTTTTGTTCTCTAATTATTTTATTATCAAACGAACGAAGCTTGAGTTTTATTTCCTGTGGTCCCGGAGGAAGTGAAACTCTTGTATATGAAATAGAGTAGGCTAGGGTTTGCCAGTTCCTGGTATCGGCTTTTTCTGTAATAGCATTTACAATCCCCACTAGAGAACCAACATTCTGATTTTGGTCTCTCATGGCGTATTCTGCTGCTTTTTTGGTAGCTAAACGCAATAGTGAATTGCTTAATTCTCTAAGCATTCTATCTTGTAATGTTTTAAAGGCAATATTATTAATATTCTCCGCTAAGTCGAGGTTGTATGTGTTTCTGTTAAATTCTATACTAGCGTCGGAGTAATAGGGTTTTCGTTCAACATATTTTGGGAACGCCACTCGTATAAATTCCAAATCACCTAACACAGAGTTTGTACTTTGCCCTTGTGGTAAAGGAAATGGAATATTGAGTCCGTACTCTTCATTGGCAAAGGTAACGTATCCGCCTTGGCCTTTAATAATACTAAAGTTGATGCTATTCTCTGCTTTTACTGGTCCTAATCCATTATTCCAGAAAAAAATCAGCTCTCCATTGTTTCTATCTTTAGGTTGATTTTTCAATTGGAATTTTTCCTCAAATCGTCGACCTTCATCGTCGAAACCCATTTCATAAGCTGTTCTTATTACATCCTTCTTCAGTTGTAAAGGAATAGGGGTTTTAAATTGAGGTTCATAGATTTTTTCATAAGACTCAACAGCATTTCTATAGGCAATAAAGGCATTATTAGTTTCACCTGCCGACTCATATATAATCCCCATGAGGGTTAAACCAAAGGCATCTTCTGAGTACTTGTTTTTCTTTGTGTACTTATCGTTAAGTTGTTGAAGTTTTAAGTTTAGTCGACGACATTCAACTAAGGCCTCTTCTTTCTGACCTAATTGTACATAATTGAGGGCTTTGTAGTAGTGTATTAATACTCTTTCGAAATCTTCACCTGCATACTCTGTAGCCATAGAATTACTAATCAAAGCAAGTGCTTGAGTACTTATTTTTTTCTGATAATCTTCAATAAGGATATCAGCTTGATTGAAGTATTCGTTACTTTTTGCATAATTACCCATTAGCATTTCTACAGTGCCTAAATTCATAAAATGCAAAAGCTTATTTCTTCCTTCAGAGGCTTTTTTATCTTTTTCTAAAATAGATTTAGCTTTTTCGATATTTCCAGATTCGATATTCGTGTTAAACTCTATAAGCTTCTGATAATAAGTAGCGCAAGAGCTTACAGCTATTATAAAGAAAAATAGGATAAATAAATAAGAATACTTCTTTAATTGCATTGGTTTAGTAGAATAATGGGACTTGTTTTAGCAAGTCCCATGTAGTTTTTTGATTAGTTTTGGATAGCTTTTTTAATTTTCTTATCGCCAATCCAAACTTTTTCGTTGGTTTCTAAATTTGTTAGTTCTAAGTCGATTTGGTAGTATACCACTTTGTTCTTACCGTATTGATCTACAATTGAAGTAATCACTCCGTTTAGCATAAAATCAGCACCTTTTTCAAGGCCCCATTTTTTCTTAGTATCGTCAGATGAGAAGGTTTGTTGGTCGTTACGCTCATCACGTAATTCTTTACGTGCTTCACCAGCTTGAACCACAGAAACTAATCCAGAATTGATGTATGCTTTTTCGATGTCTTTTATAAAGGTTTCCGCTTCGATATGTTCTGTTGTTTTGTTTCGAACAGTACCTACTATTACCACAGGTTTTTTTCCTTTAGCAGTGGTAAACTCTGTTCTCCATGGTTTAGCCATACAATCGCTAATCATCTCGTTAGAAACTAAGCGAGAGTCGGTATCGTTCCAACGTCCACTCAAATCAGTTTGTTGAGAAGGGTCTATTCTTTCTACTTTACGTGATTTACAAGCACTTAATACAGTTATAGATGCAATGCTTAGGATTAATAATATCTTTTTCATGTGTGTTGGTTTTTTATTTTCAAATATATAATTATCTCGTTTTAAAATCAGACATTCTATAAACTTAATTACCCCTAATAGAATTGCTTATTCTGTTAAAGATTTGAACTCTATTATATACAAACAAACGCTTATTTTGCTATTTTTGTGGTCTTTCGCAAATTTTTTACAAATGTCGATTTCAAAAACATATTTAGCCTCAGAGGCAGAACAGAAATGGTATCCGTATTGGATGGATAAAGGTTTTTTTCGCTCGGTTCCCGACGATCGTGAACCTTATACAGTGGTTATTCCTCCACCCAATGTAACTGGAGTATTACACATGGGGCACATGTTGAACAATACGATTCAAGATGTATTGATTCGTCGTGCTCGTATGTTAGGTAAAAATGCATTGTGGGTTCCTGGAACCGACCATGCTTCTATTGCTACCGAAGCGAAAGTGGTGGCAAAACTTAAAGAGGATGGGATTGAAAAGAAATCATTAAGTCGTGATGAATTTTTAAAATACGCTTACGACTGGAAAGATAAATACGGTGGTATAATTCTAGAACAGCTAAAGAAACTAGGTGCTTCATGCGATTGGGATCGTACTTCATTTACGATGGATCCAGCAATGAATGAAGCCGTAATCGACACCTTCATTCATTTGTATGAAAAAGGATTGATTTATCGTGGTATTCGTATGGTAAATTGGGATCCTAAAGGTTTAACTGCTGTTTCCGATGAAGAGGTTATTCGTAAAGAGGTTAATCAGAAATTATATTACATCAAGTATAAACTTGCAGATGGTTCTGGATCGGTAACTATTGCAACTACTCGTCCGGAAACAATAATGGCTGATACCGCTGTTTGTGTAAACCCGAACGACGAGCGCTATAAACACTTACACGGTAAGAAAATACTTGTACCATTAATTAACAGAGAAATTCCAATTATTACCGATGAATATGTAACTATGGAATTTGGTACAGGATGTTTGAAAGTTACACCAGCACATGATTTGAACGATTATGAGCTTGGGATAAAACATAAACTTCCAGTAATAGATATCTTAAATGATAATGGTACATTAAATGAAAAAGCAGAGATATTAATAAACGAAGATCGTTTTATTGCACGTAAGAAAATTGCTGTATTATTAGAAGAGGCAGGGCAATTAGATAAGGTTGAAGAATATAAATCGCAAGTAGGTTTCTCGGAAAGAACCGATGCGGTTATTGAACCAAAGTTATCGTTACAATGGTTTGTAAAGATGGATGTTTTGGCTAAACCTGCACTTGAAGCAGTGGTAAATGGGGAAGTGAATTTAATTCCTGATAAATACATCAATACCTACCGTCATTGGATGGAGAATGTTAAAGATTGGTGTATCTCTCGTCAGCTTTGGTGGGGACAACAGATTCCAGCTTGGTATGCTCCGAATAATGATATTGTAGTTGCTAAAACTGTAGAAGAAGCGATACAGAAATTTAAAGCACTTTCTGCCGAGCACGCACAGATTACTGCGAATGATATTAAGCAAGATGAAGATGTTGTTGATACATGGTTCTCTTCTTGGTTGTGGCCAATTTCTGTTTTCGATCCAACAATTTTTGGTGATAAAAACAATAAAGGTAATGCCGATTTAAATTATTATTACCCAACTAATGATTTGGTTACTGCACCAGAGATTCTTTTCTTTTGGGTAGCGAGAATGATTATGGCAGGTAAGGAGTTTAGAAATCAAGTACCATTTAAGAATGTATACTTAACGGGTATTGTAAGAGATAAACTCGGAAGAAAAATGTCGAAGTCATTAGGTAACTCACCAGACCCAATCGATTTGATACATAAATACGGTGCAGATGGAGTACGTGTAGGAATGTTATTGTGTTCTCCAGCAGGTAACGATTTAATGTTCGACGAATCGTATTGCGAACAAGGAAGAAATTTTGCCAATAAAATTTGGAATGCCTTTCGTTTAGTTAAGGGTTGGAAAGTTGATGCTACTTTAAAAAATGAAAATACCAATGCAAACGCTTGGTTCGATGCTAGATTTAATGAAGCACTTTCTGAAATTGAACAATCATTCGTTTCCTATCGTTTATCTGATGCCTTAATGAGCATCTACAAATTAATATGGGACGATTTCTGCTCATCGTATTTAGAAATGATTAAACCCACATATCATAAATTAGAGAATGGGGATTCCTATCAAGATGCAATAGATGCAGAAACTTTTGAATTTGTAAAAAATAAATTCCTCGACATATTAAAACTTGTTCACCCATTTATGCCTTTCTTATCAGAAGAATTATGGCATGATGAGGAATTGTACGGACAAAGAGGAGAAATGGACTGTTGCATAGTTGCCGATTACCCAACAGCAAAAACATTTGATGGAAAAATATTGTCGGAAATGCAAAACGTATTGCAGATTGTTTCGGAGTTAAGAAACATTAGAAATGCAAAACAAATTGCTCCCAAAGAAAGCTTGAATCTTTCTATTAAAAACAATTCGAATACTAATTACAAAAACTTCGAATTAATTTTAAAAAGATTAGCAAATATTGGAGAATTGAACCTCATTACTGAAGTTCCTAGCAATGCAACACAATTCTTATCGGGTAACGACGAATGTTTTGTAGACTTAGGAGATACACTAGATCCAGCAGTTGAAAAAGAGAGAATGGAAAAAGAGCTAGCTTATTTGCTAGGCTTCTTGAAATCTGTTGACTCTAAATTATCAAATGAACGATTTGTAGCTAATGCTAAAGCTGATGTAGTAGAGAACGAGAAGAAGAAAAAAGCCGATGCTGAGCAGAAGATAAACATCATTAAAGAGAGTTTAGCAAAAATGTAAAAATGGAACTCATTCCACTTCATCTCCCTTCTTTTCCATTTAAGTTAATTGAGAAAGAAGGGAAATTTTTTGTTTTCGATCAGCTTAGAAAAAAGGAAATACTACTTACACCAGAAGAGTGGGTACGACAGCATTTCGTACAATTTCTTATCAATCAAAAAAAATATCCCAAAAGTTTAATCAGCCTGGAAAAAGGCTTGCAATTAAATGAACTAAAAAAACGCACTGATATTTTAGTATACAATAGCGATGGTGTACCATTGGTCTTAGTAGAATGTAAAGCTCCATCAGTTAAAATTACTCAAGATGTATTTGATCAGGTGGCTCGATATAATATGAAATACAGGGTTAAGTTCCTTGTGGTTACCAATGGACTAGAGCATTATTATTGCGAAATGGATTATGAATGTGAGAGTTATAGATTTTTAGAGGAGCTACCTTCAAGCCCTAAATTCTAAATTTTAAATTCTAAATCCTAAATCCTAAATTCTCATATCTCATATCTCATATCTCATATCTCATATCTCATATCTCATATCTCATATCTAACATCTCATATCTAACATCTCACATCAAGTTCGTATATTTGATTCATGACGGTTGAACAAATTTTATCGGATATAAAACAGCGAAAATTTAAGCCTATCTATTTCTTGCATGGGGAGGAGAGTTATTATATCGATTTGATTGCAGATACATTAGAAAAGGAAGTACTTACGGAAGCAGAGAAGGGTTTTAACCAAACCACCCTCTATGGTAAAGATACCGATATGCTAACGATAATTTCTACAGCAAAACGCTATCCGATGATGGCCGACTATCAGTTGGTTATTGTAAAAGAAGCTCAGAATATTAAGTTTGGAAAAACAGAAGGTAAGGAGCAAGATCCTTTTGCTACTTATGTGGAGAATCCACTAAAAAGTACGGTGTTGATATTTTGTCATAAGTACGGGTCTTTAGATAAGCGATTAAAAATAGCAAAGTCGATAGACAAGCATGGTATTTTATACGAGTCGAAAAAATTATACGACAACCAAATTTCCGAATGGGTTACAAAATACGTAGAATCTAAAGGATTTAAAATAGAAGCTAAAGCTGCAGCTATGGTTGCAGAATACTTAGGAAACGACTTAGCTAAGGTGGCTAATGAAGTTGAAAAAGTATTAATCAACATACCCGACAAAAAGAATATCAGTATCGATGATATTGAAAAGAATATAGGCATAAGTAAGGAGTTTAATAGTTTTGAATTTAATTCAGCGATAGGTAAGAGAGATATATTAAAAGCGAATAGGATCGTAGATTACTTTGCAGCTAATAAAAAAGAAAATCCGATGGTAATGATTGTCGGAAATTTGAATAGTTATTTTAGTAAAGTTTTTACCTATCATTTCTTACAAGACAAATCGAAACCTAACGTAGCTTCTCAGCTGAAGATTAATCCATTTTTTGTACAAGAATATGAACAAGCTGCAAGAATTTATAATTTCGATAAAACTTGTCAGATCATTAGTTTGTTAAGAGAATACGATTTAAAATCGAAGGGTGTGGATAGTACAGGTAATACAGAAGAAGGGGAGTTGTTGAAGGAGTTGGTTTGGAAGATATTGCATTAGCTCGTGTGCTCGTGTGCTCGTGTGCTCGTGTGCTCGTGTGCTCGTGTGCTCGTGTGAGAATTTAGGAGAAACAATTTACAATTTAAAATTTACAATTAATCATGAAGCATTGGTTAGTAAAATCGGAGCCTGTGAAATATTCATGGGAGCAATTTTTAAAAGACAAAAAAACCTTTTGGGATGGGGTAAGAAATTATCAAGCTCGCAATAATCTTAAGTCGATGAAGAAGGGCGATTTGGTAATGTTTTATCATAGCAACGAAGGCAAGGAGATTGTAGGTATTGCAAAAGTGGTAAAGGAATTCTATCAAGACCCAACCACAACAGACCCGAATTGGGTAGTAGTGGATTTGGCTCCATATAAAACATTAACTAAACCGGTAACTTTAGAGACCATTAAAGCAGATAAAAAATTACAAAATATCTACTTAGTAAAACAAGGTCGATTGTCGGTTATGCCTTTAAACAATACGGAGTTCGATCGTATAATTGAGTTAAGCGAAGAGTAATATTTTTGGATATTATCTTACTAAATACACATGCCCTGTTCGTTCGAATGGGGTATTGTCTTCTCCAATAGCTACTATATAGAATACATAGGTACCAACAGTACATTTGTTTCCTTTGTGTGTACCATCCCATTCGAAGAATGGATCCGTTGACGTATATATTTTTTCTCCCCATCTATTGAAAATGAGGATTTTAAAATTCTTTAAGTTCTTCTCATAGATTCTAAAATAATCATTCACGCCATCTCCATTCGGAGTAAAAATATTCGGACTATTTAAATCGCTGTTAACTTCGTACTTAAACTGCCTGCTGTAATAGCTAATACATCCAGTAGTTCTGTCGGTAACGCGTAATACAATTTGATAATCGCCCGCTCCATAATATCTATGTATAGGATGAGTTGTTGTATCGGTAGTACCATCACCAAAGTCCCAAAGATAATCGGCGTTTAATTCTGAAAGGTTCTCAAAAATTAAAGAGTCGTTTGGAAACGATAGAGAATCGAAAGGTGCATTTACATATCTAAAATTTGCAAATGGATCTTCGTAAACAGTGATATTACTGTACATGGTATCTGTACAAATGCCATTACTTAATACATATTTTACTTCATATACTCCTGAGCTGTCGAATTGATATTCAACTGTTCTTCCTAATAAGGTATCACCGTTCATTATCCATTTATATTCTAGTGGTTCTGGATTGCCAGTAGTACTCGAAAACTCTAATGCCAAAGGCGCACATGCTGCATAGTTTGTCGGACTAATTACACTCGCTTGTAATGGTGCATATATAAAATCTATAGTATCTCTTACTTCACAACCTAAGATGCCAGATTCAATAAGTATTAAACTTCCAGAGCCATTCCATCTTATTGTTGCAGAGTTAGAATTTTGTCCAGAAATTATGGAACCATTAGTAATTTGCCATTGATAAGTATTTCCAACATTATTTTGAACAGTATACACCTGTTGAAATGCAGAAGCATTACAAACACTAAGTGTACCATTAATCGCAGGCTTTTGCATAGCCACATTGGTAATATTTTGAGTGATGATAGTATCGCAATTAGTCACATTTATTGCTGTTAATGTAATACTTCCTCCCGATGAACCCCATAATACATCTACAAAATTGGTGTCGTTCTGACCTACGATTGTTCCTCCTGTAACATTCCAAGTATAGCTTACACCTGGCACATTTGGTGTTTGATAAGTAGACAATGTATTCTCAAGGCATACTACTGACGGCCCGGTTAACACTGGTTGTGGTAAATTAGTGAAAAAGTAGCGTACCGTATCATTAATAAATGTACATCCTGTTTCATCTGATGGAACTAAAATCAAATCAACAAAACCTTGTAATCGCTCTGCTGTAGTAGGGAAGTATATAGCATTTAAAAATGAACTGTCTGGGCTGAATACTCCTTGAGCTTCCCAATGTCCTTGATTAAATCCTAAAACATTTCCATTAAGTTGTATGCTTTGATCTCTTGCACAAATTATGGAATCATTACCTGCTTTCGCTTGAATTATAGTATCTACTGCATATACAACTACAGTATCAAAAGTTGGGATACAATCATTAATATCTTGTATTCTGATATAATAAATCCCTGGTCCTACATATACGTTAGCTGTTGTATCTCCAGTACTCCAAAAGTATCGGAATGGATTTGCTCCATTTGCATTAGCAAAAAGTAGTGTACTATCTTCTCCATAACACACGTATCTGTCAGGTCCTGCATTTACTGTTGCAGAAATAAATAAATTAACAAGCATTTCGTCAAATTCCGGTAAACATGAATTGATATTATGGTCTCTAGTACTTAATCGTAACGTAACCTGACCGCTTGTGAAATCTGCAGTGCTAGGAACATATACTGCATTTAATGTAGTATCATTTGGTAGAAAAACACCAGTTCCTGTAGTTGTCCAAATTCCTTTACTTGCACCTCCACTTATTACTCCTGTTAAATTTGCAGTTCCACTATTAGAGCAAATGTTTATATCAGGTCCTGAGAATACAACCGGACTTTCAATAAAATCAATTAACAAGGTAGACTCAGCAGTATCGCATCCTCCATTATTTGTTGATTGTAATCTTAATAGAATATTTGCTTGTAGAGTATCAGAATTTGAAAATACATAAGTGGCATTTAATGTTGAATCGTTTGGTAGAAATATACCTGTTCCATTACTACTCCATCTACCTGTATTACTTCCACCTGTAACAACACCGTTTAGTGCAACTGATGGATTATTTTTACATACTTCAATAGTGTCGTTATCATTCAAGAAGATTAAGGGAGTATAGATTATCGTAATGGTATCTGTTTCTGCCAAGCACAAGCCATTGGTGTTTCCTGTACTTGTAATTACAATGATGGTTTGCCCCGATAATTTATCTTGTGCACTTGGTAAATAATTTAAAGAAAGATCAGTAGAGTTTGGACTAAAAGTTCCAGAACCTAAACTAGTCCAAATACCTGTACTTGCTCCTAAATTAATTTGTGAAGTTAATGGTACACTATTTTCTGTAATACATGCATATACAGTGTCTTCGGTAATGATTTGTGGAGCATCAGAAAAGCTCAGAATAAGAGAATCGATTACTATATTACAATTTTGTAAGCCATGGTCTGTACTGCTTAGGTATATCCTTACACTACCATTTAATATATCTGTATTAGAAGGAATATAGGTTGGATTTAAAATAGTGTTTGTTGGAGAAAAAGTACCAGTACCTGAACTCGACCAAATGCCTGTGCTTGCTCCCATTGAGATCGAACCATTTAATGTATAGAGTGCACTGTTTTCACAAAGTGTACTATCTAAACCAGCATCTACTATTGGGGCAGGAGTGAAGCTTACAAGTATGGTGTCTCGTACGGTTGAACAAGTGTTGTTTGTATTTCCTGTAGAATTTAAAACAAATTGTAATTGTCCGAGTAGTCTGTCGGCATTGCTCGGTACATATCTTGAGTTTAATACATTTGCATTTGGTATAAAGGTACCTGTACCATTGCTAGTCCACATTCCTGTGTTAGCACCAGAGCTGATTTGCCCTGTTAAATCAATAGTATCATTATTTGCACAAACAGAGAAGTTGTTTCCTGCATTCACTATTGGTGATGGTGTAATAATTAATATAGTAGAATCTACAGTAGCTAAACATAATCCTAAATTAGAGATGCTCAAAGTTAATTTTACTTCTCCATTTGCGGTATCAATTGTAGATGGAACATAAGTAGCATTTAGTGTGGTGTTGTTTGGTATAAAATTTCCGCTTCCATTTGTTGTCCATAATATACCTGCCGAAACCCCTGTTATATTTGGCTGTAAAGTAACAACCGAATTATTAGCACATACACTTAGTGTGTCGGCCATAGTTATTTGTACAGCAGGTAAAATGTTAATTGTTAAACTATCTCTTACTGCAATACATTTCCCACTAGTGTTGCCTGTTGAAGTAAGATATAATTTAATACTTCCACTGTTTTTGTCGTTTGCACTTAATTGATAAATTGCATTTAAGCTAGTATCATTTGGAGAAAACACCCCAGTTCCATTGGTTGTCCAACGGCCTGTTGATGCTCCTAAAGTTACTTGTCCATTTAAGTTTACAGAAACTTCATTCGCGCAAACATCTTGGTTTGTTCCGGCATCAACTAATGGTGCAGGTGTTATAAGGTATTGAACAAAATCACTATCTAAATTACATGTCCCAATATTGCTTGGCAATAGAGTAAATAAAACACTACCGTTCGAAATATCTAAAGCACTTGGGATATAGGTGGTTGTTAATGAAGTATTATTTGGTGAAAAACTACCTGTTCCATTGCTTTTCCATAATCCTGTGTTACTACTTCCAGAGATAAATCCATTCAATAAAATATTAGGATTATTTTCACATACACTTTCATTATTTCCTGCATTAATAATTGGGGCCGGACTAAATGTAATTAACATCGAATCGATGGTATTAGAACAAGTGGCAGGACCTCCTACAGAAGTTAAATAGATTCTAACTGTACCGTTTGTAGTATCTAATATAGAAGGTATGTATTGAGCATTTAAATCTGTATTACTTGGAATGAAAATTCCAGTACCAATGCTCGACCATATTCCATTGGTTGTGGTAACGGTTACGCTACCTGTTAATTGAACAGAACTTACATCAGCACAAACTAATTGATTAATACCAGCATCAACAATAGGCACTGGTGTGAAATTTAATATCAATGTATCACTCACTGCAATACATGTATTCGATGAATTACCAGTACTTGTTAAAATAATTTCGATGTTCCCTAATGCAAGATCAGCAGAACTATGTATGTATTGTGCGTTTAAATCTGTATTGTTAGGTAGGAACATTCCAGTACCATTAGAGGTACTCCATATACCAGTTGTAGCACCAGCACTCACCAAACCATTTAAAGCTAATGGGGTATTGGCACATATAGTGTTATTTATACCCGCATTTACAATTGGTGTAGGTGTGATAATAATTTGCATGGTATCACTTACTGCAATACAAGAGTTTGTTCCGTGGTCGGCACTTCTTAAAACAAGTGTTGCAAATCCATTTGCAATATCATTAACACCGAATGTATATGTAGCATTAAGTGTAGAGTCATTTGGTGTAAAAGTACCGTCTCCTCCAATAGTACTCCATTTAGCTTTGGTAATGCTTCCCGAAATATTTCCAGTTAAGTTTACTGGGATAATATTGTTTCTACAAAGTTGTTGGTCTATACCTGCATTTACAATAGGTCGTGGTCTGATGTCGATTAACATCGTATCTCTTACAGTTAAACATGTACCATTAGTATTACCTGTAGAACTTAATACAATGAAGATATTGTTATTTGTGATGTCGCTTGTAGACGGAATATAAGTAGCTATTAATGTAGAATCGTTTGGAAGGAAAACGCCAGTACCATTTGTTGTCCATCTGCCTTTATTAGCGCCTCCTGTAACAGTTCCTGATAAACTTACAGTAGAATTGTTTTCGCATACAATTTGATTTGCTCCTGCATTTACAACAGGACTTGGAGTAATATTTATTTGTACAAAATCAGAGTCAGAAGGGCAAGAGCCATTTCCAGTAGCTACTAATCGTAATTGAACGTTTCCATTGATGATATCATTTGGACCTGGGGTATAGGTATTCGTTAAATTTGTTGCTATACTTCCAAAAGTACCGTCGCCATTGGTTTTCCATAAGCCGGTATTACTTAATCCACTTACAATTCCTGATATTGCTACGGTTGAATTATTAGCACAAACTATTTGATTATTTCCCGCATCGGCTGTACTTGTAGGAAGTATATTCACTATTAATGTATCGGCAACAAATGCACAGATGCTAGTTGCAACATTAGAATTTAAACTAAATGTTAATGAACTTAAATTACGATCTGCATTTGATAAAATATACTGAGCATTTTTAGTAGTGTTGTTTGGAATAAAAATACCTGTACCATTGGTAATCCAAAAACCTGTTGTTACCGTTCCTATGATGCTTCCATTCAGATTTAAAGTATCTTCATTAAAACATACATTCTGATTAGGTCCTGCATCAATTACTGGGTCTAAAATAAGGTGATATGTAACAGAATCAATTACAGCATTACATGTATTGTTAGAGTTTCCTGTTGAAGTAAGATATAATTTTACAAATCCATTGGTACGATCTTGTAAAGAGTATATATAATTGGCATTTAATGAATTATTATTCGGACTAAACGTTCCTGTTCCATTAGTTGTCCATTGACCAGTACTTGCACCACCTGTAATAATTCCATTTAGTGGGATAAATCCATTTGTAGCACAAATGGTGTCGGAAATTCCAGCATCTACAACAGGAGCAGGAGTAATAGTTACTTGTATAGTTAATGAATCTGCGTCGCAAACACTAGGAGGGTCGGCACTTACAAAACGAAGTGCAATACTTCCTGTAGTGATATCATTATTTCCTGGTGTGTAGATTGTAATTAATGCAGTTGTATTGGCAAAATTTCCATCACCATTGGTTTTCCAAGTGCCAGATGAAACAGGTGAGCTGCCATTAAAACTCACATCAACATTAACCACAGGATTATTTGCACATACTACTTTTGTATTTGTGGTAGTAGATAATTGCACCCAACTTTCAATAGTAATAGAAGTACTTGCTTGTGCAGCAGGACAAGTACCTGAAGCTGGAATGGTATTCGTTACGGTGTAAGTACCTGGTGCACTATTGTACACATCGATAACCCCTGTATTCTGGTTTACAAACACTAAACCACTAGGAGTAGCAGTAAACAATCCAGCGCTTGATCCCATTGGGAATATTGGACTTAAATTTGCATCGCCTTTACATGCTGTACCCGAATAGCTAAAGTTTGCATTCGGACTATTTGTGACGTTAATTACTACAGTGCTACTATCAGGGCACGGCCCGTTGGTTACAAATTTTACAGTATAAACACCAAGTGCACTTAAATCTACTCTTATGCTTCCCGTGGTTGTATTTAAGTTTAACCCTGCTGGTGTACTAGAAAAAGTACCAGAAGAACCAGAAGCTAGAATTGGTATTACTGGTGCTTTGTTAAGTGGATCATCGAAGCAATATGTTCCTGAAGTGTAAGTAAAACTAGGGTCATCAGAATCACTAAAAATAACTTGCATCGTATCGACATCACCTCCGCAAATTCCATTATTAGTGGAACTCAAAATAAATGTTAAACCTGGAAGTAATGTGTCTGTAGGACTAATTTGATACTGCGCATTTTTTGTGTTTGCATTCGGGATAAATATTCCATTTCCATTTGTTGCCCACACTCCAGTTGTAGTTCCGCCGCTTACCTGTCCGTTTAATTGAATGGTTGGTTGTATTTTACAAACAGGTTGATTTGCTCCTGCATTTACAACTGTTGAAGGTAAAATGGTTAAGTTTAAAGTATCTCTAACGATATTACATAAACCTGAAGAATTCCCTGTTGAGCTAAGTATAAGTTGTATGTTTCCTGATATGGAATCGGCAATACTAGGAACATAACTTGCATTCAATGTATTTGCATTTGGTAAAAAAGTTCCTGTACCTGTGCTAGTCCATGTTCCTGTGCTTGCTCCTGCAGTAACAGTTCCATTTAAATTCACCGCTCCAGAGTTTGCACAAATTGTTCTGTTGATACCAGCATTCACAATAGGAGAAGAAAGTATAGTGATGGTAAGCGTTGATGAATCTTCTTTACAATTACTTAATGGACCAGAATTTGTTTTTAATTTTAATATTACTGTACCATTGCTAATATCATTTGCTCCAAGTGTATAGGTAGTAGTTAAATTATTAGGGTTTCCAAATACTCCATTTCCTGATGTTGACCATACACCAGCAGATGCTCCGCCAGTTATACTTCCATTTAAATTAATCGGACTTAAATTATTTGCGCAGACACTTATGTTTCCACCAGCTGTTGCAACTGGAGATGGAGTAATAAATAATTGTGTAGTGTCTCTTACAATTAAACAACTTCCACCAGTATTGCCTGTTGAACTCAAAATCAGTTGAACATTTCCAGAAGTGATATCGGCATTACTTGGAATGTATACTGCATTTAAAGTGGTGTTATTCGGACTAAAATTACCAGTTCCTGTGCTTGTCCAGATTCCTGTACTTGCCCCTGAACTTACACTACCGTTTAGTGTAATAGTTCCTAAATTATTTGAACATCTACTGATGTTTGCCCCTGCATTTACAATTGGTGCAGGTGTAATTGTTACAAACATAGTATCCGAAACAGGAGTACATAATCCTCCTGTAGAAGTTAATATAAATCGTATAGTTCCATTTCCAATATCTGCGAGCGAAGGGGTATAAGTAGTATTTAGTGAGTTCGGACTAGCGATGGCATTCGTTCCATTTGTAGTCCATGTGCCTGTTGTTGCACCTCCAGAAATTAAACCAGTTAAATTTATACTTGCATTATTTGCACAAACAGTTTGATTAGGACCAGCATTTACTTGAGGCAATGGATTAATAAATATTTGAACAGTATCTCGCACCACTAAACAATTGCTCAATGGTCCGTTATTACTACTTAAAATTAATAATACAGAACCGTTCGTTCTGTCTGCTGCGCTTATTGTATATGTACTTGT
This sequence comes from Sphingobacterium thalpophilum, assembly GCA_943372995.1. Lineage (GTDB taxonomy): Bacteria > Bacteroidota > Bacteroidia > Sphingobacteriales > Sphingobacteriaceae > CAJBVG01. The sequence continues at coordinate 734,661 of CALSAQ010000001.1, read as the reverse complement.
TAATGAATTAATATTTGAAAAAGTTCCAGTTCCATTGGGTGTAGACCATGAGCCAGCTGTAGCTCCCGCAGTAACGCTACCATTTAATGCAACAACTGGATTACAAACGGTTTGGTTAGGTCCAGCATTTACAATTGGAGCAGGAGTAATGGTTAGTGTTATATTACTCTGAACGGCAGTACATGTACCACCACTATTTCCAGTAGATGTTAATGTGAAAGTTATATTGTTTAATAATTTATCAGCGGCACTTAAATTGTATGTAGTATTTAAACTGTTTGCATTTACAAATGTTCCAGTACCAGAACTGCTCCATACCCCAGCACTTGCTCCACCACTAACAGTTCCATTTAGTGAAATACTGTTTGCATTGTTAGCACATGTACTTTGGTTAGACCCTGCACTTACAACTGGCGCAGGATTTATAGTTAATGTAATGATAGATGAATCAGCAGCACATCCTGATAATGCTTGATTTGTTGTTTTTAATTTTAAACTTACGAAACCTGCTGTTATATCAGCAGCACTAGGTGTATATGTTGCATTGAGCGTAGTGGCATTCGGACTAAAAGTTCCAGTACCAGTGCTTGTCCATATTCCAGCACTTGCACCTCCCGTGATGCTTCCATTCAAAGCAATTCCAGCGGGTGGTATATTATTAGCACATACAGAGGTATTACTTCCAGCACTTATAATTGGAGCAGCAGTAAAGCTAAGCAGGAGAGTGTCGCGTACTTCTAAACATGTACCTCCTGTATTTCCTGTTGATGTTAGAATAATTTGTATTGGTGTTACTGATGCAATATCAGCTACACTTGGAATATATGTTGTTGTTAATGAATTTTGATTACCAAAAACACCAGAACCTGAAGTTGTCCATGTGCCCGTACTTGCCCCACCTGTAACCGACCCCGTTAATGAAATAGTGCCAATATTATTTCTACACCTGCTAATGTTTGCTCCAGCATTTACTACAGGACTAGGTGTTATGGTTACTGTTATGGTGTCGTTTATCGCATTACATAAACCACCAGTATTGCCTGTTGAACTTAAAACAAAACTCACCGTTCCATTTGAAATATCTGTTGCACTTGGTGTGTATATAGCATTTAAAGTATTAGCATTCGGACTAAAAGTTCCTGTTCCATTGATGGTACTCCATACACCTGTACTTGCACCAGCACTTACAGCACCACTCAAATTTATATTTGCATTATTCGCACAAACACTAAAGTTTGAACCTGCATTTACAATAGGGGCTGGACTAAAATTTAAAAATAATGTATCACTAACCGCAATACATCCCGACATTGGGTTAACGGTTGAGGTTAAAATAATTCGTATTGCTTGTCCATTACTGATATCTAAATTACTTGGAACATAAGTAGCATTGAGTGTTGTATTGTTTGGAACAAAAGTTCCCGTTCCTGAACTCGACCATGTACCAGTTGTTGATGAACCTGTAACAGATCCTGATAGTGCAAATGAAATGTTATTAGCACAATCGGTTTGATCTGCGCCAGCATTTACAACAGGAGCAGGAGTAAAGGTTAACACCGTAGTATCGCGAACAGCCAAACATTTATTACCAGTATTGCCTGTTGATGTTAATACAAATGTTACGGTGCCATTGGTAATATCATTTAATGAAGGAGTATAGGTAGCGTTTAAGGTGTTGGCATTCGGACTAAATGAGCCAGTACCATTAGGCGTAGTCCATGTACCAGTTGTTGCACCACCTGTAACTGATCCGTTAAGTGTTATGGTTCCAATATTATTGATACATCTTGATAGGTTTGTACCAGCGTTTACAACGGGTGCTGGTGTGATTGTTACACTCATGGTATCTGAAACAGGATTACATAAACCATTATTTGTTGAGGTAACAATTAAATTCACTGCACCATTAGTAATATCATTAGCACTTGGAACATAGGTTGCATTTAGTGTAGTTGCATTAGGAACGAAAGAACCAGTTCCAGTAGTAGTCCATAAAATTTGTATCGGAGCAACACCTGTTAATGCATTCAACATTACATTAGGTGCATTAGCACAAACCGTTTGATTTACATTTGCATTCAGAAAAGGAGCAGAGTTTATAACAACAGTTACATTATCTACAGATGGCACACAAATACCATTGTTGGTAGATGTTAAATTTAGTGTAACTACTCCAGCGTTTTTGTCGGCCTGACTAGGAGTGTAGGTTGCATTTAATGTAGTTGCATTAGGAGAAAATGTTCCCGAACCATTTGTACTCCAAATTCCTGTAGTGGTTAAACCCGAAACAGATCCATTTAAATTAACTAAAGAATTATTAGCACAAACAGTGATGGTATTTCCTGCATCAACCACTGGTGCGTTTGAGATTCTAATGTATACTTGATCAGTATCGGCTGGACATGTTCCATTGCCAGTACTGGTGAGTGTAAGTAATATTTTTCCGGCTGCAATTTCAGCGGCACTTGGTAAATACGAAGCATTTAAAGTAGTGGCATTTGGAGAAAATGTACCAGTGCCAGTACTCGACCATATTCCACCTGTTGCGGCAACTACAGCTCCGTTTAATTGTACTGAAAATGGATTAGAGTTATTACATTCTATTCTATCGGCACCTGCTCCAACTTGTATAGTAGAAGGAAATGCTGTTACTACTACTGTATCATAAGCAATCGGACAGCTAGTGGCATCATCTATTATTACTGAATATGTTCCAGCTGTTGCGGCTACTATGCTTTGAGTAGTTGCGCCTGTATTCCATAAATAGGTATATGGTGCTAATCCACCAACACCGTTTGCTGTTAATGTAGTGCCAACAGAACCAAAACAGATTGTTCCGTTTTTAGGTTGTATGTCTGCAGAAAGTGTATTTACAAAAGATACTCTTACTGTATCACAAACAATTGAACCCTCACAATCTCCATCAGGAGTTCCACATACTACATAATCAACAAAAGGAGGTGCACCAGGTGTATATGTAGCAGTAACTGTGTCTTCTCCAGAAGTAGCAGATAAATATGCGTCGTGTATTGGGTTATTGGGAAGTGATCTCCATGTAATTGTACTCTCTTCGTAACCTGTAGCAGATATTACTCCTGTACAGCCATCGCTTACTACTGTTGGGGGAGATACACTTGGTTTTCTAATGGAGGTGATTATAAATCGATTTAGATTATTTCCTGGTTTACAATAAACCAAATTGAAAGGACCAGTACCACTTAAACAAATTGGATTGATGGTGCTTCCTGTTCTAAAAACAAATTCAGTACAATTAATTTCAACAGTTAATGATCCACCAGGAACAGCCTGAGGGAAATTAGGATCGAAGTCTAGTTTTATTCCCTGTGCCCCTGAATTTAAATATAAAACAATTTCAATACAGTTGTTTTCTCCACAACATGCCCCAGCTCGTTGATTAACTCCTGAACTAATCCATACACTATCAGGGTTAGCTCTTAAATCGGCAACCTCAAATGGTACTGTACCAGGGCAAATGCGTTGCCCGTTTGCTTCATAAGCAAAGATTAATATGAAAAAAATAAGTACAAAGTAAAATCTTCGCATTGGGTGTGTTGTTAATCTGGGCAATGTGTCGTTCTACGTTTTTATGTTCATAGGGTTATAAAATATTTCTATAATGTTTATTTAATTGCTTAATGGGCTATTCAGCGTCATAAATTATATATATATCGTCGTTGCCTTTTCCACCTTCTCTATTAGAACAGAAAAATCCTTTTCTATTTTCTAACATCGGTACAAATGAAAAATCATCGAACGAACTATTTATTGGAAAACCTAAGTTCTCTATGTTTTTTATGTTATTGTTTTCTATTGTTGCTTTAAAGATATCAAGCCCACCAAATCCTATTTTTCCATTGGAAGAGTAATATAACAGACTATCATTCGCAAAACTTGGGTATACTTCCATACCCGAAGTGTTAATTGATGGACCCATATTAATAGGTTTAGATAGATTCCCATCAATATCTATCTCGCAGTAATATAAGTCAAAAGATCCATATCCCCCAGGCATATCTGAAGAGAAATATAATCGAGTATCAGCTTTATTGATACAAGGGTGTAGAATAGAGTAATTGAACTCTTCAGAAGCTTTTATTCCATTCCCCTTTTGCCACCTCTTGCCAACCAGCTCAGCATTTGTGATGTTCATTCTATTCGTAAACTCTTTCTGACTTAATCCATACTTCTTTCGTGGGTTGGATTCTAATTCGGTACTGGTATAGTATAATTTATTTTCCTGTGAATTAAATGTCGGCATGTATACATGATACCCATTATTAATGTTTACATCAAATGGTTTTGCACGTTGAAAAGAAATCTTATCGTTTTTATTGAGATAAGCAATACTGTAAATTTTATAAAAAGGGTTTCCAGTCCATGAATCAATTCTAATATTACTTCCGTACTTGCGATCTGAGCTGAAATAAATGTTTTTTCCTCCAATAAAAACACTCGATTCGTTATATTTTGTATTTATTTCTTTTACGTTTTCTATCTTGATTTTTTTTGGTAATGATTTTTGAACTCTTGCGTATTTACATGATTCGATGCAAGTATTGATGTATTCAATATTAGTTGGTTCGTAATTTTTGTAAAACTCATACTGCAATTCCGCTTCTTCGTATCTTCCTAATTTGAATAGCATTTCCGCATAGTAATAAACACTCGATGAGCTATAGTAGGGTATATTCAACGCTTGCTCGTAATGCTTTAATGCTTCTTTATATTTATGGGTTAAACGATAACAATCGGCAAGTCGCTCCACCTCTTCCAACAAGGTATCTGCAGCTAATGATTTTTTGTAATAAGGAATTGCTAGTTCGTATTCATAGTTATAATAATGCTGATTGGCCGTAGTGAAATCGCGCTGAGCATAGCTTTTGCTTCCACTCAGTAGAATAAGTAGGATAATGCCAAGACAATATTTTGTTATACTCGTTTTCATTATAAATACCTAGGATTTAACATTCGATTACTTTTTTTACTTTTTAGATAGTAAGAAATGCTAAACTCATGTGAACCGTTTTCATAATTATTTAAATAGGATAAGCTGTAATCGTAATTATAACCTAACCTGAATTTATCGTTAAGCTCAAAGTCGACGAGTATTCCCATTACTTTCGATGTGGAATTATCGAAATCACTTTTCGTAGAGGAGAAAGTATTAAACCCAGAACGATAACTTATACCAGCCCAAATGATGGATTTATATCCTATAAGGGTTGTAGCGTTCACTAAAGAGTTTTTGTTGAAATCGTCTTTATATAAAATACTAGGATATATTACTGTGTTTTCTCCTAGCTTTAATAAGTATCCAGCTGTTAAAAAGTAATTTCTGTATGGATTTATTTTATTAGAATTAAAATAATTTTCATTGCTGATTAAAGAGGTTGCTGATACTCCTACATAGAAATTAGTCGCACTATAATATACTCCAGCTCTTGCGTTGAAAATATTTTTATACAACACGATATTATTATATATAGGATCATTAATTGAGTTTTCATCTCGCTCGATGTTTCGCATTTCTACACCACCTGCTATTCCAAATGAAATCCTACTTTCAGAATTTACATTTATTCGATAGGCGTAACTTCCATAAATTTTATTCGTACTGAAATCACCTACCTTATCTTGTAATACTTCTAGACCGGCCGACATAGATTTGTAAATAGGGGCATCTAGACTAGCTTGTATAGTCCTTGGAGAACCATCAATACCTAACCACTGCATTCGGTATGTACTTTGAATATGTAGCATATCCTTATTACCAGCATAAGCAGGATTAAAACTAATGCTATTGAACATATAATGAGAATATACCGGCTCATCTTGTGCGTACACCGATAAACCGAAAAAAACAAACAGAATGAAAACTATTCTTTTCATTTAATTACACTTATATATCCTTTAATAATCTTTTCATTATCATTCAAGCGAAGCTTAACTACATAGTAATAAGTTCCAGTATTTATATTCTCAGCCGCCCAATAATTGTTGCTCGAATATGCTTTTGTATGAAATACTTCGTTCCAGTATCGATCAAAAATGATTACTTCATTATCAGGGTAGTTGTCGATATTTTCGAATGTTAAATAATCGTTTATACCATCACCATTCGGACTCAAAGTATTAATTACTTCTACTGGTATATCATTAATTATCTTAATACAGATGTAGAATTCTTCAGATACAAATCCATTAACATCATATACTCTTATTCTTAGGCTATCATTACCTTCGAAATTCAAATTCGGACTATAAATAATACTTTCGGTACTGCTGTTATAGTTTGAAAGAATACCATGTTGAGGATATCCACTTACTATGATTCTACTTTTGTCGATAGCAATACTGCTAGGATTAATATTTTGAAAAGGATTAATTGCTAATGCTTTGTTGCTAAATGTTTCGAGAGGACATATATTTTCTGAACTAGGAAGTTCTCCAACAATAATATAGACTACTGCTTGGTTAGAAATAGAATCTCTACTATCTTTTATAAAATAATTAACATTAATATTTCCTGTAAATCCAGTTAAGGGAGTGTAGGTAATAGAACTATCGTTATAGATAAAACTTCCTGTGCTCGGTTCATTAATAAAGAATACACTATCAGCTTCTAATGGACTTGGTAAAATATCATTTTTTATGATGTTAAATGTTAGTGTAGTGTTTTTAATTATTCTCAGAGTATCATTATTTGCTATAGGTTTGTTGAATACAGGTTCTGTAGTAATATACAGCCATGCAGTATCGCACAGGGAAGGATTTGCCAAATCGCATAATTCGTATTTTAAAGAATCAACTCCAATATAACTTGTGTTTGCTTCAACATTACATATTCCATTACTCGATATAGATGCTACAATATTGGTAGCGTTCACTAGTATTTGATAATTTAAACTCGGTCCGTCAACAGTAGTATCGTTTAAGCTTAAATCAATGGTTTTTAACTGACCTGTGTAAATACGTAGAGAATCATTAATTGCAATTGGAGCGTCGTTGATTGGATTTACTGTGATAAAAACATAACCAGTATCGCACAGAGGTAAGGTGGGATCATTGTCGCAAAATAAGTAGGACACTGTATCTAATCCTGAATAATTCTTAACAGAGGTATAAGTCAAAAAATTCTGGGAGGATATGGAGGCTAAACCATTTTTAGGATTGTTTAATATAGAAATACTAATTCCGGGTCCGTCTGTAAACTTGTCGTTATCGAATAAGTCTACACTATCGGTTTCATCTTCATTCAAAGCCAATTGGTCGTTAATTGCAATTGGAGAGATATTTACACAGGTAATCTCGATGTTTACAACGGCAATATTAGACACTTCAGCGTTGATGTCTACCAAACGATATTTTATGCTATCTAATCCACATTGATTGGTAGCAGGGGTATAGATGATTTTATTGCCAACAACACTGAATATTCCTATTTGTGGACCAGTAGTAACTTGTATAGTAGCTGCATTAATATCGCCATCAAGATCGCTGTCGTTTTTAAGTACTTCTATTTCAATAGTTTGATTCTTGCCTAATAATACGGTATCATTTTTTGCAATCGGAGGTACCGATTGAATTATGAAATGTTGAGCAGAACTGGCTTCGACAAAAAAAATTACGATGGCAATGAAAATTGCCACAGCCAATTTTTGTTGGTGCATAATTTGTTGCTGTTGTTGTTGTTGGTATCAAAATTAATCAAATTAATACAATATGCTTGAATTAATTTGATTGATAATGTTATATTATTTTGCTGATTATCAGCAAAATATACTTTCATTTGATATTTTTTTACTTAACTTTAATGTGTAAACAGACTAAATACCCCGTTTTTAAGCAATTAAAAATGAGAAATACAGTCTTTTTTTGGGAATATTATTTTCGTTTTTGAGAATTATACCAAACAAAGAAAGCCATTACCATTAATAAAATGATTTATTTCTAAACACCCATTTAGAGCATGCCCGAAAGGAACTTAAATATTATTAATAAAATTAATTCATTACTTGAGGAAGGTTTTAGGCTTCGCATCTCAAATTTGAGAAAGAGCACCCAAAATGCCCAGGAAGCGTTAGCCTTAAGTAGAGAGTTAAATGATAAACATTTAATAGGAAAGTGCCTAAATCATCTCGCTTTGTACTATATGATACAAGGGGAACAGAAGTTATCCCTTTCCTGTTCAGAAGAGGCAATACAATATTTCCAAGAACTTGGCGATGAGCAAGGTATTGCGGATGCTAAATATTCTATAGCGAGTATTTATTACAAATCGGATAATTACCATATGGGTTTAGTAAAACTCATCGATTGCTTAGCGATTTATAAGAAATACAACGATCACTATAATCAATCGAGAACATTAAAGAGTTTAGGAACGATATATGAATATTTTGGCGACACAAAGAACGCGGTAAAGTCGTACAAACTAGCCATAGATGAAGCTCGTTTAGCCAATGATAAAAATTTAGAGTCCAATGCCTATAACCCATTATCAGGTATTTATATCAATCAGAAAAAAATATCACAGGCTTACGAATTGATTGAACAATCGATTAAAATGAAAAAGGAGAATGGCGACATTCGCGGATTAGCCTTTGCTTTATATGGTCGTGGGAAGGTGTACTTGGCAAGAAAAGACTATAAGGAAGCCGAAGCAGATTTCAAGGAATCGATAAAAATTCATCTAGAGATGAATGAACGTTTGGGTATTGGGATGTCTTATTATAAGTTGGGAGCTCTTTACTTACAAACAAAGCAATTCAATTTAGCCAAAGAATCCCTTCAACAAGGAATTGAGACTGGTGAGAAATACAATATCGCCATCATAAAATTTAAATGCTATTACCTAATGTATCAGATGTATAAGAAAGAGAATAATATTGAATTAGCATTACAACACTTAGAATCATATATACAAACTCACGAAAAAGTAATTAATGCTCAAACTTCTAAAATAATTGAGAATTATGAGCTGATAAAAAAAATGGAGGTGCTCGAACGAGAATCTCAAATACAGAAAGAAAAAGCGGAGATAGTAGAAAGAACCAATAGGTTAGAGGAAGCAGCTCGTGTGAAGCAAGAGTTTTTATCGACAATGAGTCATGAAATACGCACTCCTCTAAATGCTGTGATTACCATTTCAAATTTATTAAAAGATGAATCTGCACATAAAGAACCTGAGCTTATCAATAGCCTGAGCTTTGCTGCAAACAATTTAATGGTAATTATCAACGATATTTTAGATTTCACTAAACTAGATTCTAATAAGGTAGTTCTCGACCCTAAATCAACACATATAAAAGAGCAATTAATTAATCTTAGAAATACTTACGATTCACTTGCGAGAGAAAAGAAAATTAGTTTAATACTAGAAGTCGACGATGCATTGCATAGTAATTATTATTATGATGAAAATAAGCTCAGTCAGATTTTAGGTAATCTTATAACCAATGCCATAAAGTATACTCAAAAGGGAAGTGTTACTATTGTAACGAAAAAACTTACAGAAGATCATGAGTACGACCTTATCCGTTTTGCAGTAAGAGATACAGGGGTAGGCATTCCTACCAAAAATTTTAATGAAATATTCGAGAGTTTTTCTCAACCAAAATCAGTAACTACACGAATACAAGGAGGCACTGGACTAGGTTTAGCTATTGTAAAGCGTTTAGTGAATTTATTTGGAAGCGAAATCCATTTAATAAGTGAAGAGAAAAAAGGCTCTGAATTTTATTTTGACCTGAAATTAAAAAGGAAAAAACAAGTAAGTAAAAAGCAAGAATTAAGTATAGAGCGTCTTAATGGTAAATCAGTATTAATTGTTGATGATAATTTAATTAATACATTGGTTGCATCTAAATTGCTTTCAAAGTGGGGACTAGTTACAGAACATGCAAGCAATGGAGAAGATGCCATATTGAAATCGAAGGAAAAGAAATTCGATTATATATTGATGGATATTCACATGCCTATTATGGATGGATATGAATCGTGTTCCATTATCAGAAAATCTAAATCAAAAAATAGTCGCACTCCAATATTTGCTCTAACGGCAGACATTACCGCAGAAGAGCATCAAAGTTTTAATGATAACTTTGATGGAATATTAATTAAACCGATAGATACTATTAAACTTAGAGATGCTTTGCTATCAGTATAATTAATGCGATGATGCCACGGCATTGTCGTAATCTATACCTTGTTTATTTAGCATTCTTTTAACTACTAATGAGAAAATAACTAAGTAGGCAAAACAAGCTACAGCAATCCAATACGATTCGTGTATTCCGATAATGTCGGCTAGCTTACCCTGTATGGGTGGTATAATTCCTCCTCCCATAATCATCATCACCAAAAAGGCAGAACCTTGTGTGGTATGCCTTCCTAGTCCGGCTAAGCTTAATGAGAATATACTTGGCCACATAATACTGCACCACAATCCACCACTTAAGAAAGCGTAAATTGCAATTTGACCTTCAGTAAATAATCCTACTAACATAGCGATGAAACCTAATGCGCCAAAAATGAACAAAGTTTTTACAGGTTTATCCTGACTCACAAAGAAAGCTACAATTAATACAAGTACACATAATGCATAAGCATATAATGGCGACATGTCTTTCTTCGCAATGGTGTTTACTGCAATAATTACCCCGAATGCAATGAGAGGAACAATAAGCAATAATATTTTTTTAAGATTACTAGATAAGTTAAATACACTAATGCTTCCAGCCCAACGTCCGATCATTAAACTGCCCCAATACATACTGATATAAGGTGATATCTGCGAAGAAGCTAAACCTCCCATATCACTCAATTTTAACAATTCACCTAAATTACTTTGTATCGTTACTTCTACTCCTACATAAGTGAAAATAGCAAGCATCCCTAAAACCAATTGAGGATATTGCATTGCACCCCAACCTTTATTGTCTTTTTTAGAACGTTGATACGCAAATAATAATCCAAAAACAACCACTAGAAGTGAACCTATCAGCCACTTCATTCTATAAATTTCTAAGTTGTGTTTTTCTTCTACTGAAATTAAATCAGAAACACCTACATAGCTTTTAAATACAGGGATGAATAAGAAGACCAATAAGCCTGTAATTACAAGCAATGTGTTCAATGCTTTATTTGCAGACTCTACATTACCTTCAATTTTACCTGCAGGTACTTTTTTACTAAATGCAAATAATGCAGCCGCAGCAATAAATAATGCACCCACACCTGCGTATAAGAAACTCACATTATTTAATCCTAAATTTTTTGTTTGTTCTTCGGATGCTGATACCGTACCAAATAGGAGTAGAGATACTACAATTGGTCCAATCATTGTTCCAAAACTATTTATCCCACCACCAAGGTTTACTCTACTTGCTCCAGTACTAGGATCCCCTAAACTAATCGCTAAAGGTTGTGCAGCGGTTTGTTGTAAACTAAAACCTAATGCAACAATAAATAATCCTACCAACATCCCCGAAAAAGTATTTGCATTTACTGCAAGAATCATGGCCACTGCACCTAAGGCACTAAATAGTAAACCATATACAATACTCTTTTTATATCCCCATATCCCCACTAAATCTTTGCCTTGCGCACTGCCAATTACAAAAAGCAGTAATGCTCCAATATAATAGGCAATGTAAAATGCGTAGTCGACAAGCTGACTTTGAAACTGATCTAAATGAAAATAGTCTTTACAGAAAGGAATAAATACACCATTGCCTGCTGCTATAAAGCCCCAGAAAAAAAAGACAGTAACTAATGTACTTAATGCTCCGTAATTATTGGGTTGTATGCTTTTACTGTTCGTTGTTGCCATGAATCAATTTTTAGTAAATAGATGTTCAAAGTAATAAATTCTGAGTGTTATTGAACAATATTTGCTAAAAAAGATATTCTATAGGTGTTAAGAAAGTTTAACTTTTTTGCCGTCGAACTCTACAACCATTCCAGGGACAATTTTATTTCTTCTTCTGGTCTCGGTTTGTTCGTTTACTTTTACTAAGCCTTCATCAATTACTTCATTTGCCATTCCACCGTCGTTTACCCAGCCTAAAACCTTTAATAGTTGATTTAAATGTATGTTTTCGCCTTTTATTTTAAATGAATCCATCAGTATTATTTTTCACAAAAATACTTAAAAATGCTTAATTTGCAGGCAGTTATTTAATTAGCTCTCACCAATGAAAAAAATTTTAATACTGCTATTGCTTAGCATAGTGGGCTATTCTTCTTTTGCTCAATACTCGCTAAAAAAGGCTAATAGAAAGTTTAATAATGCAAAATATTCTGCAGCTATTCCCGCGTATAAAAAATTTCTTTCCATAGAAGAATACAGATATAATATAGAGGCCATGCGTAATCTGGCCTATTCTTATAAAAAAACTAATCAACTATTTGCAGCTGAGCAATTGTATGCGAAGCTTCATAATATGGATTCCAACTGGACCGATTTAGTAAATTATGTAGAGGTACTTGTTCAAAATAAAAAATACGATAAGGCTTATAAATTAATAAACACTAAAGAGGTAATTAATCGCAAAGACCAGCGCATATCTAGAGCTTTGTATACCTTACAAAATTTAAATCAACTCATTACCTCAGATACTAACAACGTTAAAATTAGCTTACTCCCGATGAATTCGGAGCAAAGCGATTTTGCAGCTAGTCTTTTTCAGAATGGGATATTATTTTCAAAATCTACATTATCAGAAAAGAAATTAAAACCACTCCAGGCTACTAGCTTAAAAATTAAACCAGAATTATATACCAGTACTACAGCAACTGGATATAAAGACCAACAAAAATTTGCAAGCTATTTAAAACTGAAAGGGAATATGGGCCCTGCTAGTTATCATGCGAAGTCGAGAACTATTTACTATACCATAGATAAATCACCAAAATCGGTTTCAATTAACCCGAGTAACATTTCTATACTTACCGCAACATATAGCCTTGAAAAGAATGAATGGATTAATACAAACGTTTTTCATTACAATTCTAAATACTACTCTTGTACACAACCTTTTGTAAGTAATGATGGTACTAAACTTTATTTCTGTTCGAATATGCCAGGTGGTTATGGGGGCATGGATATTTATGTTTGCGATTGGAAAGGTGGAAATTGGTCTAAAGCCATTAATCTTGGTCCTAAAGTAAATACAGCAGGTAACGAAAGTTTTCCATTTGTAGATCAAAACTCTAACCTGTATTTTTCTTCAGATGGAAGGGGAGGATTAGGTGGTACAGATATTTTTTTACTGAATTTATTGGAGCCAAATGCTCAATCAGAGAACTTGGGAGCACCGTTTAATTCCTATGCAGAAGACTTCGCTTTCATTAAGTACCCAAGTGCACATAAAGGTTTTTTTAGTTCTACTAGAGGTAAAGAAAATTATGATGCTGATATATATTCTTTCGAACGTCTTAAAGCAAAAACCAAAAGAATATCTTTTATAGTAAGTGATGATGCTACAGGGAAACTAATAGACTCTGTACGTTTATCAATGAATATTAAAGGAACTACCGATACCGCAAAACTGATTTTAGAAAACGGTAAAATAAATAATATAGAAGCTTTTCCGAATGAAATGTATGAGTTCAACCTTAATGCAGAGAACTATGAAGTAGTACAACAAACTATATTTATGAATAGTCTCGACAGTGTTTATTCTTTTAAATTACATAAAATAAAAGAGTATTGCATGATCAACGGAATGATTACGAATAAGACCTCAGGAAAGAAAATTCAAAAAGCATTAGTAACCATTACTAACACTCAAAACGAAAATGAGACTTATAGTACCTTCTCTAATATATTTGGATATTATGTGTTTAACATGCTTCCTAAAGATGCTATTTTTGAAATAAGCGTAGCTGCCGACGGTTGTTTTAGTAGTAGTAAGCTTATTAATACTACTGGAGATAATTGTTTCCAGAAAACAGATATAAGACCAGAGAATCAGTATAATTTTGCTTTGTTTTCTGGCGTTTCAGTGAGAGTTGAGAAAATTTATTTCGATTTAAATAAAACGGAACTCAGAGCACAGAGTAAACAAGAATTAGATAAACTGGTGAAAATGATGAATGATAACCCAGAAATCATTATAGAACTAAGCTCACATACCGATTCAAGAGGAGGGGAAAAGTTTAATAAGCAATTATCACAAAGAAGATCCGACGTTTGTGTGAAGTATATGATATCTAAGGGTATAGATAAATCACGAATTATTGCCAAAGGCTACGGTGAAAGTATTTTGTTAAATAAATGCACCGATAATGTGAAATGTAATGAAGAAGAACATCAGAGAAATCGAAGAACAGAATTCCAAGTGGTTGGATTTAGATAAGAAGCCACTAATTGGTTAGTAGTATTTTTTGTCGATAAATAGTTTTTGTTTCTTGTTCCTGCAGTTCTAAAATATAATATCCAGCAGAAAAATTATCGAGTTTAATGATGTGATTAATAATATCTACTGTACTGCTCTTTCCATACATATCTATTATTCTCGCTTTTTCCTTAAATGATTTGTTTGCAGGAATATGTATTAAACCAGAGCTTGGATTAGGATAAATAGTAATCTTTTCCTTTCTCTCAAATTCCGTTGATAAAAAACTCAAGCCATATTTTTTTATAGCGATGCTAAATATCGTGTCGTTGTAAGTATGTGTATCGGCACCAATGTAAATGTGGTTGGATAAGGATATGATGTTTGTTTGGCTACTAAAGCTAGTTCCAGTATCGAAAACATCTTGACTATTTCTTAAATAAAAACCATTCTTAGAAAATTCTTGGAAAGTATATCCAGAACTAATAATAACAACATGTTTATGTATGAAATACAAACCCAATAATGAATTACTATTGGGTATGTTTGGAACATATAAAGACCATTTAGGTTTTCCATTTTGTTCGTAAGCAGAAAGTAAGCGTGCAATCTGCCCAGTTTTTAATCTAATATTACAAGTGGAAATTAGGGTTGTATCGTCTTCTGTGAAATATATTGTTTCGCTTGTTCGTGTATCGTAAGCATTGGTTTCATCGCTAATATTAATATAAGAATTAATGTATTTTCCATTGGAGTCTAAACGAATAATAAATAGATTATTCATGGTTTGTCCGCCGTTGTTTTTGTAAATGGTAGGATATCTTCCAGATAATAGAAACCCTTTGTTATAAGAAGGTTCTATGTGGGTGTATTTAATAAACCCATTATTAAGAGGGGTTCCAGCATTAATTTCAGTAGTATCAGTTTCTTGTGTAAGTATTTTTGTATAGATATTATATTTATGAGTGGTGGTTACAATTTTATTTAGGTTCAAATTCTTACTAACACTAAATGAATACAAATTATCATTGAACAATTTGAAATTACTGAAGCCCTCTGCACTTATGGAATCAATTGCTAATAGCTTATAATCTAAATTTCTTTTTTCTAATACCACACAATTACAGGGGTCAGTATGTCCATCTACAGTTGATAAGGCATTAATGGTATTTGCTTTAATCTGATGTTGTAAATAGTATTTAAAGAAGCTATGAGGTATAATGCTATCATTTACTTTATTTCCAAGTGTATCAACCAATAAAATAAAAAAGTCTTTATTTACAGAATCATGTGTAATTAAGCCTTTCACTAATATTCGGGAAGAATTAATCTCGGTATATTCAATATCTATAAATAAATAGTTAGTACTATTTCCTACAATGAAGTTATTATTCCAAATCACTTCACCAGAAGGATTTAGTTTGATAATATTAATTTTCCTGGAACTCGGAAAGCCAGCGAGGTTGTATTCTGTTTTAAGGCTGGTAATGTAAATGGAGTTTATATGAGCATGTAATTCCGCATCGCTTTCAATGGCTGTATCAGTATTCAATAACTTAAACCATTCCGTACCCTGAGCATGAGAACGAAATGAGCAAATAAAGAAAATTATACATATCAGTCCGACACGCATTGTTTATGTTGTTAGTTTTAATTAAAAAAGGCTAGTATAAGATATTAGTTTAACATCTTGTGTATATCTTGCATCTTATACACCTTGTTAATGAGTTTAGTGCTTGGGTATTTAACTTGGATAGTAACTATATCTTTTTTAATGTGATACTTCAACGTTTCATACATAGGTATTACTGTCCAGTTTTCTTTCGTCGTCATATCTATTTTGATATCATCTTTAATTACACTTACTGCATAATTTACAGAGTTATCTTCGGTATTCTGAAAGACGTATTGATTATTTCCGTTTTGAATCTTCTTCTCTACAAATTTGAAATTAGTATTGTCTACAAATACAGTCGCCTTAAGTGCAGCAATGGCAACTTCTTTTTCGTGATTACCTGGTTGAAAAGCAAATAGATTAAATGCAGTACAAGCAAGAAACAGACTGAGTAGAAACTTTTTCATGGTACTCGAACTAATTAACTTCTTAATATAAAGTTAATTAGTTCAAATAACATTAACAACCTTAAAATGAATAACCTATGCCAATGGTATAATAGTAGTTATAGCCCGAAATAGGTGCGTTTTGATTGTTTTTGATGTTTCCGAAAGAGTTAATGCCATTATTACTTCTAAAATCCAAGGAGTATAAATGATCATTTTTGTCTTTTATTTCTATCCCTAGACCTAAAACCACACTATTCTCCAATAATGTAATGCCATTAATTTGTTGGTCGAGTAAATCTTGTTCATTAACATCATTATAATTTCTTGAATAGGTTCCCAATAGATTAAAATTAGTACTTAAACCACCGAAACCTTTCAGGTAAAACGATTCAGTTAATGGGAAGCTAATTTTTGCCATCAGAGGAATTTCTACATAGAATAAACGATAGATATCCTCGTATCCTTTAGCAGGACTGGTAAATGTAGCAGGTTCTTCTCCTGTTATTTTAGAACCTTTAGAAGAGAAATTCCCTTCAGCAATTAAACCAAAGTGATTGTTGAATTGATAATTTCCCGCAATACCAATATTGAGCGCCAGCTTGCCGGTTTGATTGTTTAATGAAGAATTTTTGAAACTAGAAACTCCTAATCCTGCTCTGGTGTAATAGTAAAATCCTTTGGGTTGAGCATTGATGAACTCTGAGCTCAGCAATACCACGATAAATAAGATATACTTTTTCATAATACTACAGATTTAAGTTTGTTCAATGATAGGAGTACAAAGACTGTTCCTATTCGTTTAAACAGTTTTATGAGCGTTTTTCCATTAAAATTGTAGCGATTATTCCACATGTTGAGGAGCAGAGGGTTAGTTTAGAAGTGTCGTAACGAATTATGTAATTCAGAATAATCATCAGAGGAAAGAAGATTATTTTTTTCAAAATTTATTTTTAAAAAGCTGCATTTAATAAGCGAACTGGTGCCACGACTTAAGTGGTGGCACCAGTTAGGAATATTACTTTCTTCTTATCTCAAATAAATAGTTGTTGCAATCTATTTTATAAGATTTTATTAAGTGAAAAGAATTTGAGTTGAATGTGGGTAGAGTTGAAGTTCTTCTAACATCGCAATCTCCATCTAATTTTTCAATTTTTGAATTGAGCTTATTAAAAAACAAGGTGTCATTCTTCGAACTACTTTTGAAAAAGATAAAGCTTAAGGTATTGTCAAACAGCAAAAAGAAGCCGCTAAAGTGAGTCAGTTAGCAGTAAATAGATTCGAAGCTCAACTTTTAAATACACAGAATCTTCAGTATAAAATAGCTCAAGAGATTGTTGAAAAAAGAAAATAAGATTAATTTTTTTTGCTAGGACGATTTCCACAACCGGTGTTAAGTGATAAAACGTTGTTTACGAAAATACCTATCGACTCGATTAGCGTGGGTTTGCCTTCTCAACTATTATCAAATAGACCAGATATTAAAAGTGCAGAACAAGAATTATTAGCCGCAAATCTAGATGTAAAAGTAGCCAGAGCTAATTTTTATCCTTCACTTGGACTCAAAGCTGGCTTAGGTTTTCAAGCGTTTAATCCTTGGTATTTGTTGTTACCAGAATCGAACTTATACAACGTTGCAGGCGATTTAGTAGCACCTTTAATTAATAGAAATGCCATTAAGGCAACTTATAGAATAGCAAACAATAAACAGGTTCAGGCTGCATATAAGTATGAACAAAGTATCTTAAATGGGTATATAGAAGTTGTTAATCAACTTTCGTTGATTAATAATAGCACCATGAGTTATGATACGAAGCAAAAAGAAGAAATATTTTGAATGCTTCGCTGAGAATTTCAAACAGCTTGTTTAATTCCGCGAGAGTCGATTATATGGAGGTATTATTAACCCAAAGAAAAGCCATCGATTCTAAAATGGAATTGATAGAAATTAAATTGAAGCAGCTCAATGCAAAAGTGAATTTGTATAAGGCACTCGGAGGCGGGTGGTAGGTTTGATTATACTGGTGGCACCAAAATCGGTGCCACTGGTTTTATGATTACGATATTCCTTTGATAATTTATTTAATTTGTATATTTAAGCTATGAGAATTAAGATTTGCCTGTTCTTGTTACTATGCATTATATTGTCTTGCGAAAAAGATAATGTAGAGACCACTACAAATAATCAGCAAGCTACTCTTTCTGTTCCGCAGTTAACATATCCTCAAAATAACTCGCAATTCGTAAATTGTACTAGCGTTACCTTTAAATGGAGTTCTGTTCCAAATGCAAAAAAATATGAACTTTTAATCTCATCGGATTCATCCTTTCAAAATATTTTAACGGATTTTGTTTTTAATAACGAAACAGGTTTGCCTAGTTTTTATCTACAATATATTTTTACAGAATCAATTTCATCCATTATCAGAAGCACTTTATATTGGAAAGTTAAAGCAATTGATAGTGTTGGAAATTCATCTGAATATTCTAAATTTTTTAACGTTAATTGTCTATCAAATGCTGATGTAAGTCCTCTTATTACTAATACACCAAACGACCTTATAATAGTAGACCCCTATACCTTTATTCCAACTATAACATGGGCAAAAGACCCCAATGTATTGAATTATGAAATATTTGGTTCGTATTCTGATAAGTTTGTAGATAAAACAAATAATCAGAATTTCAATTTTAGCATTACAAGTCAAAGTGATATAAAAATGACAATACAAACTGATAATTTTTATAAATGCAATATTTTTAATTTGAGGTGGAATGATACTTTACAGTTTGTGGTTAGGGAAAAATTTACTGATGGTACCTATAGCAAATGGAGTCTAACAAATGTAATTATAAAAGATCCTCAAATTAATTTATATACAGGCGACTATCAAGTTAAAATGAAAAAGTGGGGAGACTCAACCACCTTTACAGAAGTGATAAAAGTTTCTAAATATTCCGAAACATACATATCTCTTTCCATTCCTTCAAAAGGCAGAAACTTAGGTTATTATGGGGCTAATAATTCATTTATTGTCTTTATTCCAAACCGTTTAGGAGAATTCTCAGCAATGGATATAAAACCTACTACAGTATATTTTTACAATATATACTGTAAATCTGACAATGGTAAAATGTCTATTAAAGGGAATGGCTATGACTTTGAGATACTATCAGGATATAAATTATAAATACATTATACTTAATACTGGATTAAGGCATTCAACTTCGCATACTGCAACCACATAATGGTTTTAGCATCTTTTAATTCTACCATTAGTCACCATTTCTACTGCTACTCGAATTTCATTTCCAATACTTTAATGTTTTCTTCTTCGTATCCATCACCACAACCACTATCATTCATGTTCATGTCTTTTGAATATTTCGCATGGTTGCACTTTTTCTCTTAAGAAGTACGCCATCGATTCAACTCCTTCTGTTGAGTGATTAGTTAGGTGTTTATCCATGATGTTCATCATTTTTATATTCTAAGGTTTTTCTGGAACTGGTGCGTAATATAGAGTACTTCGTGGGATACATAACAGATCACATTGCTTACGAATTGAGAGTGCATTGTTCTTAACTGCTACTAATTCTAAGCGCAGTTTTACCCCAGCTTCCACTTTGAAATTACTACTGGATTTAGTTCGTATTTAGAACTTAACTCTCTAATGTGAACTCTTTTTAACTGCTTCTAATGCTACCTTGGCTTTAAATTCTGCAGTAAACTGGCGTCTTTTTTGTCTGCTCATTGGTTTAATAAAATTATTGTTTTTTTAACTAAACCTCTGGTCTCATTTTTGGGGAGTGTTATACAATACTAGGTACTTAAAATACTTAAACAAAAAAACCACTCATTTCTGAGTGGTTTTTTTGTTTTTCCGTGATCCCGCTGGGACTCGAACCCAGGACCCCAACATTAAAAGTGTTATGCTCTACCAGCTGAGCTACGAGATCTTCCTTCCGTAAAAGGTCTGCAAATGTACAAGAATAATTATACAATGCAAACCAAGCCCCATAAAAAATATTAACATTGGCTTAAAATATTAGTTATCAAGTAGTTTTTTTTAGTCAAGTACTAAAGTGTTAGGAAGTGCAGCAGTTCGAATGGACGTGGACGTCCATCCGAACTGTCCATTGCTTTAACGTTTGTAAGTATCCTTGGTATCTCTTGCTATGATTGTTGATCGTTTAAAGTCTTTGGTTTGATTAAACAAACATCTATAGGTGAGGTGTTTTTTGCCTAATGTTGCTCCTGTAGATTCGTGTAAGGCCCTCATTTTAGGATTAAAATCGCCTACCCACGATAGTTCTACTTCTGTATAATGCTTCAAGGGATGTACCAAATGGTGTGCACTCATAATTAAAGCTGATTCTAAGCCCAACTTCTGATAAGCTGGTTTAACACCCATAATTACTACCCTTAATCGGGTCATGCTGCCTTTCCATTTGTGATAAGCAAATTTCAACTTAGCCCATAAATTGGTCTTTCCTTTCATGTGCTTAATAATTTGATTCACGTCTGGAATGCAAACCATAAATGCTGCGGGATCGTCGTTTACATAGCCAAACCAAATGAAGCGTTCATCGACAAATGCTTTCATCTTCTCTAAACTTTGATGCACCACTTCGTCGCTCATCGGACTAAAGTTCTCGTGAAATTGCCAAGCGTTATTGTAAATATTCTGAAAGTCGTTAGAGTACTTTGTAAGATTAGACATTCTGAGGTGCTCAAAACGATAACCTTCTTTGTTCTTCACCCAATCGGCAATCTTAGCGAATCGCTCGGGTAGGGGTTTCGTTAAATCGAGATGGTTGGATACCTGTTCGAAATACATTTTGAAGCCATACGACTCGAAAAACTCTTGATAGTAGGCCGGATTGTAATTCATCCCAACTGCAGGATGTGTAAATCCATAAACCAATAAGCCCCAGAAATTATCATTCTCCCCAAAATTAATGGGCCCATCCATGGCTTCCATGCCTTGTTCCTGCAACCAGTCTCTGCAAGTGTCCATCAACAGGTGTGCTGCTGCTTTATCGTTTATACATTCGAAAAAGCCCATTCCTCCAGTAGCCTGCTCAAAGGTGTATGCTTTTTTATTATTGATAAATGCTGCAACTCTACCTATGGTCTTGCCTTTATCGTCTTGTAAAATCCAACGTATTGCTTTTCCATGTGAGTGAAATATATTGCTTTGTGGATTAAATATGGATTCTATTTCTACATCGAGCGGACGAACATATACATCGTCACCTTTGTAAATATCATCCACTACATCTAAGAATAATTTCTTTGTAATCGGACTGTTTACTTCAATAATCTTCATACTACGAAAATACTATTATTGTTTTCTTATGTAATCGATAAACTCGTAATTATATTGATGCTTTTCGTCGGAATGATGTTTTTCTCGGAAAACTTCCTCCCAATCTTTTGGCATAATTTCAGGGAAATAAGTATCCGCATCTAATTCCGTATCCACCAAGGTAAGGTATATTCGATCTGCTATGGCCATCGACTCTCTATAAATTTGTCCGCCACCTACAACAAATGCTTCTACATCTGCTGTTAATTGTACCGCCTCAGCTAAACTGTTTACTATTTCGCAACCTGGTATTTGTAATTCTTTATTGGTGGTAATAACTATGTTTCTTCGATTAGCTAAAGGACGACCAATGGATTCGTATGTTTTTCGACCCATGATAATTGGATGCCCAGAGGTAATGGTTTTAAATCGTTTTAAGTCATTAGGTAAATGCCACAATAAGGCGTTGTCTTTACCGATGGCTCCTTGTATGTCTGTTGCTACTATTATTGAAATCATAATTAATATGCTAGTATGCTAATATGCTAATATGCTAATATGCTAATATGGTAATATGCTAATGTGCTAATATGTTGAGTTGATATACTGATGTATTGGTATGCTAAATTAATATTATATCGGCATATCAGCATACTAGCATATCAGCATATTAGCATATTATACAGCAACTGCAGCTTTAATATGTGGATGTGGGTCGTAACCTTCTAATGTAAAATCTTCAAAAGTAAAGTCGAATATAGATTTCACCTCTGGATTAATTTTCATAGTGGGTAGTGGACGCAATTCTCTACTCAACTGCAAACGAGTTTGATCCAAGTGGTTGGTATACAAATGAGCGTCGCCTAGGGTATGTACAAATTCTCCATACTCTAAATTGCAAACTTGAGCAACCATCATAGTGAGTAGGGCATAGGATGCAATATTGAAAGGCACACCTAAAAAGATATCAGCACTACGTTGATAGAGTTGGCAAGATAGTTTTCCGTTGGCTACGTAAAATTGAAAGAAGGCATGACAAGGAGGGAGGGCCATGTTTTCAATTTCGGCAACATTCCATGCACTCACAATTAAACGACGAGAGTCGGGGTTCTTTTTAATTTGCTCAATAACTTGTGTAATCTGGTCGACAGTTTTTCCATCTGCGCCTTTCCAAGATCTCCACTGAGAACCGTATACCGGACCGAGATTCCCATTTTCATCTGCCCATTCGTCCCAAATACTTACACCATTCTCTTTTAAATATTGGATATTGGTTTCGCCTTTTAAAAACCAAATCAACTCGTGAATGATAGATCTAAGGTGTAACTTCTTAGTAGTTACCATCGGGAAACCCTCTTGCAAATCAAATCGCATCTGATAACCAAACACGCTAATGGTGCCGGTTCCTGTTCTATCGTGTTTCTCAACCCCGTGGTCGAGAACATGTTGCATGAGTTGATGGTATTGTTTCATATCTCGTATCTCGTAATTCGTAGTTCGTAACTCGTAGTTCGTAACTCGTAGTTCGTAACTCGACTGAGATAAATGCGAAGATGTGGCATTAGACCACTATGCTGATTGACTGCTTGACAACCGGACCCTGAGCGGAGCCGAAGGGGACGCAGAAAAATGCGTAGATGTGGGTTAGGCCGCTGCCGATTGAAACTCGACTAGTTACTAGTACTATTCACCAGTCACTAGTAACAAAAAAACCTTTTGATAAAATCAAAAGGTTTTTTTAGGGGGTGGAAGATGGGGCTCGAACCCACGACCCTCGGTACCACAAACCGATGCTCTAACCGACTGAGCTACATCCACCGTATTGCCATCCGTTTTTCGAATGAAGGACAAAAATAGCATTCCCACGCAATATTCACAATTAAAATTGAAATTTTATCTTGCAAATTATCTTATTTTTGGAAATGACTTTTTTGAAAAACATCTTTCAATTCTATCACTATCCTCATCAAATCATTACTAATCAAGTCCGTTGGAAGTGGTTTTTGTTCGCATGTATCGCTCTACGTGCGCTATTCTTTATCTCCGATGGTCATAATTCCGACTTCGATTTCTTCGAACATTGGGGCGATCGTATCGTTCAACATGGCTTAACCAACATCTATTCCATACAAATAGACCGTTTCGAATGCGATTACCCTCCCCTATACCTTTATGTGATTACTCCCATCGCATACCTTTTCGATGCTTTTTCTTGGGATATACATACCTATTTCTTCGATAGCTTTCTGAAACTGTTTAACCTCCTAGTAGAATTCAGTTTCCTCTATTGGTTTTATAAAAAAACGAATAACAAAGTATTCTTAGCCTTAATGCTCCTCTCTCCTGTAACCATTGTAAATGCTTACGGCTGGGGACAAATAGACATTCTATACAGCATCTTAATGTTCTGTGGGTTTTATTATATCCTTCAGAATAAACTTTATCCTACAGCCATTCTAATCGGAATTTCGCTTTCTTTAAAAACACAAACACTTTTGTTTCTGCCCATTTTCGGCATCTTATTTTTAACATCAAAGAATAGCATTAAGGAAAAAATATTCTCTCTGCTCCTTCTGTTTTCTGTTTTCTTTTTAATCAATCTTCCTTTTATTTTATTCGCACCAAACCCTATGGATTCTATCAATCCGCATATTAGTGCGGCGGGTCGATACAATTACATCAGTGTAAATGCTTTTAATTTTTATTGGGCAATATGGGCTGATTTTGGATTGAAAATGAAAATGCAATTCCCTCCAAACGATGCGTTGGTGTTCGGTGTAATCAGTAGAAAACTATTGGCGTACAGCCTCTTCAGCATCAGTTTTATTTGGATATTATTTCAGGTTTATAAACATCATTCGAATACTCAAAAAGTAATTGCCTTACTCTCTTTGTATTGCTTTACTTATTTCATGCTCTTACCCGAAATGCATGAACGTTACTTATTTCCTATGTTTATTTTCAGTGCCTATTTATGTTCTTTCGATACCGACGAGTGGCCTTATTTTCTTATCATCGCACTACTTCATACCCTCAATTTATTTTGGGCTTGGGGTGAACAAAAATTTGTAAAAGAGCAATGGATGTTTGAATCAACTCGTATACTTGCAGTCGCAACAGGAATAGCTTGGGTCTTATATGTAAGAAGAATATATAAACTCATTAAACAATAGAGAATGATTATACATGTTTATACTGATGGTGCTGCAAAAGGGAATCCGGGTAGAGGGGGTTATGGTGTGGTATTAAAAGCAGGGTCGCATTACAAAGAATTATCAGAAGGCTTTAGGCTCACCACCAATAATCGCATGGAACTACTTGCCGTTATTAAGGGTTTAGAAGCTATCAAAACTAAAGGAGCTAATGTGTTAGTGGTATCCGATTCTAAATACGTAGTAGAAGCTGTAGAAAAAGGTTGGCTATGGAACTGGATAAAAATCGGCTTTAAAGACAAAAAGAATAAAGACCTATGGATTCGTTTCGTGAATATTTACAGACAACACCAAGTGAAATTTCAATGGATAAAAGGTCATAACGGTCACCCCGAAAACGAACGCTGCGACCAATTAGCAGTCGCAGCTTCCGAACAAAGTGAGTTATTGATTGATAAAGTGTATGAGGATGAAAAAAACTCAGACCAGCTTTTCAACAGCTGAGTGTAATGCCATCATCTCTTCCGCTTTCTCTACCATCTTTTTAGATCCAATAAATATCGGTGTGCGTTGATGTAAATCGGTTACAGGTAAATCTAATATTCTGTTTAACCCGTCGCTCGCCTTACCTCCTGCTTGCTCAATTAAATACGACATCGGATTGCATTCGTATATCAATCTTAATTTTCCGTTCGGTGCTCCGTACGAAGATGGATAAATAAACACTCCACCTTTTAATAAATTTCTATGGAAATCGGCTACCATTGATCCGATATATCTTGAAGTATATGGTCGGTTAGTAGGGCCGTCGATTTCTTGGCAATACTTAATGTATTTTTTTACTCCATCAGGGAAATGCACATAGTTTCCTTCGTTAATTGAGTAGGTCTTACCTGTTTCTGGAATTTGCATACTTGGATGCGATAAACAAAATTCTCCAATGGTTGGATCTAAAGTAAATCCGTTTACTCCTTTACCTGTAGAGTACACAAACATGGTCGAAGAACCATAGATTACATAGCCTGCAGCTACCATCTCTCTACCCGACTGTAAAGCCTCAGCAGCAGTACATTCTCCGTGTTCACTTAATCTTCTGTAGATGGCAAATATAGTTCCCACAGAAACGTTCACATCGATATTCGATGAACCATCTAGAGGATCTATACATACAATGTATTTCGCTTCTTGTGATATAGTTGAATTAATCGGAATCACATCGTCGTTTTCTTCCGAAACAATCATGCAACATTCGCCTCCGGCTTTAAGTGCTGCAATAAATTGCTCGTTCGCAAAAACATCTAGTTTTTTCACCGTCTCTCCTTGAACATTGGTATCGCCCGTTTCTCCAAGGATGTCTAGCAATCCTGCCTTATTAACTTCTCTGTTTACAATTTTAGCGGCAATTGCTAAATCTCTAATCAACCTCGAAAAGCCTCCCTTGGCAAATGGAAAGTCGGCTTGCTTTTCGATAATAAATTGGCCTAGTGTAGTAAAATGTGACATCTTATGTGCTTATAGTGTTTGCTTGTTTGTATCTGTTAATGCTCGTTTCCCCAGTTCTATTACCTCTAAATCTTTTACCTTCCCCTCATCTATCGTAAACCGTATTAATGTTCTGATTTGATGAAATCCTTCCTTTCCGGCAGCTCCTGGGTTAATGTGCAACAAATTTAATTTTTTATCAGGAATAACCTTAAGAATATGTGAATGACCTGAAATAAATAAGCCTGGCTTCACCTGCTCTATCCTTTTCCTTACCCGTTCGTGGTACTTCCCAGGGTAACCTCCAATATGGGTAATCCATACTTTCAGTCCTTCTTTTGTTCCTATTAAATCTAAAGGGAATTCTTTTCTTATCTCATGCCCATCAATATTTCCCCATACTGCTTTCAATGGTTTAAAGGCTCGTAATTGATTAACTACCTCCATAGAACCAATATCACCTGCATGCCAAATTTCGTCGACCTCCGCAAAGTATTTATATACCTCCTCGGGGAAATGCGAATGTGTATCGGAAAGTAGTCCTACTCTAATCATTAAAAAATAGTGAGGTAATGTTTTAAAGCATGTTCATATTCTCGTGAATATACTTCTTTGCTTTCATAAATACTTAAGGATTTAATCTCAAAACTTCCAAGTGTATTCGTTTTTCTGAACATCACTATATTTCTAATCACTTCAGTATCTGGAAAGGATCGTATAAACACATTCTTTTCCAAAATCATTTTTCCTTCTAACTGTGTGGAGATAAACTCTACACTTTCGGAAGGGATAATAAAGGCTAATGCTCCATTATCATTCAATAGCTCATACGCTTTGGCTATCCATTGCTGAAATTGCTCTGGGCTAATATGACGAGCTAAATTTCTTTGCTCCGAATCCGACAATAAAGAATTACTAAAAAACGGAGGATTACTGAATATTAAATCATACTTATTAGTATCGGTATATTGAATAAAATCGGCTTCAATACTCTGCAGGTTTTCCTTCCAAGGCGATTGCGCAAAGTTCTGTGCACATTGCTCTTGAGCAGCAGGATCGATTTCTAAACTGATGATATTTAATTTAGGATAACGCTGAGCAAGCATCAAGGAAATTACTCCAGTTCCCGATCCTATTTCCAATGCCGTTTTGCATTTCGAGTCGAGGTTCAACAAGGCTCCCATTAAAACAGCATCGGTGCCGATTTTCATCGCACACCGATCTTGTTCTACTTTAAATTGCTTAAAATTAAAGGCTTTGTTTCCCAAAACTATTGCTTTTCTATAATTTCTTCTAAAGCATGTTCGTAACGATATTTATAAGTTTCTATCGTTCCGAAATCTTCTTCATCAATGCTGATGTTCGAAGCTGTAACTTGCCCTAAATTATTATACTCTATGTTGTTTAGCGACATAAATTCTACAAAGGCTTCTTGTTGTTCGGCAGAAACCGAAACCACAATTCTTCCTTGAGCTTCACCAAACAAGAAAGCATCTTTACGAATCGACTCTTCGCTTTGTATTGCAAAACCTAATTGATTCGGAATAGCCGATTCTACTAGGGCTACAAACAAACCACCATCCGATACGTCGTGTGCCGATTGTATTAATTTATTTCTGATTAATCCTTTAATTACTTGATGCGTTTCGTATTCTTTCTCTAAATCGAAGAAAGGTGCTGGTGCATTTTTAATGCCATGATACGACGCTAAATATTCCGATGAGCTGATGTCGTTTTTCGATTCTCCGATAAGATAAATAACATCTCCTTCATTTTTGAAATTCAATGTCATTCTGAATTCTTTAGAATCCATCACTCCTAACATTCCAATGGTTGGTGTAGGAAATACCGGACCTTCGTCCGACGACTGATTGTAGAAACTCACGTTACCACCAGTTACTGGAGTTTGGAATTTAGTACATGCTGCACCCATACCTTTAATGGCACTTACAAATTGCCAGTACACTTCTGGGTTGTAAGGATTTCCAAAGTTTAAGCAGTTGGTAATCGCTACAGGCTCACCACCCGAACAGGTAATGTTTCTGGCAGCTTCAGCCACAGCTATCGCACAACCCGTTTCTGGGTCGGCATATACATATCTCGAATTACAATCAACCGTTAGGTTAATGGCTTTGTCGGTTCCTTTAATATTTACAATGGCCGAGTCTGATGGTGCGTTGGTCGACATGTTTACTGTTCCCACCATCGAATCGTACTGATTAATTACCCAACGTTTTGAAGCAATGTTAGGATGATTTACTAAATGCATCGCAACCGCTTTCAAATCTGTAGGTTCATTTACAGCATTGATGTCGAACTTTTTATTTTCTGCAAAATATGCAGGCTCTTTGTATTCTCTATGATAAACAGGAGCTCCTCCACCTAATACTAAATCGTCAGCTGGTACATCGGCTACTAATTCGCCATTCATGTAATAGTGTAAACGTTTAGTATCGGTTACTTCTCCAATAATCTCACAATTCAAATCCCATTTATCAAAAATAGCTTCTACTTCTTTCTCTCTTCCTTTCTCTACCACAATTAGCATACGCTCTTGCGATTCAGATAATAGAATTTCGTAAGGTTTCATGTTTGCTTGGCGAGTTGGAACTTTATCCAAGTAAATCACCATACCATGTTCCCCTTTAGCCGACATCTCAGAGTTTGAACAGATGATTCCTGCTGCACCCATATCTTGCATACCTACTACAGCACCTGTTTTTATTACTTCTAACGTAGCTTCTAACAATAATTTTTCTTGAAAAGGATCGCCCACTTGTACTGCAGGTAAATCGTTCACCGAATCCTCGGTAATATCTTTTGAAGCAAATGCTGCTCCATGTATTCCGTCTTTACCCGTTGCAGAACCCACAATGTATACAGGGTTACCCACACCATAAGAAGTTGCAGAAATAGTCTCTCCTACGTTTACAATACCCGCCGACATGGCATTCACCAAAGGATTGATATTATAACATTCGTCGAAAAACACTTCTCCACCCACCGTTGGTATACCAAAGGCATTACCATAATCGCCAATTCCTTTAACCACACCTTTAATCAACCATTTGGTTCTCTCTTGGTTGATATCTCCGAAACGTAATGAGTTTAACTGAGCAATAGGGCGCGCACCCATCGTAAATATATCGCGATTAATACCACCCACACCAGTAGCCGCACCTTGGTAAGGCTCTAATGCTGAAGGGTGATTATGAGATTCTATTTTAAATGCACAAGCAATACCATCGCCAATATCAACTAATCCCGCATTTTCTTCTCCAGCTTTGGCAAGCATACGAGGTCCATCTTTCGGTAAAGTTTTTAGCCATACAATAGAGTTCTTGTAAGAGCAGTGCTCACTCCACATCACTGAGAAAATACTCAATTCTGTAAAATTGGGTACTCTTCCCAAAATCTCTTTTATTCTCTCAAACTCTTCAGGTAATAAACCAAGTTCTTTGGCTGTTTCTAAGGTTGTTAATTGCGTATTTTCCAAGACGATTGTTTTTGATGCCGCAAAATTAGCAAATAGATTGTTTTTTACCCTATTTGTTGAAAATTCAGCTTATCTCCACATCGACCTCGCCATTCTCTTTAATCCATTGAGAATTTTAACCTTAATCTTGTATTTTCGATAAGAAACCATGTAGTATGATTTCAGTTCTGCACCCAATTTTGCTTTATAAAGTGCTACAGATGGAATATTTGCCCCTAATAAATCGACTTCTAAAATGCCTAATTCTTTGAAATGCCTGAAAGCCTGATCGTACAAATAGGCTTGTCCGCCCAACTGCTCCTCGCCTCCCATGGTGGCTATTAAATACGCTTTTTTACTATCTAATAAATATAATGATGAGCCTATTCTCTTGTTTTCTTCGTTTTTCAACTCAAATACCCTGGTAGATTTTTTTTGAGATAATTGACTGAACCAGGTATCAAATCGCTTAGCATGCTTATTGCCTAAGCCATAGGTCAACATATCGGCAATTTGCTCCTGAACAATATCCGAATGATAAGTATGAACATCTACCTTGCAATTATTTTTCAGTGCTTTTTTTATCGACCTTTCTATATTTTCCGAATAATTCGGGAACTTAATTAAGTCTATTACACTTGTATACCTCGTAATATGTTCGAATCCCGCCCATATCAATGGCCTGATATCTTCTACATAAGGTGCAAATTTAAAGTCGATGGCGTCGTATTGCTCTTTCAACACTTCTAATAATTTTCCCCATCCCTCCACTAATTTCTGCTCCGAAAACTCTTGTGGTTTAATAATTGCTTGATAAAAAAAATGGGTGATAAGTTCTGCTTTCCTTCTCGAATAATATAGAGGAATAGCGAAAAATAACTGCCCTTTGTCGAGTACTTTATACCATGCAATCTCTTTATTATAAACAGCGGCTATGGTTTCTAAGAATGAATTTTGATCGAATAAATTAGTCGTGATATGCTCTTGCTCCAGCTTCCATTGCTTATGACTTATTTTCTCAATTTCCATAGTTCTAAATTGCAACAAAATAAACTAATATAGAAATAACTGAAAGGATAATATTAAATTATAAAGAATTAATATATTCGTGCAATGTCTGTTTATACTCGTATACTCTTAGTACTCATTTACTTTAGCTTCTATAGTAATGGCTATGCCAGCGAGATTACCTATAAAATAAAATCGAACCATACAGGCGTGCTCAAAATATCTGCAGCCTCCCTTAATGCACAATTTCCAGAACTCAATAATGTTGATCCTAAAAAATTCAAACTGGTAAAAAACGGAAAAGCCATTTCATTTCTTATTGCCGATACCAACCTAACATGGGTAACAGGAAATGCCATTTATTTTTATGGAGAAAAAATGAATGGGGAAATCGATAGAGAGTTATATGATAAACCAGGTGCGATGTTAAATCCATATAACAGTATTTATGGAGATACTTCTATCTACTTACTCAGTATATCTACTTCGGGTAATGGAAACTATTACAAAGAAAGTCTTCATGCCCAAAATCAGAATTGGGTGAATACCATCGACTATGAGCAAATAGATGTTTTCGCCAATCAGTATTTCTATGGAAAAAATGTAAATGCTGGTGCAACGCTATCAGAATATACTTTAGGAGAAGGCTTCTCAGGGAATACTTGGTCTTTAGGAACTTCAATAAACAAAGGTTTAAATACAGATCAAATGATTACTTCTGAACCATTGAATATTCAAACTTACGTATCAGGACAATCGGATGCCCTTTCAGGAAATCCTAATTATAATCATCACTTAAAAATCGAATACATCGGTAATACTACACAAACCCTTATCGATACATTATACAAAGCTTATCAATGCTTAAGATTTGATTTTTCTATTGGTGGTTCCGATGTGTCTACATCAACACAATTAAAGTTCAGCAGCATAAACGACATTTCTGCACAAAGCGATTTGAATACTGTTCCATACATTAAGTATCAATACAAGAGAAGCACATCATTTTTTGGATTAACACACTTAAAATTCAAATACCAATCTGCAAATAATTCTAATCTGCGTTTTACAGATATTGCTTCTGATAGTGTTTATTTATTGAATGCACAAGAGGAATACTACTACCCACTTCAGAAACAAAACGACACGAATTATTTTCGCTTAGAAGGTAGCAACACTATTAATGAATACATTTTGGTATCGATAAAAAACACCGACATCTCTACGAATTATACTGTAGAAAAATGTACCATTAATAATTTTGATTTTAGTGCAGAAGAAAGTGAACTCTTGATCATTAGTTCATTAGCATTAAAATCGTCGGCAGAACAATATAAAAGCTATAAACAATCGAAAGGCGTTAGCACTTACTTAATCTTTGCTGAAGATTTATACAATAGCTACACCTATGGTTACCATCATCCAATTGCCTTAAAAAGATTTATCGACGATTACGTCGATAAAGCATCTAAGGCTCCACTTAATTTATTTTTATTAGGAAAAGGAATACAATCTGATGAATATAAAAACCCCAAATACACAAAACGAGATTTAGTACCATCAATTGGTGTTCCCCCATCTGATGCATTATATGTAAGCAGTTTAAACTTCAATCCTATTCTACAAAAAATGGGAATTGGACGATTAGCTGCTGAAAACAACGAAGAGGTTATTAACTACCTCGACAAGTTGAAGGATATGGACATGCAAAACGAAATCGCATTGTGGAGGAAAAACATCATACATACTACAGGAGGAAGAACACTTGGTGAAAACGAACAATTTACAAGTGCGCTAAAAGTATGCGAAGCCATTGCAGTTCAGCCCTCTTTAGGAGCCAAAATAACTAACTACAATAAAAAAGTAAATGAACCTATCAGCGAAAATTATAGAGAGCAAATTATCGCGCAAACCAATGCAGGTATTTCTATGCTTACGTATTTTGGTCATGGTTCCAATTACTTCGTAGAAATAAACTTCGGAGAACCCGATGCATTAAGTAATAAAAGTAAATATCCTATTTATTTTCTCAATGGATGTTCTGTAGGAAATTGTGCCTTAGATAATTCGATGGGTGAAAATTACATCAATGCAAAAAACAAAGGAGCCATAGGCTGGTTAGCGAGTAGCGACGAAGGTTTTGGTTCTTATTTACGAGAATATGATCGTTTGTTTTATCAAAATGCTTTTCAAACCAATTACGGAAAAAGCATTGGAGAAATTACTAAAGCTACTCTTACAAATTTTGTTAATCCGAACGACACGCTGAACCTATTACATGCACGTCAGTTCATTTATCAAGGCGATCCCAGCTATCGCTTGTATTCACCAGCATCTGCTGATTATTCGACATATAATTATAGTTTATATGCAACCAATAAGAACTACATTAACAACGATTCTATACAATTTGCATGCATCATTAAAAATGAAGCAAAAGCAACAAGCGATAGCTTTGAAATACGTATCGATAGAAAAATTAACAATGTAAACACCATCAGCTACCCTATTCTAAAATATCCAGCGATATACTATCAAGACACTATTTATTTTAGTTTAGAAAAGACTAAGGAGCTAAGTGGAACAAACTTGATTACCCTAACGATAGATCCTAACCAGAAAATTGAAGAACTAAACGAAAGCAACAATAGTATTAGCACAGAGTTATACTTGAGCAGTTTTGATGCCATCGTTTTGCAACCACAAAATTCATCGGTAGTAAATCAATCTAAAATCAGGTTGATTGTTCAGTGTACCGATTTCTTTGCTAAAAACATTGAGTATAAAGTTGAAATTGATACCAGCATTACATTTAATTCGGCATACCTAAAAAGCTTTACTTGGATAGATCAACAATTACTCATTAAGGAAATAGAACTAGGTATTGTTCCAAATACTAATGTATACGTAAGAGTGAAGCTTAAAAATAGCACAGAAGAATCCGACTGGAGAGTATCGCGTTTTGTGTATTTGCCAGATGGAGATTTAACTTGGGTTCAAAATAAAACCCAACAATTAAGTGCCTCTACATTTGAAAACATTTATATAGAAAACAATCAATTAAAGTTCGTGAATAATGATCTCGACATTTCCATCAATACCAGAGGAGATGATGCACGAGCCGATTCCATTGAAAGGAGAATACGAATAAATAATGAGCCACCGGTTTATGTTGGAGGAGGTGTTACAGGTTTAGTTTTATTTGCTTTACATCCCTTAACTTTTAAAAGATATAGCTACCCAAGTAATTATAATTTACTAGCGAATACTCCCGATTATCCATTTGAAATTTATAAACACAGCGGGGTATTTTTATTTAATACAAATGATGCCACAGCAAAAGATTCCTTATTACATTATCTGCAAAGCATCCCTCAAGGATATGTGGTATCGGGGTATAATGGCTTGAACAGTAATTTCAAAACCTTACCCGAAAACATCCTGCAAGCATTAGAAACATTAGGCTTATCAAAAGTTCGTACCATAGAAAACAAGCATCCTTACGCCTTTGTAGGTTATAAAGGAAATGCCATTGGAACTGCCACCGAAGTAGTAGCCGATAATGCTGTTGGTATTCCATTTGAAAAGCAATTTATTCGATTAAACTATACACATACGGGTAAATGGGATAAAGGAAAAATAAACTCAGAACTCATTGGCCCTACCAATAAATGGAATGCCGTTTCATGGGAGTTTTTGAAAGAGAGCGACGACGAAATCACTGTTGATATTATTGGTATTCATTCCGACAATACGAAGAGTGTATTGTATAGTTCGGCAAATGCATCAGACAGTATTGATTTAAGCACAGTAAATGCACAGGATATTCCATACATTCAAATTCAAGCTAATTTTACGGATACTATAAGTTATAGTCCGGCTGCTTTTAAACTCTGGGGAGCTAAATACGAAACATCCAAAGAGCTAAGTATATTACCACAATACAATTATGTATTAACGCCTAGCAAAACACTACAAGGAGATAGCATTAGGTATCAATTTTCGTTTATGAATTTATCATCGAAAGTAATAGATACCACTATTATTTCTTTAAAAGTAATTAATCCAGATAGAAGCACACACAGCACAATAATTGATACAGTGTATCAATTCGCAGCATTGGATACCATAACGAAAAGCTATCGATTAGCAAGCAATACATTCTTAGGTTTAATGAAACTCGAAAGTGCAATAGCTATTGAAAACGAAGTAGAACTAATACCATTTAACAATAAAATAGAAAATGGATTTGAAATATTACGCGATGAAAGGGCGCCTAAATTAACCGTTTTGATTGATGGGAAAACACCTATGCAAAACGATTTACTTTCTCCTAGACCAATAATAAATATTAGCTTAAAGGATGAGAACAAATTTCTATTACTCAACGACAGTACTTATTTAGAGTTATGGTTACAAAGACCCAATCAATCGAATTACACTAAAGTACCATATGCAACGAATGAGCTCCAATTTCAACCAGCGAGTTCTGCAAATGCTAACGAATTAAAGGTAACCTATCTCCCCTATTTTGCTATTGATGGAGAGTACAAATTGAAAATTAAAACCAAAGATGCTAGTAATAATACCACAGCAAATTCCGATTATGAAATCGCATTTGAGGTGGTAAATGGTTCCAGTATTACTCATTTCTTTCCTTATCCCAATCCATTTACCACTCAAACTCAATTTGTGTTTACCCTAACGGGAGAAAGCATTCCGGAGGATATTAAAATACAAATCATGACCATCTCGGGGAAAATAGTTAAAGAGATTACTAAAGCGGAGCTGGGTAATATTAAAATTGGACATAACATTAGCGATTACAGATGGAATGGCACAGATGAGTTTGGCGATCGACTAGCAAACGGAGTATACTTATACCGAGTAATTATAAAAGACAAATCGAATTATAAAGACAGGCAAACGAGTGCCGATAAATATTTCCAAAAAGGATACGGAAAAATATACCTTATGAAATAACTCTTTTGGTTTCTATTTTGTATAAGGTTAAGATGCAAATCACCACATATATTCCCGAGCAAATCAACTTAATAAAATCGCTCCCAAAGAAAGAAGAGATAAAGTAAAAGGGAAACATAATTATTGAGGCAAT
Source organism: Sphingobacterium thalpophilum (assembly GCA_943372995.1). Lineage (GTDB taxonomy): Bacteria > Bacteroidota > Bacteroidia > Sphingobacteriales > Sphingobacteriaceae > CAJBVG01. Next base: position 698,692 of record CALSAQ010000001.1, on the reverse strand, counting down.
CAATATTATTTTATAGAGATACCAAAAGGGAACAATATCCAACATACTTACTTTCAATATTTTTTTCGATAAGAAAATACACACAAAAGCATAAATAAGATTGGTGATAAGAGCTGCGAAACTTGCCCCGATTAATCCATACATTTTAATCAACACATAAGTTAAGAATATATGAAAAACAAGCTCAATGCCTTGTATTAAAGGGATGTACTTGGTATTATGAGTAATTAAAAACACATCGTGATAACTAGTAAAACGAGTAAAAAAGGTGATGGCATAAATAGCAAAAAATATTGCGCTAGTTTCATAAAAATCGCCAAAAGCAATTTTAATAAAACTAGGACTCCAGGCAATTAATGCAATAACGATAGGGTATAAAATAAGGACTACTTCCTTTTGGTATTTCTGACGAATTTTAATTAAAGATTGGATATCCCCTTCTTGGTACACTTTAATCATTAATGGAAAAGCAATAGCAGAGAAGGAAGTATAGAATACAGTAATAAGAGGTACTTCAAAATTACCATTACTAATTTTTGCAATACTTATGGCATCATTAAACAGATAACTGAGCAAAAGTTTATCGGTATGAGTCATGATAATGCCAAAGAACAAACCAATACCTACAGGCAAGCCATATCTCCATATTTTCTTCAAGAGTTCGAGATGAAACTCGAATTTCTCTTCATTAAAAAAACGTTCGATGTATATGGTATTTATTAACGTAGGTAAAAAACCAGTGATGCTCAGGATAAGTATATAATGAATCAGGGAAGCTTTAACGGTGTAAGCGATAAATACTAAGGCTAATTTTATGCTAAGAAGGCTTAGTGTATTGGTAAAGTAAGCCCCAACCCTTTTCATACTTAGAAAAATATTAAGTTCTGTACTTTGAAAAATAGCAGGAACAACCAATAAGATAATCCATACATTATATTTATTCCAATCGAAAAAAGAATGAGTACCAAAAAGCAAATAATAGATGTATAAGAATACAGATACCGCAACAGAGCTAATAATAAGACCTATACGGAGGGAATTAATATAATTATAAGCTTCTTGAGCTGTTTTAGATTTTGTGAGATGATAAAAAATAGATTGAGAGAAACCGAGGGAACCGATAGAGATTGCAATACTGGTAACCATTAATATATACCTAAAGGAACCGTACTCATCTGGCACTAAAAAGTGTGAGAGCAAGGCAATGGTAATAAAGTTGAATAGACTGATAAGACTATTTCCAAGGTACAATTGAAAAGAATCCCGATTGTTTTTTAGTTTTTCTCTGATAAGCTCAATCACGGCTTAAAGTTAAAATAAATGTATGAATGCCAAAATATGGTCAATTTTTAGTCTTTTTTGAAAAACACCTCACTTTTCAACACATTTTGATAAAATTTTGAGGTCTTTTTTAAAAAACACCTCATTTTCCGACAATATTTTCTATTTTTGCGTACATAATTTATAAAAAAGCCAAAAAATCATGACTTCAATTCGTTTCAAAGCACTAGATGTTGTTCAAAGCAGGAAAGACATTATAGTAAAAACCCCATCGAACAGACTTTCTGATATTTATGCAGCAAATGTATTCGACAAAGCAAAAATGAAGCAGTACTTAACAAAGGAAGCTTATTTAGCTGTTGAAGAAAGTATAAATAATGGAAAAACTATTGAGAGAGAAGTTTCCGATCAAATTGCATCAGCAATGAAAGCTTGGGCAATAGAGAAAGGTGCTACTCATTACACGCATTGGTTTCAGCCATTAACAGGGAGTACAGCAGAGAAGCACGATTCATTTTTCGAACCTACTTCAGACGGAAGAGCATTAGAGAAATTCTCAGGTGATGCATTAGTTCAGCAAGAGCCAGATGCTTCATCGTTTCCAAATGGAGGGATAAGAAATACATTTGAAGCAAGAGGTTATACAGCTTGGGATCCATCATCTCCAGCATTTATTATGGAGAATGGTTCGGGAAGCACATTATGTATTCCTACAGTATTTGTATCGTATACAGGTGAGGCGCTCGATTATAAAGCACCTTTATTAAAAGCATTGCATACACTTGATAAAGCAGCTGTAGAAGTATGTCAGTATTTCGACAAAAACATCACGAAAGTAAATGCCTCATTGGGTATTGAACAAGAATATTTCTTAGTAGACTTAGCATTATATAATGCTCGTCCGGATTTAATGCTTACAGGTCGTACCCTATTAGGACACATGTCGGCAAAAGGACAGCAATTAGAAGACCATTATTTTGGTTCTATTCCAGATAGAGTTTTGGCATTTATGGTGGAATTAGAAACAGAATCGATTAAGTTAGGAATTCCATTAAAAACTCGTCATAATGAAGTGGCTCCAAGTCAGTTCGAGTGCGCACCAATATACGAAGAGATCAATTTAGCCATCGACCACAACCAATTATTAATGGATTTGATGGACAAGATTGCTCGCCGTCATGGTTTCAAAGTATTATTACACGAAAAACCTTATGCAGGTGTAAACGGATCAGGAAAACACAACAACTGGTCTTTAATTACAGATACAGGAAAAAACTTATTAGCACCAGGAAAGACACCAAAAAACAACTTGATGTTTTTAACTTTCTTCGTGAATACTATTAAAGCAGTAAGTGAGCATGCTGATTTATTAAGAGCAAGTATAGCATCTATAAACAACGATCACCGTTTAGGAGCTAACGAAGCCCCTCCTGCTATCATCTCTATATTCTTAGGAAGTCAATTAGATGAAGTATTAAACGAGATTGAAACTTCTAAGATTAATAAGAAAATGGATACTAGCAACGCTATGTGGTTAGGTATTCCAAAAATTCCACAAATCTTATTAGACAATACAGATAGAAACAGAACATCACCATTTGCATTTACTGGTAATAAATTCGAGTTCAGAGCAGTAGGATCATCAGCAAATTCATCAGCTCCTATGACGGTGTTGAACAGCATTATGGCTGATCAATTAAATGCATTTAAGAAAGAAGTTGATGCATTAATTAGCAAAGGGGAAAAGAAAGATGTTGCGATACTAACAGTTATCAAAAAATACATTAAAGAATCTAAAGCTATTCGTTTTGAAGGAAATGGTTACAGTTTAGAATGGGAAAAAGAAGCCGCAAAACGAGGATTATCTAACATAAAAACTACTCCAAAAGCTTTAGACGCTTATGTTTCTAAAAAAACAGTAGAATTATTCACTAAAAACAACATCTTCAATCCAATAGAAATCCATGCTCGTCATGAAATTATGTTGGAGAACTACATGAAGAAGATGCAGATTGAGTCGAGGATAGTTGGAGAATTAGTAACCAGCTATATTATTCCATCGTGTGTTAAATACCAAAATACATTAATAGAAAATGTTAAAGGATTAAAAGAGATTGGTTTAAAAACTGCATCGTACGACTCTCAATTTGAGTTAATTAAGAGAATCTCTGAGCATATTTCTATCATTAAAAATTCGGTAGATGCCATGACAGAGGCACGTAAGAAAGCAAACACCATAACCGACGCAAGAAAATTGGCAATAGAATACGACGAAAAGGTTAAGCCATATTTCGAAACTATACGCTATAACGTTGATAAACTTGAACTTATAGTTGGTGATGAGTACTGGCCATTACCTAAGTTCAGAGAATTATTATTCCTGAAATAGCAGTAAATATTTTAAAAGCCACCCCTTTAGGTGGCTTTTTTCTTAATATTTGAACTCCACATCATCTATATTCTCCAAAAAAATATATATTTGGTTTTTCCTACGGTATTATTTTTGCTGTGGAATGCGTTTATAATCATAAAAAGCAATATTCATCTAAAATGAAGTTAAAACACATTTCTTTATTAGTTCTCACCATCGGTGTTAGTACATTATTTTATTCATGTGGTGCACAAAAAGCAAGCGTTGCTGCTGCGGAGAAGGCATTTAACAACGAAAAATATTTCACTGCTGCAGATCTTTATAAAAAAGCTATCCCTGATGTAAGAAAGAAAGAAGCTAAAGCTGAAATAACCTATAAAGTAGGTGAATGTTATCGTTTGATTAATAATAACAAGCAGGCTGCTACATGGTACGAGAAAGCGATAAAAGCAGGATACGATTCTACAGAGGCTTACAACAGATATGCAAATTCGTTAAAAGCACAAGATAGATTCGAAGATGCAATGGATGTGTATAAAGAATTATTAGCAAAACAACCTAATGATTCTGCTGCAATGAAATCTATCGAAAATTGCAAAATGATTTTAGAGTGGAGAAAGAAAGAAGTGTTTTTCGATGTGTTTAACGAAACCTCTTTAAACACTAAAGACATGGAGTACGCTCCTTCTATCTACGGTAAAGGAATCATCTTCACCTCTAATCGCGGAACAGTAAAAGGAAAAAACTACTACGAGAGAACAGGTAAAAACTTTGAAAATATTTATGCTGCTCAAAATACTGGTAAAAACAAATGGACAAAACCAGAGTCATTAAATAAAGATATCAATACGGCTTTCAACGAAGGAGTTGCGAGTTTCGATAATAACAACAGGATTTTATACTTTACACAATGTAACGGTCCGAAAGGAAAAGAAAATTCTTGTAAAATATTTCAAACACAAAATGAAGGAAACACTTGGACAGAACCGACAGAGGTGCTAATTCCAAATCCAGATTCAGCAATATTAGGTCACCCAAGTATTTCTGCTGATGGCAATAGAATTTACTTTGTTACCGACATGAAAGGTGGTATTGGAGGAAAAGATATTTGGTATTCAGATCGTCAAGGAACATCTTGGAGCGCACCAGTAAATGCAGGTCCAAAAATTAATACTACAGGCGACGAAGAGTTTCCATTTATACATCCATCAGGAACATTATACTTCTCTTCTACAGGTCATCCAGGTATGGGAGGATTCGACGTATTTTTCTGCGATTTCGAAGATGGTGATTGGACAGAAGCATTAAACTTAAAACATCCTACTAACTCATCGGGCGACGATTTCGGATTTGTGCTTGATGAAGAAAAAGAAGTGGGTTATATGTCGTCGAACCGTTTCGGTGGAAAAGGCGAAGATGATATTTATTCGGTATATGCTATTCCATTGGTATTTACTATCAGTGGTAAAACCATTAACAATGCAACAAGTAAAGTATTAGCACAAGCGAAAGTTACTATTATAGGTAGCGATGGTAGCACACAAACAGTAACTAGTGATGCTACAGGTTCATACAAATTCACTATTAAAAAAGATGTGAACTATCAATTGAGTTCATCTAAATATCGTTTCTTCGGAGATGTTGGTGAGGCAAGTACTTATGGACTTAAAGAATCAAAAGATTTCACGATAAATTTCAAATTAAATCCTATTCCATTAAAAGAAATTGTATTAAAAGGAATTTTATACGATTTAGCGAAAGCTGATTTACGTGAAGAGTCGATCAATACCTTAGACTCATTGATTAAAACATTAAGAGACAACCCTACTTTCGTAATCGAGATTGCATCGCATACGGATTCACGTGCAGATTCATTATACAATATCGACTTATCGCAAAGAAGAGCACAATCAGTAGTAAACTATTTAGTATCAAAAGATATTGAGAGAGAAAGATTAGTACCAAAAGGATATGGAGAGTCGAGATTATTAAATGATTGTAAAGATGGCGTTGAATGTACTGAAGAGCAGCATCAATTAAATCGTAGAACATCGTTCTCTGTAATTTCTGAAGACTATGTTCCAAAAGAAGCACCAAAAATTCCAGAAGCTGGTAAACCAAAACCTAATACACCAGCTAAGCCAGGTACAGCACCAGGTAATAATTTAGCACCTAAAACAGGAGCGACAACTACACCAGGTACTACAAACCCAACGGTAACTACGCCAGCTAATTCTACACCGGCAGGAACTGTAAAACCAGCAACTCCAGGTACAGGATTACCAGCATCAGCTACACCAAGTGGAACAACTACACCAGCAGGAACTAAACCAGCAACAACTACAGTTGTTCCAGCAGGTACAAAACCAGCAGGAAATACAGGACTACCAGCATCGGCTACCCCATCGGGTACTACTCCAGCAGGAGCTAAACCAGGAGGAGTTGTTAAGCCAGCAGGAAACAACGGATTACCAGCATCGGCTACCCCATCGGGTACTACCCCAGCAGGAGCAAAACCAGGAGGAGTAGTTAAGCCAGCAGGAAACCCTAATTTACCAGCATCTGCTACACCAAGCGGAGGAACTAGTACTACTAAGCCAGCTACTACTACTCCAAGTACTACTAAACCAGCAGCAACTACACCTGCTACAACAAAACCTAGTACAACAGAACCAGCAAAACCGAAGAAACCATAATTTTATTCTTCGAGAACAACATAAAGCAAAGGACAAATCATATATTTGTCCTTTGTTATTTATGAGCGATCAACGTTACAACCTAAGAGGAGTGTCGGCATCAAAAGAAGATGTACACCAAGCAATAAAAAACATCGACAAAGGTTTATTTCCTAAAGCTTTTTGCAAGATAGTTCCAGATATTTTAGCCAACGATGAGGCTTATTGTACAATTATGCATGCCGATGGTGCAGGTACTAAATCGTCGTTAGCCTACGCCTATTGGAAAGAAACAGGCGACCTTTCTGTTTGGAAAGGCATTGCTCAAGATGCAATCATCATGAACTTAGATGATTTAATTTGTGTGGGTGCAACCAATAACATCATCCTCTCTTCTACCATCGGAAGAAATAAAAACCTTATTCCAGCAGAAGTTATTTCTGCCATTATAAACGGTACCGAAGAAATTTTAGAAGAATTAAGAACTCATGGAATCGCTATATATTCTACTGGTGGAGAAACTGCCGATGTAGGAGATTTAGTACGCACTATAATTGTCGATTCTACAGTAACGTGCAGAATACGCAGAGACGAAGTAATCTCCAACCACACCATACAAGATGGAGACCTCATTGTTGGATTAGCTTCATACGGAAAAGCTAGTTACGAAACGGAATACAATGGAGGCATGGGAAGCAACGGACTAACCTCTGCTCGTCATGATGTATTTAATAAATCTATTGCTCAAAAATATCCCGAGTGTTATGATCCAGCTGTGCCTAATGATTTAGTTTTTTCTGGAACAAAAAATCTAACCGATAAAATCCAAATCAACGAAAGCTTAAGTGTTACTGCAGGAAAATTAGTACTCTCTCCTACCAGAACTTACGCACCGGTATTGGCTAAGTTTTTTGCTAATGGAAAACATGATATTCATGGAATAGTACATTGCAGTGGAGGAGCACAAACTAAAGTGATGCATTTCGTAGAAGATGTACATATTATTAAAGATAACTTGTTCCCCATTCCACCACTTTTCAATATGATTCAAGAAGAATCAGGTACTAGTTGGGAAGAAATGTACAAGGTGTTTAACATGGGTCATCGCATGGAAGTTTATACCAATGCATCTAGAGCTCAAGAGCTTATTGACATCGCAAAATCGTTCCAAATTGACGCACAAATTATTGGTCGGGTTGAAAAAAATAGTGGCAAAAAGGTGTCTATAAGCACTAAATTTGGCACTTTTAGTTATTTTGACAAATAAATTACTAATAAAATATTATTTACCAATACATTTGTAGTAGAGATAACAACAACTCTACCATTACCCTATGTTTACAAGAACCGGAAAATTAAGTTTTCAGGTTAGGTTGTACATTGTGTTGGCGTTAATTCTTATTCATCTCTTATTCTCTTTAGACCCCAGTACTGAGATACGAAATGGCAAACTGAGAAATGTAGAAACCTATCAGGATTTAGAGAATCTAAGTGTTTTTAGTTTTTCTATCATTAGCGATAACCACGGTCAATCGCCTTACAGTAACCTTGGTATGGCTAAGGCCAACTACCACATTAGAAAATCGAACGACCTATGTGTATTGGGCGTTGGCGACCATTTAATGAACCACAGCAACAACGAATTTCTATTTTACATTTGCAACGACAATTATTGGAGAACAAATTTCTACCCTAGTATTTCGGATGGAGAGAATATATTTTATGGCAAATCTCAAGCCGATTGGGGGGCTGGTAAAATATTCTTTGATGTTATAGGAATGAGAGAAAGACGCAATGTAGAGTTTAGTGCTGAAGGTGTCGATTATTATTCAATTATTGAAGCACCTCGAGACTATAAAATACATTGGATTTCCTTGTATTTCCCTGATGAACCTCCTAACCCTAAGTTGGGATTTAGAGAAAGCTCAAAAAGATTTCTAGCTCAAACATTATCGAAAATAAAAAAAACTGAAAAAGATATTATAGTTATTGGAGCACATAGTCAGTATGGCTATTGGCTAAACGAACTACACCCCGATTTGTACCGATTAGTATGTCAGAAAGCCGATATTGTTGTAGGCGCAAGTACTCACTATTATGAGCGATACACACCTGATGGATTATTATCACAAGGACCACTCATTTTAAATACAGGATCTGCAGTTTCTCCTCGATTTGGTTCTGCACCTGGTTTTGTACAGATTCGTGTATTAGAACAACACAGAGGAATGTATATTAATTATGTAGACGTGTCTAAACCCAACAACACTATAGCCTCTACACCTTTCGCCTATTTCAGAACCTTTACAGGGAAGATTTATGAAATGTATTATGGGAATTATCAGATGTGAGATGTGAGATATGAGATGTGAGATGTGTGTTAATGAATACTCACATCTCATATCTAAAAACTCAAAACTATTTAACGAGTGTCATCTCAGCTACCAAGTTTCCTGCGCCTGCATATTTATCCATGATAAATAATACATAACGAATATCACAAACGATTGTACGTTTGAAATTCTTATCGAAAACTAAATCTCCTGTCATTGCTTCCCAGTTACCATCGTAAGCAACACCAATCAACTCTCCATTGCCATTAATTACAGGACTTCCAGAGTTTCCACCAGTAATATCATTGTCTGTTAAGAAAGATACTACTAACTCTCCTTTTTCATTAGTATACGGACCGAAATCTTTTTTCTTTAAGATGGATACTAATTTTTCGGGGATATCGAACTCTTCATTTTTAGGAATGTATTTTTCTAACAAACCTCTAGAAGTAGTGTAGTAGTTATATACTACAGCATCTTTACCAGTGTATCCCGACACCTTACCATAAGTAATACGCATGGTTGAGTTCGCATCTGGGTACATTAGTTTAGAAGCATTCATTTCCATTAATCCTTCAATGTATAATTTTTTCTCTTTAGCAATATTCGCTTGAATTTTTGCAACAGTAGCACTGAAGGTTGCTCTGTATTCAGCCATTTTATTCACATACTGAATCAATGGATCAGCATCTATTTTCTTTAAGCTTGGAGATGCTAAAAACGCTGCCATTTTTTCTTTAGAAGTTAAGAACGATTTCTTAAATAAGTCTGCCGAAAATTTAGCAAACGATTCTTCTGCTGTTTTACCTTTGTATTTTTTCAAAATCTCTGCAAGGTAAGCAGGTTGGTCGTTTTGAGGGATATCATTGTAGTAAATGGTAAGTAAAGCTGTCATTAATTTCTCGTCGTTGCTAGCTACATAATCTTTATAAGTAGCATCTAACTCTTTCTTTACTTTTTCTACTGCTGCATCTAAAGCTGCTTGATCTATTGGCGATTTTTTTAGTTGTTCAGTTATTGGTTTTACTAGATCTGCCAATCGAACACTCACCGCTCCCATTCCTGCTAATGCATAATATGAATTACGTTTTGCATATCCTTTTAATTCAGAATAAGAAGCATTTACATTCGATAACACTTTACCATATTTAGTTCTTAATGCATCTGTAGAGTTTGCATATTTATTAAACTCATTTTCAGAAGCTGCTTTACCAGCAATAACATCAAGCTTAATTAAACCTTCGTTTTGTCCGAGGTAGTATTTCCATGAGTTTGCAATCGTTGCGTAGTTTGCTGCTAGCTTAATTCTGGTATCATCACTTTTATCCATATCAGCTTTCATCACTTCCAATTTTTTACCTAACAATTTAATAATTGCAGGGTTAGTGATTTCAACTGAATTTTGCATTTCAGAAGCAAATGCATAGCGATTGGTACGACCAGGATAACCCATAATCATGGAGAAATCTCCTTCTTGAACACCTTTCATCGAAATGTTTAAATGTTTTTTCGGGCGATATGGAACGTTATCTTTTGAATAAGGTGCTGGCTTACCATCTTTACCCATGTATATACGGAAGATAGAAAAATCTCCAGTATGACGAGGCCACATCCAGTTATCGGTATCGCCACCAAATTTACCTACTGATGAAGGAGGAGCAAAAGCTAAACGTACATCGGTAAATCTTTCGTAAACAAATAATAAGTATTGATTTCCACCAAACACATCTCTTACTACCGCTTGGTAATGTGTGCCTTTAGTAGCTTCTGCAGTTAAGTTTTTAATTGCTTCTTTTTGTTTAGCATCTTTCTCTGCATCTGGCAAACCATTAGTAGCTGCTAGTATTTGCGGAGTAACATCTTCCATACGAATTAAGAATGATGCCACAATCTCTGGCGATTGTAATTCCTCAGCTTTTGTTTTTGCAACAAAACCATCGGTTAAATAATCGTGCTCTACAGAACTATTGAATTGAATACTTCCATATCCACAATGGTGGTTAGTAAGCATTAAACCATCAGCAGATATCATCTCACCTGTACAAAACCCCATCGAAACGATAGCATCTTTTAAGCTCGATTTGTTTACATTGTAAATGTCGTCGGCACTTAACTTAAATCCGATTTTTTTCATTTCATCGTAATTCTTGTTAATTAGCATTGGTAACCACATTCCCTCATCAGGATCCGCAGCATTTACAGCAAAAGATTGCAACGCAATAAGCGATGCAAACAAGGCTCTCTTAATATTCATCTTTTTTCGTTTATAAGTAATTAGTTCGCGAATCTATAAAAAATGATACATTAACAAAAACACCCAATAATTGCTATTTTTGGTCGTTATCAAAGAAAAAACATGAAAAAGAAGGTTATTTTATTCACTTCATTACTAATGAGCGCATTAAGTTTCGCTCATGCTGAAGATATCATTAAAAACGAGCGTGTACAAAAAGTAATACTGTACAGAAACGGAGCACAAATAGAATCGAAAATATCGCAAACCATCGATAAAGGTGATCATACTATTATTATCGATGAACTCCCTAATTCCTTAGATGAGAATACAGTACAAATTTCTGGTGAAGGCGATTTTGTGATTCTAAGTGTGGAAAGTAAAACAGGCAAATTCGATCAGAAAAAAAGGGGGAAAACTTACAATGCTATTTTGGATTCCATAGAACACTACCAAAACTTGGTAGAGATGGATAACATTAAAAAATATGCAGTAGATCAAGAAGAGAGTTTATTAATCACCAATAAAGACATCAGCAGTAAACAATCGATGGCTGTTGTAGATATTGAAGACTTAGCTGATCTATACCGCAAACGATTACCAGAATTAAAACGTGAGTCGTTGCGCTTACAGAAATCAATTCAAGCCAATTCAGAAAAATTAAATTATTTCCGCTTACAATTAGCAGAACGTCAATCGGGAAAGAACAACAAACAGATATGGGTAAAGGTGAGCTTAGCACAAGCACAAAATGTTAAAATCAATTTGAAATATCTTGTATACGACGCTAGCTGGCAACCCTTCTACGATATCCGTTCTACTGACATCGGCGAAGATATTAGCTTCATATTGAAAGCAAACATTCGTCAACATACTGGTGTAAACTGGGATAATGTAGAATTAACGCTATCGACAGGTAATCCTATAAATAGTTCTATTAAACCTGAGCTTTACGATTGGAGACTAAGCCTTGCAGATGCTCAGGCCATGTATAAAAGCGGTGCAGCTTTATCAGCTGCTGAAATTGTAAAACTCCCAACAAGAAGTATAAATAGTTTAATTAATGCTGATGCTGCATCGGGACCAGCAGTTGCTATAGAAGAGCAAGCAAACAATGTTCAGTACAGTATATCTAAGCCATTTAGTATTGCCTCAGATGGGGAAACTAAAATTGTAGAAATACAAAGCAATAGCGCTAAAGCAAACTACCGTTATGTAACTATTCCTAAACTTGATACCAGAGCCTATTTAATGGCGAGTGTTAAAGATTGGGATTCGTATCTATTGTTAGCAGGAGAAGCGAACATCTTCTTAAAAGGAGATTATGTAACTAAAACCTATATCGACCCTAAATCAATTGATGATTCTTTAGAAATTAGTTTAGGTAACGACGAAGGAATTAAGGTAGAGCGTAAAATGGTGAAAGAAATGACCTCTAAAAAATCATTTGGAAGCACTAAGAAATACATGCAAGGATACGACATCTCTGTGCGTAACAGTAAGACTAGAGCTATAAAAATTGAAATTGTTGATCAAGTACCTTTGTCGAGCGACAAAGATATTGAAGTTAAACACACCGCAAACGGTGCTAATTTCGATGCGAATACAGGTAAATTAACCTGGTCGTATACCATTGCTCCTTCTGAAACGAAGAAAATGAATCTTCAAATAGAAGTTAAATATCCAAAAGACAAGTACTTACAAGGTTGGTAAGTTTAGTTTTTTTATTGTTGATGAATTCAATACTTTTGGACTAAATTTTAACAAAACGCATATGAATTACGATATCATCGTTTTAGGAAGCGGACCAGGCGGTTATGTAGCTGCTATTCGCGCCTCTCAATTAGGCTTTAAAACAGCAATCATTGAAAAAGAAAACTTAGGAGGTGTATGTTTAAATTGGGGTTGTATCCCTACTAAAGCGCTTATTAAAAGTGCTCAAGTATTCGAATATATTCAACATGCAAAAGACTACGGTATTAATGTTTCTGAAGCAAATGCTGATTTTGGAGCAGTAATAAAACGCAGTAGAGATGTAGCGGATGGAATGAGCAAAGGCATTCAGTTTTTAATGAAAAAAAATAAAATTGATGTTATTGAAGGCTACGGAAAAATTAAAAAAGGCGGAAAAGTAGAAGTAAAAACTCCAGATGGAAGAACTACCGAATACGCAGCAAAACATACCATCTTAGCTACTGGTGCTCGTTCGAGAGAGTTACCAAATTTAAAACAAGACGGTAAAAAAATTATAGGCTACAGAGAAGCCATGAGCATGAGCACTCAACCTAAATCAATGGTAGTGGTAGGATCGGGAGCAATAGGTTGCGAATTCGCTTATGTGTACAACTCTTTAGGCACTAAAGTTACGATAGTAGAGTTCTTAGATAATATAGTACCTTTAGAAGATGAGGACATTTCTAAAAACTTAGCAAGATCGTTTAAGAAATCAGGCATTAACATCATGACTGGTTCTTCTGTAGAATCTGTAGATACTTCAGGAGCGGTTTGCAAGGTGAATATCAAAACTGCTAAAGGAATGGAAGTGATTGAAGCGGAAGTAGTATTATCGGCAGTTGGAATTTCAGCTAACATCGAAAATATAGGTTTAGAGGATGTAGGTGTAAAAACCGACAAAGGAAAAGTATTAGTCGACGAATTTTACCGTACCAATGTACCAGGAGTATATGCAATTGGTGATATTGTTCCAGGACAAGCATTAGCACACGTTGCATCAGCAGAAGGTATTATTTGTGTTGAAAAAATTAAAGGAATGCATGTAGAACCATTAGATTATGGTAACATCCCAGGATGTACTTATGCATCTCCAGAAGTTGCTTCAGTAGGATTAACAGAAAAAGCTGCAAAAGCAGCAGGATATGAAATTAAAGTAGGTAAATTCCCATTCTCGGCATCTGGTAAAGCAAGTGCTTCGGGAGCAAAAGACGGATTCGTAAAAGTAATTTTTGATGCGAAATACGGTGAGTTCTTAGGATGTCATATGATAGGAATGAATGTTACCGAAATGATTGCAGAAGTTGTAGTAGCTCGTAAACTAGAAACTACAGGCCACGAAATTATTAAATCAGTTCACCCTCACCCTACAATGTCGGAAGCCATTATGGAAGCCGCAGCAGATGCGTACGGAGAGGTAATACACATGTAACCAGTTTTGAATTGTGAGTTGTGAGTTAAAAAACATGACTCACAATTCACAACTCAAAACTCACAACTCCCAACACAATGAGAATTCATTCAATCAACACTGGCCTTTTCAAATTAGATGGTGGCGCTATGTTTGGTGTGGTGCCCAAAACCATATGGCAAAAGGTAAACCCGCCCGACGAGAACAACATGTGTACTTGGGCTATGCGTTGTTTATTGATTGAAGATGAAGGTCGATTAATTTTGGTGGATAATGGCATTGGCACTAAACAAGATGCCAAATTTTTCAGTCATTATTACCTGCATGGCGATGATAGTCTGGACAAGTCATTAGCAGCATTAGGAGTTGAGAAGAAAGACATCACAGATGTACTCCTCACCCATTTACATTTCGATCATTGTGGAGGAAGTATTGTTAATAAGGCTGATGGTGCTGGTTGGGAATTAGCTTTCCCTAATGCCACCTATTGGAGTCATAAAGACCATTGGGAATGGGCAACCAAACCTAATCCTAGAGAAAAAGCTTCGTTTTTGAAAGAAAACATATTGCCTATACAAGAAAGTGGGCATTTGAAGTTTGTCGATGAGAATCAACCCTTCTCAGAAAATATTAGTCTAAGAATTAGCTCTGGGCATACCGACCATATGATGTTGCCCGTTATAAAGTACAAAAACGAAACCCTTGTGTTCTGTGCCGACCTTATCCCCTCTTCGGGGCATTTAGGACTTTCGTGGGTAATGGCGTATGACACACGTCCTTTACTGACAATGTCCGAAAAAGAGGAATTATTGACCAAAGCGGTAAAAGAAAACTGGACACTTTGTTTTGAGCACGACGCCAAGGTGGAATGTGCAAAACTTGTGGAAACTGAAAAGGGCATTAAAATAGAGCAAACCCTTCAAATATCGGATTTGTAGGCTGACAATCATTAAAAAAGGAATGATTTTTGCTTGTTTTCGATTAATTAACGTATTTTTGCAGCCTTTTAAAAATAGATAAGCAGGAGGAAAATGAGACAACTCAAGATTACCCAATCGATTACAAACAGAGAAAGCCAGTCATTAGATAAATATTTACACGAAATCGGTAAAGTAGACCTTATCACTGCTGAAGAAGAAGTAATATTAGCACAAAAGATTAGAGAAGGCGATCAAGCCGCTTTAGAAAGACTAACGAAAACCAACTTGCGTTTCGTTGTTTCTGTGGCTAAACAATATCAAAATCAAGGATTAACCTTAGGCGATTTAATTAACGAAGGAAACTTGGGTTTAATTAAAGCCGCTAAACGTTTTGATGAAACCAAAGGATTCAAATTCATTTCTTATGCTGTTTGGTGGATTCGCCAGTCGATTCTACAAGCTATCGCTGAACAATCGCGTATTGTACGTTTACCTTTGAACCAAGTGGGTTCTTTGAGTAAAATCAGCAAAGCTTTCTCAAAATTAGAACAAGAATATGAGCGTGAGCCTTCACCTGAAGAATTAGCAGAAATCTTAGAAACTACAGTAGACAAGATTTCGGACACGATGAGTAATTCGGGTCGACATGTATCTATGGATGCTCCATTCGTTCAAGGAGAAGAAAACACCTTGTTAGACGTATTGGAGAATACAGATACTCCTGATACCGACAGCATGTTGATTAATGAGTCGCTAAGCGAAGAAATTAAACGCTCATTAGCTACTCTTACAGAAAGAGAAAGAGAGATTATCGTATTATTCTTCGGATTAGGTACGAACCATGCTTTATCTCTTGAAGAAATTGGTGAAAAATTCAATTTAACACGTGAAAGAGTACGTCAGATTAAGGATAAAGCCTTACAACGACTACGTCATACATCAAGAAGTAAAATATTAAAATCTTATTTAGGTTAGTTATTAACCAATAATTGTCGAAAAGATTGAATGTTAATTAATTATTAATGTTCAATCTTTTTTTATTTTTGCCCCGAACATAATACTACGCACATGCTAAATAAATATGAATCCGAACTAAAGGATTGGATTGCTAAAGAAAAGAAGGCAATACAACTGATTAACGTTGTTGGTCATTTATGGTTTGACAACTCTATTGAGCTTATTTTATTCAGAAAACCATTGGTCGACGTAAATGCTAGTGAGATTTTAAGCTACCATTTATATGCTCAAAACATCGTAGGTAAACCTATTACAATTGATGAGACTTATGCTTTAGCAGAACAAATCTCAAAATTAGATATCGCTCCTTCTCGTATCGACTTAGGTCGTTTAGCTTCTGAGTGGATCGCTGAAAAATCGTCGTTCCCTTCTATCGAAGAATTTGTAAAAACAAAACTAGCTGCACATTTAGGTCGCGAAAAGAAATCATTAACCCCTAAAGATGTTGTTCTATATGGTTTTGGACGTATTGGTCGTATTGCTGCCCGCGAGTTAATTATGCAAGCAGGTAAAGGTGAACAATTACGCTTAAGAGCTATTGTTACTCGTAGCAATTCTGATAAAGACATCTCTAAACGTGCCGATTTACTTCGTTACGACTCAGTACACGGTCCGTTCAACGGAACTATTGTTGAAGATTATGAAAACAAAGCTTTAATCATCAATGGTCAAACCGTATTGATGATTGCTGCAAAAAATGCTGATGAAATTGATTATACCTCTTATGGTATTAATGATGCTTTGGTAATCGACAATACTGGTGTATTGCGCGATCGCGAAGGTTTATCTAAACACTTAGTTTCTAAAGGAATCAGTAAAGTATTATTAACTGCACCAGGTGGAAGCGTACCAAATATCGTATTCGGTGTAAACCACGAAGGACAAGCAGCTGATGAAAATATATTCTCTGCAGCTTCTTGTACAACCAACGCTATTGTTCCTGTGTTAAAAGTTGTTGAAGATGCATTTGGTATCGAGAAAGGACATATCGAAACTGTTCACTCTTATACAAACGATCAAAATTTATTAGATAACTACCACGATAAATACCGCAGAGGACGTTCTGCAGCATTGAACATGGTTATTACAGAAACTGGTGCCGATAAAGCCGTTTCTAAAGTATTACCTCATTTAAGTGGAAAACTTACAGGAAATGCTGTGCGTGTACCTACACCAGACGTTTCTTTGGCAATATTAAACCTTAACTTCAAAAAAGAAGTGAGTTTAGAGTCGATTAAAGATGCCTTAAACTCTGCTTCTCTATTTGGAGATTTAGTAGAACAAGTAGAATATTCTATTTCAAACGAATTGGTATCAAGCGACTTAATTGGAAACAGTCATGCCTCTATCGTCGACGGTCCAGCAACCATCATCTCTAAAGATGGTAAAGGAGCCGTATTGTACGTATGGTATGATAACGAATACGGTTATACACGCCAGGTTATCCGTTTAGCAAAATCTATTGCTAGGGTTATTCGCCTTAGATACTATTAAACAATCGTAGCTCGTAGTTCGTAACTCGTACCTCGTAATTTTGAAAATGGTTATTTCGAAATACGAAAGACGAGTTACGAGATACGAGATATTAACTTACCAACATTCCACCTCCCTACCTCCTAGCAATCAGCTAGATACAACTTAACTTGTTACTTTTTTATTCACAAAGACTGTGGATAACAATACTTGATTTAGAGCTAATTTAAGGGGATATTTAAACCTCCTAATGCCTTGAAAACATTAGGGTTTACAACATTAAAAAGGAGGAAAAGTGAAACTAAAATCACTAGAAGTAAAAGGATTCAAAAGTTTTGGAGATAAAATCAGCATCAACTTCGATGATGGGATTACAGCTATTGTAGGGCCGAACGGTTGCGGGAAGTCGAACGTCGTAGATTCTATCCGTTGGGTATTGGGAGAGCAAAGTACTAAGACTTTGCGTTCGGAGAAAATGGAGAACATCATTTTCAATGGAACAAAAAACCGTAAACCTGCAAACCTTGCTGAGGTTTCGTTAACATTCGACAATACAAAAAATATATTGCCTACCGATTATTCTACAGTAACCATTACTCGTAAATTATATCGTTCTGGCGAAAGTGAATACCGTTTAAACGATGTACAATGTCGTTTGAAAGACATTACCGATTTATTTTTAGATACTGGTATTGGCTCAGATTCATATTCAATCATCGAGTTAAAAATGATTGAAGAGATTTTAAGCAATAAAGACAACTCTCGTCGTGCCCTATTTGAAGAGGCTGCGGGAATTTCTAAATATAAAATCAGAAAAAAACAAACCTTAAACAAATTAAAAGATACTGAAGACGACTTAAATCGTGTAGAAGATTTATTGTTTGAGATTGAGAAAAACTTAAAGCAGTTAGAAAGTCAGGCTAAGAAAACCGAGCGTTACTACAAACTCAAAGAACAGTACAAAGAACTCAGTACCATCTTAGCTTCATTCCGTATTTCTGGATTGAAGAAATCGATGGAAGAGCTTGACGAGCGTGAGATTGCACATAACGACGACAAGAACAGGTACCATGCCGAAATCGATACTGTAGAAGCTCGTATCCAAGAGGAGAAACTAGAAAACCTGAACAAAGAGAAAAACTTAGGTGTTCAACAAAAAGCATTAAACGATTACATCGCAAAAATTCGTTCGTACGAAAACGAGAAGAAAATTAAGAACGAACGTTTAACTTTCTTTCAAGAAAAAGAACGCAAACTTGCCTCTGATTTAACTGTAGATAAATCTGCAGTAGACCAAATCTTAGGTCAGCTCGAAACCCTTGAATCTTCTCAGCTTTCGGAGCAAAAAATATTAAATGAAATTGAGTTTGAACTAGAACAACTCAAAAACGAAGTTGATTTACTTAGAGAAGAACATCAGCAAAGTAGAACTAAACTTGAGCAAGCTCAACAAGAGTTACAAGCCAATCAAAACATCATTTATAAAAATGAGAAAGAACTCGAAATTGTAAAAATTCAGAAAGAAGGATTAGAACAAGAGTTTGCTCGTAACAATACAGAAACCAATCTTCGTAAAGAAGAAATGGTAGAGTTCGATAAAGAGATTGAAAAACTCGAACAACAAAGTTTAGAAAAAACTGAAGTATACAATCAGTTATTACAATCGGAAGAAGCCTTAAAAGCATCTATAGAAAAAGCCGAAAACGAGATTAACGAAATGAAAGATCGTTTCGCTAAAGAATCTCGTAAACTCGATGCTAAGCAAAATGAATTTAACCTTACTAAGAGTTTAGTAGAAAGTTTAGAAGGTTTCCCTGAGTCGATAAAATTCTTAAAGAAAAATACAGAGTGGTCTAAAAATGCTCCTCTCCTTTCTGATATCTTATTCTGCCAGGAAGATTACCGTATTGCAATAGAAAACTACTTGGAGAGCTATCTGAACTATTATGTGGTAGATACTTACCAAGAAGCGATGGCTGGGATTCAACTCCTAGGTCAGTCGGCAAAAGGTAAAGCGAATTTCTTCGTATTAGAAAGTTTAAAAGATATAAACACTCAACTTTCTGAGCAAACCCAAGAGGGATTAGTATCGGCATTAAAAGTGATTAATGTTGATTATAAATACCAAAAACTAGCTACTCACCTACTCGGGAATGTATTGGTAATTAATGAAAACGAAGACCAATGGATAAACAAAGAGAACGACTCGCAAAAAGTTTACTTAGCGAAGAGCGGTAAATTTAATCGCACTAAAGTTTCTCTATCTGGTGGTTCTGTTGGCTTGTTTGAAGGAAAGAGAATTGGTCGTGCTAAGAATCTTGAGGTTCTAGAGCAAGAGATCAAAGACATCAACCATTTCATTGAAGAGTACAACCGTGATATTGATCAGATGATTTATCGTTTACAAGATTTAAAACAATCGACAAAAACGAATGAAATCTCGGTGATGAAAGATGAAATTAACAAGATCAACACCGAATTAATTTCATACAAAACTCGTCAGGAACAATACCACAATTTTATTAGCGACAGTTCTGTACGTAAAGAAGACATCCAACGTAAGATTGAAGAATACAATCACCAGTTGGAAAGTATGGTTCCCGAATTAGAACTTGCTATTGCTTCTAAAGACGAATTGCATGCACATGTTCAAGAGAGTCAGCAGTTGTTTAACGAATTAAACGACAAGCTCTCGGAGCGTTCGGGTTCATTCAACCAAAGAAATATACAGTTCCATCAGCAACAAAATAAAGTTTCTCAACTCGACAAAGAGATTGAGTATAAAAACAACAACTTAAAAATGTTGCAAGAGCGTATCGCCATTAATCAAAGCGAATACGATGCAGCTATGCAGGGAATAAATGAAATCATGACCACCCACGACAATTCGGATACCGAACTAGTGGCGATGTATGAAGAGAAAGATAATATGGAAAAAGCGACACAAGAAGTGGAGCAAGACTATTATCAATCGAGAAATAAAATTACTGAGCTTGAAGAAAGTTTAAGAGAAGTAAGAGCGCGTAAAGAGCAAGCTGAAAACTCCTTTACTTCTATCCGCGACCGTAAAACGGAATTGCGTATGGAATTAACTTCCTTAAAAGAACGCTTATCAGTTGAATTCTCTGTAGATATCGACAGCTTACAAGATGTGGAGATTCCGGAAGATGAAAACGAAGAGCAATTAAAAGTAAAAACTGAAAAACTACGTAACCAAATAGACAACTATGGGCCTATAAACCCAATGGCTATGGAAGCTTACGACGAGATGAATAAACGTTATACATTTATTCAGGAACAGAAAAACGATTTGTTGAATGCCAAAGCGTCTCTACTAGATACCATCAAAGAAATTGATGATACAGCTAAAGAGAAATTCATGGAAGCTTTCACACAAATTCGCGATAATTTCATCATCGTGTTCCGATCATTATTTAATGAAGAAGACTCTTGTGATTTAATTTTATTGAATCCAGAAGATCCATTGGAATCGGATATCGACATTATTGCAAAACCAAAAGGTAAACGACCATTAACTATTAATCAATTATCTGGAGGGGAGAAAACGCTTACGGCTACTGCAATTCTCTTCTCCTTATATCTATTGAAACCTGCACCTTTCTGTATTTTCGATGAGGTGGATGCTCCATTAGATGATACCAATATTGATAAGTTCAATAAAATTATCCGTAAGTTCTCTGATGAGTCGCAGTTTATTATTGTTACCCACAACAAACGCACCATTGCAAGTACCGACGTGGTGTACGGAGTAACCATGGTAGAACAAGGAGTATCGAGAGTGGTACCAGTTGATTTACGTCAGTTGGATCCAGTAGCTTAGCTAGTAGTTGGTGACTAGTGACTGGTGACTAGTGACTGGTACCAGCTACAAGTCACCAGTCACTAGTCACCGTTTTAAACCCTTAAGCAAAATCATCGTCTTAACAGAAAACAATTGCTTTGAAAAAAATTACTTTGCTATTTGCCTTCTTAGGCATTTTTATTCATTCTTACGCCCAAAATTCAAGTATAAAAGGAAATATTAACGATGGTAACGGACCATTAGTGGGTGCTCGTATTGTGTTAATTAGCCTTAGCGATACTACACTAAAAAAGTTTAGTATTAGTGATGATAAAGGTGGATATGTATTTACTGGATTAAGCAAAGGAAGCTACCTACTCAATGTAAGTTATTTAGGATATCAGAATACTGTAAGAAGAGTAAATCTTGCAGAGAATCCTAATCCGACGATTAACATCAGTTTAAAAGCAAAAACAGGTCAATTAAAAGAAGTAACAGTAAGCGACAAGGCTATAGCTGCAGTACAGAAAGGCGATACCAGTTCATACAATGCCAATGCATTTAAAACAAACCCTGATGCGAATGCAGAAGATTTGATTACTAAAATGCCTGGAGTAGTTATGCAAGATGGGAAGATGCAAGCACAAGGTGAAGAAGTAAAAAGGATATTGGTAGATGGGAAACCTTTCTTTGGCGACGATCCGAATGCAGTGTTAAAAAACTTACCTGCTGAGGTAATTGAAAAAATTGAAGTGTTCGACAAGAAAAGCGACCAATCACAATTTACTGGCTTCGATGATGGGAATAGTCAGAAAACCATAAACATTGTAACTAAGCCTAGTTTCAAAAATGGAACCTTCGGTAGGGTATTTGCCGGAGCCAATACTAATGAGCAATACAAAGTGGGATTGAACATCAATCAATTTAAAGATAAACGCCGACTAACCTTATTATACCAAAGCAATAATTTGAACGAGCAAAATTTTGCACAAGAAGATTTATTGGGAGTAATTGGTACTAATGCTAGTTCGAACAGAGGTGGTGGAATGAGAGGCGGTATGGGTGGTGGAATGCCAGGTGGTATGAGAGGTGGTATGGGTGGAGGAAACGATGCCAGTCAGTTCTTAGTGAATTCGCGGAATGGTATAAACACTACACATGCAGTGGGATTAAACTATAGTGATAAATGGGGAAAGAAAATAGAGATTAGTGGAAGCTATTTCTATAATTACACCGATAATAATAGTGTTACTACTACCGATAGAAATTACATTACCAGTTCCGATAAACAATTGAAATATTTGGAAGATAATATCAGTACCAGTAAAAATCAAAATCATCGATTAAACTTTAAACTCGATTACAAAATAGATACATTTAATAGTATCATCTTTCAACCACGATTATCTTATCAAATAAATGAAGGGATTGCAAGTATACTTACCGAAAATAATCAGGACGGAATAGCGAGTTCAGGGAGTAATAACTATCAACAATCGAATTTAACGGGAAGTAATATTTCTTTGCCTGTTTTATACAGAAGATCTTTTGAGAAAAAAGGAAGAACATTATCATTAAACATCTCCCCTACGTATACAGGGCAAGAAGGAACAAGCTACCTGAACAATAGTTATTTCAGCTTAACAGATAGTAGTTTTAACGATTCTATCAATCAGAAAGCTGATTTAAATAAAACGGGATGGAGTGTAAATTCAAACATCACCTATACAGAGCCTATTGATACGAATAATGCAGTTATATTGAGTTATAACTTAAACAGGAACTATACGAATTCTGATAAAACTACCAATGAGTTTTCTAACATTAGCAATGAATACTCGACATTCGACACTAGCTTAAGCAATATTTTTAAAAGCACTTACACTACACAATCGGTAGGATTAGGTTACCGTTTTCAAAAGAAAAAATTGACCTTAATGTTAAGTGCAAATTTGCAGAAAGCGGTTTTGAATAACGATCAGAAATTCCCTGTCGACTACGACATTGAAAGAGATTTCAATTCAATTCTACCAAGTGCAATGTTGATGTATAGGATAGATGCAAAGAAGAATCTGAGAATGTTTTACAGAAGTTCGAATAATGCACCGAGCGTAGATCAATTACAAGAAGTATTAAATAACACAAACTCTACGCAATTAAGTATAGGTAATGCAAATTTAGAGCAAGACTTTTCTAATTTTTTTGTTATTAGATATTCATCAGTAAATACAGCAAAATCGACATCATTCTTTGCTGTATTAAGAAGTTCATTTACGAGAAACTATATAGGCAGTAATTCATTTGTTGCTACAACAGATACGGTATATAATTCTATTCCATTATTAGCTGGGGCACGATTAAGTAGTCCGGTTAATTTAAATGGATATTATTCTATAAACTCTTTGATTTCATATGGTTTTCCGGTGAAACTTATCAAATCCAATTTGAATTTCAATTTAAACGCAGGAGTAAGTAATACACCAAGTATTATTAATGATAAAATGAACGAGGCACTCTCTCCTACTTATGGACTAGGAATTGTGTGGAGTTCTAATATCAGTAAGATGTGGGATTTCACCATTTCAACACAAACTAATTTCACCGAACAATATAATACTGTTCAAACACAATCGAACTCTTCATATATCAATCATCAGAATAAAATAAAATTAAATGTAATGCCATGGAAAGGCTTGGTATTTACATCTGAAATTACACAACAGATTTATGAAGGAATATCTGATAACTTTAGTCAGAATTACGCCTTATGGAATGCTGGGGTTGGGTATAAATTCTTAAAGAAAGATGCTGCTGAGGTTCGATTAACCGCATTTGATTTACTAAACCAAAATCAAGCGATTAGTAGAAATTTCACCGATACATATACAGAAGATGTATATACAAATATCCTTCGTCAGTATTTCTTATTAAACTTCAGCTATAAATTTAGCAGCTTCTAAGCGTATTAGATAAAGAATTTTAGTTATTTTAGGGTTATGAAAGGTATAAAGCTCATTGCCCTATTTCTTTTTGCATCTGTTGCACAAGTATTCGCACAAGATTTAATCATCACCACTAAGAACGATTCTATTAGATGTAAAATACTAGAAGAAGGGTTTAATGAGATTTCTTATCAGTTGGGCAGTGATCTAACGGGAATGATCACAAAAATCAGGACTTCCGAAGTAAAACAAATAAGAAGAGATTATTTACAACAAACTAACTCTTCAAAGGCAAAAGGTGATATTTCTTCTGATATTAACAATACAAAAACACACACACATCGTTTTTTCATTCAAGCGGGGCCTTCTTATGTTTCTGCAAAAACGATAAAGAAAGATGTTGATTATTTGGATGAGCAAGAAAAACAATTAAAAACTGGCTATCATTTTGAGCTGGGTTATAATTATTATGGAGAAAGAAACTTTGGACTCGGAGCACGTCTATTAAACTTCAGATCTAAGTATTCAAAGTCTAATGTTGCCATTGAAGATGATAATGGTGTAATTAGATATGGAGATTTGGGTTCAGACATTAATGTACTATTTACTGGCTTAACATTGGGCGGAAAAATACCAGCCAACAATAAGAAAATAAATTTCAATGCTAATATCTCTGTTGGTTATACAAGCTTTGTAAATAATGGTGTTGAATTAAGTTCTTATACTTTAAAAAGTTCACAAATGGGTTATTACTACCAATTAGGGGTAGATTATCAATTAAGTAAAAAGATTTGGGCAGGAATATCAGCAAATGTTTTCTCTTCTAAAATAAAAGAAATTGAGTTAACAAATTCTTCTGGAAAATTAACAATGACTCTAAACCCAGATAAATACATCAATATCTCAAGAGTGGAACTCGGTTTGGGACTTAGGTATGTAATTCAATAAATATTTTTTTACTATTGTAAATGAAAATCCCATTCACCCTATTCTTGGTGCTCCTTACAACACTTAGTTATGCACAAGATTTAATCGTAAAAAACAATAATGATTCTGTTCATTGCAAGGTTATAAAGCAAACGAATGAAACCATTTTCTTTTTCACATATCAAAACAATGAAGAAATAACTAATGCATTAAAAATGTCGGAGGTAAAGAAAATTATCATCGATTATTATGCAAGTAACGATAGCACGAATAAGAAAGTAAATACTCAGAATACTACAACTCAAAACAAACCCTATTCAAATAAAAACTTAACAACACGTAAAAAGTACGATCATATCCCAGGGTTCCGATTTGGAGGACATTATGGATTTTCATATTTACTAATGAACATTAGTGATGTACCGAATTCTGTACTAAAAGAATACTTGAGAGGATTAAAATCGGGTTCGGCTTATGCAGTATCTATGAATTATTACGGTAAACGTAATTTGGGCGTTGGAGCAAAATTTATGCAATTTAACACTTCCAATAGTATCGACAATGTGGTTATCTATACTTCAAACGGAAATTTCAATACAGGTAGATTGTCTGACAACATTACCATGAGTTATTATGGTATATCTTTAGGCTATAGGTTACCCATGCTCAAAAACAATAAATGGCGTGCAGTATTTGATTGGGGTTATGGCTATCAATCGTACATTAACCAAGGAGAGATAATTGACCCGGTTACCATTACAACCAGTTCTTTTGCCGTAAGTTATGAGATTGGATTTGATTACAGTGTATCTAAAAACTTTGCACTGGGCTTTACAGGCTTACTTGTAGGTGCTGGGGCTACGGAGTATACCTATGATTATGGTAGCTACAAAACAACAGTTAAAGTTCCTGACAATAAACAAGATAACTTAGGCAGAGTAGAGTTTACCTTTGGACTTAGGTATTTAATCGAATAAGTAAGGCATACTTTCTATTTTTTATACTCAAAAAAGCTATTTTAGCACAATTATAAGATATTAAGCATGACGACGATAAAATTTGGAACGGATGGCTGGAGAGCCATAATTGCAAAGGAATTTACAGTAGAAAATGTGGGACGTGTAGCGTATGGTACTGCATTATGGTTGAAAAAAAATAACACATCGCCTAGTATAACATTGGGAAACGACTGCCGCTTTGCGGGTAAGTTATTTGTAGAAACGGTAGCTAGAGTAATGGCAGCAGAAGGAATAAAAGTGCATTTATGCAATACTCCTTTTGTAAGTACACCTATGATTTCATTAGCAACAGTAAAGCTAAAAGCTAATGCAGGAATAATTATTACCGCAAGTCATAACCCACCTGAATACAATGGGTACAAAATTAAAGCTTCTTACGGAGGACCAGCAACACCAGATGAAATTGCAGAGGTTGAGCAATTGATTCCAGCTAGACTTCCGATACAAACCGATACAATGGAACATTACCTCAGTTCGGGAATGATCACATTAGTAGATATGGAGCAGATGTATGTAGACCATGTAGAAGAATCGTTTGACATGGAAGCGATAAAAAATTCGGGATTAAACTTTGCTTATGACGCGATGTATGGAGCAGGACAAGAGGTAATGAGAAAGATACTACCCGACATCACCTTTATGCATTGTGAACATAATCCAGGCTTCGACGGACAAGCACCTGAGCCTATTCATAAAAATTTATTAGAGCTTTCGGAGATGATAAAAATCTCTGGAAATATTGATTCTGCATTAGCTACCGATGGCGATGCCGATCGTATTGGGTTATACAATAGCAAAGGAGAATTTGTAGACTCTCATCATATTATTTTACTATTGATTCACTACTTAGTAAAATATAAAAACCAAACAGGGCAAGTGATTACTACTTTTTCTTGCACAAGAAAGATTGATGAGCTTTGTAAAGCTTATGGTTTGAAACAACAGATTACAAAAATTGGTTTCAAATACATTTGTGAGATCATGGTAAAAGATGCAGATCCATTCTTAGCAGGAGGTGAAGAATCTGGAGGTATTGCCATTACAGGGCACATTCCTGAGAGAGATGGTATTTGGATTGGATTAACGATTTGGGAGTTCATGGCAAAAACGGGTAAATCGTTAGAAGAGCTTATCCAAGAAGTATATGATGTAGTAGGAAGTTTTGCTGTAGAGCGCTACGATTTACATTTAGAAGAATCGTTGAAACAACAAATTATTAGCAATTGTAAAGAAGGAAAATATAAATCTTTCGGAAAATATAATGTAACCAAGGTGGAAGATATGGATGGATTCAAATTTCATTTAGACAATGGAGGTTGGGTGATGATTAGACCATCTGGAACCGAACCAGTATTACGCACGTACTCAGAAGCCGCAAACTCTGCAGAATCGTTCGCTATATTGGATGCAACAAAAGCAACTCTTCTTCATTAGTAATGAGTAGTGAGTATTGAGTAGTGGGACGTTAGTAATTCCCATGACTCACTACTCACTACTCACTACTCACTACTCACTACTCAGAAAAAAAATGTACAAAATAGGCGATTACGTTCGTTTCTTAAACGAAAAACAAGAAGGTGTAGTAACTAGTATCATCGATCATCAGTTGGTGGGTGTTACTATTGAGGGTGATTTTGAAATCACTGTTTTGGCGAATGAGATTGTATTGGTACAATCTGGAGAATCGCAATTAAGAGAAGATTTGGAGGAAATTCCTAATGCCATAAGCAACATCACTACGAATACCGACCATCGTTTATTGTTGGCTATTTATAGAGATGAAAAAATACACCACCTTTATCATTTACATTTAATTAATTCTAGTCAGTATAATTTACTCGCTGCAGTGACCATACAAAAAAAGGATGTGTATGAAGGGATTTATGCCGACTTGGTTAAATCGAAAACTGCAGCAAGAATATCAAGTCATACTTTGAGTGAATTCGACCAAGGTTGGATTTTCCAGGTACAGGTAATTTATCATCAATTAGGAGCATACTCTCCTACTCAGCCTAGTATATACAAGAAAAGTATCAAGGCAAAACAGGTGTTAACCACAGAGAAAGAAATTCCATTCATCAATAAAAAAGGATACCTGAGTGAGTTAGAACAAGACCATAGTATTTCATTTGATAAAGAAGAACTCATTGAGCAAATGCTTTCACCTGTATTGAGCAAACCATCGATTGATATGCCTAATAGAGAAATCGATTTACATATTGAAGAGTTAACCGAAAATTTCTCAAGCATGAAGTCAGAGGAAATGTTACGCATGCAATTAGAGGTGTTCAGCAGAAATTTGGAAGCGGCAATTGTTTACCATTATCAATCGATTATATTCATTCATGGAGTTGGTAATGGAACCTTAAGAAACGAAATCCATAAACAGTTAGGCAAGCATCCACATGTAAGAACATTTAAAGATGCCAGGAAAGAAAAGTTCGGCTACGGAGCCACTGAAGTTATTCTGAAATAACAACTCACAATTCAACCTAAGCTGAGATGGACGTCCACGTCCATCAAAAAAATCCATCAAACCTTTTTCCTTAACACAGAGACTCAGAGACACAGAGAAATAAATCTCCATAGTTCTAAACTTACTCTGTGTCCCTGTGTCTCTGTGATTAGGTGTTTTTCAACAGCAAAAAAAGACACAGAGAAATAAATCCCCATAGTTCTTAAACTTAATCTGTGTCCCTGTGTCTCTGTGATTAGGTGTTTTTCAACAGCAAAAAAAAAGACACAGAGAAATAAATCTCCATAGTTCTAAACTTATCTCTGTGCCCCTGTGTCTCTGTGATTAGGTGTTATTCAACGGCAAAAAAAGACACAGAGAAATAAATCTCCATAGTTCTAAACTTATCTCTGTGCCCCTGTGTCTCTGTGATTAGGTGTTTTTCAACAGCAAAAAAAAGACACAGAGAAATATATCTCCATAGTTCTAAACTTATCTCTGTGCCCCTGTGTCTCTGTGATTAGGTGTTTTTCAACAGCAAAAAAGACACAGATCAATGAACCCAATAACTCACAACTCAATCAGTACTAGTGGGTAGAAAAAATACCCCATATGAGGTATACCCCATTTTAAAAATAATCTTCATTTTTGGATTGGAAATCTAATTCTAAAGAATTTTATATATTTAAAAAACGAAATACTTACTAAACCTTATTCAACATGAAAAAATTTACTTTTATTAACAAGGGACTGAAAATAGCTACGATAGCCATTTTCTCTCTAGGTATTCAACAGCAAGTACATGCTCAGGCAGATGTGGCTGAATTATTAAAAGCAGGTGCCGCCGATGCTAGTAAACTTGTTAAAGCTTATACCACTCCATTCTTCAGAGGATTTGGTGCAGGTTTAAATGGGGGTTGGTATAATACTGCAAAAACTCATGGATTGGGAAGATTCGACCTGACTATGTCGTTAAATATTACTATGGTTCCAACTGAAGATCAAACTTATGATGTGTTATCGTTGGGGCTTTCAAAATTACAATTAGCCAATAATGCTAACCATATTGCACAAACCGTTGCGGGAGAAACAAAACCAAGCAACAACCCTGTATTTGTATTAAATCAAGACAATCCAGTTATTGGTCAACCTGCTATTGAAGTAGCGAGATTTGATGCGCCAAAAGGTGCTGGACTTCCATTTTCTGGTGCTCCAACTGCTCAATTGGCGGTAGGTTTAATAAAAAACACAGAAGTAATGGTAAGGTATATTCCTACTGTTGGATTTGGTGATGCTGGCGACTTAGGTTTATTTGGTTTTGGTGTGAAACACGATATTAAACAATGGATTCCTGTAGTAAATAAAATGCCTTTCGACATGTCGGCATTTTTTGGATACACTAAGATGGATTTAGGTTTAGGACTTGATTTGAAACCAGAGTCTGGCGTGAATAATCAAACAGGAAACAATGGTGTATATGCGGATCAAGCGATGAACTTAGAAACTAAAGCAACTACTTTTGGATTAATCCTTTCAAAAAAATTATCAGTGCTCACTGTTTATGGAGGTGTTAACTACCAAACAAGTTCTACTAAATTAAGCTTAGACGGAGACTATCCACTTACTTCAGTAGAAACAAGAGTTGGAGATCCAAATTACGGACAAAAAGTAGTTACCAAAATCTCTGACCCTGTTAATTTTACAGTAGATGGAGCTAATGGAGTAACAGGAACCCTTGGTGCACGCTTAAAATTATTAATAATAACTTTCCATGGTGCATACACTTTTGGTGCATACCCAATGGCTACAGCTGGTATTGGCTTAAATATCGA
The DNA here is from genome assembly GCA_943372995.1 of Sphingobacterium thalpophilum. Taxonomy (GTDB): domain Bacteria; phylum Bacteroidota; class Bacteroidia; order Sphingobacteriales; family Sphingobacteriaceae; genus CAJBVG01. Next base: position 668,270 of record CALSAQ010000001.1, on the reverse strand, counting down.
CTGGAAATAAAACCTAACCCAACTAAACAAAATAGACCCCTGAAAGAATTTTCTTTTAGGGGTTTTTTCGTTATTGTTGCAGTATGTTTGAGCTTCCTATCCACTCTCCTATCCAAGAATTATTTTATGAAGTACCTGAAGGATTTCAACTCTTCATCAAACGAGATGATCTTATCGACCCACTGATCTCGGGGAATAAATGGAGGAAGTTAAAACACACCCTCATTAAAGCAAAATTAGAAGACAAGAACCACCTCATTAGTTTTGGAGGTCCATATTCCAACCACTTGATTGCATTGGCTTCTGCATCATCTAAATTCGGTTTTAGATGCACTGCATTTGTCAGAGCCGAAGAAATTCAACAAGAATCGGAACTTTTAGGTCTTTGTCGATTATTTGGTATGGAAATTATAAGAGTGAGTAGAGAAGCTTATCGAAATAAAAAACAATTATTCGAAGAGCATTTCGGAAATAATAAGAACACATTTTTCATCGACGAAGGTGGGCTATCGGAAGAAGGTGCGAAAGGTTGTGAAGAAATTGTACAGGAGCTTAACCAACAGTACAATCATATCTTCATTGCTTCTGGTACTGGTTGCACCCTTGCAGGAATACAGAATGGCATTAGTGCCGCTAAGCTAAGTACTACTGTTCATGGTGTTGTAGTACATCATGGTGTTGATGAAGTGAGAGAAAACACCAAACAACTTTGTAAATCGTATGAACACATTCATTTCCACGACACCAAAATTTTCGGACGATATGCTCAACATACCGATGAACTCTTAAGATTTAGTTTGAATTTTCAACAAGCAACTGGAATTTTGCTCGACCCCATTTATACTGCAAAAAGTTTATTCAAATGTTACCAATGGATGAACGAAAATAAAGACAAAAAATCTTCTATTTTATTCATTCATACTGGAGGAATATTAGGCAACTTGGGAAAACTAGATGCTTATCGGAAATTTTTGAGTCGATAATTTTCTATAATTATTACTTAATAGAGAACTAAATTCTCATCAAACAAAATCGGCAAGAATATTCGTCCAAACTTACAAAAAATGCGTTTTTTTCTATTAAATGGGCATGTTTTTTGCCTATCTTTGTACAAACACAAAGCAAATGTATAAAGTTAGTATTTCACCCAACCAAGTTCAAGAGACCTTAAGTAAGCACATTTTAGCAGATGGTTACGATATGGTTTTCGATTTGGAGAAGAGTAATGGTGTATGGATTAGCGACTCCAAACACAACAGAAAATTACTCGATTTCTTCACCTGTTTTGCATCAGTACCATTGGGTTACAATCACCCAAAAATGGTGAACGATGAAGAATTTAAGAAGAACCTAATGCTAGCTGCATTAACAAACCCTTCTAACTCTGATATTTACACTCCTCAGTATGCACAATTCGTGGATACATTCTCTAGAGTGGGTATTCCGTCTTATTTACCTCATGCTTTTTTTATCGCTGGTGGATCATTAGCCATAGAAAATGCATTAAAAGTAGCGATGGACTGGAAAGTTCAGAAAAACTTCCAAAAAGGATATACTTACGAAAAAGGATACAAGGTATTACACTTTGAACAAGCTTTTCATGGTCGTTCTGGATACACACTTAGCTTAACCAATACTCTACCAGACAAAACCAAATGGTTTGCTAAATTCGATTGGCCAAGAGTATCTAACCCTAAAATAAAATTCCCTTATTCTGATGATAATTACGAAGAGTTATTACATCGTGAAGAGCTCTCTATCAAACAGATAAAAACTGCATTCAAAAATAATCCAGATGAAATCTGTGCTATTATTATTGAACCTATACAATCGGAAGGTGGTGATAATCACTTCAGAAGAGAATTTTTAGAAAAACTTAGAATTCTTGCCGACGAAAACGATGCTTTCCTTATTTACGATGAAGTGCAAAGTGGTGTTGGATTAACAGGAAAATTCTGGGCTCACGAACATTTTGGTGAAAAAGCTCGTCCGGATATCCTTGCTTTCGGTAAGAAAATGCAAGTATGCGGTATCCTAGCTGGTAAAAAAGTAGATGAAATTGAAACGAACGTATTTAATGTACCTTCTCGTATCAATTCTACTTGGGGTGGTAACTTAGTGGATATGGTGCGTTCTTCGAGAATAATGGAAATTATTGAAGAAGATAATTTATTAGAAAATGCAGCTCAAGTAGGTGATTATCTATACGATACCATTCTTGATATTTCGAAAAGAGAATCGAAAATAAGCAATGTTAGAGGTAAAGGCTTAATGGTTGCCTTCGATTTCCCAAACAAAACGATGCGTGATAAATTCGTTGAGAAAGGTATGGAGAACAATGTGATGTTCTTAGGTTGTGGAAACAACTCTATCCGCTTCCGTCCTGCTCTAAACATCGAAAAACAACATGTAGATCAAGGAATGAGCGTATTGGAAACAATCGTTAAGTCACTATAAATCAAAATCTTATATTTATTTAAAAGAGACGCAACATTTTGCGTCTCTTTTTAGTTTATATGTTAATAAAAAGAATAGCGTATTCCCTTGTAAAGCGCAATATTCTTATAAATTTGCCGCGTAATTAATAAAAAATAAAATGAAAAATATTTCAGTAATTGGTTCTGGTACGATGGGTAATGGAATTGCGCACGTGTTTGCACAGTACGGATACCAAGTGAACCTTATCGATGTTAATCCTGATGCATTAAAACGTGCGTTAGAGACTATCGGTAAAAACCTCGATCGTATGGTAGCTAAAGGTACTATCAGCGAAGAAACAAAAATTAACACATTAAGTAACTTAAGCACTTTTACCGATTTAAAAGATGGTGTAAAAGATGCAGATTTAGTAATTGAAGCCGCGACGGAAAATCCTGAGGTGAAAAAGAAAATCTTTAAAGACCTTGGCACATTTACTCATCCTGAAGCGATTTTAGCAACCAATACTTCATCTATCTCTATCACAGAAATTGGTGCAGCTTCTGGCCGCGCTAACAAAGTAATAGGTATGCACTTTATGAATCCTGTGCCTATGATGAAATTGGTTGAGGTAATTAAAGGTTATCAAACCGACGATGTAGTTTGCGATATCATCATCGAACTTTCTAAAAAAATTGAAAAAGTTCCAACCTTAGTAAACGACTATCCTGGTTTCGTAGCAAACAGAATTTTAATGCCGATGATTAACGAAGCTATCTATACTTTATTTGAAGGTATTGCTGGTGTAGAAGAAATCGATACGGTAATGAAATTAGGTATGGCTCACCCTATGGGTCCATTGCAATTAGCTGATTTCATTGGCTTAGACGTGTGCTTAGCTATCTTAGAAGTTTTACATGAAGGTTTCGGAAATCCTAAATATGCTCCTTGTCCTTTACTAGTGAAAATGGTAACTGCAGGTGAATTAGGTGTGAAAACTAAACGTGGGTTCTACGATTATTCTCATGGTACAAAAGACCTAAAATTATCATACTACTTCAGTCGTTTGAAAATTAACTGAATAGCATAAACTAGAAAAAGGGGTATTGAACAGTTCAGTACCCCTTTTTTATTTCATCTCTTTGATGATTTCTTTTAGATTATTTTCTGGTCGCTCATCTCCAATACTGGGCTCTATACTTACTTTTAGCACCTGCTGCTTAGCCGTAGTCTGCTCTATGTTTGGTGTACGAACCGATAAGGTAATGATACCTCGATAATTCGCTGGCACATCTTTTATCTTCCAATGATATTCTGTTGCAGTATTTTTTGTCGGCATCGGGAAACTATTGAATAAAGGCATCGCTTCCGATAGACTCAAATTGATTTCCACATCTTGATTCACTAAACCTTTGTTTTCGTAAAAGAGTGTTATTCCTGCAATTTCTCCAAAGCGAAAATAATCAGCAAAAACATCAATACTTAACTCTTTTATTAAGTGTAATGCAGTTACTGATGCACTTGCATTTTCTATCGTACTAGGTTTTTTACGTGGTTCTAAGAAATAATATTTATTAGCTTCGAGCTGAGTGAAATACTCTTCTATCCCATCGGGCCAAATCACTTTTACAGAATCTAACTTTTGCATCTCTCCTATTCCAAAATGCACATCAAAGCCATGTGGTAAACTCGTGATTTGTGAGGCTCTTATTTCTTTGTATTGCCAATATTCTTTACCATTACTGAGTGTTTTTACATATACTTTCGATTGAATACCGTCGAGATTAGCTTTACTAGCTCTTAACTTAAATGTGATATGATTATTGACCAATTGTTGATTGATAAAAACTCTTTTCCCTTTTCCAAAAGATTGATGAACAATTATATCCATCGCCCCATCATTATTCCAATCATTAGCCTCTATAGCTGCAATAGTATATTCACCTAAATTAAATACATTCGGAATTTTAGTAAACAATAAATTCCCATCATTACGGTAACAATCTATCCCTTCTTTCACTTTTGCTAAAAACACATCTTGATCGCCATCGTTGTCGAAATCGAAGCATAGTGCATCCATAAAATCTCCAGCTGTAATGCTGAGGTTCGAACTTATTTTACTGAAATTCTTCCCTTCGTTTTTCAAATACAATTCATTCGCAGAACCAAAATTTAACAGCAATAAATCTTCTTTACTATCTTGATTAAGATCCGATAATAGTATACTTCTGGTATCCGATTTCGGTACATAGAATTTCAATACATTCTCTTCTGAAAAAATTCCAAATCCGTTGTTATAGTATATTTTACTAGGCTTTCGAATGGTTTTCGGATTCCACAATTCCGTATCAGTAATGAGTAAATCTGGGTCGTTGTCTAAATCGACATCTGAGAATTGAGCAAAAAAAGCATTGTTCTCTATGTTTACAATATCCTGAAAAGCTTCTTTCCTAAAAATCCCTTTCGACTCTTGGATGTACAGATAATTTTTTTGTCCGAATATAGAATACACAAAAATATCTAAATCGCCGTCCATATCGATATCCGCATAACATGCACCATTGGCATTGCCTCCATCTTTCTGAAATATACTATTCGATGGCTGAAGTTTATCGCTGGATGCTATATGCAATTGATTAGGTTTATTGAGAATCGAAAAATTCAATAAATCGTAATCATAATCCTGATCAACATCTATCCAAGTACTCGAATAATTGGTAATAGAATCTGCATAAAAGTTAAAACTATGTAGTTCTTTAAAGACCTGAGCATTTGCTGTATTTAGATGTGAAATATGAGATGTGAGATATGAGATAAGAATAAGTAGACCTGTAAATTTAAACCTCATTCTCATTTCTTACATTCTTTCTGGAACTTCAATACCGAGTAATGCCATTCCGGATGAGATTACTTGCGCTGTGTTTTTACAAATCATCAACCTAAATAATAATCTTTCCTGATCTTCCAACTTTAAAATTGGATCATCATGGTAAAACTTATTAAAGGTTTTCGCCAATTCGTATAAATAATTTGCTAACAATGCAGGACTGTATGTTCTAGCGGCTTCTTCAATTAATGAAGGATATTTCAGCATTAAGAAAATACATTCTTTTTCGTTTGCATTTAGCGTAGTAATATTTAACGATGATGGTACTTCAACATCCGCTTTTCTCAATATCGATTTTATTCTTGCGTATGAATATTGAATAAACGGACCAGTGTTTCCTTGTAAGTCTATCGATTCATTCGGGTCGAATAACAATCTTTTCTTCGGATCCACTTTAAGGAGGTAATATTTCAATGCACCCATCCCTATTGTTTTATAGAGTTGTTGCTTTTCGCTTTCTTCAAACTCCGATACTTTTCCTAAGGCTTCCGATTGCTCTTTCGCCGATTGTATCATCTCATCTATTAAATCATCTGCATCTACCACAGTTCCTTCTCTCGATTTCATTTTACCGCTAGGCAAATCAACCATTCCGTATGATAAATGGTATAAGCCCTTCGCCCAAGTTTTTCCTAATTTTTCGAGTATTAAAAACAATACTTTAAAATGATATTCTTGCTCATTCCCTACTACATAAATGGAATTGTCCATTTTATTTTTCTCGTATTTCATTTGAGCAGTACCTAAGTCCTGTGTAATGTATACAGAGGTTCCATCGGCACGTAATACTAATTTCTGATCTAATCCATCATCAGTTAAATCGATCCACACCGAACCATCTTCTTTCTTAAAGAAAACCCCTTTACTCAATCCCTCCTCAATAATATCTTTCCCTAGTGTATATGTGTACGATTCGTAATAATATTGATCGAAATCTACGCCCATCGATTTATAGGTAACTGCAAAACCTTCGTACACCCAATCGTTCATCATTTTCCAAAGCTGCTGAACATGCTCGTCTTTTTGTTCCCATTTCAAAAGCATCTCTTGTGCTTCTTTAATCATGGGTGCTTCTTTCTTTGCTTGCTCTTCTGTTAAACCTTGGGCTACTAATGCTTCAATTTCTTTCTTATAGGCTTTGTCGAATTCTACGTAATATTTCCCTACTAAATGGTCGCCTTTCATTCCAGAACTTTGAGGAGTTTCTCCATTCCCAAACTTCTCCCAAGCTAACATCGATTTACAAATATGTATTCCTCTATCGTTAACTAAGTTTGCTTTCACTACATCATAGCCTGCATACTTTAATATTTCTGCCACAGAGTATCCCAACAAATTATTTCTAACATGTCCCAGATGCAAAGGTTTATTGGTATTTGGAGAAGAATACTCTACCATCACTTTTTTATTTTTTGATGGTAACTTCCCGAAATGAGCGTTAGTATTTACAGCGCTTAGCGAATCAATCCAATACTTAGAAGAAATACTAAGGTTAAGGAATCCTTTTACGGTATTGTATCCAACTACTAAATCGGTATTCTGTTGTAAGTAATCTCCAATCATCGCACCAGTTTCTTCTGGCGATTTTTTAGATAGTTTAATAAAAGGAAAGGTAACCACAGTTACTTCGCCTTCAAATTCCTTACGCGTATCTTGTATATTGATGCTTGATGCTTCTACTTGGGTATTAAATAAAGAATGTATGGCCTGTTGTGTATGGCCTATAATAATTTCTGATAAGTTCATGCTAAATATTAATCGTTAATCAATTGGTTGGTTGCTCTCAATAAAATTTCGAAAGCATTTTCAGCCATTAAATTTTCCTTATCGAGTGTTGGGTTAATTTCCACCATCTCGAAGCAACACACTTTCGCGCTTTGCATCAGACGGGCAACTAAATTCCCTGCTTCTTTTTCTGTGATTCCATTGGGAACAGGAGTTCCTGTACCTTTTGATATTGATGCATCCATGCAATCCACATCAAAAGAAACATAAATTAGATCGCAATGATCGAGGATAGACAAAGCCTCAATAGCTACTTTCTCCACCCCCTTACGTCGGATTTCGGCCGTAGTAAAATTCTTTATCCCAAACTTCTTAATTAAAAAGTCTTCTTGTTTCTCAGTATCTCTAACATTGATGTACACCACATCTTGTGGAGTAATTTTCGGACTTATCCCTCCAACATTTTTAAGTTGGTACCAGTAATTGATGGTCTCCTGATCGGGTTTATTTACCTTACTCTCAATATTATCTTCACCTAATGAAATTGCAATGGGCATACCATGCATATTCCCCGAAGGTGTGGTATAAGGAGTATGTATATCGGCATGAGCATCAATCCAAATTACACCTAAACGCGCTTTTGGATTAGCCATCTTGATGCCGGCAATAGTTCCGGCCGCTGTAGAATGGTCGCCCGCCAATACAATTGGGAACTCGTTATTTTTTATGGTGCGCGATACTTCATCTCCCACACGCTCTAACATGGTAAGTATCCCAGATATTCTTTTTGCATGCTGATTACCAGCTGTTTCCAACAACAGATGATTCTCATTTGCTACTTCAATCGACTTATATTGCTTAAAATAGCGGCTACCAAAGTCGAGGGCGGCAATTTTTATTGCATCAATTCCCATGCTAGCCCCTCTGGTACCTGCCCCTAATTCCGATTTTACCTCTATAATCTTTAAATTTTTCATTTTTATGGCAATTGCTGCAAAATAATTAATTCATTTCTCTTCGCAGTATATGTATTCTAAAAATAAATAAAATATCTTTGCGAAAATTTATTTGGATGCAAAGTTACAAGGAATTTCTTGATTTAAGTGTTGGCTTCCCTCAAGAAGGCTTCGAAGTTATAGATGATGAACTCTATTTTCATGATCTTAATTTAATGGAAATGATTGAAACCTACGGTACTCCGTTGCGTTTCACTTACCTTCCTATTATCTCCAAGAAGATACAACAGGCCAAAATTTGGTTTCAACGTGCCATCGTAAATAACAATTACCGTGGTAACTATACCTATTGCTATTGCACCAAAAGTTCTCATTTCCGCCATGTGCTGGAAGAAGCCCTAAAAAATGATATCCATTTAGAAACTTCTTCTGCCTTCGATATGCCAATTATAGACCACCTTGAGAAAAAAGGCATCCTAAGCAAAGACATTACCGTAATATGTAATGGCTATAAGAAAGATACTTACAAGCAGTACATTGTTGACATGCTTCACGATGGCTTTACTAATATCATTCCTATTTTAGATAATAAAGAGGAGTTTTATTTCTACGACGACGAGTTAGATGTAAACTGTAATTTGGGTATTCGTATTGCTTCTGAAGAGCAACCCGACTCTCAATTCTACACCAGTCGTTTAGGAATTCGTATGGAAGATGTGATCGACTTCTACCACTCGAGAATAGAGTCGCATCCAAACTTCAAAGTAAAACTATTACACTTCTTCATTAACTCTGGTATTACCGATTCTCAGTACTACTGGAACGAGTTGGAGAAATACGTTACACTATACTGTAAATTCAAAAAGGTAAATCCTGATTTGAGTATACTCGATATTGGTGGTGGTATGCCATTTAAAAACTCTTTAACGTTTGAGTTCGATTACGAATACATGGTAAACGAAATTGTAAAACGTATAAAAGAAATTTGCGCAGAGCACGATGTTATTGAACCCGATATTATCACTGAGTTTGGTAAATATACCGTTGCCGAAGCATCAGGAATTCTATACAAAGTATTAGGACGTAAACAACAAAACGATAAAGAGAAATGGTTAATGTTAGATGGTAGCTTTATCACTAACCTACCCGATGTTTGGGCAATGAACCAACGTTACATTCTTATGCCTATAAACAATTGGGATGCAGAATACGAACGTGTGAACTTAGGAGGTATTACTTGCGACGGTCAGGATTACTACAACCAAGAAGCTCACATGAACAACGTGTTTATGCCGAAGACTCGTAAAGTACAATACATGGGATTCTTCCACACCGGAGCTTACCAAGAAGTACTCAGCGGTTACGGAGGTGTACATCATTGCTTACTCCCACATCCTAAACACATCTTAATTCGCAAGAACCGCGACGAAACAGTTAACTACGAAGTATTCGGCGAAGAGCAGAACTCGAAGCAAGTATTGAAGTTACTAGGCTATGCCTAGTTCGTGTGTTCGTGTGCTCGTGTGCTCGTAGTTCGTGTGCTGTGGATTAGGGATGATATTTAATCCTGCAAATATGCAGTTGTGGAGATACTTATTTTCACAAATATTTGTATATGGAAAGTGTACTGTACAATAAAAGCTATGCATTAACCTTAGAATTAATAGGTATAGCAGAACAACTTGAAAATAAAAATAAGTTATATATTTCTAATCAATTATATCGCTGCTGTACTTCAATTTCAGCAAATATTAGCGAAGCAAATCACGCAGAAAGTAAAAAAGACTTTGTTCATAAGTTAAAAATCTCTTCAAAAGAATCTCAAGAAACTAAATATTGGTTAAGTATAATTAGAGATAAAAAATTTCTTGATATAGATGATAAAATCTGGGATAAACTTGATCATGTTCAGCGAATGCTATCGAAATCCATTTCAACCACTCTCAAAGGCACGAGCACACGAGCACACGAATAACGAGCACACTAGCGTACGAGCATACGAGCACACGAGCACACGAGCACACGAGCACACGAATAACGAGCACACGAGCATACGAGCACACGAGCACACGAACTACAGGTCAAACTTCTGCAGCATCTTCAATGCGGTATCAAAATCTTTGGGGTATGGAGCATCTACAAGTACAGGCTCGCCGTTCATGAGCTTGAAGCCTACTTGTTTGGCGTGAAGTGCAAAACGTTTCATAATGGGTAATTCTTCTTGCTCTTTAGAAAGCTTATATCCTCTTTTAATTTTAGAGAGATAGAATGGTTTACCACTGTATAAATCGTCGCCAGTAATAGGTGCACGTTGAGTAGCTAAATGAATTCTTATCTGATGCATTCTTCCTGTTTTAGGTTTACATTCGATAAGTGTATAATGTTTAAATAATTGTATGGTATTGAATAAAGTCTCTGCGGCTTTACCTTCTCCTCTATCTATTCTCACAGCTCCTTTACTTCCAACTCCTATGGGCAAATCAACTAATAGGTTTTCGAAACGATGCTGACCATCGGCAATGGCATGATAAATTTTGTTTACTTCTCTGTGCTCAAATTGCATCGACACATTACGGTAAGCTTCTGGATTCTTCGCAAATATTAATGCTCCAGAGGTTTCTCTATCCAAACGATGACAAATCTGAATGTCGTCATATTCCGACTTCGCTAAACGCAACATGTTAATGGTATCGCCATTCCTGTCGTCTAACGAACTCAAAAATGGAGGCTTGTTTACCACCACTACGTCTTTATCTTCGAATATTATTAAGTCTTTAAAGTTTGGTATTTTCATGATTGTTCGTAACTCGTAGTTCGTAATTCGTAGCTCGTCATTAACTAATTGTTCAAATTAACTAATTGTTCAAATTGGCTAATTGGCTAATTGTTCAAATTGGCTAATTGGCTAATTAGTCTGTCTCTGTCTCACTGCCTCATAAAGTATTACACCAGCAGCTACCGATACGTTTAGCGATTCTATTTCACCTTGTAAGGGAATCATGGCGAAGCGATCTACAATTCTCATCACTTCGTTTGATATGCCATCTTCTTCGGAGCCCATTACTATTGCTGTAGGTACTGAAAAATCAACAGAATACAAGCTTTCATCATTTTTCTCCGAACATCCTATTACTTGTAATCCCGATTCTTGCATGTACTCTACTGCTTTCTTTAAAGAATGCACTCTGCAAACTGGAATCTTGAACAATGCACCTGCGGAAGTTTTCAAAGCATCTGCATTAATTGCTGCACTTTCTTTCATCGGTACCACAATGCCATGTACTCCTGCGCATTCGGCTGTTCTGGCAATAGCTCCAAAATTTCTTACATCAGTAATTCGATCTAATATTAAGAACAATGGGGTTTCTCCGTTTTCAAAAACAAATGGAATTAAATCCTCCACCTGGTGAAACGATATAGGTGAGATAAAAGCAACTACCCCTTGGTGATTCTTAGTGGTTAATCGATTTAGTTTCTCAACTGGTACATATTGATATTTCAATTGATGTTTATCAATCAACCTCCTTAATTCTTTCAATAAATCTCCAGAAATTCCTTTTTGTATGTATAACGATTCCAGCTCTTTACCGCTTTCTACAGCTTCCATTACAGCACGAATACCAAATACCAGCTGATTACTTTTAGGTTCCATTTTCTAAATTTTTACAAAAGTGTCAATTTTTTTTGGATACTCACAGTAATTCACACGTTATTAACCACAATTCACAGTTTTAATGTGTTATTCACAATTTGCTTGTTAATATCACGAGCACACGAATCATGAGCACACGAGCATACGAACTTATCAACATTTATAAAAAGATTAAAGCGAAAACATACATTTGTTTCATGATGGAGAACGAGCAAAATTCGGGAATAAGAGCTAGAACTGAACGTAAAAAAAGTGTAAGTAATATTGGTGGTCAAATGGGCAAACTGCCTCCTCAAGCAATTGATTTAGAGGAAGCCGTATTGGGTGCGTTGATGTTGGAGAAAGATGCGCTAAGTTCTGTAATCGATGTATTGCGTCCGGAAACTTTTTATGTAGACGCTAACCAAAAAATATTCCACGCCATTCAATACTTATTTCAAAACTCTATGCCGGTGGATTTGCTTACGGTGACTAATCGTTTGCGTCAAACGGGTGAGCTAGAAATTGTAGGTGGTGCGTATTACATTACCGAGTTAACCAATCGTGTTGCTTCATCAGCAAACATTGAGTTCCACGCCAGAATTATTTCAGAAAAATTTATTCAGCGTGAGCTCATCAAAATTTCATCAGAAATTATTACCAGTGCATACGAAGATACTACCGATGTTCTTCAACTGTTGGATAAAGCGGAGAAAAACTTATTCGCCATTGCCGAAGGAAATTTAAGAAGAGAGTCGTATGATATGGGTTCATTAATTACCAAATCGATACAACAACTCGAAGAATTAAAAAATAAAGTAGATGGTCTTACTGGTGTGCCTTCGGGATTTACCGAATTAGATCGTATGACTTCTGGTTGGCAGAATTCCGATTTAGTAATTATCGCTGCTCGTCCGGCCATGGGTAAAACCGCATTTGTATTGAGTTTGGCTCGTAACGCCAGCTTAATTGGCAAGAAAAAAATTGCCATCTTCTCTTTAGAGATGGCGGCAGTACAGTTAACCAATCGTTTAATTGCTGCAGAAGTAGAGATTCCTGCAGAGAAGCTGAAAAAAGGTGACCTTACCGATGCCGAATGGCAACAACTGCTAACCAAAGTAGGTAGACTTTCCGACTCTGGTATTTTTATCGACGATACTCCTTCACTAAATATTTTTGAGTTAAGAGCTAAATGTCGCCGACTCAAAGCTCAACACGACATCGACATGATTGTAATCGACTACCTTCAATTGATGGTAGGTTCGGGCGATCAACGTAGTGGAAATCGTGAACAAGAAATCTCTGCTATTTCTCGTGCACTAAAAAGTATTGCTAAAGAACTAAATGTTCCTGTGCTTGCATTATCACAGTTAAGTCGTGCCGTAGAAACACGTGGTGGAAATAAAAAACCAATGCTATCCGACTTACGTGAGTCGGGCTCTATCGAGCAAGATGCCGATATGGTATTGTTTATTTATCGTCCGGAATACTATGGTTTCGAAGTCGACGAAGATGGGGTGCAAACTAAAGGTACTGCCGAAATTATTATCGCTAAACATCGTAACGGAGCTGTAGGCTCAGTGAAATTAAGATACATCGGAGAATATGTAAAGTTTGCCGACTACGACGCATCCGACTACACAGGCTCTCCTATCTTCACTAACTTAGGACCTAATGCTGGTTTTGATAATAGTCCGAATATTATTGTTCGCCCGAGTAGAATGAATGATGATATGGAGGATATTCCTTTTTAAGCAGTGCTGGACGCTTTACAAACTCATTAGCAAGCCAATTGCCAATCCCACTAAAATAATATAGGTAGGTGCAATTTTATTCCACATAAGCAGTAGAAAAGTAATAACCATAATGGCGATGCTTTGCCATTGGTCGATGATTTGTGAGCTCATAATAAAAAATGCTGCGATAGCAAATCCTACGGAAACAGAATTAATTCCTTCGAGTGCTCGTTTCAGCAGTTTATGTTCTTTCACTTTTTCCCATGCAGGAAAAATCATCAGGATAAACAATAAACCAGGAATATTAATTCCTAATACTCCCGCGAAAGAACCTAGTATTTGCCCTGTAACTCCACCCGACCTCATCGACATACTTCCTATAAAAGAAGTAAACGAAAACAAAGGACCTGGAATGGCTTGTTGCAATGCGAAGCCAGCTAAAAATTCCTGACTAGTTAGGTACTGCTTCATTTCCACGAACTCTGTATACAAAAGAGGTACGAGTACTTGTCCTCCTCCAAAAATCATAATCCCATTTCGATAAAAGTTCTCGAACAAACGAACGGGTAAACTGAAGAATGATGTTCTATTGATAACCGCACCCAATAAGGCGAAAAATATAAGTACTCCAAAAAATGGGATCAACTTTTTCCAATTAAAAGGAACAGCGTGCATTTTTATATCAATCTTTCCTTTAAAAATAAATACAGAACCCAACACCCCTAAAACGATTACTGCTGGAAATACATAAGCATTCTGATAGTAAATGGTAAGTACGGCAGATATAAATGCAAGCAGGTAGGAAAACCTCGTGCTAAGTACACGTTGAGTTAATACATAAGCAGAATAGGCAATAAATCCAATAGCTATAGGCTTAAGCATAAATACTACATTGGCAGTACGTTGACCCACACCCATCTTTATAAAAAATATAGAAAAGATGAGCATAATTACAGCTGATGGAATAATCCAGAGGATGAAAGATAAGATTGCTAAACTTAGTCCACCAAAACGATAAGCAATAGCTACGAGCGTTTGAGTAGATGAAGGTCCGGGCAACATCTGACTGAGGGCATTGTATTGAATAAGTTCACCTTCGGTTACGTATTTTTTCTTTTCCACAAATTCCTTCAACATCATGGCAATATGAGCATGAGGTCCACCGAATGCAATGAAACTGAATTTCAATACATCAATAAGAAAGGTAATTTTTCTCTTTTCCAAATCGACTAATATTCGTCATCGTCGCCTAGGCCATTAAAAGACTGAAAGGCTGAGTTTAATTCGTTATAGGCATGATGATCGCCAAGCTTACGGGCAATTAACATCCCTTTTTGATAGGTGGCTTCCGCCTCCTCTCTTTTCTGCAAAAGTTCGTACAATTTAGCTAAATGATAGTATGTTCCAACATATTCCTCATGTTTTTGTACAAGTTCTTCATAATATGACAGTGCAAGGTCCAATTGCTGAGCGAGTTGGTGTTCCATTGCAATTGCATATAGTAAAAAGGGATCATTAGGATCCTCTTTCCTCATTTCAATCAGTCGTTCAAGTCGTTGTGTATTCATTTTTAATCTTATCGATATTTCCTTACTTTTGCCTTACCTTAAAAAAATAGACAATATGAAAATATTAGTGTGTATCAGTAACGTACCAGATACGACCACAAAAGTAAGTTTTAACAACAATAATACAGAATTTAACACGAATGGCGTTCAATACATATTGAATCCTTATGATGAGATTGCTTTATCGCGTGCTATTGAATTAACTGAAGGTGGTAAAGGAACTACTACAGTAATTAATGTGGGCTTAGCGGATACAGAACCTACCATTAGAAAAGCATTGGCTATTGGTGCCGATGATGCTATACGAGTGAATGCAGCTCCTAGTGATGCTTATTTTGTTGCAAAACAATTAGCAGAGGTAGCTAAAGCAGGAAATTACGATATGATTTTATGTGGAAGAGAATCTATCGACTATAACGGTGCTCAAGTACCAGCAATGCTTGCTGAGTTCTTAGACATCCCTTCTATCTCTATCATTAAAAAATTAGAGTTAAACGGAAACGACGCTCAAATTGAAAGAGAAATTGAAGGCGGAAAAGAAGTGATTAACTTATCTACTCCATTTGTAGTAAGTGCAGCTGAAGGTGTTGCTGAACCAAAAATTCCGAACATGAGAGGAATTATGTCGGCACGTACTAAACCATTACAAGTAGTTGAACCTGTAGCAGCAGATTCGTTAGCAAAATTTGCTTCGTATGAAATGCCAGCAGCAAGAGGTAATGTAAAATTAATTTCGGCAGATGAACCAGCTAAATTAGTTGAGGCATTAAATGCAGAAGCAAAAGTGATCTAATTTTAAACAGGAAAAAATTACAAACATGAGTGTATTAGTATACGTAGAAAATATTGAGGGTAAATTCAAAAAATCGACCTTTGAAGTAGTGTCTTATGCTGCAGAAATTGCTAGCATGATGGGAAGTTCTTTAACTGCATTATCTATTGGTAATGTAGACGCATCGCAATTAGCGGAACTAGGAAAATACGGAGCAAAAAATGTATGGTCGGTAAACAACGATCAATTAAAATCTTTTGTGAACCAGGCTTATGCTTCTATCATCGCGAATGCTGCTAAAAAAGCAAATGCTTCGGTAGTGGTATTAGGAAATAGTTTTACAGGTAAAGGTTTAGCACCTCGTGTAGCTGTGAAATTAAGCGCTGGTTTTGCCGATGGTGTAATTGAATTGCCAAGCATCAACGGAAGTACATTAACCGTAAAACGTGGTGCATTCTCTGGTAAAGCATTTGCTATGGTAGAGTTAAACTCTGCAGTAAAAGTATTGACTTTAAGTCCGAACGCATATAAAGTAGTAGAGAAAAACGAAACCGCTCAAGTAGAAACACTAGATACTGAAACTGGAGCAAACGATTTCCGTACTATGGTAAAAGAAATTGTTCGTGCTTCTGATAAAATTAGTTTACCAGATGCCGAATTAGTGGTATCAGCGGGTAGAGGATTAAAAGGTCCTGAGAACTGGGGAATGATTGAAGAGCTTGCTAACCTTTTAGGTGCTGCTACTGCTTGTTCTAAACCAGTATCGGATTCGGGATGGAGACCACATTCGGAACACGTAGGACAAACTGGTATTGCCGTTGCTCCTAACTTATACATCGCTATTGGTATTTCTGGTGCGATACAACATCTTGCTGGTGTAAGTTCATCAAAAGTAATTGTTGTAATTAACAAAGATCCAGAAGCTCCTTTCTTTAAAGTTGCTGACTATGGTATTGTTGGCGATGCTTTTGAAGTAGTACCAAAATTAATTGAAGCAGTAAAAGCTTTTAAAGCAAATGCATAATTGCTGAAATTATAAATGAAGAAAATTAAATTAGATATAGTCGGTTTATCGTACAGCCAAACACAATCGGGTGCTTATGCCTTGGTATTGGGTGAGGTGAATGGCAGAAGAAGATTGCCTATTATTATAGGTGGATTCGAAGCTCAAGCCATTGCGATAGAGATTGAGAAGATGAGTCCGAGCAGACCATTAACTCACGACTTATTTAAATCGTTAACCATCCACTTTAATGTTGTAATTGAAGAAGTGATTATTTACAATTTAGTGGATGGTATATTTTTTGCGAAACTGATTTGTAACGATGGAAAGAAAACAGTGGAAATAGATGCGAGAACATCCGACGCTATTGCACTTGCCGTTCGTTACCAATGCCCTATTTATACCTACGAATTTATTCTTGCTTCTGCAGGCATCATGATTGAAGGCACAGACTTCGCCTTCCTCGAAAACATTGAGCCTAGCGACGACCTCGAAAAAATAAACATCAACAATCCAAGCGGAGCATCGGGCTACGCCAATTACAGCGAAGCCGAGTTACGCGAGATGTTGCAAAAAGCCCTCGAAGAAGAAAACTACGAAAAAGCAGCACGCATAAGAGACGAGTTGACAAAACGATCTTAGTTCGTGTGCTCGTGAATCGTGTGCTCGTGAATCGTGTGCTCGTCATTGGCTAATTGGCACATTGGCACATTGGCTAATTAACTACTCTTCAGGCATCTTCTTCTTGCGTCTTCTCCCTTTGTACATTTCCTTGCGTTCTGCTACTAAGCTTAGGTCTACTTCCCTGTCTTGTGGCATGTGAATATTTGCTTTTTCCCACTTTTCGAAAAGCATTTTTCCACTCATTTTTAGGATATCGAGTAACCTCATCAAACTCGACAAGTTTAAATCTTCTCCATTCTCCCATCTCTGATACACCGATCGATTTAGCTTGTGATCATTTGCAAACCGCTCTGCTGAAGAATATCCAAGTTCTATTCTTCTATTTCTAATAATCACAGAGAAGTCGCACAAGCGCTTGTCTTTGAATTTCATAAAAACTAAAAAAAGATTAATAACCAACAACTAATTTTTTGGGCAGTTAAAAATATTGCGAAAGGATAACTTTTAAAAATAAATTTGTAAAAAACTGCATAAATACAACTTTTAAACAATGATATACTATAATATTCCTAATATTAATTGGAATAAATTAAAAATACAAAATAAAATTAGTTATAATATATAAAGAATAATGAAGTAGAATTCGAAAAAAAATAGTTGTATGATTTTATATTTATTTTGTTAGCTTTATTCCCCCAACTAAAAAAACTATGCCAATAAAGTTCAGTGCTGAAATATTAAAATACGGTCGCAAAGGCGAGAAAACCGGATGGACGTATATCAGTCTAACGAAAGAACAGGCATCAGGAATAAAACCCAACAACAAAAAATCATTTAGAGTAAAGGGCAAGATGGACGCTTGTGCTGTAAAGGGTTTGGCAGTATTGCCCGTTGGTGGTGGTGAATTTATTATTTCACTAAATGAAGTGCTCAGAAATAAGTTACGCAAGAAAGTTGGTGATGTAGTAGCTTGTAATTTAGAAGATGATTTAGAATACAAAATTGATATCCCTGCCGACTTACATGAGTTGCTTAGAGAAGAGAAAATAATGATTGATAACTTCATTAAACTCCCCCCTTCTCATCGTGCATATTTTATAAACTGGATTAATGCTGCAAAGACCGAAATTACTCGTGCAAAGCGCTTATCCATGACCGCCAATGCAATGTGTAATGGCTTAACCTACTCTGAAATGATCAAATTAGAGCGCACAGAAAAGCGTTTTGCCTAAGTTTTTTTCCATTTCCTTTTCCTATTCTTTTTTATTTATCTTTATATCGTGAAAAAAATATCTGCCTTTTCTTTCTCGCTAGTTTTCCTCATTGGAACACTTCTGCTTTCTGGAGAAGCTAAAGCAGAGTCTATTCAACACTATCCTATATCAGAACAACACTTAAGCATTTCGTACGCCAAACCCGATTCGGGCTTTATGGATAAATTGGCTAAGGGATATAAAATTGCATCGAACCTGAGCTTAGAAAACCTAGGCGAAATGGCCAATATGGTTATCTTCAGCAAAAAGAAAAACGTAGATGCTATTGTTACCGATGTATCCAATTACTTAGATCAATTGAGCACTGCAAACAAACAATTGAAAAACATCAAGATTAATAAAAACACCAAGGTGATTATTAAACGCGACACCAAGACCAAGTAATTAGCCCCTTTCAATAAATTAACTTAATTTTGTGGCATGCAAAATAATTTATTAAGCAGCCGCAACGATACCATTGTAGCCCTTGCTACACCCAATGGTGCCGGAGCTATTGGCGTCATTCGTTTATCAGGCAAGGATGCCATTTCTATTTGCAATTCGGTATTTAAAGGCAAAGATTTAAGTGTTCAAGAAAGTCATACTATTCATTTTGGTACTATTGTAGACGGACAACACATTATCGACGAAGTATTGGTGAGTTTATTCATAGCACCTCGCTCCTACACCAAGGAGAATGTGGTGGAAGTATCTTGTCATGGTTCTGCATATATTCTCGATAAAATCATTCGCTTATTCATCAGCAAAGGTGCTCGTCCGGCTCAACCTGGAGAATTTACCATGCGTGCATTTTTAAATGGACAGCTAGATCTTTCGCAAGCAGAAGCCGTAGCCGACCTCATCGCATCGAGCTCCGAAGCTTCACATAAAGTAGCCATGCAACAAATGCGTGGTGGGTTCTCTAATGAGTTGAAAAGATTGAGAGAAGAGTTGATTCACTTTGCATCCCTAGTGGAACTGGAACTCGACTTCTCTGAAGAAGATGTAGAATTTGCCAATCGTGAGCAAATGCAAAAACTCATCGAGCAAATTGTTGCGGTATTAAAGAAACTCATTCGCTCCTTCGAACTCGGTAATGTGATTAAGCAAGGAGTACCAGTGGTTATTGCGGGAAAACCTAACGTGGGTAAATCCACTTTGTTGAACGCACTGCTCAATGAGGAGCGCGCTATCGTATCCGAAATCGCAGGAACTACTCGTGACACCATAGAAGATGAAATTAGCATACAGGGCATTAAATTTCGTTTTATCGACACCGCAGGAATCCGCGACACCGACGATATTATTGAAGCCAAAGGTGTGGAACGTACATTCGAGAAAATACAATCCTCGGCTATCATCTTGTACGTGTATGACCCTACGGAGACCTTCGGAGAGGAACTTCACAATATCATCACAGAATTAGAAAGCATCACCAAAAAGAATAATTCGCAACTGTTGTTAGTCGCGAACAAAAGCGACAAAACAACCGCAAACAACATTCCTCCCGAAAGCTTAGCCATCTCCGCTTTGCAAGGACAAGGCATAAAAGCACTCGAAGAAAAATTACTGGAACTGATCCATTATTCGGAGCTTTCGAATGAAATCGTACTCACCAATATCCGCCATGTAGAAGCCCTACAAAAAACAAGCGATGCCCTTCAACGAGTACTCAACGGCATACATAACCCCGTTACCTCCGACTTCCTCGCCATGGACATTAAAGAAGCCTTACACTATCTAGGAGAAATTACCGGCAGCATTTCTACGGACGATTTGTTGGAGAATATATTTAGTAAGTTTTGTATCGGCAAATAGTGCCTAATCTATATTTCTTAGGTATTGGACGTGTATAGGATGCTAGAGTAGACAGAAAACGCAAGAATTTCTTTCATTATACCTATGAAAATACAATTTCATTTTTGGTGTTTTGATTAGCTAGTTGAGCAGAGGTTTTGTTTTATCAAAAAAAGCAAATTGAAATTCTCCTAAAAAGTCAGAATAAACAAATCAAAGGAAACATAAATACCCATATGAAAAGTAAACTAAATAATAATATTATATTCTTTGGCTTTTGATAATTATAGTACTAATTTTATGGTAATCTAAAAACAAAAAATTTAGAACTATAAGATTTTAAAATATTAAATTATGAATAAAGTACTAATTTTCATTTCTGTAATAGCTATACTTATTTTACAATTAGTTAACGTTGTTTATTCTCAATCAATAAATTACAATAATTGGGAAACTGTAATTTTCGATGATTTTTCTTATCAAAATGTCAATCAGTTAAAACAAAATTGGAAAATTGGATATCCATACGACGATGCAAATGGAAACCCTGTATTAGTAGAACATTCATATTGGGATGATGACCCCAATAATCCTACCACATTTGCAGGTTATGCAAGCGAAAAATCTTTGTCATTTATCAAAAATTCAGCAAATGAAACCATTCTAAGAATAGAAGCAACCACAAAATACGGTGACCTACAAGTAGCTAGACCTGATGGAAATGGATATGATATATTCAAATATGCTACAGGTGTATTAACGAATAAAAATTACATAGATTATAACCATTATCCAAACTATAATGAAAAAGGTACATTGAATGGTTTATTTGAAATCAGATGTAAAATACCTCCAAACACAGCATTTACTCCTGCATTTTGGTTATTTGGCGCAGAAGGTGGATATGAAGAAATAGACATATTCGAAGTGGGATACCACGACTATGAAAAAAATAGAATAATGTGTACAATACAAAACATAAATTTTCCATCAACTAACAAAGTTAATTGTTCATCATTTTATGAATTATTGGATGGAAAGAAATTTTCAGATGAATATCATACCTATAGTTTAATATGGAGTCCAACACATCTGTATTGGTATGTTGACGGGATTGAGATTTTATCCACTAAAAACCCATATCCTGGTCATGGAAGATTAAACACAGCTCAGATTGTTGTAAACCTAGGGGTATGGAATCAACAAGGATTAGATAACGACGTGTATTTTGATGTTGATTACGTTAAGTTATATAAAGAAAAAAGGAATTCTCCAATTTTTAATAATCACCCAAGAAATGTAAGTGCTGAGATTTGCTATTCAGATTCAAGGAATGCCTATTTTTATGTAGCGAATGATGGGAAAATTTTTAACACTTTTGAAAATTCGTGGAGTGGTCCTAATTCTTATTGGGAAAGCAACCAAGTCACTACAAATCAGGTTGTAAACTCTAAATCAGAAATAGAGTGGTCTGAATCAAGACAATGTCTTTTTTATATTGGAGATGATAAAAGATTATATAATATATTTTGGAATACATGGTCGAGTTCTTCACCTTTTTGGGACATCGGAGTAGTTGATGGTAGTTTTCCAGCAAATGTAAATAGTAATATCATCTGGTCTGAATCAAGACAATGCCTATTTTACATCGACAATAATAATAAAATAAATTGTATTTACTGGGATACTTGGACAAATCCAGCATCACCCAAGTGGATGCATGAAATCATTAACTCTGACTTTCCAGCAAATGCATCAAGAGAATTGGATTGGTCTGAAAATAGACAAGCACTATTTTATATTGGACTGGACAATAAAATCTACAACATTTTTTGGAACACATGGTCAACAGCAACCCCCTATTGGGATTTCGGACCAATTACTACCATATCCACTGTTGACGCTTCTGATCAAATGACATGGTCGGAAAATAGAAACGCATTATTTTATAAAGGTACCGACAATAAAATCTACAACATTTTTTGGAATACTTGGTCAACAGCAACTCCCTATTGGGATTACGGATTAATTGATATAAACTATGAGTTTGATACTCATTCTGACGGAAAGTTTTTCTGTGAAGCATTTTGCAAAACTAGTTTGATTTGGAATAATGAGTTTAATGAATTAACATATATAGGTTCTGATGACAAATTTTACTCATTATATTATGATACATTTCATCAAGTTTGGCAATTAAGATGTCTAAAATGGCAAGCAATACCAGCAACAATAGATGGAATTAATATCAATCACCCTTATTTAGGACCAACAGACATTAATAAGAATTATACCATAAATGGAAATAGAATGTGTTATAGGAATAGAGACAATTCATTATCATTTTTTGAACTATATAAAATCAAGAATTTTGTAGACTATACTCAAGATGAGTGTGGCCAGACGTTCTATGAAGAAAATAACTTATTTCGTAATTATAATGATTTAGATACCTCTATGAATCTAAATTTAGATGCTAATTTCATTATATATCCTAATCCATCTACTGATAATCATCTAATAATTGAAACAGCAAAGCCCTATAGTATAAATGATATAAGACTAATTGATATCTATGGGAGAAACATTCCATTAAAATATATTATTGACCAAAACAAAATAATATGTGATGTAAAATTAATGCCAGATGGGATCTACTATTTATTAATTAATAATGATCTGAAAATAATTCCAAATAAAATAATAATTAAACACTAGCAAATTCAGTTACATGATGAATATAAATTGATTTAATACAAAACTTCCTATTCTGAACAGCTAACCCGTTTTGCAAATCCTTAAAGGTTTTGTAATGGATAGTTTTTTAGTGTATGAACAAATTGCTGTTTTTTTACCTCAAAGCGCTTTATTTAATTTTGAGTTTATATTAATATAGTTCCATCATTTCTTGTACCTTAAAAGTTACTTTTCTAGTTTTAAGGATGAAGCAAAAAGTATGGTTTTAATCCAGTATAAAAGTCATCAAAATATCTATATCTACCCTTTTTGAATTCAAAAAAGCCAATAAATAAATTTTATCATACCTGATTACTCTTCGTTTAGGTAGGTCTAAGTACCAATCATCATCAATTTTCATAGCTTGAGTTATTAATTAATACTAAGGTAGAGTTGATATGGGTTGCTGTCAATACATAGTACGATGTATTTTTTCAGATAGAATTTATTTGAGTATATTGTGATTATAAAAATATAATAAGCAACAAAATAGCGCTTATTAAGAACTTAGCAACAATAAAAGAAAATATACTACATATAAATAACATAATTTTATGGATAGAAGATTTGCAATAGTGATAGGAATCAATGATTACGACATAAAACCTCTAAATTTTTGCGTAAATGATGCTAATTCTATAGCTGAAATCTTGGAAAATAAATGTGGGTTTAAAAATAAGGACATTTATAAAATAACAAGCGATGATTCATCTCCGATTAAGAATATTACAGGTCTATTTGATAATGCTCTTACTTCGATAAGGGAAGAACTTAAAGCTGAAAAAGACTCTATATTTTTCTTTTTTGCAGGACACGGCAAATATCAATATGATAATTCCGGCTTAAAATTTCATGATAGTTACATGGAAATAGCAACAGTATTTGATAAAATAAATGATTTGCAACCGAAATATCAATGCTATGTAATAGATGCTTGTGAATCTGGGGGGAAAGTTTTGACTCGTGGAGAAAACGTAAATAATGACTTAATTAATAATTACCTTTCAAAAAGTAAGGGTATTTTATTTATGTACGCATCGACAGAAGAAGAGTCAGCAAAAGAATTATCAGATATAAAACATGGACTTTTTTCTTATCATTTTATAAAAGCAATAAACGACACAGAAAATTATGATAAAGATGGAATTTTGACACCCAATAGGATTCATGATTATATTTCAAGAGAAACTAGCAAAGAAAGTGATTTTAAACAAACACCTGTAATTGAAAATCGAACAATTGGATATTATCCATTTGCATTTTTAGATAAACATCAAACAAAAAAGGAACTGGCACAAAAGGACGAAAAAGAAAGAACTGTAGAAACTAAAGTGATAGACAATGTGTACTTTCCTATTGTGCCTCCAGAGATTAGAGCTTCAGTATTTGAAGAAATTAAGCCTAAGATAGAATCAATTTTTAATTCATGGATTAACGATTTAGAACTTAAAGATTATGAAATTTCAATAGGTTCTGATTTATCCATTTTTGAATCAAATGTACAGGGCAAACTTTTAGATAAAATTGTTGAAAAATCAAGAGAGGAAAAAATTGAAGCTGTTAACTTACTATTTTCAACTGAAAGAGAAGAAATAAAACCCAATCCCTTATTAGGAGGAATGGGAATGATTGAAGCTTTATTAAATAAGAACAGACCTAAATACCATTATTATAACAGGATAAAGTGGGGTGATAATAGAATAATAAGTTTCTCTGCAAACTTTAAATCAAAAAATATTTATCAATCTACTTTTGGGAAAATAATTGTACTGTACCAATCTGTTTTTGGTATTGGACTAGCAAAAGCATCTTTTTATCTAGATTATACAGGTTATAGTGATACTCAGATAAATGGGCCATACATAGGAATATCAGCATATAAATATCATCCAAAAACGATAGAAAATATTTTGGGAGATATAAATCTTGATTTGGAATATTTTAAGGGTATGATAAAAGATTGGAATGATGAACGAAAAAAATCAATATCTAATTTTGAAAATAAAGCTAAATAAAGCCCTATTGTCAACAACGACTAATATATAATATAGGTTTGAGGTATTGCAACTCAAGTTAACGCTAGCAAGGTTCTTCTCTTTCGACAGAGATATAACCCCGCAATCCCACATTACGCATCCACGGCAATTAATGTCAATCCTAAAACTAAATACATTAAAGCAAAAAATAGTATGAATCCAACACTTACATTTTTGACTTATGTTCGAGACAATCTCGATCATGTTGAATACGACTATTTATATCAAAGTATCGCAGATATGACTGACAAAGCTGTACCTACTGCAATTTTGCATAATGGATGGTTTATTGATAGAGTTAGGATAAATAGAGGCGGAGAAATATTTTTAGAGCAGAGACCAAGTATGCTATATTCATGATCACGAAATCCTAGATAAATATGTTGATTTTGGCAGATCAAATGAACCTAAACAGGTTGTATTTTATGACACCATTATTTCTCTAGAAATTGAACATCCAAGAGTAGTAGCTTACTTTGAGACTTTGAGACTTCGAAACTTCTTAAGGAGCTTGACAAACACGTCAATTGTGAACAAATTTTTACTTTAAGTCGTTGGCGCATTCTTGATGATATTGAAGTAATTAAAATGATATACATTGAGGAGGCATTGAAAGTGAATAATTACACTCAAAACTCTTTACTAAATCAAATAAAGAATTTCAAAGACAAGCCACTAGTAGAAAATTACATATAGCAGTTAAAGTTTTTTAGTAATGAATTTGCAAGAAATGATATAAAAGAATGAGAATCATTTAAGTTCAAAATAACAGGGGCATACATTAATTTTCTTTGGAAAAATAGTGAATATAAAGGAATAACCTATCCCAGTGTTCCATTAAACTATTTAGAACAAAATGTAGCCTTGCTTCCTGAGATAATTGACACACATCTGAAGTTAGAATCTGTCGGCATGTTTAAGTTTGAAAGAAGAGACGGTATAAATTTACCAATTGATTGTATCAAACTTTCGACCGACCTTGGAGAGAATGAATCCAACTTTAAGTGGTATGACTACTCTGGTGTTGACAATATAGACAAATAATTAAGAAGACAGCCACATTTCTATACTAAATCCTGTATACAAAAGCTCCCCTGAAACAATACCCCCCTATTCTAAACGTTTAGTGAATTTGGATATATATTCCATATTTTTTTCTGAAGCTTTCCCAATTGTTGTTGTTTTCGATAAAACTGGTAATCGATTCTATCATGATTTCGGATGAGCGTGCGAAGGGAATACTACCGTAATTCTTACGATTATAGTCTTTACTAATGTGTTCTTTATGTTGAGCTACATCTAAAAAATCTGCGTGATACATTTCTGGTATTTTCAGTCTGATGCTTTTGATGCTGTGCTTGCTATTGTTTACAAAGGCATTGTCTCGTCGTAATTCGTTTCTATCTTCGAGCCAAGTTTCAGCATGAGTACTGCTGACATCAAATGGCTGAGTAGTTACATACAAAATAGCCTGTTTGGGTTGTATGTTCTTGAACTCATCATTAACATCTCCATCTAAATTAATTAATCCTTTAATTCGATCATTATGCTGTGCTGCCATTAATGTTGCTGCTCCTGAAATAGAATGTCCCATTACAAATACCTTACTTGTATCCACTAAATTAAAAATGGTTTCCTTATTCTCAGATCTTTTTAAAATTTGAGATATAGCCAATGAAAAATAATCGCCCATTTTTTTATAGTCGGCAGAAACACGATCTGTATGTTCGAATGTTTGATCTGGAAAATAAACTTTTTTAGAAATAGGTACTCCTGTTATGGCAACAACCAGATATCCCCTACTTGCTAATGATGCCAGCAAATAAGTATAATCTGTAGGAAGCCAGCCCAAACCAGGACCGAAAATAATTAAAGGCATCTTTTTATTTAACATTTCTCCTTTCGTGGCCAGCTTTACTGTTTGCTTTATCATTACTGTCGCGAGAGAATCACCTACTTTTTTCCTTACTTTTTCATAATGATCAGTCTGCCAGTTTACATTTGGTAAGACTTCTTCATCTTGCACATTTCCCGACAGTACAGGATAATAAATAAATGCAGCTATGTTTTCCGACTGGTCTGCGTTTGAAATTTTAATCCATTTTCTTTGGACTTCATATTTATCCTTTACAAAAGTCAAGTTGTTAGCAGCACCATCCCTGAAAACTAAGGTTGTGTTTAATTTTTTGATTTGCGCAATCGATTGAAAGCTAGTATTAAAACATCCCAGTAATGCTAAGAAAATAAGAGTGCGTCTTGTGGATGTACGAGTAAAAATCTTTTTAGTATATAATTTCAATGCTATTAAATTTAGTGTATTAATTTTTACTTTCAATAATCAAGCCGAATAATAAACTCAACATTCCAATAGTAGTAAAAATACCCCTATAAGAAAAAAATCTTAGCCAATTAGATCTTAAGGTTTCCCAATGAGAGGTATCGATCTGACCTACAAGCTGACTGATCTGTTTGTTTATTGGAATATTACCAGCTAATGCAATAGAAAGGTCTGCAATTAAACATAACAATGATATCGTTGAGGTGATAAAAAAAACTTTATCGTTAATTCTGTAGGAAATAATTACTACACCTAAACTAAAAATCAAACAAACAAGATAAATGATGATGTACCTCCCTGCTATAATCTGTTCAATAGCTTTACGCTGTTCAAGAAAATTGTTGATAGAGCTTAGCTTTAAGGCATCACTAAACACAATTAGATAAAACAATACTTGAGAGGTAACACATAGGTAACTAAACAAGTGTAAGAAACGAATGATTTTAATGGTATTCATTTTATAATGTATTTTGTTTTACTACAAAAGTCATACTTTGTATATTACAAATTCTTGATGTAGGTCAAGATTTAGTAATCAGATTTTTATATGTCGAGAGAATTAAAAGACTTTTTAGAGAAACTTAGTCCGATAGAGCCAAGTGCATGGACTGATATGGAACGAATAGTAAAAAAGAAAACTCTAAAAAAGGGAGAATATTTTTTAAAAGAGCAAGGGGTTTGCAAGCGACTGGGATTTATTACAAAAGGTTATATGCGTGTATTTTACACCATAGATGGAGAAGAAATAACAAAAGATTTTAATTTTGAAAATTCTTTCTGTGGTTCCTATGCTAGTTTTCGCTTACAAAAGCCCGCCATGTTTAATGTAGTTGCGATGGAAGATACTAGCCTATATACTTTAGGTCGAGAAGATCTTTTCAGCTTATTTGACAAACACCCCAGCATACAGAAAGTGGGTTTACTTTGTATTGAGCAGATGTTTATACGAAAAGAGTTGAGAGAAGCGTCCTTTCTACTGCATACTGCCCAACAACGTTATGATGAATTAACCACGAATTTCCCAGGCATACTAAACCGAGTACCATTAAAGCATTTGGCATCATATCTAGGCTTAAGACCCGAAACCTTGAGTAGAATTAGGAATGCTTAATTAAGATTTCACCCATACTAATATCAGTGACTGGTGACTAGTGACTGGTGACCACTACCAGTGACTGGTGACTGGTATTAGTGACTGGTAACCACCATTTAGAATTTAGAATTTAGAATTTAGAATTTACAATTTGCAATTTGTAATTAACCCAAAAACCCCTCCCAGCGCCTCATTAAGTCGGAATTTGAACCCTGCAACTCTAAAAATGCTTCTAATACGGCTCAAAAGGAGTTTTATTTGCATTTATTGTAATAATATACTAGTTTTGTGTAAACTAAAATATTACCACAACCAAATTATGAAAAAATTAGTCCTATCTGCTATAACTGCAATTGCATTATTTAGCTCAGCTGTGTTATTCACTTCATGCGAAGGTGAAAAACAAGGCATTGAAATTACCGTTAACCAAGACAATGTTCAAATCTTAACTTTTATACCGCATCCAGCTGGTACTGTTGACACTACGCAATTAATAACATCTAACTTAGATAGTTTATTAGCTGCTAATGATTTATCTAGAGATGATATTGCACGTATTGAACTTGCAAGTATCAATGTAGATTTATGTGATTCATTAGGTGTTATATATCCTTCTGGAGTTAACTTTAATGAGTGGGATTCGGTTGGTATTAGAGTTTCTGTACCAAACGATCTTAGTGTACCAGATGTATTGGTTGCATTCAGTAGCGTTCCTAGAAATGTAATTGGATTTGGAGTTGGTTTAACTCAACAAGATTTCGATTTTGTTCCTTATGCAACAAAACAAGCATTTCAAGTGAGAATGATGGGTAAATTAAATGCCCCAATTCCAGCTAAAAAATACGTAAAGGTTACAGTACGTTTAAACGTAGTTGGTGTAATCTAAAAATACTTACACAAATAGTTAAAGGGTAATGTTTTTCAACATTACCCTTTTTTTATCTTCACATTTTTACAACATCATGCTAAGAACCGTTAACGTAACCAGATATGTTACCCCTTTGAGAGAAGGTGGTTCCTTGCCTGCTTTAGCTGAAGCCGATGATGAGTTTTTGTATGTACTAAAGTTCAGAGGCTCGGGTCAAGGTCCTAAATCACTCATTGCAGAACTTATCGGTGGCGAATTAGCTCGTGTGTTAGGCTTAAAAGTGCCCGAACTGGTATACGCCCAACTCGATGAGGCTTTTGGTCGCACAGAGCCTGATGAAGAGATTCAGGACCTCTTAAAGTTCAGCGTGGGGAAGAACTTAGCCTTACACTACCTTTCGGGTGCAATAACCTTCGATTCTGTGGTTGATAAAATAGATGCAAGAACTGCCTCTCAAATTGTATGGCTTGATAGTTTAATTACGAATATGGATCGTACTTGCAAAAACACTAATATGTTGATGTGGAAGAAACAGCTTTGGTTAATCGACCATGGTGCTGCCTTGTATTTCCATCACTCTTCTTCAGATGGTAAAGCGAGCGCGTTGAAACCCTTTAAGATGATTAAAGATCATGCCTTGCTCAAACAAGCATCGGAATTAACGACTGTCGACAAGGAGTATAAAAAAATATTAACTGATGATAAGATTTTACAGATTACTTCTTTAATCCCCGAGGAGTGGTTAAACGACGAATTGCCAAAAGATGAGCAACGCCGTACCTATTTCGATTTTTTAAGCACCAGATTAGCCCATTCGCATACCTTTGTACAAGAAGCCAACCATGAAAGAGAATCTATTATTTGAGTATGCCGTTATTCGTGTAGTACCTATGGTAGAACGCGAAGAGTTCCTCAATGTTGGGGTGGTGCTGTTTTGTAAAAAAGAGAACTTCCTCGAATGCAAACACCTAATTGATAAAGAAAGGATAGAAAGTTTTAACCCTACAATAGACTTAGAAGAGGTAGAACAGCACTTAATGGCCTTTCAAAGCATTTGCAAAGGAAGTAGTGATGCTGGAACTATTGGTGCATTAGACTCCGCTTCACGTTTCCGTTGGCTAACTGCAACTCGTAGTACCATTATACAATGTTCGAAAGTACATCCTGGTTTAAGCACTAATCTTGAAGAAACATTAGCTAAACTATTCTCAAACCTAGTATTATTAAAATAAATAGGTTATTCCATATTATAGAACTAACTTGTAGACATGGTTCTATACATCAAGTTTATGGTTAGTTTACGATGTAAGATGATCGTTAAGGAAGAATTGAAGCGATTAGGGCTTCGATATGTGGTGGTTGATTTAGGAATGGTTGAAATATTAGAAGATATTACCCAAGAGCAACACGAAAAATTAAAACACAATTTAGCAAAATTCGGCTTAGAACTTCTCGAAGACAAACGCAGCATTTTAATTGAAAAAATAAAAAATGTAATCATCGAAATGATTCACTTCATGGACGAAGTTCCAGATGTAAATTATTCCGACTATATCGCTGAAAAGTTGGGTTATGATTACACCTATTTATCTAATATATTCTCTGAAACAAAGGGAATAACTATTCAACAATACATCATTATTCATAAGATTGAACGCGTGAAAGAACTGCTGCTTTACGACGAGTTAAACCTTACTGAAATATCTTATAAACTTCATTACAGCAGTGTTGCACATCTTTCTAACCAGTTTAAAAAAATTACTGGACTCTCTCCTTCTTACTACAAAAGTTTGAAAGTAAAACGTAGGAATTTAGAAGGTATGTAAACAAGTGAATTCTACAATAAATACATTTTTGAATGTAAGTTAAGCCATCCATTTATTCTCACTTTTGATATAGAAACATTAAATACCTATAAAAAGTGGAAACTACAGAAATTGAACGAGCAAAAGTATTAATTGAGGTCGAGATTATTGAGTATGTACCAAATTCTGTAGTCATTAAGACTATCATTAAAAAAACTACGGGGAACATTAGTGCAGTATCTTTTGATTCGGGTGAAGCACTTGCTGCCAGAACCTCGCCCTTTGAAACATTTATACAAGTTATAGATGGCAAGGCAGAAGTTACCATCGACGATAAATCTACCATATTAAATATCGGAGAAGCCATTATTATACCGGCTAATGTAAAAAACTCGATAAAAGCTAAAGAAAGATTTAAAATGATATCCACTATTATAAAGAGTGGATACGAAGACTAATTAAACCATTAAACAAAAAAAAATATGATGAATAAACTAACGGTATTACCTCTAGTACTATTAACAATACTAGCGATAAGTCAGGCTGGATGTAACAGCTCAAGTGAAAAATTAGAAAATGCTCAAGAGAATGTAAAAACTGCAGACGATGAGCTTAAAAAAGCGGAAACCGAATACTCAGAAGACATGAAAAACTACAGAATTGAAAGCGAAACAAGGTTCGCAGAAAACGAAAAGTACATTGCTGAATTTAAAGCAAATGCAGCACAGGAAAAAAAGGAAAACAAAGCTGAGTACGACAAAAAAGTTGCTGACTTAGAAAGAAAAAATAGTGAAATGCGTAAAAAACTCGATGATTACAAAGACGAAGGAAATGTTAAATGGAAAAACTTCAAAGAAGAATTCAGTAGAGATATGAATGAGTTGGGAAATGCATTTAAAGATTTAACAGTAAAAAACAACAAAAAATAAGATGAAAAAGACATTGTTATTAAGTCTTGCATGTATGGGTACTCTTTTGAGTACAGTACATGCACAAGAGACGACGACAGACAATAGGGCAAAAGCTCAATTCGGGTTCAAGATTGGCACCAACTATTCTAATGTGTACGATACACAAGGAGAACAGTTCGATGCAGATCCAAAATTCGGGTTAGCTTTAGGAGCATTCGCTGTGGTACCTATCGGTAAATTTATAGGCTTACAACCTGAAGTATTATATTCTCAAAAAGGATTTAAAGCTACAGGTATTCTCTTCGGAACTGCTTATGATATGACCCGAACTACTAGTTACCTAGATTTCCCTTTATTATTTAGCATAAAACCAATGCCTAATTTCTCATTACTTATAGGCCCACAGTACTCCTACTTATTAAAAGTGAAAAATGAATTTAAGAATGGAAGCACTACCATATTACAAGAGCAGGAGTTCGACAACGATAATATTCGTAAAAACACTTTAGGTTTTGTTTTGGGTGGAGATGTAAGCATTGAACACTTAGTAGTAAGTGGTAGAATTGGTTGGGATTTAATTAACAATCATGGTGATGGATCATCGTCGACTCCACGTTATAAAAACGCATGGTATCAGGTAACATTAGGTTATGTATTATTTTAAACAGTAACATAAATTGAAAAAACATACCGTAAACATTTCGTCCATAGACAAGACTACTCACGATGTATATCGTATTAGGACATCAAAACCTATGGACTTTTTGTTCATACCCGGACAAGCAACTGGAGTAAGTATAAATAAGCCTGAGTGGAAAGACATCAAAAGGCCCTTTACATTTACCTCAATACCTTCTAATGAGTATTTAGAATTTACGATTAAGTCGTATCCAGATCATCAAGGTGTAACAAATCAACTTGTAAATTTAAGAGAGGGTGATGAATTGATATTACACGAAACATTTGGAAATATTATTTACAGAGAAGAAGGTGTATTTATTGCTGCTGGTGCTGGGGTAACCCCTTTTATCTCAATCTTTAGAGAGTTAGAATATTCTAATTTATTGGGAAACAACAAACTCATCTTTGCGAATAAAACGCATCATGATATTATCAATGAAATTGAGTTTAACAATTTACTAGGCGATAAGTTCGTCAATATATTATCTGAAGAGGATTATAAAAAATACGATTACGGTTTAATTACAGAAGAATACTTATTAAACAACTGCGATTTACATAATCAAATGATTTATTTATGCGGTCCTCCGGAAATGATGCAGGCAATAGAGCTTATCTTATACAAACTAGACATCAATAAAAAATTAATTATTACAGAAGCATTTTAAAAAAAATAAAAACATGGAAGATTCAGGAAATTCAATCAAATTATTAGGCGCCGTAATTTTAGGTGCAGCTATTGGAGCAACATTAGGGGTATTATATGCACCCGACAAAGGAACAGAAACTAGGAAAAAAATTGCTGGTGGTGCTGATCTGTTAACAGATTCACTTAAGGATAAATTCAACCTATTATTAGAGGAAGCCAAAAAAGAAATTGAACTGGCTAATACTAAAGCGATTCACTTTGCAGAGAATAATAAAACCAAGTAACAATGAAAACATTTTTCGATAAAACCATACCTGAGCCTACTAAAAATGAGTATGCTCGTACTGAAGGACAGATTATTATTAATTTAAATGAGATGCGTCCGGATTATACAAAAGCAACATTAGCAAAAGGCATCATCGACATGTCGGTAGCATTTAGTGCTGGTTATTTAGCTAGGAAAATCATTGTGGGTAAATCGGAAAATGTATTCTTGAAATTATCAGGTGTGTTAGTGGAAATGTTTATTGCAAACAAAGTTT
This sequence comes from Sphingobacterium thalpophilum, assembly GCA_943372995.1. GTDB lineage: Bacteria > Bacteroidota > Bacteroidia > Sphingobacteriales > Sphingobacteriaceae > CAJBVG01. The sequence goes on along the minus strand of CALSAQ010000001.1, from coordinate 634,241 downwards.
ATAACAACATCGATCTTATTCGATTAAGAACAAAAAACTTATTCAACAGAATAACAAAAAAAGGTTAAGATAAATAAATACGTTTGGTGGATTTTTAAACAGTGGACAGCGTTCTTATGCTGTCCATTTTATTTATATGGATTACAACTCTCTCCATAGCTAGTCTTGCTAGCAAATAGCTCAGTGTAGACTCTGCTCCTTGATTTAAATTCACAGCATACTCTTCCAATCCATCATAACACCCACCTGTACTTGGATTATAAACGATTTGAGAGAGCCTATTTAACCCTAAAAACCAATTAAATGCAATGGTCATTTTTTCGTCGTAATCCTGGTGCTGGAATTGTTTATTGAATTTCTCCAAGGCTATAATTGTATAGGCCACATCAATGGGTTGCTCCCCTCCTGCTTTACTGAAATTGTATTGATCTACTTTTTGTAGCCAGTTGATATTTGATACTACATTGATTTCTTCTTCAATGAATATTTTTTGTAACAGAAAATCAAAACTACTTTTAGCTATCTCCTTATATTCAAGTTTACCTGTGGCTAAATAAGCACAAAGCAATGCTTCTGGAAGCACACTATTTGCATAAGTTAGATAGGACTCGAACCAAATCCAATCGGCCTCAGCTTCATGACGATACATTTGAACCAACCTATTGCTAAACTCTACCAGTATCGCCAACTCATTTTCATTATTTTTACTTTTATTTCTATAGTACAATCCTTTTATCACAAATGCCATCGCACGTGTTGAGTGTATTTTAGTAATGTTCTTTATCGCATTCGTAAAGGTATCATCTAAATCATCGATAAAACCAAAAGGTAGTTCTTCAAATTGTATATTCGATAAATAACCTAATGCCCAGATTGCTCTGCCGTTAGAATCGGCCAAATTTGTTTCGTTATTTTGATTCGTGAATTCATAATCAACATCAATATAATTTAAGAAATGCCCTGTATCCTGTAAACAATACTTTATAAAATCGTAATACAACTTAATATAAAATAACGCTCTACTGTCTTTGGTAAGACAATAATGCTGACACATTACCAACAAGGCTCTTGAATTATCATCTAAAGTATATCCAGATTCTATATCGGGAATATTGAATTTAGAAAACTGTATCATGCCAAAGTCGGTTGTCATGTTTTCTACATGCGATAAACTTAGTTCTGGCATATTAAATTTCAACCTATTCTTAATTTTTATGGTTTTATGAAATAACTTAGCATGAGCGATAGCTACGTTTTCCCATGCTGTAGCGGCCATAAGGTGAAGGCCAACTGAGTTAGCTTGTAGAATCTTATCTTGATCGGAAAGGAAATGGTTTACGCCATTAGCCAATTGAACTGAATGACCAAAATCTATGATGATACCAGTTTCGTCTTTTAGCACCTCTATAGCATGTGGTATGGGAGTTGAAATAACTGCACAGCCACAACTAATTGCATAAGCAAAAGTCCCACTAACAGCCTGATTAGGGTCTTTAGAAGTAAATAAATAAACGTCTGTTAATTGTAAATAATCCAACAACTCGGGTAATGGTAAAAACTGATTAATAAATTGAACATGATTCTCTAAGTTCAGATCAATAACCAATTGAGTTAAGTAGTTTCTATACGCTTCTTGTTCTTGTATAATTACGCTTGGATGTGTTTTTCCTATTATCAAAAAAACAACATCTGGATGAGTGCTAATCACACTAGGAAGAGCATGTAAAGTAGTTTCTATACTTTTACCAGAACTTAATAGGCCAAAGGTTGATAACACTTTTTTAGAACCTAATGAGTATTTATTTTTTAAATCCGATTTGTTTTTATTTAATACCAAATGAGTTCCATGAGGAATCACTTCTATTTTTCCTTCGTCTATTAGGTAATCGTCGACTAATAATTTAGCAGAGGTGTTGGTCATTACTATTACTGAAGAAGAGTATGAACAAATTAATCCCACTAAATCGAATAAGTTTGAATTTGGTTTAGGTAGAACTGTATGAAACACCATTACTATCGGTTTATTAATCTCCGATAAGAAGTGAAGGAAATCACTTTCAGCATTTTCAAATAAGCCGAATTCGTGTTGTATCAAAACTAATTTCACACGACTATCAAAATTGATCTTATATATTAACCTGTTGTACGAACGAGGTTCGTCTTTATTTAAAACAGATATTTTATTATTGGAGTATGAGTGTACTTCGTGTTTAGATTCTATTGGACATACTTCTATTTCGAAACTATCCTTAAATTTTTGATTAATAGCATTAATCAAATCTTGAGAATATGTTGCAATACCACATTCTCTCGGAGGGAATGTAGTAATAAATAGAATTTTATTACACATTTTTTACGTTTTATGATTAATCAATTCATTTAATAATTCATCCAAGTTAATTGTAGCGGAAGCAATTTGTTCGTCGGCTGCCCCATAAAAAATGTGCAGCAAATCTTCTATTACAACTGCTCCTGTGGGAAAACAAACATTATTTACTTCACCTACTAGTTCCCAAATGTATTCTGGACCAAATAGAGGATAAGGTAATCGAGCAATTTCAATTTTGGGATTTTCTAAATCTAATAAAGAAGCGCAAGCCGAATAAATATAACCGTTAATGGTATCGTGTACACCATGATAGATGAGCAACCAACCTTCTTTCGTTTCTATTGGAGGGCAACCGCCACCTATATAACTCACTTCATGGTCGTATTTTGCAGAAAGCAAAATATGTTCATCTAAACGCATGAAATAATTTTGCCAAAACTCATTAGTAAGATCACTGAATTGGTCAATATTGACAAGCTGGATATCGGGTCTTATTCTATGTATGAAATAAATCTGTCCGTTGATTCTTCTAGGAAACAACACTACATTTTTATCCCATATATATACTTTCTTCCCCTCCTTTTCATACACTTTCCCCAGCTCATTATACCTATGGTATTTTTCGTTAATCACTCCACGCGATTGAGCCAATCTCATAAATTCATCATGAGTAATTTGAGGAACAATAATTCCATGTTTCTCAAAATTGATTAAATCTTTAGAAGTGGCTAAAGCGCCTAATGCATTTATACCATCGTAAGCTGTATAGGTTAAATAAAATAGATTGTCAATTTGTACAATTCTAGGATCCTCTAAACCTGTAGATTCATATTCGAATTGAGAAAATAAAAGAGGAATAGTACAACGTTCAATTATTTCTAGATTAAGATTTAACTTACAATATCCAATCGACGAGAAATTTCCTTTACTCACAGCCCTATAAAAAAGATGTATATCATCATCTATTCTTATCACTGCAGGATTAAGCACACCTTCGTTTTCAAAACCAAGGATTGTTTTCTTTATAAGAACACCTTTTTTATTTACATCAATCATTGTAATTGCATAATAACAAATGATGCCGATACATTTGATGTACCACCAGCTATAGGCGTAATGGTTAATGCGGTTGATGCAGTAGCAGGATTTCTTAATGTGATTAAATTATTAGGACTAGCTGTTTTGATTATTCTCGAGCCATATACCTGATTAGTGCCAGTAGCTCTACCTACCATGGTATTCGCAATTTCTACAAATCCTGAACCCGAGTTGAGAGCTAACACTAACTGACAGGCTTCTGAAATACTTACTTGCCAAGTAATTAAATATGTTCCTGTATTCGGTAAAATAAAATCAGAACTATTCGATCGAACAATTCCATTTGCTTCCCCTGTTTGAGGAAATAATATAGATGCACCAATGGCAATAGTAGCAACATTATCACTAGGCATAATAGCATAAAAGTCTGCATAGGCTACCACAGCATTAATTCCATTTGTTCCGTTTGTACCATTTGTTCCTGGTGCTCCATTCGTTCCATTTGTTCCGTTCGTACCTGGTGTCCCAGCTGCCCCATCAATTCCATTCGTTCCAGCTACTCCAGGATTTCCTGTTAAACCTGTATTACCAGTTAAACCAGTATTACCAGTTAGTCCTGTGTTTCCTGTTAATCCTATTGGACCAATGGGACCGATAGGGCCTATTGCTCCATCAATACCGTTTGTTCCCGGTGCTCCATTCGTTCCGTTTGTACCTGGTGTTCCAGCTGCCCCATCAATTCCATTCGTTCCAGCTACTCCGGGATTTCCAGTTAAACCTGTATTACCTGTTAAACCAGTATTACCAGTAAGTCCTGTGTTACCCGTTAATCCTATTGGACCAATCGGACCGATAGGGCCTATTGCTCCATCAATACCGTTTGTTCCCGGTGCTCCGTTTGTTCCATTTGTACCTGGTGTTCCAGCTGCCCCATCAATTCCATTCGTTCCAGCTACTCCGGGATTTCCTGTTAAACCTGTATTACCAGTTAATCCTGTGTTACCCGTTAATCCTATTGGACCAATCGGACCGATAGGGCCTATTGCTCCATCAATACCATTTGTTCCAGGTGCTCCATTTGTTCCATTTGTACCAGGTGTTCCAGCAGCCCCATCAATTCCATTCGTTCCGGCTACTCCGGCATTTCCTGTTAAACCTGTATTACCAGTTAAACCTGTATTACCAGTAAGTCCTGTGTTACCTGTTAATCCTATTGGACCAATCGGACCGATAGGGCCTATTGCTCCATCAATACCATTTGTTCCTGGTGCTCCGTTTGTTCCATTCGTTCCTGGTGTTCCAGCTGCTCCATCAATTCCATTCGTTCCGGCTACTCCGGGATTTCCTGTTAAACCTGTATTACCAGTTAAACCAGTATTACCTGTGAGTCCTGTGTTTCCTGTTAATCCTATTGGACCAATCGGACCGATAGGGCCTATTGCTCCATCAATTCCATTTGTTCCTGGTGCTCCGTTTGTACCGTTCGTTCCTGGTGTTCCTGTTAATCCTGTATTTCCAGTAAGTCCTGTGTTACCAGTTAATCCAATCGGACCGATAGGGCCAATTGCTCCATCAATTCCATTTGTCCCAGATGCTCCGTTTGTACCGTTCGTTCCTGGTGTTCCTGTTAATCCTGTATTTCCTGTGAGTCCAGTGTTACCAGTTAATCCGATCGGACCAATGGGGCCTATTGCTCCATCAATTCCATTTGTTCCTGGTGTTCCTGTTAAACCTGTATCACCTGTTAAGCCTACTGGACCTACTGGACCTATCGGTCCTGTTGCACCTGTATTTCCAGTTAATCCAGTTAATCCTATTGGACCAATATCTCCTTTTATGCTTGGGCTATATAAAGCATAGGGTACACTAATAAATTGAGAGGAACCTAAACTGATTTTTCCGTCACCAAAATCAATTTGTATCTCAAAATATTTTTTATCGACACCCCAATTAATTTTTGAAAAATTTCCTTCTTCTAAATCTCCCTCACCAATAGATAGATTAATTAAACCAAACTGATTAGTAATCACATGATGTATTTCAGAGAATAGTATTTCACCATATTCTTCTTTATCGTGTATAATTGCACGAACATAAAGTGGTTTGTTATCAATAAGCTTGCCCTTTAGATCTCTAGCAATAGCTTGATATCTTATGGCTTGCGGAACCTGTGCTTTTACACTCAATGTTATTGTGAAAAGCAATATCAACAATAACATATATTTCGTTTTCATTTTATCTTTTTATAAACACCCAGCCATTTTTTAAATTTAATCCGTATATAATTTCAAAGAAATATGTACCGTCGGGTAAATCCTCATTGTTCATATTCTTTCCAATAAATTTCACTAAATCATTATCATAATTCTCATCTATCCAAACTATACTTCCCCATCTATTCATTATAGTTACTCTATTCAATGGATATTTGTAAAGGATAGGTATCTTCCAATAATCGTTAATTCCATCTCCATTTGGTGAGAACCCATTAAAGAATTCAACCGTATCTGTTTCATCAGTTTTTTTCGTTTCAGAAGGTTGATGAAACCCTTGAGTTAGAATATTAATCTGCGAAAAATAAGTATCAATAATTACCTCTCCACTTGTCCAAGACAACATGCGTTTGCTATCGGAATAAAAACCTCCAGCGCTCGAATATACTTGTGAACTAATAGACTGTGATTTACCAGTATTTGAAATCAGAAATACACAAAGCATTATAAAAAAAAGTGCTTTCATATTTACTTATTATTCAAAATAAAACTCCACTCTTCTGTTTTGTTGATGTTCTTTTTCTGTACACACTACACCATTCTCACATTTATTCACCATACGAGTTAAGCCAAAACCTTTTGCAGAAATACGGTCTTTTTTAATACCATTTTCTACTAAATAATTATAGGTTACTTTAGCTCTTTTATTAGATAACGACATGTTGTATTTCGCAGATCCTCTTTCATCACAATGTGCTGTCATTCTCATTTTTGATTTAGGATTTTCTTTCATATAAACTACTATACTATCTAAATAGCTTACAGCATTATCTCTCAAATCGAATTTATCGAAATCGAAATAAATAAAATGTTGAACGAGCGTAGAAGTATTAAATACTACTGGTGGTGGTGGCGGTGCAACAATTGGTTTAACTGGCGCAGGTGCGGCAGCAACTACTGGTGCAATATAATTTGTTTTATATCCAATGGTATATATAGATGCCACTAAATTTTTATCTACATTATCTTTTTGAATATCGAAATAATAAATATCTGCATCGCCTTGGCTACCGTTAGTTCTTGATGAACTGATATAACCCGCTTTATCATATTGTGTAAATAGAATTCCATAATCGTCGTATGTAGAATTTATAGGCGATTTCATTGGAATTGCTTTTTGAAAATAATCGTTATTACAGATTGACACACATATATCCATCCCTCCTATTCCCTGATACCCATCTGATGAGAAATAAAAATTACCCACCGAATCGATCATCGGAAATTTTTCTCTATTAAATGTATTGATGTTAGGTCCCATATTTATGGGCGTCGACCACTCTTTACCTTGTTTCACACAATAGTAAATATCTGTTTGTCCATATCCATTAGGCATATCAGAAACAAAGTACAACCTTGTTCCATCTGCTGATAAGTATGGATTTGCAACAGAAAATGTATCACTGTTGTATTGAAATTCTTTTGCTTTTAACCATTTACCATCTTTCATGGTAGAAACAAAAATTTGATTTCTTTCTACTTTTAACGTTTTCTTCATTTCACCTCTTAAAGTTTTATCCACTCTTGAAACATAAATGGTATCGTAATTTGCAGAAAAACATGCTGGGCCATCATGATATTTTTTACTATTTATTTTTCCACCGAATGGTTTAATATCATCGAATTTAAGCTTGTCGGTTGTCGATTTTGCATAATATAAATCGAGGTAATTAGCACCAGTCCACGAATAAATCTTATTGTGCCCTTCTGTTTTTCTTGCAGTTGCAAAAACTATCCCATCCTTATATTTCACAGGGTTATAGTCGGCATTCTCTGTATTCAATTGAGATACATTCGTAGTTTTTATCAACTGATCTGTTTTGTGGTCATTCTCTATAATTGTGATAGATTCTGAAAAAAACTTTCCTTTAGGATCATTAGGTTGTAACTCCGAATATTTATCGAAAGCAATTTTAGCTTCTTTATTTTTTCCATTTGCTACAAGCACTTGTCCGTAGTGTAAATAAAATATAGGTTCTTTATAGGTTCCATAACTATTTACTTTATCGTCGGCTGCTTGTTCGAGTTGTTTATAGTTATTCATTTTTCTATAACACTCTCCTAGTTTATAATAAACATCGGCACTAGGATTTTTATCAGCTTCTTTAGCATAAAGCTTGGCCGCTTTAAAATAATCCCAGTTTTCGAATAATCGATCTGCTTTTCTTGTATTGGCATTTACTGTTGAACACAGTAAAATGGCAATGAATATAATGTATAATTTTTTCATGATTTTGATTTTAAGGGATTAAAAGTATCTAGGGTTCGACATTTTTGTTTTGGTGGTACTAATGTCCCATCCCAACATAATTTCGTGAGTTCCACTATTATAATCGCCTTCTCTATTTAAGTAATAATCGTATGCGTATCCTAAGCTAATTTGTTGTGTTAATTGCACCTGCAATAAGCCAATTAGCATATTGTCGAAGCCATCAATTTCTATTCTTTTTCCTGTTCTATAACCTGCACCAACAAATACTCGTTGGTAAAATATTAATGCGGCATCTAACTCTCCAATTACTGGCGCTGATTCCACGTATTTAAACAACACAGAAGGTCTTAAATCAATTGATTTAGAAATGGGAACAACTACGCCTGAAGTAAAATAATATTGGCGATTGAATTTAGCCATATCAGCTCCCGGACTAGTAGTTAAATCGAATTTAGATTCTAACAAATGGTTTGCACTTATACCTGCATAGAATCTTGTTCTATATAGATATAACCCTGCACTTGCATCTGGAACCCAACTAGAGGCATCATTACCTACAAATGAAGGGTCTGTGTTATCGTCGATATTTATTTTATCCCAACCTATTCTCACATTATTCATCATCCCAGAAATACCAAAAGATAATTTAGTTTTTGCGGTTAATGGCATGTGATAAGCATAGGTTAATTTTAGTCCTGTATTTTTCATTGGACCTGATACATCATTATACACCTGTAAACCCAAACCTATTTTCGTGTTAGGAATAGCACTGTGGAAGCTAAATGATTGTGTGGTGGGAGCATCTTCCATACCTACCCACTGACTTCTATGTACTAGTGAACCTGAAAAAGTTTCACGACTACCTGCATATCCAGAATTAATATAAACTGGATTGAAAAAATACATGGAGAATCCTGCATCTTGCTGCGCTTGAGCAGCAAGAGAAAGAAATCCTATGAATATTGTTATTATATATTTAGTTTTCATCGATTTATTTTTTAATATTTTATGTTACTATCTTTTGATAAATACCCAACCTGATTTTTCTGTTCCACTGTAATTAATGGTGTAGAAATATGTACCATCGGGCAAATCATCACCATTCATATTTTTACCTTTCCAATTATTATCAACATTGTCGTAATTACTTATTCTCCACACTTCACTTCCCCATCTGTTAATTATCACAACACTATTACTTGGGAATAAGGTTAAAATTGGTATTCTCCAGAAATCATTTAATCCATCACCATTTGGCGAATAGCCATTGAAAAACTCTAGATCAAAATTTGGTGTAACAGTAACTATTACTGTATCTGTATTTACACAACCTGTTAAGTCGTTTACTACTGTTAATACATAAGTAGTACTGGTAGTAGGACTTGCATTTGCTTCGGCTGTATTCGAAAAATCTAAACCAAGTATAGGTAACCACGAATACGTGAACCCAGCCTCAGAAGGACTTCCTATAGATGTAGTTTGTCCGTCGACTATCGTCGTATCAAAACCAGCATCTGCTATTGGCAATTCATTAATATTTAGTGTGGTATTTATCGTACTGTCGCAACCAAATTGATTGACAAACGATTGAATGTATGTTCCTGCTTGTTTTCTATAAATACCTCCTATTAATACACTATCTCCATCACAAATAGATTGGTTAATATTCAATAGGTATAAAGGATGTACGGTTAGGTCGGTAATTAATATACTATCGCAAGCAAACTGACTAGCCAGAGTATCGGAATACTGACCGGCTGTTTTTCTAAACTGACCTGCAATGAAAATACTATCGCCTTCACAAATTTCAGCTAATAAATCAACAATGAATCTTGGGTTTACTTGTAAATTAGTGTTTATATTACTATCACATAAAAACTGACTTGTAAGTACTTCTGTATAAATACCAGGAGTTTTTCTAAACTGACCTGCTAAAAATATACTATCGCCTTGGCAAATGCTTGCATTTAAATTTGTATTGTAAATAGGATTTACTTGTAATGTGGTATTGATATTACTATCACATAAAAACTGACTAGTAAGTATTTCTGTATAAATACCAGGAGTTTTTCTAAACTGACCTGCTAAAAATATACTATCACCCTCACAAATGCTTGCATTTAAATTTGTATTGTAAATAGGATTTACAGTAACATCTATACTGTTTGAAGTATCGGCTTTGCCACATTCATTTTCTGCAATAACAGAAAATGTTCCTGATGTATCTACTGTAATACTTTGTGTGGTTTCTCCTGTACTCCAAAGGTAAGTAGTACTTAAACTAGCAGTTAATACTACAGAATCTCCTTCACAGAATGTTGTTACACCTGTTACTTGAATCACTGGAGCTACATTAGGGAAAACGAGTTCTAAATCTGAAACTATAATTGCTCCATTAGTAGAATATGCTCTACCATCTAAATTACAATCGTTTAAAGTAATTGCTCCATTATTAGAAACTATATTACCTGCGAAATTTGAATTCCCTTGTACGGTTACTAAACCTTCTACTACCCAAAATACATTACTAGATTTTGTGCCACCTCTTAATACTACATTTGCAAATGTTTCTGTAGTAAATGCACCAGCAATTTTTATCACAAAAACTGCGTCTGCATTCCCTTGAGCATCTAAGAAAATTGTATCTGTTAAATGAGTAGCTGCACCAAGGCAATATACATGAGGGGTTAACACTTGACTATAACCGAACTGGGTTGGTTGTGTTAATGTTATTTCACATTGCATAGCGAGTAAAACAGTATGTAGTGCAACAATAGATGCGGTTCCATCTGCAGTCATATTATCAGGCACAGGATGTATAGAGTCTACAAATAAGGGATTAAATCCAAACACGGGGCCATTGTTTGTTCCAACGTGTCCACCAATATGAGAGATTCCATTACTGGTTAATTGACCTACACCTGTAAGTAAAGAAAAGCAAACAGCATCACCCAAACTTGGTAAGGCAGGGCCGATTAATATTTTGCTTCCACAACCTCTTGGTGCTGTTGCAGTGGTACTTGATACTTGTATCGCTCCAGAGATAGAGAATGCTCTACCCTCTAGTTTGGTTCCAGTATTTAGACCAATAGCTCCATCGCAAATGAAATTACCTTTAAGGGTTGTATTGGTTCCTGTATTTAAAGCACCACCAATTTTCCAAAACACATTACATGCTTGTGCACCGTTGATTAAATGTACTCTAGCTCCAGGGCCAACATTCATAGCTGCATTTACTTTGATTACAAAGCATGCATTCGGATTATTTAATCCATCTAAAAATAAATCACCCGACAATACTGTTAGCGCAAGAGATTCATAAACTCCGGGTACAAATGTTTCTCCATTCCCTATTAACACAGGCATTGCATTAGTAGTAGGTTGTAAACCAAGAGAGATGTATGCAGCATTAACTGGCGCTACTGCAGCTACTGTAGAGTCGTTGGCATCATAGAATTCTCCATTAATGTTTCCAAAACCAGTACTAGATCCAACATTTGTCCCTACATTACCTGTAATTAATGAACTACCTATATTTCCAACGGGTCCATTAATAGTAAAAAGAACAAAAGAGGCTGATGCTCCTAAAGGTGGCGGCGTTTGAGCAATTCCTAATAAAGGAAGCAAAAACGACAGCAATAATAGAGCACTGTTTTTTGTAAAAATTTTCATAATAAATTAATAATTTGATTGATGTTAATCGTACTCTGAATGAGCAAGATTTCGTCATTTCAAAATTGATAATCTATTAAGGAAATCTGTTGTATTATAAAAAAGATGTTTTATATAATTCACATATTATAAAAAAGAGCTGGATAGATTTCCTACCCAACTCTCTTCTTTTATACTATTTACCAATACCAGTCACTATTCACCAGTCACTAGTCACTATTTAATAATGTCAATCGTCCCATTCTGTGATCTAGCTCTCGACTCTAGCGTATAGAAGTAAGTTCCTGAGCCGAACGACTCTGCGTTCCATTCAAAATCAGGATCTACACTTTCGAATACAATTTTACCCCAACGGTTAAAAATGGTGAACTTAAATCCAGGGTCGCAATACACTTTGTATTGTTTTTTTATGGAGTAGGTATCGTTTCTTCCATCTCCATTAGGAGAAAACACATTTGGTATTTCGTTAACCACATCTGTATTCGGGATAATTTTAAAACGAATACTAAAACCTGTTTCTGCAGTTTTACATGGTCTGTTCTCTGTTGTAAAATAAACAGAGTAGGCACTATCTCTTATCTGATCACAACTAGTGTTCCAAGTAAATAATGCATTACCTTCAGCAGTTGCATTTGTTTGTTCGAAAGTAGCAAGAGTACCAGGTATACCACCGTAAACCTCACCATAACTACTAATATTAATAGAATCACCTGGAATAATACTTCTAGAATTAAGTTCTAAGTTAAACTTCTCTCCTGCCACCAACTCAATAGTTGTATCCCTTGTAAAGTTTAAGCTTGGTTCTAATAAAGGATTTCTCAAGACATATATTTTTAGTGTGTGTCTTGCGGAATCTTGTGGAGCTCTACAAGCACCATCCCAAGAAGCAAGTTTAATATAATACGGATCATCACTAATTAAACTACAGTCGGCAATCCATGTTAATGTAGTACTCAATGTATCTGTACCTAGTCCTGTTGCCCTAGTAATAGTAGGTTTAGGAAGGTTACTAGGAATAGTTGTATACACAGTATCAATAGAAATATCCTCCGATTGTGTAGTATCGAACGCACTAATATCTAAAGTATATATTTCACCAGCGTATACAGTATCTACAGTTTCTATAGGGTTAGCAAAAGTAAATTGAGGAATAAAATTAGGTCGTTCTTTTACAAGTATGTTAAAAGTTAGTGTGTTTGTTTCTGGAGAAACACATTCATTATCTCTAGCAATCACTCTAGCAATATATGCACCAGGTCTAATATCTGTACAAGTAGTTTGCCATACCAAATTTGTTTTTGCCGAATCTTTATCAGCTACTTCAATTACAAAAGCAACGTTTTGAACTATTGTAGGATCTGCTATTTCAGAGCTTTGATCTAAGCTTACAAAAACAGAGTCGAACCTCGTATTAGTATCAATAGCATGCAATGGGAATTGAAATAATTCACCTCCATAAATTGCCGTATCTACTATATTGAAACTTATTCTGTTTTGATCGATAAATTCGGGAGCCGAATTAAATGGCCCTGTAGCAAATACATATACCGTATCGAAATTAGGAATAGTCGGGCAACCTTCGTCCAAAGTTTTCATAAATAATCGATAAGGCGCAGTTCTTACATTGGCGCAATTAGGCTTCCATTTGAAAGTCACCTTTAAACTATCCGATGCATTTAAGCTTGTAAAGTCAATCATACTTCCTCCCTGAACAACAACATTCGAGAAATCTGATAAGTCGGGCAAAAGAGTAATGTTTTTATATCGATTGAAAAAATCACCAACGGTATCGTAAAGCACAATAGTGAAACTATCCAATTTACCTTCTGGAATTCTCACCGTATCTACATTTGATTTGGCAAAATACGGTTTCTGGTTTGGTTGGTCTCTTATAAAAATTTCTATACTAAATCTAACGGTGTCTTTTTTCTTACAATCGTTATCGTATGCAAAGAAATTAAATTTATAAGAAGTGTCGCTTCTATCATTACAATCCGTTTGCCATATAAATCTTGCTGTACTATGTATCGAAGTAGGTATTGGATCAAAGATGACTTCACTGTTTGCTGTTCTAGGATTAAAAGGATCTGGAATCATCACAATATTTACCACTTGAGAGGAATCTTTATCATACGTTTTTATAATGGAATCTCCATTTAATTGAAAAAGATCTCCTGCATTCACATAGTACTTTTTATTTCTCTTAATAATACTTGTATTATGCTTAATCGTATCTACCTGCTCATGATATTTATTAACAAACATAGGTTTGTTATTATCGGGTTTCCTTACATAAATAAAAACAAAAGTAGAGTCATAGAATGGCGAAGGACATGTTTTATCTCTTACCACAACAGTAAATTTATATGGAGCTTCTCTTACTGCGTAGCATTTTGGTTTTAAGTAAAACTGACCTTCTACTAATGATACTCCTTCGATAACTAAATTTTCAGCAGCTTGTCCGCCACTTAAATTTCCTAACTCTCCCCATTTACCATCTAGTCCGCTAGGATTCAACACATTTTCTTTCACGTCCTTTTCAGGAAAGATAGTCATGAACAGTGAGTCATTGGGCGAATCTCTAGATGTAAAAGTAATGGTAATATCATTTGGAAAATTAACTGTATCAATAATTACTCTTTTCTGATTATTGTTATCTTCAGTTACAGGAGGAGCATCTAAACATATAATAGATTCTAATTGATATTCTCTTCTTATTTCCCCAATTTTTGTAGGAACACCTCCAATCTTTCTATATTCTTCTACTTTAAAAGCTACTAAATATTTTCCTGCACGTGTAGTAATAAAATTGATAATACCTGTTTTTGGATTAATGGTTAAATCGGGTACACCATCAATAATATTATAATTCAAATTATATCCAGCAGCATAAGGAATTAAATTATGAGGTTTAACATTTCCATCATCTAAAGGTTGAGCTAATGAAAAAACCAATGAGTCGCCATCTGGATCTGATACTTCCCAATTTAACGTATAAGGTTTACCAGCACAAAAAATTGTTAAAGGATATTTTTTAAAGTAGGGCGACGAATTATATTGAGTTGCAGACCCAGTATTCAATCTAGGAATACTCATTGTAAACACAATTCCATATGACCAAGAATCACCTTGAACATTTATAATCCCTTCGTTTCTACAACACGTACTACTTGCTACATAATACCCTGCTGGGTTATTTAATGAAGCATAGTTCTGAATAGGACTTTCATAAATACCTACCTCAACTGATAACTGAGCCGTTGGTGGAGCACAATCTTCTGGTGGATACTCTAAAAATTCGGGAGCATTTACTTTGGTACATGTAAAACCTGCACCGGCCACTTCCGAGTTATCGTTTTGCTTATACATGGCAAACGTTGCTGCACCGGGTATAGCAATACCTTTTATATCTCTATAAATTCTTAAACGCCAAAAATAATTATTAGTTGGGGTGTTTCCAGGGCCTTTAACATTTATGAGTTGCATATCGTAGCCAACGAAGTGATCGGCAAAACTACTACCTGCTGTAAATAGCAGTAATAGTATAGTTAGTAAACGGAATACTTTCATGATGATTTAGTTGTGTTTCTCCTTTGCCAAAAAGTATGCCAAAAGAAAAAAACTACAATTCTGCGTACGAATCTGCGGTTTCGTATAGTTTAAGTTTACATAACTCTACATTTGAAGGTAACTCTGATATGATCTGATTTCGAATATATAGAATGATGTTTTCTGCACTTGGCTCCATCGGCCAAATATGTAGGTTACCCAATGTTTTGGTATGAGGGTGATGTTTTATAAATTCTTCAGAAAGTACAAGCTGATGATCAAACTTATCGATAACCACCTTTTTAATCACACTTTTTAAATCCTTAAAGTCGATGATAAAGCCAGTTCCTGGTAAATACTCTGTTTTTGTGGGTTCCTTTAGTTTTACACTCACGTGTAATACATAAGAATGCCCGTGTATATGCTGACATGCCCCAGTATAGCCATGTATAGCATGCGCCATTTCAAACCTGAATATTTTGGTAACTTTTAACATGATAAATCCAATCCGCTCAAATAAATTATTTCTACTTTAAATACAGGCGCAATTTAGCCACTTCGTTGCATTTCCCAAACTATTCTAAAAGGTTTAGGTACTTTTTTATTAAAATTCTTAATTTAGAAATATATTAACCTTTACCCCCCCTAAATCGCAATGAAGTTTACCCTTACGCTACTCCTACTCTGTTCTCTCAGCTTTGCTCAAAGTCAGACTCCAGTCAATAAGTACAGCAAATACGTAAACCCTTTCATTGGTACAGGTGGATTTGGACATACCTTCCCTGGCGCGACCACTCCTTTTGGAATGGTACAACTTAGTGCCGATACACGCATAAATAACACTTGGGAAGGCTGTAGTGGATATCATCATAGCGATAGTATAATTTACGGATTCTCTCATACTCATTTAAGTGGTACAGGATGTAGTGATTATGGTGATATTGCCTTTATACCTGCTTATGTAAGCTCAGATGTATTAACAGAAAAAATACACCCTCGTCCGGCCAGCAACTCTGGAGTTTTCAACCACAAAAATGAAAAGGCTTCTGTTGGATACTACAGTGTGCTTCTTGAAGATATAAAAGTTGAACTTAGCGCAAGCACTAGGGTTGGAATACAGGCTTATACTTTTAATAAAGATGGAATGGTTTGCATTCAACTCAATTTATCACATCGTGATGAATTGCTAGATAGTAAAATAGAAAAAGTAAGCGAAACAAAATACCAAGGGTATAGAAGGTCTAAGGCATGGGCAGAAGATCAAATGGTATATTATTCTTTTGAAATTTCGAAAGCTCCAATATTAGCAAGAACATTTACAGGTGTAAACGAGGGGAATAAGCAAGCTGATGCATTATTTATGTATTACAACGTAAAAAAAGGGGAACAAATACTAATAAAAACTGGGTTATCGAGTGTTGATGAAAAAGGTGCAAGCTTAAATTTATCGACAGAAGTACCTCATTGGGATTTTAAAAAAGTGCAAGCTGAAGCCGTAGCAAAGTGGGATAAAGAACTCTCCAAAATTGAAGTAACAGATACCAATACAACCAACAAAATTAAGTTCTACACTGCTCTCTATCATTGTATGATTCACCCTAATGTGTTAAACGATGTAGATGGTAAATACAGAGGACGAGATCATAAGATACATCAGGCCGACGGGGAATATTACACTTTATACTCTCTTTGGGATACCCACCGTGCATTACATCCTTTACTCAATATTATAGATAAAGAACGCAGCAAAAATTTCATAAAAAGTTTTCTCGCACAATACCAGCAAAGCGGGCGATTGCCTATGTGGGAGTTGTGGAATAATGAGACTAATTGCATGATAGGCTTCCATTCTGTAAGTGTAATTTTAGATGCTTACCGAAAAGACGTAATCGACAAAAAGTTACTGGAGAGTCTATATCCTGCAATACTTTCGGAAGCTAGTAGCACTCGATTTGGATTAGATAAATTTAGGAAACGTGGATATTTAGAAATAGAAGATGAAAGCGAAAGTGTAAGTAAAACATTAGAATATGCTTACGACATGTGGTGTGTTTCCGAAATAGGTAAAATATTAAATAAGCCTGATTTAATTGCTTTTGGTAAGTATGTTGATGCATGGAAAAATGTTTACGATGCATCCATTGGATATATGCGACCACGAAAAAATGGTGGTTGGCTGAGCCCTTTCAATCCGTATGAAGTTAATAATCATTACACCGAAGCGAATGCATGGCAATACTCTTTTTTCATTCCGCATAGAAATGATATTAAACAGAATGTGCTTCCTTTATTTCAAGCCAACACCAAAACAACTGGTAGAGAACAATCGGATATTTCTGGTTTAATTGGACAGTATGCTCATGGAAATGAACCTAGTCATAATTATGTTTATTTGCTTCCTTTAAAAGAGCGTCAACAATACATACAACAAATCAATAATGATCTATATGGTATTGGTAGAGATGGATTATGTGGTAACGACGATTGTGGACAAATGAGTGCATGGTTTGTATTCTCAGCCATGGGATTTTATCCTACTTGTCCGGGTAAATCTGTTTACGATATAGGATATCCTTTATTTGATGATGTTAAAATAAAAAGAGGCGACAAAATAATATGTAGTATTTCAAAAGAAGGCAACACTAAAATGTTATACCCAACTATTAATTCTACTTCATCAACAACTGGTATAACAAGTCTTGTTTTCAATCATAATGAATTTGAAAAAGGACTAAGAATTGCATTTAAAACTACTAAAACAGGAGAACTGAATACAGCTGCTTTGAGCGATAAAAAGCAAAACGACAATATTGTATCACCTGTGATTTTATCTGAAAGACAAATCTTTAGAGATTTTAATAAGATAGAACTAGCATTACCTAATGAGAAGGTAGACTCTACGGTTGAGTTATATTATAGCATTGATTCACCAAGTACCAAATATGCGAAGTTGTATCATAATCCTTTTTATTTAATGAATAGTTCTAAAGTATATGCTTTTGCAAAAAAGGGGAATTACACAACTGATTTCACCGAGGGCACCTACTACAGAATGCCAAACAACTGGTCGGTAACTTTACGCAGTACATACAATAGACAATATTCAGCCGACGGTCCGGAAGGTATAATTGATGGACTAAGAGGAGATACAGATTGGAGGAAAGGGAGATGGCAGGGATATCAATCTCAAGATTTTGAAGTAAACATAGATCTGAAAACAGAAAAGGAAATAAAAGAAGTAAGTGCAGGGTTTCTACAAGACACCCGTTCGTGGATACTAATGCCTACAAAGGTTGAAATATATACCTCTAATGATGGAAGTATTTTTAGTTTAAGAGCTACTATAAAAAATACGGTACGCGACCAAGACTATGCCGTGCAGATAAAAGAGTTTGGCAGTAAGATTGAAAGTTGTAGAGCTAGGTATGTAAAGGTAGTTGCTAAAAATTATGGTACACTCCCCCACTGGCATCAAGGTTCAGGAGGTGATGCATTTATTTTTGTCGACGAGATTCAAATTAAAACCTCGAACTAGTTCAATAAATTCATAATTTCAGTTACTATTTCTTGACCTTTATCTTTTGCGTACCATGTATGTAACTGACGGTGGAACTCTTCTTTGTCGATGGTTTCAGGATTTGCTTTCCAATTTTTAAAAATCTCTACCGCAGTTTTCGGACGAGGTCCCCAAACGAAAAGCTCTTGTCCACTATGATCAAAAGCGATAAGTTTAGGAATAGAGCGAGAACCATTCGTATGGTATTTTTCCATCCAGATAGGATTCTCATCTCTAAGAATGATTTTCAGTTCAATCGTATTGTTTGAAGCTTCTGCTATCTTTGCTAGAATCGGCAGTATTTGTGCGGAGTCGCCACACCAAGTTTCAGAAATTAGTATCCACGTTTGTGGTTTTATATTGGTTAATTTAGCATTGAGATGTTCTGGAATAGCAAAGGTTTTGTTCCAACGCTCCATCCTTTTTTGGTTAAGCTGAGTATATTTTTTATGCTCCTCAGTTTGGTCCAAACCAGTTGTACCGAATTCAGCCGAGAGTCTTTCACTTAGTTCTAAATATTGGGCATAACTATACTCTTTGTTAATATGGTCCATGGTATTATCTTTTGAACAAAGGAAAGAATAATAAAATTTATTCTATGTGAGGGAAGTCCTTGTTTATGAATTTTTTTTTACATGTCGGTCAAAAATTAGGAATATGTACCATTAATTACTAACTTCACGGGAACAACAGCTCAACAACAACTATCCATGCCATCCAAATATTTTATTTTCGAGAATCCGAAAGACATCGACTATGAGCTTTTTCGTAAGAAATGTCTTCAGCATAATCGAGAAACTAGTAATATCTTAAGCGTTGCAATATTATTTTTATTTCTAGTGCTTCATGGCATTTGGTTTGTCTTCGATTTTTCTAAAGACTTTCCTCAAGAAGTATATTTCAGAACCAATTTACGAGTGCTTGCTGGCATTGCATTACTGGTAATCACTTATAATTATTCTTTTAAAAAATTCAAGTTTAGAGAGAACGAATACATCACACAATTTTTTGTTATTCTATTAGCCTTTGGCATTTTAAGTATTAGCTGTATAAACTCTTTTGTAATATCTCTTAACCCAAAAAACAATTTAACACCAGTATTAATTGGAGCAATCACCACTTCTGCCCTCTTCCGATTTAATGTACGCGAAAGTTTGTTTGTGTACGTTATGGCCATTTTGCTTTTCGCTTCATTGTTTATTATATGGTCTGATTCGCAAATAAAATTTGCACTTAATTTTTCTGTGGTATTTAATATTTATCTCTTATCTTTTGTAGTAAATAGAACCATCTTTAGTAATTCTTTTAGATACTTTAAACAATTAAGGGCCACTGAATCTATAAATATCACACTCAAAAATGCAATCAAACAAAAGGATGAAGTATTAGAAATTGTTGCTCACGATTTAAGAGGTCCAATCCATAATTTAAAAGAAATTGCAAGTTTGATGAATCAACCCGATATCAATAAAGAGGAGTTGAATAATTATTTACCTTTAATTACTGATAGCTGTGTAAACGCAGAACTCGTTATAAACGATTTGTTATCTATAGCAAGAATTAAAAACACTTCAGAGCCTATTGAAACCATATGCTTGAATGATGTTGTAAAAGATATTTATACAAATTCTGTTAAGAATAATCCTAGTCGACAATTAATCTTTTCTGATTATTATCAGAAATTATATTCAAAAGTTTATCCTGACAAATTCAAAAGGATTTTACTCAATCTGATAAGTAATTCTTTGAAGTTTACTCCTGAAAACAAAAAAATAACGATTAAAATTTACGATAACTCTACACACAATATTTTAGATGTGGTTGATGAGGGTATCGGTATAGATAAAGAGCAACAGCAACAATTATTCAAGAAATTTAGCGGTGCATCTAAAACAGGATTAAAAGGTGAAGAGAGTGTAGGCCTAGGTCTATACATTGTAAAAGAGTTAACCTCATTAATGGATGGAGAAATTACCTATCAGTCAAACGATACTATAGGAAGTACATTTAGAATTTCTTTACCAAAGAACGCTTAGTCTGTTTTATTTTTTCTGCTCTATTCCTAATCCAAACAAAGCATAGTCGTATTTCACAGGGTCGTTTCTGTCGTAGTTTTTCAACACAGCAGTTAATTCTAATACCTGCTTCCAGTTTAATGGTTTATCGTTTAACAAGCCCAACTGCCTGCTTATATTGGCTACATGCACATCAATGGGTATAAGTAATTGATGTGTTTTTATTTTTCTCCATAAACCAAAATCTACACCCATATTGTCTTTACGTACCATCCATCTCAAAAACATATTCAAACGTTTGCACGTGGCATTGCTTAAAGGGCTACTGATATGTTTAGTTGTACGATTAGGGAAATCATCAAGACTAAAGAAATAATTTTTAAATCCTATTAAATGTTGTTCTACATTCTCTTCCTTAGCGTGATTATGATTTTGCAAAAACGCATCTTCGAGAGAGTTATGCTTAGCATAGTGATGGGTTAAGAAATTTATAAAGTATAACGCATCGGTATCGTTAAAAGTTCTGTGTTTAAATTTCAGAAAAGGCTTAAGGTCCTTTTCAGAATGATTTAAAATAAATTGATAGGGTTCATTGCCCATATAGCTAAGGAACTCCTTACTCTTATTGATAATGGTAATGCGCTGACCCCAAGAAAAAATAGCAGCTATAAAAGCTGCTATCTCGATATCTTGTTTTAGTTTGTATTGATGAGGTATAGAAATGGGATCGCTTTCAATAAAATCAATCCGATTGTATTTAAACACTAACGAATCTAATAAATCCTTTATTTCACTCATATCTCATATCTCATATCTAAACAGCGTCCAAGGCTTGAGCTATATCTGCTAATAAATCATCTACATCTTCAACCCCAACACTTAAACGAAGTAAACCATCCACAACTCCTGCTTTCTCTCTTTCTTCTTTAGGAATAGAAGCATGTGTCATTGTTGCTGGATGATTGATTAAAGATTCAACACCACCTAAAGATTCAGCTAATGAAAATACTTTGAATGAAGAAGCAAGTTTAAATGTTTTTTCTAAGTCAGCTCCTTTTACGCTGAAAGAAATCATCCCACCAAAATCTCTCATTTGCTTTTTCGCAATTTCATGATTAGGGTGTGATTCAAATCCAGGCCAGTATAATTTATCAACTTTAGGATGAGTTTTTAAATAATACGCAATAGCTTTCCCATTTTCGCAATGAGCTTTCATTCTAAGGTGCAAAGTTTTTATCCCTCTTAACACCAAGAATGAGTCCATTGGTCCGGGTGTAGCACCACAAGAGTTATGAATAAATGCTAATTGTTCGTATATTTTATCATCGCTGGTAAGCAATGCTCCCATTACTACATCCGAATGACCACCTAAGTATTTGGTTACCGAATGCATCACAATATCAGCTCCTAAATCGATAGGATTTTGTAGATATGGTGAAGCAAAGGTATTGTCGACTGCAAAGATTAACTGATGAGCTTTTGCAATTTTTGCACAAGCTTCAATATCTACAATTTGCATGGTTGGGTTAGTTGGTGTTTCTACCCATAATAATTTTGTGTTTGCGTTTACGTAGTTGGTAATATTATTCGGATCCGTTAAATCGATAAAATGAAACTTGATCCCATAATTAGCAAATACTTTAGTAAACATTCTGTATGATCCACCGTACAAATCGTTTCCGGTAATCACCTCATCACCCGGACGAAGCATTTTAATTACTGCATCTGTAGCACCCATTCCGCTTGAAAAACACAAACCATATTTAGCATTCTCTAATGCTGCTATACAGTCTTCTAAAGCTGTACGTGTAGGGTTTTTTCCTCTTGCGTACGCATAACCTTTATGTTTACCAGGTGATGCTTGTACATAAGTAGAGGTTTGAAATATAGGAGTCATTATGGCTCCAGTAGTTGGATCAGGTTCCTGACCCGCATGAATTGCTTTTGTTCCAAATTTATAATTGCTCATATTGTCGTAGTTCGTAACTCGTAATTTATTTAGAATTTATTGTTTAGATTTTAGAATTTATTGTTTTGTTAATCGATTGATTTTTTGTTTTCTGATGAAAATTCAAATCCAATTCTTTTTCCAGTGTTCATTCCTGAAGCGGTATGATTAAATTGTTTTTCCTCTAGCGTTATGATGCTGCTTTGTTCAAAAGGCGGTGTAAGTAATTCGAAATCTATACAGTACAACATCGCTTCTCTAATAATTTGCTGAATCACTTCTGAAGTAAATTCTTGATTCGGATATTTGAACAGATCGAAACCCATTCTTTCTTTTCCATCAATAAAAAATTTATTTTCTGAGTTAACAAATATTCGACCAATTAAGTATCCATAATCGTTTACCCTATTGTATTTAATAGAATCAGATAGAAAATTATAAATCTGTATTAAACCGCAATAAGCACGCGTTGGATTTTCTTTAACATAGTCGAGTTGATGTATCGGGTGATTATCATCGAAAGTAAAAGTGTTGGTATGCATTGCAAATACAAGAGAGTCGCCAGAAAATTTCAACTCTGCTTCAAAATCTCCCCTATCAGTAAAAATAATTTCTACATTTTTATCAATAGCTGTAACGTCTTTCGTTAAACTTGATGATAAACTGATTAACTCTTGTTTAATACAAGCAATATGCGACATTGTATTTCGATGAATAAATTGCTTCATCGAAGAATGGGTCTTTAATCTATCGACCAAATGATTATATGTATTTTCGTTATCCAAGTTATTCCCTTAATTTAAAATTTGTAATTTACCATTTGTAATTAATACTAATACGCTCTTGCAAATAACACCCTCTGAGTAGAAGGTTTACCTGTAAGAATACAAGTTCCATCTTCTTGTGGATTACCTAAAGGAATACAACGTATCGTTGCTTTTGTTTTCTCTTTAATTAATTCTTCTGTTTCTGGAGTTCCATCCCAATGTGCCGAAACAAATCCAGCTTTAGTATCTAACACCTTCACAAAATCATCGAACGTATCTACTTTAGTGATATTGTTTGTTCTGAAATCAAGTGCTTTTTTATAGATAGAAGTTTGAATATCTTCTAATAATTTTTCGATTTCATTTTCAATATTTTCGAGTTGATATGTTTTTTTCTCTTTGGTATCTCTCCTAGCAATTTCAACGGTTCCGTTTTCTAAATCGCGAGGACCAATAGCCATACGCACAGGTACTCCTTTCAACTCCCATTCTGCAAATTTAAATCCAGGTCGTTGAGTATCTCTGTTATCAAACTTTACGCTTATCCCTTTGGCTTTAAGTTTCGGAGTAAGTTCATTTACTTTATCGGTAATCGCTTGTAAAGACTCTTCGGAATTATGGATAGGAACGATGACCACTTGAATAGGTGCTAATTTTGGAGGAAGTACTAATCCTTCATCATCGGAATGAGCCATTACTAATGCACCCATTAAACGAGTAGATACTCCCCATGAAGTAGCCCACACATAATCTTGTTTACCATCTTTACCAGTAAATTTCACATCAAATGCTTTCGCGAAATTTTGTCCTAAGAAATGTGAAGTTCCTGCTTGTAATGCTTTACCATCTTGCATAAGCGCTTCGATACAATAAGTATCTAATGCTCCTGCAAAACGTTCGTTTGGAGTTTTAGTTCCTTTTACTACTGGCAAAGCCATCCAATTTTCGACAAAATGAGCATATACATCTAACATCTGACGAGTTTCTGCTACTGCTTCTTCTGCCGTAGCATGTGCGGTATGCCCCTCTTGCCATAAGAACTCTGCAGTTCTTAAAAACAAACGAGTACGCATTTCCCAACGTACCACATTTGCCCATTGATTCACTAAAATTGGTAAATCTCTATACGATTGAATCCATCCTCTATAGGTATTCCAAATGATTGTTTCGGAAGTCGGACGAACAATTAACTCTTCTTCTAGTTTAGCATCAGGGTCGACCATAATGCCACCATTACCATCATCTTTCAAACGATAGTGTGTAACTACTGCACATTCTTTTGCAAAACCATCTACGTGAGAGGCTTCTTTGCTGAAAAAAGATTTAGGAATAAATAAGGGGAAATAAGCATTAGAATGTCCTGTGTCTTTAAACATTTGATCTAAAACTTGTTGCATTTTTTCCCATATAGAATAACCATAGGGTTTAATCACCATACACCCGCGAACATCAGAATGTTCAGCCAAATCTGCCTTGGTAACCAGTTCATTGTACCATGCCGAATAATCGGTACTTCTACTCGTAATTCCTTTACTCATTATAAATTGTTGGTATTAAAATTGTAATTAACTATTAAAGCTGTGAATATCGCCAAAATATGACACGAAATAAAGAAATAATTCAATAACAAAAGCATAAATTTAAACGTTTAACAGAATATAGCGTCAAAATTCCAAAAGGAGGAACCATGAAAACGAACATATCATTATTAATCGTAGGTAGTATACTCACTGTGTCGTGCTCTACTACTAATATGACATACACTTCTCCGAATTCGACAGACGATTTGTACTACTCGAAAGCGGATGCTAAAGCTGAGCCAATATTTCATGAAGAAGTACAAGTTCAGGACATGAGTCCAGCTAATTCATCAAGATATGGAGAGGAACCTCAGGTTCAAAATCCTTCTTCACAAAATTATTACAATCAAGAACAGAACAACACATCAAATCCTAATACTCAGAACCCTAACTACTCTACAAATTCAGAGAGCTATACGGATGAGAACGGCAAAACTGTAATCAATAATTATTACGGTGATGTTTATGAAGATGATGGTGGTTATTACAGTACAAGGATACAACGTTTTCACAGACCTTTTGTTGGCTTTGGATACTACTCTCCTGCTTATTGTGGATTCTACAACGATCCATTTTGGTCGCCTGGATGGAGCATAGGTTTTGGATATTCGTACGGATGGGGTGCTTCATGGAATATGGGATTCAACTACGGTTGGTACGACCCATTCTACAGTCCTTGGTACGATCCATGGTATAATCCTTGGTATGGATATGGTGGCTGGGGTGGTTATAATGCTTATCGTTGGGGCTATAGAGATGGTTATTGGGATGGAAGAAACGATGGCAACTGGTACAACGGAAATAACTCATATTACGGTAATAAAAACACAGTACTTAACAGACCTCGTCCAAGTAGAGGTGGAACAGTTAGTGCTGGTGGAAACAGAACAGCTCCAAGTAGAGACATGGTTCCTGCAAGTTCTGGAAACACAGAAAGTGTAAGAAGCTTACCTCCTACAAGAGCAAATGTTAACACCAACGCTGTAGAACGTAACACCACAACCGATAGAACTAACGATGTTCGTAATGTTCCTACCAGAGAGGTTACTCCTGTAAGAAACAATACTAATAATGGATATGTTCCTCCTCGTTTGCCATCAAGCACTAAGGATGAAGGATTACCATCGAGAAATAATGGTGGTAATAGCTCTCCAAAATCGGAAACTATTATCAGAACTAACCCAAATGCAAGTAGCCCTCAACCCATAAAAGTGAATCCAAACTTTGGTGGTAATCAGCAACCAGCTCCAAGGGTTAGGGAAAACCGACAAGAAAACAATAGAAGCTCTTCTCCTTCTCCAAGTAGAAGTTCTGAACCAAGATATGTTGCACCAAGTAGAAGTTCTACTCCTAGCTCCGCTCCTTCAAGAGGTAGTGGTTCATCAGGAAGCTCTACACCTGCTTCACGTCCTCGTCCTCGTTAATATTTATTATGAAAAGACTACTTATTCTTTTTAGCATTATAGGTTTATCGTATACTGTACAGGCTCAGTATGCAGAAGACGCTCTTCGTTTCTCCACTAGTTTATTTGGAGGAACTGCCAGAATGCAAGGTATGGCTGGAGCTCAACAGGCATTAGGTGCCGACATTAGCTCTTTGGTTGGAAACCCAGCTGGACTTGGTTTCTATAGGAGAAATGATTTCAGTATTTCTACTACTCTACGATTTGCAGAAACACAGAGTTCATTTTTTAATAAAAACAGTGTAGATAATAGAGATCAATTAAATATCAATAACCTTGGATTCACTTTAACACAAATAAACCAGGACTATTCCGGTGCTGACGTAAAAAATGGTTGGGTGAGTTATACGTTTGGTTTCGGAATGAATCGTACCAACAACTATTTCGAAAACAAGTATTTCAAAGGATTCAATCCAAATAATTCAATCTCTGAGTTCTATGCAGAACTTGCAAATAGTAGAGACCCCAACTCTTTCCCCGATACTAACATTACTTCATTAGAAGATATGGCTTGGTATGGATATATTATTGATTTCGACACCAGCACTAACCAATTTGTTCCACTAAGCACAGGGAATGTAACTCAATCACAATCAGACAAAATTGAAGGATACCAAAATCAATGGAATTTTTCTTTTGGCGCCAACTACTCAAACACTTTGTATTTAGGAGCTTCTATCGGTTTAGGTTCTATTAAATACAATAGAAATACAAAGTTTACAGAGAACGGTATTAATGATCCTTTATACGGTTTAAGTGATATTTATTTAAATGAAAAACTCAATGTGAGCGGTAGCTCTGTAAACTTGAAATTAGGTGCTATTGTTCGCCCAACAGATTTTGTTCGTATTGGTTTAAGCATGCAAACTCCTGATTACTATACTTTCGATGAGGGCTTCATTACCGATTTAAGTAGCAATAGTTCTGCAGGTTATAGTTCTTACACCCCATTAGAATATTTATTTCAATATAAATTAAGAACTCCCTTCAGATATCAGGGAGGCTTGGCGTTTTTCTTCCAGAAATTTGGATTAATCTCGGCTGATATAGAAATGATTGATTATTCTAACAACAAGTTAAGTTCTACTGCCGAATTCTCTGATTTTGGGCAAACTGAAAATGCTTTAATGGAAAATATTTACCAAAACACCTATAATGTTCGTATTGGTACAGAAGTTAAGCTTGGAGATTTTGCGTTAAGAGGTGGTTATGCTCAGTACGGCGACCCATACAAAAGTTCTGTAGTAGATGGCACAAGAAGCTTTATTACAGGCGGTTTAGGTTATCGTTTCGAAGAATATTATGTTGATATAGCTTACACTAATCAACGATATGAAAGTGAATACACTCCTTATACATTAACAAATTCAGATTTATCTCAAAAAGTGAAAAACAATCACAACATTAATTCAGTTGTGATTACATTTGGGACTAAATTTTAATGGTTAATGGCTTATAAAAATTTACAACACTTCATACAAAGTTTAGAAGCAGCTGGCGAACTTGTTCGCATTAAAGAGTTTGTCGACCCTAAACTACAAATCACAGAAATTACAGATAGAGTTTCTAAACAATACGGCCCTGCCCTATTGTTTGAAAACACAGGTACCGATTTCCCTGTGTTGATTAACTCCATGGGAAATTACAAGAGAATGTGTATGGCTCTCGGCGTAGAAAACATGGACGATATAAGTAAGGAAATTGAAGGTTTGTTTAAAATGCTAACCGGACCGAAAGACAACATCATGGATAAATTGAAGATGTTGCCGAAACTCGGACAAATATCTTCGTGGATGCCCAAAGTAGTTTCGGGCAAAGGCGAATGCCAAGAGGTAGTGATGAAGAATCCCGATATTACTAAGTTCCCTGTACTTACTTGTTGGCCAGAAGATGGAGGTCCATTTGTTACACTTCCAGTTATACACACCAAAGACCCCAATACAGGCATCAGAAATGTTGGGATGTACCGAATGCAAGTATTTGAGCCAACCTTAACAGGTATGCACTGGCATAAGCACAAGGTATCGGCACGCCATTACAACGAATATAAAAAACTAGGGAAGAAAATGCCCGTAGCAGTAGCTTTGGGAGGTGATCCTGTTTATACTTATGCAGCTA
Source organism: Sphingobacterium thalpophilum (assembly GCA_943372995.1). Classification (GTDB taxonomy): domain Bacteria; phylum Bacteroidota; class Bacteroidia; order Sphingobacteriales; family Sphingobacteriaceae; genus CAJBVG01. Next base: position 605,721 of record CALSAQ010000001.1, on the reverse strand, counting down.
CAGCTCCACTTCCAGATGGAATTGATGAGTATATGTTGGCTGGATTTTTACGTAAGAAAAAAGTGGAGTTGGTGCAATGCCTAACACAAGACATACAAGTTCCTGCAGATGCAGACATCATTATAGAGGGATATGTTGATCCACAAGAAGAGTGGATCTGGGAAGGACCTTTTGGCGATCATACAGGATATTACTCTTTGGCCGACTGGTATCCACGTTTCCACATCACTTGTATTACACATCGTAAAAACGCTGTATATCCTGCTACCATTGTAGGTATACCACCACAAGAAGATGCATGGATAGGCAAAGCTACAGAACGTATTTTCTTAGCGCCTATAAAAATGACTATGGTACCCGAAATCATCGACATGGTTTTACCGATGGAAGGTGTATTTCATAACTTGGTAATTGTAAAAATCAAAAAAGATTACCCAGGTCAGGCTTTAAAAGTAATGAACTCCATGTGGGGTGCAGGTCAGATGATGTTTACCAAAATGATGATTGTAGTAGATGGTGATGTGAACATACATGATAATGCAGCGGTAGCGAAATACATTTCTGAAAATGTAGATCCACAAAACGATATCATTTTTACGAATGGACCAATGGATGTACTTGATCACTCGTGTTCGAAAGCAGCATTTGGTGGCAAAATGGGTATAGATGCTACTAGGAAATTACCAGAAGAGCTACGCTCTGAAAGCATTGCTCCTGTTACCTCTTCAAAAATTAATAAAGAGAACATCATCAATACATTTCCAGAAATAAAAGACATTAACGACACTTTACTACAACTAGGAATTTCTTTGGTAGTAGTTTCGATTGAAAAAAACAGAAAAGGACATATTGCTGAACTCAACAAACAACTTTTTGAACTCGAAGATTTCAAGCAAGTAAAAGTGGTAATCTATTTAGAGCATACCATTGAAATATCAGATTTAGCAGATGCAGTTTGGAGATTTTCAAACAATGTAGATCCTAAACGAGATGCATTTGTAGTGCCAGCAACTTCTGATGATGAAATTTCACATGTAGGATTTGATGGAACACGTAAAACAAAAGAGTTCGACGGGTTCACCCGCGACTGGCCTAATATTCTCGCTAATACACAAGAAGTAATCGACGAGATAGATGCGAAATGGGATAAATTAGGATTAGGACCATTGATTCCATCACCATCGAGAAAATATTTGAAGCAGTTGTATGAGGGCGGAGCGGTAGCTCGTTAGTTCGTGTGCTCATTTGCTCGTGATTAATTTGAACAATTAGCTAATTGTCCAAATTAATTAAGCCTTGCTCAAAATCAGCGCCCATCATGCGATCCATCATCGCTCCGAAGTATTTTTTAATGGGGTTATTTCCCATGTCGCCTTCGGCAATCCAAGATACGGTGCAGGTAGAATCTGAATTCGCATCAATTTCAAATCGTCCTTGCATCGGATCAAACCCTTCGAATTCTACTTGATAAATGACCAAGTTTGGGCGTTTCGATTCTAAGATGGTGAGTTTACCATTTCCACTTTCTTCGGATGTCCATTGTTGTGTAGCCCCTACTCCTTCTTGAGGTCCTAAATAGGTAGTATTTACTGTAAGATCTTTTTTATTCCATGGATCCCATTGTTGCCAATGGTGTAGATTATTAATCATGTTGAATACACTGTCGGCCGATTTATTGATGGCTAATGATCTTTCTACTTTATAGGTTGATGGAAGAAATATCGAGATGATAAATAATAAGGCTATTAAACCTAAAAAGCCAATTAAAATGTTCTTTAATATTTTCATAAAAAATTATTTAACTATTTCATTAACATAATAATAGTCAACTCCAGCTGCTTTTGCACAATGCTCATCGATATCTGCATCCCCAATAAATACTAGCTCCTCGGGATTAAGTTGATGTTCATCCATAATCTTTATCAAACCATCGGGTGCAGGTTTAGGTTGAATTTCGTTTGCAAAATAACAGCGAATATTTTTTTGTAATCCGTTCCACTCTATCTGTGTAATCTTATTGTATTGCTGTTCGGGCTGACCATTAGTAAGAATAAAAATTCCTTTATCGTTCTTTACTAATTCATTCAACACCCATTCCATTTCCTTAAATAATAAAAGTTTTAGAGGTAGTCGGGCTGTTCTTAACAACCTCAACATATTTTCTAAATATTCTTCTTTTAAGGAAAAGCGCTCTATCAGTTTATTAAAGATATTACTTCTACCATTACTTTCAAATTCGTCGATTAAAAATTTAGTCACTTTATCGTGATCAAAGGTTTCTTGATATTCGACAAACTGTCCAATCATATAATATACCTGATAGAGGTAATCTTTCTCAGGGTATAAGGTATTATCTAAATCGAAAACAAACGCTTTTTTGTTCTGTATTAATTGGTCGATCAGCATGTTTAATTATAAAAAACTTCTTCCCAGAAACGAATAAACTTAGTACCCCAGATTACTTGTAAATCATGTTCATCTATTGGGATATCGAGTTCTTGATGAATGGCTAGCAATGGTAAATTTATACCTGCCCCTAATCCTGCAGAGATGGTGCCCTGCACACGTGGATTTATTTCCAATATTTTATAAGATCCATCTTCTGCTTGTTTCACCTGTATACCTATGTTCCCGTGCAGATGGATGGCTTTAATAATTTCCTCAGAGTATTTAATAATTTCTTTTTGTTGAATGAATTCTCCTGCCACACTAATACCTTCTTTCATCTTTGTTCTTATGCGTGGAACTACCACAACTGGTACACCATTCTTCGCCAGACAATCTACTGAGAATTCGGGGCCTGGTAAATATTCCGACACTAATAATGGAGGGAATTTATGTCCTTCTAAAATCGACTTTAATTTATCTAACTGGATGTAGGTATGATTTGGTTTTTCTTTAAACAACAAATGAAGCTCATCTATTGCGGGATCTAATATCCTGAATCCTCTTGAGCCATTAGAAATGCAAGGTTTAAAACAAACTTTCTGTTTGGGATAGTTTAAGCTAATTAATGCCTCTTCAAATTCATCCCAAGTGTGTACAATTTTATAGTTAGGAATATTAATTCCGAATTGTTCAAGATGTTGATATAATCTCCCCTTATCATTAGCTACTGATAGCGCATTTTCATCGGAAACAAGTATATGTACACCAATAGTGCGGAACTCATCTTTATTCGCAGAAAGAGCAAATAATTCTCGAGTAACCAATGGCATTAATACTTTGATATTTTCTTTTAAACAAATAGAGCGAATAGCAGGAATAAAATCCGAATCGTTTGCTGAAGGTATTTGATGAAAATTGCCTGAAAGGTATTTTCCAACAGGTTCTGATCCAGCGTCGGCCAAGAAAAGGTTTATATTTTTATCTTGCTTTAAACATTTAATAATGCCAGCTGCTCCAGGAGCTCCAGCCCCTGTCATCAATACATTTATTTTTTCTACATTATCCATCGAACTACTTCAAATACTTCGGCATATCGCTCAGAAATTTGTACTCCACGTGTACGGGCCAAGCCTCTAATAAATTCCTCATTTGCATAAGGGCGGTGTTTCTGACTATCATATTTAGAAAGAGCCTCTACCTTTTTTACAATATGTCCATCTTCTAGCGGAATAAAGCAAGTAGTATTAAAACTGATATTATTCCAAGGCAGTTCATACGATAAAATAGAGATGGTTTTAAACGCTCTTAAGGCTTCTTGCGCAATAGTGCCATGATCTTGGTGTAAGTCGGTAAGACTAGGTACCATTACTAAATCAGGATTAATCTTGTTTTTTAAGTCAATCATATCCTGAAGAATTAACTGACGGTGGTAACTAAACGTACGTACCTCGTAATTATACAGCATCAGATTTTCTGGTTTTATCCCTAAAACTTGAGTTGCGTTTTTAACCTCTTTAATAAGTATATCTGAAGGGAGGTGTGTAGGTACAGAAATCTCGCAAGCTGAGAATGCCGCATAGTACACATCGTGACCTTGTTCTATAAATTTAGTAATACTGCCACCACAACCCAATTCTCCATCATCTGTATGGGGGGCCAATACTAATATGGTCTGTTTGCTCGATTTAAACATATATTTAAAATAAACGATGAAATATAGTTAGTTTTATGCAATTTCATAGCAGAAAAATACGAAGGAATTATAATGTCATTAAAAAAAACACCTTTTATTATCATTCTTGGATTACTTTTCGGCATCATGTTGTTGAATCTCAATAAGGTTCCCATTGCTTGGATAGATGAAGTGATGAATATAGAGCCCGCTTGGCAATATGTAAATGGAAATGGTTTTATTGGAAGAATGTGGCCTCATGAAGGCACTGAAAAAATATTTCTAGCCTATTTACCCCTCACATCATTCATACATCTCATAGACATAAGCCTATTTCCCCACGAATTGTTTTATACGCGTTTATTATGGCTTATATCTCTAGGTATTAATTGCTTTTATATTTTCAAATATATTGTGGCAAGGTACATGACCTTAGAAGCAGTTATCTACTTCATACTATGTATTTATGTGTTAGATGAAGGCATTAATAATTCGATGAGAAATGGTAGGGCCGAAATGCCAACTATAGCCATACTCTCTGCCCTATTTTATTTTACCATTAGAAATAAAAGACCAAGTATACAAGCCGTACTCATTTCCTTATTGTTTATTAGTCATCCCGGCATATACCCCATTGCTATTATTTTTTGTTTAAACTTACTTACCAAAAAAGCCAGTATACTAAAAAGAGTACAATACATTTTGAGTATTGCTTTTTTCCCTTTCATTTATTTATTGATGGCCAATTTCGATTTTCAGAATATCTATCAACAACTGGTACTTCATGGAAGGGAGCACGATCAAACTGCTGTTGAAGGCAATGCATTCTACTTGCATTTTGTTCAACGTTTTTTACCTATCTATAAGTACCAACCTTACATGTTAATAGTGAATCTCATTATGCATGCAAGTTGTATATACAGTATTATTTTCAGATGGAATCCTCGTCAGCAATTATTAGAATGGAGTTTCTTACTTACCTCATTATTTTGGTTCTTTACATTAGCACCATTTTATAGGTATACTTCTATTCTATCATTACTCATGTTCTTACATTTACCTTCATTGGTACAACGTATATTTTCTATATTCGGGTTTATCAAATTCAGTTTAAGAACTGCTAAAATCTGGCAAATTGCAATGGTCTTTATCCTCTTAGGAGTAATATCGGCTCCATTTATGATTAGGCATTATTATACATTTAAGCAATGGCCTGCAAGAAATGAATATAAGGTATATAACTGGTTAGATACACAAATACCTAGTACCTCTGAAAAGAAAAATCTAATAATTGATGAAGCGATAGGATTCTACTATGCCATGAATCACGACAATACTGAATTCACTCTGCCTTATTCATTACATAAGATAAACTTCAACGATTATCATAAAGTATATTACTTAAGTTTCAGAAAAGAGCCCAAATTATCTAAGCATATTTCTACATTTGAAATAGATAATTATAACCATCAAACCATTATTGAAAGAAAAATTATTAATTACCAAGGGTTAAAATTGTATGAAGTTCCTTCGCAACTAGCCCTAGATGAATTAAAAAGATAGACGATGATATTAAGAGGAATTGATTTAAAAAAATCATACGGAAATTTACAAGTAGTTAAAGGGATTAACATCGAAATAGAAGAGTCGGAAATGGTGGCTATTGTTGGCCCTTCTGGCGCTGGTAAAAGCACGCTACTACATATGTTAAGTACTTTAGATACTATTGATTCGGGCGATGTATGGTATAAGAACAAATCGATAACGAAACTCTCTTCTACGGATTTAAACAGCTTAAGAAATAAAACCTTCGGATTTATTTTTCAATTCCACCATCTTCTTCCTGAATTTACTGCGATAGAGAATATCTGTATTCCTGCTTGGATTGGCAATAAAAGCAAAAAACAAAGTACCCTTAGAGCGATGGAATTATTAGATCGTATGGGACTCAGTAACAGAGCTGATCACCGTCCTTCTGAACTCTCTGGTGGTGAGCAGCAACGTGTAGCAATTGCTCGTGCGTTAATGAATAAACCCAGTATCATTTTTGCTGATGAACCTACTGGTAATCTCGACTCTGCCAATGCGGATCAAATTAACCAGTTGTTTGTAGATTTAAAAGATGAAATGAAACAAACTTTTGTGATTGTAACTCATAACGATAAACTAGCCAACCTAGCCGATCGAATTATTAAACTTAAAGATGGGTTAATTGCCTAGCCTTTCCTTCGTCGCGAAACCGTTAGATAATCGAGGAAATACAATACTTTAATGGTTACCGTATTAGTCTGACTTCCCGAAAGTGTATTTACAAAACTATCCACTAATCTGTTACCTGTGCGTCTGTTTACCCTAAGGTCTCTATTCTCGTTGTTCGCACTATTTTTCCATACTACAATTAAATCACTTCCTGGTGCAAACCTCCATCGATAAATTAAATCGACATTAAAGAAATTTACATTGTAATTATTGTTTCCCTGATAATTGGTAGTATCATGACCTAAATTACCATCGAGTAATAATAGTTTATAGTCGAGCACCTCTACAGTACTCCAATAATGACGAGCTCTTAAACTTATCGATGTATTTTTATTCATGATATAGCTTAAGTTTAAAGTATTGGTATGTGTTCTCACTTCTCTAAATGCGAAATAGATAAAGCTATCTACAGTAGTAGAATATCCTTGATTTCTATAATCTTGAGAGAAGGTTATGGTATAATTTAATTTTAACTTATTAGAGAATCGAACAATTGGTGATACCTCTATCTCTCTGAAAATGCCCCCAGCTGTAAAATCTCTAAAATAAGCCACCGACATATCAAGAGCGATTTTCTTTCTGTAATCACTTGATATTCCTGTATTCATTCCATACCAATTCGGACCAATAAAAACTCTACCCTCTTGACGAGGTTCGAAGTAATCGTGTTTACCCACTGGTGCTATACCAACATAAGCCCATTGTGTAAGCCAGTTTTTCCATGTATGCCAATAGTTAAAATTTAACTGCACTTCTTGGAATTTGTTTCCTTCAAAAGTATTTGAGTAATACACATTAGTATTTCCGCCCCAACTTAATAAACGTTTGCTTGGTTTAAATTGATTGTAGGATAGTTCGACCACATGAGAAATTTCATTTGGACTAAACAACAAGCCCAAATCATTAGGATTATAGCGAGTGCTTTCTACCAATCGACTTAAATAAAATTTAAAATTCCCACTCACTTTTGAGAAGGATAGATCATAAGTGTATCCATCACTAATAGAATCAGGGAACATTTTCATACTATAGGCTAAAGTTCCAGCCAAACGATAAGTATCTTTTTTATTCCCAATGGCAAAACGCATGGCACTAACATTCGCATTGTTTGTTGTACCAGCTCTTGTAACATTGGTATTCATAAAGCCCAAATAACTATTATTCTTAAGGGTTTGAATCCCTGATATAATGTTGTAATTACTAAAAGGTTCAGTTTGTATTCGTTCCTCAGTACCGTCGATATTATTTTTTACTACAGCATGAGTTTCTGCAGTTATTGCATTTAAAAAACCTAATCCAAGACCACCATTAGTTCTTCCCGTTATTTTCGTAGCATTAATCAATTGCACTTGTTGAGGATTAGAAATAATGGTATGAGCAGAATCTGCCATGTCTTCAACATCGTAATACTTCTTAGGAGTTCCTCCTATCCTACGGGCATAAAACAAACGATTAATGTTGAACAACTCAGTACCCTCAATAAAAAATGGCCTAAACTCTTGGAACTCCTGTTCGAAAGCCGATAGGTTAAGTACTTTATTATCCGATTGTACCTGACCAAAATCGGGCGCTAGGGTCATGTCGAGTGTAAAACTTTCATTAATGCCATATTTTAAATCCAGACCAGCATTATAAGAAGTCGACCAATTACTTCTGCCTGTAATATTGTAAGGATAATGACTTTCGGTTATTCCTAAGTAAGGAGTAAAGGATAAACGTAAAGGAGATTTAATGTTTGTAATTCCTTGTAGAGTACCATAATACGATACCACATTGGTAATATCGGGAGCTACATATTGCCATATCGAAATCTCTCTATTTCTGCGAATGTTTCTAGTAATCTGCATTCCCCATTCTTGCACATCTTTTTCGGGAAAGCGCAAAGCAGAGTATGGGATTTTCATTTCAACAATCCAGCCTTTATCGGTTATGCGTACATCGCTCTCCCAAACCACATCAAAGGTTTCTGCTCCTGTTTTTTCATCAAACTGCACACCAGCCGCTGTAACCCCAAATTCAAATCTGTTTTGTAAGTCGTGATATGTATCAAAATGAATGCTAAACCAATCGGTATTACCGTACTGGTCGCGAATTGAAAGTTCTTTTAAAATACTATCAGGTGAGGTATCATAAAGCATCGCTCCGATGTATATCGCCTCATCGTCGTAACTTATCATAACCTCCGATTTCTGTTTTGATGGAGTATTGGGATAAGGTTCGACTTGAGTAAAGTCCACCGCTTTGGCATTATACATCCAAGCTTCGTCGTTCAGTTGAGCATCAATTTTAGGTGATTTAAGTACACGTTCTGCCTTTAAACTTTTCTTATTAGATTGAGAGAAAAGTAGTTGCGAATTGATAAGCAAGAAAATAGCTACAATAGCAAAAAAACGCATAAGTTGTTGGTTGGGTGTACCTATAAGGTCAGTAAAAATACCAAGATTATGCCAAAGCGCTTATTGAGCTATGTAACAATTATGTTTTTAAATAAACATCTTTCCAATTTGAGTGTAATTACCTACTTTTACCGCAAATTCTATAAAAAATGAATATTCACGAATATCAAGGAAAATCAATTTTAAAATCTTTCGGAGTAAGAGTACAAGAAGGTATTGTTGCAGAAACTCCAGAGCAAGCTGTTGATGCAGCAAAACAATTACAGGCTGAAACAGGTACTGGATGGTGGGTTATTAAAGCTCAGATTCATGCAGGTGGAAGAGGTAAAGGTGGAGGTGTAAAACTTGCGAAGAATCTCGATGAAGTAAAAGAAAAAGCAGAGCAAATTATTGGCATGCAATTGATTACTCCTCAAACAGGAGCTGAAGGTAAAAAAGTGAATAAGATTTTGGTTGCTCAGGATGTTTACTATCCAGGTGTTTCTGAAACAAAAGAGTACTACATGAGTGTTTTATTAAACCGCTCAAGTGGAAGAAATATCATTATGTATTCTACTGAAGGAGGTATGGATATTGAAGAAGTGGCAGAACATACTCCACATTTAATTTTCAAAGAAGAAATTGATCCTAAAGTAGGCTTACAAGCATTCCAAACTCGTAAAATTGCTTTCAACTTAGGTTTAGAAGGCGATGCTTTTAAAGACATGACTAAATTTATTGCAGCTCTTTACAAAGCATACGAACATACTGATTCTGCGATGTTCGAAATCAATCCAGTATTAAAAACATCTGATAATAAAATTTTAGCTGTTGACGCTAAAGTAAGTTTAGACGATAACGCATTGTACCGTCACCCAGATTATAAAGAGATGCGTGATACTTCAGAAGAAGATCCTACTGAAGTTGAAGCAGGCAAATCGAACCTTAACTATGTTAAACTCGACGGTAACGTGGGTTGTATGGTGAACGGAGCAGGTTTAGCTATGGCTACAATGGATATCATCAAATTATCTGGTGGAGATCCTGCAAACTTCTTAGACGTAGGTGGTACAGCTAATGCTAAAACCGTTGAAGCTGCTTTCCATATCATCTTAAAAGATCCTAATGTAAAAGCAATATTAATCAACATCTTCGGAGGTATCGTTCGTTGCGATCGTGTAGCTCAAGGTGTAATTGATGCATATAACAACATTGGAAACATTCCAGTACCTATCATCGTACGTTTACAAGGAACTAATGCCGTAGAAGCGAAAAAATTAATCGACGAATCGGGATTAAAAGTATACTCTGCTATAGCATTGCAAGATGCTGCTGATTTAGTGAAGGAAGTTCTTACTAAATAGTGACTGGTGACTGGTGACTAGTGACTGGTGACTGGTGCAGGAGTAATTTGACATTTACAATTTGTAATTAGTAATTATAAAGACCCTCGTTAAGAGGGTTTTTTCGTATATTTGAGTATGCTATTGAAAGTCTATGAAGAAAATCCTAACGAAAAGGAAATTCAAAAGATAGTCGACTGTTTACGATCTGGTGGAGTAATTATCTACCCTACTGATACGGTTTATGGCATGGGTTGCGACATCACCAATCAGAAAGCAATAGAGCGGGTATGTAAAATCAGAAATATAAAACCCGATAAAGCAAACCTCTCTTTTGTATGTTACGATTTAAGTCACCTCTCCGACTACATCAAACCTATAGACAACCATACCTTTAGAATATTGAAAAAACTATTGCCTGGGCCTTTTACTTGTATTTTTAATGCAAACAATACGGTGCCTAAGCTAATGAACTCGAACAAAAAAACTGTGGGTATTAGAGTACCCAATAATTTAATTGCTAGAGAAATAGTTAAAGCTCTGGGGAATCCAATTGTGAGTACATCAATTCACGACGATGATGAAGTAATTGAATATACTACTGATCCTGAATTGATTTACGAAAAATACCAAGATCAAGTGGATATGGTAATTGATGGAGGATATGGAGGTAATGAGCCCTCAACTATTGTTGATTTTACAGGGGATGAACCTGTAATTATTAGACAAGGTAAAGGAGATTTTGAAATGTATAATTAAACAAGAATGCAAATAAGAATTCGTCAACTCATCAAGCCTTTTAGAGAGTTCATTCGTACGAATGTTACAAGTGGATTTCTGTTGCTATTGTGTGTATGTATTGCCTTAATTATTGTAAACTCTAAATACGGCGCTGCCTATCATCATTTTTTTAGTACCCCTGTGGGATTGCAATTTGGAGAATTTTCATTCCAAAAAGACTTCCATTTTTGGATCAATGATGGATTAATGGCCATTTTCTTTCTACTCGTAGGATTAGAAATTAAAAGAGAGTTGTTAGAAGGTGAACTTTCAGATATTAAGAAGTCGAGCCTACCTGTTTTCGCTGCAATTGGAGGGATGATTATTCCTGCATTAATCTACTTTGTATTTAATTTTAATTCTGATACAAGCAATGGATGGGGAGTTCCTATGGCTACCGATATTGCGTTTGCAGTAGCTATTCTTTCTTTATTGGGCAATAGAATTCCGTTAGCATTAAAAATATTTCTAACAGCATTAGCTATAGTTGATGATTTAGGAGCGATACTCGTTATAGCAATATTTTATACAGAGTCTATACAATCTAATTATCTATTCTTAGCATTTAGTGTGATGATTGTATTGTATTTACTTAATATCTCTAGGGTAAAAAGCATCAGTATTTATTTACCTTTTGGAGTTTTATTATGGTACTTTGTATACATGTCGGGGATACATGCTACCATTGCAGGAGTGCTTTTTGCATTTATGATTCCAACAAATAAAGGGACATCTATTTCACCATTAGAAAAATTAGAGCACACATTAAACAAGCCTGTAGCTTATTTTATCATGCCTTTGTTTGCGTTATCTAATACCGACATACTTTTTAGCGGCTTACTTTTTCAATCACTATCACAACCTTTAAGCATTGGGATTATTGGAGGTTTAGTACTAGGAAAAGTAGTGGGCATAAGCTCATTTGCTTATCTAAGTATTAAACTAAAGCTATCACAATTACCAGAGTCGGTTACTTGGAAGCAATTAATAGGTGCAGGTTTTTTAGGAGGTATCGGATTTACAATGTCTATTTTTATTGCTCTTCTCTCCTTCCATACTCCAGAGCAACAAAGCTTAAGTAAACTAGCTATTCTAATTGCATCTATTAGTTCAGGTATTTTAGGATACCTAATTTTAAGAAGTCAAAAGGCAGTGGGTAATATTGATGAATACTAAGCAATAATAAAAAGCTTGCTTGTAGCCAAAAAAACAGTCCCCAGAAAAACGCTGGAAGCAAAGCCGTACTTTGTAAACTTTTAGCATCCCCTGCTTTCTTAGGCTCCTTTATAGATAAATAAAGAATATGCCAAGCAGATACCCATGCATCAACCGTTACAAGTGCTGTAATCATCAAGGCCGAATAATACTTCGCGTATATCCAATCAAAATAGAACATCGCACATAATAATGCTGTAGTAACTATTAACCATACTAAACCATATGGGTTTCTCACCCAGAAAATCATATTAATAACTGCTAAAGAAATAATTACATACAAAATATAATCAGGATGACCCTTAGCCAATAAATATGCAAATACAAAAGCCAATACAGATGAAAAGGGATATCCAGCTATGGATACAAAAAATTTAGTAAACCACGATTTCGATTTAGTGGTAGCTGTTCCTTCACCCGAATAAAAAATATCAACAGATACTACTTCTCCCGAAAGTAATAACGACATAAATGCATGTCCACTCTCGTGAATTAAGGTATTAAAGCCTTTAAATACTCTCCCTAATTTTGGCACATAGTTTAATGCAATGGCCATTGATATTGCTAAAAGTATTTCCGTATTTTTAGAAAGATTTATCATTAGCCCAAGGTAGTAAAAATATTTTTTCCAATAATTTATGAAAACACGTTTTACCAAGAAAAAAATAAGTGGAAAAGCAAACGAAGTAAAAGATACAGGTTTTGGAACTCAAACCCCACGTCAGCGTGCTGTTAATGCTGATGGTACTTTCAACCTTAAAAGAACTGGTTTACCTTTCATTCGTTTGGAAGATTTATATACCAATTTAATTACCATGAAATGGGGTAAATTTATTCCGTTGGTATTATTATTCTACATTTTCATCAACATTCTATTTGCTACTATTTATTATAGCATTGGAGTAGAACATTTAGGTGGAGTTAATAGTGTGCTTCCTGTTGATCAATTTTTCGATGCTTTTTTCTTTTCAGCTCAAACCATATCAACAGTAGGTTACGGACACATCAGTCCGCAAGGATTTGTAACAAGCCTTGTAGCGGCTTTTGAATCTTTAATGGGTGTAATTGTATTCGCAGTAATTACAGGTTTACTATACGGTCGCTTTTCCGCTCCTAAAGCAAAAATAGCTTATAGCAACCATGCCATCATAGCTCCTTATAAAGATGGTAGAGCTTTAATGTTTAGAATAGCCAATAAAAGAAAAAACCAACTTATAGAAGTAGAATTAGAAGTGGTGGTTGGGATGAATGTAAACGAAAACGATACTACAGTGCGACGATTCTACGGATTAAAGCTTGAAAATAAAAAGGTGAGTTTCTTCCCTTTAAGTTGGACATTAGTTCATCCTATTAACGAAGACAGTCCGTTATATAATTTCACACAAAAAGACTTGGAAGAGGCCGATGCCGAAATCCTTACATTGCTAAAGGGCTTCGACGATACCTACTCTCAGGTTGTGCATGCCAGAAAATCATACATGTATGATGAAATTGTTTGGGGCAAAAAGTTTGTGAGTATAATTGGTCAGGATGAAAATGGAAGAACAACGTTAGCTATAGACCAAATAAGTTTATACCAAGATGCGGAATTGCCTATGCAAGTTATTGCAAAGGTGAGTGAGGCTCTTTAGCGAAAAATTGATATATTTTTTTATCTACAAAAGCAGAGAAAAATTTATTTGTCCAGATGGTAAGTTTCCCCTGAGCAGTAAGTATAATATTGTTTTTACGCTTTATTAAATCCCTAACAATAATTTTTGCTACGGCTTCTGCACTCATCATTTTACTTTCATTAAGAGGCGATTCACCTTGAATGCTACCGTCTTTTGCACGAGCTGTTTTTCTTATGTTGGTAGCGGTAAACCCAGGGCATGCAAGCATTACATGAATACCTGTTTTGCGGTTTTCATTTCTGATGCTTTCTAAGAAACCATGTATAGCAAATTTAGAAGCTGAATAGGCCGAACGCCCAGGAAGGCCTTTATAACCCGCAACAGAAGATATGGCAACCACACTTCCTTTGGATTTTATGATTTCAGGCAACGCATATTTAGTACAATATACCGTTCCCCAGAAGTTAACATCCATCACTTCTTTCATTACCGACAAATCCATATCAACAAATAAAGCTCTCATAGAAATGCCTGCATTGTTTACAAGAATATCTATTTTCGAAAACACCCTAAGGGCTTCATTGATTAAGTGTTTACAATACTCTTCATTAGAAACATCTGTAGCTACTGCAATCGCTTTAACCTGATGTTTTTGTTCTATATCTTGAGCAATTTCACACATCAAGGCATATTGCCTAGCTGCAAGCACCAAATTAGCACCTTCCATTGCAAACCTATACGCTAAGGCTTTTCCTATTCCTGATGAAGCTCCTGTAATAATTACCGTTTTACCTCTCAACTGTTCCATATTTTCTGCATAAACGACGATAAGCTCTCCACATCAATACCAAATCCTTATCGAGTTGATAATGTTTAGCATACAATAAATTCAACCTTTTTGATGTATGTTCATCTAATAACACACTATTTTTTAACCCGTCGGCAGGGTTTAGAATTCCTTTCTTAATTTTTGGTAAGTGTTGGTTATCTATTGTAGTATTGATATACCCCACCCATGATTTCTTTAACGTAACAACTTCCCAAATGTTTTTCAAAAATTGCAATGGCTTTTTCTGAATAAATAGATTAACAGGCAAAAGCACAATCATTATTAAGCTAAATACGTAATCTAATATGTATTTGTTTCTAATATGTTGCGATTTATTGATATTGAAATTAATATCTATAGTGTATAAATCTCCAGGATTATCTACCGAATTACTACCAATAATAAATAAACTTTCTTCGGGTGCAATTTTGTAATCCACATTATTGTTCTTTACCATTGCCATCGAATGGATTATCTCCTGCAAGGGTAAGTTTTTGGTAGAGAAAATAATTTCATCTACTTTATATACTTCTGCAATCTCTCCTAGTTGAATGATATTTCCTAAGTATTCGTCGTTCTTATCTTGATATATTTTATCAGGATGTACAAAGCCAATAAACTGTACCGAGGTTAATGCTTGTTTAATAGTTTCTAATACTCTTTGACCTTCTGCCTGAGTAGCTACAATAACTATGTTTTTCTCCGATGAAATACCATCAAGTTTAAAATTCTTAAGTCCTATTAAGTTTAACAATAATCGTAAACCTACTGATGAAATTACAGTCCAGAAAGCACCTAAAATTATTATAGCTCTGGAGAATCTCCAGGTCTCGTTTACAAAAGCATACGTACATGCTATAATTAATGTACCTACAAATAAACCGCGCACTAAACGAGAGAGTTTATATGGTTTATCATATCCACCCATTAACCATACAGAAAATAACCAAGTTAAAATATAAGTGGGTACTGCTACTTGCATAAGCTCGGGTGAATACTCTTTACGTACATACCTATGGTTATGCTCCCAATATATTTTTATGATATAAATTCCAATATACCACGTACTCGCGTCGAGGAATGGTAATACTAGTTTACTTATCATCCTGCTAAATATGGCCATCCCTGCACGAACGTAAACAGCAATATTTATTAGGAACGAAAACATTTTTGCATTCTGTTTAGAAAAATGTTTTTTTGCGAAGATGATCATCGCATTATAGAATACAAATACATAGTTTACCGAACTCTTCTTTGTACTCTCTCCTTTGTAATGTATAATACTTGTATCGGGGTAGTAATAATTCTTATAACCTCCTAATTGTATTCGATACGAAAGGTCTATATCTTCCCCATACATGAAAAAAGTTTCATCCAATAAACCTACTTTATCAAGTGCTTCTTTTCTCATCAGCATAAATGCTCCAGCCAAAACATCTACTTCGTTTATTTCATCATTACTTAAATACCCTAAATGATACTTACCAAATAATTTTGATTTAGGAAATAATTTCGACAAGCCAAATATTTTGAAAAAAGCAACCATTGGAGTGGGAAGTCCACGCTTCGATTCAGGTAAAAAATGCCCTTTACCATCAATCATCTTTACCCCTAAACCACCCGCATCGGGGTGAGTATCCATAAAGTGCAATACTTTTTGGAATGTATCTTCTTGTACAACAGTATCGGGATTTAATAAGAGAACATACTCCCCTTTTGAAATTCCAATTCCTTGGTTATTGGCTACCGAAAAACCAGTGTTCTTTTTATTTTCGATAAGGATAATGTCCTGAAATTTATCCTTTAACATATCCACAGAACCATCTACAGAATTATTATCAACCACAATAATTTCCATGTCGATACCCCTAGAAGCTTTGCGTACGGAGTACAAGCATTGTTCTAAAAAGTACTTTACATTATAATTAACTATGATTACCGATAACTTCATTTATAGGTTCTGTAAAGGCTAAAAATAGCAAAAATGTTCAAATGGGGGTTAATTAACTCTGTTGATAGGCAATTCTTGATAATATAGATCGACCCAATGTCACTTCATCCACATATTCTAATTCTCCACCAAAGGCTACTCCTCTTGATATAGTAGATATTTTTACTGGTATATCTTTTATCTTTTTATGGATATAAAAAATAGTAGTATCCCCTTCCATAGTGGCACTTAATGCCATAATAATTTCTTTTACTTCCGATGTTTGAAGTCGCTCTATTAGCGATTCAATTTGCAAATCACTGGGTCCTTTGCCTTCCATTGGAGAAATCAAACCACCCAATACATGATATAAGCCATTGTATTGCTGAGTGTTCTCTATAGCAATAATATCTCTAATGTCTTCCACTACACATAACTCTTCTCTATTCCTTCTGGAATTGGAACAGATGTTACATTCCTCAGTATCAGAGATATTATGACAAGTTTTACAATATTTTATTTCTTCTTTTAATTTATCAAAAGCAGCAGCAAACTGATTCACTTGAATATTATCTTTCTTCAACAAATGAAGCACTAATCGTAAAGCGGTTTTCTGTCCAATACCAGGTAATTGCGAAAATGCCTGAACTGCCTGATCTAGCCTTTTTGATGGTAAATTCATATCCAAAAATACTACATTTGTTCCGATCTATAACAATATTTAATGACACCCATTTTAATATTTACATGCATTGTTGCTTATTTCTCCGTGCTATTATTTATCTCATGGTATACCGCAAGAAATGCTAATCAACAAAGTTATTTTATTGGCAACAGGCAATCGGCTTGGTATTTAGTAGCCTTCGGGCTCATTGGCGATTCTCTTTCTGGTGTCACTTTTATTTCGGTTCCCGGAGCAGTGTATAACCAACAGTTTGGTTATATGCAATTAGTGCTAGGTTACTTATTAGGTTATTTTGTTATTGCAAGGGTTTTATTACCTATGTATTATCGATTAAATTTAACCTCTATTTATTCCTATTTAGGTTCCCGATTTGGATTGAGTTCTCAAAAATCAGGATCCTTTTTCTTTATCATCTCCCGATTAATTGGAGCGGCGTTCCGACTATACATTTCAGCAACAGTATTGCAGTTATTTATTTTCGATCAATGGAATATTCCTTTTGGTGTTACTGTAACAGTAATTATAGCGCTAATTCTACTATATACTTATCGAGGAGGAATAAAAACCTTGGTATGGACCGATACCCTACAATCAGGATTCTTATTGTTAGGTGTCATCTTATCAATTGTTGCTATTGCAAATGCTATGGACTTAAATTTTATGGGAATCGTTAAAACTGTAAAAGAAAGCCCTTACTCTCAAGTGTTCTTCTGGGATTGGCAACCTAAAACCAATTTCTTTAAACAATTTTTCTCAGGAGCATTCATCGCAATTGTTATGACAGGCTTAGACCAAAACATGATGCAGAAAAATTTAAGTTGTAAAAGTTTACCTGAAGCACAAAAAAATATATACTGGTTTAGTTTTGTATTGATAATTGTTAATTTATTCTTTGTTTCATTAGGCGCATTATTATATGCTTATGCAGCAAAAATGGGGGTAACATTACCAGCAAGAACCGATCAGTTATTTCCATTACTGGCATTAAATCATTTAGGAATATTTGCAGCAATAGTATTTGTATTAGGAATTACTGCGGCAACTTTTTCGAGTGCCGATTCAGTATTAACCACACTTACTACCTCTTTTTGTATCGATTTCTTAGGGCAAGATCCTGATAAAGAAAGTAAAGCATCGAAAAATGCACGCCATTTAGTACACATTTTGTTTGCTATTTTGTTATTAATAGTGATTATTACTTTCCAAAAGATAAACAACGATGCTGTAATTAACTCTGTATTTACCGCAGCTGGTTATACTTACGGACCGCTGTTAGGCTTATTTGCATTAGGGTTGTTTACTAAAGTAAGTGTCAAAGATAAGTGGGTGCCTTATGTTTGTTTAGCTTCACCAGTTATTGTATGGATACTCGACAAAAACTCTGCAAATTGGTTCGGAGGGTATAAGTTTGGCTTCGAATTGCTAATGTTAAACGGATTAATTACATTTATAGGTTTGCTTTTTATAAAAACTCGTAACTCTGTGGTTCGTAACTCGTAGCACGTAACTCGTAGTTCGTAATTCGTATAGAGGAATAATAAAATAAATTATAAATAAAATAGAAAAATAAAGGTATGACAGGAGACGATAAAATTAGAAGTGCGTTTGAAAACAAAAATTGGAACGAAATTAAAACACAAAATTCATGGCAGATATTTAAAGTGATGGCCGAATTTGTGGAGGGATTTGAAAAATTAGCTAAAATAGGACCTTGTGTTTCTATCTTCGGATCAGCAAGAACAAAGCCTGATCACGTATATTATAAATTAGGAGAAGAAATAGCAGAGAAGTTAACCCGTAAAGGATACGGTATTATTACTGGAGGTGGACCAGGTATTATGGAAGCTGGTAATAAAGGTGCGAGAGCAACTGGTGGAAAATCGGTTGGATTAAACATCGTATTACCATTCGAGCAATCACATAACCCCTATATCGATTTAGATAAATTGATGAACTTCGATTATTTCTTTGTTCGTAAGGTAATGTTCTTAAAATACGCACAAGGATTTGTGGTATTGCCAGGAGGATTTGGTACACTCGACGAATTATTTGAAGCCCTAACTTTAATACAAACTAAAAAAGTTGCTCAATTCCCCGTAGTACTTGTAGGTACTGAGTTCTGGGGTGGTTTAGTTGACTGGATACAAGAAGTAATGCTCGAAAAAGAGAAAAATATTTCTCCAGATGATATGTTCTTATTCAAAGTGGTTGATACCGCCGACGATGCTGTTCAACATATTGTAGAGTTCTACGAGAAGTATGTATTGAAACCTAATTTTTAATCTAGATATGAGTTATGAGATATGAGATGTTAGAGCGTTACTCATATCTCATATCTCATATCTCAACTCTCAATTCTTTTTTACTAGACGAAGGCTAGCCATTGGAAATACAGCCCAACCCTCAGTATACCGCAACTCTCCTTCCAAACTATCTTTTTTTACTGGCATTAGCCAAATCTCAACCTCTTTATCTGCATCGGGATCAGCGGTAAATATCTTACCAATTTTACCACATTCGATAATGTAAGCAATACCTGAGAAATCGGAATCTACTTTATTCTTTCTGATTATAGCATTTTCGAAAGTAGTATTTCCAATATTACCAGATGCTGTTTTATTCTCATTAATAACAAATGAAACTTTGGTGGTATCTCTTGTAAAAGTAAACCCATTACCAAACTTGTAGGTACGAACAATAACCATTTGCTTACCACTCCCCCATTTGCCTATATATTCTTTCGGGAGCTCCCAATTAGTAGTTTTACAGGAACTGAATACTGTTGCCAGAATGACCATCCATAAATTTGTCTTTTTCATAAAAAAACTCATTTAATATAATACAAATATAATTGCTACTATTTTTGATTTGAAATTAAATATAATAAATACCTACATTTAGGTTGCTAAGTATTATTATGAAAAACAACGAAGTCACACAATTCCTAAAAGAGCAAAATCATCCTTTAATAGATATTATCGACATTCTCAGAGAAAGCATCTTATCAGCAGATAAGTCCATTACCGAAAACATCAAATGGAACGGTCCGAATTATTGCAGCAAAGGAGAAGACCGCATTACCATGAAAATATTTCCTCCTAAAAACATTCAATTAATTTTCCATCGTGGTGCTAAAAAACAAGTCCAACCAAAAGACAAATTAATAAAAGACGATTCAGGATTAATGGTTTGGAAAGAAAACGACCGTGCTGTAATGACTTTTAAAACTATTGACGACGTAAAAGCTCATACAACAGAACTGAAAAAGATTGTTGTGGCTTGGATTAATGCAACGGAATAGATAACATTTTTTGATGGACGTGGACGTCCATCACGTCAAGTCACCAGTCACTAGTCGCTAGTCGCTAAACATCAGTGACTCCACCAGAAACAGCAAACTTCATAGCTTCTGAAGCTTTCATTTTTAATGGAATTATTTTTGACTTTTGAATTATCGCTACTCTTCCTGCAATGCTGTAAGATAAAGGAAAATAAACGGCCACATCATCTTTCAAGTCGATCTGACTTAAATCTTTTTGTGTTAAGAATCCAACGTATTTTATACCTGGTTGCATTTCTACCAACACGGGTTCGTTAAACTTTTTATCTTCTCCAACAAAGGCTTCTAATAAATCTCTTACCGACGAATAAATCAATTTAAATAAGGGGAATCTGTTTAGTAATCGATCGAAATAATTATAAATAGGTTCTGTAATTAAAGTAGTAACTAGTACTCCAACTATGGTTAGGCCTAACACCGTAACAATAAAACCAGAGCCAGGGAAACCTAGGTCGATAATACTATCAACACTATAAATCACCTTATAAATTACATATACACTAAATGCTAAGGGAATAATTACTAATACACCTTTAAAAAAGTAATTTAGAAACGACTTGAAAAATTTATTCATAGTAATATATTCTTTGTACTCTTTGTGAGATACTGGTTAATACTTCGTAAGGTATGGTATTTAATTTGTTTGCCAACTCTTTTATATTAAGTTCTTCACCAAAGATGATTACTTCATCGCCTTCTTCAACTTCTATACCTGTAACATCCACCATACACATATCCATACAAACACTTCCTATCACTTTAGCTCTTTTGCCATTTATTACTACATCGGCTATCCCATTGCCCAATGCTCTGTTAAAGCCATCAGCATAACCTATTTTAATGGTAGCTATATCTGCATCGTAAGCTAATACTCCTCTTCTACTGTATCCTATGCTTTCTCCTTTGGGAACTTTTCTTACTTGTGTAACGGTTGTTTTCAACTCTGCAACAGGTTGTAATTCATGTTCAAAATCTCCAACATTTTCGATTCCATAGAGGCCTATTCCTAATCGCACCATATCGTAATGTGCTTCAGGAAACCTTAATATAGCTGCAGTATTTGCAATATGCCTTATCGGGTCTTCGTGCAAATGATAGCGAATATTGGCATACATCTTATCGAATACATCTAATTGATGTTTAGTAAAGTCGTCGTGTTCTTTAGCTTCTGAGGCTGCAAGATGTGAAAACACCGATTGAATATGAATGTTCTCTTCTTTAATTAACTCATCGATATCCTTCAAATCTTTTTCTTCAAAACCCAAACGATGCATACCTGTATCGAGTTTTAAATGTATTGGATAGTGTTTTATACCTTCAAGTTTTAAATGGTTGATAAAACTAGTTAATATAGAAGCATTGTATATTTCTGGCTCGAGTTTGTATCGAATCATTTTATCGAAAGCATTACTCTCTGGACTCATCACCATAATTGGTAAATGAATTCCCGCATTACGTAATGCCACGCCTTCATCGGCATAAGCTACAGCCAAATAATCTACTTTATTGTATTGTAAAACATTCGCCACTTCAAAGCTTCCACTTCCGTAAGCAAACGCTTTTACCATCACCATTACTTTTGTACCTGGCAATAATTTTGAACGATAGAAATTCAAATTATGAACTATCGCATTCAAATTAATTTCCATTACCGTGTCGTGTACTTTCTCTTCTAAACGTTGTGCTATTTTCTCAAAAGCAAAACTTCGAGCCCCTTTAATGAGTATTCCTTCTCGACTAAAATCAAGTGAGGTTAAGGCTTTCAGGAAATCATCGGTGTTTTTAAAGAAATGTTTTTCCATGCTAAATAATTCAGCATGTGCCGAAATTTCTTCTCCAATACCAATTACTCTATCGATTCGATGTGTACTGAAGTATTCTGCCATTTGTTGATATACGGGCTCATCTGCACCGTGTATCATGTCGGAAATAATCAGGGTTTTACGCTCGTGTTTTTGTTGAATTAAAAAATCTACCGCAATAAACAATGAAGCTAAATCGGCACTATAACTATCGTTAATAATTGTCGATTGCTGAATACCTTGTTTCATTTGCAAACGCATCGGTATTGCTTGCAAATGTGTTAATCGATCGATGATGGTTTTTATTTCATACCCTAGGCACAGCATAGTAGCTGCACAAATAATAATGTTCTCTATAGATGCTTCATCTTTTAAATTGGTATGTAACTCGAACTCGTTACCAGTATAAATAGCCTTTAGAATAGTACCTGTTTCTGTAGTGCGTATCGATTTTATTCTTAAATCTGCATCTTGCTGTACCGACCAAGTAAAGCTTCTTTCTTGAGGAACTAGTCCTTCCGCTACATATTCTTTTCCGTATATTATTTTTGATGAATTTTTAAAGAGTTTTAATTTCTCTAAAAGTTTCTCTTCTCTAGAATGAAAACCATCGTCGTGTGCCGACTTAAGATTAGTAATTATACCAATACTCGGGTTTATCATCTCTTGTAAAGCGTCCATTTCATTACGTGTAGAGATGCCTGCTTCAAAAATAGCTAATTGATACGCATGGCTCATCTGCCATACCGATAAGGGTACTCCTATTTGCGAATTATAACTCTTAGGGCTTCTAACAATAGATTTTTCTGGAGAAATTAATTGGTACAACCAATCTTTAACAATCGTTTTTCCATTGCTACCTGTAATTCCAATTACTGGATAACTAAAATGTTCGCGATGGTAAGCAACCAATTGTTGCATAGCTTTTAATCCATCCGAAACAATAAAAAAATTAGCATCTGGATACAAGGCAATAGGAAACTCTTTATTCGTTATTACAAAATTCCTTAGTCCTTTATGATATAGCTCGTTTATATATTGGTGAGCGTCTTGTTTTCCTTTTAAGATAAAAAACAAAGAAGCAGATGGATGAATCAGTTTACGACTATCAATAAGTAACCATTGAACACTACTCTCAGGTTCAGAAATACTCGATTCGCACTCCCAAATATGAACTAGTTGGGCTGCTGTGTATTGATGTTGCATAATCAAATATCCTAAAAAAATCGGAGATTTTCTGGCAAGATTGTAAGGTTGGGTTTAACCCCAGTTTTGCTTGGTATTGCTAAAGATCCATACTCCCAAGCATAACTAGGAAACTTGATTCTAAGGCCTGTATTGGGTAAAACCAAAGTTCTGATTACACCCCCTCCTAGTTGATATTCATTTTCAGCCGTTTCTTCTCCTATTACGTTGGCTTTGCAAGTATATTTTAAATGAGAAGACACATAAGTTGCTGTAGACAATGTATGCTTATCGATTAGTAAGTAAATGCTAGCATTCGAATGGTATTTCTTAACAGGTTTTACTTTATAAAAATACTTTTTCTGATTATTCTCAATACGATATTGATTGCTAATGATAAGGCCTGCGTTTCGTTCATAATAATCTTCATAAACACTCTTCTTTAAGTTGCCGATGAGGTAATATTCAATTTCATTTGGGATAAGATAGGATAACAATAAATTCCCGATGTTACCATTTCCACCTGGGTTACCTCTTAAATCAATCAGAATTGTATCAATACCTCTTTCCGACACTTCTTTGAAGAAATACTTAATCTCTTTCCTCCCTCCGTCAAAATCAGAAAGTTTCAAATATGCTGAGCCATTATTGAATTTAGTTTGATATACAGACTCGATATCCTCGTCGGTATTTATATTAGTGGTGTATACATAAGTATGCAAGCAGGCTAAGGTATTGCAGAGTTCGGCACAATAAGAAACAAACTCCTTTTCGTTCGTTTGTTCATTAATTTTAAGTTGTAATACCTCGTATTTGTTTAACAACACAACCGAATCTGTATGATAGTTTCTTAATGGATGATCGTCTCTTAAGCATTCATAGAGTATCCTCAAATCATTAGAATAGTTATTCTTATTTTGGGCATACAACTCAGAAGTGTACTGCAAAAAAACAAAGAAGATGATTACACAAGACTTTAACATAATGATAAAAAACTTATCAAATATAAATACATTTGTATATACGAAAAGGTAACAATAGTATTATCATGGACATCAGCAATAAACCTAAGAAGATATACGACAAGAAAGCTGCAAAGCCTAAGATTGAACACTACTGTGCCTACCAGGAAAGAAGTCAACAAGAAGTACGCGACAAGCTCTACGACATGGGCTTGCATCAGAAAGAAGTTGAAGAATTGATTTCCGAATTAATTACTGCAAATTTCCTGAACGAAGAACGATTCGCGATTACCTATGCACGAGGTAAATTCCGAATGAAGCAATGGGGTCGTATTAAAATCAAACAACATTTAAAACTAAAAAGAGTATCCGACTATTGCATTAAGAAAGCCTTGAAAGAAATCGACTACGATGAATACTTAAATACCATTAAACAGGTAGCCGAAAAAAAATCAGAAAAAATAAAAGACAAAGACGATTACATCAGAAAAAACAAAATCGCTCAATACCTAGCTAGCAGAGGGTTTGAACAAGACTTAATTTGGGAAAGCTTGAGTAATTTTAAATTGTAAATTATCCGCCCAAATTCTCACACGAGCACACGAGCACACGAGCACACGAGCACACGAGCACACGAGCACACGAGCACACGAGCACACGAGCACACGAGCACACGAGCACACGAGCACACGAGCACACGAGCACATCAATTTTCAAAAACGTTACTTCTTTTTTGTTTGATAAACTTGCGGATGTCGAGTACAATAAAGGCAAAGAAATAAAACAGAATAGGCATTCCTACAGAAAGGAATGAAGTGTAAATAAAAAACAACCTTACTTTTGATAAGGAGAACTTAAACTTTTGGGCTAAGTAGGTACATACCCCAAAAGAGTATTTTTCGAAAAACAACAAAATCGATTGTATCATACCTATAATTTCAAACCGTTAATTCCTATACTGCAAGTTAAGCATTTTTTTTCATCGCAATAGTTTTCTTTCAAAAACCTTAATCCCTGACTGTGTATACTGTTTCTGAACTTAAACTGAGTTTCTGCAAAGCTTTTAACAAATCTATTCTCTTCTGGTTTTAAAATTTCCATTAAATCAAATGCCTTTTCTAAATACACCTCCTCTCCTTTTACATTTGCATACAGTATCCATAATAAACAAAGGGTGTTTAACAGTATCTGTTCTATAGAATCCTGCCCAATCTTTTTCCCTTTCTCTTTTGTTTCTCTATCAAAAGTATAATGGCTTTCCCAATAGGTATAAACTTCTACATCGAAGAAATGATAAGCATCTTTAGCTTTTTGTATGTTTAAACAATCACTAAATAAACGAGGGTGCTTAATGAGGATAGCCGCAAGTTGAGCAATACGAATAGTAGGGAAATTTGAAGGTCTTAGTCGCGAAAATTTCCAATTTGTATTTACAATTGGTTTGATGTTGTATTTCTTTTGCAGGTAAGCATATTCATTTTTTAATTCGTTAGGATAATTATCGTCAAAATTTCTGTTCAACATTCCAGCTTGTCCAAACAATAGGGCTTCAATACTTAGGGGCTGATATGCCAATTTTTGTATCCATTCTGTTTTTATTGATTGTGCCAATTGCTCCATGGGTTCGGCGTTAACAAAAAAGCCTAACTGACGAGATAATATTTCAAAAAATAGCTGATCCCAATGTCCATTTAGTGCAAATAATCGTTCTCTCAGCAAAATGCATTTTTGTTCATACCTCGATACACACATTCGCTCTAACCATTTTTCTACAATAGGTTCTTCCATCCTTAACCACCAATGTTTACAGGGTATTTCACGCAAATCGGCTAGAAGCAATTGGTAGTTTTCTACCAACTCTGAATTGAGGTATGGCTTTATTACTAGAGTAGTTAATAGTAAATCGTTTGCTGTTTTACAAAACTCCACATCATCAATATATACCACATGAAGAATTACATTATTATAGGCAGAGTCGGTATAATGATGGTGTTTGTTCCAATCAGAACTATGTACATGTATTTCTACATTACCCACCCACAATAAATTATCAATAAATACTTTAGCGGAATTAAAATCCGGACCAGCATCCGTATTGAGTGTACCAGGATGAACAACTCTAATCGATTGTCCGTTTGTAGTTTTAAATTCTTGTTGATTGAAAAGTTGATGTTTCCAAACCGCTTGCACAAAATCCTCATTCATACTTTTCTTTTTAACAAAGAAAAGAGTAAGAATTTAGTTTGTCAACTTATTAAATACAAGTATTTTTGCCATTTCAGCTTGCATCTTTTGAGCTTCAATTGCTGCAGCTTGAGCAAAATCGGTTCCACTAGAAGCATAGATAATATTTCTCGATGAGTTTATTAAAAGTCCAATCTCATCATTTAAACCATATTTACATACTTCTTCTAAGCTTCCACCTTGTGCACCTACACCAGGCACTAAATAAAAGTGTTTAGGAGCTAATTTTCTGACCTCAGCAAAGAAATCCGGGCGAGTTGCACCTACAACATACATCATTTGTTGATCATCAGCCCAGAGCTGAGATTTCTTTATAACGGTTTGATATAAAGCTTCGGATTGCTCATTGTTTATAAACTGGAAGTCGGATGCCCCTTCATTAGAAGTCAATGCCAACAGAATAACCCATTTATTTTCATACCCTAAGAAAGGAGTAACAGAATCGGAACCCATATATGGAGCTACAGTTACCGAGTCGAAATCGAAACCTGAAGAGTTCTTATCAAAGAAAGCACGGGCATAAAGTGCCGAAGTATTCCCTATATCCCCTCTTTTTGCATCGGCAATGGTGAAAATATTCTCAGGAATAATATCCATAGTCTTTTTAAGACTATCCCAACCTTTAGAACCAAGGCTCTCATAAAAAGCGATATTGGGCTTATAAGCCACGCAAAATGCTGAAGTGGCTTCAATTATAGCCTTATTAAACTCAAAGATAGGGTCTTCGGAATCCAACAAATGCTTAGGTATTCTCTGAATATCAGTATCTAAGCCAATACATAAGAAAGATTGTTTCGACTTTATTTCTCGGATCAATGAGTCTTTGTTCATAGGAACAAAAATAGAAAATGATTTGAAAATATGTCGATTAGATTAAATATGGGAAGATTTTTTGTTTATTAATTATTTATCGTTATACTTGCCTTGTGTTAATATTCTTAACACTTCTCAACAAACAATTCACACAATCACAATTCCTTAATGCAATTGATTTTTGATTTCTCGAATGAACAACATTATTGTAATTATTAATTAAAAAAATTATATCTAAAAGAGTGGATAAGCCAAAAAAAACAAGTGCTGCCGTAAATAGTGCAGAAGAAGGTGCTGAAAAGCCAAAAAGAAAACGAACGATTAAATCTGCTAAGACGGAGGATAATGCTCAAGAGATGTTTCAGGAACTCCCAGAGTACACCAGAACACCAATAGAGGAAAGTACAGAAATAGATGTACAACCCGAGCGAGAGCCTGTTCAAACAGAACCAACTGCAGAAAGTCCGGAAGCAGTATCCCCACAGGAAAATCAGCAACAAGGAAATGAATCCTTACAAGACAGCGCAAGTATAGAAAGATCATTCGATCGTCAGAGAAACAACAAATTCGACAGAAACAACAACAATAATAACAATCGCAACCAACGAAACAACGACTCGTTGTTAAACACACTAGACTTCGATAATTCAATAGTAAATGAAGGAGTTCTAGAAATTATGCCCGACGGATATGGATTCCTTCGTTCAGCAGATTACAACTACCTCACCTCTCCAGATGATATTTACGTATCACAATCACAAATAAAACTTTTCGGATTAAAAACGGGTGATACCGTAAGAGGAAGTGTTCGTCCGCCAAAAGAAGGTGAGAAATATTTCCCATTAGTACGAGTTGAAACCATCAATGGACGTACCCCATCGGAAGTTAGAGATAGAGTACCATTCGACTTTTTAACTCCTTTATTTCCTTTCGAAAAATTCAATTTATTCTCCGACCCCAATAATTATTCTACTCGATTAATGGATTTATTTGCTCCAATAGGAAAAGGGCAAAGAGGATTAATTGTTGCACAACCTAAAACGGGTAAAACTGTATTACTAAAAGACGTAGCTAATGCAATCGCAGCGAATCATCCGGAAGTATATTTAATTATCCTTTTGATTGATGAACGTCCGGAAGAGGTAACCGATATGGCAAGAAGTGTACGTGCTGAAGTAGTAAGCTCTACATTCGATGAGCCAGCAGAACGTCATGTGAAAATTGCAAACATAGTGCTTGAAAAAGCTAAAAGAATGGTAGAAAGTGGTCACGATGTGGTTATTCTCCTCGATTCTATTACACGTTTAGCAAGAGCATATAACACGGTTGCACCAGCATCAGGTAAAATATTATCAGGTGGTGTGGATGCTAATGCATTACACAAACCAAAACGTTTCTTTGGAGCGGCACGTAAAATAGAAAATGGAGGATCATTAACTATTATTGCTACAGCCTTAACAGAAACAGGATCGAAAATGGATGAGGTAATCTTCGAAGAGTTTAAAGGTACTGGTAATATGGAGCTCCAATTGGATCGTAAGATTGCCAACAAACGAATATTCCCAGCTATTGATATTACTGCATCATCAACAAGAAGAGATGACTTATTGCTCGATAAAGACGTATTACAACGTATCTGGATTTTAAGAAATCATTTAGCAGATATGAACCCAGTAGAAGCGATGGAGTTCTTGCAACAACAAATGCGTGGAACAAAATCTAACGAAGAGTTTTTAATTTCAATGAATGGTTAATTAATGGTATGAAAAAGCACATCCCTAATTTTATAACCTGCTTAAATTTATTATCAGGTTGTATTGCCTCTGTTTATGCTTTTAATGGAGATTTAGAAACTGCTGCTTATCTTGTTATTTTAAGTGCTTTTTTCGATTTCTTGGATGGGCTATTTGCCAGAATGCTAAACGCATACTCAGAAATAGGTAAACAACTCGATTCATTAGCGGATATGATTAGCTTCGGATTTATTCCAGGATTATTCATTTTCAAAATGTTATCATCAACATTAATTAATAATGGATTACCAGAATATTTAGCTTATAGTGGATTTATAGTTACTATTTTCTCTGCTCTACGCTTGGCTAAATTCAATATAGATACCCGTCAGACTGAAAATTTCATAGGACTTGCAACACCTGCTAATACCTTGTTTTTTATCAGTTTACCCTTTTTACATACACAGCCTATAGCATTTTTAGAAATACTTACTAACCCATTAGTTCTGGTATTTTTGAGCATAGGTATGTCGTATTTATTAGTGTCTGAAGTGCCTTTATTCTCTATGAAATTTAAATCAATGGCCTTGGGTCTGAATATCCACCGATATCTGTTGATAATCTTATCGCTAATCCTAATAATATTTTTTAAGTTTGCAGCGATTCCAATAATCATAGTGATTTACATTTTATTGTCCATCATTTTTAAAGAAAAATTTAGTGCCTAATATGAAATTCCAAGCAGAAATCAATGTAATGCCATTGAAAGAAATCCTAGATCCACAAGGAAAAGCGGTAACAGGAAGTATGAAAAATATCGGATTGTCAGAAATTCAAAATGTTCGCATTGGCAAACACATCACTTTAGAGATTGAGGCCAGCAGTAAGGCTGAGGCCTCAGAAAAAGTAGATACTGCTTGTAAGAAACTTCTAGCAAACCTTATTATGGAATCTTATGATTTCATAATTGAAGAGATAAAATAAAAAAAGGCCTCGATTAATCGAGGCCTTTTTTGTATAGCATCAGTCGTATTGTTCTTATTGTTTAGTGAACTTTATTACCTTTTGCTCTGTATCAGTTTGTATTCTGATAAAGTACATTCCTTTATTTTCGATATTGATATTTACAATACCATAAGTATCTCTTAGTGTAGTTTCCAACACTTTGTTTCCTAAAATATCATAGATACTCAACTTTGCATTTTCTGCTTTAACTAAGTTGTACGACAATTGAGCTGAGCCTAATGAAGGATTAGGATAAACCTTAGCATAGATATTATTTTTCTGTTTGCTTAAGCCTTGAATAACCGCTGCTGAATCTGATACTAAAAACATATCTAAACCTGCTTCAACAATATGATCACTAGTAGCTAAATCTGCTGTTTTAACAATTAACTTCATATTAGCACTTGGAGTAAGGAAATCTTTCACTCTAATTGCTTTAGCAACCCACTGTCCTTTATCAGGAGTATTACCTATAACTTGCTCCACTATGGCAGTTTGTGTTCCATTACTTAATGAAATAGTTAGTGTATCGTTAGGAGAACCATTAGTTGCAATATTGGTAAACCATCTATTGTAATTTACATGTGGATTAGTATAATTAGCTATATCAAATGTTGGAGAAGTTAAAACTACAGTACCATTGTCGACATCTGCAGTAGTTACGTTTCCAGAAGCATTGCCTGTAACATAACACATATTTCCATAATCATTAGATAAATCAAAATCAGGATTTGCCACAACTCCATTTAATGCAGTACGAATAGGTTTAGCTCTCACCCAATCTCCTGTACTTGCAGTAGAGTTTGTAGTCCATCCGAAATTGAAAATAAAATCATCATAGTAACCTTTTGCTAGTACGATACTAGGAACATCATTTACATTTTGATAATCTGTTGAATCGATAAATAATGTTTTATACCCAAATTTACCAGCATACAAAGCGTATTTTCCAGCAAAGAAAGT
Source organism: Sphingobacterium thalpophilum (assembly GCA_943372995.1). Taxonomy (GTDB): domain Bacteria; phylum Bacteroidota; class Bacteroidia; order Sphingobacteriales; family Sphingobacteriaceae; genus CAJBVG01. The sequence goes on along the minus strand of CALSAQ010000001.1, from coordinate 574,585 downwards.
AGGTATATTGATATTACCACTACCATCAGTTACCAATTCGTGTTTAAATTCAGCATTTTCAATTAACACATTAACATTCGCCAAAGCTTGATTATTTGAATCTTTAACGGTTGTACTGAAATTAAAGTTTACTCTTTTCGATAATGTAATATTAAGCGGAGTAACCTGTCCATTCATCAAATGAACGGTATCTTCATAAGTAATGTATCCAGGTGAGGAAACTTTAATTGCAAAAAAACCAGTATCAACTGTTCCACTTCTATATTCACCAGAAGCATTTGTAGCTTCATTCATGTTTGCTTTTCCTACAACCACAACATTTGCCCCTGCAATTGGTAAATTTGTGTTAATATCTCTTATCACGCCTTCTAAGTAAGACGCTCTCTTATAAGTAGGTGTAACTACGTGCATCCCTCTTTCTATATCAGAAATTAATATATTTCCTGAGGGAAGATATGGATAAACACCCCATGCTCCATTAAAACCATCACCACTAAACTGAGGAGAAGAATCGAAGTATGCTACTTCAACTAAATTATTGGGGCGTGATGCATCTACTAAAGTAATTCCATCAGTGTAATATGATGTCCATAAAAAGTCGGTATTATGTCCAGTGATATTGGCATTATTTAGTACATAGGTATTATGTCCAATCGAACCTGAATTATTATGACGGTAGCGATCTAATTCTTTGATATTTTGAAAATCTGTAATATCGTATGCAGTAACCCATGAACCCGACTTTTCATCTGTAGTATACACCACTTTACCATCGGTCGATAACCAAGAGTTGTGAGTAAAGGCTTTAGGTGTAACTTGAGAACTAATAACTACAGGTGCTTGAGGGTTTTTTGCATCAATAATTTCAAGTAGGCCTGCATATATCTGACAAGAATATAAGGTATCATTTTTCACAAAACCATCGTGTACATATCGTTGTGAAACGGTTCCCAAATAATGTGGATTCCAAGGATCGTTTAAACTAAATACTTTTGCTCTTCCTTGCTGTAATTGCCCGCCATATAAATACAATTTACCATTATCGATATGAAGTGCATGAACATCAAATATCTGATTGGCTATAGCCCCATCTCCTTTATATTTTTTATAAGTTACTGTATCAGGTAGTTTTGATAAATCAATTATATGTACACCTCCACCTCCTTCAGTAGTTACATAAGCATATTTGCCCCAAGTTCTTATTTCTCTCCACTGAGAAGCTGAATCGGGAACTGAAAATCTTTTTATTGGATTATCTGGGTCAGAAACATCTACTATAGAAGTGCGATCATTTGCACCAACAAGCGCATATTCTTTGCCAGTAGTATCTACATATCCCCAAATATTTGATGTTCCTGGGTATGGAACTCTAGAACGTTGCACAATATTTAAACTTTGTGCATGTGCTGTGTAGGCCATAAGACCTATTAAGCACAGATTAATTATTTTTTTCAATGTAATAATATATAAAATTTAGTTTATTCCTTTATCAATTTCTGACTATGTTTCAAGTCGGATTGGCTATAAATTTGAAGTATATAATTACCACTATTAATATCTTTTAAATCGATAGTAATATTTTTTCCATCAACAGCTAAGTCCTTAACTAACTTACCATTTATATCAATTATTTTTAAATGTAAGTCTTTACTTTCTGCTTGCTCTATATATAACTCATTTTTTACAATGCTAGGATATACCTTATAGTCATCTTTCGCTTTATTATCGATTCCCACTCCAGAAGGTTGTAAAGCAACATTTAGTGTTACCACTTGTTCACGTATTAAATTAGGTTGTAACGTTTGAGTAATATAGCCTGGTGCTGAGAACTCCACATTATTAACTCCTTGAGTAACAATACCTGTTTTATAAATACCATTCACTTTACTATTCTCAAGTGTTCCATTTGCCACAAACTTTATTGTAGCATTACTAATTGGTGTGTTCGTTGAAGCATCAGTAATTACACCCTCCAAATAACAAGCACGCTGATATGTAGGTTCTAATACAAACATACCTTCTTGCATGTCGGATACTAATAAATTTCCTGATGGAAGATATGGATATACACCCCAAGCCCCACTCATAGACCCCCCAGACAGAGGAGAGGTATCGTAATGCCCAACCTCAACCAAGTTATCTGGTTTATGTGCATCCACAATGGTTACTCCTTCAGTATAATACGAGGTAGTTAACCAATCAGTATTTGTTCCTGTAACTAAAGTATCATTTAAAATATAGGTATTATGCGGAATAGCTCCATTATGATTTGCTCTTCTGTACCTGTCTTTCTCTTCAATTTCTAAAGGATTAGAAACATCATAAGAAGCAACATAAGCTTCTTCTTCTTCATCAGTAGTAAACAAATAATTATTATCCGTTGATAACCAAGTGTTATGAGTAAACTCAAATGGTGTTTTTTGACTATTAATTACAAATGGGGCCGTTTTATTGGTAACGTCTACTATAGAAAATGTACCGTCAAATATTTCACCTGAGTACATTTTATTATTTCTAACAATACCATCGTGTACATATTTATCTGAATACGCACCTACAAGATTAGGATTCCAAGGATCTTGTAAACTTACAATAAGTGCTCCTCCAAACGACTGAGGATTATTAGAACCGTATAAATACAAGTATCCATCATCAATATGTAAGGCATGTACGTTTCCAATTAAATTGTTAGCGGTGTATTGCTTGGTTACTATACTATCAGGAAGATATTGTAAATCAACAATTGTAACTCCAAAAGTCTTACTCGCTTCTTCAGTCGTTACGTATGCATAATGCCCCCAAGTACGAATCTCTCTCCAAATAGAGCGAGGACCTAAAACAGTAAATAATAGATTTGGTGCGGTAGGATTGGTCACATCGATGATTGCACATGCCGCAGAAAGTGTATCCGGACCAGTTCCTGTACAACCTAATAGGGCATACTCCTTATTACCTTGGGCATAGCCCCAGATATTCGCATATCCGTTATTACCAACTTTTAGACCGCCTAGTTTCGTAATGTTATATTGTGAAAAACCGAATTGAGAAGCCAATAAAGCCCCTATAAATAGTACTAATTTTTTCATATTCTATGCTTATTTGTTCAATCTTAAGCAAAAATTTGACCAAATATGCATATCAAACAGAATTTTGACATTTTACTAACCATTCCCCTGATTTGCCAACACCTTAGTTATCCTTAAAGCAAGCTCATCCATATTAACTGGCTTAATCACAAAATCATCCGCACCCATACCTATGGCTGTTTGGATAACTTCTACATCATCTAAGGCAGATATTAAGATTACCGGCGTTTTCTTGTTTTCAGATTTTATCACTTCTAATAATTCTAATCCAGACATAAAGGGCATCATGATGTCTGATATTACTAATCCAGGATTTTCATTCTTAATTAGTTCTACAGCTTCTCTTCCATCGGTACAACTAATTACTTCATATCCATTTGCAATCATCTGATGCTCTAGCATCTTAATTGCCATTTCTTCATCATCTACAATTAATACTTTCATAAAGAATCTAATTTTATTAAAGTGTTGATTTTATTTTCTCGATTTCAATTAAGGCAGGTATGGTATGTTGCTTCAATTCATTAAACCATATAGGGATGAGCTCTAGGTCAATGGCATTTTTTGCACTCTTCTCTATATTTATTAAAATTTCTTTCAATGCGATCATACCCATATATGCATAGGTAGCTTTAAGTTTGTGGGCATAGAAGCCCACCATCTCCCAATTCGATTCTCTAATGAAAGATTCCAACAAGTCTAATGTTTCTGGAGTCTTACTTAAAAAAATCTGAATCATATCCAACATAAAGGCAGTATTCCCTTTGGAAACTTCCTTCAAATAACTAAGGTCATAGGAGATTAACACAATGTTTTATTTGAAAGGATGAAGATAAGAAAAATATAACGATAAATTATTACACCTTAATCACTTCAAGGTCGTCTGTACATTCTACTACTAACTGGGCTATATTTTTTTGAAAAATAGGATGTTCCCAATCGGGGGCAATCTCATTTATAGGTACTAAAACAAATTTCCTGTCTTGTAAATGTGGATGAGGCACTGTTAATGTTTCCGAATTAATAATATTTTGTTCCATTGCTATAATATCAATATCGATTATTCGTGCTTCCCACTTCTGTATTCTTTTTCTGCCCATACCCTCTTCAATCTCAATGATATTCTTCATAAAATCGATAGGCTCCATCTCGTGCTCCACCAATAGTGCCTGATTATAAAAATCTGATTGGTTGGTATTACCCCATGCCGCAGTTTTATACACCGACGATTCTTTTATGAGTATAGCTATTCTTGCTAATTCCTTCTTAGCTTTAATTAATTGTAATTGGGGGTTTTCTAAATTACTCCCAAGTAATAAAATCGTTTTCATCGCGATAAAAATAAAGGGATTTTATTATTATTATTGCATATAATCTAAATAAGATGAAACAATTCTTCAAAACAGTGTTCGCTTCAATGGTGGGCACATTCTTTTCAATCCTACTCATTTTCTTTCTTCTGTTTATTGTGATTTTGGGTTCCATTGCCTCATTAAGCGACGATGAAAAAGTGAATGTAAAATCACATAGTATATTACATATACAATTAAACGAAAGAATAACTGAACGTACTGAAGAGAATCCTTTCGGAAATTTCAATCCATTTAATGCCGAAATGAATAGTCCTTTGGGATTAAATTCGATTTTATCGAGTATTAAAAATGCGAGTACCGACGCCAATATCGATGGTATTTACTTGGATATTTCTTCAATCGATGCTGGACTTTCTACTACCGAAGAAATAAGAAATGCCTTAATCGATTTTAAAAAAACAGGGAAGTTTGTGTATAGTTATAGCGAATACTATACTCAAAAAGCATATTACCTTGCTAGTGTTTCCGATAGCATTTTCTTAAATCCATCAGGTCTTTTAGAACTTAGTGGTTTAAATGCTCAATATATGTTTTTCCAAAAAGCATTAGAGAAACTAGAAATAGAAGCTCAAGTAATAAGAGTGGGTTCCTTTAAAAGTGCTGTAGAACCTTATATAAGCGACCACATGAGCGATTCTAACAAAGTGCAAACGAATACTTATCTAACTGCCTTATTTAATCATATGGTGATGAATATCGCTACTTCACGAAAAATGAGTGTAGATAGTATTTATTCAATTGCTACTCATCTATATGTAAGAAATGCTAACGATGCTGTTCTGTACGGACTTGCTGATAGGCTCTTGTATAAGGATGAGTTGTTAAGTAAATTAATGAAAAAAACTTCTCAGAATAATTTAAAGGATTTAGAACTTATTTCATTAAAAAAATATGCTAAATCAGCTAATCCAAAAGTAAATGTATCTAAAGAAAAAATTGCGATAATATATGCCAACGGTCAGATTGGTGGTGGTGAAGGCAATTCAGAAGATATTGGATCTGAAGGATTATCAAAAACCATTAGAGCAGCGCGCCTAGATAACAATATTAAAGCCGTTGTGTTAAGAGTTAATTCTCCTGGAGGAGGTTCTTTAGCATCTGATATTATTTGGAGAGAAGTATTTTTAACCAAGCAAGTAAAACCAATCATTGTATCTATGGGTGATGTAGCTGCCTCTGGAGGTTATCTCATTGCTTGTGCTGCAGATACCATAGTTGCTCAACCTACAACCATTACTGGTTCTATTGGAGTGTTTGGCGTAATTCCAAATTTCAAAGGTTTACTGAATAACAAATTAGGGATTACTTTCGATGGAGTAAAAATTGGAGAGTATGCTGATTTAGGCGACCTCTCTAGAGCACTTACTCCCGCTGAGCGTTTAATTATTCAAAATGAAGTAAACAGAATTTATGAAGATTTTACAGCTAAAGTAGCAGCAGGAAGAAAGATTCCAGTAGAAGCAGTGAAGAGAATTGCAGAAGGACGAGTTTGGAGTGGTATAGATGCCAAAAGAATTGGTTTAGTGGACGTTCTTGGCGACATTGATGATGCTATTAATATTGCAGCTAAAAAAGCCAAAGTGAGTGATTATAGAATTGTTCATCTTCCTGAATTAACAGATCCGTTTGAAAAATTCATGAAACAATTAAACAACGAAGTTGCATTACGTATGATGCCAGAAGAATATAGAATTATGGCTCCTTATGCAAAAGAACTTAGTAATCTGAAAAATACATTTGGTATACAATCGCGTTTACCATACACATTTCAAATAAATTAATAATGGCTAACAACAAAGAGATTGTTTCGGCATTAAAACTTTTAGGGCAACTCATGGAATTGCACGAAGGCAATGCCTTTAAAATTAAATCCATCAATAATGCTGCTTACAAACTTGGAAAATATGCAGAATCTTTAGCGGAAAAATCGGAAGAAGATTTAGCGAAAATTGAGGGTGTAGGTAAAAGTGTAGCAGCTAAAATAATTGAATACGTTAATAGTAAACAAATACAAGAACTAGAAGAACTCAAAGCCCAAACACCTACTGGACTAATTGAAATGTTGGGAATAAAGGGATTGGGACCTAAAAAAATTCAAATCATCTGGCAACAATTACAAATAGATAATATTGGTGAGCTGTATTATGCTTGTATTGAAAACAGATTAGTAGAGGCTAAAGGTTTTGGATATAAAACACAAGAGGAAGTAAAGCGTTTAATCGAATTCAATTTGATGAACAAAGGCTCTCTCCTTCTATCCAATGCTATTGCAATACACGATGAAATAAATTTGATGCTAGCGAAAAAAAATACAGCGCTTACTCCTGTTGCTGAACTAGCAAGAAATTGTGAAATTATTACTGAATTAAGTTTCATCGCACCTCTAAATAAAAAAGATGAAATTATACAGTGCTTAACCGAACTAGAACAAGTAAAATTTGAAAATACAGATATCGTAAGTAAAGGTCTGTGGCTGGAGCAAACTAAGTTCAGTATAGAATTTATTGATGAAAAAGATTGGGCAATAGATTTATTTATTCGATCTGCTCATGCTCAACATTTAGCCAAGTTGAAAAATTTCGATGAAGCTTCTTTCAGAAATGCTAACATACAAAACGATGAAGAAATTTATAAAAAATTAAACATCGCGTTTATCCCTACTCCTATGCGTGAAGGGAATAATGAGATTGGCTTGGCTGAACAACATAAAATACCTTTATTAATACGCGACGAAGACCTGAAAGGAAGTCTACATAACCATAGTACATGGTCTGATGGAATACATACGCTAGAAGAAATGGCAGTGTATTGTGCAGAGATTGGTTATACTTATTTAGGAATTTGTGATCACTCTAAATCGGCCTTCTATGCAAATGGATTGAAAGAAGATCGTGTGCTTGCTCAACATGCAGAAATAGATGCTCTAAATAAAAAATATCCTAATTTTTATATTTTCAAAGGCATAGAGTCTGATATATTAAACGATGGATCATTAGACTATGAAGAGGATATATTAAAACAATTCGATTTTATAGTAGCTTCAGTGCATTCTAATTTAAAGATGGATGAAGAAAAAGCAAATGCTCGCTTAATAAAAGCCATTGAAAACCCATACACCACTATGTTAGGTCATCCTACAGGACGATTACTTCTAGCTCGCCAAGGGTACCCTATCGATCATGCTAAGATTATCGACGCTTGCGCTGCTAATAATGTATCCATAGAAATAAATGCAAACCCATTACGTCTGGATTTAGACTGGCGATGGATAGATTATGCTTTATCAAAAGGTGTATTTTTAAGTATTAATCCTGATGCTCATAAGAAAGAAGGTTATCACGATATGCACTATGGTGTATTGGTAGCTCAAAAAGGTGGATTATCAAAAGAGTACTGTGTTAACGCATGGACTAAAGAAAAATTAAACGATTATTTTAAATCGAAATAAATGAAAATACTAATTATTCGTTTTAGTTCTATCGGTGATATTGTATTGACTACTCCTGTAATTCGATGTTTAAAAGAGCAGACGAATGCTGAAATTCATTATTTAACAAAATCATCTTTCTTACCTGTACTACAAAATAATCCATACATCCATAAAATACATACCCTATCGTCGGTATTTGAAAAAAATGTTGCGGAGTTAAAAAAAGAGAAGTTCGATTATGTTATCGACTTACATCATAATCTGAGGTCGCTTCGTTTCAAAAAAGCATTGGCAACCAATTCCTTTTCATTTAATAAATTAAATATTGAAAAGTGGCTTATGGTGAATCTAAAATGGAACAGATTACCCAATACTCATATTGTTGATCGTTATCTGGACACTTGCAAATCGCTTGGTGTAATTAACGATAATAAAGGATTAGATTATTTCATTGCTAAAGAAGAAGAAGTTAATCTTAATACCCTTGATCCTATTTTTCAGAAAGGATACATAGCATTAGTAATTGGAGCCCAACACAGCACCAAAAGATTGCCCTTACACCAACTCGAAAAATTTTGCAGGAAATGCAATAAGCCAATAATTGTGCTAGGCGGAAAAGAAGATGCTGCTCATGCTTGGCATTTAGAAAAGATTGCTCCTGAGCGTATTTATAATGCATGTGGTAAGTATTCTATCAACGAATCAGCTTCTCTCGTAAAACAAGCAGAAAAGGTGGTTAGCCACGATACTGGCCTTATGCACATCGCAGCGGCATTTAAAAAGGAAATATTCTCTGTTTGGGGTAATACAATTCCTGAGTTCGGAATGTATCCATATCAAACAAATTACCATAACTTTGAAGTAAAGAATCTATCTTGTAGACCTTGCAGTAAAATTGGATATATTAACTGTCCGAAAAAACATTTCAAATGTATGGAAATGCAAAACATGGATCTATTAGCTGAACAAGTAAATAAAAATGAATAAGACCCTCCTCTTAGCTCGCCATGGTAAAGCCGAAAAATCTGATTTCGAAACATTAGATTTTAAACGAAAACTAACCGATAGAGGAAAAGAAGATGTTCTAAAAGTTTCTACTCGTTTAGCACAAGAACTCTCCATCGATAAAATAGTAAGTAGCCCAGCAGAACGTGCCTACAAAACAGCTAAGATTTTCGCTAAAACATTTAACATTCAAAAAGAAGAAATCGAATTGATAGAAAGTATCTATGAATCGAGTATGCAAAACTTACTGTATACTATCAATCACCTCGACAATAATTACCATACTATTCTATTAGTGGGACACAATCCCGCTTTCGAATATGCAATAGAATACTTCAGTGGAGAACACATCGCAGAATTACCCACATCAGGTACTGCAATTATCTCTTTCCCTTTTAATAATTGGGAATTAATCTCTCAAGGAACAGGAAAACTGAAGAGTATTTTAATTCCTTAGTTTTTGTCATCATTTATTTGTGAGTTGTGAATTGTGAGTTGTGAGTTAGGTTTTCTCTGTGCCTCTGTGATTAGGGAAATGAGTTGTGAGTTATGAATTGTGAGTTATAGTTTCTCTGTGCCTCTGTGTCTCTGTGATTAAGGGAACGAATTGTTAGTTGTGAGTTGTAAGTTATAGTTGTTAAATATAATAATTACAAATAGCTTGGCGTTATCCTATAAAACCCCAATCGACATGAATTAAAGCTCTACTCGCTAAATTCAACTATATGTCAAATAACATTAACCTAAACGATAACAATTGGATTGATATCGTTTTCCAAAATCGTAACAAAGAGTACGGAGCTTATCAAATTAGAAAAAATTACAATCGGAATTCCATACTGGGAATAGTAGGAATGTTTTCATTTCTAGGGCTTGCCTTTGGAGTAATTGTATTATTTAGTTCGTTTAAGGATTATGTTATCGATAAACCCGACGATATTACGAAGCTTGATACTTTTTACATCATTATGCCAGAGCTTGAGCCCATTAAGGAAGAACCCGAACAAACCCCTATTCCAGTTGAAAAAACAGAACTTGCTCAATCTGTTAAATTTACTGAACCAGAAATTGTACCCGACCAAAAAATCCCTGATGAACTTTTACCACCAACAGAAAAAGAACTGGAAGGAAGTGTAATATCTACCACCACTGAAAAAGGAGATGGAACAAACCCAGGTATCGATGTTCCTGTTGAAACAGGAGGAGGTACAGGTGTTACCCAACCCGAAGTTGGTTTTACTGCCGATAAAATGCCTATGTTCCTTGGAGGAGAACAAGCCCTACTTAAATATATTGCCGACCATTCTTCCTTTACCCCAATTGCTAGAGAAAACAACGTAACTGGAACCGTATATGTAAGTTTTATTGTGAATGAAAATGGTGAAGTTGTAAGTGCTAAAATAGAACGTGGTATAGGTTTTGGAATGGATGAAATGGTGTTAAATGTAATTAAAAACCTTCCGGATTTTTCTCCCGCTGAGAACAAAGGTCATCCTGTGAAAATTAAAATGATGGTACCGGTTAAATTTGAATTGAAATGAATTGTGAATTGTGAATTGTGAGTTATGTTTTCTCTGTGCCTCTGTGTCTCTGTGATTAAGGAACGAAATGTGAGTTGTGAGTTAGATTTTTTTCTGTGATGTGTAAATACCGGAATGGCCTGAAAAAAGAAAAGCAGTGATACAAGCTATTGTAGTATACACTATGCTTCCAGAACCAAAAAGCTCTATAGCCATAATGGAGCAGGCAATTGGTGTATTCGTTGCACCTGCAAAAACTGCCACAAAGCCCATTGCGGCTAATAGTGCTGATGGTAATGGAATAAACCAAATGAGTGCATTCCCTAATGTAGCCCCGATAAAAAATAAAGGTGTAACCTCCCCTCCTTTAAACCCCACTCCTATTGTAAAAGCCGTAAGTAAGAGTTTCACTAAAAAAACATGTTGATCAAGTTGTGTATTAAAAGACTCTGCTATTGTTTTCAAACCTAATCCCATATACTGTTGCATGTTAAACAAGTGGTAAAGCACTACAATTATTAATCCTCCTAAGAAAATTCTTTGCACTGGAGATTTAATCAGTTTTGTTGAGGTTGTAGATATTACATGAGTAGATTTAGCAAATAGATATGCTGCTAAGCCAAAAATAATACCTGCATTAAAGGACCAGAATATATTCCACCACGACCAATGTGGAATATAATTAATGAAGTAATCAGCATGTTTAATCCCCCATGTTAAACAAACATAGTGAGCAATAAACGCTGCAATAATACTATGTAGTAGAAAGCGATATTGTAAACGACCTACTTGAAGAACTTCTATGGCAAAAATAAAGGCAGCGAACGGCGTTCCAAATACTGAGGCAAAGCCTGCACTAATACCCGCTATTAAAAGTGCTTTCCTATCTTGTGGTTTTAATGGAGATATCTTACTGAATTGGTCTGCTATGGAAGTCCCCATTTGTATTGCCGTTCCTTCCCTTCCCACCGAAGCTCCAAACAAATGAGAGAGTAATGTGCTTATGTAAATCAGAGGCGCCATACGTAAAGGTATTCTGTGTATGGGCTGATGATATTCATCAAAAATAAGGTTATTTCCTCTTATTGAATTTTTCCCATATTTATTATACACATAGGCTATTATAACACCTGCAACTGGGAGTAAATACACCATCCATAAATGCTCTTCTCTTATTTCAGTTATTCTATCAAGTGACCATAAAAATAAAGCGGATACCGATCCAGTGAGTACTGCTACAATGGTGATAACGATTACTAAGAATAAATTTCTATTTAACATTATGCGTTAGTTCAACATAATTTTGAATGCTCTATTATCTATAATCAAATAATAAAACCCATTTGGTAAAAATTTATCTAATACAATTTTGTTCGCATCAACAATTTTATCTCTACTCACAATCTCTCCAAGTTGATTAAGTAGTATAACATTAACATCTTTTATTTTTTGCACCCCCTCTACATATATTATTCTTTGCTCTGTAAGCATCGTAGGATATATGTAAAAACTTTGATCAACATTTTTTATAGTACTATTAATCAGACATGGATTAAATGTTATGTCTTGAAACAACTTTAAATAACTGAAAATTGCCGAAGCCAGTGAATCAGCAAATTTCTTTCTGTTTGCATAAGTATCTCTAACACCTGTGTTATTACATTCTATTTGCAAGCCATTAACCAAATTTCCAGTTACTTTGCTCGTATAATTTTCTGTATTGTATCCACCATCAAAATAATTTGTAGTGGTATCGGGTTTTGGGATTTGTTTACTTGGTACCGATGGATATCCTGCATTTCCTAGTTTTGTTCCCAATGCATAATCTCCTCTCAATAACTCCGAATGAGTAGCAGCAACCACATTGGTTTGTACTAAATTTTTCAACGAACTCTTATTAATGTAAGTAGTGGTATTCAATATACTATCACTTAATTCTAAAGCATTATCGCTCAACAAATATCCTAGCTCCAATCGTTGATCAGCTTTACCATGGCCGTGCAAATCGATATAAAAAGCCTTGTTATTATTTTCTGATAACGCGAGCATTTGTGCAGTATCTATAAAGTGGTGAAAATCTAACCACGACTGTTTCATATCCGACTGCTCACATGCACCATCATCAATATTTCTATTGCAATCTATTTTTGTTCGCTTCAAATTGCATATAACAAGGTGAATATGGCAGCCTGTTAAATTATAAAAAGAAGTGTCTATTTGAAGAGCAAGCTCAATAGTTTTTGAATCGGTAACAGTTGTGGGGTTATTACATGTTCGATCTGGAATACTGTCTGGTGCTATTAATCCACCATGAGGAACAGAAATAATAATAGGCAAACTGCCTCTATGGTATTCTATGAAATTATTTTTCCCATAGAATACCTGAGCACCAACCGGTAAAGAAAATAATAACAATAATAAACTAATAACAACTCTCATTAACACATTATCTCATTAACACATTATCTCATTAACCCATTACATCGTATACTTCCTACCCTTATTTACTTCCTGTAAATGTTTCATTAAAGGTTCGAAGTACGACACTAAAGCTTTTGCATTTAAATCTTCACCTGTTTTTTCTTTCAATACTTCTCTCCAATCTTTTGAAGCACCTGGGTACATTATTGATTTCAAGAAATCGCCAACTTGTTTATTGCCCCAATAGTTTGTTGCTCTTGGGTCTTGCTTTAAAATTTCTTTAGCAATATGATCGTGTAATTGGAATAAAATGACATAAGATAATGCATAATCGTAATACTGAGCAGCATCGTCGTTAATATGTGTTTTTGTTGCAGCATCGCAATACTCTTCACCTCTATCGCTAGGAGGAACAACACCTTGGTACTCTTTTACAAGCTCCCACCAACGTTTGTTAAATTGTTCTGCTGGCAAATTATCTGTGTATAACGATTTTTCGAACTCCGACATCACACCTGCTGCGAAGGGAATAAATACAGCGTAGTTTAAGGCTTCTTTCAATAAGTTTTGTACTTCATCCACTTTAGCATTCGCATCTACCAATCCTCTTTCAACTAAAAATGGTTTTTGCATAGCTGCTAATCCCATTAAACTACCCATTGCTTCGTGGTAAGCTCTGTTTGCTCCTCCTCTTAATAATGGTGGTACATCAGGGTTTGTATAAGTCATATAATAATAAATATGCCCTAGCTCATGATTAGAGGTTTCAAACCACTCTGAATTTGGTTCCACACTCATTAAGCTTCTTACATCTTTATCTAAATCCATGTGCCATGCAGAAGCATGATTGTTTTTCTTAATTTTAGAATCTGCTGGTAAAGGATATAAGCTCGATTTTTCCCAGAAACTTGCTGGTAATGCTGGATAACCTAAGCTTTGGTAAAAGGCTTCTCCTTCTTTCACTATCCATTCTGGTGATTTTTGTTTTAATATACCATCTATATCTAATCCCTCAACAGTAATCATCGAACTCCAATCTTGTGCCCAACGATTCGGCAACCAATCTGCAGGAATATAATCAGGAACTTCTTTCACACCATATTTCTTCGCTAACTCGTAACGAGCATACGTATGTAATTCACGAAATAGTGGGCGCAATTCTTTATTTAATTTACGCATCATGTCCATCATATCGTTCGTATTCATTCCATACTCCGATACCTGATAGCTGAAATAATCGTTATAACCTAAAGCATTCACCGTTTCATTTCTTAGCTTACGCAGATTTACTAAACCTGTTTTCAATCCTTTCCCTACTTCTTTACTAGCTTCCCAAGCCTTTCTTCTTTCTTCAAGGTTAGTAGAAGTTTTAAGTATATCATCTATTTGATTTGTACTAACCGATTTTCCATCTAATTTAAAATCAAAACCAAATAGTTTTTCTGTTTGTGCAGTTTCAGCTTTTATGCGCTCCTTTACAACTGTTGCGATGGTTTGTGGGTTATTACCTGCAGCAAATAATATGGTTTCTAACTGTTTTACTTGTAAAGGCGTTAAGTGTTTACGATGCTCTAAATATTTTCTAGCATTCGTAATGTTTTCTTCACTTCCTGTAAACTTTGCATACGCTTCGTTTGCAGCTTCTGTTGCTTTCGCATTTGTGCTATCGCCTTCAACAATTTCTATATTCGATTTCCATTGTGCTTCAGATGATGCAGCATATAATTTTACATATTCTGTTGTATAGCTATCTATAAATGCTTGAGCTTCTCCTTGTATTTTAGAGTGATCTTCTTTACACCCTGTTATTACAGTAAAAAGTACTGCAGTAAATAATATTAATCTTTTCATATCTATTATTTTATATTATAATCCCATTGATTTTTTCATTACTTGGAATATCCAAGTGTTTTCGTAAATACCACCTAGTTGATCAGCACCTGGACCAAAAGCATACACTGGTACCATTACCCCTGTATGATTTTTTGTAGTGAACTTAGGCTCTATCGCACTCTTTGTTTTATCCTCTTCATTTCCACTTAGCGCAAAGCCTCCTGTCTCGTGATCTGCAGTTACTATAACTAGTGTGTTTCCATCTTTTTCAGCAAAATCTAATGCTTTAGCAATTGCTTTATCGAAGTCCATTACTTCCTGACGAATGTATTCTGCATCGTTTGCATGTCCTCCCCAATCGATTTGAGATCCTTCAACCATTAAGAAGAAACCTGTTTTGTTTTTTGATAAACGATTAATGGCAAGTTGAGTAGCATTCGCTAAAAATGCTCCTCTTCCTTCTTGCATCTTTACCAAATGTACAGGAGCAATTAATGCGGCTAACTTTTGAGTACCACTATACATATAAAGCTCTTCTTCTGATTGAATCACTTTATAATCTCTATTCATTAAATGAGGAATCAAATTCACACTATCTTTACGTTTTGCAAAATGATTATAACCTCCACCAATAAACAAATCGATATCTGTATTTAAAAAATCTCTAGCAATGTCTTCATACATTTCTCTAGATGGCTGGTGTGCAATAAATGATGCTGGTGTAGCATGTGTAATTGCACAAGTAGTAACCATACCTGTAGCAAATCCTTTTGCTTCTGCCATTTCTAAAATGGTAGTCATTGGTTTCTTATCATTGTCGACTCCCACAGCTCCATTGTATGTTTTAGCTCCGCATGATAAGGCGGTAGCCCCAGCTGCTGAATCTGTAATCTTATGATTTGAGGCAGAAGTTTTACTTAAACCTAAGGTCTTAAAACGCTCAAAATTCATGCGTTCGGTTGCCATCATTAATGCATAGCTCACCTGACTTAATCCCATTCCATCGCCAATCAATAAAATAACATTTAATGGTTTATCGGGATTGGGTTTCGGACCAGCACCTCTAAATGAGGTAAAACCGATAAAAACACTCAGAAGTAAAATACTTATTAAGGCTCTTTTTTTCATGGTATAATTATTTATTTTGATGCAATATACAGCATAAATGTTTTATAAAATAATGAGAACAATATCTTAACATAAACAATAGGATTTCCCAGGCAAACATTTTACTAAACCCTTGATTTCTAGATGCAACAGCACTTCATTAAGCTTGGAGTTTCGCCAGTTTAATTGCTGCATTAAGTGATCTAAATGAATGTCTTTATTAGAAGTGATTAACATCTCTATAATTTTTCTTTCCTCTTCATTTAAATCTATGAATAAGCTCTTCTGAATCGCCTTTTTTTCAGAATAATTCCAACCCATTTGTGCTCTGAACTCATCTGAAGAACTGATAAGTTGGGCCAAATTGTTCTTAATTAACGACAAACATCCCTTGCTTTGTAAGTCGTGTATTCTTCCTGGGAATGCAAAAACATCCCGATTGTAATGATTAGCAATTTCTGCAGTAATTAATGCTCCTCCCTGTTCTCTGGCTTCCACCACAATTACGGCATCGCTCATTCCTGCAATGATTCTATTCCTAGCCGGAAAATTTTCTCTATCAGGTTTTACTTCACTAAAAAATTCAGAGACTAGAGCCCCTTGCTGTATAATTTCCTGTGCTACCGAGCGATGTGTAAATGGATAAATTCGATCGAGTCCGTGACCCACAACAGCTATTGTATCTAAACCAGCAGTCAGCGATTCTTTGTGTGCGGTAATGTCTATTCCATAGGCCAAACCACTCACAACAATAGGGTTCAACTCTTTTATCCCTTGAATAAAATCTCTACAAATTCCCTTCCCATATTCAGTTGCCATACGAGAACCTACAATAGATATTACATACCTATTCTCTAAATTAGAATTACCCTTAATGTATAAGATTAATGGAGAATCAACACATTGCTTTAAACGTATTGGATATTCGGCATCTAGATATGTAATTGCTCTAATGTTGTTTTTCTGTATGAAATTAAATTCTTGTTCAGCCCTTTGGAGATAATTTTTTGATCTTATCTGTTTAGAAATGTGTTGACCCACTCCCGCTACTCTAAGCAAAGTTCGCTCATTACTCTTTATCACTTCCTCTGCAGAGCCTATGCTCTTAATTAATTCTTTAGCGGTAATTGGCCCAACCTGAGGCACCATACTGAGTGCTATAATATACACTAACTCTTCATCCATCATTCTTGAAAAATAAAGGAACTGAATTAGTGATACAACTGCATTTATGCAGCTTTTTAGGAACGGTTAATAATTTTGAGTTGTGAATTGTGAGTTGTGAGTTATAATTTCTCTGTGACTCTGTGTCTCTGTGATTAGGGAAACAATTGTAAATTGTAAATTGTGAATTGTGAATTGTGAGTTGTGAATTGTGAATTGTGAGTTATAATTTCTCTGTGACTCTGTGTCTCTGTGATTAGGGAAACAATTGTAAATTCTAAATTCTAAATTCTAAATTGTAAATTCTAAATTGTAAATTCTAAATGATGAGTTTGAGTTTTTAAAAAACGGGGATGTGTATTACTCCTTTGGTTTCGAAAAATTCTTCTTCAAAATATGAGCTAAGCGCAAATAGTTGATAGGGTTTGTGCAGTTCATCAAACTCTTCTGATAATTCAATCCCTTTTAAATAAAGTATCCCATTATCTAAATCGTTGAATTGTTTCGTTGAAAATTTCTGATGCACCCAAGGGTAGAAGTTTATTAATCGGGTTACCGCTCTGGAAACTACAAAGTCGAATTTCTCTTTTATGTCTTCCGCACGAGAGTGGGCGGCTCTAACATTTTTTAATCCTAATTCTTCGGCAACTGCTTGTACAACTTTAATTTTCTTTCCGATAGAATCTACCAAGAAAAAATCCACTTCAGGAAACATAATGGCAAGTGGTATTCCGGGAAAGCCTCCACCTGTGCCTACATCTAAAATTTTTGTCCCAGGTTTAAACTGAATCACTTTGGCTATACCCAAAGAGTGTAATACATGACGCTCGTAGAAATGCTCCATGTCTTTTCTCGAGATTACATTAATTTTCTCGTTCCACTCATTATACAAAGAACCCAATCTGTTAAATTGTTGTATTTGGGTATCACTTAATTCTGTAAAATATTTATTGATAATTTCCACTAGATTTTCTCTTTCCCTTTTTTAATCGTGTTATACAATAAATCTCTAGCTCTAAATAATTGAGCCTTAACCGTTCCTAAAGGGAGATTTAGTTCCTCCGCAATCTCTTCATAACTTCTTTCATCGAAATAGCGCATAATTACTAATTGCTTATAACGCACAGGAAGTTTATCAACAACAGTTCTCATTAAATCGTTCTTCTGCTTCTTAATCATCTTCTCTTCCGGATCAAGACCCTCTGAAGCAAAATCCATCTTCATCTCTTCACCGTCATGAGATTCATAAGCATCATCTATAGAAAAAGTTTTTAATCTTTTCTTGCGAATAAAGTCAATACAATTATTTGTTGCTATTTTAAATAGCCAAGTAGAGAAGGCAAATTCTGGTCTATATTTTTCGATATTCTCAAAAGCTTTTCCAAAAGCTTCCACTGTAAGGTCGTTAGCGTCTTCTTTATTATTTACCATTTTCAGGATCATAAAATAGATGGCATCTTTGTACCTCACCATTAACTCAGCGTATGCTTTTTGATCGTTGGCTAAAGCTCTTTTAACTAGCTCTAAATCCTCAGTTGCTTTTTGAGATAAATTTGGATTTACTTCCATTTCTTTTGTTTAATTATCATTGATAAAACTGCCCAAAACGGAATGAATATATAGTACAATATATCAAAAAAAATGTAAAGTGGGAATAACTCTTTTACTCCCAAGCGTTTCATTGCTGGGAAGAAGTAAACGCCTAGTAGTAGAATTCTCGCAAAAAGTATGCTCAGTGTAATTTGAAGGGGGATTTGTAATATAAAAGCCAAAGCTAATGTGATATAAAATAAAATCCCACTCATGGCAATTAAGCTTAAGTTGTACTGATCCCTTTTCTTGTATTCCTTACCTACACTCAAATGCCTAAGTTTTTGTTTAAAATAATCTTTGAAACTATTTTTTGCAGGACTCATTACAAAACTATCTGGATGTAAGCATACTGAAACATTCGTTTTGCTTGCATTCTGATTCACAAACAAATCATCGTCGCCCGACAATAAATGCATATGAGCAGCAAAGCCCTTATTTTTAAAGAATAATGTTTTTGTATAGGCTAAATTTCTTCCTACCCCCATATATGTTTTTCCTTTAAGCGAAAAGGATATGTACTGAAAAGCGGTATAGAAGGTTTCAAATCTTGAAAAAGCGTTTAAAAATCCTTTCTCCTTTATATATGGCGAGTGTCCAATCACAATTTCTTTCCCTTCTTGAAAACCAGCTTGCATGTGATTTATCCAATGTTTTGATACAGGATTACAATCGGCATCCGTAAAAAGCAGGTGTTCATTCTTTGCGGCTTTAATTCCAAGTGTTACTGCAAACTTTTTGCCGTGCTTATATTTATCATCTTCTTCTAGCTCTACAACCTTTAAATGAGGGAATCGCGACTGGTATCCTTTTAATACATCTGAAGAATTATCATATGAACAATCGTTCACCACAATCACCTCATAGTTCGGATAATCTTGTGTTAATATCGACTCTAAAAATAATTGTAGGTTATCAGATTCATTTCTTGCTGCTATAATTACAGAAATAGGGAGTTGTTTTTTGCTTTCCAATACTGGAATTTTCCCGAACGATATTGATGAAAAATATCGTAAATGATAGTAAATCTGAATGATAAAAAAGAAGGAAATAATTCCAATTAAAACTTCAATGTAGCTCACTTTATATAAAGTATATGTTTGCTAAACTATTATATTTTATCAATTAATTCTAATAGAAAATAAAAAATATTAATACTGAGAATAGAACCGCTCCTTCCTGCTATCATTCTAATTTATTATATCTTTGTGCCGAATGAAATTTACATTAAAACATACTGATAAAGAGTCGAAAGCCAGAGCAGGAGAAATTGTTACTGCACATGGAACCATACATACTCCAATATTTATGCCTGTTGGTACTGCTGGTACTGTAAAAGGTGTACATCAGAGAGAACTCAAAGACGATATTGAAGCTCAAATTATTTTAGGCAATACTTACCATTTGTATTTACGTCCAGGATTAGAAACCATTTCTGCAGCTGGGGGATTACATAAATTCAACAATTGGGACAAACCTATATTAACAGATAGCGGTGGTTATCAGGTCTATTCATTATCAGGAGTAAGAAAGATTAAAGAAGAAGGGGTTACATTTAGATCTCATATTGATGGTGCAAAACATTTGTTTAGTCCAGAAGGTGTAATGGATATTCAACGTACCATTGGTGCCGATATCATTATGGCATTCGATGAATGTACACCATATCCTTGCGATTATCGTTATGCTAAGAAATCGATGGAAATGACTCATCGTTGGTTAAAACGTTGTTGTGAAAGGTTTGATTCTACAGAACCAAAGTACGGTTACGATCAAACATTATTCCCTATCGTTCAAGGAAGTACTTATAAAGACTTACGTATACAATCGGCTGAAGCTATTGCTTCATTCAACAGAGAAGGAAATGCTATTGGTGGACTATCCGTAGGAGAACCAGCGGAAGAAATGTACGAAATGACAGAAATTGTTACCAATATCCTTCCTCAAGATAGACCCAGGTATCTCATGGGAGTTGGTACTCCTATCAATATATTAGAATGTATTGCCTTAGGCATTGATATGTTCGATTGTGTTATGCCAACTCGTAATGCCCGAAATGGAATGTTATTTACTTCAGAAGGAATGATTAACATCAAAAACGAGAAATGGAAAAACGATTTTACTGCAGTAGATCCCAATAGTGACATGTATTCTGATCTAAATTATTCTAAAGCATACTTACGCCACCTCATTATTTCGAAAGAAATACTTGGTGCTCAAATAGCTACTTTACATAACCTGCATTTCTATTTATGGCTAGTAAAAGAAGCTAGAAAACAAATTGTTGAAGGTACTTTTGTAACTTGGAAAAATATGATGGTTAAGAAATTAGCTAATCGTTTATAAACTCATTAGTATATTTGAAGCTTGAGACAATATAAATTACAGATAATAGATTGGTATATAATAAAGAAGTTCTTAGGAACCTTTGTATTTACCTTAGCAATATTCATTGCGATAGCTGTAATTTTCGATTTTTCGGAGAAAGTAGACGATTTTATTAGGACCAACGCACCATTAAAGGCTATTGTGTTCGATTATTACCTCAACTTTATACCCTATTATGTAGGTTTATTAAGTCCATTATTAATTTTCATTGCTGCGATATTCTTCACAGCCCGAATGGCTAATAACACCGAAATTGTAGCCATACTATCAGGAGGAGTAAGTTTTAAACGACTATTATACCCTTATTTTGTTACCTCATTATTCCTATCAATTCTAAGCTTCTTCTTTAATTCGTTTACCATTCCAAATGCTAATAAAGAGAGGGTTATATTTGAGAATATCTATATAAACAACAAGTTTGTGTACAAAGAGAGGAATATCCACATGCAACTTGATGATTCTACTTATGCTTATTTAGAAAGCTATAATAATCAGGATGCTACGGGTTATCGTTTTACTTTGGAGAAGTTTAAGGGTAAAGAATTGATTTACAAACTTATCTCGGATCAAATAACCTGGGATTCTACAAAGAAGAACTGGCAAATACGTCAATATTCTATAAAATATATTAACGGACTAAACGAATCATTACAACGAGGCTCTATTAAGGATACAGTTTTAGCGATGAGCCCTAGCGATTTTGAACGTAAGGATAATAGTATTAGCTCATTAACTACACCAGAGCTTAGAGAGTATATAAAAAAAGAAAGAAAAAGAGGAGCTAGTGGTATTGAAGCCTATGATGTAGAATATTTCAGGAGATATTCGATGCCTTTTTCTACATTTATTCTAGTGCTTATAGCTGTATCTCTTTGTTCTAGGAAGGTTCGTGGTGGTGTTGGGGCTCAGTTGGGTATTGGTATTGGTAGTAGCTTCGCATATATCATGTTAATGCAATTTACTACTACATTTGCTTTAAAAGGAGGACTACATCCCATGATTTCGGTATGGATTCCTAACATAGTATTTGGTATTTACGGACTATATCTCTTAAAAATTGCACCTAAATAAGAACCTTCTTCTTCTTCATATTACCGTTTTCATTTGGGGGTTTACCGCCATATTGGGAGCATTAATAACCGTTTCAGCATACGAATTAGTATGGTATAGAATGCTTATTGCAGGCATCAGCTTAATCGTATTCGAGTACTTCTGGAACCAAGAAAGGCCGAAACTCAGTAGAAAAAAACAGATTAAATTATTGCTAATAGGTAGTATAGTTGCTCTTCACTGGTTCTTTTTTTATCATTCGATAAAAACATCGACCATATCCGTAGCCTTGGTCTGTTTGTCATCTACTGCCCTATTTACCAGCTTTTTAAGTCCGATATTCAATAAAAAATCTTCAATTTCTATCGTCGATATTATTATTGGTTTTATCATCATTTTAGGAATTGTATTCATATTTTCATTTGAAACACGCTATGCAGAAGGTATTATCTATGGGTTAATTGCCTCATTTGCAGCTGCTTTATTTACCATTTTTAACGAAATTGAGGTAAAAGACATTCCAGCAAGTACAATAAGTACATATGAAATGATTGGAGGCTTTATCACCATAAGTATATACCTCTTGCTAACCGACCATCAAGCGAATTACCAAATGAATATCTCTATTTCAGATTGGTTGTACTTAATCTTGATGGGTACAATTTGTACAGCGCTTGCATACGTATTGGGGGTTGAAGTAATGAAAGAACTTTCTGCGTATACAGTTGTTCTTACTACAAATCTAGAGCCAGTATATGGTATAGTATTAGCTGTTTTAATCTTTGGAAAAAAGGAATTAATGACCGCAGGATTCTATCAAGGAGCAGCAATTATTCTGGTTTCTGTGTTTATTTACCCCTTTGTGAAAGGATATTTTAATAAACAATAGTAGTGGGTAATGGGTAATGAGTAGTGAGTATTAGGGAAATTGATTTACTCATTACTCACTACTCATTACCCATTACCCACTACTCAGTACTCAATAAAATGATAATAGAAAACACCTTCATTACCCCTCGTACTGCAAGGTATTTTAGTCGTAAAACGACCGAAAACCAAGCCGAAAATCTGTGGATATTATTCCACGGTTACGGTCAAAGTGCCTATCATTTCCTCTTGAACTTCGACGAATTCAACCCAGAAAATAGCCTAATTATAGCTCCTGAAGGGCTATCAAAATTCTACCTAAAGGGCTTCGACGGGAGGGTAGGGGCAAGCTGGATGACCAAAGAATTTCGTGAAAAAGAGATCGAAGATCAGCTGCAATTAGTGGATCATTTACTCGCCGAAATTGACCCAGAGTCGAGGCTAAATCTGAACCTTTTGGGCTTCTCTCAAGGGGCAGCAGTGGCCTGCAGATGGTACCAAAAAAGCACTCGTAAAGTAGAGCATTTAGTTATTTGGGGTGCTGGTCTACCTATAGAGACAAATGCCACAATGGCACAAAAATATGGTACTTGCAAAACCACTTTTGTTCTGGGTGATGAGGATGAATTCATCACTGAAGAGAAACTCAGTAGCTATTATCAAACTTTAAAGGAACTCAACTTTAGTCATAATGTCATTTCCTACAAAGGGGCTCACCGTATCAAAAAAGAGGGTTTAGGGGAGCTCAAAAAATTGATTTTTAAGAGAAATTAAGTAAAATATTTAATTTTTAAAAACTTAATAATCAACACAATAAATAAGTTATATTAAAGTTATACTAACATCAAACTAAAACTAATTACTAATAAATTTAGCATAAAAAATATCGTAAATACACAATAATTTAAAAATCAGTAATTTATATAAATTTACTTAAACTATAAATAAATGTTATAACATGAAATTTAAAACGGTTTTTACAATTTTCATCACTGCCATACTGACCATCGCAATTTTTCAAAATTCGGAGTCTATTGCAATGAAATTTTTATGGATGGATTTCCAACTTTCGAAACTTATCCTCATGTTGGTGCTTTTTATAGTCGGACTTATTGTCGGATTATTATGGGCTGCTCCTACTCGTAAAATGCTGGCAGAGGACGAGGAAAACGCCGAACTAAATGAGGAGGATAAAGAGTGGCTAAAGGAGGATAATTAAAAATTAAATCCAGAAGATTTGGCTTTGGTCTGGTGCCTCGAATTTGGCATTAAAGTTTGGTTCAAAAATTCCGTACAAGGTGGAACCCGATCCCGACATCGAAGCATAAATTGCTCCTCTCCTATAAAGTTCATTTTTGATTTCCTCTAGCTGTGGAAATTTTGGAAATAGACTTTCTTCGAAATCGTTTTTGATAAGTCCTCTCCAACTTTCAATTGGCATTTTTACCAATTCCCTCAAGTCATGACCAGATGGCCTCGGTTTTAACCCAGAAAAGGCCTCTTTCGTGCTAATGCCAAAATTAGGCTTTATAAGCGCAAAAGTATATTTTTTGAGGTCAAGGTCCACTGGCTGAAAAATCTCGCCTCTACCGGTCGCATATTGAGCCGAGTTTCTGATGAAAAACGGACAATCGCTGCCTAAGCCTAAGGCTAATTCTTCCAACTGAGTAGCGGAAAGATTCAAACTAAACTTTTCATTTAGCATCATCAATACCGAAGCTCCATCCGAAGAACCCCCTCCTAAACCGGCACCATGAGGAATATTTTTTAAGAGATGAATATGTACAGGAGGAATTTCAAAATGACCCTTAACTAAGAAATAGGCTTTAACACAAATATTGTCTTCGGCATTACCAGGAATTTCGTTCCCATAAGAGAAGAACTTCAACTCATCAGCCTCGATGATTTCCAAACTATCAAAGATATTCACAGGATAGAAGATCGTTTCGAGGTTATGAAAACCATCCAAACGCTTCTCTGTTACGTTTAAACCAATATTGATTTTTGCATTAGGAAATCTAACCATCCTTTTTCAACATGTATAGGATTACAAAGTTACATTTATTTTATTTGCATACATAAATGGTGACTGGTGACTGGTGACTAGTGACTGGTACGAGTTACGAACTACGAGTTACGAACTACGAGTTACGAACTACGAGTTACGAACTACGAGTTACCAGCTACCAATTACCAGTACTATTCACCAGTCACCAGTCACCAGTCACCAATATCCCCCTATTTGGGGATTGTGTGCGCACTTCTCTATTTTTATTTTAGGTGTTGAACAACAAATCTAAAACCAAAACTAAAACTATAATTTTTATGAAAACAACAATCAATTTAAAATGGAGGTTAATCTTAGCCTTTGTTATTTCATCATTAGGCTTTGTTCAACTGAATGGATATGCGCAGTCGGGTGGACAGATGTTTCAACTACAAGCTACGGTTAACACTGGTGCAAAAGTTAAGGCAGTTGAATTTATTAAGTCGAGCACCACACCTATAGTTGCTGTAGGCACGCAAAATGAATCAAATGGTTCGCTTCAATTTTATTATACGCAGACAGGACAAATGTTTAAAAGTATAAATACCAATGCAGCTGTTTTTGCTTTAGCTAGCTCCAGCGATATACCATACATAGCAGTGGGTACTATTTATGGCGCTAGGGTTTATAGCTTACAAAACAATAAAAATATTATTTTGCAAACTCCTGGAAGGGGTGTTATTACTGATATTTTATGGCTTGAGGGATCGGGTAATAGTAGAGATCAAATTGTAACAAGCGATCAAGATGGTAATATTTGTTTCTTCAAATTAGATACA
This sequence comes from Sphingobacterium thalpophilum, assembly GCA_943372995.1. Lineage (GTDB taxonomy): Bacteria > Bacteroidota > Bacteroidia > Sphingobacteriales > Sphingobacteriaceae > CAJBVG01. The sequence continues at coordinate 548,925 of CALSAQ010000001.1, read as the reverse complement.
AATGTTAATTACCTCACACCATATAAAACCATCCCATACCAAGTTAACCCTGCGGAACCAAATATGAAATACCTCAATCCTTCAGTTGCTAGTTTAAATTACTGGGGAGGAAACTTTTCAGCGGGGTACCTCAACCAGGTGGTTTCCTGGGATACTACTGGTTGGGTGAGGAATTTTCAATCATACGAACCTAGAGTGGGTAATAATGGACGAGCATTGTATGTACAAGATATCAGCAATTTTTTACTTACTGTTGACCGCGACTCTATACAAGCCTATAATTATAATGGTACTCAGAAGTACCGTGTACCTTTCTATTCAGGAGATAGTCCAGTAGAAATAGCTTTGGGGATACAAGGTTTTTCTTTCGTAGCAATAGGTACAACTTGGGATAAATGTTTGGTTTATAAAATTGACAATACCACAGCAACTTTTATAGGAAATTTTTCTAATCATACACACACGGTACATTCAGTTGATATTAATAATTATCAAGAAAGTGGATTTGGATATTTGATGGTTACAGGTAGCAGTGATCAAACCATTGAAATTTGGAAGTACAATACGAATTACAGGCCATAAAAAAATAATCACTTAATTAAGCTTAGCCCTTCTAGTTAGAAGGGCTTTTTTTTTGAAATTAAGAAAATTTATTCAAGAGGGATTTAGGGTTTTTATTAGTATTCTGAGTTCATTTTCGCATTTGCACATCTACGCATTTTCCTGCGTTCCCTTCGGCTCCGCTCAGGGTCCGTTTAGTCAGGCAGCATAGCGTTCCCTTCGGCTCCGCTCAGGGTCCGTTTAGTCAGGCAGCATAGCGTCCCCTTCGGCTCCGCTCAGGGTCCGTTTAGTCAGGCAGCATAGCGTCCCCTTCGGCTCATTCAAAATCCCCTAAGAGTGACTTCTAGTTTTTATTATTATCTTGTGTCATGAGTCCTGTGTCTCATATCTCATATCTCATATCTCATATCTCATGTCTCATATCTCATATCCAATATGCTAACAGAAATCCATCCCAAGTTACCGATGCGTAACAAAGCCCTAACGAAAGACTTTTACCTTAAGCAATTAGGTTTTCAAATTTTTGGTACTGGAGACTTCGACGGTTATTTAATGGTTTATAAGGATAATATACAAATTCACTTTTTTGAGTATAAAGATTTGGATCCAAAGGAAAACTACGGACAAGTTTATATCAGGACTAATGAAGTGGATAAACTTTACCAAAGTTTTATTGATAGACAAGTGGCTATCCATCCCAATGGAGCGCTAGAAACAAAAGCATGGGGGCAGAGAGAATTCTCTATACTGGATCCCGACAATAATTTATTAACCTTCGCACAATAGTTTAGTGACTAGTCGAGTTTCAATTGGTACGGTTTAACCCACATTTTCGCATTTATCTCAGTCGAGCTTCGAGCTACGAACTACGAGTTACCAGCTACCAACTACCAACTACCAGTTACCAGTACTATTCACCAGTCACCAGTCACCAGTCACTAGTCAGTAGTATCCCCATAATTGGGGATTTTTTCCTACTTTTTTATTCCTTAACTTGCATTTAGCTAGCGCACTGTAGGAAATATACCCGAATAAGAAGGATTATTTATGGAATTGAAATGGTGTTGAGCTTAACATTAATGCTCAAGATCTTGATACTATAAATGAGAGAAGAAATTTCGCATATCTCGTCATACTTGGAAGAGATTGAGAAAGTGGGTAGCTGGTGTAAGCAAGTTACTAGCAATTATGAAAACGAAAAAAGAAATTAAAGAACTATACGACAAGCTTAAACCTAATTATCTTAGATTAGGAAAGAACTTAGAAGAAGCATTAAAATCATTTTTGGATGGTGAAAAAATCCCATACTTAAATATTTACTCAAGAGTAAAGGATTTTGAATCTTATTATGAGAAAATTGGACGTAAGAAATATAAAGACCCATTTAATGAAATTGAGGATTTTTGTGGAATAAGAATTATCTGTTACTACGCATCTGATATAGAACGGATAGAAAAAATCATCAAGAAAGAACTGAATGTTCTAGAGACAGAAAACAAATCGGATTCATTAGGACTAAAAGAATTTGCATATCGCTCTGTTCATAATGTTGTAAAAATAAATGAATCATGGACTGCGACACCTAATTACAGAAATCTACAGAACTTAAAGGCCGAAATTCAAATTCGAACAATCTTAATGCATGCTTGGGCTGAGATAGAGCATAAGTTAAATTACAAAAGTGATGCTCAAGTACCTGCAACCTTTCAAAGAAAATTATTTAGGCTAAGTGCAAAATTTGAGGAAGCTGATGAGCAGTTTGAAGAGTTGAAGAATGGTATTAATCATTATCGAAAGAATATAGTTGAGGTTGCTAAAAATGAAAACAAATTTGACAATACCCAAGATTTTAATAAGGATAGTCTCATTGCATTCTTAAATTTCCATTTCCCTAATGTTCCTCCAATTGAAGACTATTTTTTAGATAGTGCATTTGAAGACTATGTTGAGAATAATATTTCATTTGACGAATTAGAACAGATAATTATTAAGGTTAAACCATATATTAAAGAAATAGCAAAAGACTTGAAAAAAAGCGGTTACAAGAATAATGTTGACCAAATGCCTACGGAAATAATCGGGTTTGCCAGACATGTTTTAGGTCAAGAGAGCTATAAACACACTATGCCAGAATGGAAATACGTAGTTGAAAAGTGGTTGAACAAACTGAAATAACTGCTGGTAACTCGGATTTTGCGTAATGATGGGTGATGTGCATACATTCAAATTCAGTTTCCCAATTAATCTTTTGTGTTGGACTGAAAGTTTTGTTCACCGAAATCCCCCACCATCGTAAATACGAGAAATTTTATCTTAAACTCTAAGAAGACAGTAACTTAAATAATAATACATGGAAAATATAGACAAATTCTTACAATTCGCAGAGTCACTTAAGCTAGTAAGAAATGACCAAGTTGAAGTAAACGGGAAATTTATTATAGATGATATTTATACAGATTTACTGCCAAATAATGGTGTTTTAAATAAGGTTAACTTACCAAGGACAACAGTATTGGTAGGCCGCAAAGGAACAGGAAAATCGACAATTTTCCAGAAATCACAACATGAAATTGATAAGAACAAAAAATACTTGTCAATATATATTGATGTAAAGTCACTTTATGACAACTCAACGCCAACATTACCTGCTGACATTGAGAAATTGCCAGAGTCTGAGGAGTTAGTGAAGTATTTGATTTATTCCAATTTCATCAAAGAAATTATTTTAAGGACAAAAGAAAAGCTAACCAAGAGAGTTGAAAAAAAATATATTGTTAATGTTTTAGGTTTATCAGAAGTTGTCCTAGAGGAAGTATTCATACAATTAGACGACATTGAGCAATCGATAGATGCGATTTTTAAGAAACTTAATTCAAGCCTAATTACTTGCTATAAAAACACCTACGCCAGTAAATCGGAAAACTCGAATCAAACAGAATTTGGTGCTAATGTAACTGATGGAATATCAATAAAACTAGGAGATTCAAACTCTTACTCTAAAAATATTAAACGGGAGTTTGACAATACTTTAGTAACTTATCTAGATTTGAAAAAGTGTTTTATTGACAATATTGTAAAAATTAGAGAGATACTTAAAATCAAAACACTCTTTATTTATTTGGATGACTATTCAGAAATTGACAAGTATGCACAATCTTTATTTATGGATTGGTTTATCGCACCAGTAAATAATTTAAGTGACGATTTTGTTAAGTTTAAAATTGCTACATACCCAAAAAGATTTTATTATGGAAAATTAGACAATTCTAAGATTGATGAAATATCGCTTGACTTTTTTGATGCATTCTATTCGATTGAGAAAAAAAGTGACGTAGTAGATATTTCTAGGATGGAACATTTGGCATTAGATTATACTCAGAGATTAATGGAAAATAGATTCAATGTTTATTTCCCAAATAATAATTGGGAGAAATATTTTTCCATTAAACCCAAGGAATTATATGAAATGCTTTTTAATGTTACTCTAAATACTCCTAGGAAAATGGGATTCATTCTTTCATATTGCTATGAATCCAGTTTAATTCACGGTTCTAAAATTGGTATTGAAGCAATTGAAAATGCAGCACTTAGATACTATACAGATATTATTGAAAAGTATTTTTTAGTAAATGAATTCATCTGTAAACCATTTGAAGATAAAATATCAAACGAGCATCAGTATGAGTTGTTAAATAAGCTAGTCGATAGGCAAGTAAATAATAAAAAATATTTATCAAAAAGACAGGCAAAAGACACTAGCCACTTCTTTGTTAGTTCAAATCTTTCATACCTTCTTGACAATCTAGAGCTAAATGGATTTATCTCAACTTACAATAAAATAAAAGACCAAAGTAATATTTTTTCTAATGTTTATTCGCTTGATTACGGACTTTGTAAAAAATATTCAATGACATATGGAAGACCGGGAATAGCAAAATCAAATAGCCATATTTTATCAACCATTTTTAATTTCAGTAATTTAATTGTTGATTATTTTAACTCAACCCAAGTAATTAGATGTGATAAAGGTCACGAGTTTCCCTATTCTGATATTGTTGAGTTTAAAAAATTCAAGATGAATTGCCCCACTTGCATGGACGATAATGTATTTTCAAAATGTCAAATCACGATGAAATTTGCTGACTTAAAGAAGACTTTCCTAGAACAAGAAGAAAGTGAAAAAATAAAAATAACTTTTATCGAATTCATTGTATTGAACTTTCTGAAGACCTCTCAAAATTCAATATCATTTCAAAGAGTTTCTTCAAGCTTAGATATTGCAGCAGCTACTGTGCCTCATATAATTGACAAGCTTACAGAAAAAGGATGGACAGAGTTAGATGTTGATAGGGGGACATCTTTAGGAAAAGACTTAGTAAAAATAACTTCAAAAGGAGTTCGTATGGTTGAGAAAATTGAGAAAAAAGTTGGTGAAATAAAGTTGCGTATATTATCCGGACAAAATGATGGTAACAATACATAGAAGGACTTCTGCTAACAGCACCTACCTAAAAGTGGAGGTTCAGTGGTTAAAGCAAGCTTTGTGCTTTGTATCAAGTTTAGTGCTATTAGACAGTTTTTTACTCTGAAATCCTTACAACAACAAGAGGAAACAATTGTCTGTAAGTTTACATGACAAGGGGCAAGAATAATAATTCATAATAAATGAAAGAAACTATTATTAGAAAAATAATTGATAAACAAGTTTCCATTTTTTGTGGAGCAGGAATTTCTTATGACTCTGGTGTTCCACTAGTTAATGAAATAAAATCCAAAATTCTATCCAAGCTTCCATTAGATACTTCTGATTTTGACTTTCTTATCAACTATTCAATGCCTTTTGAATTGTTTATGGAGTCACTTATTGAAAATTCTTCTTCAACAGCATTGCTTGAACTGTTTGAAATTGGCACTTATAACACAAATCATTTGCTCATTGCAAATCTTGTGAAAGCCGGTTATGTGAAAACAATGGTTACAACCAATTTTGATAATTTTCTTGAATCCGCATTGGATGACATGAATGTAAATTATAAGCTTTATTATAAAGAAGATGAATTCGCAGATATAAATTGGCAAAATGAAGAAGTAAGATTAATTAAAATTCACGGCAGTATTGATGATAAACTTAATATGGCTGTAACAATAAAGAAAGTTTCAAGCAAAGAACTAGTATACAGTAGAAACAGGGTTATCCAAAATCTTCTGAAAGAATCTCAGTCCGACTCAGTCTTTTTTCTTGGTTATAGTTGCTCTGACATTTTTGACATTAACCCAACTATTAAGAGTTTACAAGAAAAGACAAAAACAATTTTTTACTTCCAACATAATAACAATGATTTTGAAAATTATACATTTCAACCTATTTCGGATAAAATTGAACCTAATCCATTTCTTGGATTTAATGGGAATTTAATAAATGGGAATACAAATAAGTTTATTAATGATGTGTGGATAAATGTACTTAAGACGTCATATATTGAAACTAAAAATATTATTCCAGATTGGAGTATCATTGTAGATAAGTGGATGACAGAAATTATTAAGTTAAATGGTAACGAAATCGTATTCTATTTAGCAGGCCAATTATTAATTTCTTCATCGCGTCATTCTAAAGCTCTTGGCTATTTTCTTAGGGGGCTTGAGTTAACCGAGGAAAATGGCAATGATAATTTATCGTTAGACTTCCTTTTTTCAATAGGTAGAACTTATCGAGACATGCAAAAATTAAACGAAGGCCTCCAAGATTCATTGAGATATTTGCATCTAGGTTTAAAGAAAAGTAGGAGGTTAAAAAATAAGAAAAAAGAATGTACAATCTTACTAAGTTTAGGCGTAACATATGAGGATAAGAAGGATCATACTGCAGCAATAAAATATTATGAAGACGCTTTGAAAATAGCAGAGAATATTCCAGATAGGCAAATAGTCTCAAAATGTTTAGGTAATTTAGGGATTGTCTTTAAGAATTTAGCTGATGCTAATCCAACACATAAGGTTAGTCTTCTAAAAAAAGCAATTGTATATCAAAGAAACTCTTTAAATATTTCAATTGAAGATGGAGATAAAAGAAGTGAAGGAAGAACCTATGGAAATATTGCTACAATACTTAGTAGGCAAGGAAATAGAGATGAAGCGATTGAATATTCTAAAAAAGCATTAGCTATTGCTATCGAACTTTCAGATGTTTATCATCAAGGTATTTGGAAACACAATATTGCGTATGACTATATTGGGATAAATAACATTGAGGCGAAAAAGTATTTATCAGAGGCTAGAGAAATATTTACTTCGGAAGGACTTATTAGCTATGTTAAAATATGCGATGAAACAATGGCTAAAATTATACAGAGTGAAGAAATCACAAAATAGTACTTGTTTTGATATATATTTAGACACTTTATGGATTAGATGATTACTAAGAGCAACATAATTCCTAGTCATGTACATTAACATAATTTTAAGGCATACTTCACAAAACAGAAAAATTCCCTCTAACATATTAAATGTTCAAACGATGCGTTACTATTAATCAAACTAAAAAGTAGATAACATTTACCAACACCAATGAACAACAACATTTTCCAAGAAGTCGATCATTACATCGCAAATTTATTAGGCAAAGAAGACGAAGCCTTAACCACTGCTACCGCAGTTATTGAACAACACCAAATTCCTAACGCCAGTATTTCTCCTAACCAGGGGAAGTTCTTACAAATCTTAGCCTTGGCTTGTAATGCAAAAAGAATTTTAGAGTTAGGAACACTTGGGGCGTACAGCACCATTTGGTTAGCCAAAGCATTACCTGCCGATGGTAAAGTTATTTCTATTGAGTTCGATCCTTTTCATTACGAAATCGCAAAGAAGAATATCGCAAACGCTGGCTTAAGCGATAAAGTAGAACTCCGTTTAGGCAAAGCATCAGACATCTTATTAGAATTAGAAAAAGAACAACAAGCACCTTTCGATATGATTTTTATCGACGCCGATAAACCTCCGTATACCGAATATTTTCAAATGGCTATTAAGCTCGCAAGGAAAGGCTCTATCATCGTGGCGGATAATGTCATCAGAAACGGTCAAGTACTCGACCCCAATAGTCCCGACGAAAAAGTACAAGGCGTACAACGCTTAAATAAAATGCTCGAACATTGCCCTGAAGTTACCGCAACAATCCTACAAACCGTAGGAGTGAAGGAGTATGATGGGATGGTGGTAGCGGTTGTTAACTAGTAGTTCGTGTGCTCGTGTGCTCGTGTGCTCGTTTTTCGTAATTCGTACCTCGTAGTTCGTACCTCGTAATTTGTTTTTTAGGTAGTTTGAGGTTTGGTGCTAAGAAACCAACCACAAATTAATAATACAATACCAATGGAAAGCATGGTGAAATGCAATGCGTTAAAATCGTTTACTAAAACCACTTGAATTATAATCCAACCTATGAGAAGTAATGCTTGAATAATAATGGCAATAGGGTAGTATTTAAAACTTTTGATGCTTAATATCGCAGCAATCACATTCATTACCCCATTTATCATAAATAAGGTAATTCCTGGGATAAGAAAACTTTTGAAGGGTGATGTGATAAGATATGAGGTCGACATCCCAATTAATTCACCAGAGGGGCTTATGATGAATAATGAACCTGCAATAATCGCATTTATAGCAGTAAAGAAAAGAAGGCTAATTGCCACAATTCGGGTAATTCGAATAAGTTTTTTCATGTTACATTTTTTCTGTAAAAGCCGAAAAAAGCTATGATGCAAAATTAATACAAAATTACGAACTACGAGCACACGATTCACGAGCACACGAACTACGAGCACACGAATTTTGTAAATCCGCAAAAAACTTTCTACTTTGCCTACGTGTTACAACAACAAATATCTAATTAAATCATGGAAAACAATTTCAACAAATTACAAGACATTATTGATTACAAACTTTTATCGCAACGTAAAGTTTTTTTATGGGGCATGGTCGACGATCAATCGGCGAAACATGTAGTAGAGCGCTTAATGTATTTAGAGCTTGAAGAACCAGGTAAGGAAATTCAATTTATTATTAATAGCAATGGGGGTTATGTAACTTCAGGATTTACGATTATGGATGCTATGAATGGCATCAGTAGTCCTGTATCTACCATATGTACTGGCTTAGCAGCTTCTATGGGATCGATATTATTATCGGCAGGAGCAAAGGGTCGTCGCTTTATATTACCGCATGCTAAGGTAATGATTCACCAACCGAGCGGTGGTGCAGGCGGACAAGCTTCTGATATTCAAATTCAAATGGAAGAAATTTTGAAAACCAAAAGAATTGGCGCCGAAATTCTTGCTGCAAACTGTGGTAAAACTGTAGAACAAATTATGAAAGACTTCAACCGCGATTACTGGATGTCGGCTGACGAGTCGCTGGAATATGGAATTGTAGATGGGTTGATAGATAGGATTTAGTGACTGGTGACTGGTGACTAGTGACTGGTACGAGTTACGAACTACGAGCTACGAATTACGAACGACGAGAATATGTTAAAGGAACTATTTGAATACAATCACTACTGCAATCAAAAATTAGCAGAGGTATTTTTAGCGCATTCGGATAAAGCTTCGGAGAAAGCCATAAAATTGTTCAGTCATATTTTGAACGCTCATGAAATATGGAACGCAAGGATTGGTGCAATGGTTCCTTCGATAAAGGTATGGGATGTACACTCGCTAAAGGTATTTAAAGATATGGATCAGCAAAACTTCGAACAGTCTTTGCTGATTCTTCAACATAGCGACTTATCGAAAACAATCGATTATACGAATTCTCAAGGACAAAAATTCTCGAACACCATTCAAGATATTCTATTTCATATCATCAACCATTCTACTTATCACCGCGCACAAATTGCTACCGAGTTTAAGCAAAGTGGGATAGAGCCAGTAGCTACGGATTATATTTTTTATAAAAGAACTGTGTGAGATTTGAGATATGAGATATGAGTTTGGTTTTTATTTTTTTGAAATTTATGAGAATTAGATTGTTTTTTTTCCTTTTTATATTGCTTTTTGCATTTGGAGCAAAAGGTCAAATCTTTGGAGCAAAAAGCCCAATAAATACAATGTTTAAGCCTGGGTACATTATAACCAGTAATTCAGATACACTTCGTGGTTATGTAAAGTATGCTGTACAAATTCCGTATCATGTTTATCATCATGTTCTGTTTAAGGATAGTGCATATGGAAAATCAAGAAAATATTTGCCAGAAGAAATTATAGGTTTTAAATCTTTAGACTACGAATTTTTTTCGATTAAAGAACCAGAATTAGATGGATTCTATTTTATGCAAAAGATAGTGGATGATTATACTAAACTTTATGTACGCTATGAAAATGTTGTTTTCATTTTTTCATATTCTGTAATTAATGTCACTCCAGTTTACTACCTCGTGAGACCCAATGAAAAAAAATTAACGAGGATTGATCAATTTGGCTTCAAGAAATCTATGACAGATTATTTTAAAGATAAGCCCGAATTAGTAGAGAAAATAAACGCTGGAAAAAATTATAGATATAAAGATTTAAAAAAGATAGTTGAGGAATACAATAAATATTTTTAAATAAATGTCATTTACCAGTCACTAGTCACTAGTCACTAGGCACCAGTCACTATTGCCCCGAGTATTCCTTCCAATTCTTCGTCTTGTAAATATTTTCACCGAAGTATACTAGTATTGGGTTGATATCTTTAGGAGTGAGGTATCCAGGTACGTTTGTTAAGAGATTTAAGTCTTCGTCGAGGAAAACAGTAGAGGGATACGACATTTGTCCGTTTAACAAGCTTACTGCTAATTCGTGGGCTTTGTATTCGGCTTTAAACTTAAATACCTTGTCTTTGAATTTTACTTCTTCTTTTTGTTCGGCATTAAATTTTACTAGGTAATAGTTTTTGTTGAGGTTTTTTATCACTTCAGCATCGGTGTAAGTGTTTTTGTCCATTTTTTTGCACCAACCGCACCAATCAGTATACACGTCGACAAGAATTTTTTTAGGCTCTTTAGCTTGTAGGGCTACGGCCTCCTCAAAGCTTAACCATTTTATAGCTTCCTTATCCTCAGCTACTTGGAAAGAATTTAGTAGTAGTATAAGAATTAGTCCCAGGGAGCTTATAGAGCTTATCTTTTTCATTATTAACGCAGTATAAATTAATTGTAAAAATTCCTTTGCAAATTAAAAAATTATTTTCTAGCTTTGAATTGCCCGAAAGGGCATGTTTTTCATAGGTAGATGTAGGGTCGATAAGAGCAATCTTTCGGCCCTTTTTTTATTTATACAAACATCTTGCCTAAATCCTAGTTTTTAACGAATGAAACGAAAAATAATTGTAGGTATTACTGGAGCAAGTGGATCCATTTATGCAAAAGTGTTATTAGATAAGTTGAAAAGCCTTTCCGATCAATACGAAAAGGTAGGAGTAGTGATGTCCGACAATGCCAAGCAGGTATGGGAGTACGAGCTCAAGAACAAAGATTACAATACTTATGGATTCGATTTCTACGATAAAAACGATTTCATGGCTCCTTTTGCTTCGGGCTCAGCAAAATACGATACGATGATTATTTGTCCGAGTAGCATGGGCACACTAGCTCGTATTGCTACTGGTGTTTCAAACGATTTAATGACCAGAGCAGCAGATGTGATTTTAAAAGAAAGAAGAAAGTTAATCTTAGTAGTAAGAGATACACCCTTCAGTTTAATTCACATCAATAACATGAAAACATTAACAGAAGCAGGTGGCATTATCTGCCCTGCAAATCCTTCTTTTTATTCTAATCCCCAAAACTTCGAAGAGCTAGCTGCAACCGTAGTCGACAGAGTACTCGACCTAGCAGGCTTTGATGCAAAGGCGTACAGATGGTCTGAGTAGTGAGTAATGGGTAGTGGGTAATGAGTAGTGAGTAGTGGGAAATTTGACAATTAACTAATTAAACAATTTCCCACTACTCACTACTCATTACCCACTACCCAAAAATGTGGAATAAAACCACAATTTTTGCCTTGCATAATTCACAAAAAGCAATAAATTTGGTTTATCTACCCTTTATTTTTTAGGGATTGAGAATGAATTGATTGTTAATTAAGATTTCTAATTTGAAACCAACCGACGTTAAGAATCCCGAATACTATCACAAGGTGGTAGATTGTCAGTATGCTTGTCCGGCACACACACCAGTTCCAGAATACATCAGATTAATAGCAGCACAGAAATATACTGAGGCCTATATGGTGAACTGGGAGTCGAACGTATTTCCAGGTATTTTAGGTAGAACTTGTGATCGCCCTTGCGAGCCTGCATGCCGTAGAGGTCGTGTAGAAGAAGAGCCTGTTGCGATTTGTCGTTTGAAGCGTGTAGCTGCAGACAACAAGGAGAATGTGAAATCATTAATGCCTCAAGGTCCTTTTCCTACAAATGGTAAGAAAATAGCTCTTATCGGTGGTGGCCCTGCTTCCTTAACAGTAGCTCGCGATTTAGCTCCATTGGGTTATGAAATTCATTTGTTCGATGATCAAGATCGTGGTGGTGGGATGATGCGCAGTCAGATTCCTTCTTTCCGTTTACCTGAACATGTTATTAACGAAGAGGTAGGATTTATTTTGGACATGGGTATTCATACTCATTTCAAAACCAGAGTAAATAGTTTAAAAGAAGTTATCGACCAAGATTACGACGCCGTGTTTGTAGGAACAGGTGCTCCTAAAGGTCGTGATTTATATGAATTACCAGGTCGCCAAGAAGGTGATGCAAACATACATATCGGTATCGAGTGGTTAGCAAGTGTAGCTTTTGAGCATACACATGCTATTGGTAAAAAAGTAATTGTATTGGGTGGTGGAAATACTGCGATGGATTGCTGCAGAACTTCTCGTCGCTTAGGCGGTACAGAAGTGAAAGTAGTAGTAAGAAGTCCGTTTAACGAAATGCGTGCTTCGCCATGGGAAATAGAAGATGCCATGCACGAAGACATTCCGATTTTAGATTGTCATGTACCTAAATCTTTCGTAGTTGAAAACGGAAAATTAAAAGGAATGATGTTCGAAAAAGTGGTAGCGAAATACGACGATAAAGGAGGAAGAGAATTAGTTAATGCAGGTGAACCAGATGTATTTATTGAAGCCGACGATGTATTGATTGCAATTGGTCAATCGACTAGCTTTACTTGGATAGAAAGAGATTTAGGATTAGAATTTAATAAATCGAGCATGCCTGTAGTAGATGCAGTAACGTATCAATCTACATTACCAAAAGTATTCTTTGGTGGCGACGCCGCTTTCGGACCGAAGAACGTGATTACAGCAGTAGCGCAAGGACATCAAGCTGCAATATCTATCGATTTATTTTGTCAAGGAGATAGCTTACACAACAGACCATCGCCGTTTGTGAATTTAGTGAGTCAGAAAATGGGTATTCACGAGTGGAGTTACGATAGCTTTGTAGAAACAGATAACAGATACCAAGTTCCATTAGTAGATAAAGAACTTGCCTTAAAAGATCGTAAGGTAGAAGTAGAATTAGGTTTCGATCATCAGCTTGGATATAAAGAGGCACAACGTTGTTTAAATTGTGACGTGCAAACGGTATTCACAGAAAACAAATGTATAGAGTGCGATGCATGCGTGGATATTTGTCCGACTTCCTGCATCACTTTTACTCCAAACGAAGAGAGTGAAGAGGCATTACGTATGAAATTAAATGTACCAGCACATAATCATGATCAGGCGATATTGATTTCAGATATTGTACCAGGAACGAAACGAGTGATGGTGAAAGATGAAGACGTTTGTTTGCACTGCGGTTTATGCGCAGAACGTTGCCCAACATCTGCTTGGGATATGCAAAAATTCTTTTATAGTGTTACAAAAGCAGGGAATCAATGTCAGATCGCAGTAAAATAAATGATTTTGTTGTTCGCTTTGCGAACGTCAACGGAACGGGTTCTGCTTCGGCAAATTTATTATTTGCAAAAGCAATTTTCAGAATGGGTGTATTTGTTACACCAAAAAATATTTTCCCTTCGAACATACAAGGTTTACCAACATGGTACGATGTACGTGTGAGTGAAAAAGGATATTTAGGAAGAAGAGAAGGAGTAGACTTAATGGTTTGTGTAAACCCTCAAAGCATGAAGAAAGATGTGGAGAGTGTAAAGCCAGGTGGATACTTTTTATACGATAGCACTAAAGGATTAAATCCTGAATTCATTAGAGAAGACATCAATTATATTGGTGTGCCTTTAATGGAAATGTGTATCCGCGAATTCCAAGATCCTCGTCAACGTCAGTTATTTAAAAATATCATTTATGTAGGTGCTTTATCTGCTTTATTGAATATTGAGATGATGGTGTTGGAAGATTTATTAGCTGAACAATTTCAAGGAAAAGAAAAATTAATCGCTCCTAATATCAAAGCACTAGAACTTGGGATAAATTACATTAAAGATCATTACGAGTATCCTCTGGATATTCGTTTAGAGCGTAGAGATTTAGTTGGCGATTCGATTATGTTAGATGGTAATTCAGCTTGTGGTTTAGGTGCTATTTACGCAGGAGCTACTGTAGCGAGTTGGTATCCGATTACTCCATCAACATCAGTTGTAGAAGCTTTTGCCGATTATGCAAAGAAATACAGAGTAGACCCAGTAACAGGAAAAAATAAATACGCGATAGTACAAGCAGAAGATGAACTTGCTGCAATAGGAATGGCCATAGGAGCAAACTGGAATGGTGCGAGAGCATTTACCGCTACAAGTGGACCTGGCGTTTCATTAATGAGCGAGTTCTTAGGCTTAGCCTATTTTGCAGAGATTCCATTGGTATTAATTAATGTGCAAAGAAGCGGACCTTCTACAGGGATGCCTACACGTACTCAACAATCGGACATTACCATTGCAGCCTATGCTTCACATGGTGATACTAAACATGCATTAGTGTTTCCATCGACACCAACAGAATGTTTCGAAATGACTGCTGAAGCGTTTGAGTTAGCAGAATATTTCCAAACGCCTGTAATTATGCTTACCGATTTAGACTTGGGGATGAACGATCATGTTTGCGCACCATTAAAATGGAACGACGCTAAAAAGATGAACAGAGGAAAAGTATTGAATGCAGAAGAGTTGGATAAAGTTGAAAAATGGGGAAGGTATTTAGATGTAGACGGTGATGGTATTCCATATCGTACTTATCCTGGTACACACCCTACAAAAGGATCGTACTTTACACGTGGTACTTCTCGAGATGAGTTTGCAGTGTACACAGAAGATAGCGATGCATATGTTCGTAACATGAAGCGTTTAGAGTTGAAATGGAACACCATGAAAACTAAGATGCCGGCGCCAGAATTTTATCAAACAAAAAATGAAAACGATTACGGTTTGATTTTCTTCGGAACCTCAATATATGCAGCTAAAGAAGCAATAGATTTATTGGCAGCAGAAGGAATTAAATTTGATGCTATGCGATTGAGATCTTTTCCTTTCAACACGGAAGTAGAAGAATTTATTAACTCACATAAAAAAGTAATTTTAATAGAGCAAAACAGAGATGCTCAAATGAAATCATTATTAGTAAATGAATTAGAAATCAACCCTAAACACATCATTTCGGTATTAAATTACGATGGTATGCCAATTACTGCAGATCATATTATGAATACCATTAAATCGAAGTTAGGGAGTTCAGTTAATTTAGTTTCTTAAGCCTATTACAACATGACATATATACGTCCAAAATTTCGCCATCCTGATTTAAAAACCAACGAGCTTGGGTATACTAAAACTGTATACGAAGGTTCTTTATCTACGTTGTGTGCAGGTTGCGGACACGATTCCATTAGTGCAGCTATTGTACAATCGTGTTTTGAATTGGCTATTGAGCCACATCGATTAGCAAAGCTATCAGGAATAGGATGCTCATCTAAAACTCCTGCTTATTTTTTAAGTCAGAGTCACGGATTTAATTCTGTACACGGGCGTATGCCTTCAGTGGCAACGGGAGCAAGCCTTTCGAACAAAGAGCTCATTTACTTCGGAGTGTCGGGTGATGGTGATACCGCATCAATTGGTATGGGTCAGTTTGTGCATGTAATCAGAAGAAATTTAAACATGGTATACATTGTGATGAACAATGGATGCTATGGATTAACTAAAGGACAAGATTCTGCTACTGCCGACGAAGGTTCTAAAAGTAAAGCAGGTTCGGTGAACATGTTCAACGCAATTGATTTACCAAGCTTAGCATTAGAGTTAGGAGCAGGTTTTGTTGCACAAAGTTTCTCGGGCGATAAAGCACAATTATTACCACTGATAAAAGCAGCAATAAAACATCCGGGATTTGCATTAATTAATGTGATCTCACCATGTGTAACGTTTAACAATAATCCAGGTTCTACGAAATCGTACGACTATGTACGCGAACATATTGAATTGACATCAACGGTTGATTTTGTTCCATTTCAAGAAGAGATTACTACACAATACGACGAAGGTACCGATAAGAACATCGAACTACACGACGGTTCAAAATTACATTTGCACAAATTAGAAAGCGAATGGAATCCAGAAGATAGAATGTCGGCAATCAATGCTTTACAGAAAACAAAAATTAATGGAGAGATTTTAACTGGCTTGATTTACATCGAACCACAATCAAAAGATCTTCATCATGTACTAAATACAGTTGACACCCCGTTGAATCAACTAACAGAGAAAGAGCTTTGCCCAGGCATGGCCGCTCTAGAAGAATTGAACGCAGAACTTAGATAGTATGTTAATATGCTAGTATGCTGATATGCTAATCTTTTTTGCATACTACATCAACATATCAGCATATCAGCACATCAGCATATTAATTCCATGAAACCATTCCTTACCAAACTCATCATCAACGCGGTACTTCGAAAGAAGGATCAGCGTATTAGCGATAAGGAATATTCGAACTTCGTATTGGTAAAAGGATTTAGGGCGTTAAAAATATTATTCTTACGATACCTTAAAGATTTTATTCTCGTGGCTGTTGGGATTTTTTCAGCGGCATTCGGATTCAAAGGTTTTTTATTAACCAATCATTTTATCGATGGAGGAGCCACAGGTATATCTCTATTGACCTCGGCATTAACAGGGACACCACTTTATATTTTAGTAATGTTGGTGAATCTGCCATTTATTGTATTAGGATATAAAGTAATAGGTAGAGTATTTGCGATAAAAACAGCAATAGCCATTACAGGTTTAGCGTTAGTGTTGGCCTTTGTGCATTTCCCCGACGTCACTAAAGATCCTTTGTTGGTCGCAGTGTTTGGAGGTTTCTTTTTAGGGGTAGGTATCGGGCTTTCGGTACGAGGAGGAGCAGTAATTGATGGAACAGAAGTGTTGGCCATTTTTCTAAGTAGGAAATTAGGCACTACCATCGGCGACATTATCATCGGCATAAACATTATTATATTTTCGGTAGCAGCGTATTTCTTATCGATTGAAATTGCATTGTATTCGATGATTACCTATTTAGTAGCATCAAAATCATTAGACTTTGTAATTGAAGGAATTGAAGAATACATTGGGGTTACTATTATTTCGGCACATACGGATGAAATACGAACCATGATTATTGATGAAATGGGAAGAGGAGTAACCATTTATAATGGAAAAAGAGGATTCAACAAAAACGGAGAATCGAGCGACATTGAAATTCTATATACTGTCATCACACGATTAGAGTTAAATAAATTAAATACGGAGATTTTAAAGATAGACACCAATGCTTTTGTAGTGATGAATAGTGTGAAAGACACTAAAGGTGGGATGATAAAGAAACGCCCTATGAAGCATTGATTGGTGACTAGTGACTGGTGACTAGTCACTAGTACTAGTAACTGGTACAAGTCACCAGTCACTATTCACAAGTCACTAGTACAAGTTGTTTCTTTTTTTTATTGCATTCTTAAGAGCGGATATCATTTTCTGAATTTTGAAATTATTATCCGTAATTAATTCATAATCTTCTTTCACAATAAACCCAATTTCATAACTAGTAAAAATTAAGGAATCTAATTCTGCTGATGATCCATAGGAAATTGTTAAAAAATGCAGAAATTCTCTGTGAGATTCACGACCACAACCCTCAGCAATATTAGTAGATATTGACACCGCAGCTCTTTTAATTTGATCAGCCAATCCATATTTTTCTTCTTCAGGAAATGACTTTACAACATGATAGATGTTTTTTGAGTTTTTCACGGCCATTTTCCAAACCTCTAATTCTCTGTGATTATTCATTTTACTAAATAATAATATTTCAAATACCAGTACAACTGCATAAATGCAGGTTTTTTAGTGACTGGTGAATAGTGACTAGTGACTAGTGACTTGTACTAGTAACTAGTCACCAATTACCTGTACCAGTCACCAATTACCTGTACCAGTCACCAGTCACTAGTCACCAATCACTTGTACCTGTACCAGTCACTATTCACCAGTCACTAAATAGTGTTATCTTTACTAAATGAGATTAAACAAATTCATAGCAGAATCCGGATTATGTTCTCGAAGAGAAGCCGATCGATACATAGAGAGAGGACATGTGTTCATTAATGGAAAAAGGGCGCAAGTAGGAGACCAGGTAAATGCAGGGGATAAGGTGAGGGTGAATGGAAACGAACTAGAACCTTTGCAAGAAGAGGATATTATTTTTATTGCACTAAATAAACCCGTAGGGATTACTTCTACCACAGAAAACATCAGAGATAATATTGTTGATTTTGTAAATCATAGCACGAGGATATTTCCTATTGGAAGGTTAGATAAAGATTCGCAAGGATTAATATTTTTAACCAACAATGGAGATATGGTTAATAAGATTTTGCGTGCTGGGAATAAACATGAGAAAGAGTATGTAGTAACGGTAAATAAACCTTTAACTGATGAGGTGATTTATGGGATGGCCAATGGTGTTCCCATGCTAGGAGTAACCACTAAGAAATGTAAAGTAGTACAAGAGTCGGCGAATACTTTTCGAATCGTTTTAATACAAGGCCTGAACAGGCAAATCAGGAGAATGTGCGAACACTTCGGTTATGAGGTGGTAAAGTTAGAGCGTGTTCGCATCATGAATATTAGCTTGAAAGGATTAGCACTAGGCGATTGGAGAGATCTTACCCCAGAAGAAATGAGCACTATTTATAAACTCACCAAGGGATCTTCGAGCACCAAGTCTGAGGGCAAAAGAAATAAACCCAAAGTAAAGAAGAGCGCAGAGAATGCCATTGTCGAAAGTCTATCAAGAAACAATCCCGACAACAGAAACCGTCGTCCCAAAAGGAAGTGACTTGTGACTAGTTACTAGTTACTGGTACAAGTCACAAGTACAAGTCAATAGTACCAGTCACTAGTCACCAGTCACCAGTCACTAGTAAGTAAGTATTAATAATGTTACTCCCAATTATTCTCTAAAAAAATGTAATAAATTAAGCTCATCAAAATAGATTACGATGAGAACAATCAAACATATAGCATTACTATTAGCAGTAATTCTATCACACACCACACATACTTTATTTGCTCAAAACTTATCGGGCAGGATAGACAGCATCATTTTAAAAGAGTTTAAAGACCCTAACGGTCCTGGTGGTGTATTTATGGTTGCTCAGAACGGGAAACCCATTTATCAGAAATCATTTGGAAAAGCGAATGTAGAATTGGATGTGAATCTGGATAAGGATTTTGTGTTTCAATTAGGCTCCATGACTAAGCAGTTCACCGCTGTTGCGATAATGATGTTAGAAGAACAAGGGAAATTAAAAACTACAGATACCATATCTAAATACATTCCCGATTACCCCAATGGGAATAAAATCACTATCCATCATTTATTAACTCATACTTCAGGGATTAAAGATTTTACAAAGATGAAATCGATAAAAGATATTGCTCAAAAGGAAATGACTCCACAAATGATGGTCGATTTTTTCAAAAATGAGGCGGTAGAATCTAATCCAGGCGACAAGTTCGAATACAATAATTCGGGATATGTATTGTTGGGGTATATTATTGAAAAAACATCAGGAGAGAGCTATAAAGATTTTATCGAAAAAAATATTTTTCAGAAATTAGGAATGACCCAATCACGTTATGCTACCGATCGAGCTGTGATAAAAAAGAGAGCATACGGGTATCATAAGAAAGAAAATAATTATGTAAACAAAACCGTTATCAATTATAGTGTTCCTTATGCTTCAGGCGCACTAATGTCGACAGTAGAGGATTTGCTGAAATGGCAAAATGCCTTAAACAATAATATCTTGTTAAGCCCTAAAACAACCAAGAAAATCTATAGCAAACACAAATTGAATAATGGTGAAGAGTTTAGTTATGGTTACGGTTGGCACTTGAAAGATATTGAGGGAATACCCAGCCGAGAACATGGGGGAAGTGTGTTTGGATATAAATCGATGGGAGTGTATATTCCATCAAAAGATATTTATGTAATAGGATTGAGTAATTGCGATTGTAACTCGCCAACACAAGTGATAAAAGATATTGCATTTTTAGTGACTGGTGACTGGTGATTATTTACCAATGATTTTTTTTCGATGTATACCACCCCAGTTTTTTAGAGATAATATAACAGAGTCGAGGGTCAACCCATGTTCTGTAATTGCATATTCAACTGTAGGAGGAAAAGTATCGTAAACGGTTCTTGTAATAAGCAGATTTGTTTCTAATTCTTTAAGTTCTTTCGATAACATCTTATCTGTTATTCCATTTAAATCTTTTGATATCTGTTTGAACCTTTTATTACTGAATTTTAGAGAAACTAGAATTGGTAGCTTCCATCTTCCTTGTAAAACTTCTAAGGCATCACTAACATACCTTATACATTTTTCACACTCTATTTCATCAGGAGTTTTTGTCGCTTTCATACTTATTTTATTAATACTATCTAAAAGGATAGCGCTATCATTTGGGATAGTGCTATCTTTTAGATAGCAAATGTATATAAGTTTGTATCGTTTTACAATTATAAAAAAGAAAAAAATGTCGACACAAAAAATGAAAGTTGAAATCTGGAGTGATGTAACATGTACATTTTGCTACACTTCAAAAAAAAGATTTGAAAGTGCACTATCTAAATTTAAAGATAATGATAGTGTTGAAGTAATTTGGAGAAGTTTTGAGCTTGCTCCTGGATTTAAAACCGATCCTAGTAAACTATTTCCTCAGTTTCTTGCTGAGCTAAAAGGTATTAGTATTGAACATAGCAAAACTATGATTGACCAAGTAGCAAATTCAGTAAATGATACTGGACTGAAATTAAATTTACATCAATCTATTCCTGCAAATACATTTAATGCTCATCGCTTATCGCATTTTGCAAAACTATCTAATTTACAGAATGAAATAGAGGAGGCTTTATTTAGAGCATATTTTATGGAAGGTAAAAATATAGATGATATATTGATACTTATTCAGATAGCAAGTGATAATGGATTAGATGCTTCTAAAGTGAAAAATATGTTTGAAGGTAATATGTTTACAGATGAGGTACGCAAAGATATTTTAGAGGCTAATGAGTCGGGAATAACAAGTGTTCCATTTTTTAGGTTTAATAATTCCTCTACAATTTCAGGTGCTCAGGATACTACTTTGTTTTTAGAAACTTTGGAGAAAACATTTACGCAATGGGAAAGTCAAATACATTTATCTAACCCTGAAAATATAAGTGGTCAGTCTTGTTCTATAGATGAGGAGTGTAAATAAATATAAATATGTAAATCACTATATTGGTATTCTTTTTGATTGAAGAGAATACCAATAAAAAAATATGATACAAATACATCACCTTAACTGCGTTAATATTGTTTCACCAATAAATGATAATGTTTGTGGGCATTGCTTGCTTATTGAAGAAAATAATAAACTTATTTTGATTGATACAGGTATTGGTCTTCTTGATGTTCAAAATCCAAACGAAAGAATTGGGCAGCAACTCGTGGAAATTGTAGGTTATCGTTTCGATGAAAATCATACTGCAATTCGTCAGATAGAACACCTTGGGCTTAATCCTGAAGATGTAAGCGATTGTGTTATTTCTCATTTGGATAATGACCATATTGGAGGATTGGCAGACTTTCCTCATGCTAATGTGCATGTTGGATTAGAAGAAATGGAACAATATAACTCCGATAATCCTAGATACTTAAAATCACCTTTAGCTCATCAACCTACTATATATACTTATGGTAAATCTGATTATAATTGGTTTGGCTTTGAAGCCAGAAGGGTTAAACTTAATATAGAAACAGAAATTTATTTAGTACCACTTTTCGGACATACATTAGGGCATTGTGGTGTTGCTATTAAAAATGAAAATACTTGGTTGTTCTATATAGCTGATGCATATTACATGAGAGTTGAACTCCATGATAGTATTCACCCTGTAAATGAATTGGCTAAGATAAGGGCTGATAACGAAGAGTTAAGATTGCAGACACTAGATAAAATTCGTAAATTAATAAATGAGCATCCCGAAATTGAGGTTTTTGGATATCATGATATTGAAGAATTCCTTATCTACGAAAGTCACAACTAACTATTATGCCAGAAAATACAAATAAGCCTCGTATTATAGGTGTTGCAGGACCTTACTCAGCTGATACAGCAGAGCAACGTCAACTCAATTTAGACAAGATGAATATTGTTGCTGCTCGTCTTTTAGAATTAGGTTTTGTGCCTGTAATTGGAATGAATGCAGCATTACCTGTACTCGAAAAAGCTAATGTAAATGATAGATACAAAGGCATTATGGAAATTTCATTAGCTGTAATCTCTGCCTGTGATGCCTTGATATTGTTAGCTGAAAGTCCAGGTGCAAATAAAGAACGTGATTTAATTTTATCTCAAGGCAAACCAGTGTTTATGTCCATAGAAGAATTACTCCAATATAACAAATAACAACGAGCACATCCTTAATTAGTTACTAGTGAATAGTGACTAGTAACTTGTACAATTCACTAGTCACTAGTCACTATTCACTAAAAATAAACCCCATACGCCTTAACCTTCCCCAAACTATTATACTCCAAAGTAGGGGCTGGTATCTTTATTCGATTTACCACATCGAATAAAATTCTCAGTCCTTTACTTTTGGTAGGGATTTTAGTGAGGTCGAGGTCTAGTGAAAATAAAAACTGACGATACCTGTCGAAATAGGGAATTGGTTCGCCGAGGTTATTGATGGTTGCATTGGTAAACTCTCCGAACATTCCATTGGCACTGTATCCAAGAGCAAAGTTTAACCATTTGGGAGTTTTTTCTGTACGTAGAATACTTTTAGCAGGAAAGCTTAGCCAATAGGTATGCGCATTATAATCGAGAAAGAAACTTTGAATATGAGTTTCACCTAATCGACTTGGATAATATTTACGGTAGGCGGAGGGTGAATATGAGAATTTGGGTTTGATAATTTGATCGTCCCAGATCAATTGTTGCACTGTAAACAGAGCAGAACCTGCGAAGTTTGCAATCATATCATTTTTAGAAAATCCATATCCATCGTACATGGCATCGAATATTTCAATAGGTGTTTGTAAGATTAATCCGTAAGGCCCTCCAAATAATAAAGCTTTCTTTTTTGAAAGCCCAGCCCATCGTAGGGTATGATAAGCGATATAGCTTTCTTGGTAGGCAGCGAAACCATGCCCGAGCTTATCAATCATGAGGTACTCGTTCCCATCATTATTATAAAAATGAAAACCTAATTTATCGTGTCCCTCGTACCAAATGTAGTTCAGCCAAGCCATTCCACCTACCAGCACACCTGCTTGTGCTCCTGCAGCAATGTACAGTCGGGGTTTGTTTACTTTTGAGCTGTCTTGTGCATATACATTACTTTGGATAATTAGTAACAATAATATTAGACTTCTTTTCATTCAATAAATATAATGAAATACCTAAAATATAGTTTTAGCACTATATTTACTTATCAAAAAAAATGAGCACAGGTCACAATGAATAATATTAGAATCTTATTTAGGCGATTATTCATACTGAGCTTATTCATTATTACTAGCAGCCTAGCTCTTGCCCAAAATCCTACAGTACTTACTTCAGCCGCACCAGGTTGGGGCTTATTTGCTTCAGAGCCTAAAGGCGATTTTGACACCTTAAAATTACCAATCATTAGAGCGGGTAATCTTTTGCTTATTGAAGGCGAAGTAGACGGAATGCGAGGAAATTTCATTTTCGATACTGGAGCACCAGGCTTGGTGTTAAATACTTCTTATTTCCGACAAAATGCAATTAAGAAAAACAGAACCTCAGTTGGTATAGCAGGATCCACTAATGCCGTGTACGAATTAGAAGTGAATAAACTTCAAATCAGTACTTTGTATTATGAGAAAATGATTGTGGAATTAACTGATTTAAGTCATATTGAAAACAATAAAAATATCCGAATTTTAGGACTGTTAGGAATCGCTTTGTTCGACGACTTAGAGATTACACTAGATACCCGAAAAAATACCTTAATGTTGGTTCGTCCGAATAAAAAAAATAGTTCGCGTTTAATACCCGATGTACTACTACCTTTAAGTACAAGTAATAATACTTTGTTTATCCCTATGAAAATTGCAAACAAGAATTTAAATGTATGCTTTGATACAGGAGCGGAGCAAATGGTATTAGATAATGAACTTTCACAAAAGATATTAAATACGGTACAGCTTAATAAACGCTTGAACTTAACGGGTACGGGTGGACAAAAAATTGAGGTGTGGTCGGGAACACTGCAAGAGGCTCAAATAGGCAAACACAGTATTCAGAATGTTTCGGTGCTACTTTCCAGTCTGTACCAATTATCGGAAGCCTTTGGGCAGCCAATCGATGCTATCATAGGTTATTCTTTGATGGAGCAAGGAGTAATTCATATTAATATTCCTAAAAAGGAATTCGGATTGTATCTTTATAAGGAGAATGCTAATGAATAGACGCTTAACATACGCTTTAGTTTTAGGACTATGTTTCATGGTCTTGTTCTCCTATGCTCAAAAGTCTTCTGATATACTGAAGATTAATGGAGGTAAAATGGTGTTGAGAATAAACATCAATCTCTCTCAAAAACAACTCGACAGTGTATTGAAGGAGATTAATATGATGAAACTCAGCTTGGATACCATTCGCAACAAAAAATTAAATCAGGTATATTATTTAGAGGGATGGGAAATAATTAAATCAGGAAAAGATTTTGTGGAGATAGCCAAAGACCTCAAACATAATCCACAAGATTTTGAATTCAACAATCCTTTTGTAATTAATTCTGATAGTTTTTATCACAAAGAAATAAATACATTTTATCCGGAAGCTGATTTTGGATTTAACGAATACAAAAATAAAATATCTGTTAAACTGAACCCTGAGAATGGCTATACACGTTTTGTATATTATGGAAGATTGAAAGCCAATACTGTTATTTTATCGGGAAGTTTTAACGCATGGGCAACCGAAGAACTAAAGATGGTTAAAACCGATACCGCATGGTATTATGAAGTGAAATTAAATCCAGGAAAGCATTTGTATAAATTTATTGTTGATGGGGAATGGATAAACGATCCTGAGAATAAGCATAAAGAAGACGATACATATGGCTCATACAATTCGGTATATTTTTCTTGCAACCATGAGTTTGTATTGAGGGCTCATTTGAATGCTAGAAAAGTTATAGTTGCAGGTTCCTTTAACAATTGGAATGAACGAGAATTGGTGATGAATAGAAAAGCAAACTATTGGAGCTTACCAGTGTATTTAAAAGAAGGTACATATTTCTACAAGTTCATTGTCGACAGAGAGTGGATAACAGATCCTGAGTGCAAAGAGAATAGAGACGATGGTATGGGGAACATCAATTCGATGTTTAGCATAGGCACACCCACTACTTTTGCTCTCGAAGGGTTCAACTATGCTAGAGAAGTGTATTTGTGTGGCGATTTTAATTCGTGGAGAACCAATGAGATTAAATTGAGGAGAGAGGGAGAGCAATGGACAACAAATTATGTATTAGCTCCAGGAAATTATCAATATAAGTTTTTTGTAGATGGGCAATGGGTAATAGACCCTAAGAACCCTTATATAGTAAAGGTTGGAGACACTAGAAATTCGTTAATAGCAATTCAATCGAACTACACCTTTAGTTTAAGATTATTTTTGAATGAATCGGATGTTCGAATATCAGGTTCTTTCTTTAATTGGCCAGATCCAGGAATAACCATGTATAGAACAGATACAGCTTGGGTATTACCTTTACACCTCAAACCAGGGAAACATTTATACAAATACATCATAGCAAACCAATGGATGATAGATCCAAGTAACCCACTGTTTGAACAGAATGAATTCGATACAGGGAATTCATTTATATGGATTGAACAGAAGAAATCACCAAAATAATTAAAATGAGAAAGACTACAGTTTTATTTTTACTCGGTGCGATGATTGCTTGTAAAGGCTCTGAAGATACAATCACAGCTGTTCGTAAAGATATCCACGAAGCAGTTTATGCTTCAGGAAATATTTACCCTGCGGAAGAGTATAAAGTATTTGCTAATGCCGATGGAAACATTGTAGAAATATTAGTTGAAGAGGGCGATACCATTAATAAAGATCAAATACTGATGAAAGTGGATAGTGATGTTCCTTCTGCAAGAGAAAGAGGTTCGGAAGAAATCTATCAAATTGCGAATAGAAATATTTCAGCAAATTCTCCTGTTTTAGCAGAGTATGAAGCAGCTTTACAAACTATAGCCTTGAAGTTTAAAAACGATTCGAATAACTATGTACGCTTTCAAAACTTATATAAACAAGACGCAACTTCTAAAGTTGAACTAGAGCGAGCTCAACTCACATTTCTTGCTTCAAAAAACGAATACCTAGCAAAGCGAAAAGGATATGAACGTTTAAAAAATCAGTTAAGAGTAGAATACGAAAATGCACAAACACAATATAAATTAAATACGAAGGATGCCGACAATTATACGATGAAAAGTATGATGAAAGGGATTGTATTTGAGTTATTAAAAGAAAAAGGGGAGATGGTTCGTAGAAATGAGGCTGTAGCCCTTATCGGAGGAATAGAACCACCCATTGTAAGAATGGCGGTAGATGAGTTGGATCTGCCTAAGATTAAAGTTGGGCAAGAGGTAATTATACATATCGATATGTATAACGATAAAGTGTTTAAAGCTAAGGTGACAAAAATTTATCCGAAACTTAATCGCTTAGAACAATCTTTTAGAGTGGATGCTCAATTCACCTCTAATGATGTTCCTAATTTATACGGATTAAGTTTAGAAGCCAATATTCTAATCAGCAATAAGAAAAATGCACTCTGTATTCCTAAATCGTATTTAGTGGCTAAAGATAGTATCTGGGTAGAGCACGATGGAGAAAAGGTATTGCAAAAAATAGAAACAGGAATTTCGGATTTCGATTTTGTGGAAATTACGAATGGAATTACAGAACAATCTGTTATTTATAAACCTTAATGTCGCTTAAACTAAACATCAACATCGCCAAAACTCATTTGTTTGCGAAGAAGAAGCAAACGATAGTGGCTTCACTTGGAGTTACTTTTGGTATCGCGATGTTTATTGTAATGATTAGCTTTATGACGGGAGTAAATCTACTTTTAGAAGAAACTACGCTCAGCAATACTCCTCACATTAGAATATACCATGAGATAGAATCGAAACGCAAAAATGTAATACAGAAAGTATATACCAATGATAACGATTGGAGTGTAGTATATCACCAGAAACCCAAACAAGAACAAGTTAATTTAAAGAACGGATTACTCATTGCTAAACAAATAGAACAAGATCCAAATGTACTGGGAGTATCTCCACAATTAACTACTCAAGTTTTTTATAATTACGGTCCAACTCCTATACCAGGACAAGTGGTAGGTGTAAATATTTTAGATGAAGATAAACTCTATCAATTAAAAGCTAAAATGAAATCGGGCGATATGGAAGATTTGTTGAGTTCGAGAGATGGACTATTGATGGGAAGTGGCTTAGCAAACAAAATGAATTTGAGTTTAGGAGATCATGTAGGAGTAACCACCCCGCAAGGAAACTCAATGCTACTAAGGATTGTAGGTATTTTTAAAACGAATATTGGAGCTATTGATAACATTAGATCGTATACGAATATTTCCACAGTACAGACCTTATTAAATAGAGATAATCATTACATCACCGATATACAGATTAAGTTGAAAGACTTAAACCAAGCGAAGGTATATGCTGCTAAATACAAAAGTATTTATGGATACAAAGCAGAAGATTGGGAAGAGGCAAATTCGACAATTTTAGCATCCTTTGTAATACGTAATGTATTAACCTTAGTGGTAGTTACCACCTTATTGGTTGTTGCAGGTTTTGGAATATACAATATCATGAACATGACCATTTATGATAAGATGAAAGATATTGCCATATTAAAAGCAACAGGCTTTGAACGAAACGATATTATACAGGTATTTTTATTTCAGGCAATATTTATTGGGGTAATGGGAGGAATTGTAGGTTTGATATTAGGATTTGGTATTTCCTATTTATTGTCGATTACTCCATTTGATGCTGGAGAGTTTTTAAGTGTCGATACCTTTCCTGTGAATATGGACCCTAAGTTTTACATCTTCGGACTGTTATTTGGTATCATCACAACTATTTTTGCAGGATATTTTCCAGCAAAAAAAGCTTCTAAAATAGACCCTGTTAACATATTACGAGGCTAATGGAAAAGATATTAGAAGCAACAGCTATCAGTAAATATTTTTACGAACCAGAAAAATTTCAGGTCTTAAAAAATTTGAATTTCGATGTGAGGAAAGGAGAATTTTTATCTATTGTGGGCAAGTCGGGTTGCGGAAAATCAACTTTGCTATATATTCTCTCCACTATGGATACCGATTACGAAGGAAGTTTGAAAATGAAGGGAGATGAGTTGAAAGGAAAAACTCAAAATGAATTAGCCCAATTTAGAAATGAACATATTGGTTTTGTATTTCAATTTCATTTTCTATTACCAGAGTTTAGTGTTTTGCAAAATGTGATGATTCCAGGGTTAAAGCTTAATAAATATACCAAAGAAGAGGTCGAATACAGGGCAATGGAGAAATTAAATTTACTGGGTTTAAAAGACCAAGCACACAAAGCGGCCAATAAGCTTTCTGGGGGTCAACAGCAGCGTGTGGCCATTGCAAGGGCACTAATTAACGATCCCTCTATTATTATGGGCGACGAACCCACAGGGAATCTCGATAAAGCGAATTCTCGTTTAGTGTTCGATATATTAAAAGATTTGTCGGTTACCCAAAAACAGAGTATTATTACAGTAACGCACGATCCCGAATTTGCGCAGAATTGCGATCGAGTGATAGAGATGAGCGATGGAAGAATAGTTGGTTAATGTGTTAATGTGTTAATGGGATAATGTGTTAATGTGTTAATGGGATAATTTGTTAATTTAGATATATGAACAACAGACTAATTTTAATCGTTTTATTAATACTAAACTCAATAGTATTATTAGGTCAGTTATGGCCAGAGGGAGCACCTCCATTTGCTACAAAAGTAAATGTTATTACGCTTGTATTTAATTTCATTTACTTTATTTCGGTGGTATTTAGGAGAAAATGAAACTAGAGTTAAAAGTATTGACGAAAACGGATTTAGAGGATTTCAAAACCTTAATTTCCGTTTTTGCTGATGTATTTGAATTTGAAGATTTCTCAATGCCAAATTCAGATCACTTGGAAAAGTTATTAAATCAAGATAATTTTTTCCCTGTAGTAGCAAAACATGAGCAAAAGATTGTTGGTGGCTTAACAGTTTATATTTTTACTCAATATTATTCTACTAAACCCTTAGCTTATATATACGACTTAGCCGTTTTAAACGAATTACAAAGAAAAGGGATAGGAAAGCAATTAATTGATTTCACCAACAAGTATTGTAGTGAAAAAGGATTTGAAGAAGTATTTGTTCAGGCAGAGACAGCAGATGATTATGCTGTTGATTTCTATCGAAAAACTAACCCAACGGGAGAATTAGGTGTCGCACATTTTTTTTATAAATTATGAACAAAGACATTCAGCTTTATAACGACAAACAATCGGCAGTAGAGCGCGAGATTTGCCATTTGCTGGCTCAACTCATCGACGACAATTTACCTAAGGCAGAAAGTAAAATATGGCATGCACAACCCGTTTGGTTCTTAGAAGGTAACCCAATTGTAGGTTACAGTAAACTAAAGACTTGTATACGTTTATTGTTTTGGAGCGGACAATCTTTTGATGAGGATGGGTTAAAAAATGAAGGTAGTTTTAAAGCGGCAGAAATTCGTTATACTGAATTAGAGCAAATAAAAGTTAAGGACTTGAAACGTTGGCTAAAAAAAGCAAAAGATATTCAGTGGGATTACAAAAATATTGTGAAAAGGAGAGGAGTATTAGAACGATTGAAATAAAAAAGCTGAGCTCTATTTAGAACTCAGCTTTTTTTATATTGTATTTAGTTTAAACTAAATCGAAACGATCTGCATTCATTACTTTTGTCCAAGCTGCTACAAAATCTTTCACAAATTTCTCTTGAGCATCAGCGCATGCGTATACTTCAGCAATAGCACGGAGTTCCGAATTTGAACCAAAGATCAAGTCGACACGACTACCAGTCCATTTTAAGTCTCCTGTTTTTCTATCACGACCTTCAAACACATCTTGATGAGAAGAGGTTGCTTTCCAAGTCGTATTCAAATCCAAAAGATTTACGAAAAAGTCGTTGCTTAATGTTTCTGCACGATGAGTGAATACTCCGAGATTAGATTGGTTATAATTGGTATTTAATACTCTCAAACCACCAAGTAAAACTGTCATTTCGGGAGCAGATAAGGTTAATAGCTGAGCTTTATCAACTAACATTTCCTCTGCAACCATAGCATATTGAGATTTTGCATAATTACGGAAACCATCTGCTTTAGGTTCGAGTACAGCAAAAGAATCTACATCAGTATCTTCTTGAGTCGCATCGCCTCTTCCTGGAGTAAAAGGAACGCTTATAGCATGACCTGCATTTTTTGCAGCTTTCTCAATACCAGCACAGCCTGCCAATAAAATAAGGTCGGCAAGTGAAACTTGTTTACCAGTTGCAATAAATTCTTTTTGAATGCTCTCTAATTTATCAAGTACTTTTGATAGTTGAGAAGGATTATTTACTTCCCAATATTTTTGTGGAGCTAAACGAATACGTGCTCCATTTGCACCACCACGCTTATCAGATCCTCTGAAGGTTGAAGCAGAAGCCCATGCAGTAGATACCAATTCAGAAATCGATAAACCAGAATCTAAAATTTTAGATTTTAATGTAGCAATATCATTTGCATCTACCAGTTTATAAGTAACTGCAGGAATAGGATCTTGCCAGATTAAAACTTCTTTTGGTACTTCAGGTCCTAAATAACGTGTAATTGGTCCCATATCTCTATGAGTTAATTTATACCAAGCACGAGCAAAAGCATCTGCAAATTCTTTAGGATTTTCTAAGAAACGACGTGATATTTTTTCGTAAGCTGGGTCAACTCTTAATGATAAGTCGGTAGTAAGCATAAAGGGAGCATGACGTTTTGTGGCATCATGAGCATCAGGAACTAAACCAGCTCCAGCATCGCCTTTAGGTTTCCATTGATGAGCACCTGCAGGGCTTTTGGTTAATTCCCATTCGTAACCAAATAAGTTTTCGAAAAAGTTATTACTCCATTTAGTCGGTGTGGTTGTCCATGCACCTTCTAATCCACTCGTAATTGTATCTGCGCCAGCACCTGTGTTATAAGTATTTTTCCAACCCATTCCTTGTTCTTCAATACCAGCAGCAGCAGGCTCTTTACCTACATACTTGCTTGGATCTGCAGCACCGTGTGTTTTTCCGAATGAATGTCCACCTGCAATTAATGCAACAGTTTCTTCATCGTTCATCGCCATACGTCCAAACGTTTCGCGAATATCACGAGCAGCAGCAAGTGGATCAGGGTTTCCATTAGGTCCTTCAGGATTCACATAAATTAATCCCATTTGCACTGCTGCCAATGGATTCTCTAATTCACGATCACCAGTATAACGTTGATCATCTAACCATTTCCCTTCCGAACCCCAATAGATATCTTCCTCTGGTTCCCAAACATCTTCTCTACCACCAGCAAAACCAAAAGTTTCGAAGCCCATCGATTCTAGTGCGCAGTTACCTGCAAGAATCATTAAATCAGCCCATGAAATTTTCTTACCATATTTTTGTTTAATTGGCCATAACAATAAACGAGCTTTATCTAAGTTCGCGTTATCAGGCCAACTGTTTAGAGGAGCAAAACGTTGTGTTCCTGAACCAGCACCACCACGTCCGTCGCCAATACGGTATGTACCCGCACTGTGCCATGCCATTCTGATGAAAAATGGACCGTAATGACCATAATCTGCAGGCCACCAATCTTGTGAAGTAGTCATGAGCTCGTAAATCTCCTTCTTCAATGCTTTTAAATCCAAAGAATTAAACTCTTTTGCATAATTAAATTGCTCATCCATCGGATTTGATAAAGATGAATTCTGACGAAGAATATTCAACTTCAATTGATTGGGCCACCAATCGCGATTTCTTGTACCATTACCAGCACTTTGCTTCAAAGCACCGCCAGTAAATGGGCACTTTGCTTGCGAATTATTATTTTCCATTATAATGTGATTTTTTTTGATTTAGAATTGATTCAAATTTAGTATAAAATGTGTAAAATATATATTCATAGCAATAATAATTATAAGTGTAGATTTGTTTTTAATAAAAAAAATTAGATGAAAAAAATAGGTTTAATAGGAGGTATTAGTTGGGTTTCAACTATTGATTATTACAGATACATCAATGAAGGAGTTAATTCGAGATTAGGAGGTTTAAATTTTGCAGAATGTTTGTTGTATTCATTGAATTTTGCCGATGTACAAGAAAGAGGATGGCCGAATGCTTATGAACTCATTCTTAATGCATGTAAAGATTTGAAAAAGGGCAATGTACAGGCTATTGTGTTATGTGCAAATACCGCACACCAATTTGCTGAGAGCTTGCAAGAAGAAATTCAATTGCCTGTTATTCATATTGTTGAAGAAACGGCAAAAGAAATTTGTAAAAGAGATTTAAAGAAAGTGGGGCTTCTTGGTACAAAATTTACTATGGAAATGGACTTCTATACTAAGAAGTTCAACCAATTCGGTATTGAGGTTATCGTTCCTGATCAACAAGAAACGAGAGATTATATTCAACATACTTTAAAGGAGGAATTGGGAATAGGATTGATTAAACCAGAGACAAAAAAGAACTATATAGAGATTGCTAACGATTTAGTGAAAAATGGTGCGGAAGGGATTATTTTAGGTTGTACTGAAATTCCATTACTAGTTAGTCAGAATGATTTTGAACTTCCAGTTTTTGATACCACTCAGATTCATGCAAAAGCCATTGTTGATTTTATGTTATCCTAAAATATTTTAACTCATGAAGAATTATAAATGCATTTATACTTTTCTGTATTTCCCGATATAGTATGAATGTTCCCAGCAGAAACCTATTTTAAAGTATTCGACAGAGAGTTTTTTAGGGTTATTGAATAATTGCGCTGGTTTTGAGGGTGTTAATAAGTGAATAACATTTCGTTGTTTCAACAGGTTTTGCTGTGTAACTTTCTTATAGTTAATCAATTATTCACCCTTAAACAAAAACTGATTATGAAAAATTTAGGCATGCTAGGTAAAATTATGTATTGTGTTCCATTCATCGGATTTGGAATATTTCATCTAATGAATGCTAACCAAATGGCCGGAATGATACCTGCTTATCTACCAGGAGGTGCACTATGGGTTTATATCTCAGGAATTGCACTATTATTGGCTGCTATAAGCATATTAACGGGTAGGAACACAAAATTAGCCACCATGTTATTAGGTATAATGCTAATATTATTTGTATTGATGTTACATGTTCCTAACTTGGGTAATGCTGATGCAATGATGGCACAAATGGCTATGTCGGGAATGTTGAAAGATATCGGTTTAGCAGGTGCTGCTTTCTGGATCTCTGCACAATCTAAATAAGATATTCACATTATTTCACATATATCCACAGTGTTTATTAACATTGTGGATATTTTTTTGATATGCTTACTAAAATAAGAAACCTAGAGAATACACACATTCTTTTTTGGCTCATCAAAGATTCTTGCTGGGTAATGGATTTTAAACCTCTTGGGATGTTTATGATTCTCCCAACGGTAATTATGGCTTTTTATCTTACCTACCTCTCGCGTGCCGACAGGAAAGAATTATTACATAACCTTGCAGTTTGTTGTTGGATATTAGCAAACTCTATTTGGATGATTGGAGAGTTTTATTTCGATGATACTACTCGTCCGTATGCAGCAGCATTCTTTATATTAGGTTTAGCATTTGTAGCGATATACTATTTAGGCTTATCGTTTCGTGGAGCTTCCAAAAAGGAAGAAGAATAAATTTTCAAGACATGTTATTTTTAGAAAACTCTGAATACAAAATAGGTATTTTATCGCATGGCGCTGAGCTTCGTTCGGTAGTAAACAAAGCAAGCAATAGGGAATACATATGGCATGCCGATGCTTCTGTATGGAATAGAAGTTCTCCTGTACTGTTCCCATTTGTAGGTCGATTAAAAGATGATCAATACGTTTATCAGGGTAAAACATACCATTTACCTCAACACGGATTCGCTCGTAATTACGATTTTGAAGTTATTGAGCATAGCCCTTCTAAGATCATATTAGAGTTGAATTCCAACCACGAGACCTTAGCAAATTATCCTTTTCATTTTAAACTGCAACTCATCTATGTTCTTCAAGAAAATGCATTGGCACTATCTTATCGGGTAGAGAATACAGGGGAGGAGAACATGTTTTTTTCTATTGGTGCTCACCCTGCCTTTGTTTTAGATGATGATATCGATAGTTATTTTATTCAGTTTGATGAAGAGGAAAAATTTAACCGTCACTTATTGCAGGGTGGTTTAAGAAATCATCTTCAAGAGCCTGTATTTATACAGAAGTGCATGCTAAAACTTAGGAAAGATTACTTTGAACAAGATGCAATTGTAGTAAAAGATATGCAATCGTCGACTTTGAGTATAGTGAATGCTAAAGGCAAAAAAATAGTGAGTTTAAGTGCCGATCAATTTCCATATTATGGCATATGGTCGAAAGCTCCCTATCCATTCATTTGTTTAGAACCTTGGGAAGGTGTTGCCGACGCAATTGATAGTACTGGAGAGCTTAGTCAGAAAGAGGGTATCTTGCAACTCCTTTCATCGGAAGTATTTCTTCGCGGAATTACTTTCCGTTTTTTCTGATTGAGTTTGTTTCTCGTTAAGCTCGTGTTCTAAATCGCTCAGAACAATATCGAGTGAAACAACTGATAAATGGATCTCTCGAATAGATAAATAAAGCGAAGCCAACATTAATAACAAGCTGATAGCGAATGCATATTGTCCAGCTATTTCATTTCCATAAAAAAGTAAGAACATGGTAAATACGCAACCAAACATGCAAAATACTCCCAACAGTTGCATCAATCGAATGAGCTTCACCCTTCGTCGTAAGTTGTGCAATTGAAATAATATCTTATCGTCGTGTTCAGTCTCCCATAAATCTCTCAGGCTTCTAATGCGACTTGCTATTACGTTAAAACGGTTAGTATAAGCGAGTAACAGCAAACTCATGGCAGGAAATAGGAGGGCAGGTGTATTAATTGTGAAGTCCATAAAAACTCTATTGCTTATTTGTTGTTTAAAAATAATCAAAAGCTTTAAAGAATTGTTTTAAAATCGTGTACAATTAATTAAGTTTGCGATGCCAATACTTAACACATTAAGCAAAATGTCAGAAATCGCAGAAATTATTTTAGACGGGAAGAAATTCGAATTCCCAGTTATTACAGGAACTGAGGGCGAGAAAGCCATCGATATTTCTAAATTACGTGATGAAACAGGTTATGTAACCCTAGATACAGGTTACAAAAACACTGGAGCTACAAAAAGTGCTATAACCTTCCTCGACGGGGAAGCTGGTATTTTAAAGTACCGTGGTTATCCTATCGAACAAATTGCTGAGAAATCAACATTTATTGAAGTTGCTTACCTATTAATTTATGGCGAACTTCCTACTAAACAGGAACTAGATCAATTTACTCACGAGATTTCTCGTCATACATTGATCCACGAAGACATGAAGAAGTTTTTCGATGGATATCCATCAAAAGCTCACCCAATGGGTCAGTTAGTGTCTTTAGTTTGTT
The DNA here is from genome assembly GCA_943372995.1 of Sphingobacterium thalpophilum. Lineage (GTDB taxonomy): Bacteria > Bacteroidota > Bacteroidia > Sphingobacteriales > Sphingobacteriaceae > CAJBVG01. The sequence continues at coordinate 512,926 of CALSAQ010000001.1, read as the reverse complement.
CTTTATCTTCTTTCTACCCAGAATCGTTAAATTCTAATCCAACAAAAGAAGAGCAAAACCTAACTATAATTAAATTATTGGCTAAAATGAGCACCATTGTTTCTTGGATACACAAGAAATCATTAGGTCACCCGCTTATTTATCCTCAAAATAAATTAGACTACGTTTCTAATTTCTTAAACATGACATTCGCTAACCGTACAGAAGACTATACTGTAGATCCTGTGGTTGTTGATGCCATGAACAAATTATTGATTTTACATGCTGATCATGAGCAAAACTGCTCAACGTCTACAGTACGTATTGTAGGCTCTTCTGATGCTAACTTATACGCATCGGTAGCTTCTGGTATCTCAGCTCTATGGGGTCCATTACACGGTGGTGCAAACCAAGCTGTGATAGAAATGCTTGAAGCGATTAAAGCTGATGGTGGCGATGCTGATAAATGGTTGGCAAAAGCTAAAGATAAAAACGATCCATTCCGCTTAATGGGATTTGGTCATCGTGTATATAAAAATTTCGACCCTCGTGCTACAATCATTAAAGAAGCATGTGATAATGTATTGAACAAATTAGGAGTTCATGATCCTATTTTAGATATCGCTAAAAAATTAGAACAATCGGCTTTAAATGATCCTTACTTCGTAGAACGTAAGTTGTATCCGAACGTTGATTTCTACTCTGGAATTATTTACAGAGCTATTGGCTTCCCTACGGAAATGTTTACAGTGTTATTTGCACTCGGACGTTTACCTGGTTGGATTGCACAATGGAAAGAGATGCACGAAAATAAAGAGCCAATCGGACGTCCTCGCCAAATCTATGTTGGTAAAACAAGTAGAGATTACGAGATCATCGCTAAGCGTTAAACAATAGTTTAGAATATATTCTTTTTTCTCTGTGTCCTAGTGTCTCTGTGTTTAAGTTTCTTAATCATAGAGTCACAGAGACATAGGGTATAATTTTTTTTTATAGTATAATAAGCCCGATCTAAATTATAGAAGCATAAAGCTCAACACCCCATTCCCAACTACTAATATTAATAAGGCAACGAAATAGAGTGCAATTACAAATACTCCTTTAACAATGGTAAGTATAGCATTGTCGTTGTATACTTTGATTAAGGATCTGTAGAAATAAACAGCCAAGCCAATAATCATTACCAAGTTTATTCCTTCTTTCCAAGTCTCGGGAAGAAATTTAAATGGTATCACAAAAGCCAAGCGGTATAAATAAAAGAAACAATGGAGGTATACCGAGTGATAGAAATGTTCTACATAGTATAATTTCTTTCTTCTAAAAAATATCTGCAGTATTAACGCAAATACAGGAAGAATAAGAAACATCATTTTTGGAATATTATGCTGGAAATTCTGCATAATTTTCTCACTCAAATTGAATTTTTGTTGGTTGGCAATAATAGTTTTTTTGTTGAAATAGCTTCTGAAGAAATCATCGCGTTCGGCCTCAGGTAAAGCTGCTTGTCGTTTTTCGTATTGTTCAACCGTGGTGTCTTCTACTTCCGACCAAGAGTAGTCCATGTTTACCTCACCCTGTGCGGTATCAACATCAGTTTCCATTGCAGGAGAAATCATTATAGTAGTATCCCCGTTTTCTTCAATTTGCTTTAGCTTGAGTTTGTTCTCATTACTATTTACACCCTGAACGATAAAAAAGACGATAGTAATGAATATATATAAACGAAAGGGATGTACATATGTCATCCTTCTTCCAGAATTGTATTCGTTGGTTAACTTACCAGGACTAAATAGGAGGTATTTTAAACTGCTAAAGAATTTTTCGTCGAGATGTAAGTAATCGGTAACGAAATGCGTCATGATATGACGGAAACTTTCACGTGGTTCATAGTTAGGCTGACCACAATGAGGGCAGTACTTATCTTTTACTTCGGTACCACAATTTAAGCAATCGGTTTCTGAACGTAGTTTTCGGGACATTTCTATAATCTGTTAATGTGTTATTGGGATAATGTGTTAATGATAAATATATAAAATCTATCCCATTAACACATTATCCCATTATCCCATTAACACATTAATTATATTATTTCTTCTTCGCCTTTAACTGTTTCTCACGCTCTTTTTGCATGTCTTCTAGTTTCTGTTGAAACTTAGATTTTTTCTGACTTTCTGGTTTTTTCTTGTTGTCTTGAATTTGTTTATGAAGTTTAGCATCATCAACAAATAAACGGATAACGTATTGCTGACCAAAGGTCATCATATTTGCAAGGAAGTAGTAGTAGTTTAATCCAGAAGACACGTTATTTAATACACCCATAAAGATAATAGGCATAAGGTATCCCATCCATTTCATTTGGCCAGTAGCTCCAGAAATCTGATTGTTTAGTCTAGTGTAAATCAATGTAGAAATGGTCATTAATAAACACATTAAACTTACGTGATCACCATATATATAATTGATAAATGGAATCTCTCCGAATGTCCATATAGAATCATAAGTCGATAAATCGCTTACCCATAAGAACGATTGTTGGCGTAATTCTATTGAAGAAGGGAAGAAGAAGAAGAATGCAAATAGGATAGGCATTTGTAATAATAAAGGAACGCAGCCTCCTAAAGGATTCACGCCTGCTTTTTTATACAACTTCATATACTCTTGTTGCAATTTCGCTTGATCTGCGTCGCCCACTTTCTCTTTTATCTCATCCATTTCAGGCTTTAAGATTCTCATCTTAGCAGTAGATAAGTACGAACGGTAGGTAAGTGGCGAAAGCACTAATTTCAATAATAATGTTAAGATTAAAATGATAATACCGAAGTTCCAGTTTAATTGTTGTAGACTATTAAATACAGGAATTACAGCATATCTGTTGATGTACTTTAATGGACCCCAACCTAGGTTAATTTGTTTTTCTAAACCTATATTGTACGCTTCTAGAGTGTGGAAGTGGTTTGGTCCGAAATAGAATTGCATTGCATAATTCTCTTGTGCTTTGTGAGCATAAGGAATTGTTAATGCCATTTTCATTTTCTTAATATGTGGAGAGTTTAAATCGGTAGCAGTTTCTACTTCTCCATTTTCAAATTTTGTTTTTGAAATCAATACTGATGAGAAGTAATGTTGTTTAAATGAAACCCATTTAATACCATTACTTAACTTTTCGTTAACGTCTTTAGCAGGGTTGATGTAATCGTAATCTTCATTGGTAAAACGATAATATGCCGTGGTGTTGTTACGCTCCATCTTCATATCTTTCTCGTTTTTCAAAGCAGTAATGCCCCAGCTTAAATCGAAATAAGCATTGTTAGATGCTATTACATTCTCCATGTTATGCGACTCTATATTAAAGTCGAGCATGTAAGAATTTCCTTTTAAACTGTATACAAAATCAATGTATTTGTTTTCTTCGGCAAATAAACGAAAGCGCAACTCATTTGAGTCGGTGCCTTGTACTTGAAAGGCTTGTCCGATTTGTTGGAAATAGTATTCAGAAGTATTGCTTAATTGCCCCTTTGCATAAAAGCGAACATTAAACTCATTGTCTGCACCATCAAATAAACGCAAAGGCTTTTGGTCCCAAGTCTTATATTCCTTCAATTCTACCGAATAAACACGACCACCTTTGTTACTGATGGTAGCTTTTATTTTTTCGTTTTCAATTACGGTAAAGTTTTCAGTTCCCGATTTTTGAGCACCGAATATACCTGTTGTATCGATTACGATATTGCTTTTTGAAGTTGAAGAATCTACAGAATTTGCTGTTACAGGAGCTAAACTGTCGTTTGTAGCTTGAGTAGTTTTTGCAGCATTTATTGAATCAGTATCCTTTTGATATTGTTTTAATTCTTGTTCCGAAGGTTGTAAATAAAAACTGAAACCAATCAGAATAACGGCTATAATTAATAGCCCAGTAAAGGTATTTCTATCCATCTCTTATCTTAAAATAGGACGCAAACGTAACGATTTATAGCTGTAAAAGCAAGTATTTAGGCTGAATATGGGTGATATAGCCGGACGTCCTCGTCCGGCTGAGTGTCTTTATTTTCTTTTCCCGTATTTATATTCCGATGCTGCTTCCACAAATTTCACAAACAATGGGTGAGGGTTAGCCACGGTGCTTTTTAACTCAGGGTGGAACTGACCACCAACAAAGAAAGGATGATTCTTTAATTCAATGATTTCTACAAGGTTGGTATCTGGATTTATACCAGAGGTAATCATGCCGGCATCGTTAAATTGTTTTAAGAATTTATTGTTAAACTCGTAACGGTGACGGTGACGTTCTTTGATGCGCGATTTTCCGTAAATCTGGTAGGCTTTTGTTCCCTTCTGAATTTCGCAGACATAAGATCCTAAACGCATGGTTCCCCCTTTGTTTTTGATTTTTTTCTGCTCTTCCATCATGTCGATTACAGGATATTTCGAAACTTCATCCATTTCGGTAGAATGTGCGCCTTTCATTTTTAATACATTACGTGCAAATTCAATTACAGCACATTGCATACCTAAACATATTCCGAAGAAAGGAATGTTATTCTCACGTACATATTTTATGGCAGCCAACTTTCCTTCTATACCTCTTGAACCAAACCCAGGTGCAACTAATACCCCATGTAAATGACCAAGTTTTTCTTTTACGTTATCAGCATTAATATTTTCTGAGTGTATATATTCTACATGTACCTTACATTCGTTAGATGCCCCTGCGTGAATAAAAGATTCTGTTATTGATTTATATGCATCTGGTAATTCAACATATTTACCTACCAGACCAACGCGTACGTCTTTTGTAGGATTTTTCAATCTCCCTAAAAAGTCTTTCCACGATTCTAAATCAGGTTCACCTTTTAATGGGAGTTTTAATTTGGTAAGTACTGTTTTGTCTAAATTCTCTTTTAACATCAACAATGGCACATCGTAAATGGTAGCAGCATCTATTGATTCAATAACAGAGTTAATATTTACATTACAGAAAAGGGCAATTTTTTTACGTATTTCTTGATTGATAGAATGCTCGGTACGACAAACCAGAATATCAGGCTGTATACCATACTCTAATAACATTTTAACTGAATGCTGAGTAGGCTTGGTTTTTAATTCTCCAGCCGCTGCCAAGAAAGGAATTAGAGTTAAATGAATAACGATGGCATTATTACTTCCAACTTCCCATTTAAACTGACGAACAGCTTCAATGTATGGAAGAGATTCTATATCGCCTACAGTTCCACCTAATTCGGTAATTACGATGTCGTACTCTCCCGAATCTCCTAATAAACGCATGTTACGTTTAATTTCATCAGTAATATGCGGGATTACCTGAACTGTTTTTCCTAGGTATTTACCTTCACGTTCCTGATTGATAACGTTCTGATAAATACGACCAGTGGTAATGTTATTTGCTTGTGAAGTGGGTACGTTCAAGAAACGTTCGTAATGACCAAGGTCTAAATCTGTTTCTGCTCCGTCGTCGGTTACATAACACTCGCCGTGCTCATAAGGGTTTAATGTTCCAGGGTCGATATTAATATATGGATCGAACTTTTGGATGGTTACCCTGTAGCCTCTAGATTGTAATAGTTTGGCTAAAGAGGCGGAGATGATGCCCTTACCTAATGAGGAAGTAACACCGCCCGTAACGAAAATGTATTTGGTCATTGCTGAAAATTTTGAGAAATACAAGCCGATTTGCTCGTATTGTTACGGGATTCAAAAGTACGAAAATTTCGGAGACTTTGGGAGCCTGTGGAGAAAATGTTCGTAAGTTAATGTGCTAATATGCTAACATGCTAATATGCTAACATAGAATTTAGTCCTTAGCATACCAGCATATTAGCATACTAGCATACCAGCACATTAGCATACCAGCATATTATACTTTTCTATTATAAATATATGAAGTAAACATAACAGCAAATACAGGAATCATGGTAAGCATTCCATTGTCCCAACCATTTGTCATTAAATTTGAATACACAGCGCCTACTAAATCGAAGAATAGTCCGGCATAAGCCCATTCTCTTATTCTTGGATAGCCTGGAACTAATAAGGCAATACAGCCCAAAAGTTTAGCTACGCCAATGAAAGGAATGAAATACTCAGGGTATCCTAATTGTTTGATGAAGCTTACCGCTTCAGGCACCATCAATATATCCGGTATAGCTGAAGAAGCCATAAATAAAGTGAATAGGATAGTGGTTGTCCAGTAAATAATTTTTGTTTTTTTCATATTCTTATTTCTTAGTTCTTAGTAGTGAGTATTGAGTATTGAGTATTGAGTATTGAGAATGTCACATTATCATATTATCACATTAACACATTATCACATTAACACATTATCCTTTTTGGTACAAAAAATTCAACATCCAATTTATTCCGTACTTATCTGTAAAGCTTCCGAAATAAGCTCCCCAAAACATATCGGTTAGTGGCATGGTAATATTTCCGCCTTCTGAAAGTTCGTTGAATATACGCTCCGTTTCTTCTTTTGTTTCGGGTTCTATAGAGATAAACATATTGTTCCCTTGTGTTACTGTGAATCCCATTTCAGCAGGAGCATCAGTAGCCATGAGCACATGGTTGCCCATAATTGGAAGTTCAACATGTAATACCATCTTTTTTAGATTTTCAGACATTGCTGGCTGATTTTCATCAGGAGGAAGTTCTCCAAAACGTTGTATCCCTCCATTGAATTCTGATTTAAATACTTTGCGATAAAACAAGAATGCTTCTTCTGTATTTCCAGGGAAGTTTAAATAAGAACATACTCGTGCCTTGTTTTCTTTCTTTAATCCCGACCATAATTTCATTCTAGAGGCTAAATAGATATCTAAATTACCCATAGCCATTGTAAAGCCTTCTTTGAAGCCTAATTCTATTATACGCTCCAAATCAGCTAAGGATTTGTATTGAATAACTATGTTTACAATGGTATTCTCTCCATCTGCTCTAAAAGTGTTATTCCATTCTGATCTAGGGAATTCTTCATTTAACTTTCCATTTTCATCACAAAATGCATCTAATGCTGAATAATATTCTTGTGGAACTATTCTGATATAATCAGCCTTGCACCAATGTACATCGCCAGTAGGTCCGTGCATTCCATAAAACCAAGTTCCCCCTTCTCTAAAATCCATCGATTTAGTAATTACTTGATAGGGTTTAGGAGCCCACCAAAGATCTAATAACTCTGGGTTTGTCCAAGCTTCCCATACCAGTTCTTTAGAAGCTGCAAATTCTCTTTTTACCGTTACGCATTTGTTTTCTTTGTCTACAGAAAAATCAAATAATAATACGCTTTTCATTTTTTTGTTTGTTTTAGGTGTGCTAATACGTTATCTAGTTGGCTGAATCGGTTTTCCCAGATCTTTCTAAACTGCTCTAACCATTTGTCTATTTCTTTCATTTTATCGGCGTGGATTTGATAATAGATTTCTCGACCCGATTGTTCTTGTTTTACCAGTTCGCATTCGGTTAAAATTCGTAGATGTTTCGATACAGCCTGTCTGCTGCTGTCGAAATGCTCTGCCAGCGCATTGGGTGTCATGGCTTGAACCGCTAGGAGCGTGAGTATCGCTCTACGTGTAGGATCGGCAATAGCTTGATATACGTCTCTTCTCATAATTTCATTTATTGGCAACTATTTGGTTGCAAATATATATGAAACTATTCAGTTGCACAAATTTTTTTCAAAAAAATTTAAGTATGAAGATGGACGCGGACGTCTATCTCAACGGTCCCTGAGCGGGCCGAAGGGACCGTTGAGTAAAGAAGTCAATCAAGAAATCTTTCAATAATAGGGGTAACCATATCACTTTCTTTGAAGTCTTTAGTAAGTGTGGTAATTTCTCCGAGAAAGTCTCCATGGCCAGATGGAACAATCGTTAACCTGCTGTTGGGTATTAATCGATGCATCTGAACTCCATGTTCTGGTGTCATCACATCTTTATCTCCTGTAATAATTAAACACTCTGCTTTTATGTTTTGTAAATCACGATCGGAAATGTCTTTAAAGTGTATCATTCGTTTTGCACATTTTTCAGACATGATGAATAAATTCTCAGGTTTTGGCGCAACTGATTTGTAGGCCTCTTGATAAGCTTGTGGGATTTCTTCCGGACGAGTATTCTTCATAAACTCATAAAACTCTGCTGGTACTCCCTCTCTTTTAGCAAGTGCGGAAGCAACAATTATTTTATTAACTATTTCTGGATGTCGGATTGCAATTTGCAAGGTAGTTGTACCTCCATTGCTGAATCCTAAAAAATCGGCATTAACAATGTTTAAATTCTTTAATAGCTCAGCCACATCATCAGCATCTTGTTCGAATGATAATGCGGTATCTCTATCCTCTGTTCTTCCATGTGCTTGTAATTCAACAGCAATGAGCTTTCTGTTTTTAGCTAGTAATGGAATTATTCTACCAAAAGTGGTTTGTATAGTAGAACCTCCACCATGTAATAAAATCAATGGTTTACCATCACCATATATTTCGTAATACATTTTTATTCCGTTTACCATCGAATACCCCGATTGAATGGTTAAGCTATCGCTAGTTGCTTTCATTTTTTTTGAATGTTGTTTATCTCCACAAGAAAAAATTAGTAAAATGCAAAATGCATAAAGTGTTGTTTTCATATTATTGTTGTTGTAGTTTTTCATTAAGCTTATTGAACATTTCTATCCAACTCGGATGAGCACCCGTTTGTTTAGCTATACTTTCCTTTACACCAACAATCACCATATTGAGGGTTCTTTAAGCACGATAAATGTTCTCCGCCTTGTCGCATGTCAATTCTTTTATATTCAATGCTGCAGTTATCTGGCGCAAACCATTCTGCCAATTGATCTGGATCTGTCCATGCTGCAAATACTAGATCAATAGGAGCATCGAAAATATATTCTATTAATACTTCTTTCATAGTTTTATCTCTTTTTGTTTTTGGCTTTCATTTTTACTAAATGTTTCTCAAGCGATTTAAATCTGCTTGTCCAGAATTGCTCATACTGCTCTACCCAACTCGATACTTCTTGTAATTTATCTAATTGTGCTTCACATATTCGTTCTCTACCAACCTGTTTAATGGATAATAAACCACATTCTTCTAGAATTTTTACTTGTAATGATATAGCTTGTCGGCTGATATCAAATTGCTCAGCAATAGCATTTAAGTGTAAAGGCTTCTCTGCCAATATATTTATTATTTGCCTGCGTGTAGGGTCGGCTATTGCTTGAAATACATCTCTTCTTATTTCCATATTATGCAAGTAAGTGCTTGCAAATATAAGTGCAAGTATTTACTTGCGCAAATAAATTTGTAAAAAATTATCTACTAAGCAGTATGATTACTAAACTGAAGCCTATAATAATCCCAAAGAATAATGACCAGAATTTTGGGTAGCTAAATTTGAGCCTCTTAAAAAGAGCAAAGAGTGAGTAAACCACCGCTAGTGTGGTTAAATAATAAAATAACAAGATAAGATAGTTTCCCGGTCTACTGAATGTTACTGCCGCTTTGCCTCCTTCATCGAGTGCAAATAAAAATATACAAGCCAACAAAGTAACTACTGGTAAGCGATAATGCTGATCGTAAGTTTTCCAAATGCTTGTCATGGTTGTTCCTTTCTTATTTGAATTGAAATATAAATGGAAAGATAAAGCTTACTATGGCTGTCCAGGCACTATAATAGGGTAGGAAATTTGCAATAGAATTTTCGACCCCATTTATTTCATTTCTGTTTTTTATCGATTTGAAAAGTCGATACGAAACATACACCAGATTAATTAGTATTAAAATATTGCTTCCTAATACGGCTAATCTATTTGGAGTAATACCCATTTCCGAAATTCGAAACATAATTGCCGACAGAGCTATACAATTTACAATTACAGTAATGCTCGAGAGCAAAAACAATATGATGATACCCGTATTACTTTTTCCCGAACGATTTCCTTCGGCAACAGAGAATAGGATTAAGGCCAATACTCCAACAAGTAGTGCATTAAAAATAATTAAAAACTCTCTATCATTATAAGGATCCTTTCCCGAAACAATAATAGCGATGAGATATACAACGAGTGTGACTAATACGAGTGGACTAAAAATATTTGCAATTACAGGCGATACTTTGTTTACTAACTGTGGATTGGTTTGTATAATGTATGTCGCTACAATAGTAGAGGCTGCTAAGCCGAATATTCCAATATACTCGAAATAAAAACGCTCTATACTGTATCCTATCACAGAGAATAGTCCTACAGTAATTCCCGATAGTATTAATCCTGCAATAAGTAGGAGAGTGGTCATTACGATCAAATCTCCATTATATCGTAAAAAATTCAGGCGGTTTTGTGCATCATAAGGTTTATTGGCTATATAAATATATCCAAACAACGACCATATAAATAGTGGCAAGTGAATAGACGATAATACTAGGGTATTGCTTTCTTTAACATCGGGCAAAAGATTGATAAATACGAGTGCTATAAGGGCAATAACTAATGCCGAAATTACTTTAACACTTTTTACCTTATTCTTCCAAGCAAAATAGGCTCCTAAAAATGGGAACGCAATAAAAGCGATATTTCTTGAATAAAAAAATTCTTCATTCATTCCTGTCATAGCAGGTATTTTAGCCACTATACCAGCTAAAAATGATGCGAAAATTATAAATCCAATTTCATTGTTAGAGCCCCAAGAGATATCATCGGCTTTATAATGTAAGCGTTCGTGCCAAATTTCAGCAATTTTATGTTGCTTAATTTCTGGATATAAGGAGTCGAAAGCTACCTTAAAAGAGGTTTTATTCTCACGATAAAGACGTTCTAATTCTTTAGGATGCTCTAAGTGACTAAGAATATCGTTTTTCATGAAATGGGTTTAGGGTCAAAAACGAATAATCAGTATAAATATTATTACTCTGATTAAACCTTTTCTGTAATATATCTTCCTATTATAAAAATAAATATATGAAAACGAGATTATTATTTACAGCATTGTTTGTGGTAGCATTAGGAGCAAGTGCTCAAGAGCAACCAGAAAGAACCAAACCCAATCCTCAAGAGATGTTTAAGAAAATGGACACCGATGCTGATGGAAGAATCAGTAAAGCAGAGGCTCAAAAGTTTAAAGATGGAAAAACAAAAATGAACGAAAACTTTGCGAAAATCGACAAGAACAAAGATTCTTACCTCGATAAAGAAGAATTAAAAGAGTTCAGAAAGAATAACAAACCGAGAAGGTAACACACTATTCAATTCAATACTCTATTCTAGCATTGAATTAAATTTCAGGGAAGCAAATTCAGTTTTGATGTATATTGCTTCCCTATTTTTTTAATTATCGTAATAAGTATAATCTTTGATAATCATTCCATTTTCTATAGTAAATATAGTACATATTGGAACTTTCATTTTGGAACTATCAGGTCCAGTACCTGTGGATACAAATTCAACAATTACATTTTTATCTCCAGCGCTATAGATATTGATAATCTCATCTTTAATATCAGGGAAAACGGAATGCAGTTCCTCATATTTTTTAGAAATCTGTTGACGTGTTTGTATCACAATACTATCTCCAAATGATGGGTCTTTAAATTCAGCAGAATCGCTGTAATAGGACGCCATTTTATCCCAGTTATGCTCATTAAAGGCTGCATACATGTCTTTAACTAATTGAACATGTTCTTGAGTATGGTCTTTTTTTTCTAATTTTTTTTCACAGGCAATTAAGCCCAAAACTAAAATGGATGCCAGTAGTATTTTTGTCTTCATATTTTCTGAATGGATAACTAAATATAATTAAAATCTATTATTGGCACTATTTTTCAGGATTAAAATTTTTGACCATTACCTTATTAATGTAATTATTGACTTCCATTTGAAATGATGCTTCGCCAATATGTTGATAACCTTGTCGCTCATAAAACTTAATGGCTCTTTCATTAGAGTCAAGCACCCATAACCACATTTTATTTTGACCTTTTTGTTTCACGAGGTTTTCAGCTTCATTTAATAAATGATACCCAATACCCATTCCACAAAACCATTCCAGTATATACAATTTGTTTAATTCTGCAGCTACAAAATTTCCAGTAGGGCAAGTTTTTTCAAATTCTATTTCGGCAACACCCACTAAATTTGTTTTATAATCGGCCACAATTAAACAATCACTACTAGTTTCAATTAAGTGTTGCAGTCGTTCTTCAGAAAATTGTTTAGTAATAAAATTAGCAAACTCATCGGAAACGCCTTCTATTCCATAGGTTTGAATATACACTTGTTTGAAGAGTATGGATAGTTTTTTTACATCACTTAAGTTTGCTTTCCGGTAAAGAATTTCTGTTTTCATGTTTTTGCTATTCGATTATACTGGGTGTACTATACGTGTATTAAAATGTCCAAGCCAACATTCTGCTGGTCTTGTTCCCTTGTTTCATTTCTATGGTTCGTATTTCTTTCGCTTTAAGTTTTTCTAAATGAAAATAGTTTTTCTTCAGGTGTTCTTTCTTCGATACCAAGGTTGTAAACCATTTTACTTGTGTAGCAAATTCTTTGCTCTGATAAATCATATCATTGATGAACTTTAATTCGCCTCCTGGGCACCATAATTCGGAATTTTTACCACCAAAATTCAATTTGGGCTTTATTACTAATTCACCTCTGAGATTGCTTGTTTTCTTTATGTTTCCTTCTTGTGCCTCTTTTGAAGATTTATGGAATGGGGGATTACAAATCACTAAATCGAATTTCTCATTAGCTTGTATAATACCCTTGAAAATATCAGTAGGGTTTTTCTGTAGTCGTATATCCACTTTTTTGTGAAGTATAGGGTTTTTCTCCACAATGTTTTTTGCAGACTTTACAGCTATAGATTCTATATCTGATCCTACAAATTTCCAATGGTATTCATTTACTCCAATAATTGGATAGATGCAATTGGCTCCAACACCTATATCTAAACAGCGTAAATGTTGAGGGTCAGGAAATAAATCCGCTGCATAATGTATATAATCTGCTCTGCCAGGTATAGGCGGACAAAGATAACCTTGTGGGATTTCCCACTCGTCAATAGAATAATAGAGCTTTAGTAGTGCTTTGTTTAGTGCAATTACAGCGTCTGGATTAAAAAAATCAATTGTTTCTATCTCAAAATCATTTACGAAAACATACTCTCTTAAAGGCTTGTACGCTTTAATAAGTGAGATGAAATCGTATGATGTGCGATGTTTGTTTCTAATATGGAAACCTGTTTTTTCTATTTGCATTTTTATGTTTGAGATAGTATTTATATGTTAAATAATTTTATTATAAATCGACACTACGCTAAGTGCAATTACCCAATAACTTAATACAAAAAGAATAAGAAATGCTAATGATTTTAATATGCTCAATAGTAGGTGTTCTTTAAATACTCTTGAAAATACAATAGCCATGTACAACAAAAAAGAAAGTTGAAATAGCATATTGAAAATAAAGTAGGAGTTAGGGAAAAAGTAGTAAGAAAATAGTGTGATAAATATATTGATGATGCTAGTTTGTGCTAATACAAAGGCTTGTATGGTTAAGTGTTCGGCATAATTATATGCACGTCTGAAGTATAATAAATTACTAATTCCTGCTAATAATGGTAACATAAGTATGGTTACAATTTTTCCATACTTTTCCATTAAATGCGAGGTTTGCATTAGTAAGGTATTTATTTCACTTGGTGTTCTGTTACCCGATTGTTGTACAGAAATGCTAGTGTAATAACTTAGCTTCCAATACAAGTAAGCACTTATTGTTGAACAAATTAACAAAAAGGTAAAAGGGTTGAAATATTTTTTTCGTTTACCTGCAATATACTCTTCAACCACTTGCCCCGGTCTGGTGAACATTTCTTTGATAATAAAGAAAAGCCCCTTATCAGCATGCGTAAAGTAATGAGCAATTTCTTCCAATATATGTCCCACAGTTAATCGGTGTGTGTTCATACTTTGTCCACACTCTTTGCAAAACTTCGAATCGTTTACAGAACCACAATTGAGGCAGTGTTTAGATGTTGTCATATTGATTTTTTTCCTGTGTTGGATTGTATATTATTTGTTCGTTAATATCTTGAGGTGTTAATTTGCTATCAATAATTTATAATATTTTTCTCTTACTTCTTTTTTAGATAGAGCTAAATCATGCAATGCTCCTGGAATTACTATTGTTCGAGCATTTGGACCTAATTGGCCTCCTAACTTTTGAATTTCTTTTACATCAAGCACGGCATCACCTTCTCTAAACTCTTCTGTCCATTTATTTCCATACACACTTTTGTCAGATGATATTACCAAAATATTATCCTGCAAATCTAAGCCTCGCTTCACTTTTTTATGTCCTTTGTGTATTGCTCTTAACCAACCAGCATCCATTTGAAAAGCAACTAAAGGTTTCCACTCCGCATTGTATTCCCATTCTCCTCGGTGCTGTTTGCTAATGCTTTCTCCATACAAGGTAGAAACTCCTTTAGGTAATGGTATTCTTGGGGAAATTGTACCTAATGTTGAGACTATTGGAATAAGTATTTTTTCATTAAACCCACTTTGATTCATACTCAAAAAAGGAGAGTTCAATACGATGTTGTTGTATTTCTTAATGGATTTTTCTTTCGACTTCGCATAGAGCACAGTGGTAAGACCTCCCGTAGAATGCGCATTGATTAATATATTTGAATGGCCTTCTGCCTTAATAATACTTAATGCAGTATCTATATCAGCAAAGTATTCGTTTAAGTTTCTGCATTCGTTTGCACGTTGATGTGTTAACAAAGAACGACCGTACTTTCTTAAGTCTAATGCATAAAAATCGATACCATTAGTTGTAAAATAATTAGCAAGTTCTGTTTGAAAGAAATAATCGCAGAAGCCATGAATATACAATACCGCACGGTTTGTTGGTGATGAAGCCTTTTTTCGCACTATCGTACAAATAACTTCTCCAGATTTATCAGGATTCATGCGGATGCGTTGCTGCTCAAATCCAGGTAATACATCGGCAGTATATTGTGCTTGCACGATACCTGTAAATGTTACACAACAGATTAAGAAGAGTAATAGTCTTTTCATACTTTATTTCTCGTAACTCGTAATTCGTACCTCGTATAATTTACAATTTACAATTTGTAATTTACAATTATGTCTAAAACTCTAGCTACATCTTCAGGGGCATCAATGGCAATGGTTTCTTCTTCTGTAATTGCGGTTTTAATTTTATAGCCATTTTCTATCCATCTCAGTTGTTCTAAAGATTCGGCTTTTTCGAGAGTTGAGGGTAGGAGTTTAGTAATAGATTTTAATACGCTGGGCTGATAGGCATATATTCCAATATGTTGATAGAATGTATGTTTGCTGAGCCATTCACTGGTATTGGTATTTCTAATGTGTGGAATACTCTCTCTAGAAAAATAGATAGCAAATTGCTCAGCATCTAATATTACTTTAGGAGTATTGGGGTTGAGTAGAATATCGTTTTGAGTGATAACCTTAATTAAGGTTGCTATTTGAGTTCGTGAATCTGTAAAGCAGTTTACCAATAAATCAATTTGATGAGGATTAATTAGAGGTTCATCGCCTTGTATGTTTACTATTACGTCGGCTTCTAGATTCAATTGTTCTAAAACCTCTGCACAACGATCTGTTCCACTTGGATGAAGTGGGGAGGTCATACATACCTTTCCTCCGAAACTACTAACATGGTTATATATGATTTCATCGTCGGTAGCGACAATCACTTCCGATAATGAGGAGCTAAGCAGGCATCGTTCGTAAACACGTTGTATCATGCTTTTACCAGCCAAGTCGATTAATGGCTTACCTGGGAATCGGGTAGAAGCAAAGCGTGCGGGAATAATGCCTATTGCTTTAATCATTTTTTGCTTTTGGATGTTTTGGGCGAAAATAAACTGAATAATTCAGCATCTATTTTCTGAATAATTTCACCAAGATCTTCTGGTTTATCGGCAAAATTAATTCGATCTACGTTTATAGTAAGTAATTTCCCTTCTTTATAATTACCAATCCAGTTTTCATAACGTTCATTTAACTTCGAAAGATAATCTAAACGTATTCCCGACTCGTATTCTCTTCCTCGTTTCTGAATTTGATTAACCAATGTAGGTACCGATGCTTTTAAGTAAATTAATAGATCAGGAGCATTAATAAATGCTTTAACTGATTCGAATACATCTAGGTAATTGTTGTAATCGCGACTCGACATTAATCCCATATCGTGAAGGTTTGCTGCAAAAATATAAGCATCTTCATAAATGGTGCGGTCTTGCACAATCTCTTTTTTACCACTTTGTATTTCTACAATTTGTTTAAAGCGTGAGTTTAAAAAATAAATCTGTAGGTTGAATGCCCAACGTTTCATGTCTTGATAGAAATCCTCTAAATAAGGATTTTCATCAACAGCTTCGTATTGAGCTTCCCAGTTATAATGTTTTGCAAGTAATTCAGTTAAAGTGGTTTTCCCAGCTCCAATATTTCCAACAATGGCAATGTGCATATTTTTAAATTTTATCCAATATAAAACTCTTTTTTATATTTTTTTAGAATTTCTTAAAGCCTATAATTTCTCTGGCTTCACGAATGGTTTTAGAAGCACTTTCTCGTGCTTTTTCTGTTCCTAATTGAACGACCTTTTTTAAGTAATCGTTATCTTTATCAATCTCTTCTATTCGTTCGCGTATAGGGGTTAAGAAATGAGTGATGTCTTCAGTTAATTGTTTTTTCATATCCCCATATCGAATTTCACATTTATTATATAAATCTTCGAAATGCTCAACAGTGCTTGCAGGAGATACTGCTTTCATAATATCAAATAAATTCTGGATAATCTCAGGTTTTGTTTGATTCATTTCTGTAGGCCCAGAGTCGGTAACCGCTTTCATTACTTTTTTTTTAATCATTTCTGGAGAATCGCCTAAAAAAACAGCATTATTCTCACCTTCTGATTTTCCCATTTTTCCTTTTCCGTCTAATCCTGGAATTTTCACCAAAGCGGTTCCAAAGTTAAAGGCATGTGCTTCTGGGAAATATTCCACATTATACATTCTGTTAAAACGATTTCCAAAAGTTCTCGTCATTTCTAAATGTTGCTCTTGGTCTTTACCAACAGGAACTTTAGTTGCACGATGTAATAAAATATCTGCAGCCATTAATACAGGATAGGTTAATAAACCTGCATTTACGTTATCAGGGTTTGCTCTTACTTTATCTTTAAACGAGGTAGCACGTTCTAACTCACCAACGTAGGCATTCATGTTTAGTAACAAATAAAGCTCTGTAACCTCTGGAACATCCGATTGAATGTATATAGTCGACTGTTCAGGGTCTATTCCAGCAGCTAGGTATTCAATTAATACCCTGCGCACATTACTGTGTAAATCAGCTGGGGTAGGATGTGTAGTTAAGGAGTGATAATCAGCAATGAAAAAATAGCACTTATACTCGTACTGCATTTTCAAAAAGTTCTGTACAGCTCCAAAATAATTTCCTAAATGTAAATTTCCGGTTGATCTAATTCCGCTAACAACTGTTTCCATTCGCCGAAAGTACTAAAATTTGATTATTTTTAGCGCATGAAATTGATATTGAAAAAAGCACATTTTGTATGGTATATGTTTTGGGTAGCCATTATATTTTTTATCATGTACCCTTTATTCTATTACTATACAAGAAAAGAAAGTAGATATCATAAAGTTGCCCGCTTGAGGAAAATATGGTGCGATATTGGCTTTGTTTTGGGTCTATATCGATATAAAACTGAGTTTGAAGTCCCAGTGGATTTTAATAAAACGATGGTGATTGTTACTAATCATACCTCATATTTAGATACACCAGTGATATGTACCATGATTTCAGGGAATTATCACTTTATGGGTAAAGTAGAACTTTTAAAACATCCCGTGTTAAAGCTATTCTTTCAAACGATAGATGTACCTGTCGATCGTTCAAGTAGAATAGCAGGGTATAGAGCATTAAAAAAAGTAGAAGAAAACATCAATAAAGGGGTAAGCTTAATCTTATACCCAGAAGGTACTATGTCTAAAAACCCTCCACACATGTCGGAGTTTAAAACAGGCGCCTTCAAATTAGCTGTAGATACACAAGTGCCTATTTTACCGGTTACTTTTATAAATAATTATGAATTAATGAGGGGTAGCGGACTAAAAGGTGGTTCAAAACCTGGTACAATGAGGGCATATTTCCATGCTCCAATTGAAACAAAAGGCTTATCTTCGACAGAAGATGTAGAAGCCCTAAGCAAAAGAGTATTCGAACTAATAGATAGTAAATTAAACAAAAATGAAAATAGATAAAGATTTAGTCGACAAGATAGCACACCTTGCTCGATTAGAATTTCAGGATGAACAAAAAGAAAAGATTGAACAGGACCTAAATAACATCTTGAGTTTCATGGAGTCGTTAAATGAAGTGGATACCAGTAATGTTGCTCCATTGATATATATGACTGATGAGAAGAATGTATTTAGAGCTGATGAAGTGAAGCAAGACATTACCCACGAAGACGCTTTGAGAAATGCACCTAAAAAAGACTCTGATTATTTTAGGGTTCCAAAGGTCATAGAACAAAAATAGTTCTGTATATGAATTGTTACGAGTTCTTTTGTGATTAACTCAATCAATATCTTAATTTCAAAAAAAATATTTTGATGGAAAAGAAAGAACTAATTAAGGTTACGGACATTGGTAGGAAATATACTATTGGAGCAGAAGAAATTCACGCTTTGCGTTCTGTAAGTTTAACCATATACAAAGGAGAATTTGTTGCATTAATGGGCCCATCTGGTTCGGGTAAATCTACATTAATGAATATTTTAGGTTGTTTAGATACCCCAACAAAAGGTACATATATACTCAATGGCACCAACGTAAGCGCAATGAACGACAATGAGCTTGCGGAGATTAGAAACAAAGAGATAGGTTTCGTTTTTCAAACTTTTAATTTATTACCAAGATCCACTTCTTTAGACAATGTAGCATTACCCTTGGTATATGCTGGTTATAGCAAGTCGGAACGAACAGAGAAGGCCACACAAGCCTTAGAGAGCGTTGGTTTGGGGAATAGGATAACTCACCGACCTAATGAGCTTTCAGGAGGGCAACGCCAACGTGTAGCAGTTGCACGTGCCTTGGTTAATAACCCATCTATTATACTTGCCGATGAACCTACAGGAAATTTAGATACTAAAACATCTGTAGAGATTATGGGTTTATTGGAAACAATTCACAGCAAAGGGAATACTATTATTTTAGTTACTCACGAAGAAGATATTGCTAAGCACGCCCACCGTATAGTGAGAATGCGCGATGGAGAAATAGAGAGTGATCAAATTAATACCCAAATTACTAGTGTATTAGATAGAATTTAATAACATGAAGATATACACTAAAACTGGCGATAAGGGGCAAACCTCATTAATCGGAGGTGTTAGAGTTCCTAAACACCACATTAGAATAGAAGCTTATGGCACAGTCGACGAGTTGAATTCGCACATAGGATTAATTCGCGACCAGGAGATTGATTTGAGTTATAAAGAAAGTTTAAAAGAGATTCAAGACCGATTATTCACGATTGGGTCTTCTTTGGCTTCCGACCCAGAAAAATCGAAAATGAAAATTCCTGATTTGCACGAAGAAGACATTACTTTTTTGGAGCAAGAGATGGATAAAATGACGGCAGAACTGCCCGAATTGAAAAATTTTATTTTACCGGGTGGTCATACTATTGTCTCGTTTTGCCATTTGGCAAGAGTGGTATGCCGCAGAGCAGAACGACTTACGGTACATTTATCGGAATTATCTTATGTTGATGAGATGGGTATAAGGTACTTAAACAGACTTTCTGATTATTTATTTACCCTTTCACGTAAAATTGCGAAGGATTTGAACGTTGAGGAGTATAAATGGATTCCAAGAGTGAATAATTAAACAATTTTATAAACATTTAAACACTTGTTTGATATATCCTATTTTATTATAGATTTGCGGAAAAATCATAGGAAACTATATTAAATTTTTAAACTATGTATTGGACATTAGAATTAGCATCACATTTAGAAGATGCGCCTTGGCCGGCAACGAAAGATGAATTGATTGATTATGCAATTCGTTCAGGCGCTCCTGTAGAAGTAATCGAAAATTTACAAGCTTTAGAAGACGACGGAGAACCTTACGAAAATATTGAAGAAATTTGGCCCGATTATCCTACTAAGGACGACTTCTTCTTCAATGAAGACGAATATTAATCTGAAAAGCATGGATTAAAAAGAATCCATGCTTTTTTTTATTCTTTTATAAACTTCTTATAGTATACTCTTTTACCTTGTATAATTGATAAGGTATACATTCCTGGGTTAATTTCTTTGATATTAATTTCCTCCAACTCTTGTACACTTTTGCGTTCCAGTTTCACTACTTCTTGACCTAAAATATTTCTGATGATTAAATCAAAATACTGATTTGAAAGAGTTGAAGAATTGATTTTAGTGAAAAGCTTGTCGTTTGCTGGATTAGGATATACAATAAAATTAAACTGGACATCATTCTGTATACCTGAAGTAATATCGAAAATTAATTTAAATCTATTTGTACCGTAAGATTTAGCATCTGTACTGATTTCAAAACCATACTGCGGTTGAGTTCTAATATTCACAAGAGTAGAAGTATACTCATCGAGCAAATAAATGTTCATTCGTGGATCCAAAGTGTCCAAACTATCAAAATGTAATTGATGTATTCCGGTTTGTACGTTGGTAGTATCAAAATCCCAAACTGCTAATCTAATGGTATCAACTGAAGCAGGTGTTGGAATGTAGTTAATCGTAAGTGGCATTAAATCATTCGTGATGCTATATAAATTGATTTTATCATTCATAAACTTTATCGCATCGTTATTGTCGTTGCCCGATGTTGTTGAGGTGCTATCAAAAACGAAGATAAGCTCGTCGTGTTTAATCTGATTAAAATCCAGACTCACTTTTAATACAGGCAATGGACTCACACCTTTGAAAAAATTGAAAGGAGTACTTGTGGTCTTCACACTTTCTGAAAATGTAATAGAAGCTCCAGAAGAAGTGCTGCGTACAAAAAATGCTTGTCCTGGTGCAAGGTATCTAGTAATGCTTGCATCTCCTGATTTTACACCTGTTGTACTAATGACTCCATATGTGCCAGTGTTAGCATTGTATACCCACATGTAATTCTGTATGTTGGTTCTCGTCCAACCACTAGCAGCCATCCAATCAATTGCACAGGGGTAGGGGTTCCCAACCAAATTAAATCCATCACCTAAGCTGTTCCCAGTATTCGTATAACTTAAGTTTTTAGTAATGTCACCTGTATTAATATTTCCGATAAAATCGATTGTTACATTATCTGGTACAGTCCAATTTAAAAATGGATTAGCCAGATTTCTACTTCCTCTAATAAAAACGGCTGCACCTGTTGCAGTACTTAGTTGATCTGTAATGGAAACAGGATTTGTCCATCCAATTGAAGACCCTCCAGATATAGCTTCGTTATATGTTCTAATACTTGGATTACAACCATTACAATCATCAAATCCTTGTGAAGAACCACCAACTCCAGTTACATAAATATCGTCGATAAACTGGTTAAGTTGAATGGCTGTACCATTAGTATTTACAGGAGAAGAGAGCAGTCGCCATTTTCTTTTATTGTTACCTCCTGGAATATATCGTTGCACTACAACATTACCATTAATCAGACTGGTTGTTGTAAGTGTATTGATAAAAGCAGTAGAAGATGCATCCGACATTAGCACCAACTTTCCGTTAGTATTTAAATTGGTATTGCTTTCCATGTTAATGATTCCATTAATATACATGGTATCTCCTAAAGAGATTGTACTGTTGGTGTAAATGGTTAAGTTATTCAACATCTTTGAAAATGAATTTACGGGATGCATTCGGATGTTGATATTAGCTCCACTAAGTATTTTCATACTTGAAATTGATGATCCATATATGAATTCATTTCCTGATGAAGTACCGCCTAAACTCAAGGTGAAAGAGTTAATCATCAGCGATTGATTTAGTTTGATTAAACTGTCGATACGAGCATGTGTTTGTGTCATTTTCGTTCCATCGCCCACACAATGTAAATGGCAAAATTTGGTATCAATTAACCCTGTTCCAGAAATGGATTGAGATGATCCAACCAATTTTACCGTTGAACTTCCAGTCCATACCATACCCTCATTATCCGACTGATTATCATAATTTCCTTCTATAGATAATGTTGAAGAATCTATGGATTTTATATATCCAGTTCCTTGAATATTAATTCCACCATTGGAACCACCATCAACATATACATGCACACCAGATTTTAAAACAAGTTTTGCTGATTCTATTCTAATCCCTTGTGCATGGTTTAACATGGGGATGAGCATGAACATAATTAGACATTGAATCCAGATTGAGATTTTCATTACTTTAAAATTTCCCATTGTACATAAGATAAGTTTGCTTTAGCTACAACTGCGGTGTTGGCAGTTTCTGAAGCAAAACGTGCTATTACAGTACCATTTGCACTTGGTGTAATAATACCTTCGATCTCTGCAATATTGCTTGTTGTGCTGGCAGAAGTTGCATTAAAACTAGAAGGTGTATTATAAGCAGTCAATCCCTCATAAAAAGACCTAGAAGTGGTTGTAAGTGATAAATTAGTGTGGAAGTTCAAATTTGTGGGTGATGCTGGCCCATTTATACTCCACCTTGAACCATTTGCAGTAGTTGCAGAAGTATAAACAATAAAGAACTTGAATCTATAGGTCACCCCACTGGCCACAGGAAAGCTTAATCCGGTTACATCTTGCAATGTGTTTGCAGTTGCATTATTGTTCGTACGGTCGGTAGTTAAGATTACTGTACCAGCTCTGTCGGCTAATCGTACCCATACAGAATCTAAAAAATAATAATATCCAGGAAACACAG
The DNA here is from genome assembly GCA_943372995.1 of Sphingobacterium thalpophilum. Taxonomy (GTDB): domain Bacteria; phylum Bacteroidota; class Bacteroidia; order Sphingobacteriales; family Sphingobacteriaceae; genus CAJBVG01. Next base: position 489,932 of record CALSAQ010000001.1, on the reverse strand, counting down.
TGTAGGGTTGTGTTCCAGCTGTAGCAGTATTATAAATTAATAAACTGTTTGCTGGAGTTCCTCCTGTAATGGTGCTTAAATCCTTTTTATTTGTTAATGCAATTCTGGGTATTAGTACTCCGCGATTTGTGAAATCAACATCTAATCCTGCTGAGGTACTTGGTGCGTTTCCAGTAGTGTTTATGGCTACGTTCTGTGCAAACGCAGAAGATTGTAATATACACGACAGCGCAATGCATATTACCATTGTAATACTTAGTTTAGTTTTCATGAAATATTTAATATTTGGGTATTTTGTTATTGTGGGTCAATAACATCTGCAATTTAATAAAAAAGTAACAAATAGAATGTAGTAATAATGAATAACTTATTCCTCTTTTTGGAATAGATTTTCTGCCATAAGGAGGTCTTCTGGGAATGTAATTTTAATATTAGAATGTTCGCCTTCTACTAAGAAAATAGGGGTTCCTAGGCGTTCTACAACTGAAGCATCATCTGTAAATTCATTCCTATATTCTGCTTTATATGCTTTGTTCAATATTTCAGAACTGAAAATTTGTGGAGTTTGTACCAAATAAAATTCATCACGTGGTACCGATTGAGAGGTAGTTCCTTCTACTCTTCGGATGGAGTCTTTTGATCGAACTGCAACAACGGCGTTTCCTTTATTTTCTGCTTGATCAAAAGCTTTGATAATGGTTTGTTTTTTTATTAATGGACGTACCGCATCATGTATGGCCACCATTGATTTTTCCTTTACAAAAGCTAATCCATTTTTAACAGATTCGAAACGATTTCGTCCACCTTTAACAAGTAGATGTGGAGTTTGAAAATCATACTGTTTACAGAGCTGTAACCAACGGTCGTGATAATCGACATTGAGCACTACAATGATATCTATATCATCAAATGCAAACTTATCGATGGTATGCATCATTAGTGGTTTACCTTGCAGAAGTAAGAATTGTTTTGGTTCCTCGCTGTTCATGCGGGAACCACTTCCACCGGCAACAATGATGGCATATTTTTTTATCATGATGTTTTAGATGATTAACATCGCATCTCCATAGCTATAAAAGCGGTATTTCTCTTTAACAGCTTGTTTGTATGCTTCCATTACTAAATCGTATCCGCCAAATGCAGCAACCATCATTAATAAGGTTGATTCTGGGGTATGGAAATTAGTAACCATAGAGTTGGCAATACTGAAATCGTATGGAGGGAAAATGAATTTACTTGTCCAGTCGTTAGCAGGCTTTAAAGTTCTACTTGCAGAAACAGAAGACTCGATAGCGCGCATACTAGTTGTTCCAATTGCACAAACGCGTTTTTTGTTTTCGTTTGCCTTGTTTACAATGTTTGCAGCTTTTTCAGATATAATGAATTGCTCAGAATCCATTTTATGTTTGGTTAAGTCTTCAACTTCTACCGAACGGAATGTACCTAAACCAACGTGTAAGGTAATTTCTGCGAATTCTATTCCTTTTAATTCTAATCGTTTGTATAATTCTCTACTGAAGTGTAATCCTGCGGTAGGAGCAGCAACTGCACCTTCTTCTTTAGCGAAGATTGTTTGATAACGCTCTTTATCCTCAGCAGTAGCTTTTCTCTTTATGTATTTTGGCAATGGAGTTTCTCCTAAGATTTCTATAGCCTTACGGAATTCTTCATCAGTACCATCAAATAAGAAACGAATGGTACGTCCTCTCGAAGTTGTATTATCAACAACTTCAGCAATTAATAAATCGTCGTCGCCAAAATATAATTTATTTCCTACCCTTATTTTACGTGCGGGATCTACTAAAACATCCCATAAACGCATTTCGTGGTTCAATTCTCTTAATAAGAATACTTCAATTTGAGCTCCAGTTTTTTCTTTGTTTCCATACATACGTGCTGGAAATACCTTGGTGTTGTTAAGAATCATAACGTCACCATCATCAAAATAACCCAATAAATCTTTGAAAACTTTATGCTCTATGGTCCCTGTTTTACGGTCCAAAACCATAAGTCTCGACTCGTCGCGTTGTTTAGCTGGGGTAGATGCAATTAAAGAATCAGGTAGGTTAAAATTGAATTGTGATAGTTTCATATGTAAATTTAATATTCGCTAAGTTTAAGTCGGCGAAGTTAGTAATATATTTTATTAATTGAAATTAAGAAGCCTTTGTAAAAATACTTATGCAATCTATATTCTTAAGCGATAAATACTAGATTTGTTTATGCTGTTTTTGAAACTTTTTCGCGAATCTATTCTCTTTGCCTTCAATGCCTTGATAGTTAACAAGTTGAGGACATTCCTTTCTTTACTGGGCATTTCAATTGGGATTTTTACCATTATAACGGTTTTTACCTTTGTCGATTATATCGAATACAGTGTTCAATCGTCGGTTCAAAAGCTGGGCAACGACGTTGTTTATGTACAAAAATGGCCTTGGGCATTTGGTGGCGACTACCCTTGGTGGAAATATTTTAATCGTCCGAACCCTAGTTATCGCGATTATGAGGCTTTAAATCGTAGAGCAGATCCCGAAAAAGTGAAGGCTATGGCTTTTGAAATCGATATTAATGGCAAAACAATTAAATATAAGTCTAATAGCGTAGAACAGGTAAACATTACAGCTGCTTCCCACGATTTTGCAGATGTAAGAACTATGGAGTTTGAAAAAGGTAGGTATTTTACCTATAACGAATCGCGCAGTGGCAGGAACTATATCATTGTAGGTCATAACATAGCCGATGGTTTATTTGGAACCAGCGACCCCATTGGTAAGGAAATAAAAATTATGGGTCGGAAATTGAAGGTGATAGGAGTAGTGGAGAAAGAAGGGGAAGATATTTTAGGAAATAGCATGGACAATCAGGTGCTTGTCCCAATTAATTTTGCCCGAAATTTAGTGGATGTTAGGGCTGATATGTATCAACCGTTTATTATGGTGAAAGCACAACCTGGTGTTACGCTCGATGAACTTAATGATGAATTAAAGAACCATCTTCGATCTATACGAAGAATTTCCCCTCGAGAAGAAGATGATTTTGCATTGAATCAATCGAGTATACTCTCTGTACAAATGGAATCTTTATTCGGAATTGTGAATGTAGCAGGGTGGATAATAGGTGGTTTTTCTATTCTTGTGGGAGGTTTTGGTATTGCTAATATCATGTTTGTTTCTGTAAAAGAGAGAACAAATGTTATTGGTATTCAAAAATCATTAGGAGCGAAAAATTATTTTATTTTATTACAATTTTTATTCGAATCAATTGTGCTTTGTATGATGGGTGGAACTATTGGTTTGTTTTTTGTATGGCTCGTCACCCTCGTTTCTAATTTAATGGGTTTTGGCTTATTCCTCTCTTTTGCTAATATTTTATTGGGCTTAACAGTTTCTGTTGTAATTGGTGTGGTGTCGGGTTATCTGCCTGCACAAAGCGCAGCCAATCTGGATCCTGTAGAAGCGATTAGAGCGAAGTAGATGTGAGATATTAGATGTGAGATTTGAGATTTGAGATATGAGATTTGAGATGGGTTTAATTATTAATGTATGATAAAAAATAGTTTAGCATTTTTAGTACTTATTTTGTTCTCTTGGGGTGCTTTTGCTCAGAAGCCTAATCCAGACCCAGAAAATATTTTTAATGGAGATAGAAAAAGGCCTACTATTTTTTTAGTGGGATCATTTCATTTTGCATATTATAATTTCGATGCACATAAAATTGATAAGAAAGATCAGATTGATATTTTATCTCCACAAAAACAAAAAGAATTGGAGGAGTTACTTCAATACATCTATAAATTTAAGCCAACAAAAATAGCTATAGAAGGCGGAGCGAATACAGGTTATCTAATGCGTCGTTACGAAAGCTGGAAAAGGGGAGAGAGAGCTTTAGGAAAAGATGAGATAGAACAAATAGGTTTCCGCATTATGGATAAGTTTAAACTCGATACCATATATGGTGTTAACGACCAGCCTATTTTGCTAGAACTTTATGATGGTAAAGATTCACTAAGTTTCAGACCTGTTCTCGATACTATTTATGCCGATTGGGATTTCGCTAGTAACGATACTCTTACTAAATTATATTCCGAATATTATAAAGCGATGGATAAGCTCGTATTGTCGATGAGCTTACTCGACTATTTTAAATATTCTAACTCTGATAAGCCTTTGAACAGAGGATATGGAGCATATTTAGTGGGAGATTTTAAGTTAGGAGATACTCGTGGTGCTGATGCACTCTCTCTTCATTGGTACAACAGAAACTTAAGAATCTACAGAAAAATTCAACAAATCACGACTTCTCCCAACGATAGGATTTTAGTACTTTTCGGACGAGGACATGTAGAAATTCTGAAGCATTTATTTGAGTGTAGCCCCGAATATAAGCTCATCCCATTTAACGATTTGTAAAGCCACTTTGATGCCAAGATTATTAGTGTTTCATTAACACTTCTTTCGCTTCATCCTCAGTTGCTACAAAAAATATTCTTCCCGATTTATTGCTTTCGTAGATAAAGTCTTTTAGACTATTACTTTCGTATTTATTGAAGTTACCGACAATCGCTAATTGGCTGCGGTAGTTCGAAAATTTTTGCAATACTTCTCCAGCTATTTTAGTGCTTAGGTCGAAAAAAGCTGGGTTCATTTGCTCTTCCCTAATAATTATTTTAGATGCTCCACTATAACCACAGTTCGCTAAGATATCTAATGCATCTTGTGCATCGTTAAGTATTATTCCATCTGTTGTTATTCTAGCAATGGCTATTTTATTTTTTTCTTCTATTTCAAATTGTAATTCCATTTAAGTTTTTTCAAAGGTGCTTTTCGTATTATATAAAATTAATCTCTTCTCTTCTGGAGGCGAAAATATAGCTTTTTTGTATCCTTTAAAAGGAAATGTTATTCAGATTTCTTTATATTTTCAATTATATTATATATATTTGTATGATAAATCAGTCTATATATATAATTTTATAACATAATGAATGATAATTCATACATAAATTGGAACTCAATGCATGATAAAGCCTTATTAGCACATATAGGTAAATTCATCAAGCATCATCGTATAGAGCAAAACAAAACTCAAGAGTCTTTGTCGAAATCGGCGGGTATTAGTAGATCCACGCTTTCTTTATTAGAGAAGGGTGAAACAGTTACACTTGCCACATTAATACAAGTATTGAGGGTATTAGATCAATTGCAAGTAATGAGTGCATTTAATGTAGAAGAAACGATTAGCCCTTTATTATTAGCAGAAATGCAAAGGTCTTACAGAAAAAGAGCTCGTGAAAAAAAATAAATTATGGAAGTAGCAGATGTTAAAATTTGGGGTGTATTAGTTGGTGCGATAGCATGGGATGAGAATTCGGGTTTAGGAAGTTTCGAATATGCGCCTGCATTTAAGCGATTAAATTGGGATTTGGCTCCATTGAAAATGCCTGTGGATTCGAATAAAAGAATATTTTCTTTCCCCGAACTTAGGAGGAATAGAAATATAGAATATGATACGTTTAAAGGTTTACCAGGATTGATTGCCGATTCGTTGCCCGATAAATATGGTAATCAATTAATCAATATGTGGTTGGCTCAACAAGGTCGTCCGCAAGATAGCATGAACCCTATAGAGATGTTGTGTTTTATTGGTACGAGGGGAATGGGAGCATTAGAATTTGAACCAGCATCGATAAAAGAAAACAAAAGAACCTTTACCATAGAGATGGATAGTTTAGTAAATGTGGCTAAAAGCATTTTATCTAAACGAGAAGCATTTGCTACAAATTTACAACACGACGAAGAGAAGGGGGTGTTGGAAATATTAAAAATAGGAACATCTGCAGGTGGTGCTCGTCCGAAAGCAGTGATAGCCTATAATGAAAAAACAGGAGAAGTAAAATCTGGCCAAACGAAAGCCCCTCAAGGATTTGAGCATTGGTTGATAAAATTAGATGGAGTAAGTGATGTGCAATTAGGTAGCACCAAAGGTTATGGAAGAGTAGAGATGGCCTACTACAACATGGCAATTGCATGTGGTATCGAGATGATGTCTTCTTTGTTGTTAGAAGAAAACAATAGAGCTCACTTCATGACAAAAAGATTCGATAGAGAAGGAGGAGAGGTTAAGCACCATATACAGACTTTTTGTGCGATGAAACATTTTGATTTTAATTTGGTGAATAGTTTTAGTTACGAACAATTGTTTCAAACATTGAGAGAATTGAAATTAGATTACCAAGCGAATGAGCAATTGTTTAGAAGAATGGTGTTTAATGTATTAGCGAGGAATTGCGACGACCATACGAAGAACTTTGCTTTTAGATTGAAACAAGGTGGTCAATGGGAGCTCGCTCCTGCATACGATATTTGTCATGCTTACCAACCTGGTCACCAATGGGTGAGCCAACATGCTCTGAGTATAAATAACAAACGGAGCTCGATTACGAAGGAAGATTTACTTGCGGTAGAACCTTCAATTAAAACAAAGAAGGGCTTAGAAATAATAGCTGAGGTTAAAGAACAAGTTGATCAATGGGATAAGTATGCAAAGGAAGTTGGTGTAGCTAAGAAATTGAGAGAGGAGATACAACATACATTCGTTAACATATAAATTCAAAAAAACGATGCAAGATTTTATTGGACAGGCGGAAAAAAATGGGATAATACTTTTAAACCAAGGCAGGTGTCAATGTTGTGGGGCTGATTTTGAAAGAGGTATTTTCGATTGTATGGAGAATTACAATTCTGGACTAAATCATTTAGACTTTAACAAGCAAGAACATCATATTTCAAGGTTTTTGAGTGTAGATGCACATGCATTACAGCATCCAGAAATTCATGGACGTTGGAGCAATCATTTTCATCTGACCAGATTAAACTTAATACTAGATAAGAATGTAAGTTGGGACTATAAAAAGTCTCCAAAATTAAGTGATTACTTGAATGAATATAAACTAAACAGACCTAATGAGTACCTAAGTATTCCATTGCCCAATGAGAGAGGAAGTATAACCACAAAGGATATGTTAACTGTACATACCGAGCAAGAAAGTATTGCTATGGTAAGAAAATGGGCTAATGAGGTTTATCTAGCTTGGAGTGACAATCACAACATTGTTTCAGAAATAGCTAAAGGGTTTTTAGATAAGAAATATTAATTTTAGCGTAACAACCCTTATGATATTAAACCCATCCATCAAACAATATTTCATTCTTCAATACATAATGTCGAATAGGAAGTTACGTGATTTAGGATTGAATCCTTTGCTGGGGTATATATTATTTCCTTTTGTGTTTATAGTACTTTCTGAGTTTATGTTTTTGAAAACGGATTTTGCTAAATACATCATGATGTTAGTGGCTTGGTTTTTAGCTTTTAGAGTTTCAGAAAGCAACAGATTAGATTTTTTAACCATCACATTTACTGAAAAGATATCAAAGCAAATAAGAATAATTGAAAATGTACTCTTGAGTATACCTTTTTCTATAGTGTTAGCCTACCATCATGCCTATAAAGAGGCTATCCTGTTGGTGTTAGGAAGTGTTCTAGCTTCGAACTCTTCACTGAAATCATCCATTATTTATACTATTCCTACACCATTTTATAAATACCCTTTTGAGTTTATCGTTGGGTTTAGAAATATATTTTATATTTTTCCTATCATATATCTCATCACAATAATTGCTTTATCGGTTCAGAATTTCAACCTAGGTTTGTTTTCATTGCTTTTGGTATATTTAATTTCATTAAGCTATTACCTTAAGCCAGAGCATGAGTATTATGTATGGTCGTACGCAAGTAATCCAGCTCGTTTTTTAGCTAAAAAGATAAGCGTAGCAGGATTATACTCCTTATTATTAGCATTACCTATTGTGATATTACTATTGATTTCTTTTAAATCTGAATGGCAAATAATATTACTCTCGTTACCCTTGGGGATAGTATTGTTAACGATAATTATACTAGCAAAATATTCAGTATATCCGAAAGAAATGAATTTACCCGAGGGTGTACTTCTTGCAATTTGTCTTTATTTACCTTGGCTTCTGCTGCTCATAGGTCCATATTTTTATTTTAAATCTATCCGTAAATTAAATTTCTATTTGAAATGATAAAAGTAAATGAACTCAATAAGAGCTTTGGTAATAATGTGGTATTAAAAAATATCAATCTAGAGTTACATGAGGGAAAAGTATATGGTATAGTAGGAGAGAATGGGGCAGGCAAAACTACTTTGTTTAGATGTATTGCTGGTCTCGAAGAGTATGAAGGAGAAATATTTTCTTCATATTCCCCATTGAAAAATCATCTTGGACTTTTATTAACAGAACCATTTTTCTTTTCTAAAATAACTGGAGAAGAATATATCCGATTACTTTGTACCGCTAGAAATATTAATAATATTGACATTCAATCAAAAAACATTTTCGACTTACCATTAAATCAATATGCTTGTACTTTTTCAACAGGTATGAAGAAAAAATTAGCACTCACCGCCATACTTTTGCAAGAGAATAAATATTTCATTTTAGATGAACCCTTTAATGGAGTAGATATTCAGAGTAATATTATTCTAACAGAAATCATTCGTAAGCTTAAAGAACTCAATAAAATAGTTTTACTTTCTTCACATATTTTTTCTACTCTTAACGATACTTGCGACGAAATTCATTTATTGACAAAAGGAGAAGGTATAAAAACTATTCAAAAAGATAAGTTCAATGAACTAGAAGCAGAAATGAAAGAAATAAGTATAGGTGATAGGGTAGAGAAATTATTTATGTAATCTCCTTTTTTACTAAAAATACTGATGGATACCTGCAACAACGCCACCTTGCTGCAAATTACTGCTGTTCATTCCATAATCGAATCGTAGTACAACCCCGTGTATCTGCTCTAGGTAAGTACGTACACCTCCTCCAATAAAATTATAATCCGGGTTATAATCATTAAATGCTACTAATTGTATTATCCCTTGTCGATGTTTATACACCGTTTGTCGGACCTCAAAATTGATTACAAATTCATTGTTCTTTCTTATTCTTTTAAATCCAATACCTCTCATATTAGTATTGTCGTCTAATACAAACTGATCGAACAGTGCTGATTGTCCTATACCAGCTCGCATTCTAACAGCAATGTTTGTAGTGGTAAATAAATTGGTGTAATACCTAATATCAGTGAGGAGTTTCTTGGAATCACCTTGTAAGAGGGTATTTTTCACAGTAGAAAGTATGCCGTTATAACTTAAATCGAAAAAATATCCATTCTGATTAATTCTATTCAAATTGATTTTTGTGTATCTATAATTTAAACGAAAGACCAATCGCTCTGCAGTATTTTTTAATATGTATTCTGATGGAAGTCCGGCATAGATATGTGGTCTATAGGTTTCATATTGATAACCAAACCCAATTTTAGTAAAGGCATGTGAATTAAAGTCGTAACGATGCATTACCAAGAAAGTATATAGATCGTAGCTGAATTCAGTTTTCTTTTCGTTATTATAAATGGGTTCATAAGTTCCTACTTTATTAATATCAGCGGCAATACCGTTTTTCCCTTTCAATAAATAGGGATAATCGCCATTGAATAGATATGTCATTCGTCCTAATCGCCTCACATATAAACTCGTATTTCCTGATCTACCGAAACTATTGAAATCTACAGCACCTGCTTGTATTTTAAAAAAATCTTTGGTAATACCTAAGTCTAGCACGGGAAATAATGAGAAGGTTTCTTCTACTATAAATTGTACTTCTACAAAATTGCTGTCGAGTGTTGGAACTACTTTATAGCTAACGCTTGAGAAATGACGTAGGTTATATATTTCTTGTGCGTCGCGTTTGAGATTTACAGAGTCGAGTTGTTGCCCGCTTTTAGTTTTTACAATATGATCTCTTAGGTAAGAGTATTTTGTTCGTGTTAAGCCTAAGAAACGCACTTCTGTAATGGTTTGTGCAAAGGAAAGTTTTACACAAATCAGAAAAAGTACAGTAGCAAAAATTCTAATGATTTTCGAGTAGAATGGCTTCATTTAATAATTCGTTTTTGTCGATTGGAACGACACCAACTTTCTCACAAACCAATCCTCCCGCTAAATTAGCGAGCTCTGAAAATTCTTTTGGCGACATACCCGCTGCTAACCCAAGTGCTGCCACACTAATTACAGTATCACCTGCTCCAGAAACATCAGAAATACTACGAATATGTGCTGGGTTAATGAGTGCCTCTTGATCATCTAGCATGAGTATGCCTTGTTCTGATAAGGTAATCATTACCATATCAGCTTGTAAGTTTTCCTTTAATTTCTGTGCAGCATTAATTAAGCTAGGATGATGGTAATGGTCGAAATCAATTTTTAATCCTTCTTTTAACTCTTTAATATTTGGTTTAAAAAGTTGAACGTTTTTATAATTCAAGAAGTTTCTTTTTTTTGGGTCAACTACCACAGGAATTTTAAGTTGTTGAGCTTCTTTTACAGTAGCATCTATTAGTGTTTGTTGAATGACCCCTTTATCGTAATCTTCAAAAATTATTACAGAAATTTTTTCTTGGTGTAGTATTTCTATAATTTTTTGAATTAATTCTTCATTTAATGCAGGCGATAACAAAGAATCATCTTCATCGTCGATTCTAAATAAATGCTGATGATGACCTAGTAATCTGGTTTTAACACTCGTTTTTCTATGTTCCGATTCTATAATGCCGATATCACTTAATCCAGCTTCTTTAAGTAAACTTTTAAATAATGGTTGATGTTGATCTTTCCCAACCACTGCACATAAAATAGGAGTAGCCCCAAGTGACTTAACATTGAGTGCAACATTAGCTGCACCACCTAAACGATCTTCTCTCTTAGTAATGTTTAAAATAGGTACTGGAGCTTCAGGAGAAATTCGATCTACTTTTCCCCATAGGTAAGAATCAATCATCACATCGCCAATAATCAACACTCGTTGATCATTGAAAGAATTGAATACAGATTGTAAGTACTCCGACATGGTTCTATTTTAATTTTGCTAATGATTCTTTAATTCTCTTCATTCCTTCTCTTAAAATCTCTTCAGAGCTGGCATAAGAGAAACGAATGTTATTCGGACTACCAAATGCAGCACCAGTAACCAATGAAACGTGTCCATCGTGTAATAAGTACATACATAGGTCTTCAGCAGTTTCTATAGTACCACCTTCGTGTTTTTTACCAAAGAAATAACTAATATCTGGGAAGAAATAAAAGGCACCATCTGGTAGATTCGTTTTTAAACCTGGTATATCTTTCAGTAATTCATATACTAAGTCTCTACGCTTCTTGTATGCTGCTTTCATTTCCAAGGTAGGTTTTAATTCTCCGTCGAGAGCTGCTATAGCTGCGCGTTGTGAGATAGAACTTGTAGCTGAGGTAAATTGACCTTGAATCTTATCACAAGCCTTAGCCAAGTCCTTATTAGAAGCCATGTACCCTAATCTCCAGCCTGTCATGGCAAATGCTTTAGAAAGGCCGTTAATTACTATTGTGCGTTCTTTAATCGACTCAAATTGTGCGATACTCTCGTGTGCTGATAAATAATTGATGTGTTCGTAGATCTCATCTGAAATAATCCAAATATCAGGGTATTTATTCAATACCTCAACAAATGAAGCTAACTCATCTTTTGTGTACACAGAACCAGTAGGGTTACATGGTGATGAAAAGATGAACATTTTTGTCTTTGGTGTGATGGCAGCTTCTAACTGCTCAGCTGTAATTTTAAAATGAGCATCTACTGATGCTGGGATAAATACAGGTTTACCTTCAGCGAATTTTATCATTTCTGAGTAAGACACCCAATATGGTGTAGGTACTAGTACTTCGTCGCCTGGATTAATTGTCGATAAAATAGCATTAGCTATCGACTGTTTAGCTCCTGTTGAAACTACAATTTGTTCGGGAGTATAATCTAAATTATTTTCTCGCTTTAGTTTCCTGCAAATCGCTTCTCTAAGGTCCAAATAACCTACTACTGGTGTGTAGTAAGAATAATTTTGGTCGATTGCTTCTTTAGCTGCTTTTTTTATGTGCTCAGGTGTGGTAAAATCGGGTTCACCAAGTGTTAAATTGATAATATCTATACCCTTACTCTTTAATTCTCTACTCAGTTTCGCCATCATAAGCGTCTGAGATTCAGTAAATAACTTTAATCGATGGGATAAATTAGCCATGCAATACTTAGGTTTGTAAACGACTAAAATACTAATTTTTACTTAAGGCGGTAACGAATACCTAGGCTTGTGTATAAATTAAAGTACCTTTCTATGGTGGCATTTATATCGAATACCGATTGGCTAACTCTAGCATTTACATCAAAATTATTGAACAATTGATAGTTCAGTCCTAAACATAATCCATGGTCGGTCGGACGAATTACAGCACTCCTGTCGAAATCGTTAATAAAATCGCTGTACAGGGCTTTAACTCTCACACTATTGAATATACCAGCTTCTACATCTAAATTTTTATAGACCCTATAGCTGAAAATAATGGGGATATCAACATAGTTGAATTGAAATAAGGTATCAGGAACAGGATTGGTATTTGTAACCACATCCTTGCTTCCTTTTTCTGAATATAAAAATTCTATTTGCCATGCTGCACGTTCGCTAAAGCTTCTTCGAACACCTGCACCTACGTTTAATCCAAATTTATCGAACCCAGCGAGCTTATCACCATTAACCTGTGAGGCATTTGCTCCCGCTATTAATAGTAATTCAAATGATTTGTTTTGTGCGGAAGTGTTTAACGACAACAATACTAAAAAAACGAATCCTAAGTATTTACTCATATCTCTATACCTAATAAATATTTCCCAATATATAATTTATAATGTGTAAGATATACAACTTTTATTGATTGAAGTATAAAAATATAATGAGCAATGGGAGGGATATTTGTTTTATGAAAAATTCAAAATATTATCTGGTTGCACTGTTAGCTTTAGCAACAGTTTCAGCACTTTTCCCATCTTGCCAAAAAGGAGATGATGATCCAATTGTATCTGTTTTCTCAAGAAAAGATAGATTTACAAATAACTGGACCCTAATTAAATACGAGAAGAATGGAGTAACTCAAGATTTAAGTGGCTCTACATACACCTATAATGTATTTAATAATGGTACTCTTACTCAAACCATAGAAGGAGATATCTTTGGATTTCCAGTGAGAACTACTAAAGATGGAACTTGGAATTTTATGAATGATGATGAAGATGTTAAAATTATCATCGATTCGGATACAACAGTATATAATATTCAAAGATTAGCGTCGAAAGAAATGTGGTTAAGAAAAGTAGACGGAAGCGATAATCATGTATATTATTTCGAAGGTTTGTAAAAAAATGAGCTTATTCGATGTTTAATATATCGATGTTATTGCTCTGAAAAGTAAAACCATCCCCAATTTTTTTGTGTAATAATGCAGAGCCTAAAGGGGAGGCAGATGAAATAACAAATACTTCTATTCCATTACAGATTATTTTTCCAAATGGAATAGAGATAAAATAAATATTAGTATTAGTATACACGAGAGAGCCTGCCTCTACTTGTGTATACTTTTTTAAGTTAGATGCCTTCTTCAGTTCATTTAGCAAAATTTTAGTTTTAGATAGTTGACTCTCCAGTTTGTTCAGCTCTAGTTGAGCCATTTCTCGGCTCGTTTCGTATTTATCGCCTGCACTACTTTTGGTATCATTGTTCCTCGATTCAATTAACGACTGTATATCGCTACTCAATTCGTTGACCTTAAGTAGTAACGAAGCATTTATTTTTTCAATCAATTCTTTTTTGAACATTTGGTTTTCTTAAAATACTTATCTTTACAAGAGTAAATTAAAAATCGGTCATTGCAAAATCAAAAGAAACGTCTGCAAATTATTTCCTCAGTACTTTTGTTTGGGGTACTTGTTACTGTACTTAAGTTTGTAGCCTTTTTTATTACCAAATCGAATGCTATATATACAGATGCATTAGAGAACATAATTAATGTAGTAGCTGGCGCATTTGCATTTTATAGTATCTATCTGGCTGCACAACCTAAAGATAGTAATCACCCGTATGGACATGGTAAAATAGAGTTTTTTGCGGTTGGATTTGAAGGTGCTCTCATTATTTTTGCAGGTATAAATATTATCTATAAATCAGTTGATGGAATTTTACATCCAGTAGAAATTAATCATATACAAAATGGTATTTATCTGAGTTGTGTCGCTGGGTTAATAAACTTTGGTGTTGGTTTTTTTGCCAGTAAACAAGGGAAGAAGCTTAATTCCATTACACTTGAAGCAGATGGTAAACATTTAATGACCGATGCTTATACCAGTGCAGGACTAATTGTTGGCTTAATTATTATTCAAAGCACGAAGATCTACATATTAGACTCTATAATTTCTTTATTATTAGGCTTTATCATTTTGTACAATGGGTATCATTTAATAAGAAAATCTATTTCAGGTTTAATGGATGAAGTCGACCAATCACTTATCAATACGATTGTTAGCATATTTGAAAAAGAACGCAAACCAGAATGGATTGACGTACATAATTTAAGAACTCAAAAATATGGTCACGATTTACACATCGATTGCCATGTTACAATACCCTATTATTACGATTTAGTTAGGGTTCACGATGAAGTTGAGCAAATTGAATCACTCATTAAGAAAAATGTAGAAAATAATGTGGAGCTATTTATTCATGTAGATCCTTGTGTAGAAAATTGCTGCAATTATTGTGGAGTCGACTGTCCAGTGCGTAAACACCCTCAAGAGAGAGTGATATCATGGAATAGCACATTAATAATGAATAACGCTAAACACTATAAAGAAAATGTATAAGTTTAATGTTCGCGTATATGGTATTTTAATTAACGAAGGTGGAGAGATTTTGGTCTCCGACGAATACGATTATGGTTTCCCACATACTAAGTTTCCTGGTGGAGGACTAGAGTTAGGAGAGGGTACTAGGGACTGTTTACTTAGAGAATTTATTGAAGAGTGTAATTTGAAAGTGGAAGTTCTGGAACATGTTTATACTACTGATTTCTATCAGAAATCTGCATTTAACGATAGTCAAATTATCAGTATTTATTATAGGGTAAAGAGTTTAGAAGAGTATAATTTCCCTGTGTCTGATAAAGTTTTCGATTTTAAAGATCAATCAAACGGGCAGCAATCGTTGCGCTGGATTACATTGAAAGAGTTTAATGCGGATAGCATGACCTTGCCTATAGATAAAGTTGTTGCAGATTTAGTAATACAGAAATATTGGTATCAATAGGAGAGGTATGTACTAAATACTTTCTGCATATATGCTTTAGCCATATTTAAACGCATTTGCTGTAAGCTAGTATCACCAGATGAAGAGGTAACGTTTCTACTAACATTATCCATGGTAATTTTTTGTGTAGAGTCTATCCAGCCTATTCCATTGTCGTAGGTATAAAAAGCGAAACTACTTTCATTCTGAAATAAATCTCTCGACCAGTTAAAATCTTTAGTAGAAATATTCAGTTGTTTTAATACGGTATGTGCAATATCTGTTTGAGAGCCTATGGTATTAATCTCCTTTTGCAAATATTCTGGTCTAATTACATCACCGTAGAATATTAATGGTATGCTGAATTTACGTAGTTCGTATGCTTTTTCGTATTCTTTAGGTAGTCGATGGCCATGGTCGGCAACTATAATAAATAAAGTGTTTTTATACCATTTTTCCTTTTTTGCTTTTTCAAAGAAATCGCCAATACATTGATCGGTATAATGCGCAGCTTTTCTAAATTTAGAAGGTAAATCTTCAGCAGTATAGGGTGTAGGAACGGGTATTTCAAATGGTTCGTGTGAACTTAAAGTAAGAGCCACAGAAATAAAAGGTTCTTTTTCTTTTGGAAGTTCAGCTAACATTTTTTCAAAAAGATAACCATCATGTGCTCCCCATTTAGAATTCATTTGATTGCTTTCGAAATCGTTTTTGTCTTTTATCTTTTCTATACCAGCAGAAATTAAATACGATTTGAAATTTGCAAATTCCGATTCTCCTCCATAAAAGAATGAGCTCGTGTAGCCATGTTTTGCTAGTGTTTTTGGTATTGAAGGAAGTTTTTCAAATTTGTCGGGTTGTTGTATAATAGTTCTTACCGCCTGAGTTGGAAAAGCACTTAATATGGCAATCATTCCTTTGTCTGTTCGATCACCAGATGCGTAAATATTAGTAAATGATAGGCCCTCTTTGGCAATTCTATTTAGATTCGGGCTTACACCTTTTTCACCTCCAAAGTGCTCAATAACATCTGAGGTATAACTCTCTAGAATGATAAAAACAATATTCGGTTTGGTATTCTTTAATATGGCATTGGTATCTGTTGCTTGTTCTGTATACAAAGAGTTCACTAGTTCCGTGGCTTTGTCTTCAGGCATAAATACATAAGGGTTTTCATTACTAAAATGATTCTCAATTACCGAATGCATTAAATTCCATTCGGTATTTAAACTTGCATGGTTAATGGCAGGATACTGTGAGAAATAAACCGCACTCTGGTTTATCGGTGCCAATTGCAATCCACCTCTTAACATTAATACACATATAAAAGCGTATAGTAAAATTGAAATGGATTTTAATATAGGGTGGTTTTTATATGCAACTTCGAACTTGAAATATTTTCTATATAAAAAAATAAACAGGATTAATTGTGAGAAGAAAATAATACTTGATAATAGTAATGGGGATGAAGTGCTTGAAGCTAAGGCTTCACCAGGTGAGAGTATTAAAAATTCTACAGCTCTGCTATTAATTTTTGTGCCCCACTCTTTATAAATACTTAAGTCGATAATACCCAATAAAAATACAATCACTAACAGGATATAGGTATATATCGCTATTATTCTTTCTATAGCCTTGTATTGTTTGGGTATAAAAATATTGAATAATAAAAACAGTACAGGTATAAGTAAAAAATAACCTGTCATGGATAAGTCAAGTCGTACTCCCTTAACAAATATCCACAACAGGTCTTTTATAGGAGCTTCTTGTAATTGACTGTAATGAAAAATAAAAAACAAAAAGCGTTGAATGCTAAAAATAAGCATCCAAAATAATATATATTTTAATATTGATTTTGCAGAGAAATTATTCGCCACCGCTCAATTCTTTCATTAATTCTTCTTGAGTTACTTGTTTGTAATCCGTTGGAATAGCGAAAATACTGTCTTGAATTTTTTCTTTTTTAATTTCTCTTACAGTAACACTCATTTTTACATTTTGCATTTTAGCTACATATTCCATAGGCATTCCTTTTACACCTCTAAACTCAGCATTGAATGAGTTTTCTGCAAAAGGTATTTCTGTTGTATAATACACGATTACTTCTTCGTTAGTTTCCTTATTAATTAAATAAGCTTTAGTGCAATTATATCCTGCAATTTGTTTGGTCTCTTTAGAGTCTACAATCTCATACTTAGGCATTGCAGCTCTTTGCTCCATTATTTTCTTTTCATCAATTTTCATTGCATACTTAGAGCCCATAAAATCAAGCAGTACAACCGCACTTTTATCATCTTTAGAATCTGTAATAGCAACTGTTTCCGACATTCCAGTAACAAATTCTGATCTAGATTTTGTGCCTTTGAACTTAATCACCAATTCAGTAGGGATCATTGCTGCCATCATCCCATCTTGTGCCCCTCCATCTAATTTTAAGTCGTAAATAATTACTCCTTCAGTAATTTTTTTCTGATTTGCAGTTTCCTTGTTTTGAGCTATTGCCCCAATTTGAAATCCTAGCACTAATACTATGCCCAGTAATATTGTTTTTTTCATCTTTAAATTTTATTGATAAACGAATTTAAGGATAAAATGCACAATTTTTAGTAAAAAACTAGATTATTGCATGCATATCCGTCTGAATCCGCTCTCTTTTACATTGTTATAGGAGTCCAAAGTAATTGTATCAATTTTTATACTAAAATGTGGCTGTGTAATTAATACTATATTTTGATGTTTCTTTTCATAGTTTTTCCACATTTGTAGTTGTTTGTTAAGTAGGCGCTCATTTATACCTTTTTTGATAAAATGTACCCTGTTTCTTTTGTTTTCTATACTTATAAATACATTGTTCCTATCTTTGATAATCCAAAGATGATGATGTTGGTGCGCATCTCTCATGTTCTGAATAGTGAGGAGTATAGAGCTTATTATAGCATACTTAAAAAATACAAATTGCCTTTCTTTTAAATACATCAACAGAAATAATATTATAATGCAGATGAGTATGATTTCGAATAAATTAAATCGACTAAACTCTGTAGTCGCCATAGGCCACGATGATACCCACTGAAGGTACTTGTTTAATGCTTTTATGCTATATACTAAAGTCCATTCTATCAAAGTATTCATGTATGGAATGTTGGAAAATACTAAACAAGCTATAGCTGCATATAATGCAACACTTGAGAATGGTATTGCGACAAGGTTTGCAGGTATGAAATAGTTAGGAAATTGATGAAAATAGTATAAGCAAAATGGTAATGTAAATAGTTGTACGGCAATAGATACACTAGTGGTGACATATATCAGTCTTAATAATCTATTTGAAGGGTAATATATTTCTGATAACCATTTTTGCAAATAGAGTATACCTAATACTGCCAGATAGGATAATTGAAATCCTATGTCAAATAAATAATTTGTATTAAATGTTAAAAGTATAACCGCCGAAGCCCCTACGTGATTTATTGAACTTACTTTGTTATTGATGGCTTTGGCCACTACATGAAAACTTATCATGGTTGCCGAACGGATAACCGATGGTGGTAAACCTGTAAGTACCGAATAAAACCAAATAATAACAATACTCAATGTACTCCGAATATATATATGTTTTAAGTATGGGATGTGTCTTAGGCAATATTGTATGACTAGAAATATAATTCCTACATGCAGTCCAGATACAGAAATGATATGTATTGTGCCCGTATTACTGTATGTTTTCATGAGTTCATCATCTAACTCTGCTCGCTCTCCTAATAACAGTGCTGATGCCATTTCATAGCTTTCTGTATCAGTAATGCTTGATCTGAGTATCGATAATAATTTTTCTCTGCAGTGTATACTCCATTTATAGATAGAGAAAGTGCTTCTTCGACTAACTAGTTGTACTTCATTTTTTCTAACTATTACTTTTTTGTAGATATGTTTGTTAGCTAGGAAGTTTTTATAATTAAACTGACCTGGATGTATTGGCTCTTCTATAGATTTGAGCTTAGCCCTTATTCTAAGCCTATCACCATAAGAAAAACGTACAGTGTCATCAATAATTTGTAGTAATACCTTCGCTTCTGTGTATTCTTTAGTAAGTATTATTCCTTCATATATGGTATAATAGTTAGTCTTTCGTCCATCGTTACAAATTTCTACAAGATATTCGTTCTCATTAATTGTATTTAGGTATGATTGATGGTTTCTAGAATCCTGAAAGTAGGCTAAACAAAATGCGAAACAAATGCAAATACTAAATACAAGTAGCCCGTTGTAAAGTTTAAATGTTATAGAATGTCGATACGATAATTGATAGTAGAATACAACAAGTAATATTAGAAGAGTAATTAGTACACAAAGAATTAGACCTATAGAAATATATTTGCTGAATTGCTGATGTAAAACAATACCTAGAATAAATGCTAACATTATTCTGATAAATATATTTTCTCTTAGCTGGTTTCTTAATATACTCACGGATAATTCAGATTACATACTAGTTTATACATAGGTTTGGGGTCGTCGTGCACAGATAGTATGGATGTGCTTAAGTGTATTTTTTTAAGTAATTTATATTCTATACCAATACTTTGTCGCATTCCTGTAGAGTACACAGCTTGTGTATTTCTATTTCTGATAATGTCTGAAAAGGTTAAATATAGTTCCACCTTACTAGGTACATCGTAGTATGCAAGACTGTAGAGAAACTTACTTTTTTTGTTTTTAAATTTTAATTGATATACTATTGATTTTGAATAAACATTAAAATTAGAACTGAGATATGCATGATACTCCTGTTGAAATTGCTCGTTATTTTTTATTTGTATCACTAATCTCGACCGTAGTAAATACTCGGTAAAATAGTTTTCTTCTTCGTTTTTACCATTATGTGTATTATACTGAAGGAGAACATTTAAGCTTGTGTTCAGTTGCTTATGAAATGCTTTATCTACCCGAATATTATGATTAGTATAGCTGGATTGACCACTAAGATTTTTGTTTTCATTTATACTAAAACGATAGCTGTATTGTAAATTAATTTGGTGTTTTAAGGGGATTGATAGACTCATCACCAACCCTTTTTCTTTAGCCAATGATATAGTCTGAACGGTTTTATACATCCATGGACTTTCATACCCCTTTTCATAACGAGTATAAGCCAATGATAATTGAATTTGCTTTTGAAAAATTGCATATGTTCCAATTGTGTATGCAATACGAGATTCATACCCACTGATTTCAGTAAAGCTTACAGTGTTTCTCCAGAAGTATTGAAGAGCATAGGAGAGACCAAAAGTTTTTGAATGTATCTCATTTAATAATAGAACATGCTGAGTGTATTTTCTTTTGAAATTACTCAGTCCAATTATAATTTCTTTTTCAGCTATCGTTTTCATTTTGGAGCGCTCATTCAATGTTCTGTGATAACCAGTTTTAGTACCACTGTCTGTATATTGTTGAGAATAAGCAAAACTGTAGACCATTTTTGCTATACTATTTTTTAGGTATACTCCTTTGAATGTATTGTATTCAGTTTGGTTGGCGGTACCTAACCATCGCTGTTGTATCGTGTTTTGTATTCCTCCGTTTCCAAAACTGTTGTTGTATCCTTGTCCGACGAGTAAGCCCAGCCCCTGAAAAACCTGGTAATTACCTAAATTCAATTCTAGGTTTTTATGCTGGTAATTGATAAATGATGAAAAATGATCGTATTTGCCAATTAGATATGAGGAGTAACTTGCTTCTCCGATGTCAAACTCTCTGGCTAAGCCCATCTTTATCTTTTTGAAATTTATTTTTATGGATTCGTAATGCCCCCAGGTATTTGGGTAATTTTGATTGTTGTTTTTAGTTTGATAGTTCCATCTATTCTGATACCTAATGCTTGTTTTATGTGCCAAGCCATTGCCGTTTTCTTCAATATATAAAACAGTTAAAAGTTTCTGATAGTCGTGAAAACTAATAGAACTGAGTGTTTGTAGCTCTAATAAATCTTTAATTGATCCAGTTTCTGTGATATGTTGTTGTATTTGTTTACGTTGATTTTCATTTATGAAGAGTAAATAAATATTCGGATCGTTAATAAATTCTTTGATGGAGATTTTACTCTTGAAACGTTGGTGTACTTCTTCATAATCCACAACACTTTCCATTTCTAATTCTGTAGATTCTTCAAGCGGATAGCCTTGTTTTTCAACCTGAGCTAATGATGAGTTTGCTATAAAAAATAACACTAAACATATACTCCGCTTATTTATTAAACGAATAACACAATCCCGCTGCATAACTAAATCCAAGATTTTTGTGAAAAGCCATTCCACAATCTATTCCCACTTTCTTTATTTGATAACTTAAACCGCCACAGAAATTTGATTCATTACTCGTCCAACCCATTCTAATATCGAGTATGCTATCGATGTTATATTCTAAACTCGACCTTGCGAAGAATTCACCACTATCATTTAATTCGACATTTACCATGCACATTAGAGATGGTACTGGACGATGGTTTAATCCTAACTTTATTGAACTTCTGTCTTTTTGATTATCACTTTTAAATGAGTTTAGTTTTAATTGAATTGCCGATGATGTTTTACGGTTGAAATGCTCTATCATTCCTATTTCAGCATTTATATTATATTGATGGTTCGCATTGAAAACATGTTGTTGTTGTGTGATGATTTTTATACCGAAAGAATTTTTAGGATTCAGTTTTATTCCTGTACAGATACTTAAAAGTTGGTTTGTATAATCACTAAATCCAGAATAAGAATAATCAATAGAAAACCCTTTTTCTTTAATGATAAACGCAGTGGAGATAAGGTTGATTTTGAGATTTGGGATTGAATATGGAATCACTTCCGATATAGACACAGATGCTACTTTTAGATCGGCAATAGTCGCAGGATTGGAGAACATAAATCGCCCCTGACTTCTACACAGATCAGCCGAAGCAGTCTGCATGCTATACACATCGTACACACTCTGTGCGTAAGCAGAAGTAACGAATAACCATATAATCAACCCCAGTCTCATCTCTCAACGAGATAAAGGTCGAAAATGTAAATGAGAATTATAACCCTAAGAATGCAGGTTTATTTATGCAGTTTTTTAGAGGGAGTCTTTGATGTCGAGTAAAAAGGTTTTGAGTTTCTCTAATGCATGTACCACTTTTTGTTGGTCTTTTAAATCATCAGGGTTTTTCTTCATCTCCTCTTTTGCACCGCTTAGTGTAAAGCCTTTTTCTTTTACCAAGTGATAGATAATCTTAATGTTTTCGATATCTTCCTGAGTAAATAAACGGTTTCCTTTTCTATTTTTTTTAGGTTGAAGAACATCAAATTCACTTTCCCAAAAACGTATTAACGAAGGGTTCACATCGAATAATTTCGATACTTCACCAATACTATAATATCTCTTTTGAGTTTCCTGTTCTTTGTAAGGCATATTCAAAAATACGAATTAAGAAGTAAAAATTAGTCGAATGATTGGTTCGATGTTGCAGATATTTTCAACATCTTCTCATATTCAACAGGAGTAAGGTCGTTGTAGTAAAAGTTTACAGGGTTTATTGGTCGACCACCTTTACGCACTTCATAGTGTAAGTGTGGAGCAGTGGAAGTTCCTGTATTTCCTACATATCCGATTACTTCACCTCGTTTTACCGATTGACCTCTACGAACTTTAATTCTACTCATGTGACCATAAAGGGTTTGATAGCCATATCCGTGATTAAGTACAACATGATTTCCATAACCTCTACCACTACCATCGGCAACACTAACATAACCATCACCAGTAGCGTAAATTGGGGTTCCAATTTTTGCGGTAAAGTCCATGCCTGTATGCATCTTAGAGGTTTTATATACTGGGTGAATACGGTAACCAAAGCCAGAAGCAAAAGCTTTGAGGCTTCTGTTCGAAATCGGTTGTATCGCAGGGATAGATGCCAATAATTTGTTCTTATTCTTTACCTCTTTTAATAATTCATCGTAAGATTTCGATTGTACATACATCTGTTTTGCAACTTGATCTAACTTCTTCGTTGCATCAATCATAATTTCCGAATAATCGTATCCTTCGAGCGCTTTGTATTTATTAATACCACCGTAACCCGCTTTACGAACATCATCAGAAATAGGCTCAGCTTCAAAAATAACTCGGTAAATATTATCGTCGCGGTCTTCTAAATCTTCTAGCACCACTTCCATAATTTTCATACGATCTTGAATCATCTCGTATTGTAAACTTAAATTCTCTATCTCACGCTTTAGTCTTTTCTCTTTAGGTGAGTCGATATAGGTGTAGGCAAGAATCATTACAATAGTGGCAAATACAGCTACAGAAGCCAAGTATCCAATAATCCTAAGGATACGCTTTCCGATGCTTAATTCCACCTTTTCGTACTTGAGCGTATTCGTATTATAGAAGTATTTTACCTTTTTTGCCATCCCGCAAATGTACAAAAAATGAACATGTATGGCAATGTCTATCGGAAACACTTGTAAATGAAGGGGATATATGAGTTGTAAATGTTGAAGAATAAGCAGCCTAAAAGCCCTTTTCCATTTAAATTTTACGTTTCAAAAGATTATTTTTGCCACTTATGAATTCAAGAGAAATACGTCAGGCATTTTTAGATTTTTTCGAGTCAAAACAACATAAAATAGTTCCATCAGCACCCATGGTTGTACAAAACGACCCTACGCTGATGTTTATCAATTCGGGTATGGCCCCTTTCAAGGATATTTTCTTGGGGAATAGCCCTATTAAATTTCCTAGAGTAGCAGATACTCAAAAATGTTTACGCGTTTCGGGGAAACACAACGATTTAGAGGAAGTGGGTATAGATACCTACCACCATACCATGTTTGAGATGCTTGGTAATTGGTCGTTTGGCGACTATTTCAAACTAGAAGCACTCACTTGGAGTTGGGAATTATTAACCGAAGTGTACAAACTAGATAAAGATAGACTGTATGTAACGGTATTTGAAGGTGATGAAAAGGAAGGTATTCCTGCGTCGACCATTGCCCATAATGTATGGAAGTCGTTGATCCCAGAGAGTAGAATTTTGATGGGTAACAAGAAAGACAACTTCTGGGAAATGGGTGATACCGGACCTTGTGGCCCTTGTTCGGAAATACACATGGATTGTAGAACAGATGAGGAACGTAAGCTTGTTGATGGTGCTACCTTGGTAAATAAAGATCATCCTCAAGTAATTGAAATTTGGAACAACGTGTTCATGCAATATAATCGTATGAAAGACGGTTCACTACAACCTTTACCCGCTAAGCATGTGGATACGGGTATGGGATTTGAGCGTTTAGTTCGTGTAATTCAAAAGAAACAATCGAATTATGATACCGACATCTTTCAACCCTTAATACAATTTATTGCTAAAGAAGCAGGTATACCGTATGGGCAAAATGAGAAAACAGATATTGCCATGCGTGTAATGTCTGATCATATCAGAGCCATTGCTTTTTGTATTGCCGACGGACAATTACCTTCTAACGTGAAAGCAGGTTATGTAATTAGAAGAATCTTGCGTCGTGCAGTTCGTTATGCATATACTTTCTTAAATCTTAAAGAACCATTTTTATACAGATTAGTAGATATTCTTGCTGAGCAGTTCGATGGAGTGTTCCAGGAGATTGTTACTCAAAAAGATTTTGTGAAGAAGGTGATTATGGAAGAAGAAGCTTCATTCTTAAGAACATTAGCATCCGGTATACAACGATTCGAAAAATACCAAGTGAACAATAATACGATTGAAGGTAGCTTTGCTTTCGAACTATTCGATACTTATGGATTCCCAATAGACCTTACACAGCTTATGGCTTCGGAGAAAGGCTGGAAGGTAGATATAGATGGTTTTAATAAAGCACTTGAAGAGCAGAAGAATCGTTCAAGAGCAGCAACTTTAGTAGATACCGATGATTGGGTAGTGTTACAGAATTCGGAAGAAGTAAATTTTGTAGGCTATGATAATTTAGAAGCCGAAGCGGAAATTTTAAAGTATAGAAAAGTTACGGCAAAAGGTAAAACACTATATCAACTGGTATTAAATGTAACACCTTTTTATGCCGAGAGTGGTGGACAAGTAGGAGATAAAGGAACATTAACCTCGACTTCAGATGTAAATGATAAGGTGTTTATCATCGACACTAAGAAAGAAAACAATCAGACCATACACATTTGCGAAAAATTACCAGCAAACTTAAATGCTAAATTTATTGCAAGTGTACATGCCGTTAAAAGAGCAGATACCACAAAGAACCATTCAGCAACCCATTTAATGCATGCTGCATTAAAAGAAGTGTTGGGCTCTCACGTGAATCAAAAAGGATCATTGGTTAATGAAGAACATTTAAGATTCGATTTTTCTCATTTTGCAAAAATGAGTGATGAAGAGATTCTAAAAGTGGAAGAAATCGTAAACCAAAAAATTGCCGCTCAGATTGCTTTAAAGGAACAAAGAAATGTACCATATAAAGAAGCGATTGATTCGGGAGTTACAGCTTTGTTTGGTGAGAAGTATGGCGATTTTGTTAGGGTGATTACTTTTGATGATCAATTCTCGAAAGAGTTGTGTGGAGGTACGCATGTTAAAAATACTTCTGAAATAGGCTTGTTTAAAATCAGTTCAGAATCGGCAGTATCAGCGGGGGTCAGAAGGATCGAAGCAATTACATCAAGTAAAGCATTGAAATTCTTGAACGACCAAGCTGAACAGCTTTCTCAGCTTAAAGCATTATTGAAAAACCCTGTAGATATTCAGAAAACTGTAGAGCAGTTGTTGGAAGAACAATCAAAATCAAAAAAAATGATAGAGAAGTTCTTGCAAGAAAAAGCAAATGCCCTGAAGCATGAACTTCGTGCGAAAGTACAGGAGATAAATGGAATACAGTTTTTAGCGGAAAGGGTTGAACTATCAAATGTAGATGTGATTAAGAACTTACTGTTCGAACTAAAACAAGAATTCCCAAAAGCTTTTTTGTGTTTAGCTGCTGAAGTAGATCAAAAACCACATCTAGCCTTATACATTTCTGAAGCATTAGTAGAAGAAAAGAAATTAAATGCTGCAAACATTATACGCGATTTGGGTAAAGAAATCCAAGGCGGTGGTGGTGGTCAAGCATTCTTTGCTACTGCTGGTGGTAAGAATATAGATGGGATTAATAGTGCTTTGGAAAAATCTAAACTATATATTTAGGGATGCTATATTTCATAGGTAAATTATTGCTGAGAATTGGTGCGGAGTTTTTCTTTTCTAAACATCATTTAATAAATCTAGAGAAGCTAAATACTAATAAACCTTTATTAGTATGTGCTAATCATGCTTCTGCACATTTAGATGGGATATTGATCATGATTTTTTCTAAGAGAAAATTCCATGTTTTAGTGCGTGCTGATGTTTTTAAGAAGAAATGGGTAGCAAATCTTCTAGCAAAAATTAATCTAATACCGATTTATAGAATTAGAGATGGATTTAATAACCTAGAGAAAAATTCAGAAACCTTTGATCGTTGTTATGATATCTTAAAAAACAATGGAGCAATAATTATTTTTCCTGAAGCGAATTGTGAAGCAGAACGTAAATTAAGGAAACTACACAAAGGAGCTGCCAAGATAGCAATGATGGCTGAAGAACGTAGTGGATTTAAGCTAGGAGTAGAGATTGCTACTGTTGGAATAACACAAGAACGTATTACTTCAGCAGGTGGGAGAATATTCTTAGAAGCCTCATCACCGTTTTCATTAAAACCTTATTTCGACTCGTATCAACAAAATAATAATAAAACGTATAACGATATTATTAACGATATAGAAACTGATTTAAGATCGGTACTGCCAGTGATTGAAGAGAAGAAAGATGAGTACCTCTTTGAAGAATTAGTGGCTCGGAAAGAAAATATTGACAACATATCAGAATGGAAGAGAATAGCAAAACTTATCAACCATTCAGATCGTGAGTTAAAAGATGCACTAATACATGCCATCAAAGATTTCAAGAAATACTTAAAGAAACAAGGCATAAGCAGAAATACTATTGAAGAACTACAGGTAAGGCCAAGGTTAAAAAGATGGACAAACTTGATATTATATGTTATAGATATTTTAGCATTATTTCCATTATTTGTTTTGGGAATGATGTTTAATTTCTTGCCATACTATATTCCAAAAAGGATTTGTAATAAATTGTTTAAAGATGTGTGCTTTATAAATGGGACACATTTTGCGATGTCGACCTTTTTATTCGTTTTTGCATACCTGTTTTATATTATTATTCTCAGCATATTCGTTAACCTGTTGTCGGTATTTATTGTAGTAACCTTGTTAATCATCAGCGGAATAGTGAGTTATTACTACACCAAAAGAGCAACGCGATTAATAAAAGCACTACGCTATGAGATAGCGGGCAATAAGAAAAGAAAAGAGTGGAGAGCACAATCGAGGATTATATCTTCGGAAATAGCAGAATGGGTAAGGAATTAGCCTTCAAATTAATACATTTGTAACTATGTCGACAGTTTACGATAAATATGAAGCCGTTATTGGCTTAGAGATACATGCACAGCTTTCTACAAAGAGTAAAGCTTATGCATCAGATTCAGCTGGTTTTGGCGACGATCCCAATACCAACATCAGTGTAATTACTTTGGGCCATCCTGGTACATTGCCTCGTGTAAACGAAGTTGTGGTAAATTATGCGGTAAAAATGGGATTGGCTACACATTGCTCTATTCGTTTAGAAAATGAATACGCACGTAAGAATTATTTTTATGCCGATTTACCTAAAGGTTATCAAATCACACAAGATACCACACCTATTTGTTTTAAAGGTTATTTAGATGTAAAGCTAAAAGATGGTTCGATAAAGAGAGTTGGTATTACTCGCATTCACATGGAAGAGGATGCTGGTAAAAGTATACACGATCAAGATATTTATGATTCGCTTATCGACTTAAATCGTGCAGGGGTACCATTAATTGAAATTGTGTCGGAACCCGATATCAGATCTGCAGAAGAAGCAGGTGCATACCTTACCGAAATTAGAAAACTAGTTCGTTACTTAGAAATATGTGATGGTAACATGGAAGAAGGTAGCATGCGTTGCGATGCAAACATATCTGTACGTAAGAAAGGAGAAACCGCTTTTGGAAATCGTTGTGAGGTGAAGAACTTAAATTCGATTCGTAACGTACAAAGAGCTATAGAGTTTGAGGTAAAAAGACAAATTGATGTGATTGAAGCAGGTGGACATATAGACCAAAATACATTAAATTTTGATGCGGTATCTGGAACTACATCGGTACTTCGTTCGAAAGAAATGGCAAACGATTATCGTTATTTCCCTGAACCCGATTTACCTCCAGTAGTATTGACCAATAAATATATTGATGAGGTTCATTTGGGTATGCCCGCATTGCCAGATCAATTATTCAAACAGTTTACTACAGAATACAAACTATCAGAATACGATGCTCAGGTGTTATTAGAGCAAAAAGAGTTAGCTCTGTATTATATAGAAATAACAAAACACAATACTAATTATAAAGCAGCAGCGAATTGGATGATGGGGGCGATAAAGTCTTATCTAAACGAACAAGCGATAGAAATTACTCAGTTCCCTTTAAAACCAATACAAATTGCCTCTTTAATAGAGCTAGTAGATACTGGTAAAATAAATAATACAACGGCAAACCAACAACTCTTCCCTGCGTTATTGAAAGATAATACTAAATCGGCGTTGGACTTGGCCACAGAGTTAAATTTAATTATTAGTACTTCTAACGACGATGTAATTGGTTTTATTCATCAAGCATTAGCTATGTATCCTGATAAAGTAGCGGAATATAAAGCTGGTAAGAAAGGATTAGTAGGTTTGTTTATGGGAGAAGTAATGAAGTTAGCTAAAGGTAAATTAGACCCTAAAGAAGCGAATAAATTGCTGATGCAAGAGTTGGATAAATAGTGATGGGTGACTAGTGAATGGTGACTAGTGACTAGTGACTGGTGAATAGTAAAAAAAGGAACATGAAAAAACTAACATTAATATTAGCTGCAGTAGTACTAGCGGCGTGTAATACAAACAATGGTTTTGTTATTGAAGGAACCATAGTAAATACTGAAGCAAAGACGGTGTATTTAGAAAAAATCACAGGTCAATCAACATTAATAGATTCCTTTGTAATAGGAGAGAATGGGAAATTCAAATTTGTGGGCACTGCTGAAGTACCAGGAGTTTACCGATTAAATTTTTCGAACATCAGAGCTATTGATTTAATTGTCGACAATACATCAAAAATTGAAGTTGATGTTGATGCGAAGAACAGTATGGATAAATATGAAGTTAAGGGTTCAGACTTATCGATGAAAATTCAAGAAGTAAATGCAATCTTATATAATACCTATAAAATTGTAGAGGGCTTACAAAATCAATATGCAGCATTACAAAATGACCCACAGGCAGAGGCTAAAGTTGCGGTAATTGAGCAAGAGTATCAAAAAACCATGGATAAGCAGGTAAGCGACATTAAATCATATATCGATAAGTCGAACGATTTCCTAATCGATTTCTATGCTCTATCGTATTTGAACATTGATGATAATTACGATTATATTAAAAAGGTAGTTGATGAACATAGTGCTAAAATACCTAGCACCGAATATTCTCAACAGTATGCAAATAAGCTTGCTGAATATGCCAATATAGCAATTGGTAGTACCGCACCAGAAATTAAATTAAACGACCCTAATGGGAAAGAAATAGCCTTGAGTTCATTAAGAGGTAAAGTAGTGTTAATCGATTTTTGGGCATCGTGGTGTGGACCATGTAGAAGTGAGAATCCGAACAATGTGAAATTGTATAATGAGTACAAAAACAAAGGTTTTGAGGTGTATGGTGTGTCTTTAGACAAAAATAAAGAAGATTGGACAAAAGCAATTATGGAAGATAAGCTGACTTGGGTCCATGTCTCAGATTTGAAGTTTTGGAGCTCAGAAGCAGCTGCTAAATATAAAGTGGAATCGATACCAGCTACCTTTTTATTGGATAAGGAAGGGAAAATTATTGCGAAAAACTTGAGAGGTGAGGAGCTTAATGCTTTCGTTAAAAAATTGTTCAACTAGTATTGTTGCTGTTTTAAAATAATTGCAATATTTAACAATTATTTAACATATCTTTAACTCACTGGTCTTATTGTCGAAGTATTTTCGATACAAATAATTGACATGAGCAATAACAAACAAAAAATCCTAATTGTAGATGATGAACCAGATATTCTGGAGTTAATAGAATACAATTTAAAGAAGGAAGGTTACCAAGTTTATACCGCTTCAAATGGCCTAGAAGCAATACAATCTGCTAAAAAACACCAACCCGATTTAATCATTTTAGATATTATGATGCCTAAATTGGATGGTATTGAAACCTGCCGCCAATTAAGAGCGATGCCAGAATTCAAAACCACTTTTATGGTGTTTTTAACGGCAAGAAGTGAAGAATACTCAGAAATATCGGGCTTTAATGTTGGTGCCGATGATTATATCGCTAAACCAATAAAACCAAGAGCCCTCATTTCACGCATTAATGCTATTTTGAGAAGAAATTCGATGGTAGAAACAGATGTAGAGAATAAGGTTGAAATTGGCGATTTAGTGATAGACAGGGAAGCTTATTTGGTGTATCAACGCGGACAAAAAGTAGTATTAGCAAAAAAAGAATTCGAACTCTTATATTTACTTGCCTCTAAACCTGGTAAAGTATTTACACGTGAAGTAATCTTGAATAATATTTGGGAAGATTCTGTTGTAGTGACTAACCGAACGATAGATGTACATATTCGCAAGCTTAGAGAGAAATTAGGCGACGATTATGTAAGCACCGTTAAAGGGGTGGGCTACAAGTTTGAAGTTTAATAATGAATAAAAATCCTACACCTAGAAGTATAGCTTTCTATACGTCGCTATTAGTGACGATTGTTTTAGGTTTAGCGAGTTATTTTCTATACAAAGATATAGTTGCTACCCTAGCTATATTAGCAATTACGTTCTTCTCTTGTTATTTCTTTTTCCTTTACTCCATCGAAATCTTTATTTATCGAAAGATTAAATTGGTATATAAAAATATACACAGTTTAAAGGTTAGAAAATTAGATCCCAAGGTAAGCGATTTCAATATGCTCGATCCAATCAACGAAATGGATCGAGAAGTACGCGACTGGGCAGCCGATAAAAGCTCGGAAATTGAGCAGTTGCGTACCATGGAGCGTTACCGTAAAGAGTTTTTAGGGAACGTATCACACGAATTAAAAACACCCATTTTCAATATTCAAGGTTATATCAACACGTTGTTGGATGGAGCTTGGGAAGACCCAGAAGTACTGATCCATTTCTTAAAAAAAGCTGCAAAGAGCACCGATAGAATTGCTTCTTTAGTAGAAGAATTAGAAGCGATTTCTCAATTAGAATCGGGTTTCTTAACTATGGAAATGGAAATTTTTGATGTCAATGATTTAATTAGAGATATCTTCGATAGCTTAGAATTTAAAGCCTCAGAGAAAAACATCACCCTAGATTTTAAAGAAGGTTGCGACGTACCCTTTATTGTAGAAGCAGATAAAGATAGAATAAGGCAGGTTATTGTAAACCTTATTGTAAACTCAATTAAATATGGCAAGGTTGACGGTTATACCTTAGTGGGTTTATATGATATGGATGAATATATATTAGTTGAGGTTACTGATAATGGTATAGGTGTAGACGAAGAACATTTACCACGACTGTTTGAAAGATTCTACAGAGTAGACAAGAGCAGGTCGAGAGATGAAGGAGGTACTGGCTTAGGTTTATCCATCGTTAAACACATTATAGAAGCGCACGATCAAACTATCAATGTGAGAAGTACAAAAGGAGTGGGTACAACTTTTGGCTTTACCTTAAAGAAAGGGTAGCGACATTAGATATATCGCTCACCTTTTTTCATTTTAATATCGGCTACAATCTGCTTAATTTCTTGCTCCTGATTTTTAGGGCAGATAAGTAATACATCACCAGAGTCTACTACGATAAAATCTTCCAGACCTTTAATAACCACTAGCTTTTCGGTAGAAGTATTTACAATACAATTATTAGAATCGTACATAATTACATTCTTTGGAAATACTACAGCATTACCTACATAATCTTTATCTAAAACGGTATATAAAGAACCCCATGTTCCTAAATCAGACCAACCAAAATCAGTAGCATATACATGTACATTATTGGCTTTTTCCATAATACCATAATCGATAGAGATATTACTACAATGAGTGTATGAACGCTCAATAAATGCTGCCTCTTGAGGGGTATTATAGTACATTTTACCTTCCACAAAAATATCATTGATGTCTGGTAAGTAGTTTGCAAAGGCTTTGAGAATACTTTTTGTACTCCAAACGAAAATACCCGCATTCCATAAGAAATCTCCACTTTGAATAAATGTTTTAGCTAATTCTAAGTTTGGTTTTTCTGTGAACGTTTTTACTTTATATAAGCCATTGTTATCTGTAGTATCAAGATATTGAATGTACCCATAACCAGTGTCAGGTCGTGTAGGTTTAATTCCTAAGGTGATTAAGAAATCGTTATGTGATGCAGTTTCTAGCGCTTTGTCTATCTGACTGCAAAACTCAGTTTCGTTTAAAATAAGATGATCTGAAGGAGCTACAGCAACAACAGCATCGGGATTGCTTTTATGTATTTTATGACAAGAATAGGCAATACAAGGCGCGGTGTTTTTAGCAATGGGTTCACCTAAAATTTGTCCATTTGATAGTTGAGGCAATTGTTCATTTACCAATTTTCGGTATGATTCGTTGGTAACTACATAAATATTTTCTGGTGGGCAAATCTTCAAAAAACGCTTATAGGTTTGTTGAATAAGGGTTTCCCCAGTTCCTAAAATATCTAAAAATTGTTTTGGGTGATTAGTTTTACTGATAGGCCAAAATCTACTTCCTATTCCACCCGCCATAATAATGGCATATTTATTTTTATCCTGCATTATAAAATACCTTCTCTTATTAAATCATGTAAATGTATAACTCCAAAATAAGAATTACCATCCATCACAATTAATTGTGTAATATTATTTTTCTTCATTAACTCCAAAGCTAATACAGCTAGTTCATCTTTCTGTATTGTCTTAGGATTTTTACTCATGATATCCTTTGCTTGAAAGTCTTCTTTAAACCCTTTTTCAAGTAGTCGTCTTAAGTCGCCATCGGTAACTACACCTACAAGTTCATCATTTTCTAAAACAGCGGTCATACCTAAACGTTTGGTACTTATTTCAAGTATTACGTCCGATAATTTTACATTTTTCTGAACTGAAGGTTTCTCATTTTGCAAACTTAAGTCGCCAACTTTTAGGTATAATTTTTTGCCCAAAGCACCACCTGGGTGGTATTTGGCAAAATCTTGAGCAGTGAATTCTCTGCTTTCTAGTAAACAAACGGCTAGAGCATCGCCCATTGCAAGTTGTGCAGTTGTGCTTGTGGTTGGAGCAAGGTTATTAGGGCAAGCTTCTATTTCTACAGTGGTATCAAGTACATAGTCGGCTTGTTTGGCCAAGTAAGAATCAATGTTACCAACCATGGCAATTAAAACGTTACCCGACTGCTTTAATAGAGGAGCCAAAACTTTTATCTCAGGAGTGTTTCCACTCTTAGAAATACATATAATCACATCATGCTCTTGTATCATACCTAAATCACCGTGTATGGCGTCGGCAGCGTGCATAAAAAGAGAAGGAGTTCCAGTGGAGTTAAAAGTAGCAACCATTTTATTGGCAATTATCGCACTCTTCCCAATTCCTGTAACAACTACGCGACCTTTGGAGTCGAATAGTAATTTTACTATTTTATAGAAATCGCTATTTAGTTGATTCTTAAGCTGTAGTAAAGCATCAGCCTC
The DNA here is from genome assembly GCA_943372995.1 of Sphingobacterium thalpophilum. GTDB lineage: Bacteria > Bacteroidota > Bacteroidia > Sphingobacteriales > Sphingobacteriaceae > CAJBVG01. The sequence goes on along the minus strand of CALSAQ010000001.1, from coordinate 455,684 downwards.
TATTTGAAGTGCTGCTTTTGCGATGTCGAGTATTTCTTTTTCTGTCTTCAATTTTCTTAAAAATAGTAGAATAATATTCACAAAAATATGTTATTTTAGAAATCAATTAGAGCATTTATATAAATAATTCATTATCGGGGTGTTAGGATGATAGAGACCAAGAAATTATTATTTGATAACCTTCATAACTTCTTCGGGTTCGACCAATTTAAGGGGCAACAGGAAGCCATAATTACCAATATTTTATCGGGTAACGATACATTTGTGATTATGCCTACTGGTGCGGGTAAATCGATGTGTTATCAATTACCTGCAATGATGAGCGATGGAACTGCTTTGGTGATTTCACCATTGATTGCTTTAATGAAAAATCAAGTAGATCAAATTAGAGCATTTGGAAGTAACGATAGCATTGCACATTTTTTAAATTCTTCTTTAACCAAAGCAGATATACTAAAAGTAAAGAATGATGTACTTAAAGGTGATACTAAGCTTTTATACATCGCACCAGAGTCTTTAGCAAAACAAGAAAACTTAGATTTCCTTAAATCGGCCCAGGTTTCATTTGTGGCTATCGACGAAGCGCATTGTATATCGGAATGGGGGCATGATTTTCGACCAGAATACCGGAAAATAAGATCCGTAATCAATCAACTAGGAGGAAATGTACCAATTATTGCTTTAACAGCTACGGCAACTCCAAAGGTGCAACAAGACATTATGAAGAACTTGCAGATGCAAGATGCTACATTATATAAATCGTCATTCAATAGACCCAACCTATACTACGATATACGTCCGAAGAAACAAGTAGTTAAAGAAATCATTAAGTATATCAAAGCAAATGCAGGCAAATCGGGTATCGTTTACTGCTTGAGTAGGAAGAAAGTAGAAGAGATTGCAGAGAACCTGAACTTAAATGGAATTAAAGCCTTGCCTTATCATGCTGGGCTGGAAGCAAAGGAACGTGCTTCCCATCAAGATAAATTCTTAATGGAAGAAGTGGACGTTATTGTAGCGACCATTGCCTTTGGAATGGGTATCGATAAACCAGATGTTCGCTTTGTTATCCATCATGATATGCCTAAGAGTTTAGAAGGGTATTATCAAGAAACAGGTAGAGCGGGTAGAGACGGGGCAGAAGGTAATTGTATTGCCTTTTATGCAGAGAGCGATATCATAAAATTAGCCAAGTTCATGAAAGATAAACCTGTTGCCGAAAAGGAAATAGGTATGCAAATTCTGAATGAGGTTGTTGATTATGCTGAATCATCGGCATGTAGAAGAAAACAGATTTTATACTATTTCGGCGAGACTTTTAACGAAGCCGCTTGTAATAATATGTGCGACAACTGCAGGCATCCTAAAGAAAGATTTGAAGCACAAGACTATTTAAAAATTGCACTTAGCGCAGTGAAGGAGTTGAATGAGAAATTCAACGCAGAGCATGTCATTAGTGTAATCATGGGAGAAGATAATAAGTCGATACAAGATTTTGGACACACAAAAACAAAATCATATGGATTAGGCAAGGAACAAAGTAGAAAACTTTGGGAGTCGGTAATTCGTCAGGCGTTACTTTCTGGCTTCTTACAAAAAGACATAGAGAACTACGGATTATTAAAAATCACTAAAAACGGAATTACATACATTAGCAATCCTACCTCTATCATGTTTAGCATGAATAAGGATTACGAAAGTGATGAAAGTGGAGATGATGATGCACAATCGGGAGTAGCTGCTGCAGATACTGTGTTGTTTAATATGCTTAAAGATTTGTGTAAACAAATTGGTAAGAAAAACAATGTTCCTCCATTTGTGGTTTTTCAAGAGCCATCTTTACAGGAAATGTCGACACACTATCCAATAACATTGGATGAACTCAAACAGATTTCGGGTGTTGGTGCAGGTAAAGCAGCTAAATTCGGAGCTCCGTTTGTGGAGATGATTAAAAAGTACGTAGAAGAGAACGACATCGATAGACCGATGGATATGGTAGTGAAAACTACTGCAAATAAATCGGCTATAAAAGTGGCTATTATACAGAATATTGATCGTAAGATTTCTTTAGAAGATATTGCCAATTCTAAAGGAATGAATTTCGAACAATTATTGTCGGAAATTGAATCTATTGTTTCATCAGGCACAAAACTTAATCTCAATTATTATATCGATGAAGTTATTGATGAAGACAGACAGGATGAAGTATTTGATTATTTTAGATCTGCGGATACCGACTCTATCGACGATGCACTAAACGAATTAGGAAGCGACGATTATACAAGAGAAGAAATACAATTGATGAGAATTAAATTCATGTCTGAATTAGGTAATTAGCCAATGATAAATATTAATGATAAATAATAATTAACGCATGCTGAACAATCTTCCAAAAATAAAAAACCTCGAGAGTAACAACTTTTTCTTAATGGCTGGTCCTTGTGCTATTGAAGGCGAAGAGATTGCGATGCGTATTGCAGAAAAAATTATTACCATTACAGATAAGTATAAAATCCCTTACATATTTAAAGGTTCATACCGTAAAGCTAATCGTTCGCGCTTAGATTCATTTACCGGAATTGGTGATGAAAAGGCATTGAAAATTTTAGAAAAAATTGGCAAAGAGTTCAACGTACCTACTGTAACCGATATACACGAAAGTCACGAAGCAGCAATGGCTGCAGCTTATGTAGATGTTTTGCAAATTCCAGCATTTTTATGCCGACAAACTGAATTGTTAGTTGCAGCTGCAAAAACAGGTAAATTTGTAAACGTAAAAAAAGGGCAATTTCTTTCAGGCTCTTCAATGAAACACGCAGTTCACAAAGTAACTGACTCGGGTAACCCTAACATTTTTCTTACCGATAGAGGAAATTCATTCGGATATCAAGATATGATTGTTGATTTTAGAAACATCACTGAGATGAAAAGCTTCGGTGTACCCGTTGTGATGGATTGTACACATTCATTACAACAACCTAATCAAGAAAGTGGTGTTACTGGTGGTAAACCCGAATTAATTGAAACCATCGCAAAGGCAGCAATTGCTGTAGGTGCCGACGGACTATTCATCGAAACGCATCCCGATCCCAAAAATGCAAAGTCTGATGGAGCTAATATGTTGCATTTAGATCACTTAGATTCACTCATGAATAAGTTAGTACGAATAAGACAGTCGGTGATTTAATTATTCCTAATATTTTCATTTCTTTTACATTCGTTGATGAGTAGGGTTACTCCTGCCTGTTAATATTCATAACAATTAACAACAACATTATGGAATTTAATAATGTATGTTATGAGTATCACTTTGCCTATGTTGTCGGTTATGAGTTTGGTTGTATTAATGTCAACAGGCTCGAATCATGATGAAGTTGAATCTGTTTTTTCGTCTCCAGATACGATAAAAAATAGAGCGCTTGATAGTAGAAGAATGGATCAAGCTATTAATCAAGTTTTGAATCAACGTATTTTCTCAAAAAATCAAGTCATAAAACGTAATGTGTTGTTGCGAGATAGTGATAAGGATCTTAGAGAAGACATGTTAATTTTACCGAATGTTTTGGTAGAGTTTACCAGAGACCAGAAGCTCAATGAGTATCCAATTTCCGAACAGTCGAAACAGATTGAATTCATTGTAGATGAAGGCGCATTTCTGAAATTAGATAAGCATTCCACTTTATTAATTAATAATGCCACCAAATTAACGATAAGGAATAAAGGTACTATAGAAGTTTCTGATAGTGCGGTATTACATATTATCAAAGGAAGTCATCTTCAGCTCGATTCGGGAGCTCGTCTCATTGTTCGTTCTGATGCAAAGATTTGGTGTGATGATCATGCGGTATTAAGTGTCAATCCGTATTCGAATATTATTTTACAGCATCCAAGTTCTAGTATATATATCGATAGACAAAGTGAGTTGCGTACAACAGAAGGCTATCGTGTTGCCATAAGAGGAGAAGGTGAAATGTTCATTGATAATAGACCTTATAAGAAATAAATTCTTAATAGCTTTTATTGAATAATTTTCACATCTGTTCTTCTGTTTTTTGCTTTTCCAGCTTCGGTAGTATTCGATTCAAGAGGCTGTGTTTTTCCATAGCCTTTATACACCAACCGACTAGGATCTACACCGAGCTTAATCATATAATCGTATACTGCTTTTGCTCTGTTGGTAGATAGGGTTTGATTTGTAGCATCGGCACCGACATTGTCTGTATGTCCTGAAATCTCTATACGTACATTAGGATTACCTTTTAAGAATTCATTCAATTTTACGAGCTCGTATTTAGATTCGTTTTTCAGTTTAAAGCTATTGGTTTCGTAAAATACGTTTCGTAACGATACTTTTTCCCCAACCATTATTGGAGATAGTGGAATTTGTAATTTATAAGCTTCAATTGTTTTTTTATTCTGTAAAACAAATTGATCGGAATAAAATAAATAACCTTCTCTATACACATTAAAGGCATAGGTTTTTCCAGCTGGCAAACTTGCTAAAAATAAACCAGTGGCTCCGTTTGAATTTGTTTGCGCTACTGTATCTCCTGTAGCAATATCAATAATTTCAACTGTTGCCCCTAATTTTTGTAAGGTAGTTTTATCATAAACATTTCCCTTTACATAGGTAACTAAATTAGGTCTTGCTTCTTCATATAATTCAAATGAATATAAGTCTAGGCCACCAAATCCCTTTAAACTATTTGAAGCGAAATATGCTTTTTTACCATCATTAGAAATAAACAAACTACTTTCTTCTTGAGAAGTATTAATAGGGTATCCAATGTTTTTGGGTTTGTCGAAAAAGCCTTTGCTTTGTTTCTTCGCATAGAAAATATCATTCTGTCCGAAACCTGGCCAGCCATCAGAAGAAAAATATAAGGTTTGATTATCTGGATGTATAAATGGTGATATTTCAGAACCATAGGTGTTGATATTAGGTCCTAAATTAATTGGGTTCGACCATTTCTCATTTCCTAAATATCTTGAAACATATATATCATATCCTCCATAACCACCTTTTTTGTCGCTTACAAAATATAAACTCTTACCATCTGCTGATAAGGATGGTTGTGATTCCCAATAGGGTGAATTGATAGGAGCGCCAATGTTTTTTGGTTTACTCCATTCGTTCCCAACTAATTTAGAATAATAAATGTCGCATTTCCCTAAACCATCTTCACGTCCACAACCAGCAAAATAAAGGTATTGACCATCAGGAGAAATACATTGAGCTCCTTCGTTACCAGTTGTATTTATTACTTTGCTTAATGGATCTGCTCTATACCAAGTATCGTCGTTGTTTTTTGTGCTGATGTAAAAATCTTCTTGATTTGTTCTACGTGTAAAAATGATAGTACTATCGTCGGCAGTAACAGTAGGTAGATATTCTTGATTAGCAGTATTAATATTTTGTCCCAAGTTTATTGGGTTGTATGGGATTTTAATTTTTATAGCTTCCACACTAAAGCGTGTATTTTCTAAGTATTTGTTTAATACTTTTCTTCTGTTTTCTGATAAGTCGGGTGTTTGTTCATAAGCTGTGAAATACACCAGTGCAGAATCGTAAACATGTAAATTGAAGTAACACTCAGCTATTTCGTAGGGTAGGTGTTTTGTGATTGTTGGGTTAGCCGACTCAACTCTTTGGTATTGATGTAAAGAGTTTCTGTACTCTGCTGTTTTTTTGTACACGTCTGCAAGTCGGTATATTGCTTCAATAAAATTGGGATCATGCCTTAAGGCTTCTTGCAAATCTCTAATTGCGGTGTTGTAATATTTCTGCCCAATAGAAAGGTTCGATCTGTTGTATGCAGATATCGCACGAGCATTATCTGTACTCAATTTCTCCTGAGCATTTGATAAAAATGGTATAAAGAAAATCGAAAATAAAATAATAATTTTTTTCATATAAATGTTTTTACCAGCCACCAGTCACCAGTCACCAGTCACCAGTTACCAGCTTAAGGTATATTCATGTATTTATGAGTTTGCAAAGAAACTTCCCAACGGGGGTTATTCTTTACATACTCAATTATTAAAGGTGTAATTAATTCCGCTTTACTCCACTCTGGTTGTAAGTATAATTTGCATTCGGAAGAAACTAATTTAGCATGTTCTTCTGCCCATTCGAAATCAGATTTGTTAAATACAATAACTTTTAATTCTCCAGCTTGGGGTGTGATACTAGAAACCGGTCCTTTAAATTTTTTAGGCGATAAACATATCCAATCCCATTTACCCGATATAGGATAAGCACCAGAAGTTTCTATAAAAGTTTTAATTCCTTTTTCCTGCAACTTACTTGTTAGTAAATCTAAATTATATAGTAAAGGTTCACCTCCAGTAACAACGACAGTTTTTGAGGGATATTTTGAAGCATTAGCAACAATAGTTTCTACCGAAGTAAGTGGATGTAATTCTGCATCCCATGATTCTTTTACATCACACCAATGACAGCCCACATCACAACCTCCGAGTCTAATAAAATAAGCAGCTTTCCCCGAATGAAATCCTTCACCTTGGATGGTATAGAATTCTTCCATTAAAGGTAAAAGGGAGCCGTCTTCAGGTACTTTGTTCATTTTTCTTGAGTTGTGAATTGTGAATTGTGAATTATGAATTGTGAGTTTTATATAATTCACAATTTACAACTCACAATTCAAAATTAATTATAATATGTTTTCTTGGCTGCTGCTAATGTGTTCTTCAGTAAAGACACAATAGTCATTAAGCCTACACCACCTGGTACAGGGGTAATCCAAGATGCTTTTTTAGAAACGTTTTCGAAATCTACGTCTCCATAAAGTTTATATCCAGATTTTGTTTTATTTGATAATTCTCTATTCATCCCCACGTCGATTACAACAGCACCTTCTTTAATCATATCTGCTGTTAAGAAGTTTTTCTTACCAATAGCTACAATTAATATATCAGCTTCTTTGGTGAATTTACTAATGTCGGGAGTTTTACTGTGGCAAATAGTTACCGTTGCATTACCAGGCTCAGAGTTTAGTGCCATCAGAATACTCATAGGAGAACCTACGATATTACTTCTTCCGACTACGACACAATGCTTACCAGAAGTTTCAATTTGATAGCGTTCTAGCAACATCATAATTCCATTTGGTGTTGCAGAAATATAGCAGGGTAAATTTTTGTTCATACGACCAATGTTGATAGGGTGGAAGCCATCTACATCTTTTTTATGGTCTATGGTTTCAACCACTTTAGTAACCGATATATGGTCGGGGAGTGGTAACTGTACAATTAAGCCATCGATACCAGGGTCGTTATTTATTTCGATAATTTTATCGAGAAGAAATTGTTCGGTAATATCATTAGGAAAACGGAGTACAGTTGAATTAAAACCAACTTCGGCACAGTTTTTAGCCTTACTGTTTACATAGGTTTCACTTGCACCATCATCACCAACAAGTATAGCTACTAAATGCGGCGCTCGGTGTCCCGAAGCTATCATTTCTGCTACTTCATTAGCAATTTCAATCTTAATTTCTGCAGCAATTTTTTTTCCGTCGAGTAGTTCCATTTTCTTATGAGTAGTGAGTAGTGAGTAGTGAGTAGTGAGTAATTTTGTTTTAACTCATTACCCACTACTCATTACCCAATTAATCCAATTTCAACACGGCCATGAATGCTGATTGGGGAATCTCAACGCTTCCTACTTGGCGCATTCTTTTCTTACCTTCTTTTTGTTTTTCTAATAATTTACGTTTACGAGAAATATCACCACCATAACATTTTGCGGTAACATCTTTACGTAAAGCTTTAACGGTTTCTCTAGCTATAATTTTCGCTCCAATAGAAGCTTGTATAACAATTTCGAATTGTTGACGAGGTAATAATTCTTTTAATTTTTCGCAGATTTTTTTCCCGAAAGTATAAGAATTACTTCTATGTATTAACGACGATAACGCATCTACTGGTTCCGAATTTAAACGGATATCCATCTTTACTAGATCAGATTGACGATAGCCAATTTGATGATAATCGAAAGAAGCATAACCTTTAGATATTGTTTTTAAACGATCATAAAAATCGAATACAATTTCTCCCATTGGCATCTCAAACACCAACTCCACACGATCGGAAGTTAAGTATGATTGATTAACAATAACGCCTCTTTTATTGATACAAAGTGACATTACTGGACCCACAAATTCTGATTTGGTAATAATATTTGCTTTGATGTATGGTTCTTCTACAAAGTCGATACGACTTGGATCTGGTAAATCAGATGGGTTGTTTACTGCAATTTCTTCTCCTTTGGTGGTAAAGGCTTTGTACGATACGTTTGGTACGGTAGTAATTACCGTCATGTTAAACTCACGCTCCAAACGCTCTTGAATAATTTCCATGTGTAGCATTCCTAAGAATCCACAACGGAAACCAAAACCTAATGCGGCCGACGATTCTGGCTCGAATACCAAAGAAGCATCATTCAATTGTAATTTGAACATCGATTCTCTAAGTTCTTCGAAATCTTCGGTATCTACTGGATAAATTCCAGCGAATACCATGGGCTTCACATCTTCAAAACCTTGTATGGCTGCACCCGGACGAGCGGTATGTGTAATGGTATCACCTACTTTTACTTCTCGGGCTTCTTTAATACCTGAGATAATATATCCTACATCCCCAGTTTTTATACTTGCTCTTGGTTCTTGATTTAATCGTAATACACCTACTTCATCCGCATTGTATTCGGAACCTGTAGCCACAAACTTTACTCTGTCTCCCTTTTTTATCTCACCGTTTACTACTTTGAAATAAGCAATAATTCCTCTGAATGAATTAAATACAGAATCGAAAATTAAGGCTTGCAATGGAGCATCGTTATCGCCCACTGGAGCAGGAACTCTATCTACAATAGCTTCTAGAATTTTATCTACACCCAAACCTGTTTTACCTGAAGCAGGTATAATGTCTTCTCTTTTACATCCAATTAAATCTACAATTTGATCTTTTACCTCTTCTGGCATTGCACCTGGTAAATCCATCTTGTTTAAAATTGGAATAATATGTAAATCGTGCTCTAAGGCAAGATATAAGTTCGAAATCGTTTGAGCCTGTATTCCTTGAGAAGCATCTACAATTAATAAAGCACCTTCACAAGCTGCAATAGAACGCGATACTTCGTAAGAAAAATCGACGTGACCAGGAGTGTCGATTAGGTTGAATACATATTTTTCTCCATTTAACTCATAGTTCATTTGTATCGCATGACTTTTAATCGTGATTCCACGCTCACGTTCTAAGTCCATGTCGTCGAGTAATTGAGCCTGAGCTTCTCTCTTGGTAATGGTGTTGGTATATTCTAATAAACGGTCGGCTAATGTGCTCTTTCCGTGGTCAATATGCGCTATAATGCAGAAATTCCTAATATTTTTCATTCCGCGCAAAGATAGGGATTAGTATGTTAATATGCTAATATGCTAACATGCTAGTATGATGACTTAGCACATTAGCACACCAGCAGATTAGCATATTAAACCATTTTGTTTTTGCTAAAATTTTTAGCATTTTTGAGATATGAATCAGAATCATTTACAAGAACAGCTAGAGCCGAGGGTTTTATTTGTGGACATGAATAGCTTTTTTGCGACATGTGAGCAACAAGTAAATTATTACTTAAGAAAAAGACCTGTAGGAGTATGTGTGTATACAGGTAAATACGGTTGTATTATTGCGGCCTCAGTAGAAGCCAAGCGTCGTGGGGTAAAAACAGGAATGCGATTGAATGATGCAATGCTTATTTGCCCTGATTTAGTGCCAGTAGAAACGAATCCTAGCCGCTATCGCGAATATCATGTAAAAATTATGAATGTGTTGCGTAAATATGCTGAGGATGTTATTCCGAAGAGCATCGACGAAGCTATAGTGAATTTGAGCAAGTATAAATTGATGTATAGAGATCCTATACAGGTTGCTTTGCGTATTAAAGCTGATATTAAATCGGAAGTAGGCGATTGGTTAACCTGTTCTATAGGGATAGCGCCCAATACTTTTTTAGCCAAACTAGCGTCCAATCTTCAAAAGCCCGATGGACTTTCTATTATCACTCCAGATAATATAGATGAAGTATTATCGAAATTGAGTTTACAAGATTTGCCTGGTATTGCCAAAAATCATGCTCGTCGCTTAGAGCAAGCTGGTATACAAACTCCACTCAAAATGCGTCATACTTCACCACAAATATTACGCGAAATATTTAAAAGCGTAGAGGGTTATTATTGGCATTATCGCTTAAATTTCCGCGAACTTGATATTAATAGTCATGCCTACAAAAGCATGCAGGCGCAACGACAAATATCAAAAGAACAACGAAGTTCCGTAGAAAGTATAGAGCAAGTATTTCAGACATTGTGTATGCGTTTAGAACAACGCATGGTTAAACATGCCGTATATACAAGAACCATAGGTTTTTCGATAAGATATGGAGAACACGGACGTTGGGATGATTTCTTTTCGGTAGGGCAACCTATACAAGATGGTATTGTACTGATGAATTTAATAAAAGAACGTGTTCGTCAGTTTGAAATAAAGAACAGAACAAAACCTGTATTTAATACCGAAATACGCAGTATAGGGGTGACCATCACTAATTTTTTAAAAAAAGAAGAAGTACACCCTAATTTATTTGAGGATACTGTTAGAAAAGATACACTCCGCAAAACGGTGTACGAAATAAAAAATAAGTACGGCGATATTAAATTACTACGCGCTACCGAACTCTCCGAAAGTGTAATTATGAAAGATGTTATTGGTTTCGGTTCCGTGAAAGACCTTTATTGAATGAGTTAATGTGATAATGTGTTAATGGGTTAATTAACATATTAACCCATTAACACATTATCACATTATCACTATCTTTTCAGTCCATACTTCTCAATCTTATTGTACAAATGACTGCGTTGAATATCCATTTCTTCGGCAGTTTTGGTTACATTCCAATTGTTTTTTTCTAGTTTGAATAGAATGTAATCACGTTCTACTTCATCTTTAAACTCTTGGTAGTTTTTGTATTGATCGTAGTTATTGCTGCTAGAAATGGAGCCCATGTCTAATCCCATATTTTTACGATTAGCACCTGAATTCAGTAACACATCTTGTTCGGTAATTTCTTTATCACTCAATATAATTAAGCGTTCAACCATGTTATGCAATTCGCGAATATTCCCTGTCCAATGGTTTGCTTGCAGGGCTTTCATTGCAGCTGCACTAAATTTTTTCAGAGGAACACCATAGTCGTTGCAAATTTCTTCTAAGAAAGTTTGTGCAATTTCTGGAATATCGTCGGTTCGTTCGTTTAGGGTAGGTACATGAATAATAATCACACTTAAACGATGGTATAAGTCCATACGGAAATTATTCAATTCAATTTCTTTGAATAAATCTTTATTGGTTGCAGCAATAATTCTTACATCAACAGGAATTTCTTTTTCACCTCCAACACGTGTGATTTTATTTTCTTGTAGTGCTCTTAATACTTTCGACTGAGCCGACATGCTCATGTCGCCAATCTCATCCAAAAATAATGTACCTCCATTAGCTTGTTCGAATTTTCCGATACGTTGTTTAATGGCCGAAGTAAAAGAACCTTTTTCGTGACCAAATAGTTCCGATTCAATTAATTCTGAAGGGATAGCTGCGCAGTTTACTTCAATTAAAGGCCCGTTAGCGCGATTGCTCTTTTCGTGAATCCAACGAGCAACTAGTTCCTTACCACTTCCATTTTCACCAGTAATGAGCACTCTTGCTTCAGTTGGAGCAACCTTCTCAATAGTATCTTTAATTCTGATAATAGGAGAGGATTGTCCTATGATATCTCTAGTTTTAGAAACCTTACGTTTTAATATTTTGGTTTCGGTTACTAATTCTTTTTTCTCTAAGGCGTTGCGAACCGTAATGAGTAAGCGATTTAAATCAGGCGGTTTTTGTAAAAAATCGTAGGCTCCTTTTTTGGTAGCTTCTACGGCGGCATCTATGCTACCATGACCAGAAATCATGATAAAAGGAAGGTCTGGTTTCACTTCAGCGGCTGCTGTAAGCACTTCCATACCATCCATTTTGGGCATTTTTATATCGCACATCACTAAATCGAAATCTTCTTTTTTTATGATTTGTAGTCCTTCAGCGCCATCGCTAGCCTCTACAATCTCATATTTCTCATACTCTAGTATTTCGCGCAAAGTGCTGCGAATACTTTTTTCATCATCAATTATTAATATTCTAGGCATAGTGTTAATTACGTATCGTAATAATAATAAAAAAACCCAATCTTTCGAGTGGGTTTAAGTTATTGTTTAAAAAAAATGCAAATCCATAAGCCGGGTTCTGTATCGGTAACTAAAGAATAATTACCTATCTATCATTTATCTAGGATTAGAATCGCTCCTAATCTCCATCAACCTACCCATCCCGAATAAACCGAAGTTATGAAACGAGCAGCTTCATGTTCGGGACCTATTTGGTCTTTCAACTCCTGAGGTTTACCGCGATATACATCACTGCATAAAGCTGTGAGCTCTTACCTCACATTTTCACCCTTACCTGTATTGCTACAGGCGGTATATTCTCTGTGGCACTTTCTATTTCCAACGAATTGGAATCTTCCCGTTAGGAAGCAGGATGCTCTGTGTTGCCCGGACTTTCCTCCTCTGTATTTCAAAAGGCGATAGAGGGATTTGCAAAGGCAAAGGTACGGATTTTTAGAAATAGTTATATTTGCTTCATGACGAGTACTCCCGATCAGATTGAAATAGAGGAACAAGATTTATACGAACATCATAGGATTGTAGTAGATAAAGGGCAATCGCTATTGCGTATCGACAAATTTTTAATGAATAGGTTGTTAAATGTATCTAGGAATAGAATACAAAATGCAGCTGATGCGGGTAATATTCTGGTAAATGGCAGCGCTGTAAAGAATAGTTACAAAATTAAACCTGCTGATGTAATTTCCATCGTACTTCCTCATCCTCCTCGAGATACTGAAATTTACCCTGAAGACATTCCTCTCAATATTGTTCACGAAGATGATTATGTGGTTATTATAAATAAACCTGCGGGTATGGTTGTGCATCCTGGGTATAATAATTACACTGGAACTTTAGTACATGCACTTGCGTTCCATTTTCAACATTTACCCAATCTGCAAGGAAATGTTGCTCGCCCTGGTTTAGTACATCGTATTGATAAAGACACTTCTGGTCTGTTGGTGATAAGTAAAGATGAATTTTCGATGACTTTTTTGGCGAAACAGTTTTTCGATCACTCCATATCGCGTAAATATAGAGCACTTGTTTGGGGTGATATCGAGAAGGATGGTACCGTATCTGGATATATAGGAAGAAGTTTAAAAGACAGAAAAGTAATGGACATTTTCGATGATGAGGAAAAAGGGAAGTGGTCGGTAACTCATTATCGAGTGATTGAACGCTTTCATTTCGTTACGCTCATTGAGTGTCAATTGGAAACAGGAAGAACTCATCAAATTAGAGCTCATATGCAACATATTGGTCATCCTTTGTTTTCCGACGAAACTTATGGTGGTGATAGAATCTTAAAAGGTAATGCTACAGGTCAGTATAAAAGTTTTGTAGAAAATTGTTTCGCTGTATGTCCTCGTCAAGCTTTACATGCCCAAAGTATAGGATTTATTCACCCCCATACTAAAGAGTTTGTAAATTATGAAGCTGATTATCCTGATGATATGAAAATGTTGATTGAAAAATGGTCAGCATATTTTTCAAGTCTAAATAAGTAATAGTATTTTCGTTATCAATTTTCATTTTTTAATTCATGATCTCATCAGGCTTTTTTAATTATAATGGCCAACTCTATACTCCAGATGCAAAGGTGTTTGGAACTTCTAATCGTGCATTTCGTTATGGCGATGGGGTGTTCGAAACTATGCGAATGATTGAAGGTAATATTATGTACTTTAAATATCACATGGAACGATTATTTAAAGGAATGAATGCACTGAAACTAAATTATCATAAGGCTTTCGACTCCGATTTTATTGCATCAGAAATATTTTCATTAGCCAGAGCAAATAAAATTTATAAAAATGCTCGCGTTCGTTTTAGTGTATTTAGAGACGATGGTGGTTGGTATACTCCCGAAAGGAATACTTTTCAATATGTTATTGAAATAAATGGATTAGAAGAATCTAAATATACCGCAGAAAGAGGTTTAATTATTGATGTATATCAGGAATTAAAAAAAGATTTCAGTGCAATATCATCTTTAAAAACAATTAATGCTCTGCCTTATGTACTTGCAGGTGTATTTAGAAAAGAAAATCAATTAGATGAATGCATACTATTGAATTCACAAAACAATATCGTAGAAAGCATTTCCTCAAATGTATTTCTGGTAAAAGAAAATAAAGTTTATACTCCATCCATTGCCGAAGGCTGTATAGATGGTGTGATGAGAAAAGTGATTATAGAATTATTAAAAAAGAAAAAAATAACACTTATTGAATCAAAATTACCAGTAGAATTACTGCAGCACTCAGATGAAATTTTCTTAACGAATACCATCAAGGGCATACAATCTGTTGTAGGTATTGGAAATAAAAGGTATTTCAGTAAATTGAGTAAAGAGCTATTGGTTGAACTGAATAAGTTTTAAATCGCTGCAACGATATTGACCATTGATGTGGATTTGCCCCTGTGTCTCTGTGATTAGGTTTTTCTTTAACACAGAGGCACAGAGACACAGAAAAAGTTCAACTCAAAACTTATAACCTCTTAAAAACTCTTCAATCCCCATTTTCTTTTTGCCTTCGAGTTGAAGTTCTTTTATAGAAATTGAGTAGTCGGCACACTGAAACTTCAGGTAACTCTTATGATCGCTGAGGTATTGACCTGATGCCATATCTAGCTTGTCGCTAATCTCGGCATCATATATTTTCATTACCAAGTCGTTGAATTTTGTAAACGCTGTAGGGTATGGACTTAATCCTTTGATATGATGATAAATATTTTTTGCAGTATCATTCCATTTAATCTCCATATCAGGTTTAAATATTTTTGGAGCATGCTTTAGTTCAGATTCCGTTATCCCATTTGCTTTCATAGCTTCCTCTTGAGATATAGGATTTACTTTGTTCAACTCAATATCTTCGACTGTTTTCAAAACTAAATCGGCACCAATGCGCATAAGCACATCGTGCAATTCTCCTGCCGACATATTAGCGTGTATTGGTGTTTTCACTTGGTGGATAATTGCACCAGTATCGATTTCGTGTTTAAGAAAAAATGTAGTTACTCCCGATTCTTTTTCTCCATTAATGATGGCCCAATTGATGGGAGCAGCTCCTCTGTATTGAGGAAGGAGTGAGGCATGTAAGTTAAATGTACCTTTAGCTGGCATAGTCCAAACTATTTCTGGTAGCATTCGGAATGCCACTACAATAAACAAATCAGCATTTAATGCTCTTAACTCGTTAATAAATTCGGGCGATTTTAATTTCTCGGGTTGTAATACCTTCAGGCCTTTTTCTACTGCATATTTTTTCACTGCCGATTCTGATATTTTCTGTCCGCGACCAGCAGGCTTATCTGCACTCGTTACCACCGCCACAATATTTTTGTGGTTACTAACTAACCTATCTAAAGAAGCCACCGCAAAATCGGGCGTCCCCATGAATACTATCCTCATCTATACAATAAATATTTTCTTCTCATTTCTTTGTACTTGAGCAAATCTTCTTGCCAAGTTTCTTTTATTTGGGCTTCGGTTTTTCCTTCCATAATTTGTTTCCTAAGCTCGCTATTTCCAACTAATTTTTCGAAATACGAGTTAAAGAATTTCTCTTTGTTTTCATAGGCATTATAAAAATCGATGAGCCATACTAATTTTAGTTCTTTTACATCAAAAACACTATCGTTTAAATAAGTGGGAATATCAATACCATAACATATTTGGTTTTTATATGGAGGCTCTTTGCTCATGCCAATTATGGATTCAGGTGTAAATGTGAATGAGTACTTGCTTTCTAAACTAGGGTGACCAATAATTTTAAAAGGTGCATAGGTGCCTCTACCTACACTAATTACAGTGCCTTCGAATAAGCAAACAGAAGGATATAGGCGAATAGCCTCTTGATCAACAATATTTGGTGAGGGTTTTATGGGTAATGTGTAGTTTTTATTGTGATTGTATTCGGCATTTCTTACGATATGTAATTTGCATTTAATAGAATTTGCCAGCCAACCTTCACCATTAATCATGCGTGCATATTCGGCCATGGTCATTCCATGTACAATAGGCACAGGATGCATGCCTACAAATGAGCTGAATTCTTTTCTCATTACAGGCCCATCAATATAATCTCCATTTGGATTTGGTCTATCGAGAATTAATAGCGGGATGTTATTTTCTGCACATGCTTCCATCACATAATGGAGTGTAGATATATATGTATAAAAACGTACACCAACATCTTGTATATCAAAAACCATAATGTCTATCCCTTCTAAATCTTTTACACTAGGCTTTTTGTTATTACCGTATATGGAGATTAGAGGTAGCTTTGTTGCCGAATCTATGCTCGAGTTCACATCCTCGCCTGCATCTAAGTTCCCACGAAAGCCATGCTCAGGGCAGAATATTTTTTTTACATCAATACCAATATGCAATAGACTGTCGACTAAATGAGTATTCCCAATGGTTGAGGTTTGGTTAACAACCATGCCTACTCGTTTGTCTTTTAACAGTTTAATGTACTTATAGCTTAGGTGTGCTGCTGGAATAACAGCACTTGCTTTTCTTCCTTGTGCAAATGTGAATAGGGTTGTGCAGCAGAAAAATAATAGACTAATTATCGTTAAACTCTTTTTTTGCATTCGTTTGCTTATATTTAAACCAAAAATAATCAAAGCATTCGATATAAACATATTTCATTGAATTATACTTATACCATAGCTAAACGTATTACACTACAATCGAAACGGAGTTTTTCTAAGCTGATTGTAAGAATAGCTATTGCTGGAATTAGTTTAGGTGTATTGGTAATGTTAATGAGTATTGGCATTATCAGAGGTTTTAAATCAACAATCAAAGAAAAATTAAATGGTTTTTCTGGTGAAGTTCAAATTAATGCCTATCAACCCAATTCCTTTGAAAAAAATTACTTTATTCAAAGAGACGCTACAATAGAGCAAAAAATTAGAGGAATAAATGGTGTTGAAAATTATTTCTCCTACGCCACAAAAATTGCCTTGCTGAAAATCAATAATAGGGCAGAACCTGTTATTTTAAAAGGAGTTTCAGACATCAACTCATATCAATTTATTATTCAGAGTATAATTTCCGGGAAGAGGTTGAATGATAAAAACGAGATTTTAATTAGCAAGATTCTTAGTGATAAATTCAATATTAAAATCAATCAGTCGGCATTTTTTTATTTTGCAGATCAACAAATAAAAATCAGGAAACTTAAGGTTGTCGGGATATATGAAACTGGGATAGAAGAACTGGATAGGAATACCATTATTTCTGATTTAGGACTAATCCGTTCGGTAAACGATTGGTCGGAAAATCAAACAGGGGCATACCAAATTTCACTTAAAACTAATACAGATACTGAATTAATAGTTGATCAGTTAAACGATTTGCTTCCCCTAGATCAAAAGGCCATTAGCAATAAAGAGTTATATCCTAACTTATATGATTGGGTAGAATTATTAAATGTTAATGCTAAAGTAATCATTATATTAATGCTACTTGTAGCTGGTATAAATATGATTTCAGCATTGCTAATATTGATATTAGAGAGAACATCATTTATTGGAATATTAAAAACACTTGGTGCTGGTAATACTGCTATTAGAAAAATATTTTACTATAATGCGAGTTATTTAATTGCCATTGGACTTATTATTGGTAATGTGTTCACTATTACTTTGGCGCTTGTACAGCAACAAACTCATCTTATAAAATTAGACCAGCGTTCTTATTTTATGTCGTATGTGCCAGTAGATTTAAACCTTTCGGATTTTATTTACATCAACATTGGGACATATATAGTATGTATGATTTTTGTTTTTATGGCTTCCTTCTTAATTACTAGAATTAGTCCATTAAAAGCGATTCGCTTTAGTTAATCTTTTTCATAGCATACTTTACACCAAGATTTCCAGCAGATAAACCGTGGTCGAACCTTGCTTTATCTATTTCAAAAATGTATAAAGAATCGTTCTTTTGTTCGTATTCGTAATAGTAACCTTCATTTTTTTTGTTCGCTAGGAAAATAGTGTTGTAACGATTGTTGTTTCTACAATCCTTAGATAAACACAAAGAGTAATTAACGAGTTCTGATAATCCACTGATTTTACCACCTTCTGTGAATGCAATTTTTAGGCTATCTAATTGATAGGTTCCTGCTATATAATTTTTATTTATAAAAGGCATGATATATGAAACATAAGTTTCTACAGCATTACTATCTAATTCAGATGCATCTACCTTTACATACTTCACTACTTCCGAAATACTAGAATTTATAAATTCAAGCTGGTTATTATTTAATTTGATGTCTGCATTCTGATAATTTCCGAAATAGTTCTTTATCACCAAATGATTCTTTGCAAATAACTCTATAGCACCAGATTTTGCTCTACCATTAAGATTTATTAGTGTGTAATTGGTATCGTCGGCAGGTATTATTAATTCAAACTTATCGCCATTATACTCAATTAAGTTCTTTTTAGAGGAGATGTGATTATAGAACTCTTCATTAACCCAATGGCCAGTCATTTGTTGATTTAACTCCTTCTCAGTATTACAAGCTGTGGTGAAAATTCCAATGCTTAATAAAATTAGTATTCTTTTCATGTTATAATTTTTTTGCCTCCTCCCAGAAAATATCCATTTCCGATAGACTCATATCTTTTAATGCTTTCCCTTGTTCTTTAGCTTTAGACTCTAGGTATTGAAAGCGTTTTATAAATTTTTTATTTGTTTTCTCTAATGCATTTTCAGGGTTAATATCTATAAACCGTGCATAGTTAATCAGCGAAAATAATAAATCTCCAAATTCTTTTTCAGCATTTTCTTTGTCGATAATTTCTGTAGTAGAGGCATTGAAGTGAGCCTTAAATTCTTGCATTTCTTCTTCAACCTTTTCCCATACCTGTTCCTTTTTCTCCCAGTCGAACCCCACACCTCTAGCTTTTTCTTGTATTCTTGATGCTTTTACCAGTGCAGGAAGTGATACAGGTACTCCTTCTAAAACCGATTTATTTCCTTCTTTTAGTTTGAGTTGTTCCCAATTTCTTTTCACATCTTCTTCATTGTTTACAACTACATCACCATAAATATGAGGGTGACGAGAAATCAGCTTTTCTGAAATGCTATTTAATACATCAGTAATGTCGAAAGCCTTAGTTTCCGAAGCAATCTTCGAATAGAATACCAAATGCAACATAATGTCGCCAAGTTCTTTCTTTACTTCTTGTATATCGTTATCAAGAATAGAATCGGAGAGTTCATAAACCTCTTCTATGGTTAAGTGTCTTAAACTTTCCATGGTTTGTTTCATATCCCATGGGCATTTTGCTCGTAGGTCGTCCATGATATTGAGTAAGCGTTCAAATGCTTGCAGACGAGGATCTATTTGGTTCATACTACAATATTAGGTAAATTTACGTACTACGCAACCCATGCTTATACTTAACCCATAAATCTCAAAATTATGTCGGGAATACAAACAGAAATTGACGCCTCGTATTTATATTCAAAATTAGCTGATAATGAACCTGATGCTACCATTGCAAATGTTTACAGGCAAATGAGCGACATTGAGAGAGGTCACGCTGAAGCATTTGCTAAGAAAGCGGGGCTTCCTATAGAAAAAATCTTCAAACCCTCTTGGAGGGCTACTACACTAAATACCATTGGTAGATTGTTTGGATACGATTATGTATTGGGCGTATTAATGGATACGGAGAAAACGCTATCGTATCAAGTGCTCAATGCTAAAAAGAAAAACAAAATGGAAATCACAGGAGGAGAAACAAATCACGTAAAAATCCTTAGGTCGATATTAGAAAAAGAAGATAATGTGAGTGGGAAGCATTTATCAAAATTTGAAAGCCGACATCGTTCGGTTGGAGGCAATGCCATACGTGCAGCGGTATTGGGAGGGAACGATGGACTAGTTTCTAATTTCAGTTTAGTTATGGGTGTGGCAGGAGCAACAGCAGGAAATCAAGGAGTACTATTAGCAGGTACTGCAGGGCTCTTGGCTGGAGCATTATCAATGTCGCTAGGAGAGTGGATATCTGTAAAAAGCTCTCAAGAACTCTACGAAAATCAGATGGAGTTGGAAATGGAAGAGTTGGAAAATAATCCAGAAGGAGAAAAAAGAGAAATTGCTTTAATATATGTTTCTAAAGGGATTCCTGAGCAACAGGCGAATGAAATGGCAGAAGAAATAATGAAAGATAAAACAGTAGCTCATGAAGTTTTAGTTAAAGAGGAATTAGGTATTAATGCTGAAGATTTACAAGGCTCCGCAATGGAAGCAGCCATTTACTCTTTTATACTATTTGCCATTGGCGCCATTATTCCTTTATACCCATTCATATTTATGATTGGTAAAAAAGCAATTTACTTAAGTGTGGCCTCAAGTACATTAGGTTTATTTATAATAGGAGCAGCTATTACATTATTTACAGGAAAAAATGTATGGTATTCTGGTTTTAGGCAAGTAATATTTGGACTTGCAGCAGCAGCAGTGACTTTTGGAATAGGAACGCTTTTGGGAGTTTCGGTTGCTTAGTAATTGGTGACTAGTGAATGGTAACTGGTGTATTTTAGAAAGTATTGAGATAGGATAACATTTTGTTTCATTAAAAACAAAAAAACCCAGCTTATGCTGGGTTTTTAATTCACTGGCGGAGAGTGAGGGATTAGCTTCGCTGTTCCCTTTGGGGGAGGCTTCAAAGCAAAATGCCGACGCTTCGCTTTCCGTCATTTTTTGTTTTAGAACTTATGTGAATAAATTCAAAACGTCCTAAAACAAAAAATGCCGTCCCTTGCGGGCGGCATTTTGTTTTGCGGAGAGTGAGGGATTCGAACCCCCGGACCTGTTACAGTCAACAGTTTTCAAGACTGCCGCAATCGACCACTCTGCCAACTCTCCGCCGCAAAAGTACAAAAAGCATCATTTCTACCAAATAAAAAATTAATATTTTTTTAATGCTTAGACAATCAGTTGTTTATATTTTATAATTCTAGAAAAAATACTGTAACTATTTTGTTTTAGATATGGTTTCCTCGAAAAAGAACTTACATTTGCAACGTGAATTCACACGCTTTTAAGCGTTAGATTTTTATCTTCTGTCTTATGCAAACCACCCATACAACTAAGCCGGCAACGGTTAATGATATTGATCGAATCTTTATATTTAAAACAGACATCGTCAGTCATGATGCATTCGATCGTTTGAAACATTTCTTAGAAACAGTTGATGATGTACTTACCTGGAATCTTGATATTCAAGATTGCGATCATGTGCTTCGCATTGTATCCAAAGAATTTGAAATTGACTTTTATATTAACGAAATAAACAACATAGGTATTTTCTGTGAAGAATTACCTGATTAATAATGACCAACACAAATACCTCTTCGGAGAACACCAATCATAAAGATCGTTTCTCTAATTATCACATTTTTGTAATTGTAATTCTTGCTCTAACAGTTTTTACAGTTGTATTAGATTTTATGGTTTTGTCGCCTTTAGGTGCTCAACTTTTAAGATTACTAAACATCGGTCCTAAACAATTTGGTTTAGTGGTATCGGCTTATGCATTAAGTGCAGGAGCGTCGGGTTTACTTACTGCAGGTTTTGCAGATAAGTTCGATAGAAAAAAACTTTTACTCTTTTTTTATACAGGTTTTATACTTGGTACTTTAATGTGTGCACTTGCAAATACATATGAATTATTACTAATTGCTCGTATTGTAACTGGCATTTTTGGTGGTGTTATTTCTTCCATTTCATTTGCAATTATTACCGATTTGTTTCCTGTAGAGAAACGTGGAAGGGTAATGGGTTATGTACAAATGTCTTTTGCCGTTAGTCAGGTTGCTGGTATTCCCATTGGATTATACTTAGCTCATAAGTACGATTGGCATGCACCGTTTTATGCTATTGTTGGTTTAGGGATAATAGTTTTCTTAGCCATATTAAAATGGATGAAACCTATAAATAAGCACATCGGGTTATACCATGATAAAAATGCTTTCCAACATTTATGGCATACACTTTCTAATAAAAAATATATTGTCGGATTTTCCACTACAGCCTTACTATCCTTAGGAGGTTTTATGTTGATGCCTTTTTCTAGTGCTTTCTTAGTAAATAATATTAGAATTACAGAAGCTCAATTACCACTTATATTTTTATTTACTGGAATATGTACGATGATCTTCGGACCAATTATAGGAAAGCTTTCCGATAGTTGGGGGAAGTTTAAGATGTTTACCGTTGGCACTATTCTTTCGTGCATTATGTGTGCTTTTTATACAAACATGACTCCGATGTCGATCGTTTGGGTAATAGTTATCAATGCAATTCTTTTCATTGGTATTACTTCCAGAATGATATCAGGTTCAGCTCTAATGACGGCTGTTCCATTGCCTCAAGATAGAGGAGCATTTATGGGCATAAATTCTTCAATACAGCAAATAGCTGGCGGTATTGCGAGCTTAATTGCAGGACTTATTGTAAGCCAAGCTCCAGATCAAACCTTATTAAACTTTAATTGGTTGGGTTTATTAGTAATCGCAACCATGTTAGCCTGCTTATGGATGATGAGGAAAGTGGCTATTAGTGTAAAATTAGATGTACGAGGTTAAAGTAATCTTCTTAGGTAATTAATTTGTCCTAAATGATAACTCAAGTGTGCCATCAAATGATAGATAAAATAATCGGTTCTAAATACTTGCTCGTTTAACTTTAACGGGAAATCGGCGCTTAGTTGCTCTTCAGTTAATTTTGGCAATATATTCTTAATGATAGCAAGAGTTTCTTGTGTGTCATTTATTAATTGTTTAGTTGCTATACCTTTGCTCGAAAACTCAGCTTCGCGATTGCGTACATAACCAGTATTTCCTAATGTTGCGCCTATAAAGTGTTGTAGATTGCCATTGAGGTGTAAGGTTAAGTTTCCAGCAGAGTTAGATATACCCGGTAAGGTTTTCCAAACATCATCTTCGTTAGTAAATGATTCTAATTCCTTTATGAGAACATTTAAATCTCTTTCAAATATTTTTAAAGCGATCTCCATTTATTTAGACATTGAATGGTTAATTATGCAAAAAGTGCTTTTAATTCAGTAGCATCGTCGGGTTTCATTTTCCCAGCCAATACTAAACGTAACTGACGTCTGCGTAATGCACCATCGTATAATTTTTTCTCTTCTTCAGTTTCTGGTGTGACCACTGGAACTGGTATCGGGCGACCAGTTTGGTCGACTGCAACGAAGGTATAGAAGGCTTCATTACTCTTATATTTTGTTGCAGAAGGTATGTTTTCAGCCCAAACGTCTAATCTAATTTCAATAGAAGAATTAAATGAACGAGTAACATTTGCTTTAATGGTAACAACATCACCCAATTTTATTGGTTCTTTAAACGATACATTATCAACCGAGGCTGTAACCACAATACGGTTACAATGTTTTTGAGCAGAAATAGCTGCTGCAATATCCATTAGGTGTAATAAACGTCCACCCATTAAATTGTGTAGAGTATTGGTATCATTAGGTAATACCAACTCTGTCATGATAGTTTCGGATTCCGAAGGAGTTTTTGTTTTCATCGATGCAAATATAACACCAATCGCATACTAAAGTGTTTTTATAAACGATATTTCTTATCTTGTAGCAGTAAATTTTTACATGAAAAAAACAGTACTCATAGCCTTTTTATTGATTTTCTGCGGTCTACCTCTTTTTGCTCAGAAGGTTGGCTTAGTATTGAGTGGAGGTGCAGCAAAGGGTTTAGCCCATATTGGTGTTATAAAGGCTTTTGAAGAAAATAATATCCCAATCGACTACATTACAGGCACTTCAATGGGAGGCTTAGTGGGAGGTTTATATGCAGCAGGTTATTCGGCTTCCGAGCTAGAGTATATTGCTATGAGTAAAGATTTTCAGGAATGGGCTAGTGGTAATTTTGAAACTAACTATACTTATTATTATGATAAGAAATCTTTATCGGCAGAGATTATAGCCCTGGGTTTAGGAATAGACTCTGGATTTCAAGCACGATTAAGATCGAATATTATAAATGATATCCCATTAAATTTCGCACTCTTAGAGCTTACCGCACAAGCAAGTATTAATTCAAACTGGAAGTTTGATAGTTTGATGATTCCTTTCAGGTGTATGATATCTGATGTATTCTCTCAACAACAAATAGCGGTAAAAACAGGAAGTTTGGGAGAGGCTTTGCGGGCAACCATGACAGTGCCGTATGTTTATCGCCCAATAAAAATTAATGGTCGTTATGTTTTTGATGGTGGGATATATAATAATTTCCCAGTAGATGTAATGCAGAGAGAATTTAATCCCGACATTATTATTGGTGTGAACGTTTCTTCTAAAACCTTTAAAGAATATCCTTTTAAGAACGATGAAGAAGCGGTTAATAAGTTGTTCAACTATTTATTATTATCTAAATCTGATAGCACACTTATTATGGCTAATGGTATTTATATTCAACCAGAAGTGTCGGAAATAAGTGTAGTCGATTTTAAAACACCAGAGCAACAGATTCGCTTAGGTTATGAAGCTGCAATGAGTAAAATGCCAGAGATAAAGGAAAAAATTAAAAGAGAACAAACCAGAGAGGATCGCAAAGAAATGCGTGCTAAATTTAACGATTTAAAAACACCCATTATCTTTAATGCCCTAAGATTTACAGGTGTTAACAACCGCCAGAAAGTTTATATAAGAAATGTAATTAAACAAGATTATAATAGAATTAGTTTATATAATGCAAAACAGGGGTATTACCTGTTGGTTTCCGACCCAAATTTCAGAACGGTTTTCCCACGTATTATCCCAACTACAAAAGGTTTATACGATTTTGAATTAGATGTAAAGCCAGAAAGAAATGTTAATGCACAGTTTGGTGGAAACATTAGCTCTCGACCAATAAATACAGTTTACTTTGGATTAGATTATAGTTATTTAAATGCATATTTCTTAACGGTAAGTACAGATTTTTATTTAGGTAGATTTTATGAATCTGCAGCAATGTCGACTCGTTTAGACTTTGCATGGAAACGTCCTGTTTATTTAGCAGCTAATTTTGTTTATAATCATTGGAATTATTTTAAGAGCTCAGATTTATTCATCCAAGAGCCCACTATTAATTTCGTAGATCAATCGGATAAGAGATTGATGTTTACCATAGGTACTCCAGCTAAGTTCAATGGAAAATTGATGTTAAAGATTGGAGGTTTTAATAATAGAGATTTATTTAGTCAGACTAATGCATATAAAGATGGTGACCAATTAGATAGAGGTATATTTAATGCGTTTAAATATGCATTTGAATATGAAAGCAGCACACTAAATCAGAAACAATTCTCTAGTTCTGGACATGAAGCAAGAATAAGCTTACAATTTATTGATGGACAAGAAAAATACATACCTGGTACCGAATCAATATTATCGGTGAGTAGAACAGAAAGAGAATGGGTTAAAATTTGTTTCGATTACGAAAGGTATTATTCTGTTAGTTCTAAATATAAAATTGGTACAGAATATAATTTACTAGTGTCTAACCAACCTTTATTCAGTTCGTATAGATCAACCATTATTAATTCGTCTACCTATTACCCATTAATTGATAGTAGAACATTTTTGTTTGAGAATTATCGTTCAATTTCATTTGCTGCAGTGGGTTTGAAAAATATTTATATTATCAATAAAAAACTACAAGGACGATTAGAATTGTATTATTTCCAACCTTATCAAAAAATTGCAAATACTACTAGTCAGAAAGCCGAATTACAAAAACCATTTAAACACAGGTATCTAACAGGAATGGCATCTGTGGTATATACTAGTCCGGTTGGACCTATTAGCATTAATACTTCTTATTACGACGACCCAAAAGAGAAGTGGTATTTCTTATTTAATATGGGTTATTTGATTTTTCAGAAGAGAGCCTCTGAATAGTTAGTTGATATGCTGATATGCTAATATGCTAATATGCTAGTTCTAGATGAACATCAGCATATTAGCATATCACCATATCACCATATCACCATATCACCATATCAGCATATTAGCATATCAACTAACCGACTAATTCTAAAGAAACAGCTTCCGCTTTTGCACTAAAATTTACTTTAGTTTTGGCCCAGATTTCTCTGAACAGTGTAGAGTTTCGATAGTGATTTAGGTCCTCTTCGGATTCCCAATGGCTATAGGTGTAATAGATATTAGGATTATTGATATCATTTAATAATTGCATTTGAATACAGCCAGGGTAAGTTCTAATTTTATCGGCATAAGTATTAAATACTTTTAAGAAAGTTTCAACTTTATCAAACTCAAAAGTCATTTTTACAATACGTGTAATCATTTGAAATTTATTATAATAGCTTCACCATTGTGTAACCCTAATAATGTTGCGGCTTCGCCTTTATTTATTGCTATTTCTAGGTATCCTGTAATTCCAAATAAACATAGTTTCTCACCTTCAGGAACATCAGAATATTGAGTAGAAATTTGTTCAACAGTTTCTCTACGTTTGAATAAAATGGTAAACTCTCTTCCTGCAACAACTTTTTCGAACAGCTCGCGAGTGATATTGGTAATCGCATTTTTAAATGAATCGACATAAATAACACTACCACGAATTTGATCTTGATTTACTACAGGTTGAATTATTGTTCGAATATTTAAGTGGTTAATTTTTCTACCTAAGAATTCCATCGAACCTCCTTTGGATAGATGAACTGCAGATTTCACCAAGATGTCTTTAATAGGGAAGTGCTTATAATCGTCGAGGATTCTTAAATTTATTTTTACAATTTTTTCTATTTCATTTTCTTGAAGAAATAATGAAAAAATTCCATTATCAGGACCGATAAAAAAATGACCATTTGCTTTTACTGCTACAAATCGGGCATCGGCTTGATATGAATTATCAACACTTACCAAGTGTACAGTACCTTCTGGAAAGTAATGATAGGCATTGCCAAGGATGAAAGCTGCTTGAGAAATATGGAAGGAAGGTATTTGATGGGTAATATCTACAATCTTAGTTTCTGGCAAATTGCTTAATATGAAGCCCTTAACCGCAGCAAGGTAAAAATCCTTGATACCTAAGTCTGTTGTTAGGGTTATTATTGGCATATGTTAGTAACTGTTGTATAAGTTTAGTCCAAAAATAATTATTTTAGCATTAACCATTTTATTTATTTAATAATCATTTATAAACAATTGAACGAACTAGTAATTACACTCGATAATATTAATCCGCCTGAGTTTTGGGGATTAGAGAATGAGCAACTGAATGTACTAAAAAAAGCATTTCCTAAATTACGCTTAGTTGCTCGAGGAAATGAATTAAAAGCGATTGGTGATGAAGAGATGCTGGATCTTCTGCACAAGAAGATGGACATGGCTTTACAACATTACGAGAAATACAATCAACTAAAGGAAGATGAGCTAAAGTCTATTCTAGGAAGTGTTACTCCAGACAACGAGCCTAAACATGTACATGTATCGTCTACAGGTAACGACGCTGAACCATTGGTATTCGGACCTAATGGAATAGTAGTTAAGGCGAGAACGCAAAATCAAAAGAAGATGGTTGCGTCTTGTTCTAAGAACGACATTATGTTTGCTATAGGTCCAGCAGGTACAGGTAAAACCTATACAGCTGTAGCTTTAGCGGTTAGAGCTTTAAAAAATAAAGAGGTAAAAAGAATTATTTTAACCCGACCAGCAGTAGAAGCTGGTGAGAATTTAGGATTTCTTCCTGGAGATCTTAAAGAAAAAATTGATCCCTATTTACGTCCATTATACGACGCGTTAGACGATATGATTCCTGCTGATAAGCTTAAGCAATACTTAGAAAACAGAACGATAGAAATTGCTCCTTTGGCTTTCATGAGAGGAAGAACCTTAGATAATGCCTTTGTAATTCTTGATGAGGCTCAAAATGCTACCGATATGCAGTTAAAAATGTTTTTAACACGTATGGGCCCAACCGCTAAATTTATTCTAACTGGTGATGTTACACAGATAGATTTACCTAAAAAGCAAATGTCGGGTTTGTACACTGCACTTAATATCCTAAAAGACATACAAGGTATTGATATTATCTATTTAACAGGGGAAGACGTAGTACGACATAAATTAGTGAAAAGAATTCTTGAAGCTTACGGAGATATTCAGTAAATCGCAGTAAATTTCATAACCTTCATTTTCATCATGGCAAGTATTAAAGAACCGAGCTTTCATTTTCCTAAACAAGTAGGATTTTACAGTGGTAAAGTTAGAGATGTGTACAACATCGATAATAAGTATCTAGTAATGCACGCAAGCGACCGCATATCTGCATTTGATGTTATTTTACCTCGACCAATACCTTATAAAGGGCAAGTGTTAAATCAAATTGCTGCCTATTTTCTTGAAGCTACGAAAGATATTGTACCTAATTGGGTTGTAGATGTTCCAGATCCGAGCGTTACCATTGGTCTTCGTTGCGAAACTTTCCCGGTTGAGATGGTGGTTAGAGGCTATTTAGCCGGCCATGCTGCCAGAGAATACAAAGCAGGAAGAAAAACAATATGTGGAGTTACACTACCTGAAGGCTTAAATGAAAATGATAAATTGCCTGAACCTATAATTACTCCAACAACCAAAGCGCATGAAGGACATGATGAGGATATTAGTAGAGAAGAAATAATAGCTAGAGGTCTTATTACCGAAAAAGAATATAAACAATTAGAAGAGTATACTCTGGCACTTTATAAAAAAGGGCAGGAGATGGCAGCTGAAAAAGGGCTTATTTTGGTAGATACGAAGTATGAATTTGGTAAAATAGATGGAGTTATTTACCTCATAGATGAAATTCATACACCCGATTCTTCACGTTATTTTTATGCGGAGGGTTATGAAGAACGTCAGAAAAACAAACAAGAACAAAAACAGTTGTCGAAGGAGTTTGTACGCCAATGGTTGATAGAGAATGGCTTTCAGGGTAAAGAGGGACAAACCA
This sequence comes from Sphingobacterium thalpophilum, assembly GCA_943372995.1. Classification (GTDB taxonomy): domain Bacteria; phylum Bacteroidota; class Bacteroidia; order Sphingobacteriales; family Sphingobacteriaceae; genus CAJBVG01. The sequence continues at coordinate 426,383 of CALSAQ010000001.1, read as the reverse complement.
TACCAGAAATGACCGATTCGAAGATTACTGAAATTTCAGAGAGATATATTGAGCTTTTTGAGAAAATTACTGGAAAAGACTTCATTAAATCAGATTTAAGCAACGTTAACCAACGAATTGAAGCAAATGTGAATTCATCATTAAATAAACTATTAAAATAATTTTATTGTAATTTAGCCCTATGAAATTTGAATTAGACAAACACGAAAAATACGTATTGATTAAACCTTTGGATGTTGAAGAATTAAATTCAGAAACAGGTCCAAAATTAAAATCAGAAATTCTATTGATTCATACTGAAGGCATTTACAACATTATTCTAGATTTAAGTAATGTTCATGCTGTTGATGAATCGGGAGCAAGTGCTTTATTATCTGCAAACAGATTATGTAGAAATTATGAAGGTACCTTTGTTTTAACAGGTGTGCATTCGGAAATTCAGCAGCTATTAGGCTTATCAACAACTGAGAATTATTTCAGTATAGTTCCTACCATTACTGAGGCTATTGACCTAGTATTTATGGAAGAAATTGAAAGAGATTTACGTAAAGAGATGGGCGACGAAGAATAAATTTATTAATGTATTGCCATGGGTAATTTTGAAGTAATTGTGTTAGGAAGTAGTTCGGCAACGCCAGCATATAATAGAAATCCTAGTGCACAGTTACTCAATATTAACGATAAATATTACTTAATTGATTGTGGTGAGGCAACACAAAATCAACTTAATAAATTCAAATTAAAGTCCTCAAAAATAGATTACATCTTTATCTCACATTTGCATGGAGACCATTACCTTGGGTTAATTGGCTTGTTGTCGACAATGCATTTAAACGGACGAGTAAAGGAAATACATGTATTCGGTCCTCCGCAATTAAAAGAAATAATTGATTTACAGCTAAAGGTGTCTGAAACAGTTCTTCGATACGAAGTCATTTTTCATTTTACACATACCGAGTATACTGAACAAATCTACGAAAACAACGATGTTACAGTAGATACAATTATTCTTAATCATCGTATTCCTACTACAGGTTTTTTAATTAAAGAGAAAGCTAGGAAACGTAAAATCAATACTGATAAAATTGAAGAGCATGATGTTCCATTAGAATATATACCTCTCTTAAAAAATGGAATAGATTATTGTGACAAGTTTGGAAATACCATTCCAAATTCAGAATTAACATTCGACCCAGTGCCTCCAAGAAGTTTTGCCTATTGCTCAGATACATTATACAATGAAGATTTTCTGGAGCAAATTGAAGGGGTAGATTTTTTATATCATGAAGCTACATTTCTACACGATTTAATTGATAGAGCAGTAGAAACTTACCACACCACTGCCTTACAAGCAGGCATTATAGCTAAAAAAGCAAATGTAAAACAACTAATGATTGGACATTTTTCTGCTCGCTATAGAGAGCTTGATTCCTTACTCATCGAAGCCAAGTCGGAATTCGATAATACAGTGCTGGCTATAGAAGGAGAGAAGTATTTAATATGCTAGTATGCTAAACCATTATTAGCAAATTAGCATACTAGCATACTAGCATATTATTTCGACGTAGTCGAATCAGGTTCTTTGTACTTTTTATTCCCGCCACCAAATACAGAAATATTTAAATAACGCTTAGGGTTAAGTCTCAAATCAACCAATAATTTATCCAAATCTTTCGACGATTGATTTAAATTATTGTATAATTTCTCGTCGTTAACCAATAAACCTAATGAACCTTGTCCGGTATTAATTTTTTCTGTAATGATAGCAATGTCAGCTAATGCTTTATTAGCACGATCTATGGTTTGTATGAAGTTCACCTTAGCTAGGGAGTCGCTAATTTGATCTACATTTTGTAGGATACTACTAATTCTTTCGTTATTGTTTTTGAGGTTAGTACTAATGCTTTCGATATTGTTTGATATCATTTTAAAGCGTGCCGACTGGTATTTTACCATAGAATCCACACGAGTTGCAGTTACCTCTAGAGTTTCTATACTGCGTTTTATACTAGCAAAACTTTGATCGATATTCGAACGGAAGTTTGGATTGAGTATGTATTGAATAGAAATTAAAATTGAATCTACGGTTCCTAATAATTTTTCTGCTTTCTGTTTTACAGGTAATACTTCGGAATTTACCGATTCTGCTAAGCTCATTTCCATATCGGTTCGAAGAGTGTCTCCCTCTTCAACGAAGGTTCTCGAATCTCCAAAATTAAGCACAATAGCCTTAGCACCTAGTAAATCCTGACTCACAATTTTTGCAATAGTATTATCAGGAATTTGTAAATCGGGTTTAATGGTTAGTGTGGCAATAATAGTACCTCTTGGACTAAGTTCTAATTCGGTTATCTTACCTATAATGAAACCATTGTATAAAACAGGGTTAGATGCCTTAATCCCACTGATTTGTTCGTATTCTGCATATATATCAACCGTATCGGTAAAAATATCTCTTCCTTTTAAGTAATTAAATCCAAGGATTAATATGGTTACTGAGAAAACGGTGATTATACCAACTTTTGTTTCGTTATTGATTTTCACTGCGTAGAAAATTTTTTAAAGATAGTTATTTTTCCTTCTCAAGCTCATCTTTATAGGACTTAAATGCCAAATAAATAGATTTAGCTATGTTATTCTGACCTTCCTCTGAGGTTAAGAAGGCTTCATCAGCTTTATTGGTTAAGAAACCACTTTCGATAAGAATTGAAGGCATATTAGTTTTGTAAAGAACTATAAATCCAGCTTGTTTAACTCCTCTATTGTATCGTTTTAGTTTATTAGTAAATTGTTCTTGAACTTTTGAAGCAAGGTATAAACTCTTATCTATGTTTACATTTTGATATAACGAGAAGATGATATAAGCTTCAGTTGATTTTGGATCAAAACCATCATAATTTTTTTCATAATCGTCTTCTAACAAGATTACGGAGTTTTCTCTCTTTGCTACATTTAAGTTAGCCTCTGATACGTGTAAACCCATAGCAAAGGTTTCAGCACCATAAGCAGCTTTATTTGCGTTGGCATTACAATGTAAAGAGATGAATAGGTCTGCTTTGGCTTTATTGGCTATTTCTGCTCGTTCTATTAAACCTATAAACTCATCAGTTTTACGAGTATAAATAACCTTTATGTTTGGGTAGTTTTCTTCTAGTTGTTTGCCCAGCTTCAATGCTAAAGCCAGAGTTACATCTTTTTCTTTAGAGTGAGAGCCTAAACAACCTACATCATGACCGCCGTGACCAGCATCTATCACTACTGTTTTTATTCTGTATGGGGCACCCAATGAAGCCTCAGTTGTTTTACTTATCAAAGCAATGATAATGAGGGTAATGGCTAATTGTATTTTCTTCACGGTACTAATATTCCTTAATTTTTCGTTAATTCGCTTGCAAAAATAGTATTCATTACCGACTTTGAAACGTATAAAAGCCCTATTTCCACTTTTGTTAGTAATTATTTTCGTTTCTCAGAGCTTTTTAAAGCCTGTTAATGCAAAAATAATAAACGTTTCAATTGATACCACCCTAACGAACTTTAGTACTGATAGCATATCTGATTCAACTAAAATTTCTGATACATTACAACTAAAACCCAAACAGAAACAAGCGATTGATTTCCCCATTCGTTATTATGCTAAAGATTCCATTGTTTACGATATTGTTAACGGGATGGTGTATTTGTATAATGCTGCTGAAGTGTATTACGATGATATTTCTCTTAAGGCAGATTATGTAATCATCGATCAGAATAAAAAAATTGTATATGCCAAAGGTGTAGCCGATAGTACAGGAAAAGTTATTGGAAAGCCTGTATTTACAGATGATGGTCAGGTATACAATTCTGAGGAAATGACCTATAATTTTGAAACAAAGAAGGGAAAAATTAAAGAGGTAACCACAAATGAAGGTCAAGGCTACTTAATTGCAGAGGATGTTAAAAAGAACGAGTATAACGAGGTATTTATAAGACATGGTAAGTTTACCACTTGTAACTTACCCCACCCACATTTTTATATAGCCCTTACCAAAGCAAAAAACATAAAGGATAAAACTGTATCAGGTCCTGCCTATTTGGTCGTAGAAGATGTGCCATTACCTTTGGCTATTCCATTCGGTTTCTTTCCTAGAAAAAGCGGACGTTCATCAGGAATTTTAATGCCAGAAATAGGTGAGGATAGAGAATTAGGTTTCTTTTTACGTAATGGTGGGTATTATTTTGGGGTAAGTGATAATCTTGACATTGCACTAAGAGCAGATATTTATTCTAAAGGAAGTTATGGGTTTAATGTTCTATCTAGATATAATGTTAAGTACAAGTACAACGGTAGTTTTGCATCTACATTTACTGATCGAAAATTTGGTGAACCCAACACTTTCTCATTTATAAGAAATAAAGATTTTTCAATCAGATGGAATCATAATCAAGATCCTAAAGCCGTTCCTGGTGCACGTTTTAGTGCATCGGTAAACATCGCTACAAGAAATAACTATAGAAATAATATTACCACAAATATTCAAAGCATTACCCAAAATAATTTAAACTCATCGATTAGTTATTCAAAATCTTGGGAAGGAACGCCCTTCTCTTTAAATGGTTCGATGACTCATGCCCAGAATTTAACGAGCGGTACAGTTGCATTAGGTTTACCAAATGTTAGTTTTAATATGTCGAGGGTTTTTCCATTTGAACCCAAAAATAGAGTAGGAGATCAAAAATGGTATCATAAAATTGGGGTAAGCTATACCGCTGATGCCTTAAACAGAATAAATACTTTCGATTCGATTTTATTTAAAAAAGAAAGTTTAAAAGATTTTCAAAATGGGTTGCGACATAGTGTCCCAATTTCAACTTCATTTAATGTATTAAAATATTTAACGGTAAGCCCATTCGTAAGCTATACCGAAAGATGGTATTTTAATTCTGTAGATAAATATTGGGATGGTGCTTCAGTAATTACCGACACTATTGATGGATTTAAAAGGTCTATGGAGTATAATGGTGGATTAAGCTTTTCTACAAGAGTATACGGAATGTACCCTGTAAATAGGGCGGGTATAGTTGCGGTGCGACATGTTGTAACTCCATCATTGAGTTATTCATATCGTCCTGATTTTTCTGAAAGTAAATATGGCTACTATAAATTAGTGCAATCTGATTCTGCAGGTAGCACCAATAAGTATTCAATTTTTGAGAATAATAACTCCCTCTTTGGCTCACCTGGTGGAGGGAAATTTAGTAACCTTTCTTATTCACTCGATAATAATATAGAGATGAAAGTTAAGAAAGAAACAGATACAGGTTCGGTTGTAAAAAAGATTAGAATTTTCGATAGTTTTAGGTTCACTGGCAGTTATAATATGGCAGCTGATTCTCTTAAGTTTTCTGATATAAATGTGGTTGCAAGAACTGTATTGTTCGAGAGGATTAATATAGATGTGGGTGCTGTATATGATTTATATGTAATGAGAACTGATACTGCGGGAAATCTGTTCAAGGTAAACGAATTTGAATATAATGTAAACAAACGTTTAGCAAGATTAAAGTCAGCAAACTTAACTATTGGAACAAGTTTAAATCCTGATGCCTTTAAAAAGAAAGCTGATGCAAACAATAAACCCGAACCTAAAAACATGTATGATAGGGCGGAACTGGATATGATTTATCGTAATCCACAATATTATGTTGACTGGAACATCCCTTGGAATTTTACTGCTACATATACAATTGGATATTCTCGATTAACTAATACTTCATCGATACAACAGTTGTTTAATATTTATGGTGATATTAGTATCACACCAAAATGGAAAATTGGATATAATACAGGATACGATTTTACGACTAAAGAAATAACTCCAACAGCGCTTAATATTTATAGAGATTTACATTGTTGGGATCTAGCGATAAACTGGATACCCTTCGGTACCTTTCAACGTTATAGTGTAGATTTAAAAGTAAGAGCATCTATTCTTCAAGATTTGAAATTGAGTAGAAGGAGAGAGTTCTACGAGAGAGAGTAAGTTAATGTGTTAATGTGTTAATGAGATAATTTGTTAATTATATGTATATGAAAAAAATATTTATTGTGTTTTTAGTTTTGGGTGTAATGATATCACCCGCTTGTAATTCTCAAATAGATTTTAACAAGCTAAAGAAAAAAGGTACTGAAGTATTAGGAAATACAACAGGGACAACTAAACTAACTAATGAAGAAATTATAGCAGGGTTAAAAGAAGCTTTAAATGTAGGAAGCAAGAATGCATCGAATTTAGGTTCTAAAGTAGACGCTTATTATAAAAATCCTAAGTTGTTTATTCCCTTTCCACCAGAAGCGAAAAAAGTACAAGAGACACTTACTAATTTAGGACAAACCAAATTGCTGAATGATTTTGTTCTTACAGTAAATAGGGCAGCGGAAGATGCAGCGAAGGAAGCAGCACCAATTTTCATAAACGCTGTTAAGGCTATGACTATTAAAGATGGTTTGAATATATTGAATGGTTCTAACGATGCGGCAACAAATTATTTAAAAACAAATACTCAAGCTGAACTGATGAAGAAATTTAAACCTATCATTGAGAAATCATTAAATAAAGTTAATGCTACTAAACATTGGTCGACAATAATTACCACATACAATAAAGTCCCTATGGTAACAAAAATGAACCCTGATTTAGCGGCATATACTACACAAAAAGCAATAGATGGTTTATTTATTTTGGTTGCTAACGAAGAGCTAAAAATTCGTCAAGATCCAGCTGCTAGAATAACTGATATATTAAAGAAAGTATTCGGAAGAAAATAAGTTAATATGTTAATATGCTAATATGAAAGCGGAGATAATAACCATAGGCGACGAAATTCTAATCGGACAAATTGTTGATACAAATTCGGCTTGGATGGCTCAACAATTGAATGAAATAGGGATAAGTGTTAAGCAGATTAGTTCAGTTTCTGATGATAGGGAGCACATAAAAAAGGCCCTAGATGAAGCAAGGCAAAGAGTGGATATTATACTTCTTACTGGAGGATTAGGACCGACAAAAGACGATATTACCAAACATACTTTAGCAGAATACTTTAATTCAACATTGGTATTAAATGAAGAGGCTTTAGAAAATGTGGAGAGAATTTTTGCAAGATTTAATAGGCCAGTAACAGAGATTAATAGAAAACAAGCTGAAGTTCCTTCTAATTGTATTGTATTACAAAACCCACAAGGCACAGCTCCAGCTATGCATTTTATAGAAAATGGTAAACATTTTTTCTCTATGCCAGGTGTTCCTTTTGAGATGAAATCCATCATGGAATCGTCGGTATTACCTTACCTAAAAGCAAATTTTACTGGAAACACTGTACTTCACGAAAATATACTGACTGTTGGCATTGGCGAATCTTTTCTAGCAACAGAAATAGAAGACATTGAAGATTCATTACCCTCACATATAAAACTAGCATACCTTCCTAAATTAGGTCAGGTAAGATTGCGTTTAACAGCACATTATGAAACCAGTTTTGATCCTAATGAAATCTTAGGATATAAAAAACGTATTTTAGATAGAGTAAAAAAACATGTAGTAGCAGATAAAGATATCAGTTTTGAAGAAGCTATATTGGAAATGCTCATTCAAAACAAGAAAACACTTTCTACTGCGGAGAGTTGTACAGGTGGATATATTGGACATTTGTTAACCAGTATAGCGGGCTCATCGAGAGCATATGAAGGAGGAGCAATATCCTATTCATACGATTTAAAGAAGAGCATGCTAGGGGTAAGTGCCTCAACCTTGGAGAAGTATGGTGCCGTGAGTAAAGAAACTGTTGAAGAAATGGCTAGAGGAGCAAATGAGCATTTTAAAACAGATTATTCAATAGCTTGTTCTGGAATTGCGGGCCCAAGTGGAGGCACAGAAGATAAACCAGTAGGGACAGTATGGGTTGCAGTGGCAACAAAAAATAGGGTAGAGAGTAAGAAGTTTCAATTTGGTAATTTAAGACTACAAAATATAGAACGAACAGCAATTCAGGCACTTTATATGTTATTCCGCATGATTAGAGAAGAATATCATTGAGGATTTAACAAATTAGCTTATTTTTGCGCATCAGAACAAAGATTATACTATGGCTCAGTACGAATTAGTGCTCCCAAAAATGGGGGAAAGTGTTGCAGAAGCAACTATCATTAAATGGGTGAAAAATGCTGGCGACAGCATTGATACGGATGAATCGGTATTAGAAATTGCTACAGATAAAGTGGATTCTGAGGTACCTTCACCAGTATCGGGAACATTAGTTAAAACCTTGTTCAATGAAGGCGATGTAGTAAAAGTAGGTGCAGTTATTGCAATTATTGAAACAGAAGCAGGCTCAGCTGCAAGTTCAGCCCCTAGCACTACTTCAGCTCCAGTTGCAGCAAGTTCTGCTCCTGGTATTAAAGAGGTTGAAGAGAAAGTTGCAGCAGCTCCTGCGGCAAGTAATATACAATCATCAGGTGAGCGTTTTTACTCACCATTGGTAAAAAGTATTGCCAGCAACGAAGGGATTAGTCAGGTTGAACTAGATGCCATAAAAGGAACAGGATCAGAAGGTAGAGTAACAAAGCAGGATATATTAGATTATGTAGCAAATAAGAAATCTGGTGCTCCAAGTGCTGCGCCAAAAGCTGCTGCTACAGAAGCTCCTAAAGCAGCTAGTGCTGCTCCATCTACTGCAGCTGCTGAAATAAAAATTACAGCACCAGCAGTTACGGCAAATAATGGCGACGAAATCATTGAGATGGATCGTATGCGTAAACTTATTGCCGATCACATGGTAATGAGTAAACATGTTTCTCCACACGTTACTTCATTTGTGGAAGCTGATGTAACTAACATTGTGCGTTGGAGAGATAAAGTGAAAAAAGAGTTTGAAAAACGCGAAGGTGAAAAAATTACCTTTACCCCAATATTTATTGAGGCATTAGTTAAAGCAATAAAAGATTTCCCAATGATTAACATTTCGTTAAATGGTACACAAATCATTAAACGAAAAAATATCAATATTGGAATGGCAGCAGCCCTTCCTTCTGGAAATCTAATAGTTCCGGTTATTAAAAATGCAGATCAAATGAATTTGGTAGGTCTCACTAAAGCGGTAAACGATTTAGCGAATAGAGCAAGAGCAAATAAATTAACACCTGATGAAATTTCAGGAGGAACGTATACACTAACCAATGTGGGTTCTTTCGGAAACGTAATGGGTACACCAATAATTAATCAACCTCAAGTGGCAATTATGGCCGTTGGAGCAATACGAAAAATGCCATCGGTAATTGAAACTCCAGAAGGGGATATGATTGCTATTCGTCATAAAATGTTCTTATCTCACTCATACGATCACCGTGTGGTAGATGGGTCATTAGGAGGGCAATTTGTACGTAGAGTGGCCGATTATTTAGAGGCTTTCGACCTTAACAGAGAGTTTTAGTCATTTGTTTGTCAAATAGTTGAAAAGATATTAGGAGTTCTCTGAAGAATTTTATATTTTCACATTGAACAATTTTTTTATCTGAATTCATTAGGTGAACAATTCAGTTTTATAAAAGGAAATACCTTCGACAAGTATTTCCTTTTTTCATTTATCTTAATACCAATTGTACAGTACTTCTGCTCCTTTGTTCTAATAACAATTCCTTGCCTTTTAATAATTGATTAATTACGGCTTCATTGTAATGTCTTATAGTAATGAGCTCAACTGGAAAGTTGTAATAAACTTTATATTTTGTAGAGATTTCTTTTATTAATTCTTCTATCTGATCATCATTATCAACACAACAAGAAAATGTCATTGCTGAATTTTGCATGGTATTAATCTTAACGGAATGTTTACCAATTAATCCTATGATTTCACTGAGGTTTTCTTCAGCTATAAAAGAAAAATCTAGAGTAGAAATGCTTAGCAGCTTTTGATTATTTTTAACAATAATGATAGGTGTATCAAATACAACACTATCTTTTTTTCCAACACAAGTACCTTCTTCGTTTGGTGCAGAGAATGCCTTTACATATAAAGGTATTTTCTTATTCTGTAAGGGTTTTATGGTTTTTGGATGAATAACACTAGCTCCATAATAAGTCATTTCTATGGCCTCAGCGTAAGGAATATCGTCTAACTTAATGGCATTTGGGAAAAGCTTAGGATCTGCAGTTAAAACCCCAGGTACATCTTTCCATATAGTTACACTTTCGGCATCTAAACAATGTGCAAATATTGCCGATGAATAGTCGGAGCCCTCTCTACCTAATGTTGTGGTGAAATTTTCCGAGGTACAGCCAATAAAACCTTGAGTTATTACTATTTTCTTCTTTAGGTATAAAGGGATATCAGATAAGATAGCTTCTTTTGTTTTTTCCCAATTTACTTTACCTTCTCTGTAATGATTATCTGTTTTTATGTATGCCCTTGCATCTAACCATACGCTTGGCAATCCTATAGATTTTAAGTATGCCTCTACTATTTTAGTAGAGAGCATTTCTCCAAGGGAAACAATTTGATCGTATAGGTAATTCTTTTCATCAGCAGGTTCTTCTTCAATAATCCAATCCAGTTCAACAAATATATTGTTGATTTCATCGGTTATGGTATGGTTATCATTTCCGAATAAATCGACAACCATATTGGAGTGAAAATCTACTACATGTTGTATCTTTTCCGACAAGTCTGGTTTTCTATTGATATACGATTTCCATACCTCCTCAAGAGCATTAGTATTTTTAGCCATAGCCGAAATCACCACTAATACTTCCTGATTTTGATAGTTTTTAAGTATTTCTGCTACATTTTTTACTGCAGCCGCATCTTTTACAGAAGCCCCACCGAATTTGAATATTTTCATACTGCTGTACCTAATACGTACATTAATAAATTATCTTTTTTAATTAATTGCTTAATTGTTTCATAAGGTACAAAAAGGTCTGTTGTTCCTGCTACATAAGGTTTAATTTCATAGATACCATATTGAAACAATAATCCATCTTTTTTTATACAGAAATTTCCAGGAAGAGTAAATTGTCCATTATCAAAAAAGTAATTACTGTAATCGTCGTTTTTACCTAGTCCTTCTTGTTTACGAAAAATTTGTTCAGCAATTTTAGTTAACTCCAAGAGTTCATCGTTATTAAATAGATTTTTTAATTCTATTCGCGATTGTGTTTTACAATTGTAATTTAAAAAGGTTGTTCCATAGTTGCCATGTGCACCACCTGTGTATTCGTAGGAATATACACTTAATGCTACTATTGGGTAGTGTTGCATTAATACTTTAATGTAAACATCTTTTTCCCATGTTTGTGTATGATCTTCGGTTATTGATGAATCGTATTCACTAATAAACCCTTTACAAACTTCTTCAAATGAGTTGTATCTAGAATCTTTAGTTAATTGTTGTAATATGAAGGTATTTAAGCCCATGCTTTCGTCTTCATCAACAAAGTAAGGGAATTGTATTCTTGCAAAACTTCTGTCGTCTTGTACTCTTGCAGAGTCTAATGCAGATACAACCACTACAGATTTTTGCTCATAAACCAAAGTGTCTGTATTAGATATAAAAGAACCACTCTTAGTTCCACAAGAACTAAGCCCCATAACTAGGCTAATCATTGACAATATAAGTAAACTTATTTTTTTCATTAACAATTTAAAATTTACAATTTACAATTCACAACTCACAACTCAATAGAACCATTATGCCATTCGGGATCAAAATTGGCATTGTATTTCTTATAAAAATTAATTGCAGGCTCGTTCCATTCTAATACTTGCCAGGTAATACCACTAAATTTTTTCTCTTTAGCTTCAACAATCAATTGGTCGAATAACAACTTGCCAATACCTTTTCCGCGATACTCTTCAGTAACTAGTATATCTTCCAAATACATTCTACATCCTTTCCATGTAGAATACCTGATATAATATAAAGCAAACCCTACTATTCTATCGTTATCTTCTGCTACAAATGCCCACCATATTGGCGATGAGGAGAAGCCTGTACGTTCGAACTCTTCTAGTGTTACAGTAACTTGTTCTGGTGCTTTTTCATACACTGCAAGTTCGTATACCAATTCTAATAATTGAGGACAATCAGCTTTAACTGCTCTTCTAATTTTCATCCTCTTTATTTTTATAGTGTTTAATTATACGTTTTCCGAATATCGTACTTCCTAGTCGAACCATAGTGCTACCGTTTTCAACAGCTAATTTATAGTCGGACGACATTCCCATTGATATCTCTTTAAAATACTCATCTTTCCTGAAGAATGATTGTTTTATACCTGTAAATAAAACAGCCAATTCTTTAAACTCCTCGTTTATTTGTCGTTCTATTTCAGTATTAGTTGCTATCCCCATTAGACCAATTATTCTAACATTTTTAAGCTCGTTGTACTCTTCTGAACGTAATATTTCAATAAGTTCATCGTATGCCAAACCAAATTTAGTTTCTTCGTCGGCAATATATACTTGTAACAAACAATCGATTACTCTATTGTTTTTTTGAGCTTGTTTGTTGATTTCTTGTAATAGCTTAAGACTATCTACAGATTCAATTAAATGTATAAAAGGAGCAATATATTTTACTTTGTTGGTTTGTAAATGACCAATTAAGTGCCATTGTATGTCTTTGGGTAGTGCCTCATATTTTTCAACTAATTCTTGTACATGATTCTCTCCAAATACACGCTGACCAGCATCATAAGCCTCCATAATTTCTTCATTGCTCTTTGTTTTTGAAACGGCAACCAGCTTAACACCTAATACAGCTAAATCTTTTTTTATTTTAGTAATATTCTCTCTAATGCTCATTATCTTTACATTTGTTAGCAAATTTAAGAAAATTGATGTTGAATAGCTTTGAATTGTGTATGAAAAATATGAAGAGCTTTAGCTTTTTGGTATTGCTGATAATTTTTACATTATCATGCTCTAAATCAGCGATTAAAATTCCTTCGGATATTGTCCCAAAAGATAGTATGGTGTTTATTTTGATGGATATACATATTGCTGAGGCAGGAGTGAAGACTTTAAGTGCTGATTCTGTATTAATTAATACGAACAGCTATTACGATTTTATATTTAAAAAACACCATATTTCAGAAGAACAATATAAAAAAAGTTTAGCCTTTTATACCGATAATCCTATACTCTTACAAGAGATTTATACCAAAATGACTGAAGAGATGAGTAAAAAAGAAACAGAAGTGTATAAGTTTAAATAAAATGCTATTTCCCGATCAATTATATCAAAAGCTTGGTTTTAACGAAATAAAAGAAGAAATCAAAAGAGAATGCATTAGCGTCATGGGTAGAACCATGGTTGATAAAATGCAATTCATTACTAATTATGATTTGCTTCAAAAATTATTGAATCAAACTCATGAATTCAAGCAGATATTAGTATCTGGTAGAAATTTCCCTGCCGAAAATTTTTTCGATATACGTTCTTATGCAGAAAGAATTAGAGTAGAAGGCACATATTTACTTGAAGAAGAATTCTTAAAACTTAATCAAGCATTATATACCGTAAAAGCTTGTTTACAATTTATCCAAGACTCTGAGTCGGCTTATCCAAACATTGAATTACTAAGTAAAGACATTGTTTTCGACGCACAACTTATTAAGTCAATCGAATTGGTGATTGATAATAAAGGTCACATGAAGCCTAATGCTTCTCCAGAACTAAAAGAGATTAATCAAGCAATACAGTCTGCAGAATCTGATGTTAGAAAGCGAGTGACACAGATTTTTAAAGAATGGCAAAAAGAAGGATATACTACTGATGGACAATTAACTGTACGAGAAGGTAGAATGGTTATTCCTGTTTCGGCAGAATACAAACGTAAAGCTAAAGGACTCATTATCGACGAATCGTCTACAGGTCAGACGGTATACATGGAGCCCACTGAAGTTTTCGAATTAAATAATAGAATAAGAGATTTAGAATATCAAAGAAAAAGAGAGATAATAAGAATACTTACTCAATTAACAGATCAAATTCGCCCGAACTTACCTGCATTATTACAATATCATAATTACATAAGTATAATTGATTTCATTAGGTCTAAAGCATTATTTGCCCTTCGTATTGATGCTCATTTACCTTTAATGCAAAAAGAAGCAAATTTCAATTGGATTAATGCTCGTCATCCTTTATTAATTCTTACCTTCTTACCTTTAAAAAAGAAGGTAGTTCCTTTACATGCAAAAATTAACGACAAGCAACGTATTATATTAATATCAGGACCAAACGCAGGAGGAAAATCGGTCGCACTAAAAACCATTGGCTTAATTCAATTGATGTTTCAGCATGGTTTATTAGTTCCATTATCTCCAGATTCGAGCCTGGGTGTAGTTAAAAAAATACTTGTGGATATTGGCGACGACCAATCGATAGAAAGTGATTTGAGTACATATAGTGCTCATTTATCGAACATGAATGTATTTCTTCAACAAGCAACACAACATACGTTAATTTTAATTGACGAATTTGGTACAGGAACCGACCCTAAGTTTGGAGGTCCAATGGCAGAAGCAGTTTTAGAGCTTCTAAATCAAAAAAATGTGAGAGGTGTAATTACTACACATTACTCTAATTTGAAAATATTTGCAGGGAATACCGAAGGTTTAGTAAATGCATCCATGTTATTTGATACAGTTGAATTAAAAGCTCTATATCAATTAGAGATAGGTCAACCCGGCAGTTCTTATGCATTTGAAATAGCTCAGAAAACAGGCTTGCCAAACAAACTCATACAGTTAGCTAAACAAAAAGTCGGAAGATCGGAGCAAAAAGTCGACGATTTATTAATTGATTTACAAAAGGAAAAAGTCAGAATTGAAGAGCTTAATAAAACCTTAATTGAAGACAAGTTAACAACAGATACTTTGTTGAATGAGAACAAAAAATTAAGGCAAGAATTAGAAGAGAGTAAAAAACGCTTGTTAAAAGACAGTAAAGACGAGGCTAAAAGAATAATTAATCAAGCTAATAAACTTATTGAAAATACTATTGCTGAAATTAAAGAGGTTAAGGCGGATAAAGAAGCGACAAAAAACCTAAGAAAGAAACTAGAAAAAGAAAGTACTGATTTATTAAAATCTTTAGAAGATCATCCTAAAACAATAAAAATTAATGCTGATTTTAAAATAGGTGATTGGGTACGATTAATAGAGAGTAATGCAGAGGGTAGAGTATTAAATATTCAGAAAAACAAAGCGGAGCTTGCTATTGGCGATTTGAGAACTGTGGTTGCTTTTAATAAATTAGAAAAAATAGTAGAAAGAAAAACGGAACAGAGAAAATCTTCTAATGGAGGATATACCGAAGCGGTTCGTGATTTTTCACCACAAATTGATGTACGAGGAATGCGAGGCGATGAAGCTTTAATTGAAGTAGAAAAATACCTCGACAAAGCAATGATGATGGGCTTTCAGCAAATAAGAATTCTACATGGAAAAGGAGATGGAATACTTCGAAAAATTATTAGAGAGTCGTTGAAAAAATACAAAGAAGTTGCCTCTGTTGAAAATGAACACGTAGATTTTGGCGGAGATGGAATCTCTGTGGTTGTATTAAAATAATTATATTCCCAATTTTAAATTTTAAATTCTAAATTCTAAATGGTTTGTACTAGTCACCAGTCACTACTTTTGAATAATACTTTCCTTTTCCAGTCTTCACCATTAATATCAATGTATTATATTTTTCAAGACCTTCATTTGTAATTTGTATTCTATAATTATTATCTACAATTTCTTTTTCCAAAACTACTTGTCCGAGAGCGTTTAGTAGTTTAATTTCTTCTATAGGTTCAGGAGCTACAATCGTTAATACACCTTCATTCCAAGGGTTTGGATAGATAAGGATTTCTTGTTTATTAGATGTTATTATTCCATTGGGCATACAATTAGCTAACTGTATTGCAGCAACTGCTTTGATTTTAGGCTCAATAATATCGAAATAATTTTGTCCGGGACATTCAGTATAACCAGGATTACAACCTTCTCTATGACCAGCAATAATGCCTAAATACATTACAGGATTAAGTACAGGGTGAAGCGAGCTATCATAAGGATTAAGCAATTGTTCTTTCCATAATTTCCAAGTCACTAAAGCATTGATAGAACCCAGAGCAGTATCACTTGGAACAGCATTTGGAACGTTGTAATTACCAAGAAGGCAAATACCCATGGTGTTGGTATTTCTAGCACACATATGTGCACCAATTACATTATCGTCGCCAAGAGAGTCGCCTTGGCGGCCATCATAGATATCACCATTGGGAGCTACCAGGAAATTATATCCAATATCGTCCCAACCATTAGTTTGAGTATGTAATAGATAATAATTTCTTACTGTATTTGTGTATTGAGTATCTGTATTAGATCCCGCTGCGTGATGGAGAATGATGTGTTTTACAGCAGAGTACGAAGGATTTGGCTGAGGATCTGGTAGACCGACTCTCCAAATGCTTTGATCGATGCTTTCCGGTTGGATGTTACAGTCGACGGGACTTTTTTTTTTATCCTTTAAATAGGTGTTTTTTAAAGGAGCAGCATATAAAATGTTCACACGGATTTTACCTTCGAGATTCCCACTATAAAAGCTAAAAAAATCGAAAGGTTCTTTAGACATATATAAGCCAGAAGATTGATTTTCTGAACGTTCAGCAATTTGTTGTATGGTCTCACTTTGCTCGGCATCTTTGCTGATGATAAATTTTTCTGTACCACCTAATAAAATATAGGAGCCTTGTAAATCCTGACTTTTCTCCACTTCAATAGTTAGACTTGAACCTTTGAATTGAGGAATAATTTCGGCATAAAAGGTGTTTTTTCTTACATTAAACTCTATGGCTTTAAAATGCTTTCCATTAGATTTTAAGGTTCTGATTTTACCTTCCTGAGCCATTGAATGACTAGTAATAAAGAGAAGAATAATGATAAGAATGTTTTTCATTAGGCTAATATACGAAATTTGCTAATTTACATGTTTACGCATCTGCACATTTATTATTATTATTGTAGTGATATTTTTCTAAATAATATCACAATACTTATAGACTAAAAATATGAATAAAGTTGTGAATAGCGCAGAAGAAGCTATACGAGACATAAAAGACGGGGATACCTTGATGTTAGGAGGGTTTGGATTATGTGGAATTCCTGAAAAGTGTATTAATGCATTGGTAGCAAAGGGAGTGAAGAACTTAACCTGTATTTCCAATAATGCAGGAGTGGATGATTTTGGAATTGGATTAATGTTGAAGCAACGTCAGGTAAAGAAAATGATTTCCTCTTATGTTGGGGAGAATGCGGAGTTTGAGCGACAATTATTGAGTGGAGAATTGGAAGTAGAATTGATCCCACAAGGCACATTAGCTACACGTTGTATGGCAGCGGGATATGGAATGCCAGTAATTTACACACCAGCAGGAGTGGGTACGGAAGTTGCCATTGGTAAAGAAGTGAGAAATTTTAAAGGGAAAGATTATTTGATGGAATATGCTTTTGATGCAGACTTTGCTATAGTAAAAGCATGGAAAGGCGATACTATGGGAAACCTAGTTTTTAGGTCAACAGCAAGAAATTTCAACCCTATAATGGCAATGGCAGGTAAGATTACCATTGCAGAAGTAGAACATTTAGTGCCGGCAGGAGAATTGGATCCAGATCATATTCATACACCAGGTATTTACGTACATAGAATATTTGAAGGAAAAAATTACGAGAAAAGAATAGAGCAAAGAACGGTAAAGAGTTAGTATGCTAATATGCTAGTGTGATAATATGCTAATCTTGCAATTAAATCACAAACTAGTACATTAACACATTAACAAACTAACATATTAGCATACTAACATGGTTTTTAGTAGTACAATTTTTTTATTTTATTTTTTACCGCTTTTTCTTTGCCTTTATATTCTTGTCGATAAGAAATATAAAAATAAGGTTATACTAGTATTTAGCATCTTCTTTTACCAATGGGGTGCACCAAAATTTGTATATCTATTATTAAGTATTACACTTATTGACTTCTACATTGTAAATGCATTACATAAATCTGAGGGTAACAAAAGAAAAGCGTTTCTTGTAATATCATTAATACTGAATATAGGATTACTTTGCTACTTTAAGTATTCTAATTTTTTTATTGAGAACGTTAATTTAACTCTATCAAGATTAGGGATAAAAGAAGTAGCTTGGACAGAGGTAGCTCTGCCGATTGGTATTTCTTTTTTCTTGTTTGAAACGTTAACCTATTCAATTGATGTATATAGAAGGGTTCATGCGCCTCTTAAAAGTGTATTAGACTATTTTACCTATATACTTCTATTCCCAAAGCTGATAGCAGGGCCTATTGTTAGATTTCATGAAATTGCGGATCAAATATCAGAAAGGTCAACTTTTGAAAATATTGATAATAGATATTTAGGATTAATTAGGTTTATTGTTGGTTTATCTAAGAAAGTATTAATTGCAAATACTATGGGTAAACTCGCGGATGAAGTTTTTTTAATGAACCCTAACGAATTAGGAACTTTAACAGCCTGGGTAGGTATTATTGCATATTCATTTCAAATTTATTTCGATTTTTCTGGTTATTCTGATATGGCTATTGGTTTAGGTCGATTTATGGGGTTTAAATTTATTGAAAATTTTAACAACCCATACATATCTCAAAATATATCAGAGTTCTGGCGTAGGTGGCATATGAGCTTGGGAAGATGGATGAAAGATTATTTATATATACCCTTAGGAGGTAATAAAGGCTCGTTGATAAAAATATATTTTAATCTATGGTTAGTTTTTGTGATTTCTGGACTTTGGCATGGAGCAGCATGGAATTTTGTATTATGGGGAGTTTATCATGGAATATTTCTAATATTAGATAGAATATTTTTAGTTCGATTATTGTCAAAACTAGGTCGTACTCTTAGTATTATACTAACCTATATTTTTACTTTGATAGGCTGGGTGTTATTTAGAGCAGAGAATATTAGTCAAGTTAAATCGTATCTAATAAAAATGTTTACATTTAATGAAAGCATTTTTATAGAAATGGATAACTTAACTATAACAATGTTTATTCTAGCTATACTATTCTCTTTCTTTGCAATAATAAAAGATGTTGAAAATAAACAGATGGATTTTTACAATGGCAACTTAAGTAGAAAAGTCTATCAATTAAGTAATCCAATAGTGATAGTTTTACTAATAATTTCTTTAAGTTTTGTAGTAAGCTCAGATTTTAACCCATTTATCTATTTTAGATTTTAATGCAGAATAAAGGAAAATATATATTTGTTTTTGTGGTAATAGCTATTTTATTATTACCTATAATACAGTCGTATGTGCCATTTGTTAAAGAAAAAGGATTAAAAGGATATTTTGAAATTCATTCTAAACCTATATTAACTGATTCTGATTATTTTAATGGTAATTATCAAGAGCAATACATGAAGTTTTTAAATGATAATTTACCATTAAAGGCAACAATAACGAGGTTAAATAATCAAGCCTTATTTTCAATTTTTAATCAAACAACTGTAGTTGATTTAAAAATTGGCACTAACGGATATTTTTACGATTACCCATATATTCGAGAATATAATGGTAAACAATTTGTTGGGTCAAATGAAATCAACAAGAAAACCCAACAATTAAAAGTTATAAGTGAATACCTTAACAAGATTAACAAAAAATTAATTATTGTTTTTGCTCCAGGGAAAGCATCAATGTTTCCTCAATATTTTCCTGAAAAATATAAAGTTGCAAAAACAGATTCTACCAATTATTCAGTCTATAGAGAAACCTTAAAAAGGTATAATTTAAATTTCATCGATTTTAGAGATTACTTCATAAAATATAATGACACCACAGATAAAACAATAATTGGAAAAACTGGTGTACATTGGTCTCAATACGCTGCACATCTAGCATCAGATTCAATTATTAAGTTCATGGAATTATTAAATAATATAGATATTGTAGACAAAAAATATATCTATAATGAAGTAACCGATAAACCTAGGGGCGAAGATGATGATATTGCTAAGAGTATGAACCTACTTTGGGACCCACCAACTGATACATTTACATATCCAGTAGTAGAATATAATTCTTTAAATAAATTTAAACCAAGGGTGTCGGTTATAGCTGATAGTTATTGGTGGACAATTAATAACATTCAAGTTCCTTGGAATCAATTTTCTGAGTATTATTTTATGTATTATTATAAACATACTTATGATTTCGCAAGGGAAATAAATTCAGAAGTAAACGATGAAAATTTAATACATTACATTAACAATTCAGACTATGTAATTTTATTAGCCACAGAAGCCAATTATTCATGGTTTCCATATGGTTTTATAGAACACTTTAATAGAATATTTATAAAATAACAAAGATATGTTAGATAAAAATGGAATAGCGAAGCGTATTGCACAAGAGGTAAAGGATGGAATGTATGTCAATTTAGGGATTGGTATACCAACACTAGTAGCAAATTATATTCCAGATGGTATTAATGTTGTATTACAATCGGAGAATGGATTATTGGGAATGGGTCCTTTTCCTGAGGCTGGAAAAGAAGATGCTGATTTAATAAATGCGGGTAAGCAAACGATAACCACATTACCAGGTTCATCGATATTTGATTCGGCAATGAGTTTTGGAATGATCAGAGCTCAGAAAGTAGATTTAACCATATTGGGAGCAATGGAGGTTTCAGAGAATGGCGATATTGCAAATTGGAAAATACCAGGCAAAATGGTTAAAGGCATGGGAGGAGCAATGGATCTTGTGGCATCTGCACAAAATATTATTGTTGCGATGCAACATGTAAACAAAGCTGGTGAGTCGAAATTATTAAAGTCGTGTTCATTACCATTAACAGGTGTAAAATGTGTTAAAAAGATAGTGACAGAGTTAGCGGTATTAGAAGTTTTACCAACAGGTGGTTTTAAATTATTGGAAAGAGCACCTGGAGTGAGTGTTGAAGAAATACAAAATGCTACAGAGGGGACATTGATTGTAGAGGGCGAAATATTAGAAATGAACCTAAATTAATATTATAACAAATAGCAACTATATACATTTTAAAATAAATGTAAACAATATGATTGTAAAACGACCAACCTTAACGTTTATAACATGCTTATTAATTGTGTTATCAGTACTTAGTATTGGAAAATATGTTCATTATAAACCTTCATCAATACATCAGTGGGCGCAATCAGATAGAGCCTCTATTGCACTAAATTACTATCAAGAAGATATGAATTTTTTCTTACCAAGAGTTCATAATGTAGGCAACGGAACAGGAATAACAGGTTTAGAATTTCCTATCATTAATTATGCAGCAGGGGTATTATATAAATTATTTGGGTTCGATGAGTTTTGGTACCGTTTAATTGAATTAATAATTATTTCTTTTGGACTAATTTTTATGTTTAAGCTATGTAATCAGCATTTACGCAATATGTATAATTCTATATTTATTGTTTTGCTTTTTTACTTATCACCAACACTCGTATACTATAGCGCTAACTTTTTACCAGACTTACCAAGTTTGGGTTTTATGCTTATTGCTTGGTTTTATATATTAAAATATAAAGATAGCCATAAGAATAAAGATATTTTGTTATTTACCATTTTTGCATCGCTTTCAGCATTAATAAAGATTACATCTTTAATCTCAATATTTGCAATTGTAGGTGTTTTAATATTAGATACTGTAGGATTTTTTAGAAGAAAAGAATTTGAGAATAAAATTAAAATTTACTTAAGTATCCTTTTTGTTTTTATTAGTGTTTTTTGCTGGTATAGATATTCTGTTTATTTAAATGAGAAATATCAATCATGGTTTTTTTTAATGAATATCAGACCTGTTGAAAGTTTTGATCAATTGGTAGAAACTATCAAATTTGTAAAATTGTATTGGTTACATGATTACTATGATAAAAGTATGGTTGTAATGTCTATAATTGGTATTATTTATCTTCTTTTAAATTTTAGAAAAGGTAATTTATTGTTGAATACAATCACTATTTTATTAATTATTGGAGATATTTGTTTTGTGCTTTTAATGTTATTTCAATTTAGAGATCATGATTATTACATTATAACACTTTTATTGCCAGTAATATTTTTACTTCTTTCTATAAGTATTATTTTAAAAGAGAAAGAACAAAATTATAGTTTATCTTTTAATTTTTTATTGTTTGTTCTCGTAATTACTAATTTACTATATTGTAAATCTAATATTAATGAAAGATTCAATTTTACTAGGAATAGAAACTATTATAGTAATATAGAGTTCTATGACAAGCTAAAAAATATTAATACAGAACTGAAAAATAGGGGTATTAGTTTCGATAAAAAATTTACTGTATTATATGACGTTGCTCCCAATAATGTACTCTATATCATAAATCAAAAGGGTTATGCTGTTGAAAGCGGATGGTATGATGAAGATTTGATAAAATATTTTAATAAATCCGATTATGTACTTATTGAAAATATTCACATAAACGATAGACCCATGTTTCAAAAATACTTTGTTAACAAGATATTAGATATAGACGGTGTATCTGTTTTTAAATTGAATTAAAATTATTAATAGCTAAATTATATCATATGCGATTATCCATAATCATACCCATATACAACGAACAAGGTAATATCGATCGTTTGATTAACCGATTAAAGGGTGTGGTATCTCAATTGAATATTGATTGTGAATACATTTTTATTAATGATGGGAGTAAGGATGATTCTATTCATATCATTAAAAATCTGGCAAAATTAGATCAGACTATAAAATTTATAAACTTTAGTAGAAATTTCGGGCATCAAATTGCTGTTACAGCTGGTTTGGATAAAGCTAAAGGTGATAGAATAGTAATTATTGATGCTGATTTACAAGATCCTCCTGAATTAATAATTGAGATGTACCGTAAGATGGATGAAGGTTTTGAAGTGGTATATGCTAAACGTGCTGCAAGAAAAGGAGAGAGTTGGATGAAAAAATTTACAGCAAGGATGTTTTATCGAATTCTTAAGTCGATTACCTCTGTTAATATCCCTGTAGATACTGGCGATTTCCGTATAATGGATCGTAAGATTGTAGATGTATTAAAACAAATGCCAGAACAACAGAAATTTTTACGCGGACAAATCTCTTGGATTGGTTTTAATCAAACATATGTAGAATACGAACGTGATGAACGTTTTGCTGGAGAAACGGGCTATACATATAAGAAAATGATTCGTTTTGCTTTAGATGGCATTACCTCATTTTCTAATTTCCCATTAAAATTTGCCACAATTTGTGGGTTTGTAGTATCTGGTATTGCTTTCATAGTAATGTTGTATGCCCTGTACTCTAGGTTTATTTCAAAAGATTACATTGAAGGTTGGACTTCAATAATTATATCCGTGTTGTTTTTAGGTGGTATTCAATTAATTTCTATTGGTATAATTGGTGAATACATTTCTCGCTTAAGTAGTAATGTTAGGAACCGCCCTTTGTATATTATTAACGATACCAATATTGATTAACTATGATTACAAAAACTCAATTATATCAATACCTTAAAGATAGTGAAGCGAAAAATTTAAAAGGTTTAAGTAAAATAAAAACAATTTATCGTCCTTATATCTGCCCCTTTGATGATTTATTAAATCAAATTCCAGAAGGAACAACTTTGTTCGACATTGGTTGTGGCGCAGGATCTTTTTTATCGCTGTTATCTGAATTTAATAAACCCACGAAAATTGGTGGAATTGAAATTGCAGACAACCTCATTAACGATGCTCGTTCCTTATTGTCGAAGTTTAATATTGAACAACATATCTATAAATACGACGGTAAAAATATTCCTGATGAAATTAATCAGTATGATTATGTAAGCATGATAGATGTTTATCATCATATTCCTCCAAATGCTCAAAAAATGTTTATGGAGCAATTGTTTGCGAAGATGAAACCTGGAGCACAATTAATATTTAAAGATATCAATAATGCAAGTCCATTAGTAGTAATGAATAAATTGCATGATTTAGTTCTTTCTAAAGAAATTGGGAATGAAATCTCTCTTAAAAATGCTGAACGATTATTAACTAAAATTGGTTTTAATGTATTAAGCATCAAAAAAAGAACGATGCTTTTTTACCCTCACTTTACTATTCTTGCTAAGAAATAATTAGAGTTTTAATAGATTTGGGATACCGTTTTCATCCACCAGGTATGCTTTTTTACTTAATTTGAATAATGGGAGATCAGTAATGGAATCGCTATAGCTTTCTTCAATATCGATTGTTTCCGCATTCAAATATTTCTTTAAACGCTTTACTTTTTCTTCTCCTTTACAGTTTTCACCTATAATTTTATATGTATTCTTGCTAAAAGCTATTTTTGTTCCGATGAGCTCTATTTGATAAACTTCTGTAATAGGGCTTAAATATATTTCAGGAGAAGCACTGATGCAAATGATACGGAAGTCTTTCTTATTAAATAAAGATGTGATACTGGAATTAAAGTTTTCCATGCCTGTGTTTGCCCAAAATTCTTTAGCAAATGAAGTGAGTTCTTGTTCGTTAATCCCATGTAAATACAATAAGAAAAGTTCTTTGTATTTTTTGGTGTCAATAAGTTTAAATAGGTAAAGAAGAGTTGCAAATACTTGAGGTATAATTGACCACATTTGAAGTGGTTTTTTCTTAAATATATATTTACAGAATTCGATTAACGAATCTTTCTTGAATAAAGTTTTATCAAAATCAATTATTATTATAGGTTTATCAGAATGCATATAAACACAATGTAACGTATATTACCCATAAAAGTATAGAAAGTTGAATGGCTCTGTCTTTATAAATTAATGTTGTAGGGTCGCCTTCTTTCTCGTAAATATCAATATCACTTAATTGAATAAACCTAAATATTCCATACACAACAAATACAATAGAATATTTTAGGTAATCATTACCCACTAGCTTTAAAATATTATCATCAATAGTATAAAATAAATATCCTATTATAGTTAATGTAGCCGAAGCGAATATAAATTTATCAAGTAGTGCAACAGTATAATAACTAAGCACTTTTCTGTGTTTTGATGAATTTTCAGATAAGGCTTGTATTTCACCTTTTCGTTTTATGAATGCAAGTAATAATGCCAAAAAGAATGTCACTACCATAATAAAATCTGAAGCGACAACACCTATAGCAACACATCCAGCTACAATTCTTAACTCAAACCCAATTGCAATGGAAATGCAGTCGACAATACTGATGTGTTTTAAAATATAAGCATAAAAAATATTAAGGGTTAAATACCCTAATAAAATCAGGTATAATCCGGTTTTATGTATAATTAAACTTAATATTATGGCAACAACTAAACATCCTAAAGCTAATATGTAGCCATTTATTACACTAATCTTGCCTGACGCTAGTGGCCTGTTTTTCTTAACAGGATGCATCTTGTCGGCTTCAATGTCTTTGATATCATTAATGATGTATACAAAAGAAGCCAAAAAAGAATAGCTAAAAAATGTATATATCGAATTTAAAAGGTCCGATTTATTGAAAAGATTAAATGAAAATAGTAGGGGAGCAAAAATTAATAAATTTTTTATCCATTGTTTAATCCTTAATTGTTTAATTACTATCATTATCTATGGTAAAATATAATAATTCTCTTCTGGAGTATGATTAAACTGGTAGTGTTGTTTATCAGTTTCCTCATTCAATATTACATATGGTATATTATTCTCTTTTAATCTGTTCACAACAGACAAGTATTTGCATTTAATAGGTATAGGTTTATTTATACTTTTTAAATACTCAATCTCTAAATTAATGTTTTTTCTAATATCTTTCTGATATTTCACTTGGGTACTAATAATCATATAAGTATTGTAGAGAAACAAGATTGCTACACTTAATGACAATATTTTATAAAATGATTTTCCAGTTATATATAGATAAATGAGAATAGAAATAGGTACAAGCCATAATTGTGTAACATATCTTGATTCATAACATTGCTCATTAATAAATACACTAAAAAGTAAAACGGTAATAAAAATCATAAGATAAAGTCTATTCTTATCAGATCGATTAGTTAAAACTATAATTAGCAGTAAAAAAGAGATAATCATTAATTCAGACCAACGCGCTCCAAAGCCTGATAATTCTGTATCTGTTCTGTAATAATTGGTATAATCTACTTTGGTAAATGGCACCCTAAATCTAGAACTATCTGGATTTCTTGCGTATTCGGGGTATGCAAAGCTAGCCGAAAAGAAATTCTCAAATCTATTTTGATCAAAAAAATTCGCAGATGCGTGAATATTAGATACGATTTCACCAACATTATTTTCACCCATTAATGGATATAAAGGGTGACCTTTCTCTAATGTATTTCTTGTATAGGAAGAATAACCAATTAAAAAAACACCAATTATGTATAATACGCTGAAACTTAAGAACAGCTTCAATCGAAGCTCTTTGTTATATATAAAATACCAAACGAAAAATGCAAAATTGAAAACGCTTAAATATACCAGATTGGTAAACTTAATATTTATAACATAAATAAACAGAAAAGCTATTAGTGTAGTAAATAGGGGTGAAGGATGCTTTATAGAATAGTAAAGTAGAATAACATAAATACTGATTCCCATTGCAGATTGTCCATCGACATAAAAGCTTAAAAACTGACTATATGTGATGGGGTTAAATGCGATACATAGAGCAAAGATTATTCCTGATATTTTTGAAATATTATATTTTAGTGTAATAACAGTATAACTTATACAAAAACAAATATAGGATAGGAGCAAGGTGATAAATTTTGTCGATTGTATGCTTCCTGTAATTTTAAAAAAATTGGCTTGTACTATCCAACTAGCATGTGGGTAGTGATGTATCCATATATCACTTTCACTTATGGATTTGTTAATATCGTAATTACTATAAAAAGGATTCCAACCTTCTATAAGCTTAATAATTGCATCCTGATGATACCATTGACCGTCCCACGAAACATCATATGTCTTTGAAGAAATATATACAAGTAGTATGGTTACTACTATTGATATTATTAAGGAGAAAATTAATTTACCAGTTCTAAAAAAATAAAATATAATAGCTAAAGAAAGCAAGACGGCTAATGGAATATTTATTAATAGCAATTCCATTTGGAGTGCTAATTCTACCGCTGAGATTATATAAATTAATGACAGTGTAATCAATAAAATAACACTACTAGTAAAAAGGTAAAATATCAGTTTAGATTTATTTAATAAGCTATTTATCATTATATCTTCCTGCAAGATGATTAAATTTCAAAGATAAAATATCGATTAGCATTTTGGGGGCATGCTTTGCCAAACTTACTGTAGAGTCTTCGCTATTTCTTAATTCAACTGGTATCTTTTTTATAATGTATTTCCTTTTTAGTGCGATATAAATTAACTCTACATCAAAAGCAAAGCTGTTTACACGTCCAACAGAAAATATTTTTTTCGCAATTTCATTTTTGAAACCTTTAAACCCACACTGTGTGTCTGAAAAACCTCCAGTTATAATATTTGAAACAATAAATGTAAATATTTTACTTCCGATTTTTCTAGATGTATCAATAACCTCATAGTATTCGGAATTCTTCATGGTACGATCTCCAATAACTACATCATAACAATCTTCTTGGAGGGTATTAATCATACGTTCGAATGCTATTTCTTTAAAGGGAATGTCGGTATCTGTGAAAATGATATATTTCCCTTTTGCCTTTTCAACACCCTTTCTTACCGCATAACCTTTACCTTTATTGATTGAGTACCCGATATATTCACAATTAAATTTTTGTGCTACATTCTTTGTCAAGTCTCCATCATTTGTTCCATCGTTTACCACGATAACTTCATAAGTAATCGCGTGTTTGCTTAGTATATCAAATAATACTGGCAAATTATTCTCTAGAATCTGAGAACCATTATAAGATGGAATGACAAAACTGATATCTATCATAATGGATAAATATATTCAAAAAGTATTAATTACCTGAAATTTGAGCAAATAAAAAAGGCTCAGAAAACTGAGCCTTTTTTATTTTATGTTAAATCTTAATAATTATCATCATCAAAATCATCATCGAACTCATCGTCAAATTCACCACCGAATTCATCCATACCTAAATCTAAATCATCATCCTCGTCGTCAACAATTCTTGAATTTAACGGCTTAGAATCTTTAGAAGCAGCTGGACCTTTTGCTTTAGGTTTTACTGCACTTGATTTGCTAGTTTTAGTAGCTTTTTTTGTACTTGCTTTTTTAGGGCTTTTCATTGGAATTAAAAATTTCTTTTTGTATTAAATTACTGATTGGGGGTGTTATTCGTTTTCGTTCTCAAATTTAATACAATGATTTTAATGAATACAAAAAAAATAAAAAAAATTATTCCTCTAATTTTTCTTCTATATCTGAAGCGTCTGAACTGGTTTCTTCTATAGGTTCATTTTTTACCGTGCTTTCAGACTCTTCTTCTCGTCGTTCTATTTCTAATGCTTCTTCAGAAGAGATAGGTTCTATATCGCTTACGTTTGAATCCTCTGGATTAATACTGTTCTCTAAAGATTGAATGTCTTTTAATTGTGGTAAATCTTTCGGGTTTTTTAAACCAAAATGATCCATAAAACTCTGACTAGTTTCATACAAAATTGGTTTGCCTGGCCCTGAGCTTCTGCCACTAATAGATATTAAATCTTTTTCTAATAGTTTCTGAATACTGTAATCGCAATTTACCCCTCTAATTAGCTCAATTTCCGATTTTGTAATTGGTTGCTTGTATGCTATAATGGCTAATGTTTCCATTGCGGCTGTCGACAGTTTTTTCTTTTCCTTATGAATGATTAACTGATTTAATAATTCGTGGTATTCTTTTTTACTTAAGAATTGATAACCATTACTTATTTCAATTAATTCAAAAACATAATCATCTGAGGTATATTTTTCTTTTATTTCATCAATATGAGCAATAATTTCCTCAGCAGTTAATTCTAATCCCAAAGAATTGTTTACCAAAGTTTGAATATCTGTAGTAGATATACTTTGCTCTGAAGCAAAAATCAACGCTTCGATATGTTTCTGTATCTGTTCCAATGTTTTCTAATTTATTGCAATTAATAAAATGAGCCTGAATAATGCAAACTTAATAATTAATCACTTGCTGTTCCATATTTGCAGGTAATTCTCTGTATTCATATTGTTGATTTCTTAGCCTTGGCTCAAAACCTGCCTGTTTTATAGCATCTTGTATACCTTGTGCCGTAAAACGGTGAGGAGCACCAGCAGCAGAAACCACATTTTCCTCAATCATAATTGAACCAAAATCATTTGCACCCGAATGTAAACATACTTGTGCGATTTCTTTACCTACTGTTAACCACGATGCTTGTATATTTTCGATGTTGGGTAACATAATCCTACTCAATGCAATCATTCTGATGTATTCGTCACCAGTAACTGTATTCGTAATTCCTCTTATTTTCTTTAATAAGGTTCCATCGTCCTGAAATGGCCAAGGAATAAATGCAATAAACCCTTTGGCATGTGCAGGCTTTTCCGATTGTACTTCTCTAATCCATGCCAAATGTTCAAATCGCTCTTCTAGTGTTTCTACATGTCCAAACATCATAGTAGCTGATGTAGTGATGTTTAACTGATGCGCAGCCCTCATTACATCTAACCATTCTTTTCCAGAGCATTTGCCTTTAGATATTAATCGTCTTACTCGGTCATTTAGAATTTCAGCTCCAGCACCTGGCAAAGAATCTAATCCTGCTTCTACTAATGCTTTAAGTACTTCCGTATGGCTAGCTTGCTCTAATTTGGCGATATGGGCAATTTCGGGTGGACCTAATGAATGTAATTTGATATTTGGATAGAGCTGTTTAAGCGATTTAAATAAATCAACATAATATGCGAGTCCTAAATCTGGATGATGACCACCCTGCAATAATAACTGCTCCCCACCATACCTTATCGTTTCTTCTATCTTTACTTTATATTCTTCAATACTAGTGATATAAGATTCTTCGTGACCTGGTCGGCGGAAAAAATTACAGAATTTACAATTTGCTATACAAACATTTGTAGTGTTTAAGTTCCTGTCTATTATCCAAGTAACTGTGTTTTGGTCTTTCTTTTGCTTTTTCCTCAATTCATTAGCAGTAAACATTAAATCAGTTGTACTGGCATTTTTATACAAATACAAACCTTCTTCTATGTTAAGAAACTCTAAATGAGAAGCTTTTATTAACAGGTCCTTAATATTCATCTGGCAAAGATAATTAGCTTATGGTATATTATGAATAATTTCAATAGTTTTACGAAATATAAACGTCAACAGCATGAAAAAGATTTACATTTTTATTCTTTTATTACTTTCTGCCTTTGTTGTTAATGCTCAAACACACAAAACACTTAGCGATTATAAGAAAGATAGAACTACAATTGTTAAAGACAGCACAGGAAAGGTACTTCCTCCAGAAGAATGGTACGACCTTGTTCAAAGTAACAAATATACTTTAGAGCAAATTTCTGAAGAAGGAGTAGAACCTATTGAATTCAAACTCAGACTAAGTACAAGTGATGAGATAAGAATGGCTTTAATAAAGAAAGATAGAGTAGGTCCAATAACTCTTGCTGGATTTACTACTGGTAAAGCCCTTATGGATTTTAGTGTTACTGATATAAATGGTAAAACTTATACAAAAGCCGAATTAGCAGGAAAAGTATTAGTTATCAATTTTTGGTTTAAAGATGCTGCACCTTGTAAAGCTGAAATACCAGAGCTGAATAAATTAGTTGATAAATACAAGAAGAAGAATGTAGTATTTCTTGCCCCAACATACGATCCTTTAGAAGATGTACAGAACTTCTTAAAGAAAAGCCCTTTCAAATACACTATCTGTACAGACGTGGATCAAATGATTATTGATATGAAAGTATCGAAATACCCAACTCATGTGGTAGTCGACAAACAAGGAATCGTACAATTTGTTACCATTGGGCAAACAGACAACATCGTTGATCAGTTGACTTACGAAATAGACAATTTATTATTTTAAGAATGATTCAATTTAAGAGGTTTACACTCAGCAATGGACTTAAAGTATTGGTTCATGAAGACCATACTGTGCCTATGGCAGTGTTGAATGTATTATATGATGTAGGAGCGAAGGATGAAAATCCAAATCAAACAGGTTTCGCACATTTATTTGAACACCTAATGTTTGGAGGATCGATTAATATACCTTCTTATGATGAGCCTCTTCAACGTGTTGGAGGAGAAAACAATGCTTTTACCAACAACGATATAACTAATTATTATATACAGGTACCCTCTGTAAATTTAGAGACTGCCTTTTGGTTAGAATCAGACCGTATGTTGAGTTTGGCTTTTTCTGAAAAAAGTTTAGAAACACAAAGAAGTGTTGTAATTGAGGAGTTTAAACAACGCTACTTAAACCAACCTTATGGCGATGTTTGGTTAAAACTTCGCCCTCTTGCTTATCAAAAACATCCATACCAATGGGCAACTATTGGTAAAGACATCTCACATATTGAAAATGCGAAAATGGAAGATGTTAAATCTTTCTTCAATAAACATTATACACCTAGTAATGCCATTTTAGTTATTGCTGGAGATGTTAATTTTGAAGAAATGAAAGATATGGCAGAAAAATGGTTTGGTGGAATACCTGCTGGAAATAAATATACCAGACAATTACCATTAGAGCCAAAACAAACAGATGCCAGAACTCTAGAAACTTCTGCAGATGTTCCTAACAATGCCATATATAAGGCATTTCATATTCACGAGCGTAACACTAAAGAGTATTATATTGCAGATATTATTTCAGACCTTCTTTCTAGAGGAGAGTCTTCTCGTTTATACCAGGAATTGGTGAAAAACAAAAAAATATTCTCAGAAGTAAACGCTTACATCACCGGAGATATTGATGCTGGTTTGTTTATTATGGAAGGAAAACCTTCTGATGGTGTTTCTTTGGAAGATGCTGACCAAGCCATTTGGGGAATTATTCAGGATTTACAAAATGAAGCTATTTCTGAAAGAGAATTACAGAAAATTGTAAATAAACTTGAGTCATCAACCATATTTGGTGAAATGAATTTGCTAAATAAAGCGATGAATCTTGCTTATTTTGAATTATTAGGCGATGCATCGATGATAAACACCGAAATGGAGAAATATCGTGCAGTAAGTGTCGACGATATCACCAATTATTCAAAAGAAGTATTTACTAAAAACAACTGTTCTACATTATTTTACTATAGCAAGAATTAAAAAATGATTGCAAACCTCGATCGAACGAAATCCCCTCAAGCATATCCTTTACATAACGTTAATTTAATTAAAGCAGAGTTAAAAGTACTCTCTAACGGAATGAGTGTATATGTTATTGATGGTACAGAAGAAGATGTTATTAAATTAGAATTAGTATTCCCTTCTGGAACAAGAGCAGAATCTAAAGTTCTAGTTGCATCAGCTACAAATTATTTAATGAATGCAGGAACTTCTACCATGACATCTGCTGAGATCATGGAAAAAATCGACTTTTATGGTTCTTATTACCAACACGATAACCAACTCGACAGGTCTTCTTTGAGCTTATACTCACTCAAAAAATACTTTCCAGAAACACTTAAAGTGTTTGCCGACTGCCTACAGGATGCTATTTTTCCAGAAAGTGAGCTTAATATCTATAAGCAAAACTCAAAACAACGTTTTTTAATCAATAGTGCTAAAAATGATTTTCGTGCAAGAAGGGAGTTTCACGCAGCTTTATTCCCAAATCATCCCTACGGTAAAAAAGTTGAGTTAAATGATTTTGATCAACTGACAAGAGAGGATCTTTTGGCTTATTACAAAGAACATTACGATTTATCGAGGGCCTATATTATACTTACAGGAAAGGTTGATGAAAACGACTTAAAGTCTTTAGAATCATCATTTTATACTTACAAACCTAAAGCATTAACTAAAATTCAATTCAATAGCATTACTCCAAATACAGCACAAAATGTGTTTGAAGAAAGAAGCGATGCACTACAGTCTGCTATTAGAATTGGGAAGCAAATGGTGAAAAAGAACCACCCCGATTATATCGAATTAACCATATTAACAACCGTTTTAGGTGGTTATTTCGGTTCTCGATTAATGGCAAATATTAGAGAAGATAAAGGGTATACATATGGAATAGGTGCTGGTATTTATCCATTATTAGACACTTCTTTCTTCTATATAGCTACAGAGGTTGGGGTTGATGTCACTCAAAATGCATTGAGCGAAATTTATATGGAAATAGAACGTTTAATTAATGAACCTATTCCAGAAGAGGAGCTATTGCTAGTAAAAAACTACTTAAAAGGGGCCTATATAGGTAGTATTGAGAATATTTTTAGTCATGCTGATAAGTTTAGAAGTATCCGCTTATACGATTTAGATTATGAGTATTATGATAGGTATTTTAAATTGGTAGATGAGGTTACATCGGAACGATTATTGCACCTTGCTAAAGAATATTTTCAGAGAAACACCCTCACAGAGGTTGTAATAGGAAAAAAATAATATATTTGGGGAATGAAATTTTCTAAAATACTATTCATATTAGGATTTGCCATCTGTACAAGCAGCTTTGCACAGACCATTCCTGTAGTAGAAATAGATTCTGTTACAGTATTAGATGATCAGAGAGTAAATATAGCTTGGAAAGCTTCAAGTGATACTCGTGTTGATGGTTACTTAATTTACAGGGTGATAGTAAATAATTTAGGAGAGCCCAAATTTATAGATCCTGTTATTGCTGATAACAATGGGAGATTAACTACAAATTTTATATATCAAGATCAAACGAACGATATTGATAACCCAAGTTCAAAAATTTTAAGATTCTTTGTACAAGCATACGACACTGAAAGTAATGAAGAATCACCGCTTGATTCCAATGCAGTAAAACCACACCAAACCATATTATTAAAAAACAATATTGATGTTTGTAATTCTACAGCATATTTATCGTGGAACAGATATTCTAATGCTAATAATGGCTGGTCAAATGGTGTAGTATACTATGAAGTTTGGGAGAGTCAGAATGCTGGACCTTATGCTAAGATATGGTCGGGTACTGGAACATCATACATCCGTCCGAATTTAACCACTGGAATCGACTACAATTTTAAGGTTAGAGCATTATGTACTGATTTAGTAAAGAGCTCAACTTCAAATGTAAAAAGATTAAGTGGAGCATTTAATTCATACCCATCTTATGTGTATTTAAACAATGCTACAGTAAATGCCGACAATAGAAGAATAGCTGTTTCTTGGACTACAGACACTACAGAAATGCGTCTTACTTATCAAATTATGATGAGTAATGATAGTATCAATTATGTAGAAATTGCAAGATTCGATTCAGTTCCATATCAGCGATTTAGAGATACTGTTATTGCAAACCTTTTACCAGACAGAAAAGATTATTTCTTTAAAATTATTACATCTTGTTCTTGCCCTGATACGTTAGATACCACTGCAGTAACCCGTGTAATAAGATTAAAAGCTAAATACGTTGACCCAACTACTAACATCTTAACTTGGAATACTTACCAAGGCTGGTTGCAAGGAGTTGGCTATTATGAATTATTTAGGATTAAATACGATCCAATATCAAAAACTCAAAACTCAACTTTATTAGCAACATTGTTCCCACAAGACAATACGTATATCGATACAGATCCAGAGCTTATTGGTGCCGATAATACAGTATCCTATTATATAAAAGCACAGGAGCAGGTCGGGAACCCCATCATGTCGACAACACAACAGAGTAGGTCGAATATGGCTTATGTATACACCGAGACTAAAATTGTTATACCAGATGTGTTTACACCCAATGGTTTGAACCCAATATTCCGTCCACAATTACTCACTTCAACTACAAGTGATTTCAGTATGCAAATATTTAATCGTTGGGGTAAATTGGTGTATGAAACTATTGATGAGTTTAAAGGTTGGGACGGAAAAGATAAAGATAATGGCATAACTTGCCCTCCTGGATCATACATCTACATCATAAAAGCTAAAGATTCTACAGGAAAAGAACTAAAAACTGTAGGTTCGGTTGCTTTGTTAGATTAATTATTATTACAATCTGATTTTTTTTTCTATTTTTGTGCGGCAAGTAATCAACCGTAATTATTTGCATCATGACTATAGATTCCAACAAATTTGTCGCAGAAGGTTTAACCTACGACGACGTTTTACTCCTCCCAAGTTATTCAGAAGTTTTGCCACGTGAAGTAAACACGCAAACTTTTATTACTAAAAAAATCAAGCTTAATGTACCAATTGTATCTGCAGCAATGGATACAGTAACCGAATCGGCCTTAGCCATCGCTATAGCTCAGAACGGAGGTATTGGTATGCTTCATAAAAACATGAGTATCGACAGACAAGCGGATGAAGTACGTAAAGTAAAGAGATCGGAAAGTGGAATGATACAAGACCCTGTTACTTTACATGCTGATGCTACTCTAGCAGATGCATTAAAAATAATGAAGGAATACAAAATCGGAGGGATTCCTATCGTAGCCAAAGACAATAAATTACTGGGTATATTAACCAATAGAGATATTCGTTTCCAAAAAGACATCAAGTTGAAAGTTACTGCAGTAATGACTTCAACGAATTTAGTTACGGCACCCAAAGGAACAGATTTAAAGAAAGCTGAGCAGATATTACAAAAACATAAAATAGAAAAACTACCTGTAGTAGATTCTAAAGGAAAATTAACGGGATTAATTACTTATAAAGACATTCAGAAATTTAAAAACTTTCCTAATGCATGTAAAGATGAGCACGGAAGGTTAAGAGTTGGAGCCGCAGTTGGTGTAACTGCAGACACTATGGATAGGGTAAAAGCTCTTGTTAACGCAGGTGTGGATGTAATTGCTATTGATACTGCTCATGGGCATTCTAAAGGGGTAATTACGATGTTAAAAGCAGTGAAGAAAGCTTACCCTAACCTTCAAGTTATAGCTGGAAATATTGCTAC
Source organism: Sphingobacterium thalpophilum (assembly GCA_943372995.1). GTDB lineage: Bacteria > Bacteroidota > Bacteroidia > Sphingobacteriales > Sphingobacteriaceae > CAJBVG01. The sequence continues at coordinate 390,194 of CALSAQ010000001.1, read as the reverse complement.
TGCCGACGCTGCAAAAGCATTAGCAAAAGCTGGTGCCGACGCTGTAAAAGTTGGTATAGGACCTGGCTCAATTTGTACCACAAGAATTATTGCAGGGGTGGGTGTTCCACAATTATATGCAGTTTACGAATGTGCTAAAGCATTAAAAGGTACTGGGGTTCCAGTTATTGCAGATGGAGGAATAAAGCATACAGGTGATATCGCAAAGGCTATTGCAGCTGGTGCATCTTGTATAATGGCTGGATCTTTATTTGCAGGTGTTGAAGAATCTCCAGGAGAAACTATTATTTACGAAGGAAGAAAATTCAAATCGTATAGAGGAATGGGATCTATTGAAGCTATGGAAAGTGGTTCTAAAGATCGTTACTTCCAAGACGTTGAAGATGATATAAAAAAATTAGTTCCAGAAGGAATTGTGGGAAGAGTACCTTATAAAGGAACTTTAGCAGAAGTTATTTATCAATATATTGGTGGTCTAAAAGCTGGTATGGGTTATTGTGGTGCAGCTACTATAGAACAAATGCAAAAAGCAAGATTTGTGAGAATCACTGCTGCTGGAATGAAAGAAAGTCATCCACATGATATTATTATAACTAACGAAGCACCAAATTATAGTAGATAGATTTGAGATGTGAGATATGAGAAATTAAATGAGTCTCACATCTCATATCTCAATACTCAAATCTAATTTTATGAAAAACGTACTCCTCTTTTGTGGATCTAGCACAGGCAATGATCCGGAAATTGTTGAAATGGCAAAATCGCTTGGTAAGTATTTTGCTGAGAATAATTTTCGATTAATTTACGGTGGTGGGAATGTAGGCTTAATGGGAGTTATAGCCAATTCGGTGATGCAAAACGGTGGTGAAGTTATAGGTATCATACCTGAATTTTTAATGGTAAGAGAGGTAGGTCACGTTGATGTAACCGAATTTTATGTAGTAAAAAGCATGCACGAACGTAAGGCCTTGATGTGTGATAAGGCGGATATCATTCTTGCTATACCTGGAGGCTTTGGTACTTTTGATGAACTATTTGAGATGTTAACTTGGTTACAATTGGGTTTACATACTAAGCCAATTGGATTGCTTAACTTTAAGGGTTTTTTTGATTTATTGCTTAAGCAATTAGATCACATGGTTGAAAAAGGTTTTCTAAGACCATCTAATAAAGAATTAATTTTAGTGAAAGAAGACTATATTGAGATGATGGAGGCCTTGAAGAAAATAAAGATAGACGTGGATACTAAGTGGTTTACCGATAGAAATCTATCATAATAATTTCTATTTTCAATTTAGAATTTAGAATTTAAAAATTTAGAATTTAAACCAATATGGATATAGAATTTAATAAGAACGAAGACGTAAACAAGCAATTGGTTTTTGAAATGAAAACCAAGTGGAAAAAAATTGCTGAAGGTGGTGGTGCAAAAAATGCAGCTAAACAAAAAGAGAAAGGCAAGATGCTCGCTCGTGAGCGTATAGAATATCTTATTGATAAGGATACTCCATTTTTAGAAATAGGGGCCTTTGCCGCAGATGGTATGTATGTTAACGAAGGCGGTTGTCCTTCAGCAGGTGTAGTTGCAGGTATAGGTTATGTTTCCGGACGTCAATGTATGATTGTAGCTAACGATGCTACAGTTAAAGCTGGTGCATGGTTTCCAATGACAGCAAAAAAGAATTTAAGAGCTCAAGAAATATGTATGGAAAATAAATTACCTATTATCTATTTAGTAGATAGTGCGGGTGTTTATTTACCTATGCAAGACGAGATTTTTCCTGATAAAGAACATTTTGGTAGAATATTTAGAAATAATGCCATCATGTCGTCGGAAGGAATATTACAAATAGCTGCAATTATGGGTAGTTGTGTTGCTGGTGGTGCCTATTTGCCCATCATGAGCGATGAAGCCATGATTGTTGAAGGTACTGGATCTGTTTTTCTAGCAGGCTCATACCTAGTAAAATCAGCTATTGGAGAAGATATCGATAATGAAACTTTGGGTGGTGCAACTACTCATTGTGAAATATCTGGTGTTACCGATTATAAACATCCTAATGATGCTGCATGCCTCGACTCTATAAAAAATATTATGAGCAAAATAGGCGACTACAACAAAGCTGGTTTCGACAGAGTAAAAGCTCTAGCACCTAAAAAAGATGCAAAAGAAATTTACGGAATATTACCTGATAACAGAGAGAAGCCTTACGACATGCGTGAAATTATTGAGCGCTTAGTTGATAATTCTGATTTTGAAGAATACAAAGAAAAATATGGTCAGTCTATTCTTTGTGGTTTAGCTAGAATTGATGGATGGGCTGTAGGTATTGTGGCTAACCAACGCAAAGTGGTTAAAAGTAAAAAAGGTGAGATGCAATTTGGCGGTGTAATCTATTCCGATTCTGCTGATAAGGCCGCTCGTTTTATTATGAATTGCAACCAGAAAAAAATTCCATTGGTATTTCTTCAAGATGTTACTGGTTTCATGGTAGGTTCTAGATCGGAACATGGTGGAATTATTAAAGATGGCGCTAAAATGGTAAATGCCATGTCGAATTCGGTTGTCCCTAAATTCACCATTGTTGTAGGTAATTCATACGGTGCAGGAAACTATGCCATGTGTGGCAAAGCTTATGATCCTCGTTTAATATATGCATGGCCTACAGCAAAAATTGCAGTAATGGGAGGAAGTTCAGCTGCTAAAACATTATTTCAAATACAAGAAGCAACTATGCGTGCAAAAGGAGTAGAGATATCTGCTGAAAGCAAAGCAGAGATGCTAAAAGAAATAACTGATAGATACGATAGTCAGACTACACCTTACTACGCAGCATCGCGTTTATGGGTTGATGGAATTATCGATCCATTAGAAACTCGTAAAGTAATATCAATGGGAATTGAAGCATCTAATCATGCACCAATTACTAAGAGATATAATGTAGGGGTGATACAGACATAACTAGTGATTAGTAACTGGTAGCTGGTAACTGGTAGTTGTTGAGTGATGATTATCAGAGTTGCGATGGACGTCCATCGCAGCATGTAAAATTTATTATCTAATATCTAAATACTAAAATAGAGTGATTGCATTAAATAATTTAACCTTCGAATTTGGAGCGAGGGCATTGTACGAAGAGGTAAATTGGCACATCAAACCAGGTGAAAAAATTGGTTTAATAGGAGCGAACGGTACTGGTAAAACTACATTATTACGTATTCTGGTAGGTGAATATACACCTACTTCAGGAACTTTATCAAAAACTAAAAGTTTAAAAATTGGATACTTAAACCAAGATTTACTTTCATATCAATCGGAGCATTCTATTCTTCATGTGGCCATGGAAGCCTTCGAACGTCAGAACGATTTGCACGATCAGATAGAAGAAATTATTAAACAATTAGAACACGATTATTCCGATCAGATTATTACTAAACTCAGTACTCTTCAAGAAGAATTTGAAGCTCTTGATGGGTATAATATTCAATACAAAGCCGAACAAATCTTAGCTGGTTTAGGGTTTACAGCTGAACAAACATCACGTCCATTATCTTCTTTTTCTGGAGGATGGCGTATGCGTGTGATGTTGGCTAAAATATTATTACAACAACCAGATTTGCTTTTGTTAGATGAGCCTACCAACCACTTGGATTTACCTTCAATTAAATGGTTAGAGGAGTATCTAAATGCCTTCGAAGGGGCTTATGTTATTGTATCGCACGATAGGTATTTCTTAGATAGAACGGTTACAAAAATTGTAGAATCTGCTAATCAAGATTTAACTATTTATTCGGGTAATTATTCTTTTTACTTGGAAGAAAAAGCCTTGAGAGCTGAAATACAAAGAGGTCAATATCAAAATCAACAACAATATATAAAAGAACAAGAGCGATTAATTGATCGTTTTAGAGCTAAAGCTTCTAAAGCTAAAATGGCTCAATCGAGAATAAAAGCCTTGGAAAAACTTGAGCGAGTAGACTCTGTTGAAGAAGATAATATTGCTGTAAACTTCAGATTTAAGTTTTCTAAACAATCGGGAAGGCATGTAGTCACATTAGAAGATATTACAAAAGCTTATCCTAAAACACCTATTTTAAAAGATGCTCAAGCCTTAATTGAAAAAGGTGATAAGATTGCTTTAATTGGAGCTAATGGTAAGGGTAAATCAACATTATTAAGAATTATAGCGGGCACAGAAACGTTCGAAGGGAAGAAAACAACAGGACACAATGTTACTGAAGCCTTTTTTGCACAGCATCAGTTAGAGTCATTACACCTTGATAATGATATCTTATCGGAGTTGAAAAACTTCGCTCCCGAATATTCTGAAACAGAAATAAGATCACTTTTAGGTTGCTTTTTGTTTTCAGGAGATTCGGTATTTAAAAAGATCAAAATTTTATCAGGAGGAGAAAAATCACGTGTGGCTCTAGCGAAAGTGATTACATCGGATGCAAATTTCTTAATACTCGATGAGCCTACCAACCACTTGGATATTCAATCGGTAAACATTCTAATACAAGCTTTACAGCAATTTGAAGGAACTTTTATCGTTGTATCACATGATAGGTATTTATTAGATGAGGTTGCTAATAAGATATGGTATATAGAGGACGAAAAAATTAAAGAATACCCAGGTACCTATAAAGAATACGAAGAATGGCAAAGTAAGCGTGAGAAAGAGAAGAAAGACATCGCCATTCCTGTTAAGAAAGAGAAAAAACAAAAATCACAGGCACCAACTGATGAGCGTAAAAACGAGATTAAAAAATTAAACACAGAATTAGCTAATCTCGAAAAAGAAATTCAAACCTTAGAAACTAGTAAAGTTGTTATTGAGGATTTACTATCACAAGAAGAAAATTATAGTAATTCTCAAAAACTTACAGAATTGAATAATCAATACGATAGAATAAAAAATCAGATTTCGGAGAAACAAGAACAATGGGATTTACTTGCCGAAAAAGTATTGGAACTAGAAAGCGAATGAAATATATCAAGTGCATCATAGTGTTTATTCTATTACCTTTTGCAAACTATGCTCAGGTACAAAAAGATACAGTTTATGATGCTAATATTCATACGGTACTACTATACAACGCACAGCAAGAGCAATCGTTTCCAATGATTGCTCTTAATTCTGGCGAGTATCTACAATTAAAATTCGACGATTTTCACGACGATTATTCGAACTATTCCTATACCATAGAGCATTGTGATGCGGAGTGGAAGATATCTCCCATTTCTCCAGTTGAATACATCAGGGGCTTTAATAGAAATTTTATTACTGAATATAAATTCTCATCAAACACCAATCAAAATTATATTCATTATCAATTACAATTCCCAAATACAGATGTACAGTTTTTAATTTCTGGAAATTATATTCTGAAAGTATTCCCAACAAATGACGATGAGAACCCTATTTTTTCTAGTCGTTTTCTTGTTTATGATTCTAAATTAGAGGTTAATTATAACTTAAAGAGAAGCACTGTTATAAATGATAGAAATAAAAATCAGAAAATTGATATACAAATTATAAGTCCTGATTATAGAATTGACAACCCTTTTGATCAACTAAAAGTGGTTGTGATGCAAAATAATAACTGGTCTACGGCAAAGTGGAATAAAAGACCCTCATTTTTTGATATTGATCGTTTTACTTATGACCATGTGGATGCTAATGATTTCAATGGTATTAATGAATACAGACGATTTGATGCAAGAAGCTTTCGTTTTTTAGGTGAACGCTTAGCTAAAATAGAAAGTGATACTGCTTGGGATATTTTTGTGATGGACGATTACCCCAAAAGTCCATTACGGTACGTCGAAGAATTTGACAATAATGGAAATTTCTTTATTAAGCGTTCTGATATGGGAAATAGCGATTACCAAGCAGACTATGGTTATATCCATTTTTCTTTTAAGTATGGTACACAAAACCCTTATGGCGATTATTATATTTTAGGAAGGTTTAATAATTGGAAAGCCTCTGATCAGTATAAATTAAAATATAATTTCAGAACTGGTTTTTACGAAACATCCATCTATTTAAAGCAAGGGATATACGATTATTTAATTGGCTTTAAAACACCAAAGTCAAACTACATCGATTACTCAGGTACAGAAGGTAATTTTTTCGAAACTCAAAATGAATATAAAATATTGGTATACTATCGAAGAACAGGTATGAGATATGATGAATTAGTAGGAGTGAAGCAATTTGTAGTAAATTGATTGATTCGCTAATATCATTTGTACATAAACCATAGGTTGACTTACATAATTTAATTTAAGAGTCGAATGTTCTTTTATATAACCTAAATATAGTTCCTTTCCCATCATATCAAATACTTTGTATTGTACTGGTTCCGAATGATTATTTTCTAGATAAAAATAATCTGTGTAAGGATTAGGATATACAGCAATATTAGACAATATATCTTTTTGCTCTAGATAAGTACTTGAGCATTCGTTAATAATTAAACCTAGGTGTTTATATCCCCATATCAAATCAGGCTTCCCATCGTCGTTAAAATCCCAAACATCGGTAAGTTTTACTAATTGTCCTGTTTGTGTATGCAAGGTTTGATAAGCCATAAAATTTCCATTACCACTATTTTTTGCCCAAACCATTTTTCCCTGCTGAGGAATACTGGTATATAAATCAATATCATTGTCGCAATCTAAATCAGCTAAACTAAACACATTAAAATTATCAGTAGAGTAGAGAATAGTATCTTTAAAGATGAAATTTCCTAAACCATCATTGGCATAAAACATAATACCATTTAGCGACTCATATAGTGCAATATCTATGTCTTGGTCGTTATCTAAATCCGCCGATTTTATTCCAAAAACTAGTCGCGTACCTGCATTTGAAAATAAAGTAAATGTTTTGTTGGTATTGTTTATTAAAACATCAAATCCTCCACTAGCTACAGAAACATCTAAGTACCCATCGTTATTATAATCAGCAGCGTCTATAGCATAAAATTCAGTGTTATCGTGTATAATTATTTTAGAACTAAAAGTATTCGGAGAAGCTTGATACCTTAAAGTGATTTCGTGGTGCTCTTCAGCTAGAATATCCAACTTGCCATCTTTATCAAAATCTTTTAATATTAATGCACTACTACCTTCAATTAAGGTATCTATAAAATGCATGATAAAGTTCCCATTATTGTTTTCATACCAATGTAGGAGTGTATTCTTGCCAGTACCAGAAATAGTCACGAAATCTGCATAGCCATCAGCATTAATATCAGCGGCAGCTAATGCTGCAAGAAATGTTATGCTATCTGCAATAGAAACTACTGATGATGAAAACTGATTGTTGCCTGTATTAGTGTATATTTTTATTCTATCAAAAGGATATTTAAATTCTGAGATGATAATATCTTCTTTACCATCATTAGTGAAATCTGCATGTGTTAATTTATATACAATGGAGGATTGAAAGCTATCAACAACTACAGGAGCGGAATATTGGCTAAATACATTAATTATATTCCCAAAAACACAAATGAAAATGTATAAAATTTTTTTCATCATTAAAAATACAGATAACTATCAAATGTATTATGATATAATAAAATATTTTGAAGAGTGCCTAATAACTAGGTGTTTAGTGCTTGTTCGTTATAACAAATATAATATTTATAAATAAAAAATAAGGATATATTGTACGGTATAAATATTATAATGTTTCAATAAATTTTAAACATATAATGTTTATAAGTTTTATATATAATTTATAATTCAAATATTTTACTACAATGACAAATTTAAGATTTTATGGTTATAAAATATAATTTCCAAAAAATCATATTTTATTATTTGTAAGAATCATCTATATATTTATTTAAAATTCTATTCATGAAAAAAATTACATCTCTATTAAAAAACTATTTATTCCAAGCGTTAATTCTTGTCGTTTTTCTGCTATTTGTTTATCAATATTTCTTTTCAATTAAAATAGTATATGTAAGATCTGAAGTTCTGATAAGTGGTTATACAGGTACCAAAGAAGCTTATGCACTTTTCGAAAATGAAAGAAAAAATTTGGAAGCGAATATAGACACCATGAATATGGAATATCAAAATCAGATTCAGAGTTATAATAATTCTAGAGAAAAGTTATCAAAAGAAGAAAGAATAAATAGTGAACAGTATTTAGATAATCAAAGAAATAGTTTGATACAGTATACAGATGTGATTAATGAAAAAATAAAAGAAAAGGAGAAAAAACTATCTCAAGATTTATTTAATCAAATTAACAGTTATATAGAAGAGTACTCAAAAAGAAAGGGTTATGATATAGTTATGGGAACAACAAATAGCGGGAATTTACTATATGGTAACAAAGCATTAGATATCACAGATGATTTATTGTTGAATTTGAATAATAATTACAAAACAAAATAATGAGAAAACCAATTATTATATTTTCCATCATTATAATCAGTTTTGTTTTTGGAGCATGTAAACAGCACCAAAAGCTAAATAATCTTGATGATATCAAAGCATACATTAATAACGAAGATAACGGCTTAACAAAAAAGAAAACTATAAATAATTTAATTGTAAGTGTACAATACTTACCACATGAATATCTTACTTTAAAGGAAACTAAAGAAATTAATTTTTCTTACGACAGTTTATTAAAACTATATAAAAATTCATATTCATTCTTATTAAGTATAGAGCCTAAAGAGAATTCAGATGTACATTCTATAAAAGCTTGGAATGAACCCAGTGTTATGAATTTTAGTTTTCCAGAACAAATCACATTGCTTATTGATAGTAATACTTACGATCCCGTATTATTTAATGCAGAAGAAACCTACAATTTAAGAGAGCAACGTGTTTTTAATTTAGTTTTTGCACAACAAGATAAGTATGATTCAGTATTTGTCGATTCAAAAGAATTTTCGATAAAACTTATGGATGAATACTTTGGTCTAGGCACCATGTACTTTGAGTTTGACAAAAAAGACATTAACGAATTTTCATCATTAGTAATAAAATAATACATATTCAATTATGATACTATACCTATTAAGAAAAAAGAAATTAATGAAATTTACGGCAATTGTATTATTGTTTAATTTCATTGCACAGTTGTGTGTTCCAGCGGTTTCTTACGCATTAACCAGTGGACCGCAACAGCCGGAATTTACTAGTTTTGAACCAGTGAATACCACGCAGATGGTGGATGAATTTTCGGGAGATTTTACTTATAACTTACCCATACTTGATGTTCCTGGCCCTGATGGTTCGGGTTATTCGATGTCATTGTCTTATCATAGTGGAGCTTCACTAGAAGAAGAGGCTTCGTGGGTGGGTTACGGCTGGACATTAAATCCTGGTGCTATTAATAGAGGTACTAATGGTTTCCCAGATGATGTTGATGGTGGAGAGATTGTAAATCACAACAGGATGCCAAAAAACTGGACGGCAAAAGTATCTGCTGGAGTTTCTTTAGAATTCTTTTCTACTGATTATTTGAATGTATCTGCAGGTGCAGGGATAAGTTATAATAATTTTAAAGGTTTTGGTTATTCTAAAGGTGTAGCCTTATCAACAAGAGTAGGTTCTATTGGTTATAATGTTGAAGATGGTGAAAGAACTTTTACTGCAAGTATAAATCCTTTTGAATTATTAAAAAATGAGAGTGATGGTAATAGAGCAAAGCAAGATGGTAATTCTGAACCTGAAGCTAAAAAAGAAGCATGGTTCAAAGCGTTGACAAAAAACCTAACAAAAGATAAAATCAAAAAAGGTTTTATAAAGTATGGTACAGGAAGGTTAGTTGCCAATGCCAAAAATCAAACTTTAGGAAGAGTAACACCATTTTTTAGTACATCTGCATATGCAAGTACATATGGATTTTTTAGCTTAAATGAAAATGGATTTCCTTTATCGACACAAAGATATAATGGAGGTAACTATAAAGTATCTGTTGGTGCTGAATTAGATCCAGTATTTTTCCCAACAGGACCTAACCTTACTCTATCTGGTTCATATTCATATACAAGTTACGTACCTGTACAAACAAATTATGCATATGGTTATATGTATTTAGATAACGTTGGGGTAGGGTCTTCAGATGGGATAATGGATTATGGAACCGAAAAATTGTCTTCATTTTCTAAAAATGATTACATATTAGGTATTCCTTTTTCAAAACCCGATAATTACATGGTTACAGGTAGTGGAGTTGGTGGTGGATTTAGAATGCACAGGAAAAACATCAAATACTTTACACCAAATCAAGTTCAATCAGAAACCGATATCGTACAATTTGGAGCTTCCCTACATTTTGGGACTAATTTTGGTTTTGGTTGGGATGGTAAAATAGGAACTCAAAAAACCGTAGTAGGTCCATGGCAAATTGGGGAATTACCTCAAACTGGTGGCGACGAACCTAATTTCTTCCGTTTTAATAATGATATGGGTGGAAGCATTACAGTTCCAGAATGTTTACAACAAGCGTCTTTTGATAAAGTAGAAGTTATCAATCACGGTGAATATGGTACTATTATTCCAGCAGTAGGACAAAAAAATTACGATTTAGACTTATCAGGAGATGTAAAGACAATAGATAATTCTGATAAAAGACCTGGGCGCTCTAGTTACATAGGATATAATACTAATGAAAAAATTGCACAGTCTTATAATGGAGAACGTACGTATGCTTACACCAATAATAGTCAAGATCAATTTAGCAGCAGAAGTAATACCAGTACAGAAAAAAATATTGGAGAATTTTCTGTTGTTAACGAAACAGGTCAACGTTATACCTATGGACTTCCAGTTTATTCTAAAAAAGAATTCAATATTCAATATGATTCAAAAGGAGCCTCGATTGCAGATAATTTTATAGCAACACAATATGTAAACCCTACAAGTGATGCTAGTAAAAAGGTTAAACTTGGCGAGGAAAAAAAATATGCTTATCCGAATACATATTTATTAACAGAAATTACTACTCCTGATTATGTAGACAGAACATTAAATGGATTAACTGATGATGATTTGGGAGGGTATACTAGATTTATATATAATCAATGGATAGGGTCTTCTGAGAAAAATGGTTCCGATAATTGGTATCATTGGAGAAGTCCTTACAAGGGGTTCTATTATAATAGAAATTCTTTATCTGATTCGAGAGACGATAGAATGTCGTACAGTAGTGGTGATAAAGAAATCTACTATTTGAAAAATATTGTGACTAAAACTCATGTAGCAATATTTACTACAAGTGCGAGAAAAGATGGAAAAGAGGCGTCTTCTGATGCAAATGCGGGTAATGGAACTAATGATGGCAGCTTAGATGGTCTTCAAAGATTAGATAAAATAGATATTTATTCTATTAATGATGTCGAATTAAATGGTAGTAATCAGTATCAACCAAAATCTGGAGCAAAACCAATAAAAACGGTACACTTTAAGTATAAATATACCTTATGTAGTTTGGTGCAGAATAATATGGATGGTTCTGAAAAGGGTAAATTGACTCTTGAAAAAATTTGGTTCGAATATGAAGGTTTAACTTATACCAAAATAAGTCCGTATGAATTTGAATATACCTATCCTAGCACTACTTATCCTTCTGTGTATTCAAATATACAATCGTTTAATTCTGTGTTCACTTCTGCAGAACAAAATCCAGATTATAACCCTAAGAACATAGATGCATGGGGGAATTATCAATATAATGGTGCAGCACGACATAGTTTAATGCAAACTTGGTTAGATCAAACTCCCCTCGCAACTGATTTTGACCCCGCTGCTTATCAACTAAAAAGAATCATACTCCCTTCTGGTGGAGAAATACATGTTCAATATGAACAAGATGATTATCTATATGTACAAGATAAAATTGCCTCTGCAATGGTGAGTCTTACTAGTAGTGATGAACCACTTATTGGTAACCCTTCCTACAACTTAAATGTAGTTGGTGACTTGGGGATACCAACAGGTAAAGTGGCAGAATATGCTGCATACCTTAATAGCTATTTTCAGAACGAGCATATCTATTTTAAAATATTATATAGTTTGTGGGGAAACTCAACACCTAATTTGTCTGATTGCAATGCGGAATATATCACAGGTTATACTAAAGCATACAATTTTACTGCACAAGTTGATAATACGATTAAGGTGACTCTTGGTGATTCTGGAACACCAGGAACTATGGTACCCAAAAGAGTATGTAGAGAATATGTTCAATTTGAAAAGGCAGGAATGTTAAGTGATGGAAATTGTGATGCCTCGGTAGGAATTGACGATAACAATAATATAGTTGATTTAGCAAAACAATTAGGAAAATTTTTAGGTGCATCTATTTTACCATCGGGTACTATTTGTATGGAGATTAACGAACAAAATTCATATCTCAGATTACCTGTAATGCCAGAATTTGGTAAAAAAGGTGGAGGAATACGAGTGAAAAGATTATTAATGTATGATAAAGGAATTGACAAATCTGGTAGCACCTATTTAGATCCCGCCTTATATGGTAATGAATACATCTATAAAACTAAAGTAAAAGACAGTAGAGTACCAGGGGATTATTGGGTTAGCAGTGGTGTGGCTACAAACGAGCCTGGAGTTATTAGAGAAGAAAATACATTAACCAATATTCTACCAAGAAAAAAACAAGGTTTTATTAATAGGTTAATTGCTGGTAAAGATAGAAAACAATTAGAGGGACCTATTGGTGAGAATTTACTTCCTAGCCCATCTGTAGGTTATTCTAAAGTAATTATAAAAGGAATACATTCTAAACGAACTAATACAGGAGCTGAAATAAAAGAGTTTCACACCTATGCTTGTTTAGACGATAATCACGGTACTTGGATTGAGTATTCGGAGATAGATCAACGAGAAGATTACCAACCTCCAAAAGGATTGTTTACCGATCGATCAGCCAATAATTTATGGGCTACACAAGGTTTTGTATTTCACCTGAACGATATGCATGGAAAAATTAAAAGTGTTTCTCAATACACACTTAAAGACTTAGATAATATTATGGATATGTCTAAATATGCATTTATCTCCGGTGAGAAATACGAATATTTTGGTGTTGGAGAGAAAGTACCTATGTTTCATGGAATTGGTAAGCCAATTTCTATGCAAGAACCAGGTGTAGAAATGGAATACATTGCTGAAAGCAGAAAAGCGGTTGATGAAATTAACGATGGTTCGATTGAATCTGATGCTACGGGTGCTGTTTTCTTCTTGTTCTTTATACCCTTCTTTTCTGATTTTCCTAAGTTTACAGAACACAAAAGTTCGGTACATACACATGTTACTAATAAAGTAATCAGACATCCTTCCATAGTAAAAAGTGTAACAGCATATCGAGATGGTGCAGAATATGTAACCATTAATAAATTGTTTGACCCACAAACAGGTAAGGCTTTGGTAACAGAAACCTATGATGCATTCCATGGGGTTAAAAACCTTACTTATGCTGGTGCTAACAGGCACGATGGTAAAGTGTTCAGTATTAATATGCCTGCAAATTTCTATTATGATGAAATGGGGCAAAAGGCACACAACCAATCATATTTACTTGAATTAGGAAATGCAGTAATAGAAACATTATATGTAAATCAACCAAGTACAGGACAATATAAACTAACCTTAAGCCTCACAACAGAAAGTGATAAAATATTGAAAGAAAAAATTGTTCGTGGCGATCAGATTTTACTTAGAACTTCAGGTGGAATTGTTGGTGTATTTCATGTACATCAGATCACGAATACCAATTTGAATAAAGAATTAGTGTTGTTACCTTCTAATAATTTCTATACATCTTACTCTCTTCCTAGTGGGGTAACCGCGGATATGTCTTTAGAGATTTTGCATAGTGGAAAAACAAATCAATTAGCTACCATGGCTGGTAATATTACAACTTATGGAAATCCAAGTATAATAGCTTATGATTTACCTAAAGGTGATTTGTTATATTCAAATAGAAAATTATTGGCACAAAAAATAAATCAATATTTAACCAATATATATACTACACCTAGTTTTAATGTTACTGTAAAATTACTTACAGGTCCTTCAAACGAACAATACATCACAGAAGTGCAATCTGGTAGCTCATGTACAGATGTATGTACATTAACTTTTACTAAAATTAATATCTCAGGAGAAGCTAATAAGATTGAGGTTACCAATAGTTTAAATGCTAATAAAACAACATTCTATATGCCAATCCCTGGTATTTACCCAGGTGGTACATATACACAATTTGTTAAAAGCTATAAACCTGCACCTTCATACGTAGTAGGGGAATTTGATGTTGATCAGTCAACAGGTGAAATTATTTATTATAATTCAAGTAATAGGTGTTTTAAATATAAACTTGATTGTATCAAATTCTGTGATAATTATAATGTAACTAATTCAATATCTGGTGTGCTATCAGCTTATGCGAATGTAATGAGCGACGATTGGAAATATACTGACCCAGTAGCTGATGCGACATATAATGTTGGGGCAACTCAAAACGCATATGAAAAAGGAGAGAGAGGAAAATGGAGAATGAAAGAAGCCTATGTGTTTAATAAAGAAAGGTCAAGTGTGTTCGCTAGTAGTAAATATAATTACAACACAGGTACTTATCAGTTAGATTTCTTTAATTGGGCACCTGGTCAGGCAAACGCTACTTGGTCGAAAAAATCTACAATAAATGAATATAGCCCTGGAGGTTCAATTGTTAGTGAAGTAGATGCGCTAGGAATAAGTTCAATTTTGAAATATACACACAGTACCAGAGCACCATATCTAGTAGCGTATAATGCTGAAATAAACGATGTATATTTTGAAAGTTTTGAGAAGAATTATCATCCAAGTTCAGGATATATGTTCGAGAATGGTAAAACTCTATCAGGTTTGCCTAGTACACCACTTGTTAACACATTTGCTCATGCTGGAAAACAATGTTTAAAACTACCAGTAAATACTTTATTTACTCAAGCACTACATGAACTAAAGGCAACTGCGCGATTAAAAGGTGAAGGTTTGTCTGTTAAAGTATGGATGAAAACCGGTTCTGGTGACGAAGCTCCAGCAGGTTTAGTAGTTAAACTTGATAATTCTCCAACAATAGTGAGTTCTACATTACAAAAAATCATAAAGGTAGGAGAGTGGACTTTATGTGAGGCGGTATTTACTCCTACTCAGTTATCATCATTTACTACTAATAATACTATGATTGTTCAAATCGCAAATGTTAGTGGTAGTACAAGCAGTACATGGTATATAGATGACCTCAGAATACAGCCTTTAACAAGTAAAATGACTTCGTTTGTATATGATGTTAGAACGAGCAGAATGTCAGCCAGCTTTGATGAACAAAATATGGGAAGTTTTATGCAGTATGATACTGAAGGTAGACTAATAAGAAAACAAAAAGAAACAGACAAAGGATTGAAAACTGTTGCCGAAAGTCATATGAACGTAACTAAGAAATACAAATAATGAAAAAGCAAATTATATATATATATACTTTTTCGATTTGTTCCTTAATAATTCTATCAAGTTGGAGAATTAATAAAGATACTATAGACCCTTGTATGAAACTTATTAAAGACTCATACAAGGCGATGTATCCAGACACAAACATTGTAAAAAGATCTGTTTTTATTGACTTTACAATTGTTACTAATTATTCTTTAAACAATAAAAAAAATGTTAACAGAACTGAGAACGCTAAAGTATATTCGAATGGGTATAAGTCTTATTATTTCTCTGATTTAATGGATGTCTATCAAGACAAAAACACATCAGTAGCAGTGTTTAGAGATAAAAAAGAAATCATTATTAATTATCATGTCATTGGTGATAATAAAAGGGCTTTACTACCACAAATTTTAACATTACAAGATAAATTATTTGAGAATGTTTCTGTGACAAAATGTGTAGATATAAAGGGTGAAAAAAACAAAATTGTAATGAAAAATATTCGATTAAGCCCAAATCAAAATCTAAAAAATAAGCTTAATGTGAATTTTGTGGAGTATACCTATGACATTAACAGTAGAATGATAAAAGAAATGGTGGTAAATTATCCTAAAGATAATATGGTAAACTCCTTAAAAATTATTTACCATAAAATAAATATGGATGATAAATCAAATACTACTAAAAAGAGTCCAATAAATATGGTTTATGATAATAAGGGGAAACTGCTTCCATTATATAAAAATTACCAAGTTAAAGATTATAGAAAATAATAATTTCTAATTATGAAAAAACTATCATATAAAATCCCATTTTCAAATATTATGCTTGAAAAGTTAAAACTAACTTCTCTTATAATATTGTTTTTGATTGTGTTCTTAAAACAATCAGATGCTCAAATTTCTAGTAGTGTTAGTTTTACATATTCAGAAATTACGGGTAATAATCAGAAAACATTGTATCCAGCAAACAAAACTGGATTTTGCTCTCCTGTAGAGTATTCAAATGTAAAGGTAAAAAGCAGAGTAGCTTTAGGTGAAAAGTATATTTTTGGAAGTCAAACTACAACTGTTAGTGTTGATTATGAAGTAAGAGTATATAACTCATCTTCTACATTATTAAAATCATTCAGAGAAATAGCAGTATTATCTAATACTAATGTTGAATCTGTTAGAGAGTTTGATTTAACAGGAATAGCTAGTACAATTAACAACGTAGTAATTGATATCATTTCTAATTCCGTATCAGGCCCTTCTGGGTTAAATGGTAACTTATTGTTTGAATCAAAATATACTGAAAATATGTTGGTTGATGCGAGCTCATTAACTTGTACTACTACAAGTTGTAGCGTAGTTTCTGGAACAAATAACCAACGTAGAAATTTTGTGTTTTCTAGTCCATGTTCAAGCACAAGAGATTATCAATTTCAAATGCTTAAAGTAAACCATAATGAAATTATCGATTGGTCTAGAGCACTAAATATAGAGCTTAAAAATTTAGAGACAACCGCTTTCCCATTAAATATTATGGAAGGATCTGGCTATTATATTTGGAGAGTAAGAGCTATTGGAAACAAATACGAGGGTAATTTTGGAAACAGTAAAAATTGGGGAAATTGGTCGAGTATTACTGGTTTTACAGATGGTACCACTTTCGATACTTTAAGTTTTAGCTCCCAAAATTTTATATTTAAATATACCCAAACAAACGAAAATATTAATTTTGTATACTCTAGATCTTTCCAAGAAAGTAATCCCGACGAAACTAATGGCTTTAGTACAGCAGAACAAATTTCATTTGTTGACGGGTTAAATAAATTAAAGCAGAAGCAATCACTCGTTAATTCTAAATCGGCATCAATGGTTAATCAGACCATTTATGATTATAGTGGGCGACCTGCCATTAATACAATGCCTATACCATTAACTAGCAAAAACCATTTAGAATATTATCATAGTCTGGTAAAAGATCAATACAGTAATATATATGAAGCTTCAGATTTTGATCAGAATTCAAATTTATTTAGTCCTTCATCAGTTGACCCTACTGGACCAATTAGTTATTATGATGGTTATGTACTTCCTTCTCCTTATGGTTATCCATATGCTCGTACGATATATTCATATGATAATTTAAACAGAGTAAAAGAACAATCTGGAATAGGTGCTGTAATGCGTATTCAAACTTCTGGAGACCGTCATACCACTAGAACGCATTATACCGCGGTTGCAGAAGATGAACTGATTAGGGTATTTGGTAACGAAGCCCCAATAGCTGAACGTGTAAAGAAAACCATTACCGTTGACCCCAATGGCTCTAAAAGTGTAACTTATTTAGACGAAGACGACAAAGTAATTGCAACTTGTTTGTCGGCAACCAATTCCACATTATTAGAAAAATTACCTTCATACACTGAAAGTGAATTTAATGTAGTGGATGTAATTACTAAAAAAATGTTGTTAAACAATAGTTTAGCTGTTACCTCTAAACCATTTACCTTATTAGAGGAGATTTTAGTAGATATCGACTATGAAATTACTCCAGAACAAATAAGCACAAATTGTGAAACTGTTTGTAAGAATTGCGACTACAAAGTGAATATCAAAATAATAAATATGGACGAAGGAACCATAGCTTTTCACGATTCTGTAATATTAGGTTTTGAAACATGTGGTACTAATGATTATACCCATTCATTTTCGGTAACCTTACCTGAGGGTAATTACTTGTTGGAAAAGAGATTAAGTTCTCATAATAAATTTTCAAGTACTACTGAACTAGATGATTTCTTACAAAGTACAAGAAGTTATTATGAAAGTAACATATTAACAAGTGCATACACTAACTTATTATCTGATTTAAATTCGGGCGATTTGTTACAATTATATGAAAATCTATTTGCTGAGTATGGACCAGGATATTTCCAAGAAAAACTTGAAGATCCAAATCTTGAGAACGAAGTTGTAGAAGTAGCTATCGGTTGTTATACCACAATTAAAATACCTATTAAGTTATGTGAAAGAAAAAGCTGTGCTGATCGTAATTTTGAAGCGTATTTTGTGTCTCAGTATGTAAATACGAATCCCGACTATTACAATCCATCACATGCATCATATTTTATGGCCGCAAGTTCGTATAGAGATGCTTTTAACACTGGTGATTTTAATACTTTGGTAGCAAATATGATTGCCGACGGATATACTTGTGATTCTTTATGGGATATTTGGACTGCTTTGGTGAATAGCTATGACTTTTATATGGATATTATAAACTCAGAACCAACAGATCCTTGTTTTACCGAATACGATATCATTACTGAATTTCTTGAACGAGCTGGATATCGTTTTGAAGCTAATGAGGTTCATACAGATTATAATACTGTAAGACCTTATGCATATAAATATTTATTTTATCCAGGAAATGTTTCACCTACACAACTTTGTGAAGATAAAGTATTTGAGTCTGGTGGTGATATAGGTAACATTACTCCACAACAAATGCTAGAACTCTACCATTGCCATCATAGCAGAGGGCCATGTGCTGGAGAAATTGGAAATGAAAATGATTTTGAACCAGCATTATTAGATACTGCAGCAGTATACGCCAGCAGATGCGTAGATAGTTGTGAAGCAAAACGAGCGAGCATCCGTGCTGAATTAATTCAAACATTACATAATGGAGGATTTTATATTGAAAATGATGCTTATGAATTAATTATAGATCCAAATTTTGGTCACGCTGTTTTTGGTAGCACCCCTAGATCACCAGGGTCTAATGACATTAGATTGAGTGAGATAGATTGTATGGAAGAAGCTCTTGTACAACTTTGTAAAGACGCTTGTGTATTTGATCTAGACTATTCGGGAGGTATTCCTGTAATTGGTACGCCAGAACAACAACAACACTATACCAATGTATTAACAGGAAATTTCAGTATGGGTATTCTATCGGGGTCAACTATTTCCGTAGATAACTGTGATGTGGATGGAGCTATTGGCTATGATCCAAATTCATGTGCTAATATTGAAGGTTTAGAACAATTATGCTATTACTGGAAAACGCCATTTCTAGAATCAGAAACCGAAATTACATATGCAAACTGCGAGGAGCAAAAAATAAAAGAACTTAGAAAAATTATTGAAGACCAAATAGCTACTTATTTGAATTGGAGAGTGGAGGAAGCTCGTGATATGTATTTAGCAAAATGTAATTTGTTAAATACTTCTGATAAAGTGACCATGTCTTATCCACAAGCATATTATCACTATACCTTGTATTATTACGATAGGAATGGAAATTTAGTAAAAACTGTACCGCCTAAAGGTGTTGAATTACTTGATAAAAGAACACCTCCGGCAATGAATAGAGAAACTAGTCCTAACCATACTTTTGTTACGAAATACGAATACAATAGTTATAATCAAGTAATTGCTCAAGAAAGTCCAGACGGTGGTAAAACCAATTTCTATTACAATAAAAAGGGGCAATTAAGATTCTCGGTAAATGCACAGCAATTAATAGATAATCGATATTCGTATACTAAATACGATGCATTAGGCAATATTATTGAAACAGGAGAAGCAACTAAAGAATCTGATTTGAATACGTATTTAACAGATGCATATAGTAGCTATCCATCATTATCATGTTCGGTTTGTGCGGTGAAAGATGTTATTCAAACCATTTATAACACTCCAGGTACTGTTGCTTATATGGACGATAATAACAAACCTCAGCGCTTTTTACAAAACAGAGTAAGCTATGCTTTATCAGATGAAGATGGAAATTTAAGTACAAAAACTGATCAAGTAATAACCTATTATAGTTATGATGCCAATGGAAATGTAGAATGGATTGCACAAGAATTGCCCAACATGTTTAAATGTTTTATTGGCTACGAATACGATGTATATAGCAATAAAGTGACCAAGGTGAAAATGAACGAAGGTAGGAGAGATGCCTTTTATCATATGTATACTTATGATCAGGATAACCGTTTAAAAGAAGTAAAAACTTCTACCGATAATATCTATTGGGACAGAGATGCTAAATATGAATATTATACACACGGACCATTAAAAAGGGTTGTATATGGAGAGGATGATGTACAAGGTATGGATTATGATTATACACTCGAAGGTTGGTTGAAGATGGTAAATAATTCGGAGTTAATTAAAGATTTTGATCCTGGAGAAGATGCTGTATCTGGTTCCGCTAACAGTGCTGTAGCAAAAGATGCATTTGGGTATCACCTTAGTTACTATCACAACGATCATGCACGTGATGTTCACCAATATTATACTGAAGGACCAGGTGCTAACTATTCATTAAACAATCCATTGTATAATGGAAATATTACTCGATTTATTTCTAATGCTCAGGTACCAGTAAGTGCACCATCAGCAACACAACCATTAAGCTTAAATTTTAGATATGATGATGTTCATAGATTGTTATCAAATACCTCTGAATATATGAATACAAGCATATATGACGTGACCAGTACAAACGATTATATTTCTAGTTACGATTATGATGCAAATGGTAATATTACTTCACTTAGCAGAAACGGACATGTTGGTTCTGGAGGTAATATTTTAATGGATGATATCACCTATAATTATTCTAGTGGAACTACTAACAATAAATTAACTTCTATAACTGAGAACGCAAATTCAGAGGTATTTACTGGTGATATACAAAACGGAGGAAATTACCAATATGATGCTATTGGAAATTTAATATACGATGATGAAAATCAAATTGATGGAATTGCTTGGACACCATACAATAAAGTAAGATATGTAGCATCATACCTTGGTAATGCTACAACTAGTTTCCTTTATGATGCAATGGGACAAAGAGTAAGAAAATTAAATGATCAGGTGGGTATTCCTGAAGAATATTATATACGCGATGCTTCTGGAAACATTATGGCTATATACGAACGAACTGGTTCTACCTATATCTTAAAAGAAGTGCCTATTTATGCAAGTGGACGCATTGGGATTTATAAACCTAATTTAGTAGTGGCACAAAAATCGACCACTATAACCTTACAAGATGATGGCTCTAATGTTAATGATAATTATGTTAAGGTTGACGCAGATATATACGCTGAATCAACCATAATGACTGTTAAAAATTTCTATCATCAAAATGTTCCATTAGACAAAACTAGATCTTTTGTTAATTTTTACCTCAATAGCTTGAAGTCACAGGGCTCTAATATTACTGATGCAAAACTTTCTTTATACGGGTCTTCACATTATTTACCTTCAACAAGTAGTTCTACTTATGCAAAAATTGAACGTGTGACTCAAAATTGGGGGGAAACCAGTATTAGATGGGATGATCAACCAACTGTAACAAGCACGAATAAAGTAGACTTAGCTTCACCAACAACAACTACTCAAGATTATTTGAATATAGATGTTACAAATTTGATAAAAGACATGGTTGATCATTCTACCAATCCATTATATGGATTAAGAATAGCTTTAACTGATGAATCAGCTCCATTTTCAGGAGGAAATACACCTGCTGGACTAGCATTTTACACAAGTGAATACGGAACCAGTAGCAAACGACCAAAATTAGTTATTACACTTAGTTCATCAGTTTATTTCTTCTTTGCACCACAAAGTTTTAATGCTAAATACGAAAGAACGGTAATGAATAAATACTATGAATTAACCGATCATTTGGGTAATGTGCATGTGGTAGTAAACGACCGTAAACTAAACGATGGATCATTCTTTAAAGCCGATGTTATTGCAGCTACCGATTACTATCCTTTTGGTATGGCCATGCCAAAACGTACATTCCCTAGCAATACTGTAGAAAATGGGGGCTACCGTTTTGGATTTAATGGTCAGGAAAAAGACGATGACTTTAACGGAATAAGTGGTACCTTTAATACAGCACAGTTTTGGGAATACGATACTAGATTGGGTAGAAGATGGAATTTGGATC
The DNA here is from genome assembly GCA_943372995.1 of Sphingobacterium thalpophilum. Lineage (GTDB taxonomy): Bacteria > Bacteroidota > Bacteroidia > Sphingobacteriales > Sphingobacteriaceae > CAJBVG01. The sequence goes on along the minus strand of CALSAQ010000001.1, from coordinate 367,729 downwards.
CTGTAGACAAACCTTGGCAAAGTAGGTATCATGCGTTTAGTAACAGCCCTATATGGAAGGTTGATCCAAATGGTGATAATGATGATTGGGTACAAGATGCCGAAGGTCAAATTAAATGGGATAAGGACGCAAATTCTCAAGAAACAACAAAAAAAGGAGAGAAATATTTAGGCAAAGACTTAACATTTACTTTTAATAGTTACATTGATAAAAAAACATGGGATGGACCATTAGGTAGTTTTCCTGCGGGAGATAAGTTAACGTCAACTATCACTCTTAAATCAAATGAAAATGCAAATGGAGAGTTAATTTCTATTGATATTGAATCGGTTTATGATGTAAAAGCTACTGGTGGTATTTTTCAAGGGAAAAATTCATTTCCAGGTTTAAGAAATACAAAAATTGATACAAAAGGATTAAGATCTGGTTTTGTAGTATTTGAACAGCACGCAATGGTTAATGGATTTGAAGAATTTGGACTTAAGTTAATGGGTTATGACCCAGTAAATGTTGCTCAGAAACTTATAATAGGTATTAATGGAAATAATTTAAATTTAATTGCTTCCACAGATGTTTTTCCATCAGCAACATTATCAGTAAATGGTATACAGTTATTCAATTATGCACAGCCATCATTTCTTAAAACACATGGTAAAACAAGAGAAATACTTGATAATGGAATGGGTGGAATAATGTATAATGATAAATCCAACAGACCAAAACCATCATTTTATAATAGATATAAAAACTAAAATTATGAATGCATTATTGTTAAAAACAACATTTTATATAATTATAAGATATCTAGCATTCTTTATTACAATTACATTTTTAAACAGAAGTTTTAAGGAGGTAAAAATAACTGATATTAATTCAGGAGAGGATATTTTTATGCTATTATGGTTATTTATTACACCACTTTTGCTTGAATTTTTATTTTTTTTATATCCAATTTCATATTTGATAAAAAAATATAACAAACAACAAAGCGTTATTTTCATTTTACTACTTATAGGATTATTTATTATTGAATATATATTATATAGGTATTTTCTTAACATAAGATATTCTTATTTTAAAGTTTTAACAAGTGTTTTTTTATTTATTATATTCTATTATAGAACATTAATAAATGGATATAAATATGGTATTTGATTTAGTTAGTATAAAAAGATGAAAAACTTAGAAAGACCTAACAAACTCAAAGCCTTCACTCTTACAGAAGTCCTCATTGTATTAATTATTATAGGGATATTAGTCTTATTGGCATTGCCTAATTTAATGCCACTAATTTCTAAGGCAAAAAGTACTGAAGCCAAAATACAATTAGAACATGTGTATACTCTAGAACGTTCGTATTATTTCGAGAAATCTAAATACAGCAGTCTATTAGAGGATATAGGTTTTGAACAAGAAAAATTAAGCAGCGATTCTGAATCCGGTTTAGCTAACTATAGAATAGAAGTGGTATCGGCAAATGTAAATTCCTTTTTAGCACGTGCCACGGCTGTAGTCGATTTTGATGGAGATGGGGTATATAATGTTTGGGAAATAAATCAAGATAAAAATTTAAGAGAAGTTGTAAAAGATTGAACTTAATACTTAATGTAATAAGTATATTGGTTTTGGCCGTTATTACTTATCAAGATTTTAAATACAGAGCAGTTTCGGCTTATTTGTTTCTGCTTATAGCTAGTTTGTTATTGTTTAACAGACTAGCTATTTACGACCTAGCTAATATAGGTAGTTCTTTTATCATCAATTGTTTATTTATACTTATTCAAATTGGGGTATTAAGTATTTATTTTTCTGTAAAAAAAAGAGCTTGGGTAAATATTGTCGATCTATTTATTGGCAAAGGTGACATTCTTTTTTTTCTCTGTTTAGCGCTTTATTTAAGCCCACTTAATTTCATTGCTTTTCATCTTATTAGTTTAAGCATTTCAATATGCATGGTAGTGCTTCAAAGGTTAATAAAATATAATGTTTGGGAGGAAATTCCTTTAGCAGGAATTCAATCATTTTTATTGATAATCTTAATGTTTTTAAGTATTTTAATAGGGAAATATTCGTTGTTTTCCGACGATAAATTGATAGTTCAATTCTTAACATAATGGAGTATTCTATTGGCACCATACAGACATCAAAATTACTTGTTCAGAAGATAACAGCTGAGCAAGCGTGGCATTATAGAATTATTCCGTTTAGAGAAGAAATTAACGAACTGCATTTTTATATCGATGAACAACAAAATGAAAATGAGGTAAAAGAAGAATTAGAATTTTTATTAGCACAACAAATACGACTAACTAAAGTAGAAAGTTCAATTATTCAACAATCTTTAAGCACATTCTATTTAAGAAATACTAATTCTGTTAAAGCTGTTCAACACCTTAATCCAAATTCGGATCAATTCTTAGGACACTTAATTGCAGAAGCTAAAAATCTAAATAGTAGTGATATTCATATCGAAGCTTACGAAGAACGTTGTAGAATTCGCGTACGTATTGATGGACTTATGGTTGAACGACATCGATTAACAAAAAACGAATATCCAGCACTCATCAATAAAATTAAAATTTTATCCAATCTTGATATTGCAGAGAAACGTTTGCCACAAGATGGTCGTATATTCTATACGGGTGAAGGACATAAATTTGATATACGTGTTTCCATTTTACCAACTTTATATGGTGAAAAAATTGTATTAAGAATACTTAGTAATGACGCTACTCATATCGATATACATCATTTAGGTTTTTCTGATTTTGATTTGTCAAATTATTTAGAAGGTGTAAAAAGACCGAATGGGATAGTATTAATTAGTGGACCAACTGGGTCAGGGAAAACAACCACATTATACGCCACATTAAAATTGTTAAACAAAGAAACTAGAAATATTTTAACGATTGAAGACCCTATTGAATACACTTTAGAAGGGATTAATCAAGTTCAATTAAAAGAAAGTATTGGGTTAAATTTTTCAGCTGCTTTACGAACGTTCTTAAGACAAGACCCAGATGTAATTATGGTGGGAGAGATACGAGATGTTGAAACAGCAACCATGGCCATACGTGCCTCATTAACAGGTCATCTTGTATTATCTACTATTCATACAAATTCGGCATGGGGTACAATATCCAGATTAATAGATATGGGGGTTCCTGCCTTCTTGATAGCAAGTACGTTGAACACTACAGTAGCACAACGATTAATACGATTACTATGCACTTCATGCCGAAAAAAAGAAGCATTCGACCAATCATTATTTCCAAAACAATTTAAATCGTATAAACCCATTTTAGAACATTATGTTCCACGAGGTTGCGAGCATTGTTTTTATACAGGATATAAAGGAAGAAAGGCAGTTTACGAAATTATTCCTATTGATGAAGAGTTATTAATTCACATTAAGAATAATAAGTTTGAAATAAATGAAGAGCTTAAACAAAGAAATATAAAAACATTAGGAGAGAATGCATTTGAACTCTTCGAAAGAGGTGATACATCATTAGAAGAAATATATTCATTACTCTATAATTATTAATTTTAAAACATTTACTCATGAAAAAAGTACTCCTAGTACTGTTTGTATTATGCACTTATAGTTTTGTGTTTGCACAAGATACAAGCAGATACAAAGGCATTGAACAAAAACTTAATGAATTATCTAACCTGACAAGTGGATTAAACCAAAAAATAGACATTTCGGTATCGGGTGTTACAGTTCAAGAGTTTTTAAGAGCAGTATCAGAATTAAGCGATTTAAATATTAATGTAGATCCTAACATAAATAACAGAGTATACAATAATTTTAACCAAGAACAAGTAAAAAATATTCTTCTATTTGTAGTAAAAGAATATAACCTCGACATCAATTTCACAGGCACTATTATGTCTTTTGTTAAATATGTGCCTTTACCTAAAGTGATAGAAAGTATACCTCAAAAAGAAATTATAATACGATATAATTCCTACAATAATTTATTAACTCTCGATTTAAAAGAGGACACCTTAAGTAAGGTCGTAAAAAAAATCACTCAAATCACTAAAAAGAATTTAATATTAGCGCCAGGTATTGCAGATAAAAGAGTAAATGTTTACTTAGAAGATTTACCGTTTGATGATGCCATACAAAAGTTTGCCTATACCAATGAACTAGGTTTTGTGAAGACTGCGGATCAAGTTTATATATTAAAAAAAATGTCGGAAGAAGATGATTTACTAACCATAGCACAAGGGAATAAAAAACCTTCAGATAGGAGAAAAACAAATCGATCGAACTCTTCTCAAAAACAAGAAATATATGTAGAAATAGAAACAGACACAGGTCTAGGAGATTTACTCACTATAGAAGCTTTTAATTCTCAAATAGTTGATATTATTAAAGCTGTTTCTCAAAAAGTGGGTATAAGCTATTTTCTGTATTCCGAAATAAAAGGCTCAGCTAATTTAAGCATAGAGCATGTGAAGTATGAAAGCTTCTTAACAAACCTATTAAATGGAACAGAATACACTTTTAGACAAGAAAATGGTATTTATTTAATAGGGGAGCGTAAATTGGAGGGTTTGCGTTCAAATAAATTTGTTCAACTTCAGAATCGTTCATTAGATGATATAATTGAAACCATACCCGCAGAAATTAAAAAGGGTGTTGAAATAAAAGCATTTAAAGAATTAAACAGTATACTATTAACTGGTGCAAGTCCACAAATTGAAGAGATAAATACTTTCATACACGAATTGGATAAAGTAGTTCCTTTAGTAACTATAGAAGTTATTCTATTAGATATTAAGAAAGGTAAATCGGTTAAAACAGGTATAAAGGCTGGTTTATCAGATTCTGTTAAGTCTGGCGGAACAATATTACCTGGAGTTGATTTTACTTGGGGAGCAAAATCTATTAATCAGTTTTTGTCGAATTTAGGGAATAATACTTCTGTCAATTTAGGAAGGGTTACACCTAATTTTTATGTTTCATTAAGTGCTTTAGAGAATAACAATAACATAGAGGTTCGTTCAATGCCTAAATTGTCGACACTTAATGGTCACGATGCTACATTAAGCATTGGAAATACTCGTTATTATACTACAACTACACAAAATGTTATAGGTTCCTTAAATCCTCAAACTGTAGTAACACAGCAATTTAATGATGTACAAGCAAACCTTAGTATCACTATTACTCCCGTGGTATCTGGAGACGAACAAGTAACTTTAAAGATTGATGTGAAGATATCAGACTTTACAGGAGATCCTCCAGAGAATTCTCCACCTCCATATTCAACCAGTCAGTTCAAATCTATCATAAGAGCAAGAAATGATGAAATGATTGTATTGGGTGGAATTGAAAGAACGGAGAAGAGTGAAAATGGTACTGGTGTACCAGTATTAGCAAGAATCCCAGTATTAAAATGGTTCTTCAGCAGTCGTTCGAAATCATCGAGTAAAGTAGTTTCTGTGGTATTTATTAAACCAACCATAATTTACTAATTATGTTCCTCGAAAAGTATATAATTAATACAAAGAAAATTATAGGTATAGAATTATTAATAAAAAATGATTCCTATGAATGGCGAACTGTTAGCATTACAAAGCATAAAAACGAAATAAATTACCAGGATAGTGAAATAAATATTTATACTGAAATCACAAAAGATATAGTTGATAAATTTGACTGCCCTGTAATTATATCAATTACTGGTAAAGGTATTATACATAAAAAAGTTAATGATTTAAGTTTATCTGATGACAATTTATTGAATCAAGCAATTCCAAATATTAATGCTTCGGAATTTTATTTTCAGAAATATTATAATCATTTAAATGCCGGGTATATTTCTATAATCAGAAAAAATCAGTTAGATAAAATATTATCCTTATTTAAGGATAATAGAATAAGTGTACTTGAACTTTATTTAGGACCGTTTATATTTTCCAACTTTAAACCTTATATATCATTAGGCGATGGAGAATATATGGTATCTGAATACGTAATGGAATATCAAAACACTTTATTAGACAACATAAGAGTTTATTCTCATGATGACCAACCTATAAATCAAGAATACAAAATCGACGGAGATAATATATCCCATAAGCATGTACTAGCATATTCGGCGTCTATTTCATTGATAAGTATAGATCATTTATATCAATTTAAACATAATATAAATTTAGTGGGGGAATCTATATTAGAATATAAGTATGAACAATATTACAAAAAAGGGCTTTTGTTCTCACTTTCAGTTGTGTTCATTATACTCTTAATCAACTTTACCTTCTATAGTGTTTTATTCGATAAAAACAAAATACTTATTGAGCATAAATCTGTAGTAGATACTGATGTTAAAAAGATACAAGAACAAAAAAATAATATTGTTAAATCAAGAGATTTTCTTAATAAAATTGGCTGGGAAAAAAGAACTCGATTATCTCCATTTATAGATGATATTGCTAGTACTATTCCTACCACAATTCTGCTTACAGAACTTACTATTCATCCAATAAATAAATCTAATCTAAATTCTGAGCAAACAGAGTTTAAACAGAATATTATTAATATTAATGGGAATTGTAACCTGCCTACCGATTTAAATTTATGGATTAATGATTTAAAAGATAAATCGTGGATAAAAGGTGTACAAGTAGTAAACTATTTTTTTGATAATAACCTAAATAAAGGTGTGTTTAATATTATAATAAGTTATTAGCGACATGATTTATAAAAGGAAGACACTCTACCTGGGAATAGGATTTTTATTAGCGTTATTTGTAATATATTATTTAGCAATAAGGTCAACTATCAATTTATATAAAGATAACATTGAGATGGTAGAACATGTTTCAATTGAATTGAATCCATTGGAACAAATAAACATCAAAAATGAAGAAGAGCAGTTGAGGGCCTCTATATTAAGTTACTCAATAGATTCTTTAACAAGTGGAAATCTATTGTTATCAGTTACAGGTAATCTTTGTAAAAAAAATAATGTTGTTTTAAAAGACGTACCCTTGTATGAAGATTCTGAATTAAATGGATACAGAGTACGCACAAATAGAGTGATAGTAGAAGGGCAATTTATTAATCTTTTAAAATTGCTAAACGATTTTGAAAATAGTAAAATAGGAAGGGTATCATCGGCAAGTTTTCAAACCTATTTTAATCGAATAAAAAATAAAAACACACTTGTATTAACTATTTATATTCAAAATGTTAAAAGCACTATCTAATATATATTTTATATTTATCCTTGTTATACTTAGTTCTTGTTCAGATATTATAGAACAATCTATTGAGGATAAAACAATTAGTATCATATATCCAAGCAACGACTCCAAATTAAAATATTATGAACAAAACTTTTGGTGGTCTGAAGTTGAGTTTGCTACTCATTATAAGTTAGAAGTTGTTAAAGGGTCATTTAATGTTGTTGATAAATTTATCTTAGATAGTACAATAAAATCAACACAATTTAACTGTGTACTAGAGCCTGGAAAGTATCAACTTAGGGTTAGAGCCGAAAATGGGAGTTCACATACACCGTTTACCACACATACATTTGAAATAGACACAACTACTATTACCATACAAAAAGTAATATTATTATCTCCTGTCTCAAATTTGAATACAAATTCATCTCAAATATTTTTTTCTTGGTATGAGCTATATGGCGCTAATGAGTACAGACTTCAAATTGACACAACTGGATTTATTAATGAAAACAATTTAATATACAATGAATTATTAACTAGCCCTTCAAGTAGTATCATTTTAAACAATGAGAAACAATATCAATGGAGAGTTAGAGCTGAATCTGAGGGAGAGTATTCAAAATGGTCAGATGTAGCATATTTTACTGTCGACAAACAGAAACCTAATACTCCACAATTAGTTTTACCTCTAAATAACTCTCAAGTAAATTCTCCTATATTTTTAGAATGGACCGACATTGTTGATGCTGATGAATATGAATTGTATTTGTATAAACAAGATTCAACTTCATTATATGACAATACTTATCCTAAAAAAATCACAAACTCTTTCTATACAATAAATGCTAATCTTAACAACGGAAAAATTTATTGGAGGGTACGTGCTTATGATAAGGCTGGAAATAAAAGTGATTATAGTTCATATAGGTCTTTTACAGTAAAATGAAAAATACAAAAATTACATATTTGCTAATTTTATCAGTGCTTATTATTTGGGGAATAATAGGGTATAGATTTTTTACAAGTCTTTCTGATGAAAAAAAATTTTCAAAAATAGACCAAACTAATACATATACTATAAAAAACGATAACATAAAAAACTATACACTCAAATTAAATTATAGAGATCCCTTTCTTGGTAAAATATTTCATCAGACTACAACAAAGAAAGTTGTTGTAAGGAAAACAAGTAAAGTGGAAAATAAAATAAATTTAGATGGTATGGTATTTAATGGATTGATTACTAATGGTAAAAATAAAATTGCAATAATTAATTTTCACGGTCAAGAATACCTTATTAAAGAAGGTGAAACTTTTAATCAAATGACATTTTTAAAGCATTATAAAGATTCTACATTGATAAGAGTAAGTGGACAAAACATTATATTAAAAAGATAATACATGAGAAATTTTATTATTATTATTATTTACTTTATTCTATACACACCGATATGTTATGGTCAAGAAAACTTAGATGTAAATATCGAACGAATAATTATAAACAAAACAGATTATAACATGCAGTTTTATGTCTGCAAGAACTGCTCAACTAATGTAGATATTAATTTATACTATTATTGGTTAAAGGCAAATGAAGTATTAAAAACTAAAGGGGGTTACGAAGGGAAGTTATTACATGGGCTATATAGCGATTATTACTTATCGAAAAACCTAAAAAGCAAAGGGAGTTTTAATTTAGGACTGAAGAATGGGGAATGGGTAGAATGGTATGAAAATGGTGAAATAAAAGAAATATACAATTGGAAGTCGGGCAAATTACATGGAAAATTTATTCAATATTCCGACAAAGGAAAAATGAATAAAGAAGGTGCGTATAAAAAAGGTTTACTTAACGGCACAGTTAAAATAATAACAAATGATACTACTAGTGTAATAAAATATAAAAATGGTGTACAAATTGTAGAAAAATCCGACCCCTTTAAAAACATTAAAATTTATAAAATCAAGAAGAAAAAACCTGATGAAAATATAGATAAAAAAGAAGAACCAATTGTACCTAACGTAAAACCAGAGAATTTAAAAACAATTTAATATATAAGAATTGATGATTTTTACCAAGACATATAAATCGGGGACTATATTCTTATCAATTCTCATCACTCTTATTATTGGTGTATTTAGCACCTCTTTAATTGTATTGGTATATTATTACAGAACTAGTACAAATAAATTGTTAATAGAGAAACGTTTACTAAATAATATTAATTCAACTGTTGTTCTATTATTAGATTCTAATCTGGTATTTAACGACTCTATTAATAATATTGATTTATATGATAACAATAGCGATTCTGTGTTTGTAAAAAAAACAGATTGGGGATTGTTTACTAATTATGAAATATCTGCACGATACAATAATTTTAAAAAAAATATAATAATTCAAACTGGAATAAAACAAAACACCCCCCCATATGCTATTTATTTATATAGTAATAGCAGACCTTTAACATTATTAGGGAATACTATTATCAAAGGGACATGTTATTTGTCGGAAGCTGGTATAAAAACAAGCTATTTTGATAAAAATGAATTTACTGGGACTATTCCGAATGATAATGAAATAAAGTTAAATAACACGTTTTATCCTAGTTTTTCAAGCTCTTTAAAAGATAAAATAAATAAATGTATAATGGATGTAAACGAGAATACTACTGTAGATATACACACCATTAATAAATACAAAAACTCTTTTCATAATGAGAACCTTTTGATGTATTCAATAAATAAAATTATACTGAATGAAGACAGTATTATCGGAAGAATAATTATAAAATCTGAAAAGTGTGTTGAAATTACAAAGCAATCTTATTTGGAAGATGTTATAATTATTGCACCTGTTGTAAAAATTAATTCTAATTGTTCTGGTAATTTACAAATATTTGCAACAGATAGTATTATTGTTTCTAATGATTGTAATTTCAACTACCCAACTGCTCTGTATTTAGATTCTAAAACTGAAAAAAGTACAATAATAAACATAGAAGATAATTCAGTGATAAATGGTTATGTAATTCTTTTGAATAATAGTGCAGATCCTTATGTATTTTCTTCCATTAATATTGCAAAAAATGCAATAGTTAGAGGTCTTGTTTATACTGATCAATTTGTTGATATAAAAGGTTCTATAGTAGGTAGTATTACATGTAATAAATTTATTTTAAGAACAATAAGTTCTGTATATGATAATTATGTATTAAATGCGAAAATAGACTATTATGATTTACCTAAATATTTCATAAACGCTGGGATATTTAGCACAAAAAGTAAAAATGAGCAGGCTATTGTAAAATATGTTAACTACTAAAATTAAAGGCTCAACTCTTTTAGAGGCTGTGATTTCATTAACCATATTAATGGTTATTTTTTCCATAGCTATTGCATTGATTATCAATATTAATAAATATACTATAGGTTACAGTAATCATGAAGCAGAGAAGAAAATTAATACACTTTATATTAAAACAATTCACAACAAAACATTTTTTAACGAAGTATTTAAAGACACAGAAAATATTATAGAAAAGGAAGTTATACCCTATAAAGGAATTAAAAATATAATGCAGGTAAGAATAACAGTTTACGATTTAAATTATACTAAAATTATTTCTGAACAAAGAATATTAAAATATGAATAAGCTCAAAGCTTTTACTGTTATGGAATTAATTGTTGTAATGTTGATTAGTGTAATTATCATATCAGTTTCTTATAAAAGTTATCAGATAATCGAAAATCAAGTTTATAATTTTATGAAAAGAAACTCTGAACTTACTGAAAATATTCTTTTTAAAAATGTGATATATAAAACGCTAGACAACTCAGATGTAATAAAAATACATGATGATATTATTGAATGTAGTGAAGAAAATAATACAATACGTTTTTCTTTCTATGATAATTTCGTTTTATATGAAAACAATAACAAAAATGGGTATGATACATTCTTTGTAAGGGCAAATATTGTTGATTTTAATGTTATTCCTGAAAGCACTATAACTGATACAATAATTAAATCTATTAATATTGATATTATAAATACAAATGATACAATTGGTGTATTCTTTTATAAGGAATATTCTATTGAACAATTATTTAAAATAAATCACTTATAAACTTTATACTTTGAAAGTACCAGCCACACCATATTACCCCCAAAAAAGCAACTCCCTTATTAAGGGTTTTGTACTATTTTTAAACAAAGAGCGTAAACTTGTAAAAAATACATTTAAATCAAAGCATAAAGAACTTTTCTATAATCAATTAAGTGTTTTACTCGAAGCCGGTGTGGATATAAAATCTAGCATGGAGATAATTATTGATGAACAAAAAAACATTAACATAAAGAATTTATTAGTATCAATAAAAGATAAATTAATAGCTGGAAGTTCACTTTCTGAATCTTTAAGTGAAATCAAATCATTTAGCAATTATGAAATAAACAGTATCAATATTGGTGAAGAGAGTGGAAAACTTACTGTAGTTTTAAAAGAATTATCAATTTTTTATAAAAGTCAAATCAAACAACGTCGCCAGATAATAAGTGCTTTAACTTATCCTGCCATTGTTTTTATTACTTCATTTGCTGCAATATTTTTTATGTTAAATTTTATTGTGCCAATGTTTGCAGATATATTTTTACGTTTTGGAGGGAATTTACCATTTATTACAAAAGTGATCTTAAAACTATCCAATTTCATATCATCATATTTTTATTTATTGTTTATCATAATAGTTTCATTTGTTTACCTATTATATTCTCAAAGAAAAAAAACACTATTTAGAAAAATAAGTACTCATTTTATATTAAAGATACCCATCATAGGGCAAATTGTTCAGAAAATCTACTTAACACGTTTTGCAAATTCAATGAAACTTTTACTTGGTTCAAAAATCCCAATATTAAGAGCCATTGAATTAGTTAAGAATATGATTGAATATTATCCGATTGAAGTAACACTTTCTCAAATTGAACAAGATATACTTCAAGGTATACCATTAAATATAAGTCTGTCAAAATTTAATTTTTACCCCAAACAAATGGTTTCTTTAATAAAGGTGGGCGAGGAGGTAAATAAATTAGACTATTTTTTCGAAAAAATAGCTATTCAATACACTGATGAAGTTGAGCACCAAACATCTGTAATGAGCAGTTTACTCGAACCATTCATTATTATTTTCCTTGGTTTAATAGTTGGAGTAATATTAATTGCTATGTATTTACCATTATTCCAGTTAAGTAGTGTATTATAGTTTATACACTTAACAAAGTTGCAATATCAAACTTCTTCATTTTCAAAAAGGCATCAATTACCTTAGGTCCTTTTTCTGGGTCTCCCATAAGTTTACCCAAAATGCTTGGTACAACTTGCCACGATACCCCATACTTGTCTTTACACCAACCACACAGACTTTCCTCTCCGCCATTTGCGGTAAAACTATTCCAATAATGATCTATTTCTTCTTGTGTATCGCAATTAATAACAAAAGATACCGACTCGTTGAACTTAAACTTAGGTCCACCATTTAATGCCATAAACTGCTTACCATTGAGTTTAAACATCGTTACTATAGGATTTACTGAATCTATTTGCGAATTTTTAAAGATGGAACAATAGTAATTTGCTGCTTGCTCAGCTTGTCCATCGAACCAAAGGCATGGGTATATTTCTTTTTCCATTTCTACTGATTTTAAATACTATACTAAAAGTAGCTAAAAACCAGAACTAAAAGAAATGTTGTTAGTTCTCTATAATAATGTCGTATTTGTCTAATAAACCCATGAGACCATTATTTGAAAAACGAGCTTTCTTTATTCTATTTTGGTCTGGGTCTATTCTGTAATGATATGAGGAGGTAAAATTCGATTTTTCTAAATTACTCTGATCAAAAGTAGCATTTAGCAAATCACAGTTGTCGAATACACTTTGGTTAAGGTCGCAATTCGAGAAATCGACTTCATTTAATTGACAATTCTTGAAAGATGTTTTGGGTATTTTTAATTGATAAAAACTGCAATGATTCAAATTGCAATCTTCAAAAGAGAAAGATAATCCTAAAGCTTTACACTTATCGAAATGCAGACCTAACAACTTGCATTGTTTAAATGTAATGTTTTGTAGCCCTGTATTAATAAGTTTAGCTACACTCAGATTACATGATATAAAAGTACAGTCGGTAAAAATGATAGAGGAGAGGTCTTGCTCAGAGAAATCACATTCTTCAAAAGTACAATACTCATAAATACCTTTCTTTATGGGACTAATTGAGTAGTTTACTTTAGAGAATGTAATTCCGTCGAAGCTTTCGTCCATTGTTTTACAGCAATTTTTTCATTTCATCCATTATAGAACCCCAACTACTTTCAGAATGTTGTGCTTTTTCGGCATCGTAATTGGTTTGTGTAATGGTTAATTTTGTACCTGTTGCAATAGGTTCTACTTTATAAGATATGATTAAGTAGTTTTCTTCAGAATCAGGTAAATCGGTCCATGAACTCAAATAATTATAGCTCAAGAATTCATTTTCCTTGTATTCGAGCACAGTTCCTTTATCAACATAGGCCTGACCTTCATACTCTCCCGAAAAAATTATAGGAGTACCAACTTCCCAAGTAGTTTTTAATTCGGTACCAAAAAAATACTGTTTAACCATTGATGCATCTGTTAATGCTTTCCATACTTGATCTGGACTAGCACTTATTTCAGTTACATAAGTCGACAAAAATCTTTCGTTCATCATTTTTATACGTTAAATCTAAAATGCATAATATCTCCATCTTCCACCACATACGTTTTTCCTTCAACACCTAATTTACCTGCTTCTTTACATGCAGCTTCAGAACCTAGTGTGATAAAATCGTTATATTTAATTACCTCTGCTCTAATAAAACCTTTTTCAAAATCAGTATGTATTACACCAGCTGCTTGTGGAGCTGTCATACCTTTGGTAATCGTCCATGCTCTCACTTCTTGTACTCCAGCTGTAAAATAAGTCGCTAAATTTAATAACGAATAAGCAGCAATAATTAGTTTGCTAACACCCGATTCAGTTAATCCTAAATCATCTAGAAACATCTTACGTTCGTCGAAGCTTTCTAGTTGTGCAATATCTGCTTCAATAGCCGCAGATATAATTAATACTTGAGCATTTTCATTTTTAACTTTCTCTTTAACCTTATTTACGTATTCGTTTCCAGTTAATATAGATTTCTCATCAACATTACACACGTATAATACAGGTTTTAAAGTAAGCAATTGTAAATCGTTGATATGCTCTAAGTCTTTTTCATCGAGATTAACTGTTCTAGCCGATTGGCCAGAAAGCAATGCATCTTTAACCAGGCTTAATACTTCAAAGGCTTTCTTAGCATCTTTATCACCCGTTTTTGCAGATTTCTCTACTTTAGTCATTTTCTTTTCAACAGAATCCAAATCTTTCAACTGAAGTTCTGTATCAATAATTTCTTTATCGCGTATAGGATCTACTGAACCGTCGACATGTACTACGTTAGGATCATCAAAACATCTCAATACATGTATTATGGCATTGGTAGTTCTTATATTTCCTAAGAATTGATTTCCCAAACCTTCACCTTTACTTGCACCTTTTACTAATCCAGCAATATCAACAATCTCTATTGTATTAGGCACTATTCTCTGAGGATTTACGAGTTCTGCTAGTTTACTTAAACGTTCGTCAGGAACTGTAATTACACCCACATTAGGTTCTATAGTACAAAAAGGAAAATTAGCTGCTTGAGCTTTTGCATTTGATAAACAATTAAATAAAGTAGACTTCCCAACATTTGGTAATCCTACTATTCCACACTGTAATGCCATTCGTATTAATTATAAATTTTAAATTGTAAATTGTAAATTATTAAACTCCCTGCTCACTACTCACTACTTTCTTTCTAACATAAACCCTGTGCAAACCGATATAAGTTACTTTCACAATTGTATATACGGGTATTGCTAAAAACATTCCGAAAGGTCCGGCAATCGTACCACCAACAAATACCATTAAAAATATTTCTAAAGGATGTGCTTTCACACTTTTAGAAAAAATTAGAGGTTGGAAGATAAAACTATCCAAGGTTTGTGTTGCTACAACTATTGTTGTAATTTTTAGTAAGAAAAAAAGTAAATACTCTGAGTTAATGATATCTATGTTAGAAGCAACTCCTAACAACAAAGCTACTGCAATAGAAATGACTTGTCCTAAATAAGGGATTACATTAATAATGCCTACCAATATCCCTATAAGTATGTAATTCTGGATACCTATAATCATTAACGCAATAGAAACAATAATAGATATCAAACTAGCTTGTATTAATAAGCCAATAAAGTATCTCGACAATAGATTTTCTATGCTATTAAAAACATTGATATAGTCTATATAATATTTTCCTGGAATAACATTTGCAATTGCTTTTTTCAAAAGATTTTCATCTTTCAAAGAAAAGAAGCTTATAAACAATACGGAGAATAAACCAATTACACCGCTTGTTAATCCGTTAAAAAAACCGCCAATCAAACTACTTGCATTTTCTTGATTTAACCAAGAGTTGAGTTCTGTAACAAGCATTGGTTTCAGAAATCCTGTTTGTTGTTCAGTTAAATGATTATCAATAAGAATATTTTCTATATACAGAATTTGGTTGTCAAAAACATTTGTAAATCGAGCGGGATCTACTTGCCTGATATGATCTATCTCATTACTTATTAAAGGGAATAGGGTAGATATAAATAAAGTAATAAGTCCAAAAAATATGATAAAAGATATAATTGTAGCTAAGAAACGAGGTACTTTAAATTTTACTAGTTTTCCTTTCGACAGAAGGTTTACTAGGGGATTAAGTACAAAGGTAAGAAACATTGCAAAAAGTAAATACAGTGCAATTATTCTAAAATACCAAAGCAGGAATGCAGCAATAACTACACCTAAGCTGACCCAGTAGATTTGGTATTTTTTGTCGGTAATCATTAGTTAGTTTTATAAGTCTCCATATAACCTATTATTCTATAAGCTAGTTTGGCTAAAGTATATTCAGAAAGAATAGTTCCTTCCATTGGTGCACATTCTACAATATCAAAACCTACTACATTTTTACTTTTACATGTTTCACGAAGTAAATCTAAGGTTTCATTCCAGAATAAACCATTAGGCTCCGCAGTACCTACCGCAGGCATAATGCTAGGATCGAATCCATCAGCATCTATGGTGATGTAAATATTCTCCGTCATGTTTGCCACTATCTCTTTAATCCAGTTAGGATTATTTCTGATTTCATGTGCATAAAAGGTATGAATTTTAGGATTGCGTTTTATTTCTTCCGCTTCTTCTATACATTGAGCTCTGATACCAGCCTGGCAAAGATTTATTCCCATATCTTTCACTCTTGCCATTACTGATGCATGAGAATATATATTATCATGGTAAGATTCTCTTAAATCAGAATGAGCATCAATCTGCAACACGGTAAGGTTTTCGTATTTCTTAGCGAAAGCTTGCACAAAACCATAAGTTACAGTATGTTCAGCCCCGAAGGAAACTACAGTTTTACCTGTATTAAGTAATTTTTCAGTTTCTTGTGCAATAAGATCTACTGCTTCTTTATCTACCTTACCATTAAAATTTATGGGTTCTAGGGTTGCGATAGGAGCTGTACGAACTGTTTCTTTTCCGAGTTCTTCATCATAAAACTCAACATATTTAGAGGCTTCAATAATGGCTGCTGGGCCTTTTGCAGATCCTTCTAAATAAGAAGAAGTATGTTCATAAGGAACAGATTGAATGAGGTACTTCGCATTCTCGAAAGAATATAATCTTTCCTCTTCTAATCCTAAAAAATTGTGATCGGTAGGTAATACTTTCATTTTTTACTTTTCGCAAAGATAAAAAATGATACCGATTATGAGTTATGTAGGATAATAAAAAAGCCTCCTGGGAGGAGGCTAAATTTTTTTAGATTTCAAAGTCGATGTCTGGGCTGCTAGGACTAGTTCCATTGAACTCTTCATACCTACGCTCAACCACCTCTTGATTTGATTTTATGTACTCAACAGTATCTGTTAAACCTTCCATAAATTTTTCAAAATCTTCTTTGTAAAGGAAAATCTTATGTTTCACGAACACTCCGTCTTCCATTCTTTTCTTACTCTCGGTAATAGTAATGTAGTAATCGTTACTGCGTGTTGATTTAACGTCGAAAAAATAAGTTCTCTTTCCTGCTCTTACTTTCTTCGAGTAAACCTCTTCTCTGTCTTTATTATCAAATTCTCCCATGTTTGTTTTAACTAAATATCCAGTAAATAAAAGTATTTAATTTCAAACTTCCAAACCCTCAATTTGCAATTTTTAAGTAATTAAACATCAGCTACTGTACTTTCCTCCTCTAGTAATTGTTTCTGATAGAGCTCAGAATACGACTTTTTAAGTGCTAAAAGCTCTTCGTGAGTGCCCATTTCTGTAATTCTACCTTCTTCCATGTAAATAATAAAATCGGCATTTTTTATTGTGGATATCCTATGTGAAATAATAATACTAGTTCTATTTAGCATAATATCCTTCAACTGGCTTAGAATAGATTCCTCAGTTTTAGTGTCTACAGCCGACAAAGCATCGTCGAAAACCAATATTTTAGGCTCTTTTATGATAGCTCGAGCAATAGAAACTCTTTGCTTCTGACCTCCTGATAACGTAATTCCTCTTTCACCAACTAAAGTGTCGAAGCCTTTTTCAAATTTTATAATATTATCATATACTACTGCTTGCTTGCTCGCTTCAATAATTTGACTATCAGTATAATGGTCTATTCCAAATGCAATATTATTTCTGATTGTATCCGAAAACAAGAACACTTCCTGTGGTACCATCGACATTTGTTGTCTTAATGCAAAGAGTTGCTGCTGTTTAATGTCAACCCCATCAATGCTTATTTTCCCTTTATCTACATCATACATTCTAAAAAGTAAATTGGCAATTGTCGATTTTCCTGCACCTGTTCTGCCTGTAATAGCGAGTGTTTGTCCGGCTTTTATCTCAAAACTTACTTCATTTAATGCCTGTATACCTGTTTCAGGGTAGGTAAAGCTTACCTTGTCAAAACGTACATTTCCCTTTATTTCCAGGGCTTGTTGATGAGATTCGTTTTTTATCTCAGGTTGAGTATGTAAAAATTCGTTAATTCTTTTTTGTGAGGCCGATGCTCTTTGAACCAAAGATGTTACCCAACCCACTGAGGTTACTGGCCAAGTTAGCATATTCACATACACTATAAATTCAGCAATATTACCAGCAGTAATATGTCCATCGATTACTTCTCTACCTCCAACATATACAGTTAAAACCGTACTAATACCTATTAAAGCCAATACAGCTGGAAAGAATACAGCTTGAATATTTACTAAGCCCATCGATTTTCTTCTGTATTCCTCACTTTCAGCATTAAACTTAGATTTTATTTCATTTTCTCTTACATAAGCTTTAATTACCCTTATTCCCGAAAAACTCTCTTGAATGGTGCTCGATAAAGTTGATAACTGTTCTTGTATTTGTTCTGACTTTGAGTTGATTAAATTTTGTACATAGTAAATACAAAGAAATAAAAGTGGGAGAGGAAGGATTGCATAAAAGGTTAACTTCGGATTTACACTTATCATCGTGCTGATTACCAGTATAAATAGAACAATTAAGTTCAAGGTATACATGATGGCAGGCCCAATATACATTCTCACTCTACTAACATCTTCCGACACTCTATTCATTAAATCTCCAGTATTGTTTTTTCTGTAAAAAGAAAGATTAAGTACCTGATAATGATTATAGATGTCGTTTTTCATGTCGTATTCAATTAATCGAGATACAACAATAATGGTTTGGCGCATAAAGAATAGAAATACACCTTTTATCACGGCAACCATAAACACAATAAATCCAAAAAGCAGTACAATATTTATAAATCCTTTGTAGAAAAGAGCCTGACGATCAAAGCCATGCATGTAATTATAAAGGCTTAGCTGTTCTTTTACTAAATCGAATGCCAAGCGAATCACTTGTGCAGGAAAAACACCAAACCAATTCGATAAAATGATAAATAATACGCCTAAAAGCATACGATAACGATATCTATAGAGGTATTTATTTAGGCTGAAGAGTTCTTTCATAGAGTTTCTTTAATACGAAAAAATACATACTTTTGTTTGCTTATTGCAAATCTATACATATAAATTAAAAGCTAATGTCAGATATTTTAGGAGAAAACTCAGTATTTAATTCAATGGCTGAGAATGATCACCAAAAAGTTGTTTTTTGTTATGATAAAGCAACTGGATTAAAAGCAATTGTTGCTATTCACGACACCACACTTGGACCTGCTTTAGGAGGAACTAGAATGTGGAACTACAAAACAGAAGGAGAAGCATTAAATGATGTACTTCGTTTATCGAGGGGAATGACATATAAAGCTGCCATTACTGGTCTTAACCTTGGTGGTGGAAAAGCTGTTATTATTGGTGATTCGAAAAAAGACAAATCAGAAGCCATGATGCGTCGTTATGGTAAATGTATAGAAAACTTAAATGGTGAATACATTACGGCCGAAGACGTTGGAACAAGTCCGAAAGACATGGAATATGTAAAAATGGAAACAGACCATGTTGCAGGTATCCCAGAATCTTTAGGTGGATTAGGCGACCCATCTCCTGTTACTGCTTATGGAGTATACATGGGAATGAAAGCTTGTGCAAATCAATTATGGGGAAATGATAGCTTATCAGGCAAAGTAGTGGCTGTACAAGGTGTAGGGCATGTTGGAGAGAACTTGGTGAAGCACTTACGTTCTGAAAATGCTAAAGTGTATATTTCAGACATTAATGAAGAGCGCTTAGCTGAAATTTCTAAAAAATACGGAGCTGAAGTAGTTGCAAATAATAATATCTACGATTTAGATATCGATATCTATGCACCGTGTGCTTTAGGAGCAACTGTTAATACAGAAACCCTTTCTAAACTAAAATGTGCTATTATAGCTGGTGCTGCAAATAACCAATTGGCTGATGAAAATGTGCATGGAAGAATGGTTATGGAGAAAGGTATTTTATATGCACCAGATTTCCTAATTAACGCTGGAGGTTTAATTAATGTTTATTCAGAATTAATGGGTTATAGCTCGAAAAGAGCAATGGAAAAAACAGAACATATTTATGAGGTTACTTTAGAAATATTAAAGAAATCACAAATTGAGAATATTCCTACTTACGAAGCAGCAAATCGCATTGCTGAAAAGAGAATTCAGGATATTCGTCGTATAAAAGCTTGCTATTAATAAAAATGCGGAGTACCTTTGCTCCGCATTTTAATACCATATTCGTTCTTTATGTTAAACCGTCGTCATTTACGTATTAAGGCTTTTCAAACCGTTTATGCTTTTCAACAAGCAGAACAGAAAGACAGAAAGCTTTTCGAAAATTACTTATTAGATTCAATATTAGCTGTACACAAAAGCTACGCTCAATTACTTCAATTACTCATTGAACTTAAAGATTTTGAATCAAGAGACGTAGAAGATCGTTCTTCAAAATACCTCCCATCTAGTGACGACTTAAATGCTAAACCCATTCTCGAGAAAAACAGATTTATTAGTTTATTAAATACAGATAAAGTACAACAAGAGCTTTTAAAAAAGTATAAAGTTTCTTGGAATGGTGAAGAGATGCTCATGAGAGAACTTTATAATAAGTTAAAACTCGATGAAAAATATATTGAATATGGTAAGTTAAATACAACAACTGTAAATGAAGATAGAGAGTTATTAACTCATTTATACAAAACTATTTTCTTTCAAGATCCTTTATTAGAGCAGTATTTAGAAGAAAACTACATTAACTGGCCAGTCGACAAACAGTCTGTTGATAGTATGATTCTTAAAACGATTAGGGCTTACAAAGAAGGAGCAGATGAGATATTGGACATATTACCTATTACTGCTAATTGGGAAGAAGACAAAGAGTTTGTAGTTAATTTATACAACAAAACCATATTATCTGAAGAAGAAACAAACGGATACATCTCTGAAAAAACAAAAAATTGGGATGTAGAACGAATAGCGCTTGTAGATACTATACTTATGAAAATGGCAATAACCGAATTAATGAACTTTAATTCTATTCCCATTAAAGTAACTATGAATGAATACATTGATATTTCTAAAGAATTTAGTACACCTAAGAGTAAAGGTTTTATTAATGGAATCTTAGATAAGATACTTATTGATTTAAAAAATTCGGGGAAAATCAATAAAATTGGTAGAGGATTAATGGAATAATAAGTTAGACTCAATCATCAATCAAAATAAATTAAATATGAAAAGATTATTATTAGCAATCACCATTACTACCATGTTAGCTTGTGGCGACAAGACTAATAAGGCTGTAAATGTAGAAGTACCCTTAACATCAGATGGCAAAGTAGATACTACAAAGTTGCCAAAGTTTCAGTTTTCTCAAGAGGCTTACGATTTCGGTACCATTAAACAAGGGGAGAAGGTATCTTATTCTTTTATCTTTAAAAATACAGGCGCTACGCCTTTAATTATATCATCTGCAAGTGCTAGTTGTGGATGTACCGTTCCTTCTTATCCAGAAGAACCTATTCAACCAGGTGAAGAATCAAAAATCGATGTAGTTTTTGATAGTAATGGAAAAATGGGAATGCAAACAAAAACAATTACTTTAGTGGCCAATACTATTCCGAATACTAAGGTGTTGTATCTTCGAGGAGAAATAGTGGAATAGTAATTAATATGCTAGTATGCTAATATGCTGATGTGCTGGTATGATAAACAAAGATTAATAACTTAAAATTTAAAAAATTCACAATTCACAATTAAAAATATGTTAAACACACTATTAATGTCTCCTGCACAAGGAGGAAATTCAAATCCCATCATGAGCTTTTTGCCCTTGATTTTGATTGCAGTAGTATTTTACTTCTTCATGATTCGTCCTCAAACTAAAAGAATGAAAGACCAAAAGAATTTTATCGAAAACCTTAAAAAAGGCGATAAAATTGTTACTGTTGGTGGTATACACGGTAGAATCGCAGAAATCAACGACGATACTTTCTTAATGGAAATTGAAGGTGGAGTAAAAATGAAAATTGATCGTGTATCGGTTTCATTAGAGGCTTCAAAAAAATTGAACGAAACTAAATAAGCGTTAGTTTCTACTTTAATTATTGCTAATCATACTAATAAGACAATATTTTATTAGTTTTGATTAGCAATTTTTGTTTTGAAAAGAAAAGTATTACAATGGAAACAGTCGTTAAAAGACATAACACGCAAGCGTTATCGTCGTAGGGTTACTATTTTCCTATTGTGTGTGGTATTAGCCTTAAGTTTCTGGTTTCTCAATATCCTCAATAAACAACACCTTTTTAAATTAGAGAGCTATATACAGTTCTATAATTTACCTGAAGACAAAGCATTGAGCATGAAACAGGCTAGAAGAATAGCCTTTACTGTTCAAGGTAGTGGTTGGAATTTTATCCGCTCTAAAATGCAGCTAATGTCTGATACCTTAAAAATTGATTTCCGAACGATACAAGATAAAGAAGAAATTGATTTAAATAAGTCGCTACTCGATTTTGAAAATCAATGGAGTGGTAAATTGAGAATAATGAACATTTACCCTTCTAAAATAAACTACATTGTTGAAAAGAAACGCATCAGAAAAGTTCCTATAATACCTATTTATACCATAAACTTTAACGATGAATATAGTTTATCTGAGAAAGTTCACTGGTATCCTGATAGTATATATATTTCAGGACCTTTAGAGTTTATTTCCAAAATCTCTAGCATCAAAACAGAGCCTATTGTATTAAATAATCTAAATGCAAGCGCACAAGTAAATGCTCAACTCGATTTAGATGCTTATCCAAATATCTCAACAAATACTAAATCTACTCGTATCACCTTTACAGTAGAACAATTTACAGAAGCAGTTGTTCAAATTGGAATCACACAAAGAAACGACAATCAGAACTCCATAACCTTCCCTTCTAAATGTAAAATTCAGTATAAAGTTGCCTTATCTAATTACAATAAAATTATTCAACAAAGTTTTAAAGTAATTGCTGAACCAGACAAGAATTTAGATAAAAGATTAAGATTGAAACTAGTGTCGGCACCATCAAACATAAAAGACATTAAAATTATTCCAGAAACTGTAGAATATATTACCATAAAAAGATGATAAGCGTAGGAATTACAGGAGGAATTGGCTCTGGAAAATCAACTGTTTGCAAGATATTTGCAAGCTTGGGTATTCCTATAAACGATGCAGATGAATTGGCAAAAAAAATAATCGTAGAAGATATAGAATTAAAAACTGCTATCATTAATACTTTTGGTGAAGACAGTTATTTTAAAGATGGTTCTTATAATAGAGCCTATATTTCTAAGATTGTATTTAATGATAAGGAAAAATTAAATATTCTGAATCAATTGGTACACCCCAAGGTAATTGAACACTCAAAAATTTGGGCAGAAAAGCATTCCAATTTTCCTTATATAATTAAAGAAGCGGCTCTAATGTTTGAGTCGGGTTCCTATTTACTCAACGACTTTAATATAGTGGTAGAATCGCCTATCAACATTAGAATAGAACGAATTCGCAGCAGGGATGGTGTTGATGAAACTATGGCACTTAAGAGAATTCAATCGCAACTTAGCGATGATGAAAGAAGAGCCAAAGCATCGATGATTATTTTCAACGATGAGTCGCACTCTTTAATACAACAAGTTTATCAAATACATCAAAACATATTAACAAAACATGATCCTAGATGATTTTATAGTAAAAACACCTATAGGTTATTATTGTAAATATGCAGATGTGTACTTAGATCCGAGCAGTCCTGTAGATAAGGCTGTAGTTTCTCATGCACATGCCGACCATGCTTGTGCGGGCTCAAACGAAGTATATTGCACCTTGGCAACAGAAGCATTTATGAAGCTTAGATATAAGCAAAGAGCCGCAAAAAAGTTCTGCATAATAGGTTTAAATGATAAGTTCAATATTTCTGATGTGAGATTTAGTTTCATCTCAGCTGGTCATATTTTAGGAAGTGTACAAATACTGATGGAGTATAAAGGGGTAAAGTATCTTTATAGTGGCGACATTAAACTGCAATTGGATACAACCGTTCAAGCTGTAGAATTTGTAGAGGCGGATGTGCTAATTACCGAAACAACCTTTGCTCATCCAAGGTATATCCACCCTAATGCCGAACAAGAAATGCAAGCCGTGCTTGATACCACTGGTGCAATTGTAATTGGTTCTTATGTGCTTGGTAAGGCACAACGTATCAATTCGATAATCAATAACATTAGTCCAGAAACTCCGGTAAACATACATTTTGACATTTATCCCTACCATAAAATCTATGAAAGGCTAGGGGAGTCTGTTTTGAAATACAGTATAATGCAGAAAAAAGATATTCGTAAGGGTGTTCCAGGTATATATATTGTACCTCCGCTTACCTATCAATCTTACCAGCTTATATATCCATATACATTTGCTTTTGCATCAGGATGGGAAAAACTACAAAGCTCACAAATCAATTTAAAAATTAGTGATCATATGGATTGGAATGAACTCCAAGAATACATAAAACAGGTAAAACCTAAAGAAATTTGGGCTATACATGGAGATGCTACTTATTTACAAGAACATTTTAAAGGAAATGATGTTAAAATTAAGGTGTTGTAAATAATGCTAGAAAAAGAAGACTATTATATTGAAAACGGACTATATGTATTTACAGAAAAATATCATCTGAAAAGAGGTTATTGCTGCAAAAGTTCATGTAGACATTGCCCTTGGGATTATGCTAAAAACAAAGCAAATAATAAGAAAAGCCAAGAAAATCAAGATAAAAATAGCCCAGAAAAATAAAATATAATTCTAAAACTGTATATTTAAATTACAACAACCTAAACTAAAATTATGGAATTAGAGAAAGAAATTTTTCAGAAGAATTTCAAATCTGAACAGCAGAAGGCTATGATTAATTTAATTTACACCTACCATTGGGCAAATAATAATGCTCGCCAAGAATTTTTACCCTATGATATTACTATGCAACAGTTTAATATCCTCAGAATTCTTAGGGGGCAGTATCCTAATCCTTCTTCTATTAATCTTTTAAGGGAGCGTATGCTCGATAAGATGTGTGATGCATCACGTATGGTAGATCGTTTAAAACAAAAAGAGCTTATAGAACGCTGTGTAAACAAAAAGGATAAACGTTCGGTAGACATACTCATTTCTCAAAAAGGACTAGATTTATTAGAGAAGATAGATAAAGAAATAAACATCGATGGCTCTACTTCTAATTTAACAATCGAAGAGGCCAAAACGCTCAATATGCTACTCGATAAAATGAGAGGCTAAGCCATTATAAAGTTAATAATTGCAATACTAGCACCAACAATAATTGCAATCATCTTATAGAAATTAAATCGATGGTCGACATTAGATTCGAATAGTATCGTTGTAGAGATATGTAAAAATATACCAATTACTATTCCCATCATGTAATTAAAATAGTTGCTTAACTCTCCAATTGCATTGTGTTGAATAAACCCTGATGTAATACTACCCAATGGTGTCATTGCTGCAAATAGTGCTAGAAATAACAATACCGTTGGGGTTTTAATTTTATGCTGAGCTAGAACACTTGTTAGAGCAAATGCTGCAGGTATATGATGTAATGCTATACCGTATAAAAGTGTGTGTTCATGTTCGTGATGAGATGAAATATCGACTAGTGGCATACCTTCCAAAAACGCATGCAATGATAAGCTAATCATAATCCCAAAAGGGAAAACTACATGTTGATGAGAGTGCGAATGAATATGGCCGTGTTCAATTCCTTCTGAAAATTGTTCTAAAAAAATCTGAAAACCAAAACCTGCTAGTATAAATAAACCTACATAGGAATCACCTGAAGCATATACATCAGGCAAAAGGTGTAGTACTGTTATCGAAAATAGATATGCACCAGAAAAAGAAAGCAATAATTTTAACTTCTTATTAAGATTTGTCTTGATAAGAAAAATTAAAGAGCCTCCAGCAAAAGCACTTACAAATAATATGATGTAATCAATTAAATCCATTTATTAAAATTATTCTTTGATAAATATAAAAGCTAAGATGTGCAATTCCTATACCCAATATTGCTCCAAATAGGATATCAAAAGGGTAATGCACACCTACATAAACTTGAGAAATAGAGATTACAATAGCCCAAGTTTTAAATAATAATCCAAGCCATCTTTTTTCATAAAAATATAAACTCAAGAAAATGGCTATTCCAAAATGATTACTTGCATGTGAAGATACAAAGCTATACCCTGATCCACAACCTACAAGATTTCTTATAAAACCCATTATTTCGGGGTCGTTACAAGGCCTTAATCGTTGAACCGATTCTTTAATTATACCTGCGCTAATATAATCGGTAAGTGCAAAAGTAATTAGTAGAAAAGCTATAGTTAATATTCCTTTCTTGTAGGTATTTGTTTTAATTATATATACAATAAGAAATAAATATAAAGGTGCCCAAAAGTATTTACTTCTCATTAAGGGAAGAACTACATCAAAAAAGTCGTTTGCAAAGCCACGATTAATTAAAAGTAATAGCTGCTGATCAATTTGCTTAAGTGTTTCTATCATTTTGATTTCTGTGCTACCATAATTAATCGGTCTGAGCTATTAATATCAAATGGTTCTAGCTGATAAGAGCCAAATTTTTCGATAAGCTTTAAACCTGCTTTGTCAAAATATCGAATAAAATCATTTAATCGGAGTGCTTTTACCTCTTCATTAAATTCGTATTTGCAACCATCGTCAACAAAATGAATTTTTTTAGTGATTAAGCCATTTTCTACTTTCTTTTGAATATTGAATACGATTCCCTCCATTTCTTTCTGCTCATTGGCCTTTATTTGAGAACAAATCTTATCCACATTCAAAAAATCAATTAGAAGTTTTCCTCCAGGTTTAAGGTTTTTAGCGAATGAATTCACCGCTTTTATATTTTCATTTTCCCTCCTAAAGTAACCAAAGCTGGTGAATAGGTTAAGTACATAATCGAAATAATTCGCACTTAATAAATTTCTGATGTCGTGCTCATAAAAATGAAGGTGTTCATTTTCATATTGTTTTGCATAGCCTATGCTTTCTTTTGATAAATCTATTCCAGTTACATCCATTCCATTCTTGTTTAAATAGATAGAATGTCGACCTTTTCCACAGCAAGCATCTAATACACAATCATTTAGTTTAAAGTTGAAGTGATTTGCAATATTGTCTATAAAGCTTTCGGCTTCTTTATGATCACGATTGGCATACAAAATATGATAATAGGGTGAATTAAACCAACTTCGATACCATTTCTTCATTCTTACTTATTCTGGATGTTTTATCCTTACAAATGTCTTATTTTTTTTATTTTTGTAAGACTAAACAAGAAAAAAATTGACATTAATAAAATCTATTTCAGGAATTAGAGGAACAATTGGTGGCCAAGCAGGTGATGCATTAAGTCCACTAGATGTTGTAAAATTTACTTCAGCCTATGGTTATTGGGTAATACAGAAGACAGGCAACAAGAAAATAGTATTGGGTAGAGATGCCCGAATATCAGGTGAAATGGTAAAGAATTTAGTGGTAGGTACCTTACAAGGACTAGGAATTGATGTAATAGACCTAGGTTTAGCTACAACTCCCACTGTAGAAATGGCAGTTCCAATGGAAAATGCTGGGGGAGGAATCATTCTTACAGCTAGCCATAACCCAAAACAATGGAATGCCTTAAAATTACTTAACCATAAAGGAGAATTTATATCAGATGCCGATGGTAAAGAAGTACTAACAATTGCCGAAAGCAATGAAGTCGTATATGCAGAGGTTGACCATATAGGAACATATATTCAGGATTATAGCTATTTAAACAAGCATATCGAAAAGATTTTGGATCTTCCTTGGGTAGATGTTGCTGCAATAAAGGAACGTAAATTTAAAGTAGTTATCGATTGTGTAAATTCAGTAGGTGGTGTTGCTTTACCACCACTATTAAATGCACTTGGGGTAGATACGGTATATGAACTATATTGCCATCCAGATGGTAAATTCCCACATAATCCGGAACCTCTGCCCGAAAATTTAACTGCACTTTCTTCAGAAGTAACCACTCGTAAAGCAGATTTAGGTATTGCAGTAGACCCTGATGTAGATCGCTTATGTTTTGTTTCAGAGAACGGCGACATGTTCGGTGAAGAATATACACTAGTAGCAATTGCAGATTATTTATTAAACAACACACCAAAAGAATTCTTAAAAGAGAAAGGATACGAATTAAACACGGTATCTAATCTTTCTTCAACTAGAGCCTTAAGAGATGTAACAGAAAAAGTTGGAGGTAAATACAGTGCCGCAGCAGTAGGTGAAGTTAATGTGGTAAACATGATGAAATCTTCTAAGGCATTAATTGGGGGAGAAGGTAATGGTGGAGTAATATTACCAGAGCTACATTACGGTAGAGATGCTTTAGTGGGTATAGCACTTTTCCTTACTCATCTCGCTAAACAAAAGAAATCATGTTCTGCACTTCGTGCCTCATATCCAAACTATTTCATTTCAAAAAATAAAATATCTCTAACACCAGAGCTTGATATTGACGAACTTCTGAAAAAAGTAGAACATAAATATAAAGACCAACCCATTAACACTATCGACGGATTAAAAATAGAATTCGACAATGAATGGGTACACTTACGTAAATCGAACACAGAACCAATAATTCGTATATATTCTGAAAGCCAAACAGAAACAACTGCAAATAACTTGGCTAATAAAATAATGAATGATATACGTGATATTATGAACAATTAATTATGAACAGGATTTATTTAGACAATGCAGCAACTACTGCTATCGACAAAGAAGTTTTAGAAGTAATGAAAAATGCTTTGGAATTCCAATTCGGAAATCCATCTTCTATACATGCACATGGTAGAGAAGTAAGAACGATTATCGAAAATGCTAGAAAAACAGTTGCTAAGTTATTAAATACTAGTCCTGCTGAAATATTTTTCACTTCTGGAGGAACAGAAGCTGATAACATGGCCATTAATTGTGGGATTAACGATTATGGCTTAACCCATGCAATCACCAGTAAAATAGAACACCACGCGGTGCTACATACTCTAGAAGTATTAGAAAAAAAGGGTAAAATAAAATTAAGCTTTGTAAATCTTGATGAAAAGGGTCATGTTGATTTAGCTCACTTAGAAGAATTACTCGCAAATAATCCACGTTCTTTTGTATCGTTAATGCATGCCAATAATGAGATTGGTAATTTAATAGATATGGAAAAAGTAGGTGATATTTGTGAAAAATATGATGCTCTTTTTCATTGCGATACTGTACAAACAATGGGGCATTATAAACACGATTTATCGAAATTAAAAGTACATTTCATTACTTGTGCAGCTCATAAATTACATGGACCGAAAGGTGTAGGATTCTTGTACATCAATCATAATATCAAGATAAAACCAATGATTCATGGTGGTGCTCAAGAACGTAATATGCGTGGTGGTACAGAAAATGTTTATGGAATTGTTGGATTAGCAAAAGCCCTAGAGATTGCATACAGAGAATTAGATGAGCATCAAGAATACATTCAAAGCTTGAAATCTTACATGATTGAGCGTTTAACAGATACCATTCCGGGTATCGCTTTTAACGGAGATACAAATCCTGAAAAAAGTTTATATACCGTATTAAATGTTTCCTTTCCTGAATCAGAAATGGGAGAGATGATGCTATTTAGCTTAGATATTGCTGGCATCTCTGCATCTGGAGGAAGTGCCTGTTCATCTGGTTCAAATGTTGGTTCACATGTATTAACAGCTATTGGCTCTTCAAGTAATAGGGCAGCCGTTCGTTTTTCTTTCTGTAAATATAATACTAAAGAAGAGATTGATACGGTAGTATCTAAGTTAAGAGAGTTTGTACCCGTTAAGGCTTAGTATTATTTAATATATTCAGTATATTGTATGTAATTACTGATACTATGTCTTTATTTAGATGCCTTTTTTTTATTCTCTTTATATCTACAATTTCTTTTACGAGTTGTAATGAAAAGAATAATACTCATAAAGCATCAACCATTAACACACAAGACAGTTTGCTTTTTGCTGATATAGATGAAAGCATTACTTACAAAGAACTCGATTCGGCTTTTATAAAAATTGCAAGGCTTGAAAAACTAGAAAGATTCTCTACCGACCTACGGTTTAAATTTAGTACCAACCAACTAAAAATTAGAGCTCTAATTCGATCTAAAAACTACCACGAAGCATTACTTTTGTGTAATGAATTAATAAGCTTAACAGAGGAAGATGTTCCTGAAAACTATCCAAGTAAAGTATTTGCTCATTACCTAAAAGGAGATATCTATTTTGAATTAGGGAACTACCAAACTGCATATAAATATTATTTTAAAGGAAGAGATCTAAGTAAAGGAGAATTAGGTGCTTGTCTAACGGGTCAATACGATTATAGAGTTTCAATCTTATTATTTATTCAAGAAAAATATTCAGAATCTATTAAAGAATCTCGTTCTGCTCAAAGAAATTATTATCAGTGCGGGGTAGATTTTAATCAAAAATTCAGAATACAAGAGATTACAAGTAACATTGGACTTAGTTATTATAAAATGAAGAATTATGATTCTGCTATATTTTATTATAACAAGGCCTTAACAGAAGTGGACAATATTAAACCACAAAATGAATCTCAACAAGGATACTTAACCATGGCTAAAGGTGTTATTTATGGTAATATGGGTAAAACCTATATTCAACTAAATAAATACGATGAAGCTATCAATTTTCTAAAACGTAATGTTGAAATAAATGCAAATATAAATTTCGACTATAATGATGCTATTACTTCTATAATTGCACTATGTGAGCATTATTTACACAATAAAAATTATACAGAATTTAAATATTTTATTTCTATTGCTGATCAATTTATCGACCTGCCCAAAGCTCATAAAAATAAGCACCTTATTTATAAACTTAAGTCGAACTATTTTGCAGAGATTAATAATTTCAAAGAAGCATACTATTACAATCTAAAGTACTCTACATTAAAAGATTCTTTAGATTTCATAAAACAAAATATTGCTAGTTCCGACATCCGTTTATCAATAGAAACACTAGAGAGTGAAAACGAAATAAACAAACTTATTAAAGAAAAAGAAGTTAGAGAATCTTATATTTTTATCATTATTGCCATTGTATTAGCACTAATCATTCTAATACTAACCATTGGCTATTTTCTAAAATATGCAAACAAGAAGAACGAAGAACTGAATCTTTCAAATAAAGAAGTAAACACACAAAAGGAGTTGCTTAAAAAAGCTAATGATGAAATCTCTTACAATATTGATGTATTGAAGAAAAGAGATATTGAAAAAAATAAAATACTTAGTATAGTAGCACACGACCTGCGTAACCCTAACAATGCAATTTTATCAATTGTTAATAATCTTAAATCTGATGAAAATATTACCGAACAACAAAAAGAATTACTCAATTTAATAGATGTATCAGTTAAGAGTAATAATGACTTAATTCAAGAGATTCTTTATTTTGCCAAACCAGGGCAATACGATGGAAACAACGAATGGGAAGTTATTAGTTGCAAAGAACTCCTCACACAATGTATCTCCTTAAATTACTACAAAGCAGTTCTTAAAAATATTGATTTACAACTAGGCAATGTAGACTATACACTAAACGTTAATATTCAAGTTGAAAAAATTAGAAGGGCACTATCCAATGTAATTGTAAATGCTATTAAATTTTCTCATCATCATACCAAAATCCAAGTATATACCACCAACACTCTTGATCATATTCACATTCATATTAAAGATCAAGGTATAGGAATACCCGATAGGATTAAGAATTCAATATTTGTTTCCGACCCCATTATCCGTCGTTTAGGTACTGATGGAGAAGCGTCTTTCGGTTTAGGTTTATCTATAGTAAAACAAACAATAGAAGAACATAGCGGCAAGATTTCTTTTCAATCGAATACCATGGGTACAGAATTTACCATCACTCTTCCACTTTACAAACAAAACTCATAAATATATGTTCAAACATATATATTAATAGTTATGAAAAAAGTAAAATACATCTTATATGCACATCCATACGATATGGGTGGCATGCCCATACGTCAACCATTTCCTACAAACCAAATAGAGAATATAGGTCCATTTATACTATTACATCATGCTAAAGTAAAAGTACCTACACATATTCCTCCAAAACAAACTGGAGTAGGGCCACATCCTCATAGAGGTTTTTCTCCTGTAACATTTATCTTCGAGGGAGCAGTACATCACAGAGATAGTAGAGGGAATAACAGTATAGTAGAAAAAGGAGGAGTACAATGGATGAATGCAGGTATGGGAGTAATACATAGTGAACGACCACCAGAAAATATTCATGAGATTGGTGGGGTACAAGAGATAATACAGCTTTGGGTAAATACACCCGCAAAATATAAAATGGATACTCCTGAGTATATCCCATTAAAAAAAGAGGAAATACCAGTAATACAAACAACAGATCAATTAGCACAGATAAATGTAGTAGCTGGTAAAGTAAATGGAATTAAGGGTTCTATTACGGGATTAAGCCCTTTAAGTGCGGCAACAATTGATGCGAAAACAGGGGCTAAATTCCAGTTAGAAGTGGAGAGTAACTTTGAATCATTAGTGTATATTTTAGATGGAAAAATAAAGGTTACAGGTTATGGATTAGTAGAGCACCATAACGCAGTTGTATTTGATAATGAAGGAAGTACTATAGACATTGAAGTGATAGAAGATTCAAAATTAATGTTTTTGGCAGGTGAGGTTATTCCAGAAAAAATGGTTGCCCAAGGTCCATTTGTTATGAACTCTGAGTCGCAAATTATGATGGCTTACCGCGATTATCAGATGGGTAAAATGGGGGTTTTAATTGAAGAATAATTCTTATCTTGTTGCTTTTAGAAGGATATAAATGAGCATCAAATTAAATCTTAAGAAACCACTCGCATTTTTCGACATTGAATCAACTGGAGTAAATGTAGCAAGCGATAGAATTGTTGAAATATCAATATTGAAAATAAACATCGACGGTTCTGAAGAAATAAAAACAAAAAGAATTAATCCAGGAATTCCTATTCCAATAGAATCGTCCTTAATACATGGAATTTACGATGAAGATGTAAAAGATGAACCAGTATTTAAGCAAATTGCTAAGGGATTAGCTCAATTCTTAGATAACTGTGATTTGGCTGGATATAATTCGAATAAATTTGATGTTCCCATTTTAATGGAAGAATTTTTACGTGCTGAAGTTGATTTCGATATTAGTAAAAGAAAGTTGGTAGATGTTCAAAATATTTTCCATCAAATGGAACAAAGAACACTAAAAGCTGCATATAAATTTTATTGTCAGAAAGAACTTGAGAATGCTCATTCTGCTGAAGCTGATATTCGTGCTACCTATGAGGTATTGTTATCTCAATTAGAAAAATACAAAGACGTTGAATTCAAAGACAAATCGGGCAGAGTATATGTACCAGTAAAAAACGATGTTGAAGCTTTACATACATTTACACAAGTTCAAAAGAATGTAGACTTTGCTGGCACTATGGTTTATAACGAAAAAGGAGAGGAGCTCTTTAATTTTGGAAAACATAAAGGCAAAAAAGTCCAAGATGTATTTAACCAAGAACCTAGTTATTATGATTGGATGATGAACGGTGTTTTTCCATTGTACACAAAGAAAAAACTTACTGAACTACGTTTACGTTCCTTCCAGAAATCTTAAGGGTAAAATACTTTATTGGCTAGCTGCATAGACTTCACTAATGCTTCTTCATTGAGCCCAGTTTCTATTTGATGTTCTTTAAGATAAGCAACAACGCTTTCTGTGGCTATATTTCCAGTCAGGTCGTCGCTTGCCATTGGACAGCCACCAAAACCATATATGGCTGCATCAATTCTTCTACACCCCGATTCGTAAGCTGCACTTATTTTCTCTATTCTATCTTCTGCTCTAGAATGTAAATGTGCTCCAAACTCTATTGCAGGAAATAAAGGTGCAATATTATTAAAAAGATAAGCTATGTTTTCTTTATTCGATACTCCAATGGTGTCTGAAAAAGCGAGTATTTGTATTCCCATATCGGCCAACACTTTTGTCCATTTTTCAACTACTTCTATACTCCATTCTTCTCCATAAGGATTACCAAAACCCATCGATATATATACTACCAACTTTTTATTTTTTGATAGGCATAATTTTTGGATTTCCTCAACTCGTACTACCGATTCGGCAATACTTGAATTGGTATTCCTTTGCTGGAAAGTTTCAGATATAGAAAAGGGGAAACCTAAATAAGAAATTTCGTCAAATTGCACTGCATCTTCGGCACCTCTAGTATTAGCAATAATAGCCAGTAACTTACTTTTAGTTGTTGAGAGATTTAATTTACTCAATACTTCTGCAGTATCATTCATTTGTGGAATAGCCTTTGCCGACACAAAACTACCAAAATCGATAGTGTCAAAACCTACTTCAAGTAAAGAATTAATATATTCTACCTTTTGCTCTGTTGGAACAAAATGATGCAAACCTTGCATTGCATCACGTGGGCATTCTATGATTTTTATTTCAGACATTTGATATCACTAATTCTTCAACATTAACTCTTTCTCCTCTTCCATAATCACCTTGTTTTTTCTGTAAGGTCTGATGATTAATCGAGTTCCTCTATCGTAACTAAAGTAGTTCCATATCCAATTAATCAACACCACCATTTTATTTCTAAAACCTACTAAGAAGAGTAAATGTAAGAACATCCACACAAACCAAGCAAAAAATCCTTGAAATCTGATATATGGTAAATCCACTACAGCTTTATTTCTACCCACAGTTGCCATAGATCCCATATCGAAATATTTAAAAGGAACAAGCTTTCTGTTGTTTAATAAATTAATAATGTTTTTAGATAATGTTTTAGCTTGTTGTAATGCCACTTGAGCCACACCAGGATGTCCATTCGGTGTATCATCTGTAATCATTGCTGCAACATCGCCAATTGCATATATATTTTTATATCCTATTACCTGATTGTATTCATCAACGATAATTCTACCTCCTCTATGAAACGTAGCTTTATCTAATCCATTAAATACTGCCGCTTTCACTCCAGCAGTCCAGATTAAATTCGCAGTCTCTAATACTTTACCACTTTTTAGAACAGCGGAGTGTCCATCGTAAGATACCACAGCATCATTTGTACGTACCATCACACCCATATCTTTTAAGAACTTATCCGACATTTCTGAAGCCTGCTCAGACATGCTGCTTAATATTCTTGTAGAATTCTCAACTAAATTAATTTGCATTCTACGTAAATCAAGATCGGGATAGTCGTTTGGAAGCACATGAGTTTTTAATTCTGCTAAGGCACCTGCTGTTTCTACACCTGTAGGACCGCCACCAACTATAACAAAATTCATCAATGCTTCCTGTTCATTAATGCTATCTTTCAATAGAGCCTCTTCAAAACTTTGTAGAATAAGACTTCTAAGATTTAGTGCCTCAGGAATACTTTTCATGGGCATAGAGTGACTCTCAATCATCTCGTTTCCGAAAAAATTAGTTGTTGATCCGGTAGCAATTACTAGGTAATCGAAGTGTATATGACCAATA
Organism: Sphingobacterium thalpophilum; assembly: GCA_943372995.1. GTDB lineage: Bacteria > Bacteroidota > Bacteroidia > Sphingobacteriales > Sphingobacteriaceae > CAJBVG01. The sequence goes on along the minus strand of CALSAQ010000001.1, from coordinate 331,619 downwards.
TTGGTATGTAATATATTTTGATCCGCATCTACACGCTCTACATTAGCGACTCTAAAAAACACGTTTTTATGGTGTTTAAAAACTTTACGTAGAGGAAATGCTATAGAATCAGGTTCTAAACCACCTGTAGCTACTTGGTACAGTAGTGGTTGAAAAGTGTGGTAATTATGCTTATCCAGCATTAATACTTGCACTTCTTTATCTCTTAAACTTTTGGCTAACTGTATTCCCCCAAAGCCTCCACCAACTATAACCACTCTTGGGAATGATGAATCAGGTATATCTATCATTTCTTTAGTATTTTTTGAGTATCGTGTATCGAGTATTTAGTTTACTCTGAATACTATTTTTAAATACATTAATATAATGTCAAAAGTATGCTATTTGTTTTATTTTTAATATAATTTCTCTTCAAATTAATCTTTATTATCAATCCCTTAAAACAAAAAAGTCCCGAGAATTTTACTCCTCGGGACTTTAATAAATAAGATGTTATATTTTTTATTTAATAACTACTCTTTTACTTGAGCTTCCATTAACTGAATTGATTACTAAAGTATAAACTCCAGCACTTAATTCAGAAACATTGATTACTCTATCAGTTGCATTAACGTTACCTAATGAAAGAACTGTTTGTCCAATCATGTTTACTAATGTAATAGTTTCAATATTTTCATTAGCAATAACATTAATAGATGTTGAAGCAGGGTTAGGATAAGCATTAAATTCTACTACATTATTAGCATTTAATCCTGTTACATCATTATCTTTTATTACAATTGATGATGAAGTAATAGCACCTAATGTAGCATTTACAGCGTCGCTAATTTCGAAGTTGATGGTTTCATTGTTCTCAACTACTACGTCATCAGTTATAGTAAAATCAACCGTTTTTTCAGTTTCACCAGCAGTAAAGGTTAATGTACCAGGGTTACCAAATGTGAAATCTGAATTAAACACAGCAGAACCACCAGTTAAGGCAAAAGTAACCGACACTTCTTCTGTAGTAGCTGCACTTAAACTAACTTTCACAGTTTTCACACCAGCACCTTCTTTTGTATTATAAGTTGCCGAATCGATACTCACTGTAGGTACTACAACTACAATTGGCAATACGTCATCAATGTATCTAGGCAATAATTGATATCCAGAATTTTTAGGATTTGATCCGTCAAATTGACCACCAATACCAATTACATCAAATTTACCTATAATAGGTTGATTGTATAAATTTACATCAATATCAATCCTTAAATCAATAGAATCAGTACCATTTGAAATTAACAAGGTCATTCCAGAACTTGTATTCTGTAATGTATCTAAGATTTGAGCATTGTTAAATCTTATAAGTTGAGACTCCGTTTGCTCTGTTAATTCGGTTACTACTAGTGGCTCTATTAAAGAATTCCCTTGAGAAATTAAATTCATAGAGTCTATATTTATCTGAGTAACTCCGTTAAATTCCCCAACTTTACCATAAACACTCACAGAATCTCCTTGAGCTGGAACAAAAGTAATTAATGGAGGAGTATTTATATTTGATCTAAAAATAGCCACCCCACCAGTAGGATCCATAACAGTATATTGTATTGCATTTGCAGAACCTTGCATATCTACACCATACACCACACCTCTTACATATACAGCAGTATCTTTAAGAATTGAAATACCATTTGCATCGTTAACCTTTAATTCAGAAATATTTCTGAATTTAATATCATCTGATTTAATAGTTATTGTAAATATTGAATCTGTTCCAATTGTTCCATTGTTAGTAATGTTACGAATTGCTAACACTATAGTCTCATCACTTTCGAAAATAACATCATCTAAAATTGGAATGTTGATAACAACATTAGAATCTTCTGCAGCAGCTACAGTTACTGTCGTAGAGGTATAGTTAAAGTCGCTTCCTTGAGTAGCTGAACCCGATTTGTAAACTACATCAAAGCTAGTAGGAGCTGAAGTTGTAGCACCCATTGCCATAATTGTAACACTAGCTTGACCAGCATTCTCATTTACATTAGCTGTAGCACCCATGAAATGAGCCACTAAAGGTTGGTCATTTTGAGGAATAGTGATGGTGATAATTGAGTCGTTACCAATAGTAGCACTATTAGTAGGGTCGCGTAATACTAAAACTACAGTTTCTGCATTTTCAGCATCTGTATCGTTTACAATATTTACGTTTTCACTTTGATTTGCTGAAGTACTACCTGGGAAAGTAAGACTTAAGCCTGTACCAGTAATTCCAGCATAATCAGTTGAACTTGCAGTTGAGGTTGATTTTACAAAAACCTTAACATTTGTTGCATTTGAATTCGGATTAGTGATAGCTACACTAAATACGTGATTAGCTCCTTCTGCCACATTTACCGAAGTAGGTGCAACAAAATTAACCACTGGATTTACGATATCATTTGCAGGAATAGTAATTGTTAGAATTGAATCTGCTTCAATTGTTGCAGAATTCGTAGTATTTCTCAATACTAATTCTATTGTTTCATCAGTCTCTTGGTTAGTATCATCAATAATTGGAATATTGAAGGTTTGAGCTGTTGTGCTATTCGCTGGGAAAGTAACTGTTTGTGTTGTAAAAGTATAATCCGATCCTGCTGTTGCAGTACCGCCTTTAATTTTTACATCTACACTTGTAGCTGTAGAATTTGGATTAGTAATATTTAGAGTTACTGTAGCTGTTCCTGCATTCTCATTAACTGATAATGTTGTTGGATTTAACTTAACTGATGGATTAACTACAGCCATTGGAGTAACCGAAGCCCAAGTTTGACCTACAATAAGACCATCAACTACAACACCAGGTACTGCCAATATACTACTTCCTTGTCTGAAAGCTACTGTACCTATACCAGTTGCATCTGTTTCAGTAACCACTGCATTGGCATTAGCAGACGTTGGCTCAGAAGAACCCAAAACTGGATTAACAAATAGTTTAACTGAATCATTTGTTGTACCAGAAGTAATTTTATATTTTACTACTAATTGATAAGTAGTTCCTATTACATAGGAAGTGGGATCATATGTTCCTGTATTTCCTGATTTAGAAATACCAAACTGTAATCCTCCAGAACCATTGGTTTTAACAAATACTTTACCTCTGAATTCAGTTCCTATTGTTGAAGGTGAAAAGTGAAAAAAGTAATCTCCAGTTTTAGCAGAATCCACTCTTACTAAAAAAGATGCATAAACACTCCCACTGGTAATATTTGAAGAAAAACTTTTATTAACATCTTCTCCAGTCTTAATCACTGAAATTGCATTTCCAATATTATTTGTAATCGACCCCGGGTAAACTAAACCAGGTGTAATTACAGGAATTGGATTTGTCCCTGCACCACTATGAGCAGTATATCCATTTGCTGATAATAGTGACCCAACTGTATAATTAAAATTATCGGTATAAATAGGTGTATTTGAAACTGGTGCATTAACAGTAATAGTACCACCCATACCACCGTGAGCTGTACACTCGTATGGAACTGAACCAGCAGCTAGCATGGCAATCTTGTATACTGAGTTTATACCGCCCGAACCATCCATATTTACCAATGGAATAGTTGTACCATTTAGTGATTGAGTAGGGTGAAAGCCACTTTCCCAAACAAATTTAATGGTATCTCCAACCGTACATGTTACGTTAGCTGGCGAATACGTGTTTGTAAATCCTGGTCCAACCACAATTGTATGTGTGGTTTGAGCAAAACTTAATGATGTTGCGAATATCCCGACAAACATCAATGTCCTTGCTAGTAATTTTTTAATCATATTAGTGTGTTTTTTTATGTTCATATTTAACCTAACAAATATAAATATATGAATATTAAATTAGTGTTAAGAAGCAGATATTGTTACATTTATTTTCCCACATCTTTTCCCCAAAACCATTCCGTTATGTAAATGTTGTTGAAACGTATACATTTGTATTATGAATAGGGAATCAAAATCGTTAAACATAGTTGTTGAAAACAATGAATTAAGTGCTAAAAACTTAGAAATCGCTACAAAAGTGCTTAATAATGAGAGAATAAGCACAAATGATGCCATCTATTTATACGAAAACGCCGATCTTTCTTTTTTAGGTTTATTAGCTAACCATATTAGGGAAGCAAAACACGGAGATTATACCTATTTCAATAGAAATTTCCACATAGAACCCACTAATATCTGCGTTTTTACCTGTAAATTCTGCTCATACTCGCGTTTATTAAAACAAGCCGATGAGGGCTGGGTACTCAGTAAAGAGCAAATGCTCGATATTATTAAATCTTATAAAGATAAACCTGTTACCGAAGTACATATTGTTGGTGGCGTTCACCCTAAGCTTACCCTAGAGTTTTTCTGCGATTTATTCAAATCAATCAAAGAAATACGTCCTGATTTACATATTAAGGCATTTACAGCAGTAGAATACGAATATATGTTCCGTAAAGCTAAGGTAAGCGTAGAAGAAGGTCTAAAAATAATGATGGAGGCTGGTTTAGATTCTATTCCTGGTGGTGGGGCCGAAATATTCGACGAGGTATTGAGAGAAGAAATCAGTGGCGATAAGGCTACCTCAGCTCAATGGCTAGAAATACACGAAACGGCACATCGTCTCGGACTAAAATCCAATTGTACCATGTTATATGGTCATATAGAAAACTATGCTCATCGTGTCGACCATATGAATCGCCTAAGAGAATTACAAGATCGTACAGGTGGTTTCAATACTTTTATTCCATTAAAATTTAGAAATCAGGATAATGAAATGTCGCATGTTGCCGAATCATCGGTTATTGAAGACCTTAAAAACTATGCTGTAGCTCGTATTTTCTTAGATAACATAGATCATATTAAAGCCTATTGGCCTATGATTGGCAGATCTACTGCACAACTTTCATTATCGTTTGGTGTAGATGATATAGATGGTACTATTGATGATACCACAAAAATATATTCAATGGCTGGGGCAGAGGAGCAAAGCCCTAAACTTAGTACTCAACAACTCGTTGAACTTATTTCTCATGTTGATCGTCATCCTATTGAGAGAGACACTTTATATGGTGTAATAAAAGATTATAAAGGGTATGATTTCAGTTCTGAAGAAAATTCTAATGGATTTGTAGAACTTCCTATCCTAAACTAAGTATGGAACTTTATATTATTCGTCACGGGGAAACCGATTTTAATAAGCGTGGTATCGTACAAGGTAGGGGCGTAGATTCCGATTTAAATGAACAGGGTATCATTCAAGCTCGCTCTTTCTATAAAGCCTATCATCATATAGAATTCGACAAAATTATTACTTCAACCCTTAAGCGTACCCACCAAACCGTTGAATCCTTTATCAGCAAAGGCATTCCTTGGGAACAACATCCGGGCCTCGACGAATTGGACTGGGGTATTAACGAAGGAAGAGAAGCTACTAAGGAAATGAAAGAAGAGTTTTATCAACTCACAAAAAGCTGGATGGACGGATATTTGGATCTAAAATTTCCTGGTGGTGAGAGCCCAATTGAAGTGTATAATAGACAAAAAGAAGTGATGGATAATCTCGTTGCTAATCATCAACAATTATCTAAAATATTAATTTGTATGCATGGCAGAGCACTTCGTTTGTTACTATGCCAATTACTTAATATTCCTTTAAGTAATATGGATAATTTCCCACATTCCAATGTTTCTCTTTATCGTTTAATCTATCAAAACGGTAATTTTGAAATGCTAGATTTTAATAATACAGACCATTTTCATGTCTAAAATAAAAGTATCAGTAGTTTCCTACTTAAATTCAAAAGTATTTGTGAAGGGGCTAATTCCTGCCTCTGAAGAATTGTTCGATATCAGTCTCGACATCCCTTCCGATTGTGCTCAAAAACTCATTCATAATAAAGTTGATATAGGTTTAATTCCTGTTGCAGTAATTCCAGAAATTAATTCTGCTACCATTATTTCCGACTTCTGTATCTCTGCAAATAATGATGTTAACTCTGTATTCTTATTCTCAAATACTTCAATTGAAAGTATTCATACTATTTACCTTGATCCACATTCACGCACATCGAATTTATTGACTAAAATACTCGCTAATGAACATTGGAACATACAAGTGAAGTTTTTAGAAAGAGTTGAGAATATACCAACCTTGTCCAATGGGGAAGCCTTTGTTTTAATTGGAGATAGAACTTTTAACTTGATTGGAAAATATAGTACTTGTATTGATTTAGCCTCCGACTGGAACACATTTACCAATTTGCCTTTCGTATTTGCTGCATGGGTAAGTAACAAAGAAATAAATCCTCTACTACTACAACAATTTAATACTTATTTAAGTAATGGTATGACTCACTTAAATGAAGTGATAGATGAAAATAGGCTCCATGATTTTGATGTAGATGATTATCTTACCAATAAAATTAATTATCATTTAAATAACGAAAAAAGAAAAGCTATTCAGCTGTTTTTAGAAAAATCGAAATTATACCGATGAAATTTTTTCTAAACAGTACTCAATAAGCTCATTCATTTTTTGCTCTCCATTAGATATAAATTCATTAGTAATTCTATTGGCTAAGATTAATGAAATTGAACTTGCATCATGACCAAAGTATCTGGCCAATCCTAATATACCAGCCGTTTCCATCTCGAAATTAGTCACATATTTTCCTTCAAAATCTATAGTTCTTAAACACATCAATATTGAGTCATTGTTTTTGCTCCATAAGAACCTTCCTTGTGGGTGATAAAATCCTTGGCAGGTTGCTGTAACTCCCAAAATCATATCCTTAGCAAATAAACTATTAATCTTACTGGATGAGCTCACTACATAAGGATGTAAAAAGCTAAATTGGCTGCTTAATTTGGATTTTATGACTTCATTAAAATCTTGTTCAAATTTTTGATATTCTATAGGGTAGAAATTCATTAGCCCCTCTAATCCAATTGCGTGTTCCGACAACAAATTTGAGCCAAGTGGAATATCCTCTCTTAAAGTTCCACTCGTACCAATTCGTATAATATTAAGCTTCTTTGGAGTATGTAAGTATTGAAGCTCTTTTAAATTGATTTTTGCTAGAATATTCAATTCATTTAGAACAATATCGATGTTGTCGGTGCCAATTCCAGTCGAAATAACTGTAATTTCTTTGTTATTGAAAATTCCTTTTACGGTGTAAAATTCCCTGTTTTTTTTCTTTAAAATAATCTTGTGAAAATGAGCCGCGATGCTATCAACACGCTCTGGATCACCTACAGTAATGATATTGGTTGAGATATCTTCTGGTAAAAGATGCAAATGATACACACTACCATCATTATTTAATATTAATTCAGATGCTGGAAAATAATTCATGCATAAATGTAGTTAATGTAGGTGTTTATTAAAATATTTTTTATTTAAACGTTATTTTCTTAACTTCCGTTGACCATAAATCTAAATTGTTATAAATTATGCATAGAACCTTCGATAGAATTCTAGTTCCTATGGACTTATCACCTACGTCCATAATTGCATATAACCATGCAGTCTATTTAGCCAAGAACTTAAAATCTGAAATTTTCTTATTGCATGTTAAAGAAACGGCAACAGTAAATAACATCATTAAGAACGTTTTTAAAAAAGATACTAACGACGGCTTAAAAGATGTAAATGTTATTGAACAAAAATTCAAAGAATATATAGATGATTTAGCTAAAAATCATGGTATAAAAGCCAGTATGAAATTTCTAGAGGGCACAGTGTATATACAAGCACTAAACTATGCTAAAGAGATAACAGCAGGTTTAATTTGTATGGGAACACACGGCTCAAAGGGTGTGGAGAATTTTATTGGTGGATCGAATACTTTTCGTGTGGTTAATCAAGCGAAATGTCCAGTTCTTTCTCTACATGCTGATTCAGGCAATAAAGGTATAAAAGATATTATTCTTCCTCTAGATAGCTCAAGAGATACCCGAGAGAAAGTCGACGATGCTCTATATATAGCTAAGTTATTTAATTCTACAGTTCATGTTGTTGGTGTTTCTACCTCAAGCGATGAAATGGTTTTAAATCGTTTAAAAGTGGTTACTAAACAAGTGGTCGATTATATCTCAGAAGATAAAATCAACACCACTTATGGGTTTTTAACGGGGAAAAATTTAGCTAGTATCACGCTCGATTATGCGAAAGAAAAAGATGCTGATTTAATTATTATTATGACAGAGCAGGAGAGTAGCTCTGGATTTTTAGCAGGACCTTATTCTCAACAAATGATTAATCAGTCGAACATCCCTATTTTAAGTGTTAGACCTAAAGAAAGAGAAACTGAATTTGTTACCCCTTACTAATAGGTTCTTAAATAATTATAAATAATTTGATTTGTTTGAAATGCTGATCTTACCTGGTCGGCATTTTTTATGGGTACCTCAAGTTTAATAGTATACTGCTCTGCACTTTCTTGTGCTATAATCTTTAATTGATATTCTTTAATTACTTTCATCGCACTATTCATTTGTAAATAATCAAATGTAATGCTCACCAATTCTGATATTTCTTTAACAATTATTTCATTTTGCTCAATAGCCTCGATACTCGATTGTTTATAAGCATTTATTAAGCCTGGAACTCCTAATAAACTACCTCCAAAATACCTTACTACTATTATTGCAACATTAGTTAAATCATTTGATAAAATCACGTTATAAATTGGTCGGCCTGCACTTCCAGATGGTTCCCCATCATCATTAAAACGATAAGCAGATTTATCGTATCCAATTCTATATGCGTAGCAATGATGTACTGCTGTAGGATGTTCTTCTTTAATCTCTAATAACCAACTCTTGAACTCATCAGTAGTATATAAATTCTTACAATAAGCAATAAACTTACTGCCTTTCTCTTTATATAGACCTTCTGATAACCGAGATACTGTTTTATATTCTGTATCAAATAACATTCGATAGGTAAATAATTAATATTGAAAGAAGTGCTAATATAATACCGATGGTATTTGTTTTAGATATATTTTCTCTAAATATTGTAGCGGCAACCATTGTATTAAATAATATTATTCCAATATTATTTACTGCAAAAACAAATGAGCTCTCCATACTATCATCCGACAATGCCTTCATGAGAAAATAAGTAGAGAAAAAATTTATAAAACCAAGCACCATTCCAGCATAAACATCTTTCATACTCATTGGCTTACGTTGTATTAATTTTTGCCCAAGACCTATAACACCCGCTGCACCAAATATACAAGCCAAGATTACCGAAAAAGGAACAATGGTTCCAAAGTATTCCTGTGATATTTTTATGCTCACATCCACAATACCACTTCCAATAAAAATAATACCAGGAACTAAAAAGGTTCTCCATGAAACCTTCTCTGCATAGTCGCTTTGTTTTTTAGAGCTAAAATAAATAGCTACCAAGGCAAGTACAATACCTGAAATTTTTATTAATCCATAACTTTCATCGTAATACCATATACTAAATGCCAATGGAATAATCAGCGACATTTTCTGCGCAATAGAAACGACCATTAAGCCTGAAGTCTTTACCCCATATGCCACTAAATTAAAAGTAGTAACAAACATAAAACCAAACAAAAGGGTATACGGAAACCACTCCGCATTAAGCAATGATATCGTTCGGAAAGTATCTAAACCCATAACTACTCCAGAACCTGAAGCAAATATGTAATTAATGGCTATGGCATTTGAATTATTTACACCAAAACGTTCAAAAAATTTGAAACTAATAACAAGTGCTCCCGATAAAATAATGGAGATTAATATAATCGTCATATTCTGTGGTAAATTAATAATTCATCATCTCCAAAATCTTGCTTTTGAAATAATTTACCTTCTAATTTTGGTGCTGGAATCCCTTTAGTTAACTCCATTTTAGATCTAAAAATTCTGGCTTCATCCCACAAACCATATTGCATAAACTCATTAATAGTATATGCACCACCTTCTATTATTAGCGATTGTACTTCCATTAAATACAATTGATACAATATAAACTGTGGTACTAAACCGTAAAAATCTATTTGTACATATTGTACATTAGCTATTCGTTCTGTTTTATAATTATTAAAAACAATGGTTTTGGAATCACTATTGAAAATATTAAACTCTTTGCTAAGCTTTAATTCTTTATCAATAATTACACGTATTGGATTTTTACCTGTCCATTCCCTTACAGTTAAAATGGGATTATCCACTTGTACTGTTTTAGTTCCTACTAAAATAGCTTGCTCCTCCGAACGCCATCTATGATTCATCACCTGAGCATCTTTTCCACTTATCTGTGTTCTTTTGTTTTCCGCAATACTAATGTATCTGTCTCTAGATTCAGCCCATTTTAAAATCACATATGGTCTTTGTAATGTGTGATAAGTAAAAAAGCGTTTATTGATTTCATAGCCCTCATCTTTTAACACATCAATCGTAACATCAACACCAGCTTTTCGTAATCGATCTACACCTTTTCCATTGACAGAACCAAAGGGGTCTATATTTGATATTACTACTTTAGGAATTTTATGTTTAATAATTAGATCAGTACAGGGTGGGGTTTTACCTGTATGTGCACAAGGTTCTAAGTTAACATATAATGTACTCTCTTTTAAAATTTCTGAAGCTCCTTGATTATTTTTCAATAGAAAATTAATCGCATTTACTTCTGCATGTGCTTTGCCATATTCTTCATGAAAACCCTCTGCTACAATTTCATTATCATATACCAAAACGGCACCCACCATAGGGTTAGGTTGCACATGCCCTAAGCCTTTTTGTGCCAACTCAAAACATCTACGTATATAAAACTCATGTGATTTCACCTCGTAAAAATAGCTTTTTTATTGTAGTTTTGAATATGTTTTCGAGAACCAAAACCTTAAAAGAGTCTTTCCAACATTTTCAATACCTCATACACAAAACCTATGAGCCTGAAGAGGCTAGAAGCATAAGTCAGATTGTTTTTAAAGAAATACTCGGTTACGATACCATCAAACTCATCCTCAACGAAAATGAGCTAGTACCTGCATCTATGTTCGAACAACTAGACCAAATCGCTCATCTACTTAATCAACATCAACCGGTACAATATATACTCGGGTTCGAAGAATTTATGGGTATGCGTTTTTCAGTAAACCCTAACGTACTCATTCCTCGTCCGGAAACCGAAGAACTAGTAGATTGGATTATTAAGGATCATAAAGACTCCCAAAACATTAACATTCTTGATATTGGAACTGGTTCAGGATGTATAGCAATTAGTTTGAAAAAAAACTTAACTCACTCGATCGTCGATGCTATTGATATTTCAAACGATGCATTACAAATTGCAAGAAAAAACGCCATTGTAAATAAAGTTGAGGTGAATTTTACTCAACAAGATATCCTTAAAAGCAATATTGAAAAGCGTTACAACATAATAGTAAGCAATCCTCCTTATGTGTTAGAATCGGAAAAAAATGTAATGCAAAAAAATGTATTAGATTATGAACCTAAACTTGCCTTATTTGTTCCCGACGAAGATCCATTATTGTTCTATAAAAGAATTGTAAAACAAGCGGAACAACAATTAAAGGAAAAGGGCAGTTTATACTTTGAAATCAATGAATCTCTTTCTGAATTAATGCTATATATTTTAGATAAAAACAATTGGAAAAATATTGAAATAAGAAAAGATATTAGAGGGAAAGAACGTATACTAAAAGCTATTAAGCATTAACCTTCACTCTTTTTTTATTTTTTGAACGAGGATGAAAACTAATTATAGTTTCTTTTAAATAGCTTCTATCTAAGTGAGTATAAATTTCTGTGGTAGTAATCGACTCATGACCAAGCATTTCTTGTACAGCTCTTAAATCGGCTCCTCCTTCAACTAAATGTGTGGCAAACGAATGACGGAAAGTATGTGGGCTTATGCTTTTTTTTATTCCCGCTTTTAAGGCCAAACGTTTAATAATAGTAAATATCATTACCCTGGTTAAGCGTTTTCCCCTTCGATTTAAAAAAACAATATCTTCTTCTCCCTTATTAATAGGAACATGTACTCTAATCTCGTTTAAATATATCTTAATGAATTTTTTTGCTGAACTACCAAGTGGTACAAAACGCTCCTTATCTCCCTTACCTGTAACTTTTATGAAATCTATCTCGAAAAAAACATCTGATATTTTTAGATTCACTAATTCGGACACCCTAAGTCCACATGCATATAGGGTTTCTAACATGGCTTTATTTCTCATTCCTTCAGCAGAACTCGAGTCAATAGTATCTAATATCAAATTTATTTCTTCTAAACTCAAGGTATCGGGAAGTTTTCTACCTAGCTTGGGTGTTTCTATAACAATAGAAGGGTCGTTCTTGAGCATATCCTCTAGAACCAAATATTTATAAAACGATTTAATGCCAGATAATACTCTTGCTTGGGAACTAGGGGTCATTCCTAATTCATTTATCCATACCAAAAAATCTTTTATATCTTTGGTTTTAACATCCGTAGGAGAGGTGTTCTGTTTGGTATAATCGAAATACTGTTGAAGTTTTTCAATATCGTATACGTAAGCATCAATAGAGTTCTTCGATAAGGATCGTTCTAATTTTAAATAAGACTTAAAACCTTTGATGGTTGAATTCCAATCCATATCAATGAAAAAAATACTAATTGTAAACGGTCCAAACTTAAACTTTCTAGGCAGAAGAGAGAAGACAATATACGGAGAAAAATCATTCGATGAATATTTTATTGAACTAAAAAATAAATTTAAAGATATTCAACTCGAGTACTTTCAATCTAACGACGAGGCTAAACTTATTGATCAAATTCAGCTTGCAGATCAAAACAACTATTCTGGTATAGTAATTAATCCTGGAGCATACGGACATACATCTATTGCTCTAATGGATGCTATTGCTAGTATTAACTTACCTACAGTAGAGGTACACATATCAAATGTTTATCAACGAGACCAATTTCGTCATTATACCCTATTAACTCCTAAGTGTAAGGGGAGTATTACTGGCTTTGGCCTCGATTCTTATCGATTAGGTATTGGAGCACTATTGCTCTAATTCTTTTAAATTAAGTTCGTTGAATCTTTTCTTTTTCAATACAAAATAATCGAATACAATACTTCTGTTATATAGTCCGGTTTTATTTGGTTTTTTAAATATTTTAATCAACTTTTTTCTTTTAGAATACCAAGTCGACTGGGTAATTAAAAAATCGTAATGAGCTCTATTTATAGCGAATGCATGCTTAAATTTTCCAGTAAAAAAGAAACGTAACCACTGTATAAAATCCAATACATGCCTAATGAATAATATTCCGAATGAATAGTGGAGGGGTAGATTTTTCCTAAGTGTAATCAGGCTATTTCTAAAATTCAAATATGTTTTTTTAGGGTTACTCTCGTGTAATGTGCCGCCCCCTAAGTGGTAAACCGTGGATTCAGCGCAGTAATACACTTTATAATTCATATTCTTTACTCTCCAGCACAAATCAATTTCTTCCATATGAGCAAAAAAATCAGGATCTAGACCACCTGATTGCTTATATACTTCAGCCCTAATAAACATTGCCGCTCCAGAGGCCCAAAAAATTTCTACATTTTGTTCATATTGATGTTTATCCTTTTCAACAGTATCGAAAATCCTACCCTTACAGAAAGGGTAACCAAAACGATCGATATAACCTCCAGCTGCTCCAGCATATTCGAACTTCTCCTTTTCTAAATAGCTCAAAATTTTAGGTTGGGCAATGGCAATATTTTTATCCTTCTCCATTAATGAAATCACTGGTTCTATCCAATTAGCTGTGACTTCTACATCAGAGTTAAGTAGTATAAAATAATCAATATCTGTTAATGCCGACAATACCTTATGATAGCCTTCTGCAAAACCATAATTTTTATCGTTAATAATTACTTTAAATGCTGGGAAATTAGACTTTACCCATTCCACAGAATCATCTGTAGAAGCATTATCAGCAAGTATTAACTCAAGATTCTGATAAGTACTATTATAAACTGATGGTAAAAATTTTGGAAGTAAGCTAGACCCGTTATAATTCAATACCACTACGGCGACTCGTGGAAGATTTGTCATGATAAATTATATTTGGCTTTAATTGCATCACTCGGCTTATGTTTCCATCTTCGATGTGACCATAACCAATATGCAGGTTTTTCAATTATTCTTTTCTCTAAAAATCGAGTATGTAATTCTGTGATTTCATACTCCTTCATTCCCTTTGTATTTTCTGCTAATATAACAAATTCAAACTCTAAATATCCTCTACCTACCTTCTGTATATCTATAAATGCTAGTGCAGTATCAAAATGAGAAGAAATTTTCTCTGTACCCATAAATACTGGGGTATCTTGGTTGAGAAATTTTGTCCAGTAACTTGCTTCTGCATTTGAAGGTGTCTGATCGGCAATAATTGATATACTAAATTGCTCATGAGCATTTTTAAGTAAGGTTCTCATTGAGGTCTGCATCGGTAAAAGATTTAACTTAAAACGAGCCCTCATTTTATAAAAAAACTTATCGAAAACTTCATTTTTTAGTGGTTTATATATCCCATAACTTTTTATTGGAGTGTAATAGGGGATAGCAAAGATAAACCACTCCCAATTATGGTAATGACCAAAAACTTGAGTCATGTTTCTTCCACTAGAAATCAATTCATAAAAACGTTCTGAGTTTTTGATTTTAACTCTTTTACTGAACTCCTGTTCTGAGCAAGAAATCAATTTTGTAGTTTCTAATATTGTATCACATAAATGATGATAATAATCCTTTTCTATCTGTTTTCTCTCAATAGCAGTTTTATTTGGAAAAGCATTTAAGAGATTCTCTCTTACAACCTTTTTTCTATATCCAGCAATGTGATATACTAGGATATACATCACATCACTGAGTAGATAAAGTAATTGAAAGGGCAGATAAGATACTAGGTAAATAATACTGATACCTATATAGGAAAAGAGTTTATTCATTAAAATCTGCTTCTAATCTTTGTCCCACATAATCAGACCCATCTTGATCATCTTCATTTTTCATTGTTCGAGCTAAGATTTTATACTTCCATTGAGGGTCGTTTCTTTCTCCGAATAAATTTGAATGAAGTAAAACCATTTCATTTTTTATGTTATCAGGACTAAAAAACACAAATTTTCTATTAGAAAAATTAGCAATTTTATAGTAATGCCATATTTCATAAGGATAAGCTCTATTGTCAAAATCGTTCTGACGGATATTGTTTGGAGGTCCGTATTTTAAAAAGATAATACCTCTGTCGGTGTCGTAACCTTTAATATATGGTGATGAGAATTTTTTGTTTACTAATTTAACCTGTTGCTCATATTCTGCCCATTTTACTGCCGATTCTCCAGGATGTCTTTTTTCCCAAAAATAAATCAAGTATTTACGCATTTGAATCTCGTCGTCGTTTGCCAACAATGTTTTCACATAATCTTGCTCATTAGAATTAGTTATAGGTCTTAGAGATTTAATATGTTCAATGAGTTCTTCTTTAGTGTATTTAGCAGCAAATGAATTGTCGAAATCGATTGCTGAAATGCCTGATAAATCGCTACCTAAAGATTTATTGCTTCTTTGGAAATAATTCGATTTAGAAGCAATTAATTCATTATTTCTATTTCTTAACTCAATAACTAAATAATAGTTGCCGCTAGGTAAAAGTTTAATATCAAACTCGTTTAACAATACGATAACATCTTTAGATAGTATTTTTTTACTTTGTACAAAGGTGCTAAGTTTATTCAGTCCATCAGCATTTTGAATATAATAACTAAGTAAAAAAGATTCGTTAGAAGCAATCTTCTGAGTATTGTAAATCTCTGCGTAAAAGCTCAATTTATCTACGCTTGTGGGTAGGAAATTATTAACAAATGGGACTAATTCCATACCATTTCTAATAAACTCACTCTTAGTAGTCGATTTCTTAAAAGATTCTAAAAAGATAATATCAGAAACCGCTACTTTATTTAATGGGAAATTTATTTCGAAATCTTGATTGACAAAATCTTTATTCTTCTGGTTGTTATTATCGAATATTTGAATTTGTAAGGTGTATTTTCCATTCGGTAGTTGGAATCGTTTCTGACCAAGAAAATTAAAGGCTTGATTTATGGTGTCGGCTACTTCTGGACTTAATAAATTAATTTTGTCGGCTTTAATTATTTTATCATCCTGCTTTATCAACATAGTAATACCAACACTTCCCTGATACTTTTCACTTTGTGTCTTAATGTAATTTACTGTATTCCCAAGCACAGAAATATGTGCCTCCACATAGGGAACTTGTTCTGGAGTGTTGAAGGTATAATAAGATAAATAAGCCTTTAAGTTTTTTGCATATACATTTGTTGCAAGCATTAGTGAACAAATTATTGCTATAAAAATTGATTTTTTCATCTTTATAAAGTTTAAATTCTTCTGTTCTCACAGAAATATTAATGTAAATTTACGTTTTCAAATTATTCTAAAAGAATAAAAGTGTCTAATTATTGTCAATAATAAATGCATATACTATACCTACCTTCAATAGGATATTTTCAACATTTACTTAAGGAAAAAGAATGTATCCTTCATTTAAACGACCAATATTCACGCCAAACTCATAGAAATAGAACAGAAATAGTAGGCCCCAACGGTAAAATGATCCTTACTATACCAACGCAAAAACTAGAGCCGTTAGAACGAAAGTATGAAAATATCAAAGTATCATATTCTGAACCATGGTTAAAACAGCATTGGAAAAGCTTCGAATCCGCTTATAGAAGATCAGTATACTTCGAATATTATGAGGATAAACTACGACCAATGTATAGTAATCCGAGTTATGAATTCTTATGGGAATTTAATACAGAACTGATAAAAATTGTTTTTTCTATGTTAAAACTGAACCATGAAATCATATTAGATAGGGAAGAGGAAATTGACAAATCAATAACCTATAATTTGTTACATAATACTGAATATCAACAGGTATTCTCAAATAAGTTGAATTTTGAACCCAATTTAAGTATTATTGATTTAATCTTTAACCTTGGTCCTCAGGCTAAAAGCCTATTAATATAGTATATTAGCTCAAAATTGCAGTTTTATATTTGAAATGTAAGTTTTATTTAAGACTTTTGTATTAAACACTTAAATCATTAAAAAATTAAAAAAATTATGAAAACGAACTTCAAATTATTCTTAATGTTAGGTTTAGTTGCTTCTGTTGGATTTACAGCATGTTCTGAAGATGAAGAAACACCTACACCTACACCTACACCAACTGATGCTGGTGTTAACACTTACACTGAGAAAATCTATGGCGACCAAGCTAATAATTCAGCAGGTAGCTTCTTTTCTACTTCAAATGGTACTGTATATACACAAGCACAAGCTAAAACTAATGCAAGTTCAGTAGACTTCTTATACTACTACGGTGCTACTAACAAAGCAACTATTGCTGCACCAAACGATGCTCCTGCTGCAACTATCTATGATAATGCAACTACAGGTTTACAAACTTGGTCAGTAAAAAATGCTACAGAATTAAGAGGTACATTATTAACAGCAGATTTATTTAACGCTATCACTGCAGATTCTACATTAACTAAAATGTATGATAATTTTGCTTTAGGTACTGCTGCAACATCAGCTACAGATTTAGCTGAAGGTGATGTAATCGCATTTAAAACTGTTGGAAACAAAAAAGGATTTGTTAAAGTTGTTTCAATCGTTGAAAACGGAACTACTGCAACTGGTGATTATATTAAAGTTGACGTAAAAGTTCAGAAATAGTACTTTTTTAAAAAATTCATAAAAAAAGAGCTCAATATTGAGCTCTTTTTTTATTTTAGGGGAATCACATCTAAAACAAACACTTATGAATTTAAAAATCAAAACACTTCTGTTAGTTTCTTCATTTGCTTTGCTTATTACAGCTTGTTCTGAAGATGAAGATCCTAAACCAAACCCAACACCAACACCTACACCTATAGTGCATGGTCAAATTAATGTTTATACTAACAAAACATTAGGCGGACAAGAAAACATTAATGAAGGTAGTTTCTTTGCAACTGATTCTGGTAAAGTGTATAAATCGGTTCAAATTAGCACTAGCGTAGCCATGCAATCGAGAATTGATTTGGTGTTTTTTTATGGAAGTATGAATGGCAGCACTATTGGTGCACCAAGCGATTCCATTGTTAAAGTAGCTCATGATGGTAACACTTCGTTACCAAACTGGTCTGTGAAAAACACTACGCTATTCTCAAGTCAGAATATCTCTTTAACTAAGTTCGACTCGCTATCTAATGATTCGATTCTTAAAACATTAGATTCCGCTAGTTTTTCATTAACTCGAGTTCCTACTCTTATGGCTGGCAAAGTATTAGCATTTAAAACTACCACTGGTAAAATAGGTATGATGCATGTTGTATCAACAGCTGGTAACATGGGAATAAACAGAACCATGACCGTGAATGTTAAAGTTCAGAAATAATAATTAAAAAATATTTTAGGAAAAGAGCCCTTTTTAGGGCTCTTTTTTTTTACCTTCGGAGTATAAATTAATATTATGAAAACAAATCTAAAATCATTTCTATTATTCTCTTTTTCAATAGTATTGCTTTCAGCTTGTTCAGAAGAAGAGGAACCAAAAGGCCCATCGGGTCCTGTATACACTGAATTAAAAACATATCAATCAATTACACTTGGTTCTCAGGTAAATTCTGCCCTTGGTAGTTTTTACTCAGTATCAGAAGATTCTGTTTATTTTACTGCTGGTGCTAATACTAACACCGCGAAAATTGATTTAATATTTTACTTCGATACTCAGCATACAGATTCATTTGTTATAGCTTCTCCTAAAGACCCTATTTTTGGCCTACCTGATGATCAAGTACCTCATAAATCTGTGAAAACTTGGGCAGTTAAGAATAATACCACCTTCTTAAAATTAAACATCAATTCAAATATCTTTAATACGTTAAAAAACGATTCATTACTACAAAACGATCTAGATTCTAATGTAGTAGAAACTAGCGCACCTTATTTGAAAGTTGGGGATGTGATTGGTTTTAAAACCGAGTCGGGTAAACTTGGTCTATTTCACGTAAAAAATATAAATAACACCAGTAGTACTACAAGAGCTGTTACTTTCGATGTAAAAGTTCAACAATAATCATTTAATCGTAGCATGAAACAACGCGATGATATTCTGTTCGATCTAGAAAAGATTGAAGACCTTTTAGAAGGTCCAGAGCATGATTTGCGTGTGTTCTTAGAAGAGTTACACCCTTCTGAAATTGCAAAGATTCTAGAGCTACTAAAAGACCAAAAAAGACAAATTCTTATTGGTCTTTTACCAATTGATATTGCTTCGGAAGCGATTTCGGAAATGGACCCCGAATCGCATCCGGAGAAATTATTAGAAAGCTTAAACACCGATTTAGTAACCAATATTGTCGAAGAACTCTCTCACGACGATGCAACCGATATCGTTTCTCAACTCTCTGAAGAAAAAAGAGAGGAGATCCTCGAAAATATCGACGAAGAAGATGCCTCAGAAATCCGTAAACTCTTAACCTATAGCGAAGATACCGCTGGAGGTTTGATGTCTACTGAATACATCACTATTAACCTTACTAAAAATAAAAGAGAAGCTCTTGAAGAAGTTGCTCAACAATCGGAAGAAATAGAAAACTTCTATGCGATATATGTAATTGATGATAATGAGAGACTCATCGGTACTGTTTCTCTGAAAAACTTAATAAAAGCTAAACCTCAGATTCAGATTACTGAATTACTCGATGAAGATTTAGTGTACACCTATACAGATACCGACCAAGAAGAAGTAGCTCAATTACTTTCTCAATATAACCTACCTGGTATACCTGTAGTTGATAAAAACATGACGCTCCTTGGTGTTGTCTCATTCGACGATGTTATCGACGTTATGCAAGAGGAAACTACAGAAGATATCTTAAAGATTGCAAACGTTTCTGATGAAGAAGAATTAAGTGGTAATTGGAAGGATGCCTTAAAAAGTAGAGTCCCTTGGCTTATGGTAAACATGTTCACTGCTTTTTTAGCAAGCTCAGTTGTTTACTTTTTTCAACCCACAATTCAAAAAATTACCTTACTGGCTACCTTTATGCCTATTATCGCAGGTTTGGGTGGAAATGCAGGTACTCAAGCGCTTGCAGTTACCATCAGACGTATATCCCTAAATACATTACCTGATTCCAAAGTACTTGGTACCATAAAAAAGGAAGTATTGGTAGGTCTTACCAATGGTTTGGTATTTGGACTTGTAGTTTCTCTAGTGGCTACCTTCAATAACCATTCTCCAGTTTTAGGACTAGTCGTATTTTTAGCCATGTTTGGAAACTTAGTTATTGCTGGAATTACAGGTGCATCAGTACCTATTATTCTTGAGAAACTAGGTTTCGACCCTGCAGTAGCTTCATCTATTATATTAACCATGTTTACCGATACACTCGGTTTCTTATTAATACTTGGTTTAGGATCGTATTTTCTACTCTAATTATCGCCTAGCTTATTTATTTTCTTTTGCATCTCCATCATAATATTGGTCAGTTGCCCAATACTCATTTCTTGCTCTGGCTCTGGAAATGTTGTGCTAATAAAGGCTTTTGCTTTCCAAACCTCCATAATTTCATCCACAGCAATAGGATAGGGGTCGTACGATTTATTGTCTGATTTTAATAAAAGTGTTTTCTGTTCTTTAATTCTATTCAATACCCTTTTATATACAATACCGTCGTTTTTACTGATAACAATATAGGTATCGTTGTTTTTAATTTGCTTCCAATCATCAACATACTCACCAACAATAATACTACCTGGCTGAATAGGTAACATCGAATCCCCTTTTATTTCAAAAGCTCTAAAAGTACCACCTTGCAACATCGGTAAATGAAATTTAGGCAACTCTTTCACAAATTCTGGATCAGAATACCCATTAATATATCCCGCACTCGCTTTTACTGGCACTAACTCAATGTTCTCATTATCATCTTTATCAACAGTAATGCTCAATACACGTAAATTGCCAGCTTTAATTTCCTTTTCCTTCTCCATTCTGCTCGTTCTCTCTTCAAGCCATTTATCTGTTATTCGCTCAGAAACCAATTCATCAACAGAAATACCAAAATAATTAGCAATTGATTTCATGTTATCCATTTTCGGACTAGCCCGATCTTCCTCATAAGCCCCAATCATTGAGCGTTTAATACCTATTGCATCAGCAAACTCTTGTTGAGTGAGGTTATTTTTTTTACGTAAAAATCGAATATTAGCGCTAATTTTTTTCATGTTTTATTTTGATTTGCTAAAATTATTAGTATTATTGCGTATAAAATTAGTAAAAATAATTAATAATCAAACTAAATTTTTTAGCTATGGTAATCGAAAAAGAATGGGTGGAGTTAAGTAAAGGTCCTGTATTTCCTGCCAAATACCTTTATTTTATTACAAATTCCAATAGATCAGAAATTGTGGTTGGACTTACAGACGATATTGTACGTTTTGCTAAATCTTGTAGGAATGAACACGAAAATCTATTCAATATATCGGAAATAGCGCCTTTCCGCTTAGTGTATTTTGAAGAATACGAAGATATTTTTAAAGCAAAAGACCGTTACAGAAACCTGAGCAAATGGACTAGAGCTCAAAAAGAAAAGTTGATAAGATTACATAATCAACAATGGACAGACCTATCAGAAGCAATAATCATTGAAGATATTACCAAAACTATAAATAAGAAAAACCCGATCCAAGGACCGGGTTTTAACTACAACTAAACCAAAACACCCGGCTTGCGCCGAGATACTTATGCTATGTTACTTTAACATCAAATGGGTCCAAATGTTGTTAAGTAATACTTTCTTGACAAATAAATGATATTAGTACCCTTACTGCCATTTAAAATATTTTCTCATACCCATTCTAGTCACCAATCACCAGTCACTAGTAACTAGTATCAGTAGTTGCCATCCTATACATTTCTTTGTACATTGTACTTAATACCTACAAAGGTGTACATCATGCGAAAAATAAACAAATATGGTTACCTACTTGTTTTTACAATACCCATTAGTATAATATTAGGCTATTATAGTGGTATCATATTGGCCTTATATACAATGCCTTTATTGCTATTTGTTTTGTTGCCCATACTAGATCCACTATTAGGTATAGACAATAGTAATTTCGAAAAAAATAAAGCTCAAGAGCTAAAAGAAGAAAAGTATTATCGGTATATCTTGTATGCATGGACAATCATACAAAGCACAACAATGCTTTGGTTGGTTTATGTGTTTATTGTAGATTCTATTAACGCACATCAATTTGTACTGTTAGTTATTAATACGATGATTATGAATGGAGGAGTAGGTATTACCATTGCACACGAACTCGGACATAAAACCAATAAGCTTGATAAATTTCTGGCTAAGTTATTACTCATACAAGTTGCTTATGGATATTTCTATGTGGAGCATAACAGAGGACATCATATACACGTTGCCACACCTAAAGATCCTGCAACTGCAAAGAAAAATCAGAGTTATTATGTTTTTTGGAAACAAGCTGTAATTGGAGGCTTTTTCAACAGCATAAAAATAGAAAAGGAACGATTAGCACAACGTAAAAAAAAGTCGACCCTTTGGTCGAACGAAACTTATCGATTAACCTTAATTTCCCTTATCCTCTTTCTACTAGTTAACATCGTTGCCTTTTCAATAAATGGACACATCAATAGTAAACTATCTGCATTTCTGCTGATACAAGCTTTTCTGTCTTTTAGTTTATTAGAAGCTGTCGACTATATTGAACATTATGGTATATTAAGAAAAGAAATATCAGAAGGAGTGTATGAAAAAGTAAATCCGAATCACAGTTGGAATGCTAATTTTATATATAGTAATTATCTACTGTTTCAACTACAAAGACATGCCGATCATCATTTGTTTGCTACAAAAAATTATCAAGTATTAAATTCGTATGATGAAAGCCCGCAATTACCCAACGGATATCCTGGCATGGTACTACTTACTTTGGTACCACCTTTGTGGTTTAAAATAATGAATGCTAGATTAGACCAATGGAAAAACAAAACAAATGGATAAAGTAGAAAAAATAATACGTTACGAAAATTACAAACTCGAAGAGCTATCAGAAATCGACAGACGATGTGTAGAACAATCGCTATTAGCACGCAGCAATGCCTATGCACCATATTCTAACTTCAGCGTAGGAGCGAGTTTATTATTAGACAATGGTGAATTTATTTTAGGCAATAATCAAGAAAATAGAGCCTATCCCTCGGGCTTATGCGCAGAACGAGTAGCCCTATTTCATTTCGGAGCAAATTACCCCAACAATACCATTAAAGCAATTGCCATTACTGCCAACAACAGAGAAGGAACCTTTAAAGAAATGATAAAGCCTTGTGGAGGCTGCTTACAGGTGATTGCAGAATATGAACTCAAACAAAAAGAAAAAATAAGAATGATTCTGTATTCTGATACCGATAAAGTTCTCATCGCAGAAGGAGTGGAGAATTTTTTACCAATGATATTTCTTTTCTAGATGTTAGTAGTGAGATATGAGTATTGAGATGATTCCAGAAGGTAAGAAGAACCAATACCTGATTAGTTTTCTTGGGAGATGGAAATTAATTCAAACAATAACAAACTTACATGAAAGATAATTTAAGAATGGTTCTGAAGCATTTTGTTGATTTTAAAGAGCAAGAACTTGATGTAATTCTGAAATGTTTCAAAGCAAAATCTGTTTCAAAAAACACCACTCTATTATACCAAGGGAGTATATGTAAGGAATTTTATTTTATCAATAAAGGCTGCTTAAGAACTTTTTTTATCGATAAAAATGGTAGAGAGAAAACTAGGTATGTAATGCTAGAAAACCACGTTGGCACAGCATTTACAAGTTTCATTTTTCAACAAGCTTCTTTCGAATTTCTAGAAGCAGTAGACGATTCACAAGTACTTTATATAAATCACTCCGATTTTTATCGATTAAATAAAGAAATAAAAAATTGGAGTTACTTCTACCAACACCTATTGGAATTAGCCTATTCTTTCCAAAACAAAAAAATTGAACAACTGGTTACGCTAACCGCTAAACAGCGTTACGACTTAGTTTTAAATGAAAACCCTATACTCATCCAACGCCTTTCCAACAAACTATTAGCCTCATATTTAGATATCAGAGAAGAGACACTCAGTAGGCTTAAATCGAAATAAACGATTTTGACCTAGGTCAATACAAGTTCTTGTTTATTGATTCATCTTTGAAAATAAAAACAAGATGAAAAAATATGTTTTAATATTCCGAATGGATATTTTAAGTAAAGAAAAACAGGTGAGCAAAAAGCAAATGAAATTATACATGCAACAATGGATGCAATGGATAAATGAAATTGCTTCTACGAATCAACTTGCAGATGGTGGTAATCATTTCTCAAAAGAAGGCAGGTTACTTAAACAAAACCAAGAAATGACTGAACAACCTTATGTTGCTGAGCATAATTCGGTGGCTGGCTACATTATTATTTTGGCCAATGATTTTGATGCTGCAACTGTAATTGCTAAGAAATGTCCAATTCTTAATGGAAATGACACAAGTGTTGAAATAAGAGAAATAACATCCCCTGAACAATAAATAGATAAAACATGGTATTCAATCCAAATAATGAAATCGTTAAACTTTGTGCACAAGGAATAGAACAAGAAGCTAGTGATAGAGAAGAAGCTTGTCGTTTATACCAACTTGCTTGGGAAAATGCAACTAACGATTTTGAAAAATTTATAGCTGCTCATTACATGGCACGTGTACAAAATAGTAGTAAAGAAAAATTAGTGTGGGATACTGAAGCCTTACAATTTGCACTAAACATTAATACGGAGGAAATGAAAGCAAATTACCCCTCATTATATTTAAATATTGGAAAATGTTACGAAGACCTGAGCGACTTTAGCAATGCTATTCAGAATTACAATTTGGCATTATCATATATTGTCCATTTACCAAAAAATGGATATGGTAAAATGATTGAAGCGGGAATTATAAGTGGAATAGAAAGAGTAAAATAGACTTGCAAATCACAAAAAACTGTTTAAAAAGCTGCGATGGACGTGGACGCCCATCGCAGCGTAATTTTCTCATATCTCAATACTAATATCTAATATCTAGTACGTCAATGCCACCGAGTTCACTAATTCTGAACTCAAATGCTTGCGTAAGATATCCATATAAGCATCGCTTGCAGTAAAGCCTAATCCTCCATCAAAAAACTCGTTAAAGGCTGCAGCCCAATCGGAGCTTTTAGGGAATATGAAAGCAAAGTATTCTGTGTCAAATGGTGTAGCTCTGTGGATTTTTAATGGTCGTGATTCCTTCTGTATACTCGACCAATAAGAGATTAAATCTAAATATCCGAAGTACTTATTTGAGTTCGATATTTTATCGAGTACCACTGATGGCGATTCTACTAATTCTACTTTCATTTCTGGCCAGTAGTTGTCTTTAATATTCTTAATCAGTTTCTCGTGAACAGAACCTTTCACAATTACCGCAGTCATTCCATTGAATTCCTTAGAAATATTTCTGATGTCAGTTAAAGTAGATTTCAATATCGAACTCACCAATACCGGTTTATTCTTTAGGTATGGCGAAGAAAACTTTATTTCTCTTGCTCTATCAGTGGTTACAGCAACACTACCAGCACCGACACTCACTGTTTTATCGATTTTTACCTTTTCATAGAACTTCGCAAAATCATCCGATTGTTGAAAATTCAATTCTACCTCAATTCCTTTCTTAATTTTTAGCCATTGTGCAAATTTTCTGATAATGTCTATTTCAATTCCAGTGACCTCATTATTATCATCGGTGTAGGCAAATGGGAAGTTATTGAGGTATTGCACATTCATCGTGCCTTTTTTATCGGCCCAAGCACTGGCATAGGAACCAGCAGGGTTTTGTTGCTTCGATTGAGCGTACAAGCCAGAAGTAAAGGAGAGGAGAATTAAACTCAATAGAATTCTATAGGGTGCTTTCATAGTTATATTAGTTAAAGTAGATCTTATTATACATCATTGCTTCTCCAGTAGTAGTTGTTTCTCCTGTTTCTGGGTCTATAATCTTCGTTTCTATAATCGCACGGTTCTTTTCGGGTATAATTTCCTTTACAGTAAGTATAGCTTCGTATTCTTTATCGGCAAACATAGGCTTTAAGAACTTCATTTCCTGCTTCATATAAACATTACCTTCTGCACAAAAAAGCGTTCCGAAAATTTTAGTAAATACAGATCCTCCTAAGTAGCCATGCATGATTCTTCTTCCAAACATCGACTTAGCCGCATATTCGGCATCAATATGTAAAGGATTGGTGTCACCGGTAACTTGTGCAAATAAATCTACTTGCTCCTGTGAATAAGAAAATTTGTGACGGAATTCCGTTCCAACTTGCGGTTTTTCGTGTAGCATAATCTGACGTTTAATTATTTTGGTTGTTTCCGAATATAAAAATTATATTACTAAATAATAAAAAAATTGCGCTTTATATTACCCAAAAGCGCGTTTATTTACTTTAAACAAGGGCTGTGGATAAATATTAAAATAACTATTTGTTTTGAATAAAATAACTCCTACCTTTGCGGCGAATTTAAGGGGGAGATATAAGGAATATTAAATCTCTTAGTTTCAACTAAATAAAACACTAAAAATGGAAAGTAATTCAACAAAAAACTTCTTTGAAAGTATGATGGATTCACAAAAACAGTTTGTGGATACAATGACTAAAACTACTGAAAACATGAAAAAAGGTTTCGGTGAGAATGTTAACAACGACTACTTCAAGAAGTGGTTCGACAATCAAATGTCGTTCTTCAACCAAGGAAATGGTGCTAAAGAAACTGAGAAATCTACAAGTAACAATCCTTTCGAATACTTCACTAATTTATTCCAAACGAACTTGACTAAAGGTCAGGATATGGCTTCATTTATGAACAATGCCATGAACAACTGGATGACTTGGTCGCAAAACATGAACAAATTCAATACTGGTATGAACGACACGAACAACATGTTCCAAAACTGGAATAACATGTTAACGAAATCGTACCAAGAAATGTTGAACAACTTCGGTGCAAACGGAACACAAAAAGAAGCTTTCATGGGCTTATTCAATACCCAAGAAATGTACATGAAATTATATGAGTTTTGGAGCCCAATGATGAAGCAAATGCAAGACAAAAGCTTCAACATGGATACTTTCAAAAACATGTTCAATGCTGAACAATATAAAGGCATGATGGATCAAATGTTACAATTAAATCCAGAAATGTCGAACCAAATGAAAGAGTTTTACCTAAATGCTATAAAAAGCAATATGAACATGGGTAAAGAAGCTTACGAAAAAATGAAAGGCCAAATGGCTAATCTTCCTTCTTTCGGAACAGAAACTTTTGAGCAAGCATTAGAGCAATTCCAAAACTTAAGCAACCAAATGAAAGACACAATGTCGCCAATGGTTACTTTAATGAGTCCTGGTAAAGATCGTGATCAAATGATTGCTATCAACGAATTAGGAAACAAAATGGTGGCTTACCAAGTTCGCGAAGCTCAATTCCGTTATATGTTATACACTACAGGCTTAAAAGCAATGGAAACATTAGCAGAGAATGTAGCGAACAAAATCCAAAACGGTGAAGAGTACAAAGATTTCAACACGTTCTACAACGAGTGGATCAATGTAAACGATACTGTATACGGTGAATTATTCCAATCAGAAGAATACTCTAAATTCCAGGCTGAGTTTACTAATGTAACCATGACAGTAAAAAAAGGAGTGGAGAAACAAATGGAGAAAATGATGGAGAACATTCCTGTAATCACTCGTACTGAAATGGACGATTTGTACAAAACAGTTTACGAAATGAACAAACACATCAAAGCTTTAGAGAAAAAAATCGAAAGCTTAGAAACTCCTACAACAGAAGTTAAAGCAGCTAAAACTGCTAAAAAATAATCAATCATAATAGTTTGAGATTTAGTTGGGTTAAGCGGGTGAATTAATTTTTACCCGCTTTTTTTTAACTCAATATTTTTTATAATATTTACCTTATTACTAACACTAAAACAAATTATGAATAATCAAACAGCAGAGATGATGGAGCAATTCGGCGAGATGAGCTCTAAATTGGCCAAAGGATATCAAACATTAAAAAACATTAAAACCGTTGATGTTGCTACTACCCCAAAAGAATTAGTTTGGCAATCGGATAAAATAAAAATGTATCACTACAAAAGAGAAACTCCTGCGAAAGCAAAGATTCCTGTGTTAGTGAGTTTCGCCATCATCAACCGTCATGATGTTTTAGACCTACAACCTGATCGCTCTCTGATAAAAAAATTATTAGACGAAGGATTAGACATCTATATCATGGATTGGGGATACCCTACAAAAGCGGATAAATACCTAACCATGGACGATTACATTAATGGTTATATGAACGATGCTGTAGATTTTGTTCGCAAAAGCACTGGTAACGATAAAATCCATAAACTAGGAATTTGCCAAGGTGGTACATTCAGTACTATTTATTCGGCTATATACCCCGAAAAAATCAAATCATTAACAGTATTTGTAGCTCCTTTTGAATTCTCAGGAAACGAAAGCGTATTGTTCCGTTGGGCAAAAGACATCAATGTAGATACTATCGTGGATAGCGTAGGAAACATGTCGGCAGACACCTTAAACAGTGCATTTGCGATGTTGAAACCAACCATGAGCATTAGTAAATACAACGGGATACTAGATACTATGAACGATGAAGATAAGCTCATGAACTTCCTACGTATGGAAGCTTGGAAAGCTGATTGTCCGGACTTCCCAGGAGAATGCTACCGTCAATATATCAAAGATTTATTCCAAGGCAACAAATTAATAAAAGGCGAATTAGTAGTAGGAGATAAGAAGGTAGATTTAAAGAACATTACAATGCCTGTAATGAACATTTATGCTACCGACGACAACATCATACCTAAATCGGCTACTGTTCCATTAAACGACGCTATTGGCTCTAAAGATCATGAAATCTATGCCTTCCAAGGCGGCCATATCGGAGTATTTGTTGGCGGACGTTCACAAAAAGAACTAGGTCCTGCCGTAGCGAAGTGGATTACGAAGAGATCATAACTCGTATTTAGTAGCTCGTACCTCGTAGTTCGAGAGTTGTAATTATTTGGCCCTGCATTAGCGGGGCTTTTTTTTATAGTTATTAAGAAACCCTATAAATTTACACGACTACGAGCTACGAAATACGAGGTACGAGCTACGAAAAAAGGCCTTCCCGTTTGCACGAAAAGGCCTTTAAACTATCTAATGTTGTAATTATGCGTTTGCAGTTTCAGTATTGAAATCGAAAGGTACTACTGATACATATGATTTGTTATCAGCTTTCTTTCTAAATTCTACTGTACCATCAACTAAAGCGAATAAAGTATGGTCTTTACCAATACCTACGTTTTTAGCTGGGTGATGTTTAGTACCACGTTGACGTACGATGATGTTACCTGCAATAGCAGCTTGACCACCGTAAATTTTGATACCTAAACGTTTACTGTGTGATTCACGACCGTTCTTCGAACTACCGGCCCCTTTCTTATGTGCCATTTCTGAATATCTTTATAATGTGTTGAACCTTCTGTTAATTAATTAAGCAACAATGTTGTTGATTTGGATTTTAGTGAAGAACTGACGGTGTCCGTTTTTCTTTTTGTATCCTTTTCTACGTTTTTTCTTGAAAACGATTACTTTGTCACCTTTTAAATGAGACAGGATAGTAGCAGTAACTTTAGATCCGCTTAATGTAGGAGCTCCTACAGACACTTTTCCACCGTTATCAACTAATAAAACCTTGTCAAATTCAATACTAGCGCCCTCATCTCCTTGTAATCTGTGTACAAAGATTTGTTGGTCTTTTGCAACTTTAAACTGTTGCCCAGCTATATCTACTATTGCGTACATGGTTAATTAATTTGTTTTTAATGTTATTTTGGACTGCAAAAGTAGCATTTTTTCTTTAAAAAGAAAAATAATATGCTGGTGAGTTAGTATGCTGATATGCTATTATGCCAATATGCTGATAATCAATTAATTAATTAATAATAATATCACTAACAATTCGCATACTAGCATATTATTATTTGCTTTTCTGTAGTGTATAAACCTCTCCATTACTAAAGCTGTATTTCAATAATCCAAAACTTGGACTATAATAAGCCTCCACTAATGTTTTTTCGAGATTGTTCATTGAAAGTGAATCGTATACATAAATAACATCAGAATAAACTTTACCATTAATACTAAAGTTTGGAATCAGTTTATTGGGCTTATAATTCAACTTTATTACACCTGGAATATGGTTTAAATTACCGAAATCTGGGGTGGAAATTTCAATATACTCTGGCCAATCTTGTTCAGTATAAAATGGGCTTTTTGTATTCTCTCTATTAGTTTTGAGTGTAACTAAAATTTCATTCTCTATTTTATAAAAGCTAGACCTGTTAGCATATTTTACTTGTGTTGGACACTCAGTACAAATACTTTTGGTTTTGGTTTGAGTAAAGTAGATGTCAAAATACAAGTTGAAATCGCCCTTTGCTAAATAAATATTTTTAAAATTTTCTGGAGAACTAAATAATTTATAATCTGCCCAATTTTTCACACTGTCTAGCTTTAACCAATTATTCCCTTTTGGAAAAACCGTAAAATGGTGTAAAATATCTTCAGAACAAATTCCCTTAGTTTGCTTATACGGTGTAATATAGCTGCAGTCTGCTTCTTGTGGACCTAATATGCAAGCACTATCCAATAAGCTAAAGCTTATTCCAACAACAATCAATGCTTTTCTCCAAGTCAACATACAATCATATCGTCTATTTATCTAATTGGCACATTGGCTAATTCTCCAATTCCCCTTCCCATTTGCTCACCACAGCAGTTGCCACACTATTTCCTACTACGTTAGTTGCCGAACGTCCCATATCAAGTATCGGATCAATTCCCATTAATAGCAACAATCCTGCCTCCGGAATATTGAACATAGACAGGGTACCTGCAATAACCACTAACGAAGCTCTTGGAACTCCCGCAATACCTTTGCTCGTAAGCATTAATACCAATAACATTGTGATTTGTTGTTCAACACTTAGGTCTATTCCATACGATTGTGCAATAAACAATGAGGCAAAAGTCATGTACATCATCGAACCATCTAGGTTAAAAGAATAACCCAATGGGAGTACAAAACTTACAATTTTATTACTGCAACCAAATTTCTCTAATTGATGGATGGTTTGTGGTAAAGCTGCTTCCGAGCTTGATGTTGTATAAGCTAGAATGATAGGGTCTATAATGTGTTTAATTAAAGAAATGATTTTCTTTCTGATAACTGCAAAACCCGCTAAGAGAATAATGGCCCATAAGATGAGTAAGGAGGCGTAAAATTCGAAGATAAATATTCCGTAGTTTACCAATACACCTGCACCTTGCTTAGCAATAACTGCCGTTAATGCACCAAACACAGCAAAAGGAGCGAAGTTCATTACAAACCCTGTAACCTTTAACATAATATGTGCTAATGAGTCCATGGCTTTAACCACACCATCTGCTTTCTGACCAACGGCTGCTGCACCGATACCAAAGAAGAGTGCAAAAACTATAATCTGCAAAATCTCATTTTTAGCCATTGCATCGATAATGCTTTTTGGAAATACATGCTTAATAAACTCTTTTACCGATAAAGCAGTATGTTCTAATCCAGTAGTGGCATTTTCTGGGGGCAAAGCCAAATGCATCATTTTACCTGGTTGAAATAGGTTTACTAATATCATCCCTAAAAAAAGAGAAACAAATGTTGCCGAAAGGAACCAAAGCAGGGTTTTTCCTCCGATTCTGCCTACTGCACTAATATCTCCTAACTTAGCTACTCCAACCACCAATGTAGAAAACACTAATGGTGCAATAATCATTTTCACAAGGTTTAAAAAGATATCGCTTAACAAAGGAACATACTCTACGAATGTGATCACGAATGAATTGCTAGCATTCAGATTACATATCCATCCGGATAAAATACCCAAAACTAGGGCGATAAAAATGTATAAGGTTAATTTGCTTTTCATTAATGATTAATTTGTAGTTTCTAACTTCTCTGCATCTGCATTCCACATCGCTCTGCTCAACTTGTATACTCCATTAGCTTGTTTTTGCCATACATGCAAGTACTTATAATGCTCATAAATAAGGGTATCTGCATCTCCGATTAACAAGCCTACTTTCGATTTTCCTGTTTCTATTAAATGTTGTTCATCTCCAGTAATACTGGTTGTATTGAACTCACACGATTTTAATCCATATTCAAATGCATTGGCATACCAATCACTTATGGCTCTAATGCCTTTTAACTCATCCTCTCCAGGGGTTTGTATAATCGCATCTGCTAAAAATACATTCACAAAAGAGTCGGCATGCTGCTCTGAAATTTGATGTGAATAATTACTATCAAGAGCTTTAACGCGAGTATTTTCTTTACTCAAATCGAAGTTCTCTTTTGCTTGTTTATTGCATGCTGCTAATGAAACAACTAATGCAGTGCTGATTATCAATACCTTTTTCATTATTCTGTCATTTATAAAAGCCTAAAATAGGGAAGCATTTCTCAAAAGACAAATTAATACTTCTAACATAAAAGGGAAAACTTATCTTTGCTGCATGTGGTACAATAATATTTTAGAAACCATTGGAAACACTCCATTGGTAAAACTGAACAAGATAACGAGTGGAATTCCTGCTACTGTATTAGCAAAAATAGAAACAACTAACCCTGGGAATTCGATTAAAGATCGTATGGCATTAAAAATGATTGAAGATGCCGAGCGCGATGGTCGTTTGAAACCAGGTGGTACAATCATAGAAGGTACTTCTGGAAATACAGGCATGGGGCTAGCCATAGCTGCAGTTGTAAAAGGCTATAAATGTATATTTACCACTACCGATAAACAATCTAAAGAAAAAGTTGATGCTCTAAGAGCATTCGGAGCAGAAGTTATTGTTTGTCCTACCAACGTTGAACCAGAAGACCCTCGTTCATATTACTCTGTTTCTTCTCGCTTAGAAAAAGAAATCCCAAATTCTTGGAAACCTAACCAATACGATAATCTTTCTAACTCTGCTGCTCATTACGAGCAAACAGGACCTGAAATTTGGGAACAAACAGAAGGCAAAATAACTCACCTAGTAGTAGGAGTAGGAACAGGTGGTACCATCTCTGGAACAGGAAAATATTTAAAAGAAAAAAATCCAAACATTAAAGTCTTAGGGATCGACACTTATGGTTCGGTATTTAAGAAATATAAAGAAACTGGCATATTCGACAAAAATGAAATTTATCCATATATCACCGAAGGTATTGGAGAAGATTTCTTACCCGAAAATGTCGACTTTTCTGTAATCGATCATTTCGAAAAAGTTACCGATAAAGATGCTGCTCTAATGACTAGAGAGATTGCAAGAGCAGAAGGTATTTTCGCAGGAAACTCTGCAGGGTCAGCCATTGCAGGATTACTGCAAATGAAACATTTCTTTAAAGAGGGCGATGTAGTGGTAGTCATATTTCACGATCATGGTACTCGTTATTTAGGTAAAATGTTCAACGACGATTGGTTGAGAGAACGTGGTTTCTTAGAATCTAAAAAACCAAAATTAGCTATCGACCTCATTGAAAAACATCGCGACTTAAAACTGGTTACCGTAAACGAAAACGATACCGTGAACGATGTTTGCCATATATTAAACAAATACAAAATCTCTCAAATACCAGTAAGCAATAACGAAGGAGAATTTGTGGGATCTATTTCCGATAATCATCTTTTCTCTTGTTTATTAGATAAGAACTTTGTTAAAGATCAAGCCATAAGCACCATCATGCAGGCTCCATTTCCTACTGTACACGCAAATGCTAGCATAGAGGAAGTATCGAAACTCATTAATAAAGACAACCCAGCTGTATTAATGTCGGACATGGGTGGAAATACTCATATTATCACTAAATACGATATCATTGAAGCAATAGCTTCTTAATACTAGATATGAGATATGAGATATGAGATATGAGATATGAGATAGCTGTGCTGGACGTCCACGTCCATCTCAGTAATTTTATCTCAGTAAAAACTTTCTTAGCAATTGTAGTATTTCCTCTCTTTTCACTACTAAAAAAACAGCTGAAAGGAGAAATACAGTAACCGCTAATACAAACAATAATCCTCCATCATTATTCACCACAATTCCTAATTGCGTGAGGTGGGAGAGTATCGCACCGATCATTAATCCTGCAGTCAATACTGCTGCAATAATCTCTGTAGGTTTTATAAAGAATAAGATAACTGCAACAAGCTCCAATACCCCAATACCTATTCTTCCATAAGGCTCTAAACCCAATGTGGTGAAGATGTAAACAGATTCGGCACTCGCCGTAAATTTGAAATACAAAGTCTGCAATAAAATTATTGCAATCACTAGTTTTAAAATAAAATTCAGTTTCATATAATTATACATCTAAGACAATTACCAATTACCAATTACCAATTACTAATTACTAATTACCAATACTAGTCACTATTCACTAGTAACCCTCTTCCAATTAACATCAGCCTTCTGTTTCAAATTCTTCTCATCTTTATCCCACAATTTCTTAGTATTATGGAAATACTGATTATAGAATAGGTAAAGTTTACCATCTATTATTTTATAGGTTTCTGGATCTACATCCACTAAGCTGCCATCTTCACCCATGGCATAGGCACAATAGCCTCCATAGCATGGCAAATACTTACTCGGACTAGCAATAAAAGCTTTTTTGTTTTTCTCTGAACTAAAATAATAGGTAGCTGATTTGAATTTTACCGATAAAAGGGACTTACCTAACTGAGGTTTGCCATCAAAATAACTTACCACATCATATCCATCTAGAGCAAGGCCTTTATCATTTTTATTTACTTGAGCAACAGCTTGAATAGTAAATAGAAGGAGTGTAAAAGCTATAATTATTCTTTTCATAGTTTGTAATATTTTTAACAAAGATGATGTCTATCTAATATTTAATTTGTCGGCTAAACGACTAATCGTTATTTTTAATAAACAATAGCCCAAAAAGAATGAGCTCCCCTAATCTTACTGAACAGAAATTCTGGTATTTAAGACACCATAAGCTTTTTTCTACTTTAACAAATGCTCAAATCGACGATTTATGCATCATTACTCGCCATAAACAAGCGAAGAAAGGAGAACCTATCTATTTTGGCGACGATTTACAGCAAAGGGTATTTTTCTTAAAAAAGGGAATCATCAAAATAGTTGAACATAATGAAAAAGGGGATGAGGTTATTAAGGATATTATTCAGAAAGGCGACCTTTTTGGATCTCTAGCCTTTGAATCTGATGATAAAGAGTCGGCAATTACCATAAGTCCCGAAGCAGTGGTTTGTAGTTTTAAAATATCCGATTTTGAGTCTATTTTAGCAAAGAATCCAGATATAGCACTGAAATATTTTAAATTTATAGGTCTAAAACTGAAAAAGATTGAGAATAAGTACACTAATTTATTCTTTAAGGATGTAAGAAGTAGATTGATTAAATTTATAAACGATTGGGTAAAAGCTGAGGGTAAGAAAGTAGGGTTCGATTGGGTAGTGGAAAATTATTTAACACACCAAGACATTGCTGGGTTAATTTGTTCTACCAGACAAACAGTTACCCAACTGTTACGGGATTTAGAAAATGAAGGACATATACGTTATGATAGAAAAGAACTGCTTGTACATAGTTCATTAATTCATCAAAACTAAAGTCGATATGAGTACGTAAATAGTATAGATTGTCGTGAAAGCGACAAAAATAAACAACAACAACTAGTATGTTTGAAATTAGATATGACATTAATAAAAACTAACCTCGAAATTTTAACCCAACTTAAAGCATTGTTAAAGCAATTTAATAATGAGCAATATGCTAAACCTTTGGATGTTTTATCAAGCAATACTATTGGTAAACATGTTCGACATGTGATAGAATTCTACGAATGTTTGCTAAAGGGAATACATCAAGCTAAAGTAAATTACGACAAAAGAGAGCGCAATTTACAATTAGAAACCGATGTGGAGTATACCATAAAAATGATTGAAAGCATTGAAGCTGCAATTGAACAACAAAAAACAGATGTAGCTATTTGCCTAGAAGTAGAATATCAAGAAAATGTATGTTCTGAGGTTGATAGTACTTTTTTCAGAGAATTGGTTTACAACATAGAACATGCTATACATCATTTTGCCATTATAGCAATTGCGATAAAAGCAAGTTACCCTGAAATTGCTCTAGCAAAGAATTTCGGAATTGCATATTCTACCATACAATACCAGGACAATCAATGTGCACAGTAAGTTATTTACCTTTAGAAGACGGTTACATACTTACTTCTAATCGCGATGAGTGGAATAAGAGAGCAACAGCAATACCTCCTAAAACCTATACGTTATTTAATCAAGAAATAACTTTCCCTAAAGATCCACAAGCTAATGGAACTTGGATTGCTTTTTCTAATGACTTTACATTATGCTTATTAAATGGAGCATTTGTAAAACACGAGCATAAGCCTCCTTATCGAATCAGTAGAGGTCTGGTACTTTTAGATTTTTTTCAATTTCTTTCAGTTGATCGTTATGTTTCTGAATATAATTTTAATGGGGTTGAAAACTTCACTCTCATCATAAAATCGAATAAAAGCAATCAATTGGAAGAATTAAGATGGGATGGACAGCATATACACAGGAACCTGTTGAACGATAAAGAAACTTATATCTGGTCATCAGCAACATTATATACAGACGAAATTATTAGAGAAAGAGAAATCTGGTTCAACGAATGGCTTGAAGAACATCAAAAGTATAGGCAAGAAGATATTATCCATTTTCATCGTTTCGCTGGAAAAGGAGATAGTAAAAACGATGTCATAATGAAACGCGATAATGGTGTACAAACGCTAAGCATTAGCTCCATTCTATTGAAAAATGAAAGCGTGAACATGACATACCTCGATTTAAGTACGATATAAAATGAATCTCCGATTAAGGTTAATTAAAATTACTCGTTTCGAATTTTGGCCTTATTGGATTTTTTACATTCCAATTGTCCCATACTTTATTTACTTAATGATTAAAGCAAGAAGTGCTACCTTTTTTACCAATGTAAATCCAGGTATCTATTTAAGTGGAATTGTAGGTGAATCAAAAAAAGAAATCCTAAAGCATATCCCTAATCAATACAAAGCAAAATCAATTTATATTGAAAAGAATAAATGGGATGATGAAGCTATTGTACACAAAGTAAGGGAACAATTTAATTATCCAATTATATTAAAACCTAATATTGGGGAGAGGGGTAATGGTGTTGAAAAAGTTTACAATGAACCACAGCTTCTTAAACTGATTCAAAACTTTGAAGGCGATTTTATTATTCAAGAATTTATTGATTATAAACACGAATTTGGATTGATGTATTATCGTATCCCTGGAACAGATGAGTATACCATTAGTTCAATTGTAGAAAAAGGGTTTCTCTCGGTTAAAGGCGACGGCAAACATTCGATAAAAGAATTACTGTCGCAAAATTACAGAGCTGTTTTCGTGTGGAAATATTTGGAAGATCATTTAAGCAACACATGGGATCGTATACCAGAAAATGGTGAGGAAATATTCCCACAACCCATAGGCAATCATTGTAAGGGCACTACGTTTATTAATGCTAACAAATACATTTCAAAAGCGGTTACAGATCGATTTCATAGCATAGCAAAAGAATTCCATGGTTTTTATTACGGACGATTCGACGTAAAGGTTAAAGACCCTAAAGACCTGGAAACAGGAGATCATTTGAAGATAATGGAACTCAATGGAATTACTTCAGAACCTGCACATATATACGATCCAAAGATGTCGTTGTGGAATGCCTATAAAAGTATTGTACACCATTTTGGTGTAGTATATCGAATATCAAAAGCCAATAGTCGTTTAGGACATCAGCCAGCCAGCTGGAAAGAGTTTAGTGCGTTAATGAAAAAGTATTATCAACAATGATTATACTATATACCATATTCATTCTTATTATCACTTTACTGATCAGTTTTGTGGGCTCTGTACAATTAGGCCCTGTAAACATTACAGTTATTCGATATTCAGTATCCAATCAGTTTAAAGCAGCTTTGTTAATAGGATTAGGTGGAGCATTACCAGAACTTATCTATTCGTCTATAGCTATAAAAGGGGCTGCATTTCTTGAACAATTTCCAAATGCATTGAACTATCTGTTTTGGATAAGTATTCCTTTGTTTTTTATCGTCGGATTATATTTTATCTTCAATCCTAAACTTCGTATCAAGCAAAAAGATTTAGAACTAGAAGTTGAAAAAATTAAATCTAAAGAAGTACTGAAATCTATTTTTATAGGGTTTAGTATAGGAATTATAAATCCAATGCTGCTGCCATTCTGGATAATCGTATTAAATACCTACCATTCTTATGGATTAATGTTGGATAACAAGCTGCTCGAAACACTTGCATTTATTATAGGTACCGGACTAGGAGCGTTTTTATTACAATATTCATTGGTAGTTCTGATAAAAAAATACAGCCAGCGATTTGAGCGTCTCATTATTAACTACTCGAATCCAGTAACAGGTTGGATGTTTGTGATTTTAGCAATCGTACAGCTCGTAAATTTTCTTAATACTTAAACTATTCGAATAAGTCTATTGCAGAACGAAAGGTATTACAATGGGCTTCAACAATAATTTTGATATCTTCAGAATACCCACCACCCATACTCACCGAAACTGGTAGTCCATGTTGTTTCGCAAAATGAAAAATTATTTCATCACGTTCTTTACAGGCCTCTAAACTTAAAGAAAGCTTACCAAGTTTGTCTGATTGTAAAACATCTACACCCGATTGATAAAAGATAAAATCGGGCTTAAATTGATTTAAGATTGATGATAATTCCTTTCTTAAGATACCTAGGTATTCATCATCAGAAGTATTATCAGCTAAACCAATATCAATAGTCGACTTCTCTTTTCTATACGGAAAGTTATTTCCACCATGCATAGAGAAGGTAAACACATTGAAATTATTTTCGAATATTTCGGCCGTTCCATTCCCTTGGTGTACATCCAAATCCGCAATTAATATTCTACGAGCTTTTTGATGCGTTAGCAAATAATGCGCAGCAATAGCCTGATCATTTAACAAACAAAAACCTTCGCCCCAATTACTACCTGCATGATGAGTGCCACCAGCAACATTCAACGCACACCCATTTTGCATGGCATACAAGGCACAATCGATACTCCCTTGAGTAATCATTAATTCGCGTTTTACTAAGGCTTCCGACAAAGGGAAACCAATTCTTCGTATTTCATGATAGGAGAGCGACAACGACTTTAGTTTTTGCCAATACGATTGATCATGAGCCAACAAAATATATTGCTCTTCTACTTCTTTAGGTGAAAACAAATGATTTTCACTTATTGTGCCTTCGTATACTAATTGTTCAGGAATTAATTCATACTTCAGCATCGGGAAGCGATGTCCTTCTGGCAAAGGATGAGCATAAATTGGATCGTAAGCAATTCTTACCATAAACTTATTCTAAACCCAAAACCCATCATTACTCTGCTACTTAAATTGATATGTTTATTCGAATTATATTCAGGTGTAGTATTTCCTAAATTCTTCGCATTTATAATATCTACTTGTGTACTGCAAGTATAGCGCTGTATAAATAGTCCTGAATACATGTAGAATGATAATGAGTTTTTGTATGGGAAAAACTCAAATTCTAAACTTGGGCTATAGCTTACAAGAGGAGTTACATTGAATTTATAATTTGCTAGATAATAATTATTAGAACCAGATTCTTTCAACACTACATTAGAAGATCTATCTGAAACATTTTTTATGCCAACTCGATTTGAAAAAAATAATTTATATTTTTCATTTCCAATAATCTTTACACCAAACATAAATGTTGCACCTACATCATTAAATTCCTCATTACTTAAGGGTTTTATATCATCATATATATTTTGTTCATAATTATTATAATTGTCTGTAATAACAATTTTATCATCAACCATATAATCGCTCTTAAAAGCAGAAGCATCCAAATAAATTGAATAAATATATTTATTGTTTTTTGCAAAAAATCCTATTCCTATACTTCTATTTTTATCTAACAAAGCATGAGAAACCGCTTGGTTAGTTCCATTTATATTAGTTTTCTGAGAAAAAAGATTATTAAATGCGGTTTGTGTCAGCATCCCATATTCAGTTTTCTGAGCATGGCACAGAGTAGATGTTAAATATAATAATACGAGTAGTAGTCTTACTTTCATTTCGTTAATACTATAGGTCTAGTAGTGTCTACGTCTATAATCAAATTATTCCTCAATGAATGTACTATAAACTGATGAACGGTATCATTTTCAGGCTCTTCGTATAATAATAAATGATTATGTGATTTTATTTTAGCATTAATAATATCTACTGGATAAGATTTATCATTATTTAAAATCCTGAAAGCATTTGTTATCTCAGAGCCCGACGGAAAATTAGAATTGAATGTATTAATTGTATATATTTTTATACTTGTTGGTATTTCGTTATTTGCTTCGAAACAAGAACTTGAATTTAAAGCGGGTTCAAAAACTAATTGGTAATAAACCCCAAATGTTTGAGATTTTGAAACATTTCCTACTAGACTAATTGGATTTAACCCTGAATTATCAACTAGGTCAATAGAGCTACCTACATAAACTTGGTTGTTATCATAACAAGGATCTGAGCATGAAAACACCAATACGGTATACACAAAAAACAATATTAAATAAGTTATTTTTTTCAAGTGGCACTCAACCAAGGTCATGTTATTATAAAAACTTAAATTCCTTTAATAATGTTTCAATTTTCAACATGGTTTCATCCGAATCCCAATTCGAATCTATTCCTGGAATTGCTAAAACCTTTTCAAACAAAGCATCTTGGCGGAATCCCATCTCTAATGCGTAACGATATGGTTTGGTACTGAAACTTACCAACGAATATTTTGAAACATAATTCTCTGGGTATTTCCTATTAATTTTCGATTCGATTTTTTTACGTAGTAAGAACTTCTGATCGGCCACTTTATCTCTCATCTCTATAAAGTTTTCAACTGCCATGTCTGCAATTGCATCTCCATTCACTTTTCTGATGTGTTGAAACTCATCCAATAATGCAGTCCAATTATCACCGTGCTTATCCATTAAGTTTCCAAACTCAAAACAATCTTCAAAACCTGCGTTCATGCCTTGTCCGAAGAAAGGAACGATAGCATGTGCAGCATCTCCCAATAAACCAAGCTTATCTTGATACACCCATGGGAAACATTTTACAGTTACCAATGAACCATTGGGATTAGCCATGTACTCTTCCACAATGTTTGGTGCTAATGCTACCACATCTGGAAAATCTTTAGCTAAAAAAGCTTTCACTTGTTCTGATGTTTTTAAACTAGCAAACGAAAGTTCACCTTCGAAAGGGAAGAAGAGGGTACAAGTGAAACTGCCGTCTAAATTAGGCAATGCTATAAGCATATATGAATTTCGAGGCCAAATATGTAGGGCATTTTTCTCTAATAAAAACTCACCATTAGGTCCAGCAGGTATAGTTAACTCTTTGTATCCTTGATCTAAATAATGTTGAGAATATTCAAATCGATCGGTCTTCGTTTGTAAAGCTAAACGTGCTGCAGAAAATGCGCCATCTGCCGATAATATTAAATCCGATTTTACGGAATGATGTTCTTGTGTTTGCGTATTTTCGAAGTGTGCAATAGAACGATGTATGTCTACATCGTAACAACGTTCATCAAAATGAATATTGATGTTCTCTTGTTCATCGGCTAACTCCATTAATCTTTTGTTTAGACCTCCACGAGAAACCGAATATATCGCTTCGTCGTCTTTACCATACGCTTGGTATTGTACTTCTCCTGAAATCTGATGGATTACTCTACCGTACATCGGAATTCCTACTTTACGTATTTCTTCATCTAGACCCATTGCCTTTAAACCATTGAATCCACGATGACTTAAGGCCAAATTGATAGAACGACCTCCTACATAACCTGCTTTACGCATGTCTGATCTCTTCTCATAAATTTCCACTTTATGACCGCGTTTAGCTAAATACATCGACAGTAATGAACCCACTAAACCTGCACCCACTAATGTTATATTTTTACTTGATTGACTCATAAATTATAATAATAAAATATAAATTCTAAATTCTAAACTCTAAATAATAAATTCTAAACTCTAAATAATAAATTCTA
The DNA here is from genome assembly GCA_943372995.1 of Sphingobacterium thalpophilum. Classification (GTDB taxonomy): domain Bacteria; phylum Bacteroidota; class Bacteroidia; order Sphingobacteriales; family Sphingobacteriaceae; genus CAJBVG01. The sequence continues at coordinate 289,051 of CALSAQ010000001.1, read as the reverse complement.
AACTCTAAGATGACGCTGAGTTGGACGTGAACGTTCTGCGCTACGAGTTACGAGTTCCCAATTATAATAATTTCACCAAACTTAAAAACATCTTCAAAACTATTATACAAAGGAACAGGAGCGAAGCGTAAAACTTCTGGCTCTCTCCAGTCGCCAATAATTCCTTTGTTTGTTAACTCATCAAAAACTTTTTTACCACCTTCTTTGCAAATAATAGAAAGCTGGCAGCCTCTAGAATTTTCATCCAATGGTGTTATAATGATGAATTTTTCGTAACCAATTTTTGTATTCGCTTCTCGAACGATAAACTCCATATATGCAGTAAGCAATAAACTCTTGGCTCTTAAATTCTCAATACCTGCTTCATCGAATAAATCTAATGAGGCACGATGTGCGGCCATTGTTAATACTGGAACATTACTCATTTGCCAACCTTCTGCACCTGGTTCCGGAATGTAACCTTTCTTCATTAAGAAACGCGTATCTTCTTTATAACCCCACCAACCTGCAAACCTTGGTGTATCTGGGTTGGTAGCATGTTTCTCGTGAATAAAAATTCCTGAGATTCCACCCGGACTAGAATTCAAATATTTATAAGAACACCAAACTGCAAAATCGACATTCCAATCGTGCAACTGCATGGGAACATTGCCCATGGCATGTGCTAAGTCGAAACCACAGAAAGCACCAACTTCATGTGCCTTTGCAGTAATTTCTTTCAATGGATAAAATTGCCCTGAGTAATAATTTACACCTCCCATCATTACCAATGCCACACTGTCTTTATGCTCCTCTATACAAGCTAATATGTCTTCAGTTCTTAACGTATATTCACCTGCACGTGGTGCAATTTCTACAATAGCCTCTTCGGGATTATATCCATGAAATTTTACTTGTGATTCTATCGCATACTGATCGGAAGGGAAGGCCGTAGCCTCCATAATTATTTTGTAACGCTGAGCTGTTGGGCGATAAAAACTAACCAACATTAAATGCAAATTCACTGTCAACTGATTCATCGCTACCACTTCAATAGGTTTAGCACCTATTAGTTTTGCTAAACTATCTTTGGTAGTTTTTTGATAATACATCCATGGTGTTTCGGTTTTAAAATGACCTTCTACACCATATTCGCTCCAATTATCTAATTGCTTTAAAAGGTATTCTCTGGTACGCTTAGGTTGTAAGCCTAAAGAATTTCCACAGAAATAAATGGCATCATTACCATCATGCTGAGGAAATAAAAATTCACTTCTGTATTTTCTCAATGGATCTTTGGCATCCATTGCTCTGGCAAAATCTATAGTATTTTCAAAAATCATTCTTAATAATTGTGAGTTTAAAATCGTTAATCTTATAAAAACTTAGATTTTTCTAAGCCTAGCCACTCCAATGCAGTTCCACTAGTTAAGCGTTCTTTCACATCATCAGTATATGGCATACTCTCAATTAACTTTCCAGGTTCTAATTCTCCTAATGGAAAAGGATAATCGGTGCCAAGTGCTAATTGATTAGGTCCAAACAATTCCATCAAATAATTCATCATCATTGGATCGTGAACCAAAGTGTCTAAGTATATTTTATTTAAATAATTTCTTGGATTGATGGGATTATCGATAGCTACTAAATCCGGACGAACATTAAAACCATGTTCTATGCGACCAATAGTAGCAGGGAATGATCCACCTCCGTGAGCAAAGGCTACTCTTAATTTGGGGAACTTCTCGAAAATACCACCAAAAATCATAGAACAAATAGCTAACGATGATTCTGCTGGCATACCTACTAACCAAGGTAACCAATACTTCTGCATTTTTTCTTTGGCCATCATGTCCCAGGGATGTACAAATATTGCAGCTCCTAATTTCTCCGCTTCTTCATAGAATGGATAAAAATGAGGGTCGTTTAAGTTTAAATCGTTTACATGCGAACCAATTTGCACTCCTGCTAATCCCAGTTCTTTCACACATCTATGCAATTCTTTTACCGACAAATCGATGTCTTGTAAAGGAATTGTAGCCAAACCCACAAAACGTTTAGGATATCTTCTAACTACATCCGCAATATGGTCGTTCAAAAACTTCGACACTTCTAATGCATCCTGAGCTTTTGCCCAATACGAAAACATTACTGGTATAGTAGAGAGTACTTGAACATCTACGTGATGGTGATTGCATTCTTTAATTCTTGTTTCTGGATCCCAACAGTTGTCTTGTATCTCTCTAAAAAATTTATCGTCTTGCATCATCCTTGCACAACAAGGTTTATGGTGTTCTAAATGTATAAACCCTCCGTAGCCAAACTTCTCCGCCCAACGAGGCATGTGTTCCGGGATGATGTGTGTATGTATATCTATTTTCATTTTTAATATGCTGGTATGCTAATATGCTGGTATGCTAATACCAGTCACTAGTCACTAGTCACATGTCACCAATTACTTTTTAACAGGAGGTTGCATCACTGTACCACAATTATTGCAAATTCTCTTATCTTCTGAAGAATAGAATTTTTCCATTACTGGAGGCAACTGTTTTACAATATCTGTTAACTCGAAATACTCTTCGTATAGTTTCTGGTTACAATTTTCACAGAACCATAAAAATCCATCTATCTCTTTGTTCTCACGTACTTTTTCAATCACTAATCCTACGGTGTTTTCCGGACGTTGAGGCGAGTGTGGTGTTTTAGGTGGTAATAAGAACATATCACCTTCATTAATTGGAATATCTACTTGTTTACCATCTTCGATGATGCGAAGTACCATATTGCCTTCAATCTGTAAATAAAGTTCCTCACTTTCGTTATAATGAAAATCTTTACGCTGATTCGGTCCACCGACTACCATCACGATAAAATTTTCTGCATCTTTATATACACATTGATTACCTACTGGAGGTTTTAATAAATGTCTGTTTTCGTCAATCCATTTTTTGAAATTGAAAGGTCGTTGAATAGCCATAATTTGAAATTTAGATTGGGTAAAGGTAATATTTGAAAAATGCATTACAAAGCATTTAAATATGCTTTTTTGTATCTTTGAAGCAAATTATAACTATGAATCTAAACCTGAACGGCAAAAGAGCCTTGGTATGTGGTAGTACTCAAGGAATTGGTAAAGCCATTGCCATGGAATTAGCTAGTCTTGGTGCTCAAATCACCTTAGTAGCAAGAAACGAGCAAGCACTCAAAGAAGTAGTCGCCGAATTACCTCAAAACAACGCTCACGATTATCTAGTAGCCGATTTTTCAGATTATAAAAACGTTCAATTCAAAATAAGTCAGTACCTACAACAACACAGCATTGATATCCTAATTAACAATACTGGAGGTCCGCCTGCTGGACCGATTACCGATGCCGACCCTGTTGCTTTTTTAGCCGCATATGAATCGCATTTATTATGTAATCATGTATTAGTACAAGCAGTACTGCCTCACATGAGAACAAATAAATGGGGCCGAATAATAAATGTAGTATCAACCTCTGTTCGTCAGCCTTTAAAAGGATTAGGAGTATCAAATAGCACTAGAGCAGCTGTTGCAGGTTGGGCAAAAACCCTTAGTTTTGAAGTAGCAAAAGATGGCATTACCGTTAATAACGTTTTGCCAGGTGCAACAAAAACTGTGCGACTAGAAAACATCATACAAGGAAAAGCACAAAAAACAAAACATGCAGTTGATGCAATTGAAAAAGAAATGCTCGATGAAATTCCAGCGGGTAGATTTGGTACAGCCGAAGAGATTGCTGGATTGGCAGCTTTCTTAGCTTCACCAGCTGCAGGCTACATCAATGGCCAAAGCATTGCGGTTGATGGTGGTAGGACGATGGCATTTTAATAGATGTGAGATATGTGAATTGAGATGTTTTTACTATAAAAAGATGATTTATTTAAAAAATTATATAAACGGGGAGCTAGTAGAACCTAGCAAAAAGCACTATTTAGAGAATATTGATCCTGCAACTGGTTCGGTGTTTTCGATGATACCAGATTCTGATAATGATGATGTGCAACAAGCTGTGCTTGCTGCAAAGGCTGCCGAAGAATCGTGGGGAAATATGCATTATGAAAAACGTGCAGAATACATTGAAGCCATTGCCAAAGGTATTGAAGCTCGTATGGATGAATTTGTTGCTGCTGAAAGTTTAGATAATGGGAAACCTCTATCGTTAGCTCGTAGAGTTGATATTCCAAGAGCAGTAAGTAATTTCAGATTTTTTGCAACTGCCATTCAACAAAGTTCTACAGAAACACACTTTATGGAAGGTATTGGTGTGAATTATACCTTACGCCGACCAATTGGAGTAGTAGCCTGCATTTCTCCTTGGAACTTACCATTGTATTTGTTCTCTTGGAAAATTGCTCCTGCATTAGCAGCTGGAAATTGTGTAGTTGCTAAGCCTTCTGAAGTGACTCCTTATACTTCATATTTACTTTCGGAAGTATGTAAAGAAATAGGCTTACCAAAAGGAGTATTAAATATAGTTCATGGCTTAGGTCCAAAAGTAGGAGATGCATTAAGTCGTCACCCTCAAATTAAAGCCATTTCATTTACTGGGGGAACAGCAACAGGTAGAACCATTGCTGGCATTGCCGCTCCAATGTTCAAAAAGTTATCACTTGAATTGGGTGGTAAAAATCCGAACATCATTTTTGCTGATTGTAATTTCGAGCAAATGCTAAAAACTACCATCCGTTCTTCATTTGAGAATCAAGGTCAGATTTGCTTATGTGGTTCTCGAATTTTTGTTGAACGTCCGATTTACGAAAAATTTAAAGCTGCATTTGTTGCTAAAGTAAACGAGTTAAAAATTGGTGACCCTTCAAGTGATGTCAATGTTGGTGCTATTGTTTCTAAACCACATTACGAAAAAATATTATCCTATATAGATCTTGCTAAACAAGAAGGAGGCAAAATATTAACAGGAGGTGAAGCCCTGAAACCTAGTGGTAGATGCGAAAACGGATATTTTATTAAACCTACTGTAATTGAAGGATTGCCTTATAATTGCAGAACTAATATGGAAGAGATTTTCGGTCCAGTGGTTACCATTATGCCTTTTGATACCGAAGAAGAAGTATTGAAATATGCGAATGCAACGGAATATGGATTAGCAGCAAGTATCTGGACAGAGAATCTTTCGCGTGCACATCGCATGGCAGAAAAAGTAGAAAGTGGAATCATTTGGATTAACTGTTGGTTGCTCCGCGATTTACGTACACCATTCGGAGGAATGAAAAACTCAGGAGTAGGAAGAGAAGGCGGTTGGGAAGCCTTGAGATTCTTCACAGAAGCGAAAAATGTTTGCGTTAAATACCATTAGATAATTTGAACAATTTGGACAATTATACAATTTGAACAATTATAATTTAAAATTTACAATTAACAATTTACAATTAATAAAATGAGCATCATCAATTCATCAAAAGCCCCGGAACCAGTTGGTTTATATCCTCACGCTAGGAGAGTAGGTAATTTATTGTTTTTATCAGGAGTTGGGCCAAGAGAAAAAGGGACTAAAAAAATTCCTGGTGTTGAGCTCGACGAAGCAGGTAATATTGTTTCATACGATATCGAAACTCAATGTCGATCGGTATTCAATAATGTAAAATTAATTCTAGAAGAAGCTGGTTCATCATGGGATAAACTCGTAGATGTTACCGTTTTCTTAACCAATATGAAAGACGATTTCAAGAAGTACAATGAAATCTATGCAGAATATTTTAAAGACAACTTACCTTGTCGTACAACTTGCGAAATCAATTGCTTACCTACACCCATTGCGATTGAGTTGAAGTGCATTGCTACTATTTAGTGACTGGTGAATAGTAGTTGTATTGATTGACGTACACGTCATTGTATAAACACCAATATTCATATCTGTAAATATTTTAAAATCAATCAAATAAAAATAAATTATACCAATTGGTATATTTTACTTATTATTGCCCTGTCATTGTAAATTATGCTATCAAAATCTGAACGTACGAAACAATACATTATAGAAAAAACTGCTCCCTTATTTAATGCTAAGGGATTTGCGGGGACTTCTATGAATGATATTACTTCTGTAACTGGGCTCACCAAGGGGAGCATCTATGGGAATTTTGAAAATAAAGATGAAGTGGCTTTAGCGGCTTTCGATTATAATTTTGGTGCGATTGTTCGTCATTTGAAAATACAAATCGAGCAGCAATCATCTAGCATCGACAAATTATTGGTTTACCCTAAAACTTACAGAAAATTCTTAACCCTATCGTTTTTACAAGCTGGTTGTCCTGTATTAAATACATCTACCGATGCAGACGATACGCATCCTCAACTTAGAGATCGCGCTGTAAAGGCTTTAAAACTTTGGAAAGCTTCTGTTGAACGAATTATTAATACTGGGATCGAAAAAAAAGAAATTAATGCCAAGACCAATGCCTCTGAATTTGCAGCCATATTAATGTCGTTAATAGAAGGCGCGGTAATGCAAGCCAAAGTAACAGGGAAAACCACCGAGCTTAACGCTTCTATGAATTACTTAGAAAAAATAATTAAAGAACTTAAAAAATAATTTTTTTACACATTAATATACCGATTGGTATATTTTAAATTAAACAATATGGAAATTAAAACCATCGAATCATTTCTCAGCTATTTAGAAAGAACTAGGCAAGCTACAAAGCGCGTTATTCAGGCTATTCCAGCAGAAAAATTTGACTTTGCCTATATGCCAGGTAAGTTTACCATAGCGGATCAAATAAGACACATTGCAGCAATAGAACAATACGTATTTGCAAACATAGCAGTAGGTAAAGCTCCAGCGTATAAAGGTTGTGGTAATGAACTTGCCGATGGATACGATGCTATTATGAAATACTTCGACGATTGTCGTCAAGAATCTATAAAAATGTTTAGTTCTCTATCTGATGATGATTTATCAAGAAAAGTAAATGCACTTAATGGTTCCGAAATGGAGTTAGGTCAATTTTTAAGGGCATTATTTGTTCACGAAATCCATCATCGCGCAGTATTGTGTATTTACATTAATCTTTTAGGATTAGAATCGCCTCCTGTGTTAGGCTTTACGGAAAAACAAGTCATAGAAGTTAGTAATAAATAGGATGAAAGAAGTATATATAGTTTCCTCAAAACGTACACCTATAGGAGGATTTCTTGGTAATTTATCAGGATATTCTGCTACAGAATTAGGAGCCATGGCGATACGTGCTGCTTATACTGATGCAGGTGTAAATCCTGCAAAAATCGACTCTGTATATTTCGGTAATGTATTATCTGCAAATCTTGGTCAATCGCCCGCCAGACAGGCATCTATATTTGCTGGGATATCCGAAAAAACCGATTGTACTACTGTAAACAAAGTATGTGCAGCAGGGATGAAAGCCACCATACTTGGTGCGCAACAAATTCAATTAGGACTCGAAGATATCGTAGTAACAGGGGGGATGGAAAGCATGAGTAATGTACCTCATTATACCATGCATCGAACAATAACAAAACTTGGAAATGAAATTGTTGTAGATGGCTTACTGAACGATGGATTAACGGATGTATACAGTAATATTCACATGGGTAAAATTGCTGAAGCCACTGCAGGTAAATACCATATTACACGTGAAAATCAAGATGAATATGCTATTAGCTCTTATGAAAAAGCAAAAAATGCATTTGCTTCTGGAAAATTTCATTCGGAAATTCTTCCTATACATATCAAAACAAAAACAGGAGAACATCTTGTTAATTCAGATGAAGATATCTTCAAATTAATTCCTGAAAAAGTTTCCAAACTTCCATCATCATTTATAAAAGATGGTACTATAACCGCAGCAAATGCTAGCAATCTAAACGATGGTGCTGCCGCATTGGTATTAGCCTCTAAAGAAAGCGTAGAACTCTATCAGTTAAAACCTTTGGCAAAAATAATTGCCTATTCAGATGCAGCTTTATCGCCTGAAGAATATGCAATTGCACCATCGATTGCTATTCAAAAAGCACTAGAGAGAGCAAAGTTAAAATTATCCGACATTGATTATTTTGAACTTAATGAAGCCTATGCTACTGTAGTATTAGCTAATCAACAAATCCTTGGATTCAATCTTCACAAAACTAATGTATATGGTGGAGCTATTGCTATGGGCCATCCTTTAGGCGCTTCGGGAGCAAGAATAATTTGTACACTAAACTCTGTGTTACAACAAGAAGGTGGAAGATATGGGCTTGCTGCAATATGCAATGGAGGTGGAGGAGCATCAGCAATAATTATAGAGAACATTAACTAACATCACTCTTATGAATATTTCAATAAACAAATCCATAGAGATACTAGAAAAAACACCTGATGTGTTATATGCTTTGTTAAATGGCATTTCTGAAGAATGGACAAACACAAACGAAGGGCCCAAAACTTGGTCGGTATACGATGTGATTGGTCACTTAATCCACGGAGAAAATACAGATTGGTTAGTACGTGCAAATATTATTTTATCGGATTCCGTTGATAAAACATTTCCAGCATTCGATCGCTTTGCACAATATGAAAACAGTAAAGGAAAATCCCTAACACAACTACTAGAGGAATTTAGGCTTCTCAGAAAACAAAAACTATCAGAATTTAAAAGTTTATCATTAACGGAAAACGACTTATTGAAAACAGGAATTCATCCTTCATTTGGGAAGGTTACATTAGCCCAACTGATTGCTACATGGGTGGTTCACGACTTAAACCATATTTCTCAGATCTCCAGAATTATGGCACATCAATACAAAAATGAGGTGGGTCCATGGATCGAATATTTAAAAATTTTAAACTAATACACATGAATATAACACCAAAATCTACCTACAAAATTCGCTTTAGCGATTGTGATCTCTTCGGACATCTAAATAACTCGAGATATCTAGATTATATGATTAATGCGCGAGAAGATCATTTAATTCATAATTATAATTTCGATTTTAATCAATATTACCAAAACAATTTAGCCTGGGTTATAGGTAGTCATGAAATTACTTATACCAAACCTGCTCTATACAACGAAATTATAGTAATACAAACCACTTTGTTAAGTGCTCAAGAATCTCTACTACATGTAGAAGCTATCATGTTTAATGAAAAAGAAAGCCATATCAAAGCCATCATGAGAACCAAACTTGTACCTGTTAATTTAAAAACTGGTAGAAGAGAAAGACATACAGAAGATTTCTTAACCTGGGCTAAAAAGCTTGTAAATACTGAGGTTAAGGAAGATATTACTTTGTTGGAGAGAGTGCAGCTCGTAATTCGTAGTTCGTAGCTCGTACCTCGTAATTCGATTGATAAATTTGTCTTTGTATCAATGTTTGTCATTCTCATTGCTAAATAAAATACGAGGTACGAGCTACGAACTACGAATTACGAGGTACGAGCCACGAGCTTTTTAAGAATCGAAATCTGTCCGACATGGTAATACATATGCTCTATCATCCCTAAAATATTTCTGAAATAGATACCATACTTCTCAGATCGGAAAATTTCATAGAGTTTGCTATCTGGTAGTTGTTCTAATAAACTAGCCGCTTGTTCTGCATTTTTCCATACGGTGTCTAAAAGATTCTCCCAATCTTTTTGTGAGTGAATAGGAGGGTGTTGGAAACTATCTACATCCTTAGTGTTTAAATGTTTCTCTTCGAGAACCGCAATTAATGCTGTAACATAATAGGCAGAGTGATAAGTTAGCACAGCAATAGTATTAAAATCGTCGACTTTATGAGTTGCTTCTTTCCAAGTGATTCCTTCTAGCTGCTCTTTTAAACTCGACCATGTCCAACTATCACCAAAATGTACCTCTCTCAAATGTTTTGCTAATTGATGTGTATTTTTCATGCTTTTAGTTTTCGTTTATATAAAACAGCTCTTTATATTTCTCTTTCTTCAAATTGTTATTATTTATTACCGATTCAAAGAAATCATTCATTAACTCTAAATGATATTTATACAAATCAATTTGTCTTTTTAATATCAATGCATCTGGTACCGGAAACTCATCTTTAATAAAATACCTCATCAAATATAAAGAGGTATAACTATTATGTGCAAATGATTCTTTAGTAGACACGTGCCATGTTTTTCTGGAACTTAAACCATCAAAGAACCAAAATGTTTTATCTACTTCGGTGGAAGCAAATAACAAAATAGGTATGTTAAATCTATTTTTTCTGACTTTTAAAGCATCATAAACATAAGGCCACATATCCTTTATTTTCAAGCTATCGTTTTTAAATTCAATAGTAGTTTCCATAGAAACGAATGCATCTGCCCAGGTTTTTTCATGCAAAAAACACCATCCTTCTTGTGCTCCATAACTATGTCCTACATAGAAAACTTTCTGATTGGGTGAAAGGCTTTTCGCCAAAAGAATAAGTCGTTTGGCTATGAATTGATCGTGCTTATTTTGCTTCTCTAATTCATAAGGTAGTAATCCAAATAATGAATTGGGGTATGGTAAATGAAAATTGGTACTTATAAATACAAAACCTCTTGAAGCAAAATACTCTGCCATTAGATGATTCTCGGCGGAAGTACTTCTAGAACCATGATGATATACAATTACTGGATAATTAAATTTTTTAGGTAGTTTACTCCTTACTGCTTTGGTTTTGATTTTTTTTATGGCTGATAGGGCATCTTCAATTGTTTTCGGACTATAATCAATATCGTCGCCAGTACTTAGGTTTTCGGTAAGTACATCTCTAATAATGCTCTCGTTGATATTATTTTGTAAATTTTGATGAACTAATTGTAGCGAAGAAGGTGGCTTTACATTTTCTATATCGCCATAACTCAAGTTGTTTACATTTTGTACAGATTTTGATGGATACCAAATTTTTACGAATAAAGGAGTAGGGCCAACATATCCGTATTGAGAATAGTTATAATCATTTGCATAAATTACAGTATCCGAATAAGCAACCCCAAATTTTCCAAGCGGAATAAGTTCATAAAAACTCGACTGAGCTTGAACTTTTATAAAAGTAAGTAAGAAACTGGTTAGGAATAGTATTCTTAGCATATGTAATGTGTTAATGGGATAATTCGTTAATGTGTTAAAATTAATCAATTAACACATTATCCCATTAACACATTAACAAATTGACAAATTATCTTCTCGCCACTCTATTCTTAATCACAGGTACTGTTTTCAAGTAGGCATAGATATGTGCTACTTCAGTATCGGTTAGTTGAACATAAGGCTCCATAGGGTATTGTAAAGCTTTTCCGTGAGGTGTTCTCATTTGTTTTACTGCTACAATAAAATCTTGCTCTGTCCATGTTCCAATTCCCGTTTCTTCATCCATGGTAATATTAGCAGTCATAATTGGTTTACGATCGTAGTCTAACATTTCATTTCCACCACCAAAGAAGCCCAATGATTTCTCAGGATTCATATCATCTAATTTTGTAAAATCTTTAGAGTGACATGCAAAACATTGTAACTGACTAGTAGCCATATATCGACCATGTTCTACAGCATTGTTAGTATCAGGTAATGCAATAGGTACACCATCATAAGGCATAGGTTTAATCGCCACATTAGTTAAGAATTTTGTAAACCATGATGGTTCTGTTGGAGGAGGAACCGTTTCGTTAGCTGCTAGGCGTGGGTCGTCGGAACGTAACCAAGCAATAATACTTTCTACATCGCTATCAGCCATTTTAACAAACTTAGGCATGTAAGGAGGGATGAAAGATCCATCCGGACGAATACCTGTTCTGATTAAATAGGCCAATTGACCATCTGTCCAGTTTCCAATTCCATTCACCTTACTTTGTGTAATATTTTTAGAATAGATTTTACCAAAAATTTCTGGTGCATCTACTAAAAATTTACCTGTAAGATTTCCAGTGTTTGGATCCATGTGGCATTTAACACATAGCATGTCTGCTAAGCGTTTTCCATGTAATACTTTTTCTGGTGTCGATTGTACATTGATTGCTAATTCTTTTGCTTCATAGGTAGGAATACCTCTAAATTGGATGAAAAGAGCAAAACCAATAACAAGCACAACAACCACTGCTATTAAATACAGCAGGTAGCGTAAGACTTTTTTCATAAAGGGTGTTTTGTTTTAGTTGTATGACAATATAATGACTATTTTACCCTTATTAAAAATAATTTATAATAAATATATTTGTTAAAACATTAATTATTAAAGATTTAAATGATGTTTAACTAATGAGTTATGCCAATAACCTCACATAAATTATAAAATCGACGACAGACCACATTTCGAAATTTTAGGAAGTAAATACAAAAACAATAATCCAAATTCTGAAGAAGAAATTTGGATTCCCATCCGATAAATTATTTTATATAAGTAAGATCATATTTCATTCCTAAATTATTTTTTTAGATATGGAATAATATTAGCATGTCAATAAGAAATCAATTCGTGTTGTGATTGTAAAATACTGAAATAACACGATTATAACGGTTTCTTATTTATATGATTAAAATATTCTTCCCGAACAAGAAAAAAACCTTCCCAAAAAAGGATATTTTTCAAGTTAAACTAAACTGTAATAGTTATAAAATATTAACATTATACAAATCTTTATTATTTTTTTTAACAGTAGTTGTTTCAAATTCTAGTAAAGCTAATGTTCATTATCAATATTATAAATACCATAAAAAAAACAAGCCTGTTTTAATCGGAGTAGATTGGGGGATTACCCGAAAAAGTATGTTGTATTCGATTAATAATTATAAGCAGAAATATCAAGAACTTGGACTAAGAGTTTATGTAGAAAAAGAGTTCAACACCTATATGAGTATTGATGTATCGTACTTTAGATCCATCGATAAAATAGGTAAGCTAATGAACGGATACAGTATGAAAGACAATTACTATCATACTAATCATAATAGTTCCCTCGGAATATCTCTTAATCTAAACTATCCCACTAAATACAAATTATCACTACATGCTAAAACTGGGGTCGGTCTTATGCAATATCAATACACATTGTATACCGACGGAAAAACAATACTAAATGAAACCCAATATAAAGAGCTCATCACATTGGGGTTGAAAGCAAAATATCCAGTGTTAAACTTTCTATCCATCACTTCCGGAGGAGAGTATTTTTTGACAGGAAATCATACTAGTTTTCTGTACACATACTTCGGATTAACACATAACATATCGTATAGAAACGTTAAAAATTACATAAGAAAATGCCCAACCTGGTAGTTTTTAGATTATGTAAAAGTAGCTTAAGGGCTATTTATAAGTGATTTAAGCATCACTTATAAAACGTTACACACAAATTCCTAGAATATTCAACAAATATTCGTATTTTCAATTAAACAAAACTCAAAATTTTGCATTAGTAATCCCCCCAACCAAGCAATTTTCCTTTTGTAATCTATATTACTAAGGATTGATGATTGAGTAAAAGTATAGGTATATCATTTTTTGATATCATAATATTTCGGACATTAATTATTATCAAAAGTATTGATATGGAGAAAATTACTGATTATAAATATGCCCTTGATGAGTCGTCGATAGTAGCAATTACTGATCAGAAAGGTATTATAAAATACGTTAATGATAATTTTTGTAAAATCTCCAAGTATTCTGAGAAAGAACTAATCGGACAAGATCATCGGATTATTAATTCGGGATACCATTCGAAAGATTTTATAAAAGAATTGTGGAGAACCATTGCCAACGGTAAAGTTTGGAAAGGGGAGTTGAAGAACAGAGCAAAAGACGGTACAGTGTATTGGGTAGATACCACCATTGTCCCTTTTTTAGATGCTAACGGAAAACCTTATCAGTATGTAGCTATTCGCTCCGACATTACATCTCGTAAGAAAAGCGAAGAGGAATTACAAAATACTTTAAAAGAAATTTCAGATTATAAATATGCTCTCGATGAATCGGCGATAGTAGCAATTACTGATCAGAAAGGTATTATAAAATATGTTAATGATAATTTTTGTAAAATCTCCAAATATTCAGAGAAAGAACTAATCGGACAAGATCATCGGATTATTAATTCGGGATACCATTCGAAAGACTTTATTAAAGAGTTGTGGAGAACCATTGCCAATGGTAAAGTTTGGAAAGGGGAGTTGAAGAATAGAGCAAAAGACGGTACGGTGTATTGGGTAGATACTACCATTGTCCCTTTTTTAGATGCTAATGGAAAGCCTTATCAATATGTGGCAATTAGGTCCGACATTACTTCTCGTAAGAAAAGCGAAGAGGAATTACAAAATACTTTAAAAGAAATTTCGGATTATAAATATGCCCTTGATGAATCAGCGATAGTCGCAATTACCAATCAGAAAGGTATCATTACTCATGTTAACGAAAACTTCTGCAAAATCTCTAAATACAATGCCGAAGAACTAATTGGTCAAGATCACCGTATTATCAACTCTGCGTACCACAGTAAAGAGTTTATCAAAGAACTTTGGAAAACTATCGCTAATGGTAAGGTATGGAAAGGTGAATTGAAAAATAAAGCTAAAGATGGTACGGTGTATTGGGTTGATACTACCATTGTACCTTTTTTAGATGCCAACGGAAAGCCTTATCAGTATGTAGCTATTCGCTCCGACATTACCGAACGCAAAAAGGTGGAAGAGCATTTGAAATTAAGTAACGAAAGGGCAATAGATCATGCTAATGAACTAGAAGCCAAAAACAGACAATTAGTCGATTTTTGTAATATCGTTTCACATAATTTAAGAGCTCCTCTAATTAACATTACCATGCTCATCGATTTTCTTCAACAATGTAAAACAGAAGAAGAAAAAATGGAAATTCAAAATAAGATGAAGCCTGTAGTGAATCATTTAATGGAAGTATTTAATGAACTGGTTGAGTCTATACAAATTAAACAAGACACTTCGCTTACCATTGATAAAAACAATGCCGTTGATACCATCAACAAAGTACTTATTGGACTAGAGGCTCAGATTAAAGAATACAAAGCACATGTAAGTGTTGATACTAAAAAAGCACCTGAAATATATTTTCCTGCAAAATACTTTGAAAGTATACTCATGAATTTATTAAGCAATGCCTTAAAATATAAATCGCCAGATAGACGATTGAGCATTGACTTAAAAACTGAAAAAGGTCCAAAGAATTCAATTGTATTATCGGTAAAAGATAACGGATTAGGTATCGACCTTAAATTACATAGAGATCAGCTATTTAAAATTAGAAAAACATTTCACAAACACCCCGATGCAAAAGGGTTCGGTTTGTTCATGACCAAAACTCAAATTGAAGCCATGGGTGGTAAGATTTGGGTCGATAGTGAACCCAACCAAGGAACTACCTTTTACATCCAATTTAACAATCAACCTTATGAATAGAATTAAATCATTAACACTAATCGACGACGATGATGTGTTTGTTTTCTTAACCAAAAAAGTAATAGAGGAAACAAATCTTGTCGATCTCATTAAAGTATTTGAAAACGGTCTTGATGCAATCAATTATTTAAAAGAACATAAAGAAGATATCGAGCTACTACCAGAAATTATACTTTTAGACCTGAGCATGCCTATAATGAATGGATGGCAATTCCTCGATGAATTTGTTTCTTTAAATCCTATCATTGGAAAGAAAATTACTATTTACATCTGCTCATCATCCATATCACCCGACGATGTGGAAAAAGCTAAAACGATTAACGAAGTCACCGATTACATCATTAAACCTATTACCAAGGATAAATTGATTGATTTGATTAAGAAGCTTTAGGGACTTAGGGCACAGGGCGTCAATTAGTCAAGCAGCCTCTTCGGTTACGCTCAGGGTCTGGTTTTAGTCAAGTAATCAAAACTCGATGGACGTGGATGTCCATCGCAGCGATTACAAATTAACTAGTTTATCGAGTATAATTGTTTTAATTTCTTTTGCTCTTGAGAGTACCATAATATGTGTGCCTGACTTGATGAGATGAAAATTTTGAATATGTACGGAAGGAAAAACAATATCATGATCTCCATGGATATGGGTATAATTACTGATTTTAGTTTCATTGTCCCAATGCAAAGAAGCCTTCATAGCCCAACGTAAGAAACTAGGGCTCCACTGGCTAAACATATCAGCAAACATCTCTTTCCAATCGCTTTTCATTCCTGCAGGGAAAAGAAATTTCATCCAAAAGTCTGGATTACCCATTACATTATTGGGCATCCAATCGTACATAGGAAACCATCTGAAAAAATTAAAGTAGGCTGGTTGCTCTGCTTTATTTTTTATGGTTGAGATTAAAAACGTATGCTTTACCTTAATCTGCTTGCTTATTTCTACAGCTAACATTCCTCCTAAAGAAGTTCCAATTAAAATTACTGGTCGCGTTTGATCAATTTGAGTAATAAGTTTACTGGCATAGGTTCCTAAAGTATCTTTCTCATCGTGCTCCATCCAAGTAATATGTTTACTCTCATAGTCATCAAAATTCAGGAACATATAGGCTCTATGATCGGCTCCCATGCCTGAGATATAATAGATAATTGGTTTTTCGGAATTCATTAATTTAGGAAGGATATAATTTCTGTTAAATATTTTTCGTCGGTGGCATCAAAATGAGAAAGGTATTCGGAATCGACATCTAATACGGCAATAATTTTTTTATCGATCATTACAGGGATTACAATTTCTGAGCGTGATGCTGAACTACAGGCTATATGCCCTGGGAACTGATCTACATCAGGAACGATAATGGTTTTAGCTTCTTTCCAAGCGGTACCACATACTCCTTTACCTAATGCAATTCGTGTACAGGCAATAGGTCCTTGGAAAGGGCCTAATACCAATTCATTGTCTTTTACCAAGTAAAAACCCACCCACCAAAAAGAAAAAGTCTCTTTTAGTGCAGCAGATATATTCGCCATATTGGCTATTCTATCTGGCTCTCCAGTTACTAAGGCTTGAATTTGAGGTACTAAGCTTTTGTATTTATCCTCTTTGGAGCTATTTTTATCAATGATTAATTCTTCCGACATAATTAGAATGCTAACATAATGATAAATCATTCGGTTTGTATGAAGATAAAATTTATTTTTGGTAATCGTTTTAAATCTTGATGAAAATGGACATTAGAAAAAGCTTTTGGATGTTGGGAATCTTATTTGGGTTAACCTCATTACAATTTACACCTATGCCGCCTGAAGAGGGCATGTTTCCTTTAAGTGAAATCTCAAAATTAGACTTAAAGAAAGCCGGACTAAAAATTAATCAAACCGATGTATATAATCCTCAAGGCTTAAGCTTGGTAGATGCATTGGTTAATGTAGGTGGTTGTACAGGTTCATTTGTATCGAACCAAGGTTTAATCATTACCAATCATCATTGTGCTTTCGAATCTGTACAATTAGCGAGTACTCCCGAAAAGGATTACTTAACTAATGGCTTTGTGGCAAAAACTTTAGAGCAAGAAATACCTGCTAAGAATTTAACCTGCAAAATCACAGATTCGTATGAAGATGTATCTGCAAAGATATTAGATGCTGTAAAAGATGTTCAGGATCCTTCAGAGCGTATCAATAAAATAAACGCTAAAATTGCAGAAATCGTTAAAGACGAAGAGGTAAAAGATAAAACCATTAAAGCAGAAATCTCTGAAATGTTTATCGGCAGAACCTATGTGTTATTCCGTTACAAAATTATCAGAGATGTTCGTTTAGTGTATATACCTCAAAGAGCAATTGGTGAATTTGGTGGGGAAGGGGACAACTGGGTATGGCCTCGTCATACTGGCGATTTCTCTTTCATGCGTGCTTACGTAGCTAAAGATGGAAGTGCTGCTAATTATTCGAAAGATAATGTTCCTTATCAACCTAAAAAGTTTTTACAAGTAAATCCTAACGGTGCAAATGAAGGCGATTTCGTATTTATATTAGGATACCCTGGTAGAACATTTAGAAATTATCCTGCAAAATACATCGAATATCAAGAGAAATTCCAATTACCATACATCTCAAGTTTATACGAATGGCAAAACAATCAAATGGCCGAAACATCAGTAAACAAAGAGTTAGAGCTTAAGCAAGCTTCGCGTATTAAACGTAAAGCCAACGTATTAAAAAATTACAAAGGGAAGATTAAAGGCTTAAGAAACATAGAATTAGTAAATCAGAAATACGAACAAGAAAAAGAATTACAGAAGTTTATCGATGCAGATGCTACACTTAAAGCTAAGTACGGAGCTATGTTAAATAATATTGACATGGTGTACTCTGAAGTGTTCTCAGATGCAAAGAAATTCTTGGTATTAGATCAATTTATTTCGAGTTCGAATGCTCTTAGTTCTGCTAATATCATGAATAGTCTGAAGAAAAAGATTGCCGCTGCTAGCCCTGAAGAGCAACAAAAAATTCTCGACAATGGTAAAGCTGCAGCTAAAAAGCAAATGGACGCTCAATACGACACATATGTTTTAGAAACGGAGAAACGTTTATTAAAACGTGTGATTATGGATGGCTTACAATTGCCTGCTGCAGAGCGTTTCAATGTGATTCCGAAATTTAATCCTGATAAACAAAAAAACCTAGAGGCAGCCGTTGAGAAATACATAAATACTCTATTCAGCAAATCAATGTTCACTATGCCTGATCAAGTATACAAAACACTCGACTTACCAGTTGCCGAATTAATGAAAATTAAAGATCCGATGTACGACTTTTTGGTAGAAGTAAATAAAGAAGTGGATAAGATGAACGACATCAGAAAAGTTAGAAATGGAAAATTAAACAAGCTATTGGCAGAGTACGTAGATGTAAGCATATTATTTAAGAAAACGAATTTCATTCCAGATGCCAACAGCACTTTACGATTGACCTATGGTTATGTAAAAGGTTATACTCCTGTTGATGCTACCTACATGAAGCCAACCACAACATTAACTGGCTTAATAGAAAAAGGGCAAAACTCTGGTGAATACTATTTACCTCCAATTATTCGTGAACTCTATAAAAATAAAGACTTCGGAAGGTTTACCACAAAAGATGGTAAAGATGTTCCGGTGGCCTTTTTATACAATATGGATACTACAGGTGGTAATTCTGGTAGTCCGATTTTAGATGAAAATGGAAATTTAATTGGTGTGAATTTCGATCGTTCGTATGAAGCGACCATTAACGATTTTGCATGGAACGAATTATATTCTCGCTCTATCGGTTGTGATATCCGATACATCTTATGGGTGGCACAAAAAGTAGATCATGCCGATCACATCATTAAAGAATTGGGAGTAAAACTATAATGCCAGTAAATCAAATCGACCTGAAAGCCTTTGCACGTAAGGCAAAGAAAGAACATGCTAGCAACGAAGAGTTCTTTAAATTATTAAAGAAAACTCGTAGAAAAGATTTACAGGACTTAGTAGATAAGGCTCACGATGCTGCATTCGAGAAAATCGATTGCTTAAATTGTGCCGGGTGTTGTAAAACAATCAGTCCAACTTTTGAGCCCGAAGATATTCGCAGGTTATCGAAGCATCTTGGGTTAAAGCCAAAAACTTTTATCGAAAGGTATTTAGAAATGGATGAGGAAGGCGACTTTGTACATCATGGCGCTCCTTGTCCATTTTTAAAAGGTGATAATAAATGTAGTGTTTACGAAGCACGCCCAGAAGCTTGCAGAGGTTATCCTCATACTGGAGATAAGCAATTCCGTAGCATTATAGATGTTACATTAGTCAATACTCTATACTGTCCTGCGGTATTTGAAATTGTAGAGACTTTGAAGAAAGAGTTTTAAAATTGATGGCGATGTTTTGCAATGAAACTGTAAACGCCATCTCTAATAAACTTCGGTACAATTAAGAAAACTGATAGCAGTGAAACTGGGAATCTCAACAAAGACAGGGCTTTGAGCACTGCTGTTGATTTTATAAACACTTTATTTTGATGAACAAAATAGATTGTATTTTTTTGAACAAAAGTAACTCCAGCATTCTTTAATTGTGCTCTTGCTTCAACGCTATCGAGGGCTATATAACTTAGTTTATGCTTAGAATCGTTTCGTTCTAGAAATTTCACCGATGCCTTGCAGAAATTACAATTCCCATCAAATAATACTATTGATTTATTCATTTATTTATGTTGATGAAAAAAAGAAGTAAAAATTTACTAAACCCGCTCTTTTAGTTTCTTCAATAACTTTGTCCCTCTGGATTTATACCCAGCAGAGGAGTAGGGGATTTGATTTTCAACAATAAGAATCACTTCTTGTTTGAGCTCTGGGAATTTTAAGGCAATTTTCTCCAAGATACTCATCGAATAAGCCTTTACAGCAATAGGTTCTTCGGTATCATTCAATATTGCAATGGCATTATCGTAAGCAGGACCTTCTAAATCTTCTGGAATTTCCATGTATTGTAAAGCTTGAGTGGCTGTGCGTTTTACGGCATCGTGGTATTTTTTACTAGCCATTACATTTACTAACTCTTCTACATGAGCATCGAATAAGAAAGGATGATTTTCAAAACAAAAGCTAACGGCCCATGCTGCTCTGCGAGATAACTCACGATCGTCGCCCAACATATAACTCATTAACTCAGCAAAACGATCAGCGTCGGCTCCCACATAAAGTGAAATCTTGACGCTGTTCATTTTAGAAAATCCTTTCTCTAGCTGCTTTTTAATGTCCATAATGATGGATAAATTAATTTCCTCTTCTCGCTGCTTTTAATCCTGATAAATTATAATACGCAAACCAAGTACTTAATACACACAATACTGATGCTAGAATAAACGGAGCTCCTGGGAAATAATAAGGAGTTGTTGCTCCTGTAAAATAAGCAAATAGACCATTCATTACCAGTGGACCAATAATAGAGGTTGCACTCATTAAACTCGTTAATGCACCTTGTAATTCTCCTTGTTCGTTATCTGGTACTTGTGTAGATATAATTCCTTGTAATGCCGGACCACATATACCGCCCAAAGAGTAGGGGATTAAAAATGCGAACATCATCCAACTTGTTGTGGCAAAAGCAAAGAGCACCATTCCTAAACTGTATAACCCTAATCCTAAGTACACCGAGTTATTCTGACCAATTTTCGGAATAATGAAACGTATTAATCCACCTTGTACAATACCAACCAAAAGTCCAACAAAACCTAGTGAGTAACCCACCCAAGCTTCGTTCCAATTAAACTTCAACATAGTGTAATAAGTCCAGTTCGATTGTACTGCATGTCCTGCAATGTATATCAATGTAAAGCATGATACTAAACCAGATACTACTGGGTATTTACGTAAATGTAATAATGAACCAATAGGATTAGCACGTAACCATTCGAACTTGCGTTGATTTTCTTTTAGTAAAGATTCTGGAAGAATGAAATATCCATACAACACGTTCAATAAGGTTAATACTGCAGCAACCATAAAAGGAATACGAGGACCCCATTGAGCGGAGATTCCACCAATAATTGGACCTACAATAAATCCAAGACCAAATGCTGCACCCACTAAACCAAAATTTTGTGCACGTTTTTCTGGAGTGCTGATGTCGGCAATATAAGCGGTAGCTGTTGTGAAACTAGCACCACACATTCCGGCAATTAATCTACCTACAAATAACCAAGCTAAGGTGGGAGCGAAGGCCATAAAAATATAGTCGACACCCAAACCTAAAAGGGAAAGAAGTAGAACAGGGCGACGACCATAACGATCGCTAAGTCCACCCATAATAGGAGAAAAAACAAATTGCATGATTGCATAAGCAAACATCAATAAACCTCCATACTTGGAAGCTTCACTTAATCCGGAGCCTGTTAATTGCTCTATAAGTTTTGGTACTACTGGAATAATTATTCCAAAACCAATTACATCCACTAAAATGGTTACGAATATAAAACCTAAAGCGGCGTTTCTTTTTACTGTCATATGTGTTGGGGTGTATATTCTGCGAAATAAATAAATCTAATGGATATTATTAGTATTTTTTTATTTACAATCATAAAAAAACCCCGATGGTTAGTCGGGGCGAAATTAGTTAGAAGGTACTCAATTAACTATGCTAAACGCACGTTTACAGCATTGATGCCTTTTTTACCTTGCTGTACTTCGTACTGTACTTCGTCATTTTCTTTCACTTTGTCCACAAGACCTGTAGTGTGTACAAAAACATCTGAACTACCATCTTCTGGTACAATGAATCCAAATCCTTTAGAGTCATTGAAAAATTTAATTTTACCTTTAAGCATTATATTAATAATTGTTAATAGAAAACAAAATACGAGAAAAAAGCAAAAAGTCAAACGAAAAAATTATTTTTTATCAATAATAGATGTTTGAACATCACCATTATTGAAAATAAGCCTTATATGATATAATCCGTTGGGTTGATTAGAGATGTTAATGATATCATTAGTCATTTCTAACTCGTATTCTTTTGAATAGACCAATTTCCCATAAGAATTATATACCAACACTGTTTTTGCCCCAATAGATGAGAATGAGAAAACTCCATTATTAGGATTAGGGTAAAATAATTGATTGTTATTGTTTTCAATAGGTCTAAAGCTTCCTTCTTGACAAGTAGGAACACGATCATATCCAATAGAATCAGCATTAATTGAAATAGAAGATCTTTCTATTCTTAAATCATACATATATATATCTTCTATTCTTTGATAATTCTCCTCTACAACCTCAAAATATAAACCACTTTGAAGACAAACGTAATTGAATGAAAGTGCTTTATTAACTCTATCAAATTCAAGATAATAATTTGGGTTGGATAGATTATTTAAACCAACAAAATCAATATGATCTGAAACTACATTCAATGCTGAGATAGTTGGATAATAAAACAAGTTTATATTTAAATATTGATTCCTGTGATAGTAATCCACTGGCGAATAGCTTGAATTCTCAATGTATCCTTGACCATTAATTCCAATTAAAACATGACCTACAACTTGGTATGTAGTCTTGTCTATCTTTAATATTGCAGTGGTTCCAACAGGATAAGGAGAATTATAACCTGCGGTATTATTAACATCTCTAAATACTACAGATAGATAATAGTAATCATTATCTTGATCAATATTGTAAGGCGTAATATGTCTAAGTAAATGTTCCCAATTACTAATATAAAAAATTCTATTAGTGATAACTGTAGTTCCAAGGTTATCGGTAACCAAAAAATGGAAAAAACCTTCCCAATCCATTAACACATTTACAATTTCTGACGTATTAGAATTCTGTATTGCACAAACCCCTACTGATAACCTAAGATTATTATTAGCTTTAATTGACCCATCTATAGATTTAATATTTAAACTTGTTGAGTTTAAGTTATTACGTCCAATTAATGGGTTTGAATATAACCCTTCCCATTTATTTTGTGTTCCATTAATAACAAAATCACCATCAATTGTTCCATATATTTCATTAAAAGAGTCGTAGTCATCAGGGGATGTGACTAAAAAAGGATCTGAGATTATAGCATTTTTGCCTGAATCATATCTTTTTGACCAAACGATAGAACCGTCAGCAATTAAAATTTTAAAAGCTATAGAATTCTTCACTTTATCAACATGAATATCATCATTTGTATTTTCGTGAATTGAACCGACTATAATAATTTCAGTGGGATCTTCATTATTATTATCACCAGTAGCAACCATATCAAATCCATCAAGAGCATCTAGCTCTATACCTGCATATTGGTACGTATAACTACCAGTATATGAATATGAACTTTGTATAGAACCATCAGATTTTCGAATAAAAAATAAAATGATTTTTTTACCATGTTTCGCCAAAACTGCAATTTGACTTGAATTAATTTCAAGCATTCTGAATATTCTGAATGGTGTATCATCCCCAGGTACATAATATTCTTTTTTAAAAATACTTGTATATGTACCAGATCCAGTAATATTAGTGCTAGATAATATTATTGAATTATATATATATGAAGTATATCCAATAATATCATTTTGATCAGACTTAATGATATTTAAATCCTTAGAATAATCAATATAAGTAGATTGAAAATAGGATCTAAATTCTTGAGAGTAGGCGTTTTTTGTAATTATAACACACATTAAAATAAATGTAAACACCAAATATTTAGCAAAATTTGTGTGTTTAATCATAAGGCTTGTATTTTTCATAATTTATTGGTTTTAGTTAGTTCAAATAAATATATACAATATAATATATTATATACAATATTTTTTTCCAAATAAAAAGTAAAAACCAAGCGTTAATTAATATGAATTAGTACTCAAATTCTTAATGACCCTCTAAATGCTCTTGCAGCATAATAGGATTCGGCACCATTATGGTAAACAAATATATGGTTGTATCTGCAGTCGGCGAAGATAGCTCCACCTAGCTTTCTAATTTCTGCTGGTGTCTTTATCCAACTCGAAGTTTTAGTGTCGAATTTGCCTAATTTCTGAAGTTCCTTGTATTGCTCCTCATCAAGAATTTCTATTCCCATATCTTTAGCCATACCAATTGCACTGTCGGCAGGTTTATGTTCCTTTCTCGATTCCAAAGCTTCTGGATCGTAACAAATACTTCTGCGACCTTTAGGACTTTCGGCCGAGCAATCGAAGAATATATATTCATCAGCTTTTTTATCATAGGCTACTACATCGGGTTCTCCACCTGTAATCTCCATTTCATCCAAGGACCATAACTTTTCTGGTTGTGCTTCTAACTTCGCTTGAATTTTAGTCCAGTCCATTCCCTTATGTCGATTCATATTCTTCTCAAATCGAGTTTTTAAAATCTGAAGCAAGTCTTTAATTGCCTCTTTGGATAATTTCTTGTTTGCCATGTTTATATAACTATAATTACTGTTTTACTTAACTAGTTTTCTGCTCTCAGGTCTGAAATACCAAGATACGCTACTTAAAATTAATAATAATACAGGAGGGAAGCTCTCCGCAAATGAATGATGGAGGTATAGGTGAGAATATATAGCTCCCAACATCATAAAAGTAAAGCCTGCATAAGCCCATTCTTTTACCAAAGGATATCTAGGAATCAATATCGCAATTACTCCTAAAAGTTTTGTAATCCCTAATAGAGTTAACAAATAGCTTGGGTAGCCCATTTTAAGAATAAAATCGGTTTCCGATTGTACTTTTAATAATTGCACAATTCCTGTTGATACCATTCCTAAGGATAACCAAAGAGTTGCTATCCAATAAATAATCTTGTTTCTTTTCGACATGGTGTTTTTATTTTAGTTGTTTTACAATTTCTTCTAATCGATTATGCGCCATATTAATTCCCTGAGCAAACGGTAAGGCTAACATCTGATCTCTATAAGCTTTAGATTTATATACTATATGCATGCTTAATTTACTGGTATCGTCGCTCAATCTTTCGAAAGTTAAAAACTCAAGCTGTACAGCAAAAGGTGTGTTCTCCATTTCGAACGTGCGGATGATTTTGTCATTTTCACTAAACTCATGTATAGTTCCATGAAAGCGATGCACATTTCCCTTAGGATCTGTGGTTTCGTATAAATAGCTACCATGGTTCTTGTTTTCGAGCTTAATTACCTTTGTTCCCATCCATTGTTGTACAATTTCGGGGTCTTCATAGGCTTTAAACAGCAATTCTAAGGGTAAATTAAACTCACGAGTAATGAGTAAATCTTGTTGGCCTTCTTCGGCGTGTATTTTAGTTTTCAGTTCCATTATGCTTTATTTTTAGGTTTATAGGCAGACATAATTCTTTCCAGGTGATTAAATCGTTCGTCCCACATCTGACGGAAAGGCTCTACGAAATCGGCAATTTCTTTCATTTTAATCGGATTAAGGTGATAATAGATTTCACGACCTTGTTGTTCTTGCTTGAGCAATTCACATTCGGTCAGAATTTGTAAATGCTTAGAAACCGTTGGTCGAGCTGTATCAAAATTAGCAGCAATTGCACCAGCGCTCATCGATTGTGTAGCGAGTAAAAGGAGTATTGCTCTGCGGGTAGGTTCGGCTATTGCCTGAAAAACATCTCTACGTAAATTCATAAATGTAGTTATTTGACTACAAATATAAGCGTAGCTATTTAACTACGCAAATAATTCTTCAAATCACTTTATTTCATTGAAGTTTTCGATATACACTTTTGTCCTATA
Organism: Sphingobacterium thalpophilum; assembly: GCA_943372995.1. GTDB lineage: Bacteria > Bacteroidota > Bacteroidia > Sphingobacteriales > Sphingobacteriaceae > CAJBVG01. The sequence goes on along the minus strand of CALSAQ010000001.1, from coordinate 262,917 downwards.
ATTAATATTATGTTAAATAATAAATTGGAAAACATCCCCTTATATAGCATTAAAGGCCGATTTGTAAAAATCAGCCTTTAACAATTGAATAACTATAGCCTTACTTTTTAGGAACATATTTATCGAGCATTTTATCTCCTGTATCGTTCCATTTATCAATTAATTTTCCTCGAGTCTGATTAAATTCGTTATTCAATGCATTGTATTTTGCCGTTGATGCATTGTAATTATTTACGGCCGAATTGTATTGATCAATATCTTCTTTGGTTCTGTCTTTCTCTTTCTTCGCATCTAATACCGATTTAATCTTTTCGAACTTCTCCTTCTGTATGTAGAAATTCGTAATATCGTCGAACTTATTAGTTTCTCTCTCATAAAAGCTTAATAACTCCATAGTAGCTAATTTTAGTGATAAATCACCTTTATAGCCCTTAATGGCCACTAATTTCTGCTTACCCTCAGCACTTGTACTAGCCAATGCACTTCTGTTCTGTTCTATACCATTAATGTCGCTTTTCGCTAAGGCATCTAACAAATACATCTCTTGTTTATAACTTTTAAAGAAGATCAAATACACTTCATTATAGTATTTATAAACCAGGCTCGCTTCTTCTAATTTCTTAGATATATCATCCTGACTTTCAATAAGATTTATATTATTACTTGAAGCAAATTTACGTTGCTCTGCTTGCACCATTTCACCTGCTGCTTTCTGTTTCTGACTCGCCATTTCCTTCGCCAACAAGTATGCCTCCATTAAATCATAAGATTGCTCCGACACTTCTTCCATGTTCACAATTTTCGCATAATCTTCATTCATTACCAGTCGGCATAGCTTTAAATACGATAATACGGAATCTTTGTACTCCTTACTCCCATTAAACGGCGGAATTTTAGATATCTTGTTAATAGCCAATCCTATCTGATTAATCACTTCTTTACGTTTATTCTCTACCGTTTTGGCTCTTTTACCGTGCGCTGCCGCACTTGTATAATCCCACATTTCCGCAGAAATGGCTTTAAACTCTTTGCTTACATAATCGAAATACTGACCAGCATTAGTAAAATCCTGGGCCTTTGAAGTACTAATGCCTAGTATAGTCATCAGTGTAAAAATGGTAAATAATCGCGTTAGGTGTTTTTTCATATTATTTTGATATATAGTCATTTAAGATGTTGTAACTCTCCTTTATATATAAGTCACTTTTAATGTCTTCTATGCTTAATTCTGTCGACATCGTTAAGAATGGATCGACCTTCATAATTTCTAAGGTATACTTACTTGGTTTAATTGTCAATAGTCCTTCTGATAAGGTATTAAGTTTATCTATGTTGGTTTGTAAATTCTTATAGTTAGTTCTATAATCGGCATAAGCCTTTGGCGTGATTGGTATTTTATACGAATTATAGGTCCAACTCACTGTATCCATCAATTTTTGTATATGTTTAAATTGAGCACTAGCTCCAATCCTTTCCTTACTTTTTTCGGCGCAATACTCTATTTTGGTATCAGGCCAAACCGATAAATTGATATTTCTGCTAATCTGATCGTTTGGGAAGGCATTTTTAAAGTAATCTTCTGTTTCAATTGCTTTAGTCCATACATCTGGAATCTTAATATCGGGTTCTAATCCATCTTTTTGATAGGTTTTACCTGAAACATCATACAATCGACCAATGCTTAACTTTACAAAACCATCGTCGGTATTAAACACCGTTCTATTGCCAAATAAGCTCACTGTGGTATCTAAAGGAAAGATTACTTGAGCCGAAGCTTTACCAAATGATCGGTCTCCTACTATAATTGCTCTATGGTACGACCTGAGTATCTGCGCAAAGAGCTCAGAAGCCGATGCACTATTCTTATTAATCAGGATTACTATTGGCCCTGCATAAATAAGACCTCTATTGGCATCTTTTATCAGCTTGGCTTTTGCATTTTTAGTTTGTTCGAAGAATAATGGCCCTTGGTCGACAAATATTCCTGCTAAATTGATGGCCTCATCGATAGATCCTCCTCCATTATTTCTGAGGTCGATGATTAGTCCTTGTATATTTTCCTGCTTTAGTTTAATGAGTTCTTTAGCTACATCATTCGCGCAGCCTGAAACATTTCCTTGTTTAAAATCGGTATAGAAACTCGGTAACGATAAATAACCCATAGGGATAGAATCGCCGATGATATACCCTGTAATCATGTTTTCTTCAGAGGGAATCAGTTCTTTGGTAATCTTCACCTCCTCTATTTCATTGCTCTTTTTTACTACGGTAAGTACAATTTCCTTGTCGTTCGAAAGGTCTAATGCATTGCTCAGTTCGTAACTGCTCATGGTACTGGCATCTATTACAGGCTTATTCGGAAATTGTACCTTTTGTATAATGTCGCCAATATTGAGTTTGTTCGATTTCCAGGCAGAGCTCCCTGGTGCAATGGAACCTATTTCTATTACATCCGATTCGTTATCAAAAAAGGATATCCCGAATTTCTCTACCATTGTTGATAGCGACTCATTGAACTGCTTTTTAGATACTGGAGTAAAGTAATTACTATGTGGATCGCAGCTTTGGGCAATAGCCTCTAAGAGATTCTCTTCTAAATATGCTGAAACTCCATTTGGATTATCCAACCTTCTCTTCACATTTTTCCTAAGGTTATTGCTGGCCACAGCTCTTAAATCACTGTTTTTATCCCATTCATTTCCTGTTAAAAGCTTTTCTTTTATATCCAATTGCCTTAAGAAATACCATTTGTACCAGGTATTTACTCTCTCGATTTTATCCTTAGTAGCAATGGGGTAATTTCTGGTAAACTGTTCATTAATGTTTAAATGCTGAGCATTTATCCATTTCTGCTCATTGGTTTTAGTCCCCAAAATCAAGCTATCCGTTTCTAAAAGCCTCCTTTTGTATATGCTATTCGTATACTCATAGATCTTACAATAGGCTTGTTCTGTGTTCTTCTCAGAAGCCCGAATTTTGTCTATTTCATTAATATCTTTTTGATACAAAATGATTCCCTGACCATCTATGGAGAATAAAAAGGCTTCGACAACTTGTTTTAAAAACGCTGAATCGGCTTTTGGAGGATTATAATGGAGTTTATTGATGATATAGCTCAGTTTACTGCTTTTGGTGCAGAAATCGCTTTCTTTTTGTGCGAACAGCAAAACCGGAGAAATGCACAATAAAAAAGCTATTGAGAATGCTCTCAATAGCTTTTTATTAAATACTTGTGTTATATAAAGCACTTGCAAACTAAATGTCTTAGCTATTTTTTCTTAATAGCTTCAATACGTTTCTTCATTTCAGCTGATTTAGTAAAGTTATCCAGCTTTGCATATACCTCTTTTAATGACAATAAAGTATTAACATCATTAGGTTGTAAATCAAGCGCTTTTTCTAAATATGGCAACGACTTGTTAAAAGAAGCTACATATTTTGCTTTTCCTGCATTGTACTCTTTCTCTTTGCTAATAGGCAAGTCTTTTACTTTGTTATAAACCTCTACGCCAGCATTATAGTGCATCGCTCCTAAGTTATATAAAGCATCGAAATACGACTCGTCTATAGATAAGGCTTTTTTATACGCTACTTCAGCTTCTTTTTTCTTACCCATATTGTCGTAAGTGGTTCCTAAAGCAAACCAAAGGGTTTTATTAGTAGAATCGGCACGAGCTGCTTCTTCCATTTTAGAAATCATTTGTTTCGACTGTCCCCTAGCCATGTAGATGTTTAATTCATCAATCATTAAGGTGTTGTTGTTCGGGAAGGTCTTTCTACCTTGAGCAATGTAATCTAATCCTTTAGTAGTGTCTTTTTCAGCGAAGTATACATTTGCTAATGAGCGATAAATCTCAGCATCTGGGTATTTTAAATCTACTAAACGCGACAATAATTCTTTTTGTTGACCTAAGTTTTTAGCATTTATTGATGCTAAAGCCGCGTTGAAAATAAGGTTGGTATCGATTTTACTGTAAACTTTCTCCGAGATTGAAGCTGATTTTAAGAATAAATCAGCTGCTTCTTGGTACTTTTTCTGTTTGTACTTATCCACACCTTTGTTTACATACCTGTTTTGAAGGTATGGCAATCTTTTCTTAATATCCTCTGAATAAGACTTTTTAGTATCATATTCTAAAGCTTTAATATACGATTCGATGGCTTTATCAAGAGATTGTGTGTCTACAGCTTTTACACTCGCTTCTAAACTCTCTTCAATATCTTGATAAATTAAACCTCTGTAGTACCATGTTTTTGCACTTATCCCTGTTTTAGGGTCCAATATTGCCTTATCAATAGAGATTTTGGCCTTATCAAATTCCTTAAACTTGTGATAATTGAAGGCATTTAATACCTCTGCATTTTGTGCTTTCACACCCCAGGCGAAGCTAGCTAGTATGATCAGCAAACTTAACTTTTTCATATTATTTCTGTTAAATTATTCCTCTAAATTAGTATTGTTATCTTCTTGATTATTATCACTTTGTGTATCTTCACTTGAAGTGTTATCAACATCCGATTCCGCACTTAATTCATCCTCTTTAACATCTTCAATTTTCGCTATTGAAGCAATTGCATCATCATCATTTAATTTAATCAATCGAACTCCTTGAGTAGCTCTACCCATAACTCTTAAGTCTGAAACTTCCATTCTTATGGTTAAGCCCGATTTGTTGATGATCATTAAATGATCGGTTTCTTTTACGTCTTTAATACCGATAAGTTCACCAGTTTTGTCGGTTACTTGGATAGTTTTCACCCCTTTACCGCCTCTGTTGGTTACTCTATAGTCTTCAATATCAGAACGTTTTCCGTATCCTTTTTCAGAAACTACTAATATTGTGGTCTCTGGATCGTTAATCGCAATCATACCTACTACCTCATCTTTCGCATGGGCTAAGGTAACTCCTCTTACTCCAGTAGCGGTTCTTCCCATCGGACGAACAGTACTTTCGTTAAAGCGAATTGCTCTTCCAGAACGTAATGCCATGAGTATTTCTGATGTTCCATTTGTCAACAATACGTCAAGTAATTGATCCCCTTCATTGATGTTGATGGCATTAATACCCGTTACTCTTGGGTTAGAATAAGCATCCAACAAGGTTTTCTTAATGGTACCATTCTTAGTACACATAATGATGTAGTTGTTTTTCAAGTACTCTTCATCAGTTAAATTGGTCACGTTAATCACCGATTTAACCCTGTCTTCTTTACTTATGTTAACCAAGTTTTGAATCGCCCTTCCTTTAGAAGTACGTGTTCCTTCTGGTATTTCGTAAACTTTTAACCAATAACATCTTCCTAATTCGGTAAAGAATAGGATGTAATTATGTGTAGAAGCAATAAATAGGTGTTCGATAAAGTCTTCTTCACGAGAATTACTTCCCATAGAACCTTTACCACCTCTTCCTTGTACTCTGTATTCCGATAATGCGGTACGTTTGATATAACCTGCATTAGAAACCGTAATAACCACCTCTTCGTTCTCAATCATGTCTTCCATGCGGAAATCACCACCGGCATACACAATTTCAGAACGACGATCATCGCCAAAACGCTCTCTGATATCTGCTAATTCATCTTTAATAATCTGCATACGAATACCTTCATCAGCCAAAATCGCTTTTAAGCGCTCAATTAAGGCCATTAATTCTTCGTATTCTGCTTTTATCTTATCACGCTCTAATCCGGTTAATACTCTTAAACGCATTTCGAGGATTGCTCTCGCTTGTATTTCAGATAATCCGAATTTCTCCATTAAGCCTTCACGAGCTTCTTCTGGAGTTTTTGAATTTCTGATTAAGGCAATCACTTCATCTAAATGATCGAGAGCAATTAATAAACCTTGTAAGATATGTGCTCTTTTCTCTGCTTCGTCGAGTTCGAATTTAGTTCTGCGAACTACCACATCATGACGGTGATCCACAAAATGATGGATTAAATCTTTAAGATTTAACATCATTGGACGACCTTTAACTAAAGCGATACTATTGATTGAAAATGAGGTTTGTAGCGCAGTATATTTATATAAATTATTTAATACCACACCTGCGTTAGCATCACGTTTAATCTCGTAAACTACACGCATCCCATCTCTATCCGACTCATCTCTGATATCCGAAATTCCTTCTAATTTTTTCTCGTTCACCAATTCAGCAGTACGCTCAATCATGTTCGCTTTATTCACCTGGTATGGAATCTCGGTAACGATAATACGCTCACGATCATTTCCATAGGTTTCTATTTCGGCTTTAGCGCGCATTACTACACGACCTCTACCCGTATGGTAAGCGTCTTTTATTCCATCATAACCATAAATAATACCACCAGTAGGGAAATCTGGTGCTTTTACATATTTCATTAATTCAGAGATTTCAATCTCTCTGTTGTCGATGTATGCATTTATCCCATCAATAACCTCTCTAAGGTTATGAGGAGCCATATTGGTGGCCATACCCACGGCAATACCTGAAGTACCGTTTACCAATAAATTTGGAATTTTAGCTGGTAATACGGTTGGTTCTTCTAAGGAATCGTCGAAGTTTAACTGAAAATCTACTGTATTTTTGTTGATGTCGTTCAACATCTCCTCCGCCACTTTGGTTAAGCGTGCTTCGGTATAACGCATAGCCGCAGGGCTATCGCCATCTATAGAGCCAAAGTTACCTTGGCCATCCACCATCATGTAGCGTAACGACCAGTCTTGGGCCATACGCACCATGGTATCATAAACTGAGGCATCACCATGTGGGTGATACTTACCTAATACTTCCCCTACAATTCTCGCTGATTTTTTAAAGGGCTTTCCACTGGTTACCCCTAAATCTAACATTCCGTATAGCACTCTTCTGTGCACCGGTTTTAATCCATCACGTACATCTGGTAAGGCACGAGAAACAATTACCGACATCGAATAATCGATGTAAGCGGCCTTCATTTCTTCTTCAATGTTAATCGGGATAATTCTATCGTTTTCTGACATCTCTATTTACTAATATTTATAACCTCGTAAAGGTAACAAAAAGCTAGTGTTTTATTAAGATTGTGGAAAAGTTAAGAATAAAATTTTACAGCCAAGAAATGCCCTTTTTTAAGTAGTTCAAGGTCTTCTCTTCTTCGGAGTCCGGAACTGCCTGAAACTTATATTCCCATTGGGCTTGAGGCGGCATCGACATCAGAATCGACTCGGTTCTACCACCAGTATCGAAGCCGAATTTTGTACCCTTATCGTATACCAAATTAAACTCCACATACCTACCCCTTCTTAAGGCTTGCCATTTTTGATGATTTTCGTGGTATGGAAGTTCTGCATTTTTAGTCATGAGCTGTGTATAAATTCCAGCGAAGCTGTCTCCTACCTGCTGCACAAAATTCCATAGCTCGGCTTTGCTCTTCTGTTCACGTTGTTCGTTTAAGCGATCGAAAAATATACCTCCGATACCTCGGGTTTCGTTTCTATGTATGTTGAAAAAATAATCGTCGGCCCAATTCTTAAACCTTGGGTAATAGCTCTCATCCGTTTTATCGCAAACCTCTTTTAAGGATTGATGAAAGAATTTTGCATCGGCTTCATTTACATAATGTGGTGTTAAATCGATACCCCCTCCAAACCAATATTCTTCTGGTGTTTCAAAATAACGTACGTTCATGTGAATGATGGGCACCATCGGACTTATCGGATGCATCACAATAGATACGCCCGTAGCATAAAATTCATTTTCGGTCAATTTAAGTGCATTCAAGATGTTTGGGCTCAATGTACCACCCACCCCCGAGAAATTCACTCCAGCCTTCGCTAAAATGTTTCCATGCTGCAATATTCTGGTTCTTCCACCCCCATGCTCCTGATGCTCCCAAAGCTCTTCCTGGAATTTACCCTTCCCATCTGCCTCTTCTACTGCTTTACATATTCTATCTTGAAGACCTTTGAACCAGGTGCTTATTACTTGTTTGTCCATTTCTAGTGACTAGTGAATGGTGACTGGTGACTAGTGAGTTACTAGTATATTAAACTTACCAGTCACTATTCACTAGCCACCAGTCACTAGTGGCAAAAGTAAGTAAAAAAGCACAATATTAAACCCTAAGATTCTGTGTGCTTATTGTACTTAGTCCTGTAATCCGAAGGTGATAATCCTGTTAGTTTTTTGAATACTTCTCGGAAGGCTTTGGTGTCGGTGTAGCCTACTTCGTACATTACTTCGTTGATTGATTTTCGGGTGCTTTCGAAGGCTTTTTTTGCGGCTTCCATTTTCACTCGTTGCGCATATTCGAGTGGTGTATTTCCTGTTGCTTTGATAAATCGTCGGTCGAAATTTCTCCTGCTGATGGCAAATTTATTCGCTAATTCTTCTACCGATACTTTGGCTTGTAAGCTGTTCTCCAACTCCATTTGTGCTTGAATCACCACTTCGTCGTTATGCTTTTTTTGTCCTTTAAAAATGATGAATTCCGATTGACTATGCCTATCCAACTCAATTTGAAAAACCTTGGAACAGAAAATAGCCGCTTGTCGGTCATAATGCTTTTCTATTAAATAAAGGATGAGGTTGAGAAAAGAGTAAGCTCCTCCATTAGTGTATATTCCATCTTCGTGTGTAATCAATCGGTCGGTTTCTACTTTTATGTTCGGAAAGAGTTGTTGCAATTGCTCTTCGAAAGCCCAATGTGTAGAACACACTTTACCGTTGAGCAAACCCGTAGTGGCCAATAAAAATGCTCCCGTACAAATACTGGCTACCTCTGCTCCTTTGTGGTATTGTTGTTCTATCCATTCGATAATCGGTCCGTTTCCTTCTATCGCCATTTGATAGTTATGATTTAACGATGGTATAACAATAAGATTGGTTTGTTCAATATCGTTAATATGTTTGTTGAGGTTTACGCTAAACATTCCTTGGTGAAAATCAACTCTCTTTGATAATCCCACCAGTTCAACTTTAAATGGTTCTTCACCGTATTTTTCTTTCCAATAGGAATTCGCTCTATTGAAAATTTTGAAGGCACCTACAATGCTGCTGAGGTTGTTCTGCCCTTCCGGGACTAATATACTGAGGTGTTTCATGCCAAAACTTTTGGGCAAGGTAAAAAATATACTTGTCCAAATCAACCCCTTAGAATGTCCATTTCGCACATTCGAGCAAATGACTTTAGACCATAGCTTTGTAAAACATCAAACAAAAGCAACTATGACAACAACACATTTCAATTTAATCCTAGAAAGTAATCAAACACCTGAATATGTTTTTCGTACGATACTAAAAGTGAGCGATTGGTGGTCGGGATATTTTTCTGAAGAGTTTAGCGGTAAATCGGAACAGCTCCACGACGAGTTTAGCTTCCGTGCGGGAGAAGGATTACATTACAGTAAGCAAAAGCTCGTAGAATTAGTACCTCATAAAAAGATCGTTTGGTTGGTCATCGAAAGTGAGCTCAGTTTTTTGGAGCATAAAGAGGAATGGACTGGCAGTAAGTTGATATTCGAAATTTCGGAACAGCAAGGAAAAACGCAAGTGATCTTTACTCATGAAGGCTTGAATACGGTATGCGAATGTTATGAAGCATGTGCTCCTGCTTGGACACAATACTTAGAAAACAAATTACACCCATTAATTAATTTATAAAAAAACACTATGAATAACAACAACAATTTTAACACTACGATTTTAGTAGAACAACCAGTCGACAAGGCTTACGAAGCCATCCAAAATTTCAGAGCATGGTGGTCGGAAGAAATACAAGGCCCAACGGATGAACTCCAAGGAACATTCTTTTACCACTACAAAGATGTGCATTTGTGTAAGGTAAAACTTATTGAAGCGATACCACATAGTAAGTTGGTATACTTAGTAACAGAAAACGAATTTAATTTCACAAGCGATAAAACGGAATGGGTAAATACTAAACTCATTTTCGAGCTCAGCACTGAAAACGGAAAAACCAAAATTAAATTCACACACGAAGGCTTGGTACCCGAATACGAATGTTATAATGTATGCGAAGATGCATGGACGAGTTATATTCAGGGCAGTTTATTCCATCTCATCACTACCGGCAAAGGAAAACCCAATGCAAAAGAAGGCGGACTTAATGCGGAGTTGGTGGAGAAGTGGGGCCTTCCCAAGAAGTAGCTGGTGACTAGTGACTAGTGACTAGTGACTCTAACGTGTGCTCGTGTGCTCGTATGCTCGTGTGCTCGTGTGCTCGTGTGCTCGTATGCTCGTGTGCTCGTATGCTCGTGGCTCGTGTGATTTGCAGTGCTAGACGTTCATCAAAGCGAAGCGGTCCCTTCGGCTCCGCTCAGGGACCGTCTTGTGTCCTGCGTCTTGCGTCCCAAGTCCTACTAAATTTTCCTCAAAATCGTATTATCGATATAAAAAGTACCGAAAGGAATAAAGCTTGCTAGGATTACTTTCCAGGTGGTGGTGGTGAATTTCCAGTGTTGTTCGATGCCTACGCTTAGGGTGTTGAATACGAAGAGTAAAAACAAAGCTCCATGAATAGGTCCAACGGTTTGGGTGAGTTCGGGTTTGTTTAAGAAATATTTCAAAGGAACTCCAACAAATACGAGGATGAGTAAGGAGATTCCTTCTAAGAAAGCAATAATGCGTAAGCGGCCGACTTTTGTTTTGAATAGATGTATCATATTATCTGAGGTAAGGTCTGTTTGCTAATGGTGAAAAAGGCCAAGGTATGGCGATAAAAATAATGAGGAGCGCAATAGAAAACCAAATCAACATGGTTTTAAATTTTTCAGCGTCGTTGGTTTTGCGTTTCGCTAATGCTGAGCCAATAGTGATGAATACAATGGCCATAAGCATCAACAAAAGATGGAGTATACTAAAGAAAGTTAAATCGAAAGGAGTCTCCTCCCCTTTGTTGCTTTTCCAATAAAACTTAATGATAGGACTTTGAGTATACAAGATCATCCCAATGACTAGTTGAATATGAGCAATGGTAGCGGTCCAATGCCTGATGGCGTTATCGGTTTTGCTAAAAAGTATTTTTCGGAAGTATCCCCTATAGGCACAAACTATAGCCAACACTAAGCTAGCCAATACCAACCAACGAAAAATGGAATGTGAATATAGTAGTGCTTGGTACATCATTTAAATGATGCGAAGATAGCCGAAAAAGAACGTTTGAGAGAGTTTGAGGAAGGGGAAATTGTTTGGGGAATGTAAAAAAAAGACTAGTAGATAAAGTCTAGCTATCGGTTGAACATGATAACAAATAATATTTTATTGAAAAACCATATTATGAAATTGAAGTCCTGTTAATTAGTAAGGCAACTATACTGTCTGCGATTAACTCCAGTTGTTGTTGAATTGCTTCTTCATTATCTGAATGTGTATTTGTTATTACAAACCTTTCGTTCCAGTCAAGTGCTGAAATCTGAGCATTTGCTACACCGTTAATTGCAATAGAATTTGTCCAAAAAATTCCATTTACATTATAAAACATATTTCTGCCATTAGTTATCATTTGTTGAACATCAGAAAGAACTAAATGTGAAGAAATGAAAGCGATGTCCGCTGGTTTAAAATGATTTTGAAAATAATTATCAACTGTTTCATAGTCGATTATTTTTTCTTGATAGCTTCTATTACCAAAAGAAATGTTTTGATACTTTCGTTTGATTTCTGGATGGTTGATATCAAATTGTTTGTTAACAGGTAAACGACCGTAACCATATCCACAAAGCCTATCAATTAGCAGTTTTTGAAGAGTAGTTTTACCTGTTTTGTCGTCACCAATGATGATGAAAAGTTGTTTAGATTTTATTGTCATTGTGTTGATTTTTTAATTTGTCTGTTTTAATAATAATTTTTCCGGGGTTGAATAGCCTATAAGGGTTATGTATTATGGTGTTGATCATAAAACTATCAACGAGTATTTCACATTAATAGATATACAAAGCCTAAAGTTTGTAAATTCTGCCTCTATTTATCAAGGTCAGACCGCCTGATACTAAACTCGTGTTAGTCGGTGTATTTCCTCAGAATTTCTATTATTCTACTCTTAAGATCGTGATTTCCTGAAGAGATTGACAGACCGTAGGTCATTTTCTTCGGGAATCCTCGAACCTTTTTCAAAACGATTTCTGTCAATTCTTTTCCGATTGCATATTCGCGTTCCTCAAGACTGCAAGAAAGGAAATCACGCATAGAGCCAATAAGCAAATCTGCAAATTGGAGCATATTTGAATGATTCATCGAAGCAAAAAGTACTGTATCATGAAACCCTACGCTCTTGAGAGTACCAGAGTAATAATCCTGACCAGTAGGTGTCTTTCCTCGCCAAAAAGCATAATAATACTCATTATTATAAGGCTTCGGATTGTTTCCATCAGGCCAATCTACAATAACTTGAGCGAAATCAGATTTCATTTCTTTCACTTCTAAAGCTGTTCGCATTAGGACATTATTAAATGCATAACCAATGATATCATGCTTATCAATTACCTTTTCCTTTTTGTCTGGTTGGTAATGCTTAATTACAGATATAATAATTGTGTAGTCGATTTCAAGTGACCGTTCAAAAAGTTCCTTGCGCCATTTAGCCGAATCTCTCATGAAGGACTCGAATTCGGCAACTAAATTATGTTCTTCGTATTTCTTCCTCAGATCTCGCATATTGAATTTGAGGGGAAGATCTGGATTGAAATACCTACTCTTGATTTCTCTAATTATTGAAGTTAATTTCATTTCTTCCTCTGCTCTGATCAAAAGTCCACCCATGACTATTGTATCTTTTACCGAAGATTCAGTATCAACTTTAAATTCTGTGTGGTCTAGATAAAACTTTGACATTGTAATATATACCGCCTAAATGTTCTGGGTTTTGTGTTGGTGCGCTTTGAAACCATAAACTGTCTGCCAGCACCAACATCTATTAATTAATCAAATCTCTATATTTGGACTGTCCGCCCACTAGCGCAAAACCAGAGTTGGGCAGTGTTATTTAATTTTCTCAAACATAACATATGAATTTCCAACTTCGCCACATTCTGTACAGAGATAGTTTCGAGAACCTTTCATTATTTTATTGTTAGGTGTTAGTCTTAATAAATAGGTTCCAAAATTATGATGTTCAGGGGTAATTGTCTCGGTGTTTAAAAGTACCACACGGCTTGGGGTTACGCGTCCTTTGAATTTTTCGCTTTCTACTATCTGTCCTTTTACAAGCGATGTAATACTTCCCTCTAATTTGTAGGCAAATTGTTTAATTGTTGCCGTCATGAATGGTTCTTCATCATTATCCTTAAGATAATGAATTAGGTCTGTGTTCGAGGCATTAGATAATGGATGTGTCGGCGGTACAATAATACTTTCTTCTCCATGTTCTTCCTCACTCTCTTCAATTTCAATTTCATCGTCAGAAGCCAAGTCATAAATATATACGTTATACTCTCCACTTAAATCTGGATATACTTTAAAGAATATGATATTAATTATATAGCTAACTTGGTGTCTGAAAATAAAAATTAAAATTGTCGCTGCAATTGAGCTGACTACTCCTAAAATAAATTCGTTCATTTGTCTGTCATTTAATAATTGTGCATAACTCCTTCATACCCGCTACAATATTTCACAAATCCACCCCGAATCGCTGTATTTCAGAAATATTAATTCTATATATAATATACCAAACATATAAATGCAAAGAGTGAATTGGTAATCTTTTACCAACCACTTTTTCCTATTAAAACCTATAATATCCCAAAAACAGATTCGGGTATATTCCTATTGTTTACTAGCTAAAGGCAAGTTCGGGAATAAAAAAGAAAGAAAAAATCCCCAAAATTGGGGATATTCTAGCTCGTAGTTCGTAACTCGATTGATGGAATATAGCACACTACACACGGGACAAAAGAATTTTACTAAGAATAACAAAACAAGGGGCTGCAGAGGTGAAAAAAGTAAATAATAGTACAAAATCTCAAGCATATACGTTACACACCTACCGTAAAAAACCTGTATAAAAGGCAGTTTTTATTTCTCTGCTAATAGTTGTTTTACCTTTTTCAATGTTTCTAAATTACTGTGTTTAGAAATTAATTCTTCAAATTTTATTTCTACTTCGTGTTGCCCCAATGCGAAAGCCGTAATTTCATATATATTGAAAATGATCACAAAACTGTCTTTGATAAGATAAAAATTATTAAAGGTTTCCCATTCTAGATCCAATGGATTATCAAAGAGGAAAAAATCTTGTTCTTTGTCAATACCAAACTCATCTTTCGCTTTCTTTAAAAGTTTTTCTCTACAAAGCGTTTGAAGTGTTTGTAATGTTTCGGTTTGATGGTCTAATAATGTGTCTAATTTAAATTCAATAAGTGGATTCAAGCTATAATTAAAACCATATGTTCCATAATGCCCGTGTGCACCACCTGTATAGCTATATGTGAAAATTGTATAGCTAATAAAATTTTTAGTTAGAAGTTCTATTTTATAACTTAATTGTAGTTCATTGTCGGGGAAGATGTAATCTTCGTTAGTATTTTCCTCAAACAATCCTTCAAATGGGTGAAAAAAATCACTATAATTTTTATACGCTATGTATTCAATAAAAGTGTTTAGTATACGTAAGTCCTCATTTTTGGTATCAACAAATTTGGGATAAACAATGTCTATGTTGCTTTTGGGTTTGCCTGATATAACTTTTTTGATTACAGTTTCATTAAATTCAAATATCGTATTAGACGCTATCTGAATTCGTTCATGGTCTTCATATATTTTTCTCTGATGATTTAGAGAATTTAGGATGAGTTCAAATGAACCTGGACTTTCTAATTCAATCCATTGAAATTTGGAAAGTTTGTCTGGAACTCCACAATCGTCTATTTTACAAGGAATAATGTATATGTCTGAATCAAGCTTCTCTTCACAATATTCTAATGCTAGTTTAAATTCTCGCTGAACAAAACCTCTTTTTGTAACAGAGGTCTTAGATAATAAGAGAACTATAAAGTCTGCCTTTTTTAATGCTAATCTTATTTCCGTATTCCAATCTTGTCCAGGAAGTAACTTTTTCTTATCGAGCCAAGGTTCATAACCATACGACTTCAAAAAGTCAAATAACTTTTCGGCTGTGCCTATGTCCTCCTTTGCGTAGCTTATAAAAACCTTATCAAACATCTTTAATAATCAATTACAATGTGATATATCAATATTATAGTTGTGATCTAGTGATCCGTTTAAATTTTGTCTTGAATTTTCTGGAAATAAATCATTAATACACATTTCCGCGTTCGAAATTTATTAATTCTTGATTTATTATTGGTGGGTCGCATTCCGAGCACTTGTCTGCAGATAGGTATCGTTTAGCGCCTGGTTGTACTAATATTTTTTGAAGGCAGTTTCCGGTATCTATATCGGTCCAAAAAGAATTTACATGATTCCACGTATCGAATGCAACCTCACAGTCGTTCGAAATACATCTTAGATATGAAACATTTAATGCGGGTAATGTATTTAGCACTGGCCTTGGATCTGGTGCCCAACCAAATCCTACTGCATAACCTAGTGCCTCGCTCTGCATTCCATTAGAATCGGTTAGCGTTACATTTTCGGCTATACAGTCGCTGAAATTAATTCCCATTCCTGCTGCACTAAATCCTGCGCTTTGTTTATCTTTTGGATTGATTGCTTTGATGTTTCTTACTAATGAGTTCGATACTTTTACCGAAACTCCATAAATTTCTAATCCTGTTGCCTTTGCTCCTCCGCTTGGAATGCCGTCAGTAATATCGCAGGCATAAAAATTAGACACAAGAACATTCATTACTAAGAATATCGACATGCCATGACAATCATCGCAACACCCTTTAAAATCTGTTGAGGTACAGGTATCATAAATTAAACCTTTACACATTATGGCTATAAATCCTATAACGGTATGTCCAACGGCCACATCTGTGCTGCTGAATTTCGATTCCAAATTCGATACCTTACAATTCAGTGTTGTAATGCCTTCACAATACATATAACTATACCCTTGCGCTGAGCCTGCATTATTGTGAATAGAGTCTATCGAACAAGCTGAAATAATTCCTGAGTTGGAGTACAATAATTGAATACCTGCACTTGAGCCTGCTTTAACGATGATGTTTGTTATACTGCAATTATAGATATTGATATTCGATGAATGATCTACCATTATACCTGCCATACTTGGACTACCTCCTATGGATTCCATCAAACTTAATCCTTCAATTACTAGCTTATCTATTGTTAGATTACTTGCAAATGACGCTGATATTCCCGAAATACACATGTCTTTTATTTTACCATTAAGTATGGTTATATTCCTAATACTCTCTCCATTCTTAATAATTATTCCTGAAATCTTTTTGTTACTATCTTTCATTTGTGCAGATATACAGCAACCGTTCATGTCAAGTATAACATTGTCGCAGGCAATCCTAATTGCTGAGCATGCCTCTGTATTGGGCGTCCAGTTAATGTCTTGAGTAATTGTATATATTCCTGGTTTATTAATGATTAATCCTTCATCAGGAATAATTGAAATTTCGTTTGAAGATGTTGTGACAGGTGCACATGAGGAACTACTAAACTCATGGATAGAAAACTTATCCTCTGAGAGTTTGTATTTTTTGAATAATGCACTTTTGTCTACGTCTTTAAAAACTTCATTCGACAATATATCATTAACTAACTTCTTTAAATTTTCCAATAACATATCTTTATTTTAAAAATATTTTATAACATAAATATGATTCTAAGTATAGGCAACAATATCTATTAAACGGTGGTTGAGTTGCCATTCATCGAGGTTGAAGAGTGCATTATCTACAAACTTCTTAAACTCATCGTAATTATTATCGTTTACTATTTCTACTGCATCTAAACGTTTTTTCCATATTTCAAAGGTTTGTTTAGTTTCGTCTCTTCTATCCACCACTAACTTAACCTTATACCCTAATTTGACAAGCAAATTAACAATGTAATCTGATCGTACTAAATTCATTGAACCACCATAAACAATATTATGCTTCCCTGTTTCGGAAGTGCTAGTGCGTATAATCAGCTTCTTGGTGAATCGTTGTAATTTTTTTAAAAGAGCAGGTTTATTCATTACATGTTCAAAGCTTTCATACAGAAGTATTGTATCAAATATGCCTGGAGGATATGTAGATTCCATATCTGCATAACGAGTTTTAATTCCAAGGGAGCCACAATACTGAAATTGCGACTTGCTTATTGTAGCTGCCAAAACATCACAATTTTTTTCTTCAATAAGATATTTAGAAACTGCGCCATAACCACAGCCAAGGTCGTATACCTTCTCATTTTGATTGATGTGTTGACAGATATCTACCATTCCACGTACAAAGGGAGAATCATCCCAAATATTTTCGATGCTTTCTTTAGGCTGAAATAATCCGAAATGATAAAATAACTGAGGGCCTAAAAGTTTTTTCCATGATTCAATATCTACAGTGCTATAAAAATCATCCATACTAACATAATGACGATTAGTGCCCGGTGAGATATTCTTTGTAAGTGCAAATAATTTATCGCGTTCTTCTATTGAGGCAATATTCACAGCTTGTTTTACTTCATCAAAAGTTTTTGGGAAATGATTAATTTTTGCTGAAAAATATAGCGTAAAACTATCGTCATTATTAAAAGCGATATATTTCAGTAAATAATTACGATGTTCTGCTAATTTTTCTTGAGTATGTTTAGGAAAGTAGTGTAATATAGACCTTATTGTAGGTCTATGCGGTAACAAAAGGCTAATTTGCTGAATCGTATCCCCTTCTTTGCGCAGCCAAAATCCACTTAAGGCCCTTACCTCATCGTTATTTAATAATTTATTATATAGTTCTTTTTGAAAACCCTTGAGAACATTTTCAGGATATAATCCATCAGGAGTACAAGGGAGATAATGAAATTCATACGTCTGCTGTTGATCCTGTTTAAAAGCGATATACTTATCTTTTTTGAGCTGATCAACAGAATGAATGTAAAGCGAATCGTCATGCTGACTCAGGCAGAAACCAACATTTTTAATCTCTTGGTTGCTTAGAGAATTAAAGTATTCATTGTTAGGATGGAGAGATCGGATAAAATTAATTTCCTCATGGGCATTTATTTCTCTATTTCTAATCCAACATAAAACCTTTTCTCGCTCAACTACGCTATTCTCTTGAATTTTTATTGACCATTCAAAAGCGAGATGCAGGCTTTTACCTATTTTTTCAGAGAATTTTTGCCATGATTCATCCATCATATATTTCATTTGCTTTTATTAATCCAATCGCACATGAATTTAATACTTTTTTCCGGCAGCTTCTTCTTTTTTAAATCAGCCTCATTTATTTGGGATAAGATTTCTTTAACATCGTCTTCAGAAAAGTCAAAACCCAGCAGTTTTGCAGAACTAACTAATTCTGAAAAATTACCTGGAATAATCAATGAGATTGATGGCCCATTTACCTTGCGAAATTCAGGGTCGCCCATTTTGGTTGCGAATAGAACAAATCCATTTTTCGGATATTGTCTTTGTATTCTTTGAAAATTAGTTTCTTCCATAATATTACCATTCTGTTGGATCAAATATTTCTTTAGCAGTATCCCAAACTGACGATGCAAAATCGGCAAAGGCACCACCTATAGTTTCAAAAGCTGAGGCTATAGCTTCAACAGCATAGCCAGCACCTTGCAATATATCATTAAATGTATCAGGCAAAATATCGGTGAAAAATTTACCTACACTATTAACTACATCTTCAACCCCAAAACCTATAATTTTCAACACACCTACAATTTCTTGTGCTCCAATGTCGATGAATTTTAACGCTTCTGTGATTGCATCAATGCCATATGAAATTCCGTACAGTGCTGCTCCAATTACTTCTGCCCCATAACCAGCTTCCATCATTGATTTTGCTATGTCCTTAGCATCTTCACTTACCGAATGTAGTGCTCCTGCAATGGCATCAGGTCCATACCCTAAGGCTTTTAATGCTACAGCTATTGGACCTCCAGTAAAGAAAGCAGCTAAATAAGAAGCAATCTCGTTTTCGTTGGAGCCAAATAAATCCTTCAATGCATTTGCAATATAACTGGCGTCATAACCTAGACTATTCAGCAATTTAGTTAATTCACTTTCTCCATAACCAAATGCATCTTTAAGCACCTTAGCAATATCTTTTACACCTGTAATAATTCCATCTTTAACTAAATTAGCCCAAACTTCACCATCTTCAAGCAACTTTTTAAATACTTCAGCAGGATTATTTATGATGTATTCTTCAATTGAACTTAGTAATTCCGATACCGTTGTAATGTTAATATCTAAATTATAAGGGCCAAACTCGAAGGGTATATCTTGAATATTAAAGCCACCAAAACAACTGAAATTTATATCGGTAGTTTTAACACTCAACGTCAAGCCCGCATTAATGGTATCATGTATGTGAATAGACCCGAGTTCGTGCCCTAGTTTTGTAGGTAGTTGTACTGTAAAATCAGGACCGTAATTAAAACTCGCAGAAAAATATTCCTTATCTTTTAATGTACATGAAAAGGCAGCATCCACTAATAAATTAGATTGTAGGGAAAAGCTAAATCCATTATCATTTAACGACGCATTCACACTTTCTTCTAATCCTAAAAAAGTAGCAACTAATGTTGCATCAAATGATGTTTTGCTGGTATCGAAACTAATTTCAGCACCACCTGGTTTGATGTTATATTTAGGATCGCCTTGTCCATTTCCCTTAATTGTTAATAGGGTAACATTATTAATTTTTAAATCCAATGGATCCATTTCTAACTTCCCTGCAATTTTTGCTGAACTAATTACTAGGTTACAAAATGTATGAAAGTTCCATAAAGAAAAGGCAGCAAGAAAACTAGTACCTACAGATACCTTCTGTCCGCTAGGCAATGTTATTGGCTGATCACAGAAGTAGAAATCTAACTCATCAATCTCAATTTCATTCAAAAACGATGGCACTTGTAAAGAAGGAATACAAGCATTCCAAATTTTAGCTATGGTAATATCTCCTGTTGTATCGCTCTCAAAATATGGTATATTGATAATATCATCTTCAAATGCAATTGATGCCCCAAACGTTTCTTGAATTAGCGACTGACTAGAAGGGTCTCCTAAAGCTATTTTACCTTGTAATGTAAAATCGATTCCAGACAATGGCCCAACCTCCCCAGCAATTGCAAAACCAATATTATTAATTGTTAATATAGAAATACCTAGTGGTTTTGATATTGTCGTATCCTCAAATATGCTCATTTGAATAGTTGCACTTTCACCTTGAATTATAAAGGCTAAAGAACCTTTTATGTGAATATCATTTACAGGAGGTTCCGACTTGAAGTTATAATTTAGGTTAACATCGCAGTCTAACTCCAAAGTAATTGGTGACGTTTTTATTGTTACTCCAATATTTTTAAGAGTGAATATTTTTTGGCTTGAACTGATGAAAGGAATATCAACACCTGTGAGAGTTCCAATAAGTTCAAAATCTGTTTTACTTAGGTTGATTGCAATATCAAGCGTATTCGCTCCAAAAGATTGACCAAGAAAATTAACAGTCTTCCCAATTCCTGTTGTTCCTTGTGAAGAGGCCATCGTCATTTGAGCTCTAAAATCAATACCTTGAGTGATTCCTTTATAAGGTGTAGATGGGATTTGGAAATTTGCATCTGTGAAATCCGAGATGGCTACAAATAATTTATGAAAGGTTATTCCATTAAAAAAACTTAAACCACTACATAAATTACTAATAGAATAATCTTCTCCTAAGGCAATTGCAAAGTAATATTTCCTCTCGTTCTGTATTGTCTCGGTTCCAAATGCTGCAGTGAAGTCTTCCGTATTAGTGAGCTGTAATGCTACCTGCTTAGAATCATAAGTGAAGTTTATAGCTTTCATGGTCAGAGCTAAATTCACATCATTTGGTAAACTAATTGCCGATATGCCTAATTGACTCAAAATATTATTAATGTTTAGAGGTTGACCACCATCTACTTTCCAACTTGCCGATAGGGCTGTCTGTTCGTTTAAGTCACTAATATGAAGTTCGAATAACTCCCCAGCAACTGCTAACTGACCACCTAAGCTATAATAATAAGTACCATCTATCTTTTGAATGGTTATATCGAGCAGTAGATTAAAATCATTATCAAGAATTTTAATGCTGCCTTCAATATGGAAGGTAAATGTATTCGTGTTTGTATTAATTGAAAAGTTTAAAGATGATATGCTAATATCCTTAAACACCTTAGGAAAAGTATCTATATTAATATTCCAGCCTTTGTTCAAATCCGACAGAAGCTGTGCCATAGAAATCGAATCTCCTTCATAGCTGCCGCTAAATTCCCATCCAGAATCTTTTTTTCCATCCAGAATAAATTTAGATTCTGTATTGGGTATAACAAATGTTGCAGATGCTTCCGCAGCGAAACTCGAGGTGCTTTTCGTATAATTACAACTCAAAAATACTTCGGTAAGCGATATCCCAATATCCTTAAACTCCCAATTTTCACTCAGAGTTATACTGAAAAAATAATCGCTTTTACTCAAATCAGCAAAAAACTGAAACTGTGAAATAGAAAGCGAAGGGAATAAGTCTGCAGGAACTTTGAATTGATCTAAAAGCGTTCGCAACGACAATTGTTGCCCCTCAACCGAAGAAATGGTCAAAAAATAATCACTGTTATTTTTTCCAATGGTTAAATCTACTTCATAAGTATTTCCAATTTTAACTGTTGATATAGAATGGAAATTAATACTTCTGCTACTGTCGAAAGGATTGTATACA
This sequence comes from Sphingobacterium thalpophilum, assembly GCA_943372995.1. Taxonomy (GTDB): domain Bacteria; phylum Bacteroidota; class Bacteroidia; order Sphingobacteriales; family Sphingobacteriaceae; genus CAJBVG01. The sequence continues at coordinate 241,100 of CALSAQ010000001.1, read as the reverse complement.
TACCATGTAAATTCTAACGACTCTACAGAAAGAATAGATAACGATGGGAAAAGCTGAAATGACTTAGTAATTACTAATGTTGCTTCGGTAGAAAATAACGAGTTTTTATTATTTAAGTAAAAACTTAAACCGATAGATTTTAAGGCAATTGTGTTGCCTATATTTTGTAATACAGAAGGTAAAACCGAAGTTAAATTGGCATCACTAAATAGATGTGATAAGGCATCTAGTCCTTTACTAAGACTCAATGGAGAGCTCAAAGAGCCTTTTAATGCTACAGTATTTGTAAGTATTGGATATGCACCTACTACCTTAATGGTATTATTATCCGGTAAACCAACATCTAATGTGGTAATGAAATTTATAGAGGGTACTGGATTTTCTTCATCAGTAGGAGGATCTAAACTAGTTACCGAGATTTGAGAATTTATAAACTTTGCTTTTAAAATTTCAAGATCGGATAGAGTGTCTGAAAATAGCTGAACACTAGTTTGTGGATTTAAACTTCCAATGTACAAACCCACAGCAATGTTATTTATCTCTGGGTAAAGAATTTCTAAGGTAACAAAAGCACTTGTTGACAAGGCCAATGAACCCTTAATAGAAAATCCAGGGTTGCAAGTATTACTTTTTGTAATTAACTGACTAAGACTTGAAAAAACAAGATTAGTATAAGTGATTGGTAAATTATTTACAAAAGTATCTGTAAGTAAACTAAAACTTTCTTTTAGTTTCCAACTAGAATTAAGTGTAAAGGTTACTGTCAGTTGAGCCTCGCTATTTTCAATAGAGAAAATTAAACTTGATGCATTTACAGGCAACCCACTAATAGTATCAGTGCCTATATAAATACTTACTGCGGAGGTAGAAACCTCGAATTGATTCCCAGAGACTGCTCCTACACTAGCATCTCCACAATGAATAGAGGATATGTTATATTGTTCAGAAACATTAGTGTAGCTGGTCGAATTCATCAATGCAGTGGTTATACTAAGTGAATTGTTAGTAACTGCTTGTGAAATATTGTTATGTAAGGTCTGGATATCCATTGTTAAATATAATTAGCAAGGTTTAATTGATTTGAAAATCTTGACAAACGGGTAAATGGTCGCTTGCCCCATTAGGCATGTGTTGTCTTTTATATAAACTATAATAAGCATTACCTAGGGTCATACCGGCAGCAATTAAGGCATTAATTCTCGCGGCTATAAAATCAATATGTATTCCAGCTCCAACTGGTACTGTATTTACTGCGGGTGTATAAGGAGCATTGGAAAGCGAAAAAATGTTATCATAACTACTTACCAGATTTGGTTGATTTGGAGGAATTGGAGGATTTGGAGGATTTGGAGAATATGTGGTTAAAACTGGAGCACCTGGGTTACCTATATTCATTATATAACCACTTACTAAATTAGGAGCACTAACATTCATTAATGCACTATAAGGGAAATAACCTCCGTTAACAATAAAATTGAAATCGCCTACAACTAAAGTATTAGTATTAGGAGATGGTCTGTAATTAATAGCAGCTGCTCCAGGATAAGATCCTCCCACGCTGGGTAATTTGGATAAATACTCGATACTAGCAGCAGCAAAAGGTCCATTCGCAGGTGTACCTGCGTGCAACGATATAATATTCAAGTTTAATGAAGCTGCTGGTGCTGTCCAAAGTTGAAAGATTCCAACACCTGGTCTTCTACCTGGCCATCTCATGTTTGGATTACCTGCTAAAACATTTACAACATCTGTAAAATTATTAGTAATCCTAGGAAATGAACCCGCCTTACCAGCAACACCTGTAGGTGTGTCGAGCCAAAAGTAAGCGTATGCATCACGCATTCCTCCATTTTGATTTACTCCACGATTTGCTCCCGTAACTGCAAAACTCCAAGTACTCCCTACAGTTATTCCATTTAATGCCAAATGTAAAGTATTCAAATCTGCCATAATATTGGGGTGGATTGGTGCTCCTATTACATTCGGGATTCCTGGACCTATCTGCACTTCCTGAATACAAACAATATCTGCATTACTTTGGCGAATAATATTTGCAATGAGTGCAATATCATTTGGTAGAGTATTCGACCCAAATGTCCTAAGGTTCCATGACATTACAGTTAGATTAGGCATAGCTATTTTTTAAATAAGTTTAATTTATTATATAAAATAATTTAACAAACAAAATATAAACCCGTATGAAGAAAAGCACCTTATTAAACGTAAAGCAAAATCGTCTTTATCGAGACATTATATACTTTATTACTCAAGTAAAAAAAATTAGAAAATATTCGGGTTGAAGTCTACTGTTTATTATAGTGGAAAGGTAGAGAATAAAAAAGTAAGAAAAAATCCCCAATTTTGGGGATTTTCGTAACTCGTACCTCGTAGTTCGTAGCTCGATGGGACAGGACTCAAGACACATGATACAGGGCTACCAACTACCTGTATCGAGCTACGAGTTACGAACTAAGAGGTACGAGTACTAGAGAAGAATGTATTCTCGAATAAACAGGTACTTCAATACCATACTTTTTCCCAGAATCAATAACATATCCTATTAATGTTGCTAATTCGTTCTTTGGCTTTTTGCTTTTTATGTCAGAATGCAGTGATGATGTAGCACCATAGGGTAATGACTTTATTTTATTCAGTGTTTTCTCCGTTATATCTTCTGAAATAACTATTCCATTTGCATCTGCAATCTGTTTTAACTCGGTTATTAATTTCAGTATGGTTTCTATATTTTCATTATCCAACAACAACTCCCCTATACTCTTGTCGTAATAACTTGTTGCTGTTGCTATTGGTGAAAGAAAAATAAATTTCTCCCATAATTGTGTTGATATATTTTCCGATAAACTTGCTTCAATGCCCGCCTCTCTAAAAAGTTTTTCGTACTCCAACAATAACTGACTCCTCAACTCATCCAATCCAAAATATAGTGTTTGAATATTACCTATATTCTCTACCACACCTGCTTGTGTTAGTCGTGATACAATATAAACACAACCATCTAACACCATATTTTCTGGGAAAGTCTTCTCAATTCTGGCTCTACTATCAACTCCATTTAATAAGGGTAGCAAAATAGTATCCTTATTTACACAAGGTTTTAATTGCTCAAGTATCGATTCTAAATCGTAGCTCTTCGTACATAGGATAATTAAATCGGCTATACCTATTTCTGCTGGTTCGTTTGTTGCCAGTGTAGGCTTTGCAATAAATTCCTCTTCGCCTTTCTTCACTAGTAATCCATTTTTTTTAATGGCTTCTAAGTGCTCCCCCCTAGCCACAAAATTAATTTCAACCTCTTCGTTATTAGTATAATGTTTTGCTAACAAACCACCAAAATAACCACCCACTCCTCCAATACCTGCAATAATTATTTTCTTCATTTTTCTATTATTTTAAACTCTACACAGGACGCAGGACGCAAGACACAGGACGCAGGACGCAGGACACAGGACTACCAATTACGAGTTACGAGCTACGAGTTACGAAATACGAGCTACTAATCGGAATAATTCAAATCCTTCCCAAACGTCTCCTTCAATCCTCTCGCCGACCATATAGCTAAAAGCACCGTAACCGTTCCTACTAAAAAGGCTGCGTTTAAAATTCCTAATCCAGATTTAAGTGCGGTGAAACTTAATGTCACCGGCACTACCGATCCTCTCACAAAATTGGGTACTGTAGTAGTTACCGTTGCTCTTATATTGGTGCCGAATTGTTCTGATGCAATACTTACAAACAAGGCCACATACCCTCCTGCTATTCCCATTAATGCACATGCCAGGTACCATGCGTTTTCAGTTGCGATGTTCCCATACATCACATATACTATACTTAAAAATGTAAGGAGTATAAATCCTAATAATATCTTTTTTCGCGATTGAAAATACTGACTCAAAAATCCACTCAACAAATCGCCTATGGCTAAACCAGCATAACAAAACATGATGGCTTTGCCTGCACTTAAGGGTGTTGCAATACCTAAGGCTTTGCCAAACTCTGGACTAAACGTTACAGGGATACCTACTAAAAACCATATCGGCACTCCTATCAATACACATTGTACATATCGTCTTAATTTGTCTTTGTCTTTTAATATCCTCAGAAAATCACCTCGATGTATTTCTTCTTGTACTATGTTTTTAAACATGCCCGATTCGTGCACTCCTATTCTCAACAACAAGAGTAAAATTCCTAATACTCCTCCTACAATGTATGCTGTTTGCCAAGTACTGTAGTCGCCAACCAATGCTGCCATTACTGCTCCTAATAAACCTACACTCGCAACAATCATTGCACCCCAACCGCGTTTCTCTTTACTCATGCTTTCGGAAACCAAGGTAATACCTGCACCAAGTTCACCTGCTAGTCCCACTCCTGCTATGAAACGTATAATGGCATAGGCTTCTACTGAAGTAACAAATGCATTGGCAATGTTCGCTGCCGAATACAAAAAGATAGAACCAAAGAGTACTGATATCCTACCTTTTTTATCGCCCAATATTCCCCAAATTAATCCGCCAATAAGCATTCCGATCATCTGGGTGTTGATTAAGAAAATTCCTTTTTCCATCAGTTCAGCATCGGGAACCCCAATGCCTTTAAGGCTTTTTATACGTACAATGCTGAAGAGCACCAAATCATATATATCTACAAAATAACCCAGTGCAGCCACTAACACAATATTCCTAATGTTCTTCTGTTCGTTCATCATTATTTAACAAGGATAAATTTTTTTAAAGCCATAAACAATTAATACCTTTAATACCAAGATTGAAAAATACAAAATATCATGAAATTAAAAACATATGCCATTCTACTCCTTGCCTTCTCATTAATTTCTGCTAAAGGTGGATGTTCTGAAGAAAAGGATGAACAAGCAGTTGTTGGGAAATGGAAATGGGTAAAAACATTTTGCTGTGGAAGAACGAGCGTATGGACCAATCCGAATACTTGCTCATGTACACAAGAACTTGATATTAATGCCGATGGAACTTTCCAATTGCGTAAGGATGGTAAGGAAGTAGAGCAAGGGAAATACTTATTAAGAAAAGGCTTGAACGATTTTCAGTTGAAGGAAGGCGACAGTGCGCTGTGCATACAATTTAACGAAGGCTATGCGGCTTATGTTGAATTTATTGGCGATACGCTCCTTTTATCGAGAGGTTATATGGATTTTGATAATGTATATTACATCAAAAATTCTTCAAAATAAAAAACAAATCTCTTATTCATTTGTCTAAAGCCTAAATTAGACAAATGGAGAACTTTAGCTATCACAATCCCACAAAGATTATTTTCGGAAAGAACGAAGTAGATAGAATTGGTTCAGAAGTACATTTATTAGGAACCAAAGCGATTATTCTACTTGGTAAGGGCTCGGCAAAGAAAAGCGGTTTATATGCCCGAGTAATTTCTTCTTTAAACATGTATGGTATAAAATCGATTACCTATGAAGGTATTAAATCGAACCCCATGTATGAAGATGCCGACGAAGCAGTAAAATATGCTAAGGAATTTGCAGCTGATATAGTTATTGCTATTGGTGGAGGATCGGTAATCGACACTGCCAAAGCTGTAGCCATGGGTTATTATGTGGAGCACTCTGTTTGGGATTTTTACTTGCAAAAAGCGAAACCCGAAAAAGCATTGCCTATCGTTAACATATTAACTTTAGCGGCCACGGGCACGGAGATGAACTCCTCTACAGTGCTTCAAGACACTACGTCTGGAGCCAAGAAGGGATACTCCTCTCCACTAATTTTCCCTAAACTATCGATACTAGACCCAACCTTAACCTATACCGTTCCTGCAAATTATACAGCATACGGAATTGCCGATTTAATCTCTCATTGTTTAGAAGTTTACTTCGGCAAAGGTGATGCTCCTTTATCTGATTATTACATCGCAAGTATTATTAAACTCGCAACTAAATACGGACCACAGGTAATAAAAGAACCAGAAAATTACGATGCACGAGCTAACATCATGTGGTTAGCTACCAATGCGCTCAACGGAAGTTTGGTGAATGGTAAAGGGAATGGCGATTGGGGTTCTCACTTATTTGAACATAGTTTAAGTGTGATGTATGATGTGGCGCATGGAGCTGGACTATCCATTGTATTCCCCGCGTGGTTGAAACATTTCTCTACACAATTTGAGTCTAAACTGGCCTTTTTAGGAAGAATGGTTTTTGATATTACTGAGGGAGATGAAAAACAACAAGCCGAAGAATTCATCAAACGTTTAGAGTTATTCTTTATTGATATCGGCACACCTATCCGACTAAATCAAGTAAATATTAAGCCTGAGGATAAGGACAAAATTTTAGAGAATCTAAAGAAAAATAGAGTAACAGGAAGAGTATATGCGATGTGTGAAACAGACCATGCAGATATTTTAGAAAAAATGTGGTAAGGCTTTCTTACTTTTGTATATGATTCTTTCTGAACGTTTTGGACGATTTTTATTAAATGCATATCCCCCCTTTGTTTTTAACAGAATCAGAATACTACACATCGAAAAGGGCTATACCGCTTGTACAGTTCGTATAAAGAAGAGTTTTCTGAACAGAAACATGAATGGTACCATATTTGGCGGCTCATTATTTGCTGCTTCGGACCCTTTTTATGCCATCTTGTACTGGCAAATTTTCGAACGAAAAGGATATAAAGTGCAAACCTGGCTAAAGAGTGCGGAGATTCACTACTTAAGACCAGCAGATCAGGATTTGTATTTATCATTTAACATCAGTCCAGAACAAATTTTTGCTGCTGAAGAAGCCTTGAATTCCATCGGTAAATATAAATTCACTCATGAAGTGCATTATAAATCTAAAGATGAAGAGGTCTATGTTTTGGCGAAAACAGAAGTTTACTTACGTCTTACTAAGGCTAGTCAGAAACCCCTTTCGGGCTTTTAACTTCTGTTGATAATTCATATTATCTGTTTAGCATATTCGTTATTACCTTAGTTTTAGTTGTATTGTAAGGCGATGAACATAAAAAAGTTGATATTAGAAGGAGAAGGAGTTCGGTTGGACTTTAAGAAAACCATCACTCATGTTCATAAAATTGCAAAAACAATGGTGGCTTTCGCCAATAATAAAGGAGGCATCATTTTAGTTGGGGTAATGGACGATGGGAGTATTAAAGGAGTAAAATCTGAAGAAGAGGAAAAGTACCAACTCATAAAAGCAGGCAGTTACTACTGCCGACCGCAAATAGAACCCAAATTTACAGAATATACCATCGACGGTGCTATTGTATTGGCCGTTGAAATTGAAGAAAGTGATGTAAAACCTCATTATGCACTTTCCGAAGACGATAAATGGTGGGCTTACATCAGGGTAAAAGACAAGAGTGTATTAGCCAGTAAAATTGTAATTGATGTTTTACGCAAAGAAACTAAGGGTGAGTCGGCCTTAATAGAGTTTAGTTCTAAAGAGAAAGCTCTACTCGAATATTTAGCCGAACACGAACGTATTACTTTGATGGAATTTTGTAAATTAATTAACATTTCGAGGCGCAGAGCCTCCAGAATACTGGTCAATTTAGTACTTTCGGGCGTAATAAGGGTGCATAGCACAGAGAAAACGGAATTTTATACAGCTGCCTGAAATGATATTAGAATCTAGAAAAACACACTTTAAAAAAACATTCTTACTCGCTTATCCTGTAATTATCAGTCAGGTTGGGCATGTGGTGGTAAACATCACCGACTCGGTATTAATTGGCCACCTTGGTCCCATTAAACTTGCGGCTTGTTCATTGGGAATAAGCGTTTTTGCGGTATTAATGGTATTTGGTATCGGTATAGCCTATGGCTTAACTCCACACATTTCCAGAGAATTTGGTGCCAACAACAAAGACAATTGCGGCAAATACCTGGTCAACTCATTAGTGATAAACATATTCACAGGGATTATCGTGTTCCTGGGTATCTATGCACTTTCTTCTCAGCTAAGCCGATTTGGTCAGGATGCTGAAGTAGTAAAAGAAGCCTTACCATTTTTAAGGATTATTGGATTCTCGATGATACCGCTGATGTTGTTCTTAACCTTTAAGCAATTTGCCGAAGGCTTGAACTTCACCAGACAAGCGATGATCATTACCCTTATTGCCGATGGATTCAACGTATTTTTAACCTACGGATTGATTAACGGAGCTTGGGGTTTACCTCGACTAGAACTTGAAGGTGCGGGTATTGCTAACCTTATTTCCAGAACTTTAATGGCTATATTAATGATGGCTTATGTGTTAAGATCTAAGAATTTTAAACCGTATTTACATCAGGCCAAAACGAAATTCTTAAACTGGAAATCGTCGATGGAAATTATTAATTATGGTATTCCAACCGCTTTTCAATACTTTTTTGAGATTGGAGCATTTGCATTAGCAGCTCTGATGATGGGAATGTTAGGACCGAATTTCCAATCGGCACACCAAATTGCCATCAGTATCGCTTCGGCAACCTATATGGCAGCTAGCGGAATTGGTGCAGCAACCTCGGTACGAGTGGGAAATGCGCTGGGAGAAGGAAACTACCGACAGTTGCAAAGAGCTGGTATAACTGGGTATCATATGGTATTGATTTTCATGGGATTAATGGCCGTGATGATGATCGTTGGTCGAACTGCATTCCCATTGTTTTACATGAACCATCCAGAGGTAATTAGTGTAGCATCAGGACTAATGATTGTTGCTGCATTCTTTCAATTATCGGACGGAACGCAGGTGGTGGGCTTAGGTGCATTGAGAGGTATGGGCGATGTGAAAATACCAACCTTGGTCACCTTTATTGCTTATTGGGTAATTGCAATTCCACTGGCTTATTTCTTAGGATTTAAGCTTGAAATGGGCGGAATGGGGATTTGGATAGCACTTTCGTTAGGGTTAACCATTTCGGCCATATTGATGTATTGGAGGTTTAATAAATTGGCCAAACGTAAGATTGAAGAGTTTCTACATACTGAAAACACACCCGTAAATGCGTAGATTTAGTCGTTAATGGCTAAATCTGCACGCATTTCTTTAAAACGATTAAGGCTGTTTTCTATTAATGCAGCCCCCTGGACCTTGTTTTTAAAATCGGCAAGATCAGTAAAATCATATTCGTCCCACTTATAGGATTGCTCCAAGGGACCCCATTCAAGCTTTAGGATATACTTATTATTCATCTGGAAGATGCTTATACGCATTTCAGAGTGAGGGATGGTGTCGATGATTCTCATGGGGCAAAGATAGTATTACCAGTGACTAGTTACTAGTGACTGGTGACTTGTACTAGTGACTGGTCCCAGAGCGAAGCCGAAGGGACAGCTGCGATATGAATTTAAGCAGAACATACACTATATAAAACATTGACTTACAATACATTAATCTCAAACAATATCTAAAACAGAAAAATATTCTACTTAAATTCGATTTGAAGAGTAAAAATCTAGCCTTTAAATAAATAATTACTTTAACTATAAATATTTAATAAATTGTTATACAACATTTTATAATACTATATAGATAAATTATCCTGAGCATCAAAAGGCAGTAAATTTATCTACAGTCACAAAAAAAGAGCTCATCTTCCCTACCCTTGAGAAAGTCAAAACGGGGAATTGCTAACAACGAATTGTTTATAATTTTTCTAAATAGGATTGGTATTTTTATTATTTTTGATGAGCTTTAAAATCATGAAAAAAGAAATTTCATTACAATCGACAATTACAGTTGGGGCGTTAATCTTGTTAGCTGCTACCACTCGTTTTTTACCTCACCCTGCTAACTTTACAGCAATCGGTGCTATGGCATTATTTGGTACTGCTCGTTTAAACGACAAACGTTTGGCGTTCATATTACCAATAGCAGCTATGTTACTTTCTGATTTATTTATCCCTTACGGTTATAATCCTTCGGTATACTTCTCATTCGTATTAATTGCCATTTTGGGCTTAAGTTTGAGAAATACGAATAAAGTACTTCCTATTGTAGGAGCTTCATTAGCTTCTTCTTTAATCTTTTATCTAATTACCAATTTCGCGGTATGGATGGGCGAAAACGGTGGAATATATCCTAAAACAATCGATGGCTTGTGGATGAGTTATACTGCAGCAATTCCATTTTTCTGGAACGGCTTAGCAGGAGACCTTTTCTTTACTGGCGTTCTTTTTGGAACATATGAGTTGGTAAAAAGGACAGCTTTTGTAAGAGCCACTAAGTAGTGACTGGTGACTAGTGACTAGTCACTGGTACGAGTTACGAGGTACGAACTACGAGGTACGAGATACGAGCTCATCAAGTAAAACCCCAAGACCTACACTGGCTTTCTCTGGGATCCAACGTACTTTGGAGGGTATTGTATCAGGCTTTTCGGGGTCAATTAACACAATCTTGGTGGTAGGTTTGCCATAATGTATTAACGAAGCAGCGGGATATACTTTTAATGAAGTGCCTATAACTAACAATAAATCGGCGGTAGCTACTTCTCTAGCTGCTTGTTCCAACATAGGCACCTCTTCTCCAAACCATACTACATGTGGACGTAATTGAGAGCCTAGCTCGCAGAATTGTCCGAATTTTAGCTCCCAACCTTCTATATCATACGTTAAATTAGGATTAATGGAGCTTTGCGATTTCCTTATCATCCCGTGTAAATGAATAATATTGCTCGATCCTGCTCTTTCGTGTAAATCGTCGATATTCTGCGTGATTACCACAACCTCATGGTGTTTCTCCAATTCAGTTAATAATAGATGGCCTTTATTCGGTTTGGCCTCCATAACCGCTTTTCTCCTGATGTTATAAAATTCTTGCACGAGCTCTGGATTACGCCTCCAGGCTTCAGGGGTGGCAACATCTTCTATTCTATGATTTTCCCATAAACCATCACTTGCCCTAAATGTCGGAATTCCACTTTCTGCTGATATCCCCGCTCCTGTGAGTGCAATTATTTTCATTTGAGTTGTGAGTTGTGAATTTTGAATGCTTACAATAATTCTAATATCTAAATTCTAATATCTAAATTCTAAAAATTATTTTGGTTTATATTATAAACTAGTTTATGTTTGTCGTATCAAAAAATAAGGATATGGAAAATCAACCTTTAAACACACTAAACTTCATCGAGGAGATGATTAATAAAACCAGAAAGAAGTATTCGGATTCCGGCTTTCTATTTTTACTATGGGGATGGCTTGTACTTACAGCCGCATTAATCAATTATGCCCTATTGTATATCGAATACAAGAACCCATACATTGCTTGGGCTATATTAATGCCTTTAGGAGGAATTGTCTCGCTCATTTACTCCTTTAGAGAAAACAAAAAGGCCTATGTAAAAACCTATACTGATGATGTGATGAAGTACACATGGTTAGCCTTTGGCTTTTTATTAGCTATTATTTTACTTTCGATGGGTAAACTTAGGCTGAATACTTATCCTTTGGTAATGGTTGCTTATGCTGTTCCCACCTTTATTACTGGTGGAGTACTTCGATTTAAACCTTTAATATACGGTGCCTTAGGTTCATGTGTGTGTGGAATAATTGCTTTTAATTATACTTTCGATATACAGTTACTGTTGTTGTGTGCTGCCATTTTGGTTTCCTACATCATCCCTGGACATATCTTAAGAAGTCATCATCTTAAACGAAACAAAAACTAATCATCATGAAAAAGATACTTACCCTAAAATGGCACGAATTACTATTAATCATTACATTAATATTAATTCACTCGTACGGACATGCTCAGGATAAAAACAGTGGCACCTATGGTGGAGCTGGATATTTTGGTTTCCGTTATGTAAAAAACGATTTGAGTAAATTAAACTCTGTATTTGCTGCTAATAACTTACCCGTGATTTCTGAAAACATTTTCGGATTTGGCGGTGGTGGTCATGGTTATATAAAAAGAGTAATTGTAGGTGGAGAAGGATACACCTACGAATTAGTAGATAAAAATAATGGTAGTTATCTTACTCAAGTAAGAGGCGATGTAGGCTTCTTCAATATCGGTTATCTCTTGATGAATAAGAAAAATTACATGCTCTCTCCTATGCTAGGTATTGGTGCATACACCATGGAAATAGAGATTTATGAAGCTACTAACGAAAGTTTCAATCAGATTTTAACAGATCCTAAGAATGGGACACGAATTAGAAACGAACAATTTCTATTCGATTTGGGTTTACAAGGAAATTTATTTTTAACAGAAAGTAAATTGTTCTCTATTGGACTAAAGGCTGGTTATCAATTTTCGGTTATTGAAAATAAATGGTCGGATGTAAATGGTGTAATAGCAAATGGTCCGGCTACAAATGGCGATGGTGCTTATGCACAATTGCAATTTAGTTTCGGGGGTTTTAGTAAATAATATGTTTAAAGATTTAGATCCTTTATTACACTCACAATTACGATTGGCTGTGATGTCGATTTTGATTTCTGTGGTGGAAGCTGATTTTCTTTACCTAAAAGAAAAAACTGATGCTACTGCTGGGAACTTAAGCGTACAGATTGATAAATTAAGTCAGGCTGAATACATCAGTGTCGAAAAAACATTTAAAGGCAAAAAGCCTCAAACCATTTGTCGGATTACCGATAAAGGGAAAGAGGCTTTTGCTAAATATGTTGATAGTTTGAAAAGCTATATCAAATAATACTATTCTCCGATACCATTGGTACCAATACCTGTAATATACGTTTCCATTAATGTACCTGCTGATGTATATCTCTTTACTTTTGCATTTTGTGTAAAGCTGCTTACCTCTCCTAAATACAATTGATCTTTACCTTTTTCATATCCTAAACCGTAGAAAAATCCTGAAATAAATGCGGTAGTAGAAGCCTGACTATCGTTGATGTTAAATTTATACACTCCAGAAATAGATTGATATGAGCTTAAGTAATACATGGTATTTTTAGCTGCATTGATTCTCATCTTGTCTGGGTGATCACCTTTATCTCCTATCGAAACTACTTTCAAAATTTGGTTATTACTTGGATCTATTTGTACAAATTGACCTTTAGTATCGTCGTCGCTTGTATTAAAGTCGATACCATAACTACCTCTACATAATACCCATACTTTACCATTAACATCTGCAGCAATAGCAACAGGAGCATCGCCAACAACAATTTTACTTAACTCTGTATTTGAATTCATATCGATGATACTAATAGTAGAATCTAAACCGTAACCCCCACAATTAGTAACGTATAACTTGTCACCTACTATGCACATTGTTTCTGGTCCAGTACCTACATTGATTGATGATTTAACGGTGTTATTCACTAAGTCAATCACTTTTACAGTATTTGAAAACCAATCGCTAACATAAGCAGTTGTAGAGTCTTTTACTACCATGTAACGTGGGCTTTGGAAACCTGTAATGCTTGCTATAGATACTGCATCTTTTTTTCTGATTACTTCTACTTTTGCTGAGTTATTTAATACGATATACCCTGATGTATTGGTAACAGTCATCGATTGAGCAACATCTCCTAATACTCTACCATTAACCGATTTAAATACATCGTTATAAATTTTATTCTCAATAGTATCTATGAAATCGATGCTTGCATTGCTGCTATTAAAACTGCCCTCATTAACCACAAATACACCATTTAAATATTCTTTTGCGGGTGTTGGTTTTACTTCTGGATCGTCGGAACAAGCGGTGAAAAATAGAGAAGCTCCTAAACCTAGAGTAAGTAATACTTTTGTTTTCATTTTTTAATTGTTTTTATACTTGTTTAATTGATATGTTAATTTAATCCCAAGCACTCTTGCCGGCATGGCTTGGAATGGTAATGATTCGTAAACCTGATTGGTTATATTATCTACATAGAGTCCGAGTTGAGCAAAATGATTCTTATAAGTAATAGATCTTTGAACTGAAACATCAACCAAATAATAAGAAGGCAAAAACATACTTTCATCGGAAGTAGTGAAACGATGCGACACTTTATGCTGATTCACTAACAACTGATATTCTTTATAGATATACTGCAGATTAATTCCCCATTTTTGTTTAGGTGTATAGATCAGCTGCTTCCCTACACTATTGTCGTTGGCTGTAAGTGCCGTTTGATTTGTAGCGCTGGTATGTGCAAAAAACGTTTTAAACACTATTCGATGATAAGCATTTATGGTATACATCATATCGATATTGAATTCTACTCCTTGTAACTTTACTTGTAACAAATTTTGAGGTGTCCACAATCCATTTTCAACCGTAGAAGGTTGCCATAATATCCAATCGTCGACAATGGTATGGTAAACTTTTACGTCACCCATCAATTTTAATTTGTCTATACTTTTTTCGATACTCAAGCCTAGCTCTTGTTCAAAGCTCTTTTCGGGTTTCAGGTTTTCGTTTCCACCTGGTATCCAATACAAATCATTTAATCCGGGTAGATTATAATTTCTACTCACTTTTACATAAGGCAATATGCCCAAACGATACCATTTATTAGTACTTAAGCTTAATGAGGTAGCAAAAATCTGATTACTATTTACTTGTTCTAAGCGATTAGAAAACAAAATATTTAGCCAAGCGGAAGCATCGTATTCGGTATTAGAAGAAATGGCAAATCTGTTTCGTACTCTGTATCCAGAATAATCTTCCACATAAGCCCCTTCAAAATTATATTGATAAGCAAATTCTTGACTGAGTTTCGATCGTTTAAAAGTATATGATGAATTATGTTGAACCTGATCGAAGTAGCTGTTGGTATTAAACAGAACAATGGTAACGTTCTGCTGACGGGTCCTGCTCACAAACCTAATTCTTTCGCGGGTATAGGAGACGTTAGACTTAAATATATGCTTATCACTAAGCTTTAGCGTATAAGCCAAATTATTTCTGAAGGTATTATCGAATTGATAAGAATTTTTTTGTCGGTTAAATATTGCTGGACTTAAAAGTCTGTCGCTCTCCTGATACCATGTATGAAATTCAATATTCGATTTATTTTTCTGATAGAAGAACGATTGAATGAAACAGAATTTCTTCCAATCGGAATTAATTTGATTTTGAGTTGGCTTATTTGCTTCCGAATAATTAACAAATGTAAAGTTGTTCTGATGATCTAATACATTTATAGAAGTATGGCTGGCAAAATTCTTATTGCCTTTATTGAAACTAATTTGTACTGATCTGTTATCAATAGAATTATAATTCGCTAAAAGAGAGATTTTCTCTGCTTGGAAACTTGGGGTTGTTTTTAAATTGATATAACCCGATAAAGCGCCAGTACCTTGAGTAGCAGTGGATCCACCCCTCACTAAACTAATTTCATCGGCATTGCTTACAGAGAGTAACGATACATCGTTTTGATTAAGCATCGGAGAACCTAAGTCCATTCCATTCCACTTTATTTTACTATGTGCGGCATTAGCACCTCTTATGCTCATTACAGCTGAGCCCGAAGAACCGTATACTTTAAATTGTATGCTTGAATTTTCTTGAAGGAATTTAGTTAGGTCTTGATGTTGAGCATTAGCAATTCTTAAACTATCAAAAACATACTTGTTCTTAGGTGCAATCTTATTGCTTTGTATGTTCACTTCGTTAATGCGAATAGTATCAGAAACAGCTTCAGCATACGCATTTTGTGCATATAGCCCTGCTAAAATCAAATACATAAATACTATTCTCATGCCTAATAAAAATTATGCAATGTGAATGAACCGATAAAAAAACGTTGTGTGATAACGAATGATTACCTAAGCTTCAATCCACGAAAGCTGTGATAGTTATGCCTAGGCAGGTCTTCTGACTTACTCTTTTGTTTCGCCTTCCCAATAAAAATCAGTGGCTAGAATGAAACAAATCTTTTAGAGCTTACAGCAGCGGGACTGTTCTGGAATTACACCAGATTCCCTTTTAATTCCGACCTCAATCGGAAACCAAAGCACTGCAAAAGTAATTATTATTTTATCTTATGAAAGAGTTTTTGAAAAAATTTATTCTTCGTTCTTAGCATGCTCCATCAATTTGTGAGAGAGGTCTTTACCTAAATAACGATCAATTAGTGCATGAACTATATACAATATTGGAGTAACGGAAATGGCTACAATAAACTTATAGATATAACCTACCAAGCCTACCGCAATAATCTGTTTCATGGTCCAATCGCCACCTATATAAAAGGCGATATAAATTACTACAAAACTATCGATAAGCTGAGATACTAAAGTGGAACCAGTTGCTCTCAACCACAATCCCTTATCGCCTGTTTTCTTTTTTATCCAATGAAAAATACTAACATCGATAAGTTGACTCACCAAAAATGCGGTAATGGAACCTAAGATGATCCACATCCCCTGCCCTAATATGTTATTGTATGCATTATTCATATTTAGTGTTGAACCATCTGAAAGCGTTTTGTTGATCCAGAAATCAGCAGGAACAAGATTCATAGAACCATATATGGTGAAAAACCCATAAGAAATCATTACAACGGCTACATAGGATAAAGTACGAACACCTTTCTTCCCGAAATATTCGTTGATTAAATCGGTCATGATAAATACTATGGGCCAATTTAACACCCCAGCCGACATGTTTAGCGATAAATTCTCTACTCCAAATAAGTTTAAATTGAGCGGAGGAATGCCTAAGGTGCCTTCTACGGAAAAGATTTTCACTCCAATAAATTCAGCAATTACAGCGTTTGCAATAAAAAAGCAAGCAAGCACTATAAATAGTTTAGTTTCCTTATTTTTGAATATCATTTTACTATATGCAAGAGTTAAAAGTTAGTACTATACAAAGCCATTTATATTGGGAAGATAAGCCAAAAAACTTAAAAATGTTTGAAAAACTTATCGAAAATATTTCTGAAGATACAGATGTTATTCTCCTTCCAGAGATGTTCAACACCGGTTTTAGTATGAATTCTACGGAATTATACGAAGAAATGAATGGCGAATTAATTGACTGGATGAAGGCTCAAGCCGCGAAAAAAAATGCAGCGATTGCAGGAAGTGCAATTATTAAAGATCACAACAACTTCTACAATCGATTGATATGGGTAGATGAAAATGGGAATGTAAAGTTCTACAACAAAAGACACTTATTTAGTTTAGGCGACGAACACAAGCATTATACCGCAGGTGATGAGAACTTGTGTGTCGATTATAAAGGATGGCGATTGAACCTTGTAATTTGTTATGATTTACGATTCCCCGTATGGTTAAGAAATACAAAAACAAATCCTTATGATGTATTGATAGTAGTCGCTAATTGGCCAGAAAAAAGAATTGAACATTGGGATGCATTACTAAAAGCTAGAGCGATAGAAAATCAAGCTTATGTTATTGGAGTAAACAGAATTGGTATGGATGGTAACGATATCCCACACGTAGGGCATACCAGTATCTATCATCCTTTTGGAACCCTTGCCTACCTTTCTGAAAGAGCAGAAGTGCATACTCATACATTGAGCAAATACGAACTGGAATTAAACAGACGACAATTTCCTTTTTTAAAAGATATGGATTAATGAATATGATTAAGGGAGTTCATCATATTGCAATAATTTGTTCCAACTATACAACATCAAAACAATTTTATACCGATGTTTTAGGATTTGAAATCATCAGAGAAGTATTCCGAGATGAACGCGATTCCTATAAATTAGATCTTGCTATTAATGGAGTTTATACACTTGAACTCTTCTCCTTCCCTAATCCACCTCAACGTTTAAGCAGACCAGAAGCCACAGGGTTAAGGCATCTAGCCTTTGAAGTACAAAACTTAGATAGTGTAATAGAACAATTGAAAATAAAAGGTGTAGAAGCAGAACCCATCCGCACTGATGAGTTCACCAACAAACGATTCACTTTTATTGAAGATCCAGATGGATTGCCGATAGAGTTCTACGAAAATTAATTCTCCCTAAAACGTTCAGGGAACTGTAGAATAATTCCATCAGCTAAGAAATTAGCTAAAGTAAAAGCTTCGGATAAAGACCTATCTACATTTTGAATATCTGCAGGATAATTTTCAGCTAAACGATATTCAATCTGATTATTCAATAGCTCAACTTGAAGGAAAAACAATTTATGTAAATCTTCATTCTTCCAATATGGATTAATATGACTTAAGTAATTGGTAATTGCGTTGATATTATTGAGCATTCTCTTTTTCTCTTTTTCAGTTTCGAGAGTGCTTCCTCTACTTGTACTTCTTATGATATTTACTACATTAGAGGTATTGGAACTTATTAACTCACAAAATTCATCACCACGTTTTTTTCCATAGTATTTTGTAAACATTGAGCCCATATCTTCTTGATTTTTCATCAAACGATATATAGTTTCTTCAGCACCAGGTAAACGATCGGTTAAACACAATATAGATTGACGAGTCCAATAAACATTATCAATCCACAATCTAACCATCTCTGCTTTAAATACTATTTTACTATCTAATTCAACTATAGGAGTTACAGTTTGTGCCTTAATGCTTATTGCATTTATTAGGATAAAAGCCAATAAAAGTAGTTTTTGGAGGGTGTTTTTCATTTTTAGATTATTTAGTACTACAAAAGTAACTCTGGAACTATATAAAAAACATGACTTATATCACAGAAATATAATTCTCGAAAAAATATATCAATAAAATTACAAATTTCCGATTGCATTACAAACACTATTATTACTCAAAGAACCCATCAATAAAGGTTGTAACAATACCGTTAATAAGGCTATATAGTAAATTTCAATGCTTATACTTGGTATTATGATTGAGTTAAAAAGCATAAGCAAATCTTACTATATAGGCAACAATCCCATGAAGGTATTAAAGGGGATTGACATGAAAATTAATGAAGGAGAATTTGTATCGATTATGGGTTCTTCGGGTTCTGGTAAATCGACCATGCTTAATATTTTGGGTATGCTCGATCATTACGATGATGGTGAATATTGGTTAGATAATACCTTAATAAAAAACCTATCGGAAACACAAGCTGCAAAATACAGAAACCAGATGTTGGGTTTTGTGTTTCAGTCGTTCAATTTGATATCGTTTAAAAACGCGATGGAGAATGTGGCCCTTCCTTTATATTACAAAGGAGTTGCGCGTAAAAAAAGAAATGCAATAGCGATGGAATATTTAGAGAAGGTGGGATTAAAAGAATGGGCGGAGCATTTACCCAGTGAAATGTCGGGTGGACAGAAACAAAGGGTAGCTATAGCAAGAGCACTAATTGCAGAGCCTAAAATTATTCTAGCAGATGAACCTACAGGAGCCTTAGATACACAGACTTCTTACGAGGTGATGAATTTGCTAAAAGAAATTAATGATACTGGAATGACTATCATTATAGTAACTCACGAACACGATATTGCAGCAAAAACAGATCGAGTAATACGATTAAAAGATGGTGTTATAGAAAATACAAACCATGTTTGATTTAGATAAATGGCAAGAGATTTTTAGTACGATTCAGAAAAACCGACTTCGTACATTTCTAACAGGCTTCTCTGTAGCTTGGGGTATTTTCATTTTAATTGTATTGTTGGGTTCTGGTCAGGGTCTAAAGAACGGAGCCGAGCATCAGTTCTTAGCCGATGCGAGTAATGCCATTTGGATACAAGGTGGTGAAACGAGTATCCCCTACCAAGGAATGCAAATCGGAAGAAGAATTCGTTTGAAAAACGAAGACTACGATTACATAAAAAACAATATACCAGGAATAGAATACATTACTGTAGCTAGAGATGTTCCTAATATTAAAAGCATCAATTACAAAAATGAAAAAGGTTCGTTTTTGGTAAGGGCCTGCGAAAAAGATCACGATAAATTAGAGAAATGCAATATCATTAATGGGCGTTTCCTAAATGCTATTGATATTGCGGAAGCACGTAAAGTAGCAGTAATTGGTAAACCAGTTAAAGAAGCATTGTTCAAAGACGAAGATCCTATTGGTAAATATATTGATGTTACTGGAGTACCTTTTAAAGTAATTGGTGTGTTTACGGATGAAGGAAGACAAGATAATGATAGGATGTACATTCCTATCTCTACTATGCAAAAGACATACAATGGAAAAGATTTTGTTGATGTGATTTGGTATAGCACAGGTAAATCGAGTTTATCGCAGAGTAAGCGAATGTTAGAAGAATCGAAAAGTTACATCTACTCTAAATACAAAATTGATCCGAGCGACGAAAGAGCATTGTTTGCTTTCGACAATAATGAAAACTACAAGAATGTGATGAACATGTTGAATGGGATAAAGTTCTTCGTAGGAATAATTGGAATTGGGACTATCATCGCAGGAATTGTTGGAGTAAGTAATATTATGATGATAGTAGTAAAAGAACGTACCAAAGAAATCGGTGTGCGAAAAGCTATTGGAGCTACCCCTTTCTCTATTGTTAGTTTGGTGATTCAAGAATCGGTATTGATTACAGGATTTGCAGGATACATAGGACTAGTTTTGGGTGTAGTTACTACAGAGTTGGCGAAGAAATTTATGCCACCTTCTGATTTTTTCAGAAACCCAGAAGTTGATTTAGGCATTGCTATTTCGGCAACTTTATTTCTAATTTTTGCGGGAGCTGTTGCTGGATTTGTGCCGGCATTAAAAGCGGCGAGAATAAAACCTATTGAAGCATTACGCGACGAATAAAAAACAAATATTATGTTCGATCAAGATAACTGGCAAGAAATATTTAGCACCATCAAAAAAAACAAGTTACGCACAAGCTTAACTGCATTTGGTGTATTCTGGGGTATATTCATGCTCGTAATTATGCTGGGCTCTGGAAACGGATTAAGAAATGGGGTAATTGGAGGATTCGATGGTTTTGCTACCAATAGTTTTTTTGTTTGGACACAGAAAACAAATAAAGCTTATCAAGGATTTCAACCTGGTCGTCGATTTAATTATAATAACGAAGATACTGAGGCTATAAAAAATCAAGTACCAGAGGCTGAGTATGTATGTGCTAGAAATCAGTTGGGAGGTTTTAGAGGCGGTAACAACGTGAGCAGAGGAGTAAAAACAGGGCAATTTTCGGTGTTTGGCGATTTTCCTGAGTTTCAAAAAATTCAACCCATGAAAAACCTCAAGGGGCGATTCATTAATCAATATGATATTGAACAAAAAAGAAAAGTAGCCGTTATCGGAAATCGTGTTCAAGAAATTTTATTCGAAAAAGATGAAGATCCGTTGGGTAAGTACATTAAGATTAACGGTGTATACTTTCAGGTCGTGGGTCTATTTAAAACCAAACAATCTGGAGGCCAAGGTCAAGAGGAAGCACAAACAGTATATGTTCCCTTCAGCACTTTTCAAACTGCATTTAACTTTGGAAATTTAGTGGGTTGGTATTCTATTACTTCTAAACCAAACATACCAGTTGAATTGGTAGAGAATAAAGTGATCGAATTACTTAAAAAACGTCACCATGTTTCTCCTGATGATCAGTTGGCCATTGGACATTGGAACATGGGTAAAGAGTTTGGTAAAATATCCGGACTATTCAACGGCATTGATTTACTGGTGTGGATTGTAGGTATTGGTACACTTGTAGCAGGTGTAATTGGTGTAAGTAATATTATGTTGATTGTTGTAAAAGAAAGAACTAAAGAAATTGGAATAAAACGAGCGTTGGGTGCTACACCTTGGAAAGTTGTGAGTCAGATTATTTTAGAATCGGTGTTCCTCACCACTATTGCTGGATACATGGGATTAGTATTAGGGATAGGGATTTTAGAGATGGTAAATTCGGCCATTGGTGCAAACCCTGATGGAGGAATGTTTAAAAATCCAGAAGTGGATTTAAATATTGCAATTACTGCCCTAACGATATTAATTGTATCCGGTGCATTGGCTGGATTTATTCCAGCGAAGAGAGCTATACAAGTGAAGCCTATAGAGGCTTTGAGGGCGGATGGATAGTTCGTGTGCTCGTGATTCGTGATTCGTGTGCTCGTGATTCGTGCGCTCGTGATTAATGTGTTAATGTGCTTGAGTTTTTATTAGGATTTAGGATTTAAAAATTTAGAATTTAGAATTTAGAAAAATAGTATGAAGAAAATTGTTCGCATTGTATTGTTTAGTTTAATTGGTGTCGTGTTTATTGGCACGTTGTATTACTTGTATAAAAAATCGGAGAAAACTCCTGAGGTATACAACATCGAAAAAGCTAGTGTAAACAACATCATTAAAAAGACCGTGGCTACTGGTGCAGTAGTTCCGCGTAGAGAAGTCGACATTAAACCTCGTGTATCAGGTATTATTGAAGAGCTTTATGTAGAAGCTGGTAAGATGGTTCGTAGAGGTGATAAAATTGCTCGAGTGAAAATTATTCCAAACATGGTAAATTTGAATGAAGCAGAGAGCAGATTAAATCGCGCGAAGATAAACTTCAACAATGCAAAAGCTGATTACGATCGTAATAAGAAAATATATGAGCAAAGAGTAATTTCTGCTTCAGAATTTCAACGTTTTGAAGTAAACTACAACAATGCTAAAGAAGAATTAGAGAGTGCTGATAACAACTTGCAGTTGATTAAACAAGGTAGTTCTAAGTCGATGGGTAATGCAACCAACACCATCATTACCGCAACCATTGATGGTATGATATTAAACGTTCCAGTAAAGGTAGGAAACTCGGTTATCGAGAGTAATACTTTTAACGAAGGAACAACCATTGCCAGCATTGCCGATATGAAAGACATGATTTTCCAAGGAAAAGTTGACGAATCAGAAGTTGGCAAGATTAAATCAGGCATGGCTCTAATTGTTACCATTGGTGCAATTACCGAAGAAAAATACGATGCAGTTTTAGAGTACATCTCTCCTAAAGGTGTTGAACAAGATGGAGCTATTCAATTTGAAATAAAAGCAGCAATGAAATTGAAACCTGGTAGTTTTATTCGTGCTGGTTATAGTGCCAATGCTGATATTGTATTGGATCGCAGAGATTCTGTTCTAAGTATCGCAGAGAGTTTAATTAAATTCGAAAAAGATAAAGCTTATGTAGAAGTAGAAGGAACTACACCTCAAAACTTCAAGAAAACCTTTATTAAAACAGGTTTATCTGATGGTATCAATATTGAAGTATTATCAGGAATTGATAAAAACACTAAAATAAAAGGAAGTAAAAAAGAAGAAGGTGGAGAAAATCAAGAACAAGCTGGAAATAATTAAAGATTGATACAACCATAGTCATATTCTATGCGTCTATATCATATCAATCAATGTTCTTTATTGTCCCAATGATTATGTTGGATTGATAACATAAAAAAGTCCTCTGTACGTACGGAGGACTTTTTTAGTTAGAATATCTCGGTAATGTCTTTCACTTCTACAGGCTTATTTACAGTAAAGCCTTCGGCAAAAGTTCCTTCCTTTAACAGTTTACCATATTCCCTATTCCTACCAATTAACGATTCAAGGAAATCGGGTTTAGAAATATAAGTTTGAGGTTCTGTAGAATTAGGGTCGAAGAATTGAGTTTTAAAGGCTTTTATCGATTCCATTTTTCTATCTACAAATGCTGTGATATCAACAACGAAATCAGGTTTAATATGATTATCCTGGATGTAATGAAATAGAGAATCCGGACGATATGCTTCTTGAGGATTTCCACTTTCGTCGAGAGTTATAATTTTTGATAATCCTGATTTGAAAAACGACTCTTGAATTAATTTTGCTGCCCTTCCATGATCAGGGTGTCGGTCGGTAATTGCATTAGCGATAACCACTTTCGGACGATACTTGCGAATTTTTGCAATTACTTTGAGTTGAGTTTCTTTATTGATTTCGAAAAAACAATCGTCGAGTTCTAAATTTTCACGAGTATGAATTCCTAAAATTTTTGTCGCCGCATCCGACTCTGCTTTACGTGTTTCTGCAGTGCCACGAGTTCCCATCTCCCCTCTGGTGAGGTCAACAATACCTACCTTTTTTCCTTCACTTATTGCTCTCATTATGGTGCCTGAACACGACATTTCAGCATCATCAGGATGAGCCGCGAATACGAGTATATCTAGTTTCATGGGGCAAAGATAATAAGAGTAGTGAGTATTGAGTAGTGAGTAGTGAGATAATTTTACCACTACTCACTACTCACTACTCACTACTCAATACTCACTACTATCTTCTCTATCTCGGCGTCTTCGCCATAGGGATCGTAATGAGATTTGAGGTTGGAGCCAAATAATCGGGCTAAGGATTGCCAAAAGAATGCAGAGAATTTACCTTTTAAATCTTGAACCACTTCGTAAGAAGTATTCCCTGTTTGCCTGTCGATTAATTTAATTAAGATGCGCCCTTGTGTTACGGTTAGCTTCTTTAATTCGTCTTCGAATTTCTCTTTGATTTCCTTCTCTGTTTTATCAATTAATGCCTTCTGTACACGCTTATCGTTAGTCATTTTTAACTCTTTTTCGAGTTGATTAAACATTACCCCAGCTAATTTTGCATAAGGCCATACCTTGGTAACGTCTCTTCTTAGTTTAGTATAACGTATTTGTTCACGCTTCGATTTAAAAACTCTGGTAGAGTAAATATTAATCACAGGAAGGTATATATATGGGATTGTATCACCATTTACGATAATCGCAGGTAATATGATGGTATCATTCTTTCCTATCTGCTTTACCTCTTGTTGAGCATTCACACTTTTTGTGAAGTAAAACGTTGTAATAATGATAAATACAAAGAATTTGATTAATCTCATATATTCAATAAAACCAAATATCATCATAATTATTATTTTCATTTACATAAAAGAATGATTTTTTTTACATTTAGCCATGCACAACATTGATTTAGAAGCGGAGAAAAAGGAAATACAAAAGCGATACCGTGCTTTATTGAAGGCCTGTAAACCTACTATGGAGAAAGGCGACAAGCGACAAATACGTTTGGCTTTTGAGATGTCGGTAGAAGCGCATAAAAACATGCGTCGTAAATCTGGCGAACCCTATATTTATCACCCTATTGCTGTTGCTCAAATTGCTGCCGAAGAAATCGGATTAGGAACCACCTCCATTGTATGTGCTTTATTACACGACGTAGTTGAAGACACAAACATCTCACTGGAAGATATAGAAAGAGAATTCGGGAAAAAAGTAGCAAACATTATCGATGGCTTAACCAAAATCTCTGGAGTATTCGACCAAACCAGTTCTATTCAAGCGGAGAACTTCAGAAAGATGCTTTTAACTCTTGCCGATGATGTAAGAGTAATTCTGATAAAGCTTGCCGATAGGCTGCATAACATGAGAACCTTGGATAGTATGCCAAGAGATAAACAATTGAAGATCTCTTCGGAAACTATTTATTTATATGCCCCACTCGCCCATCGTTTAGGTTTATATGCGATTAAATCGGAGCTTGAAGACCTCTCGATGAAATATACAGAGGCTTCAACGTATAAGTTTATTGCCAATAAATTAAACGAAACTAAAGGTGAGCGTTCTAAATTTATAAATGAATTTATTAAACCGATTAAAGATGAATTAAAAAAAATCGGTTTAGAATCGGAAATACTTGGCAGACCAAAATCTATTCATTCCATTTGGAAGAAAATGAAATCGAAAGGCATCCCTTTCGAAGAAGTATACGACCTATTTGCCATAAGAATAATTCTTGAGAGTAGTTTTGAAAACGAAAAATCAGATTGTTGGAAAGCCTACTCTATTGTAACCGACAAATACATCCCAAATCCCGACCGATTACGCGATTGGATATCATCGCCTAAGGGTAATGGTTACGAATCGCTACACACTACTGTAATGGGCCCACAAGGGAAATGGGTAGAAGTGCAGATACGAAGCCGAAGGATGAATGAAATTGCGGAGAAAGGATTTGCAGCACATTGGAAATACAAAGAACAAACCAGTGAAAATGGTTTAGACCAATGGATACAAAAGGTTCGAGAGGTATTAAATAGTCCAGAAGCTAATGCACTCGATTTCCTCGACGATTTTAAAATGAATTTATTCTCTGATGAGATTTTCATTTTTACCCCAAAAGGCGATTTAATGAAGCTCCCATTTGGTGCCACCGCTCTCGATTTTGCCTTCGAAATACATACCGACCTTGGTGCTAAATGTATTGGAGCAAAAGTAAATCACAAATTAGTTCCTCTCTCTCATAAACTACAAAATGGAGATCAGGTAGAAGTAATTAGCAGCGATAAGCAAAAACCTAAAGAAGACTGGTTAAATTTTGTCATCACCAGTAAAGCAAAGTCGAAAATAAAATCGGCAATAAAAGAACAAAAAGTTAAGGTTGCAGAAGATGGAAAAGAGATTTTAGATCGCAAGTTAAAATCGCTGAAAATAACCAACAACAATCAGAACATCAATAAAATAGCCCTATTCCTTGGCTATGCAAATATCACAGAACTCTACTATCATGTAGCCATTGGCAAAATTGACATGAAAGAACTTAGAGAGTACCAATTAACAGAGAAGAAAGCACCACCAAAAAGTGCTCATAAAATCGACAAAGACAATCTTGATCAATACATGAAACAGGTGAAGAGTAAAGACTCTGACATACTGGTTATTGGTGAAGATTTGCATAAAATTGACTATAAGCTAGCTCCTTGTTGTAATCCGATTCCAGGAGACGATGTATTTGGCTTTGTAACTATAAATGAAGGGATTAAGATACATCGAACCAATTGTCCAAATGCCATCAAATTGATGTCGAATTTCGGCTATAGGATTGTAAAAGCTAAATGGACTGGGCAGAAAGAGATTGCATTCCTTACAGGAATACGTATTGTTGGGACAGATGAGGTGGGTGTGGTAAATAACATTACTAAAGTGGTATCCAACGACTTTAAAGTAAACATGCGATCAATTACTGTAGATAGTGATGATGGTATTTTTGAGGGAACATTGATGGTATACGTGAACGATACCTCCCATTTGGATACACTTATCAAAAAACTTAAGCTGGTAAATGGGGTTATTAATGTAAGTCGATTCGATGCTAACAATACCAATGTGTAATGTGTATAACTTCATTCTATCATAATCGACATTTCTAGAATAATTATTTAATTTTGACCGAGGAGAAATCGTATATGTCTAGCAAAGAAACCATTGAAAGTGTCAAAAAGATTTTCGAAGCCTATTTAGAGAGCAGAAGTTTAAGAAAAACCCCTGAGCGTTTTGCCATTTTAGAGGAAATATACTCGAGAAACGACCATTTTGATGTTGAATCCTTGTATATACACATGAAAAATAGGAAATACAGGGTAAGTAGAGCTACTGTATACAATACATTAGAGCTTTTACTCTCATGTGATTTGGTAACTAAGCATCAGTTTGGTAAAAACATGGCTCAGTTCGAAAAATCGTATGGATACAAACAACACGACCATATCATCTGTGTCGACTGTGGTAAAGTAGTAGAATTCTGCGATCCTCGTATCCAACAAATACAATCGATGATGGGCGATTTATTAAAATTCGATATTACCCACCATTCTTTGAATTTGTATGGAGCATGTACGAAGTTAAAATCAGATGGCAAATGTGATTCTTACAATGCCTCATCAAAAAGTAATTCTGTTCAGTAAATTTTAGAAATTAGATATGCAAGTGGATGTTTTATTGGGGTTGCAATGGGGCGACGAAGGTAAAGGTAAAATTGTGGACGTATTAAGTCCCGAGTATGATATGATTGCTAGGTTCCAAGGTGGACCTAATGCAGGACATACATTAGAATTCGATGGAAAGAAATATGTATTGAATACTATTCCATCTGGAGTGTTTAACCCTAAAACATTGAATCTTATTGGTAATGGAGTGGTTATCGACCCTGTTATTTTCAAGAAAGAGATTGATAAATTACGTGAAAACGGATACGATCCTATTCAGTCGGGGAAACTCGTTATTGCAAAAAGAGCACATTTAATACTTCCTACACATCGTTTGTTAGACGCTGCGAGTGAATCGAAAATGGGTAACTCTAAAATCGGTTCTACTCTAAAAGGAATAAGCCCTACTTATGCCGATAAAATAGGAAGAACAGGACTTCGTGTTGGAGATACCATGTTACCTGACTTTAAAGAGAAATACGAAAAGCTAAGAAACAGACATTTAGAAATTCTTTCTCATTATCAAATAGATTTAGACTATAAAGAATACGAAACACAATGGTTCGAAGGTATTGAGCTTTTAAAAGCTATGCAACAAGTTGATTCGGAGCATTTAGTAAATAAATATTTAAGGGCTGGTAAAAAAGTATTAGCCGAAGGTGCACAAGGCACATTATTGGACATCGATTTCGGATCATATCCTTATGTTACATCATCGAATACCACAACAGCAGGAGCTTGTACAGGCTTGGGCGTTTCTCCATCTAAAATTGGAAATGTGATTGGTATTTTTAAAGCCTACTGCACAAGAGTAGGTGGCGGACCCTTCCCTACCGAATTAGATAATGAAGTGGGTGAAGAATTAAGAAAAATTGGTCATGAATTTGGTGCAACTACTGGCAGACCACGTCGCTGCGGATGGATTGATTTACCTGCATTAAAATACGCGATATTATTAAACGGAGTTACCGAATTAGTAATGACTAAAGCCGACGTTCTTAGTGGCTTCGACAAGGTAAAGGTTTGTACACATTACATTTGGAATGGAGAGAAAATAGATTACATGCCATTTGATATCCTTTCTGTTGAAGCTGAACCAGTACTTGAAGAGCTTGATGGTTGGAATGAAGATTTAACAGGCATAAAAGAAATCGACCAAATTCCTCAGAAACTTCAAGATTATATTAACTACCTAGAGAAAGCATTAGAAGTGCCGATTAAATATTTATCGGTAGGTCCAGATAGGAAACAAACGTTGATATTATCATAAACAATGTTTAGCATTCCTTGCACAGAGGAGAATAAAGATAAATTGATAAGAGCAATCGATCAATCGGAACGATTTTTTTGTTTGCTCAACTCAAATTCCTATCAAGACAAATACAGTGCAAGCTCTTGGAAGATAAGCTATGGAAATCGGTTTTTCCGTAAGGACACACATGCTCATGCATTTGACGAGTTAAAGCAATACATCCAAAAAGACAAAAACTACTTTGGTTTTCTTTCTTATGATTTAAAGAATGATGTTGAAAAACTAAGTTCTAAAAACAACGCGTTTATTAATTTTCCAAGTGTGTTTTTTTTCGAAGAAGAAGTTTCTATTGAAGAACAAAATGGAACACTGTTTTCTTCTCATTCATTAGATTTTGATTGGGTAGAGAATACAGAGGAATGGTTTGGTAATCATCAAAAGTATAGCCTACATCAAAAGGTAAGTAAAGAAGAGTACTTAAAAAAAATAGATCGTATTAAGCAACACATTTTAGATGGTGATGTATACGAGTTGAATTATTGTATTCCTTTCGAAATTGAAGATATTGATATAGACCCTATTCTACTCTATCAGAAATTAAACAAACGCTCACCCAATCCATTCTCTGGAATCTTGAAAATAGATCAACAGTATATTATTTCTGCTAGTCCGGAACGATACCTATGCAAAAGAGAGAACAAATTAATTTCTCAGCCAATAAAAGGGACGATAAAAAGATCTGAAGACATAAGCAGAGATATCAACGAATTAGGAAGCTCCATAAAAGAAAGAGCAGAGAATGTGATGATTGTTGATTTAGTAAGAAATGATTTAACTAGAACATCCAAAACAGGAAGCATAAAAGTAGAGGAACTATTTGGAATTTATACCTTTCCACAATTGCATCAGATGATCAGCACAGTTGTATCGGAATTAGCTGAAGGATATACCGCAATAGATGCTATTGAAAAAAGCTTCCCTATGGGTTCTATGACTGGAGCTCCAAAAGTAAGAGCCATGCAACTTATTGACGAATTAGAATCATTTAGAAGAGGACCGTATTCAGGGGCAATGGGATATTTTTCTGATACGGGAGATATTGATTTTAACGTATTAATACGATCTATATTTATCGATAAAGAAACTAAAAAATTATTTTTTGCAGTAGGAAGTGCAATTACTATCGACTCTGATCCAGAACAAGAATATGAAGAGTGCCTTTTAAAGGCGAAAGCGATTATGATGGTACTGGTGAATGGTGACTGGTGACTAGTGACTGGTACTAGTGACTAGTCACCAGTCACCAGTCACTAATTACCAATACATTATTTTCTAATTAAAATTTTCTCAGATTTAGTAGATCCGTTTACATTAAATTGTACGATGTACACTCCATTTGCTAATGGTGCGGTGTGAGTATCGTTAATTTCAAGTTCTTGTTTGCCTGCATTTAAATTTCCATTAAATACAGAAGCCACTTTTCTACCTAAAACATCATACATTTCTACTTTCAATTCTGCATCAGCAAATAAATCGAATATTAATTTAGATGTTGTATTTACTGGGTTTGGAGCAACTTTTAAATTTAAGTTATTCAATATTAATTGTTCAACTCCAGTAGTTACGCTAATCTGAATATTATCTACATACATATTATTTCCAGGACCATCATTTTCTGCTAAGAATCTGAACAATGTATTATCAGAAGTAGCAAAATTAGTTAATGATAGATCTACATGTTTCCATTGGTTATCGTTTGTAGGAACGAAAGCCGATGATGAAGTACTGGTACTTGCTAAATCTGCACCCTCTTTGTTAAACAATACAGAATATGTAGTTCCGCAATTTCTCGATAAACCTACTTGCAAGCGATCTGCCGAAAGGCTAGAACGTTGTGCATAAGCATAATCAAAAGAAATTTTTGCTCCTGTAGTACCTTTCAAACTAAGTGTAGGTAAAAGTATAGAGTTTTGTTGTAAACTATTATTGATTCCATAAAACTCCATAGCCATTGAGTTGCTTGAGTTATATCCTGTAGAGTTGTTTATTACCCAGTTCTTTTTGTTTTCTACTCTGTTGTATACTTCATCGTTAAATACAGTGCTGTTTTCCATATCTAAAGAGTATGGCAATGCTTTAGTAGATACCGTTTCGAATACACGGATATAATCTTCTCTAGTAATACTATCTACTCCAGTAGTATTCCAAACTTTTAATTTCACACTGAACGAACCCGGATTAGCATATACAACTGATGGATTCTGAAGATTTGAAGTGGATGGATTTCCACCTTCAAAGGTCCATTCCCAATTTGTAGGTGAGCCTCTGTAACTACCATCATTAAATGCTACACTTGTATTAGTACATGCTTCTTGTTTACGATTAAAATCTGCAATAGGCACACAAGGATTAGCAGTAAAACCATCGTTAGTTCCTGTAGCTATTAGATTAGACAAGGTGTATAAGTTATTTCTTCCATTAGTAGCAGAATTCCAAACCACATCCATTCTTGCTTTTTGTCCGGCAGAAAACATATTCTGACATATACCATCTGTATAGTCCATATAATTCTCTGTCATTTCAATTTTATTACCAGCACATACAGAAACTTTGTTTTTAGGGCAACCATCGTTCGCATCTTCATGAGGAGGAGTATCGTCAACGAAATCTGTTGCACAAGTACCATCACCCCAAATGTGGCGTAAGTTTAATGAGTGACCAATTTCGTGAGTCAATGTTCTACCGTAATTATCAAATGTCGAAGTGTTTCCACAAACATTGTATTTCAACAAAACACCATCGGTAGCATTATCACCACCAGGGAATTGAGAACGACCTAAGATTACTGAAGGAGGCGTAGCACCAGAAATGTTTTCTACTACCCAAACATTAAAGTATTTATTGTTTGGCCATCTGCTCAATGCTTTTATAGAATTATCAGCATCATAAGTTAGTTCTGTTTTAACACGAACAATACCATCGGTGCAATTTCCACTAGGATCTATTTTTGCTAAACGAAATTCGATTTCACAATCTGCTGCGATAGCTTTGTAAATAGGGTTGGTTTCGTTTGTATCACTATTTAAACGTTGAAAATCTTTATTTAGAATTTCCACTTGCTCTAATATTCTTTCTTTGGGAATATTTTCTGCTCCTCCATTGTGAAATACATGGAAAACAATAGGGATAATTCTTTTTACTTTTTGCCCGGGTTTTCTCGGACTAGCCAACATAGCTTGATACTCTCTCTCCAATAATTCCTGATTTTGTACAAATGCAGGGTCCTTCATTTGTACATCTCTCATGTACTCATAAGTTGTACAACGTATAGGTTTTAATTGTTGAGCTTTGGAAATGAGGGGCATAAATGCCATAAAAATGGCGGTAGACATTAAAAATTTTTTCATTATAAGGATTGTAATTTTATATCCTTATTACAAGCAAAAATTCTACCAAATGCTTAAGATTCAGCCTTTCGTTTAAAAATATTTGCTTTAGCTTCTTTGCCTTTTAATAATCTTTCGATGTTTTTCTGATGTGTAAACATTACAAGAATACAAACAGAAATGGCAAATAATAATTGGGTACGAGTGGTACTTTCGCTAAAAAACAGAATAATATTTACTGGAAACATGAAACTGGCAAACATTGAACTTAAAGAAACATATCTAGTTAAGAGCAATGCAACCACAAAAAATCCACAAGAAATTAAGGATGCCGCAGGATGTACGGCCAATATCATACCGAATAGGGTGGCAATTCCTTTCCCACCTCTGAAACCCGCAAATAGAGGAAATATATGTCCTAATACCGCTGTAATTCCCAATACTAGCTGGAAGTTTGCAAACTGCACCGAACCCGGAACATAATTACCCACGAAATAAACGAGATTAGTGGCTGTAAAGCCTTTTAAAATATCAATTAGTAATACAGGGATGCCTGCTTTTTTACCTAAAATTCTGAATGTATTGGTAGCACCCGCATTTCCACTACCATATTCTCTTACATCAATACCATAGAAAGCTTTACCAATCCAAATTGCAGTTGGAATGGAGCCGTATAAATACGAGACTAAAAGTGCTATGGAAGTACTGACCGATATCATTACTAATCCTCTAAAATAGCATTTTTTATCAGTCTAGATAATAGTTTAGTTCTCAAAACGGGTAATAGATTGATTTAAACGGCTTTTAAACTTAAATCGAGCGATTTAACAGAGTGTGTTAAAGCACCCATAGAAATATAATCGACTCCACATTCGGCATAATTTACTACGTTTTCTGTTGTAATACCTCCAGAGGCTTCTGTTTCAAACAGCCTGTTTACCAATGCAACACCTGCCCTAATTTCATTGAAAGTGAAATTATCAAACATTATACGTTTAAACCCTCCTTCTTCAATAGCTTCCCTAACCTCGTCTAAACTTCTGGTTTCAATTTCTATGGCTAAATTTCTTCCTGTTTTATTCAAGTAATCTTTTGCATTTCTCAATGCTGCAGTAATTCCTCCAGCATAATCCACATGATTATCTTTTATTAAAATCATATCGTATAAACCAAACCTGTGATTTTCACCACCACCAATTAACACCGCTTCTTTTTCTAGAAAACGTATCCCTGGAGTTGTTTTACGAGTGTCGAGTATTTTGCATTTTGTATGGGCAACTTTAGTAACAATTGAATGAGTAGTGGAAGCTATACCCGACATGCGTTGCATAATGTTTAATACCAAACGCTCTGCCTTTAAAATAGAATGAGCACTACCTTCAACTCTTAATACGGTTTGGCCTGTTTGGATTGAAGAGCCATCTCTTAAAAAAATATTAAGATTTAATGTAGGGTCTATTCTGTAAAATATCTTTTCGGCGATAAAAACACCAGCCAAAATACCAGATTCTTTGACTAGTAGTTCTGCACTATTTATAGTGCCTGCTGGAATTGTAGATAATGAAGTATGATCACCGTCTCCAACATCTTCGGCAATAGCATAATCAATAAACTCTAATAGCTGCTTTTCGTTAAAATTCATTACTAATAATTTCGAGCAAAGGTAATGAATTAACGAGAACGTTCTTGCTCAAATCTCATTTCTTGTAGGAACACATTGTTATCAATGTTTTTAAGAATGAAATAAATCCTAAACTTACCCGATTCTGTCTCTAATTGCCCAATGGCAAAACGAGCAGCATCGGCGCTAGGATTGTTTTTGTATAATATTTGAAATTCAGTTGGGTTAAATTTACTAAAGAAGTCCTTCATCACCATTTCGGCTTGAGGCTTACTAAATACATTGGATTGGTCTAATAAGGTAATTTCAATTTTATTACCGAAATACTTCGATAGCAAACGCTGATCAGCATTCTTAAAAGCTGTTGTAATATCCTCTAATATCTCTGTTTGGGCAAAAGAGTTACTAAAGGTTAACATTCCTAAAAAGAGTACAACAATAAATTTCCTCATTATCACATTAAAATTCCACTATTTCACCTTAAAAACTGTGCCAATCATTTTTGCTTGGTATATTTGTGTATGGAAAAAAAGAAAATAGCCCTTCTCATTTTAGATGGTTGGGGAATAGGAACCAAATATAATTCGGATGCTATTAAACATGCTAAAACCCCTTTCATAGAATCATTATACATAAAATACCCTCACTCTAAGCTAGTTGCATCAGGGGAGGCTGTAGGACTGCCTGAAGGCCAAATGGGCAATTCGGAGGTTGGTCACCTTACCATTGGCTCTGGAAGGGTCATCTTTCAAGAGCTTGTAAAAATACATAAATCGATAATTGATGGCAGATTAGCCACTAATCAGGTGTTAAAACATGCGTTGAATTATGCCAAATTAAGCGGAAAAAATGTACATTTTATTGGACTACTCTCCGACGGTGGTGTACATTCTCATATCAATCACTTAAAAGCACTCTGTGATATTGCCACTACAGAAGGAAATACAAATGTATTTATACATGCTTTTCTAGATGGTAGAGATACAGATCCCAAAAGTGGAGCTAACTACTTAAGAGATTTACTTCAACATAACATCAAACAAAAGAATACCGCAAAACTAGCCAGTGTAATAGGTAGATATTATGCTATGGATAGAGATCAACGCTGGGAAAGAGTAAAACTTGCTTATGAACTACTTGTTAATGGTGATGGAATTAAAACGAAAGATGCAGTTGCAAGTGTAGAACAACAATACTCCGAGAACATCACCGATGAATTTATGAAAGCTTTGGTGTGTACTGATGAAAACAATACTCCCATTAGCACCATAAAAGAAGGCGATGTGGTTATCAGTTTTAATTTCAGAACAGACCGCGCCAGAGAAATTACCATTGCTCTAACACAAAAAGATAATCATGAGTACAACATGCACAAGATGGATCTGCACTATGTAACCATGACCAACTATGATGATTCTTTTAAAGATGTAAATGTTATTTTCGAAAAAGATAATTTATCAAATACCCTTGGAGAAGTTCTCTCTAAGAACAATAAAACACAAATTAGAATTGCCGAAACAGAGAAATATCCACATGTAACATTTTTCTTTTCGGGTGGTAGAGAAATTCCATTTGAAAGAGAGCAACGAATAATGATTCCTTCTCCTAAAGTAGCCACCTACGATTTGCAACCAGAAATGAGTGCTCACGGTATCACAGAAGCTATAGTAAAAGAAATAAATAAAGCTGAAGTAGATTTTATTTGCTTGAACTTTGCAAACCCTGATATGGTGGGGCATACAGGTGTATTTGAAGCTGTTGTAAAAGCCGTTGAAACAGTTGATGCTTGTGCTAAACAAGTAGTAGAAGCTGGACTAAAAAATGGGTATTCGTTTATTATTATTGCCGATCATGGTAATGCTGATTATATGATAAACGACGACGGTTCTCCAAATACTGCACACTCTACAAACTTGGTTCCTTGTATATTAATTGATAATGGTAACTACAAGATTAGTGATGGTGGATTAGCTGATATTGCTCCAACTATACTCGACTTAATGGGTATCGAAAAAGCACAAGAAATGAATGGTAAAAGTTTATTGATAAAACCATAATGAGATATATTCTACTAATTTGTTTTTCTGTTTCTTTAATTTCTTGTACAAACAAAGAAAAAAACACAACAGAGAAAATTAAATACTATCCTTTTTCATTAGATGAAATAATTTACAATGAGGTAAACGCTGGACTAGCCAGTGTTGATTCGGCCGTAAAATGGGTTAGTTATAGTGAAGAGAAAATTGAAAAGGGAACGATCTCTGTTGAAGATGTAAAAAATGATATTCTGAGTTTTTTAGAATTCGATCTTAACAAACCAGCATGGCAAAATTCATTCGTTTCTAAAGAATACAATGGAAAAACGAGATTCATCTCAAAGGATGAACATCTTCCTATTCAATATGTTGAAATTACTGGATTGTTAAATTCTCCAACACACGTTCGAATATATTTCAGAAACACCAACAATCTTTATGAATCTGTAAAAATTATTGAATGGGAAATTGGTCGTTATTATTCTGTTTACAGCAAACAAGATGTAAAAGGAATGGATCCCGATTATCTATTCATTAAGACATATTATTAGAAATTTGTTGAAGCGCAAGCTCCACTTTGTTTACAGGCAACAAACACGACTTATTTTTACACACGTAGAGTAAAGTATCGTTCTCTTTATATCTATCTGCAAACAAATCTAAATTTTGTTCATTTATGGAGTACACCATGTAAACATTTGGCAAATAGTTTTTAGCTAATTCGATATAGTACTCTTCTGCCTTTGCCCCTATTATTACGAGTTCTTTTTCTTCCAATTGATGCATAAGCACACTTCTTGCCCAAACTGAAAATGACGGGGGATATTTATTCATTAAAGGCAACATGGTAAACATCATCTGTTCTGCAATATCGAAAAGTTGAATAGCTGTAAAATAACTGGCTATTTTTTTCAAATTCATAAGCATTATAGCATTTGATGAAGGAATAACACTATCGTAATACTCCTGTTTACGCGCAACTAGTTCTTCTGCATTTGATGAGGTGTACCAAAACAA
Source organism: Sphingobacterium thalpophilum (assembly GCA_943372995.1). Classification (GTDB taxonomy): domain Bacteria; phylum Bacteroidota; class Bacteroidia; order Sphingobacteriales; family Sphingobacteriaceae; genus CAJBVG01. Next base: position 204,186 of record CALSAQ010000001.1, on the reverse strand, counting down.
ACCCGACTGTTCATCATAAAACTGTTCGATAACTTTTTCTGTAAATTCTTTTGCTGCAAATAAATATTTACTGTTTGCACTAATTTCATAAACTGCTATGAGTGCTTGTATAGCAAAGGCATAATCGTCGAGAAATGCGTGTACTGTAGCCTTACTATTTTTATAATTTCTGTATAACTGACCCTCTACATACAATTTATCGATGATGAAATCCATCGATTTCATTGCTTGTTGCATATACTTTTGATTTGACGTTGCTTTATATGCGTCGCACAAACCCTTTATCATTAAGGCGTTCCAGGCACATAATTGTTTATCATCTAAACCCGGACGAACACGATTTTGTCTGTAAACAAATAATTTATCTATAGAAAAACGAACCCTTTGCTCCCACTCATTTTCTGTTAAGTGATGTTTTTCGAAGAAAGCTTCTCTGCCAGTTAACATAAATAAATTATTAAGCCCGTGTTCAAAATTTCCTTCTTCTGTACACTGAAAATATTCTGCAAATAATTCTGCATCATCGCCCAATACTTCATAAAGTTCAGTAAGAGTATAACAATAATATTTACCCTCTACTCCTTCTGAGTCGGCATCGAGAGCCGAATAATAGGAATGATCTACTGAATTATATAACTCTGTATTACAAAAATCGATAAGGGTTGTTAAAGTTTTTAAATACAAAGGTGTTTTGAATTTCGAATATGCTTCAGCATATAAACTAATCATCTGAGCTTGATCGTAAAGCATTTTTTCGAAATGAGGAATCTTCCAAATTCCATCTACAGAATATCTATAAATCCCACCTCCTACTTGATCGTAAATTCCACCTCTGGCAATTCTATGCAAAGTATTGTGAAGATAATATTCCAATACATTTTGAGGATAAAAATGCTGATAGGCTAATAAAAACTGGAGGTTACACGGTACTGGGAACTTTGGTGCTCCTGCTGTTCCACCATTTTCTAAGTCTAAAAACCTCATCCAATTCTCGAGGTGCTTTGTTAGAAAATCATTGGGTATCTCTTTTTCATTCGACTTCTCCGAAATGAATTCCATCTTACGCACACCTTCAATTAATTTATCAGCATAATCGAGTAACTCCTGGGGTTTGTTTCTATACAATGCCGCAATGTTCGAAAGTATATTAATCCAATCGTTTTTTCTGAAGTAAGTTCCACCATATACTGGGCGACCATCAGGAAGTAAAATACAATTTAGTGGCCATCCTCCTGTTCCATTCATGAGTTGCAGAGCCGACATGTATATTTGATCTATATCTGGGCGCTCTTCTCTATCCACTTTTATGTTTATATAAAGCGCATTCATCACTTCAGCAACTTCGTTGTCTTCGAAAGATTCGTGTTCCATTACATGGCACCAATGACAAGCAGAGTACCCAATGCTAACTACTATTAGCTTGTTCTCTTTCTTTGCTTTTTCTAATGCTTCGTTTCCCCAAGGATACCAATCGACAGGATTGTTGGCATGTTGCAATAAGTATGGCGAGCTTTCTTTGTGGAGACGATTCATTATTTGAGTTGTGAATTGTGAATTGTGAGTTGTAAATTTAATGATTAAATAATTTAACTCACAATTCACAACTCAACCATGAGATTAATAGACATCATTGAAATACTAGGCACTATTGCATTTGCATTTTCGGGTGCATACTCTGCTATGCAAAAGAGATTGGATGTATTTGGAGTATTAATCATCACATTTGTAACTGCTATTGGAGGCGGAACAATAAGAGATTTATTAATTGGGAGTTTGCCTGTAGCTTGGATACTCGATTTACAAATTATTGTTACTATATCCATCACTTATTTAGTTGCTCTATTCTTCTTACCTAAATTAATGCGATTATCGAAAGTGTTATTCTGGTTCGACACTGTAGGTTTAGCTGTGTTTTGTATAGTAGCTATATCCAAAGGCATAAGTTTTAATTTACACCCCATTGTATGTATTGCATTAGGAACCGTAACAGGATGCTTTGGAGGTATTATACGTGATGTAATTTTAAATGAGATTCCTTATGTATTCAGAAAGGATATCTATGCATCAGCATGCATTGCGGGAGGTATTATTTTCTTTTGTTGCTTATACCTAGGTGTAGATGAAGGTACCACAGGATGGATTGCTGGTATTGCTATAGGTTTAATAAGAATATGTGCTTTTTACTTTAAGTGGAGATTGCCGTTGATATACGCAAAATAGTAACTGGTGAATAGTGACTAGTGACTGGTACTAGTCACTAGTCACTATTCACCAGTCACCAGTCACCAGCTACTATTTTGAAAGGTCTGCGAAGTACCGATGAAACAAAGGAATTGTTTCTATGCCTTTGTAATAATTAAACAAACCATAATGTTCGTTTGGTGAGTGCAATGCATCTGAATCTAAACCAAATCCCATTAGCACCGATTTTAATCCGAGTTCTTTTTCGAATAAAGCTACAATTGGAATACTTCCACCACCTCTTGTTGGTATTGGTTTTTTACCATATGTTTCTTCCATTGCTTTGCTAGCTGCTTTAAATGCGATAGAATCTGTAGGTGTAAGTACAGGTTCACCACCATGATGAGGACGAACTTCTACTTTAACTGAAGCAGGGGCAATTGATTCGAAATGTTTTTTAAATATCTCTGTAATTTTATCAGAGGTTTGGTTAGGTACTAAACGCATTGATATTTTAGCAAAAGCTTTCGAAGGCAAAACTGTTTTTGCACCCTCGCCTGTATAACCACCCCAAATACCGTTTACATCTAAAGTCGGACGAATACCTGTTCTTTCAATAGAAGAGAAACCTTTTTCACCCCATACATCACCAACATTTAAGTCTTTTTTATATTCTTCTAAATCGAAAGGAGTTTTAGCCATCTCGGCACGATCTTGAGCAGATACTTCTAACACATCATCATAAAAACCAGGGATGGTGATATGATTGTTTTCATCGTGCATAGAAGCAATCATTTTAGATAAGATATTTATTGGATTAGCAACAGCACCACCATAAACTCCCGAATGTAAATCGCGGTTAGGTCCTGTTACTTCTACTTCTACATAACTCAATCCTCTTAATCCACAATCGATAGAAGGAGTATCGTTAGCAATAATTGAAGTATCTGAAATTAACACCACATCAGCTTTTAATCTTTCTTTGTTTGCTTTAACGAAGATGCCAAGATTAGAAGAACCTACTTCTTCTTCCCCTTCAATCATAAATTTCACATTACATGCCAAAGTATTGGTTTGCATCATCAATTCAAATGCTTTGATGTGCATGTATACTTGGCCTTTATCATCACAAGCACCACGGGCAAATATTGCACCATCGGGGTGTATAGAAGTTTTACGGATAGTTGGTTCGAACGGAGGTGTTTCCCATAACTCCAAAGGAGTAGCTGGTTGCACGTCGTAATGACCGTATACTAAAACAGTAGGTAAAGATGGATCGATCATTTTCTCTCCATAAACAATAGGGTAACCGGCTGTAGGGCATACCTCTACTTTATCAGCACCTGCTGCAATAAGTTTTTCCTTAACAAATTCGGCCGTTTTCATCACATCTGCACTGTAAGCAGAATCGGCACTGATAGAAGGGATTCTTAAAAAATCTAGAAGCTCGTTTAAAAAACGGTCTTTATGAGTAGTAATATAATTGTTGATATGTTCCATAATATGGCAAATATAATAGAAAAGCTTATTTCTGAATACACAAACCCAATTTTACTCCAAATAAAAATCTATGCCTAATTTCTTGTTCATCTCTTGATTTGCCATCAAAGACTCCATTATTTGCAGGGATTAGCACATTGTTATTGTCTATTCTATAACTATATCCACTATAAACATTTAATAAAATATAGTCGTTTAAAAATCTTTGGTACCCAAATAACAGATTAATACCTGTTTGATTGCTTTTTAGCCATTTGTAATCTTTTTGAGCGTTTGTACTGGAATACTCCCAAAGCGTATTATATTTTCTTATCATAAGCTCAGGACTTAGATACAATCCAGAAATTGCTGCATCAAAAGAAGGAAAATACATACGAGGAGCCAATCTGATGCTGTAACCAGGATTGGGATCTTGCTGACTTTCTAGAAGTGATACGTAGTGAGCACTATTCGCATCGAAATTGTTCAACTCATAGGAAGTAAAGCCAAGTCCTAATTCTATACTATACTTATTATTTAATTTATATTCTACATACACAGGGAAATCTCCTGCAATTAATAAAGTAGGCTCAACTTTAAATGCCAACATAAATTTTGTTTGCTCAAAGGTTTCAAATTCAAAAGGTATTGTGTTTGTAGTATCGCTTGTTTTTTCGTTTTTTGATGTTGATGAGTATTTATTACTGTTTTTAGCATAAACATTATTTAATAACATAACTGCAATGAATAAGAATAAATATTTAAGCACTCCATTGTTTTGTTCCATAAATGCATTATTATTACCGTCAAAAAAAATATAAGTTGCAAAGGTAATATGAAAAATAGATTTAATATAATTGTTCTTTCGGTAATGTTGATTCTTTCCTCTCCATTGTATGCTCAACAATATAGCATCAAAGCAGGAAATTTAATAAAAGCAAAAAATGGTGCTGGAGGTTTTAATATTATGGGATATATAGACAGTAATTTAGTAGTAATAGAAAAAACTACTGAAGCAGCATTTAGTTCTGATTTAAAACTTGATTACCTCCTATACAATAGCGAGTTAAATCAAATCAAAAGAACACATCTTAAAGTTCCAAAGAATAAACAAAGTTCAAAATTCAAATATTACGAAATCTATAAATATAACGACAAAGTGAACGTATTGAGTTCATTTGTAAATCCAAGTAAGAAGGTTTCTTATATGTTCTCTAACAGCGTTTCTAATTCAGGAGTTGTAGAAAAAGATTTTAAAAAAGTAAATGAATATAGTGTTAAATCAAACAAACACAATGTAATAGTTAAACATTCTCCTGACTCTTCTAAAATAATGATATTAAGTTGGGATGTTCAACAATCTTTTAAGAAAAAGAAAATGAATTGCTGTATACTCGACAGAAATTTCAATCCAATATGGAAAAAAGAATTTATTTTACCTCATAAAGAAGATGACTACTCGTTTAACACATACATGATTAATAACAACGGCAAAATATTCATAGTTGGGGAATTAGAGAACGAATCTAGGGTAAAAGGCGCTCCTAAAAATCTTTTATCAATTATTTCCATAGATTCTGATGACGATACAGCAAGTGTACTCACTTTGGATACAAAATATGAAGTAGAGAGGTACATTACAATTGTTGATCCAAATAACAATTTACACATTATAGCTTCCACAGATGAAGAGGGGGATAAGTACACTTCTTATATTAAAAATATCATTATTGACACCAAAACAAATTCAATACTATCAGAATCTACCATAGATATACCTAGTTATTTTTATGATGTCTCAAGAAACAAAACAGCGGAAAGAAATGGCATAATAAATTTATCTTTAAATGGTATTATCTATGCAAATAATGGTGAATATTATATTTTAGCTGAACAAAACTATACCACCGAAAAATACACAACTACCTATCCTTATGCTATGGGGACTAGGACTAGTGTGAGTTATTTTCCAGAAGGATCACCAATGTTTTTTATTAATCAGAGGCTTGCTAATAACTATGTTTATAAAGGACCGGGTGTAGGGAATAGAACATACCATAGTAATAATATTTATTTATTTCATTTGGATATAAATAACAAATTAAAATGGGCAACACAAATTGCAAAAAATCAACAAACTTTTGCAGATTTAGGTAAATACAATTCGTACTATGCATACATAAAAAACAATAATTTATATATCCTATATAACGACCATATCGATAATCCTCTTGATAATGATCCTTATAAAGAACGTAAAAAATTAAAAAAGAATACGGATGCAAAACTAGTGATTACTGAAATAACTCCCGATGCAACTATAACGCAAAAAGAAATTCTGGATTTGAACAAATCTGATTTAGTTTTTCTGCCCAAATCGGCAAGTCTGATCAATCAAGAACGGTTATTTATTTTTGGAGAAAAAAAGACGACAAACGCCCCAGCAAACAAATTTAAAGAGTTCTCCTTGGCAGAAATAGGTTTACAATAAAATTAGTTTATAACATGTAATCCAACTTGTTTAATTTATTTATATTTTTGGATAGTATTTAAAGGGATTTTGTGAATTATTTAGATGAATTAAACCCTCAGCAACGCGCTGCGGTAGAAACACTTAATGGCCCCATGATGATTGTGGCTGGTGCGGGTTCGGGCAAAACGAGAGTTATTACTTATCGTATTGCTCACATGATAAACAATGGGATAGAACCCTTCAGTATATTAGCCCTTACATTTACCAATAAAGCCGCAGCAGAAATGCGTCAGCGTATTTCTACCATAGTTGGCCCTCAAGCTAAAAATATTTGGTCGGGTACCTTCCACTCTATTTTTGCCCGAATCCTTCGTCAGGAAGCCGATAAAATTGGCTTTCCTCCCAACTTTACCATTTATGATAAGGACGATGCGAAAAGCTTGTTAAAAAGTATTATTAAAGAGCAAAATCTCGATGAAAAAGCATACAATGTGAACCACGTGATGCACCGAATTTCCAGTGCAAAAAATAATCTAATTTCTGCTAAAGAGTACAATGAAAATGCTCAGATTCAAGCAGATGATTTTTCGATGGGTAAAGGGAAAATTGGATATATCTATTCCCTGTATCAAAATCGATGTGAACGTGCAGGTGCAATGGACTTCGACGATTTACTCTTTAAAACAAACATCTTAATTCGCGAGCACGCAGATGTACTTCATAAATACCAACACAAATTTAAATATGTGATGGTGGATGAGTATCAAGATACCAATTTCTCACAATACTTAATTGTGAAAAAACTGGTAGCTGTACATCAAAATATTTGTGTGGTGGGCGATGATGCTCAAAGTATTTATGCTTTTAGAGGGGCAAACATTCAAAACATATTAAACTTTGAAAAAGACTATCCTGATTTGAAAGTCTTTAAGCTCGAAGAAAATTATCGTTCTACTCAGAATATTGTACAGGTTGCCAATTCAGTCATTGCAAAAAATCAAGATCAAATAAAAAAGAACGTTTTCTCTCAAAAAGAATCTGGAGATAAAATAGCAGTATACAAAGCTTTCTCCGACAATGAAGAAGGAAAAATTGTAGCCGAATCTATCTTACAAGAGAAAGCAAGCAAAGGGCTTATGAATAGCGACTTTGCTATTCTTTACAGAACCAACTCTCAATCGAGGGCGATGGAGGAAGCGCTCAGAAAACTAAATATACCTTACAAAATATACGGAGGTTTATCTTTCTATCAACGTAAGGAGATAAAAGACCTAATAGCATATTTTCGTTTAGCTGCTAACCATGCCGATGAAGAGGCATTCAAAAGAGTAATCAACTACCCTATCCGTGGTATCGGAAAAACTAGCATGGATAAGCTTATAGTGGCTGCGGGTGAACAGAACACTAGCTTATGGAAGGTAGCAGAACAAGCTAATCAACTTATTGGTGCAAAATCGGGTAACAGCATCGAACAATTTGTTACGATGATAAAAAGTTTCAGTGTGCTTATTCATCAACAAAATGCTTACGATGCAGCATCGCACATTGCAAAACAAAGCGGGTTGTTAAAAGAACTGTACGACGACAAATCCATTGAGGGATTAAATCGTTATGAGAATATTCAAGAATTACTAAACGGGATTAAAGACTTTTCTGAAAGAGAAGATATTGAAGACCATAGTTTAGCAACATTCTTACAAGATATTGCATTACTAACTGGAGATGAAAAATCCGACGAAGATTCGAAAGACACGGTATCGTTAATGACCATTCATTCGGCAAAAGGTTTGGAATTCCCTCATGTTTATGTTGTTGGTTTAGAAGAAAACCTATTCCCATCACAAATGGCATTACATTCGAGAGCAGATTTAGAAGAAGAAAGAAGGTTGTTTTATGTAGCCATTACCAGAGCTGAAAAAAAGCTAACTCTAAGCTATGCCGTTTCGAGGTATAAATGGGGCTCACCTATTTCTTGCGATCCTAGTCGTTTTTTAGAGGAAATAGACCCTAAGTATTTAGAGATAAATTACCTACAAAGGAGTAACACCCCAAGTCAATCGTTCGACGAAGATAGGCAGTCGTATAGCACCATTGCTGGTAAACCTAAGGCCTTTATGCAAACAAATACGCTTGCAAAACCTTATAACCATGTGGTAGAGGGTGAATTCATCCCATCAGACCCTAAACAAATACAGGTAGGAATGGATGTAGAGCATCAGAAATTTGGTTATGGGACAGTTTTAGAAATGGAAGGCACCTCTGGTGATATAAAAACAACCATTCAGTTTAAAGAAGTAGGTAAAAAGCAATTATTACTAAAATTTGCTAAATTGCGAATTATAACTAATTAGCATATCAGCTATTACCACATTAACGAATTAACACATTAACACATTAATCAATGTTTGATTACAATACAACCCGTCCTTCGCTACTTTATTCAGAATATGGAAGAAATATTCAGAACATGGTGAAGTACATAAAGACGCTCGAAAGTAAAGAAGAGAGGAATAAGCACGCACAGGCAGTTATCGATTTAATGGGTTTTTTAAACCCTCATTTAAGAGATGTTGCCGATTTCAAGCATAAACTTTGGGATCACTTGTTTATTATAGCAGGATTTGATTTAGATGTAGACTCTCCCTATCCTATTCCATCTAGAGAATCATTAGATACAAAACCACAACGAGTACCTTATCCATCGAATAAGATTAAGTATAAACACTACGGGAAAACTGTAGAGTTGATGATAGAAAAAGCTAAGTCTATAGAGAATGAACCAGAAAGAAAAACAAGTATGGTAGCCTCAATAGCGAATTTCATGAAAATGAGCTATGTAACATGGAATAAAGATTCTGTAAGCGACGAATCGATTGTAAATGATTTAAAGATTTTATCACAAGGAGAATTGGTTCTCGAAGAAGGGATCAACTTAAATAAAGTGGAAGTAAGAAACCCCGTAAACAAACAACGTCAGAACAATAATTTCAAAGCTCACAAGAACAATAACAACAGAAACAGTAACAATAAAAACAATAATCGTAACAACGGTAAAAGCAGATACTAAGTTAAACTTAGGATTTCTACAATTGTGAAAATATTCTTTTCCTGAATAGTAATAAAACCTTTATCTTCAACACCGATAAAGGTTTTTTTATTCATGGATACTTTCGAAATACGAGGTGGCAATAAGCTAAAAGGTGAAATCACTCCTCAAGGTGCTAAAAATGAAGCATTACAAATCATTTCTGCTGTACTATTAACAGATCAAGAAGTTACAATTTCTAATATACCTGATATTGTGGATGTCAATAAACTTATTGACTTATTACAAGATATGGGTGTAAAAGTAGATAGAAAGTCGAAAGACACCTATGTATTTAAGGCCGATAGTATTGATTTGAATTTTTTCAAAAGTGATACATTTAAGAAAAAAGGATCTGCTTTAAGGGGCTCGGTGATGATTGTAGGTCCACTACTCGCTCGATTTAAACAAGCTTATATTCCACGACCAGGTGGTGATAAAATAGGTAGACGTAGATTAGACACTCACTTTTTAGGATTCGAGAAACTTGGCGCAAAATTTAATTACGACCCCAAAGATTCTTTCTTCAGTGTAGATGCATCCGAATTAAAAGGAGCATACATGTTATTAGATGAAGCATCAGTAACTGGTACAGCTAATATTTTAATGGCTGCAGTACTTGCTAAAGGCACCACTACCATTTACAATGCTGCTTGCGAACCGTATATCCAACAACTTTGCAAAATGCTAAATAGCATGGGTGCAAAAATAACTGGAATAGGATCCAATTTATTAACTATTGAAGGTGTAGAATACCTTGGTGGATGTTCGCATAGAATGTTGCCCGACATGATTGAAATTGGTAGCTTTATTGGCTTAGCAGCCATGACACAATCGGAGATTACCATTAAAAACGTTGGTTATGATCATTTAGGTGTAATTCCAGATGTATTTAAAAAATTAGGCATTAAACTTGAAAGAAGAGGAGATGATATTTACATTCCATCTCAAGAAATATATGAAATTGAAACATTTATAGATGGCTCGATTTTAACTATAGCAGATGCACCTTGGCCTGGGTTTACTCCCGATTTATTAAGCATCGTTTTAGTAGTTGCTACACAAGCAAAAGGATCTGTGTTGATACATCAAAAAATGTTTGAAAGCAGGTTGTTTTTCGTTGATAAACTTATTGATATGGGTGCGCAAATTATTTTGTGTGATCCACATCGTGCTAATATTATTGGATTGGCGAGAAAAAATCCTTTGAGAGGAATCTCAATGACATCACCTGATATTAGGGCTGGGGTATCTCTGTTAATTGCTGCGCTTTCTGCAGAAGGCAAAAGCACAATTTCTAATATAGAACAAATTGATAGAGGCTATCAGGATATTGAACTCCGACTAAAAGCTATAGGAGCAGATATTACTAGGGTATAAGAATTTATACCCTTTTATATTGATTCCAAATGCTCTAACGATAAAGGTTTACTAATAAACGATTTAACGCTTCTGTATTCTTTAGATTTTCTAATATCATTAGGGTCAACAGAACTCGTTAGCATAATTACTTCTATTTTCGACACAAAGTTCTCATCCATTTTTTCAAATTCATTTAAAAAACCAAAGCCATTCATTATTGGCATATTAATATCCAGCAAGATTACTTTTGGTATAGTGGATGAATCGTCAATGTCTTTATTTTTATCCAAATAAACTAAGGCATCATTAGCAGAAGAGAAAACTAAAATGTTTTCAGCAATATGATTCTTACTAAGAATATGTTTGTTAACCATATTGTCGATATCACTATCGTCAATCAGCATTAAACATTTATATTTAAAATTGCTCATTTAACTGAATTTTTAACCAATAGTGCAATCGGTGGTTCAACAATATATTTAATAGGTAGATAGATAGTAAAGGTCGACCCTACTTTTTCTTCGCTTTCCAAAATTATTCTTCCTCCTGATTTTTCCACAGCATTTTTTACAATATACAATCCCAATCCAGTTCCTGAAGATTTAGTATTTCCTCTAAAGAACATATCAAAAATATTTCTTTGCAAACTCTCCGGAATACCCTCTCCATTATCTTCAATCTGAACCATAAACTCATCCTCCAATCTTTTGGTACTTATTCTCACCATCGACTGAGCTTTTGTTCCATCTTGATATTTTATGGCATTGATAATTAGATTCTGGAAAATATTATTAATTAATGAACGATCTAAAAATACTTTATCATTTTGATCAAGATTAAACTCCCATTTTATATTTGCATACTCTGGTAAGTTTTCAAAACTCGAAATGATATTATTGATTACTTCATGTAAATGTATTTCTACAATATTTAAAGAACCTTGTGTTATTTTGGTAATATTCAAGAGGTCCATCAAAATATTATCGAGATGCAAAACGCTTCTCTCTATTAATTTCAAATACTGAATTGCACTGGAATCCTTAACCTCCGATTTTGCAACGTTTAATAAACCTTGCAAAGAAGCTAATGGTCCTTTTAAATCGTGTGAAGATCTATAAATAAAGGTGTCTAACTCTTTAATTTTATCTTCTAATCTTAATTCAAAAGCTTTACGTTCTGAAATATCTCTGCTGATAGAAATCACTCCACCAATTTTATCTGTACCTTCAATATAGGTTAATTTATTTGTCGACTCAATCCAAATGTATTTACCATCTTTTTTCTTGTATCGGTAGCTGGCTGTATAAATACCTAATCCTTTCTTAACAAAATCCATCAAGCCTTCTTTTATAACTTCTGCATCTTCAGGATGTAAGAAATTGTATGCTGATTTTCCAATCATATCGTCGGGAGAATAACCAAACATAGTGTATGAGGAATTAGATACATAATTATAAACACCATCTATATCATGACGGGTAATCATATCTGTTGCATTTTCTGCAATAAGTCTGTATTGTTCTTCGCTCTCTTTTATTCGTTGATCTTTTAATATCCTTTCTGTAGCATCGCGAGTAACTGCAACAATTTCTTTAGGTTGTTTTGTTATATGATCGTATATTAATTTAGCACTTGTTTCTATCCAAATACTCGTACCGTCCTTTTTATAAAATCGATATTCAAATCTTATTTTCTCATTACTAGAAACTATTGACTCTAATTGTAAACGCATCTTTGCCACATCGTCTTCATGGAAAAATGAACTCAGCTTCTTGCCTAATACCTCTTCAGGTTTATATCCCGACAAATCATATATAGCCGGAGAGGCATACAGAAAATCACCCGACAAATTATGTAAGGAAATAACGTCATTCGTGTTTTCTGCCAATAAACGATAAGCTTTCTCGCTTTGTAATACAGCAAAATCGAGAGCTTGTTTCTCTCTCTGAATACTAAATTTTCTGAGTTGAATAATGATTGAGTGATAGATTCTTTCTATATGATCTTTTATCACATAATCATCTGAACCTTCTCTCATCATCTCTACCGCAATCATCTCCGCACCAGTGCCTGTTAATGTAATAAAAGGAATATCGAGATTGTATTCTTTAAAGATTCTCAATGCATCTATACCCGTAAAACTAGGCAGCATGAAATCTGAAACAACTACATCAAATTTTTCCGTACTCAAGTGTTGCCTCAGTTGTTGCTCGTTTTGAACTCTTGAATAACTTGCCTTTAACTCATGTTTGTTCAATGCACGAACCAACAATTCATAATCAGCGTTATTATCCTCAATGACTAAAATCTTAATTGTTTCTTCTTGCATTAATTATTTATGTTCTGGTTTAATATAACCCAATATAATCCGATATCAACAATCGATTTAACGAACTTGTCGAACTCTACTGGCTTTTGAATATAGCTATTTGCTCCTAATTGATAACTTTCTAACAAATCTTTTTCTTCTTTTGAAGAAGTTAAAATTACAATTGGAATATGCTTTGTCTCTTGATCTGCCTTTAATATCCTTAGCACCTCTAATCCATCAATTTTAGGCATCTTTAAATCCAACAAAATCAACTTTGGTTTATTGCTTTGATTTCTATTCTGGAAATCGCCTTTACAATAAATAAAATTTAATGCTTCTGCACCATCTTTAACGTGAAATAAATTGTTTGCCAAATTATTCTTTTTCAGGGCCCGAATAGTTAACTCAGCATCGCTACTGTTGTCTTCCACTAATAAAATTTCTACGTAATCCATACCTTATACAATTAATGAATCCTATGTTGGTAGGCTAAAGCTAAATTTTGTTTTACCATTTTTATTGGATTCTGCCCATACCCTACCCTTGTGTTTAGTTATTATTTTATGCACTATCGCCAAACCTACACCTGTTCCATCAAACTCCTCTTCATGGTGTAAGCGTTGAAACACTTGAAACAACTTGTGTTTATACTTTTCTTCAAAACCAACACCATTATCTTCTATACAATACACAACCTCTTCATTATCAGTATACGAGTTTATGTGTATAGTAGGTTTCAGTTCTTTAGATGAATATTTAACTGCATTAGAAACCAAATTAGACCATACTTGTTTAATTAAATTTCTATCTGCTCTGCTTTTTATAAGTGTATCAATTTCAATTATCGTATTTAATGGAATAGAGCTTTCATTAATAACTTCTGATAATATCGAATTATGATCTACTTCAATTAACGACAACTCTTTTCTTCCTAACCTAGAGAAATCTAATAAATCATCTATCAATACACCCATCTTATGAGAATTATTCATTATTGTGCTCAATACTCTCTGTCCTTCGTTATCTAAATCATTACTGTAATCTTCTTGTAAGATTTTACAATATCCATCAATGGCTCTTAGTGGTGCCCTCAAATCATGTGAAACCGAGTAAGTAAATGATTCCAGCTCTTCATTAGCCATTAACAATTGATTATTATTTTCTTCTAACTCTTTGTATAAGGCTTGTATTTTATCCTGTGATTCCTTTAGTTTAGTAATATCCAATACTGCAGTTCTTGTAGCAATAGCATTTCCTTGCTTATCAAAAATTATTGTACTATTTAACAATACCTCGAAACAAGACCCATCTTTTCTTACATAACAAACCTCCAAATCTTGTATCGTTTTTTTCTCGCCTTTATGTATTAATGATACAGCATGTTCAAGTTTATAATGATCCTTTGGTTGAATGAAATCGTATATGCTCATCTTGCCTAGCACATCCTCTTTTGTATATCCCAACCAATTCAATTCAGTTTCATTAATCTCTACCACTACAAAATCATTGTTTACTGAATGATACCCACAAGGTGCTTTATTATATAAATTATATATACGTTCTGAAGATTCTTGTAGTTTTCTTTCAGTTTTAATTCTAATATTTAATTCCTTTCTTACTATAAAAAAAACAGCTACAAGAATAATGATAGAAAGTAAGGCTGTAGTCAGGTAACCAAATTTGGCTAGCAATGCTTTTTTAATAGTTTGCTTAGCAGTAATTTGTAATTGCACTCGTTCCCTTTCTTCAATTTCGCTTACCAGTACCCTAATTTCGTCCATATATCTTTTTGATGCATACAATAATTGATGTCTTTTTATCGTATCCGTTCTGTTCATTTTCTCATCAAAAACTAGTTGCTCTGATACATCTAAGAGTAAGTTACAATATTTATCGAGTTCTAAACCATTTTGTTTATATAAATTATTACCATTGATTATTCTTTGCAGGGTATCTAAATTTGCATTTATGTTTGCTTTTCCCTTATTATAAGGTGGCAGAAAAGATGTATCTCCTACAATTAAATACCCACGCATGCCAGTTTCAATGTCGAGCGCATTCATCTGAATGTTTTCAATCACATTCATTATCTTCAAAGAGTTCTTATCGTCAATTTCTCTTTGTACAAGGTTACCCATACTTAAGTAAGTAATTGTAGCCACATATAATAAGATAAAACTGACTGAGAAAAAGCCAATGAGCATTTTCCTGACAATTGATTTCATAGCATTATAAAGTTAAAGATTAATTGAATATTTTTATCATACCGCAATGAAATATGATAAATTTGCCGAATGGATAAGTCATGGATAAGAATTCTATACCAGCTATGTAGAATTGTCGCGATATATTTTTTACTTATTGAGCTCAATTTCCTTTGGTTATTTGGTTACTCCCCTAGTATTATTGAACTTAAAAACCCTTCATACACAGTCGCTTCCGAAGTATATGCGAGTGATGGAAGCTTATTAGGAAGATATTACCGAGAGAACCGATCACCCATAGAATATGAAGAAATACCACAAAATCTTATCGACGCTTTAATTGCAACCGAAGATGTAAGATACTATCAGCATCATGGAATTGATTTTCAATCATTAGTTTCAAGTGTTTATTCTACTGCAACTGGTGATAAAAGAGGAGCTAGCACCATTACACAACAGTTGGCAAAAAATCTTTTTAGAACTAGAAGCAAAAGTTCTCAGGGCTTAATTAGGTATTTACCTGGTATAAGTACTATGGTTTATAAGACCAAAGAATGGTTAACTGCACTAAAGTTAGAAATGCTCTATACCAAGAAAGAAATATTGGAAATGTACCTGAATACAGTAAGCTTTGGGAACAATACCTTTGGCATTAAGGTAGCATCCAAAAAGTACTTTAGTAAAGACCCTGAGCAATTAAAAGACGAAGAGGCTGCCTTATTAGTTGGAATGCTTAAAGCCACCTCCACATTTAATCCAATAAATTATCCTGAAAAAGCAACAGATAGAAGAAATGTGGTATTGTCGCAAATGTTAAAATCAGGATTTATTACTAAAAAGGAATATAACAGATTATTAAAAAAGCCATTGAAGTTAAACATATCTGAAGATGATGGCGACTTAAGCAGAGACTCTTATATACGCACAGCTGTTGCTAATTATTTAAAAGAATGGTGTGAAGATAATGATATCGACTTATATGCTGATGGTCTGAAAATATACACCAGTATAGATCCCGTTATTCAGCGCCATGCCGAAGAGGCTGTAGAAGAATGGATGAAAACCCTTCAGAAAAGATTTCAAAATCAATGGCAAAATGATGTTCCTTGGAGAGATGAAAATGGTGAAGAAATTCCAAATTTTTTAGAAACACTTGCCAAGAGGTTACCTATTTATAAGAAGTTAAGTAAGAAATATGATGGTAATACAGATTCAATTAATGCTATTTTAAATCAAAAGCATCGCATTAAAGTGTTTACGTGGAAAGGAGAAAAAGATACTACGTTTAGCACCTACGATTCCCTTGCCTATTATGCCAAAATTCTCCAAGCAGGATTAATGAGTTACGACCCTGTTACGGGTTTAGTAAAGGCTTATGTTGGAGGCATTAATCACGATTATTTTAAATACGACCACGTTACTCAAGCTAAAAGACAAGCAGGATCAACCTTTAAGCCATTTGTATACTTAACAGCAATAGACAATGGTTATTCTCCATGTGATAAATTTGTAGACAAAGCAATTACCATTACTTACGAAGAAGATGGGGAAACCAAAACATGGTCGCCTAAAAATTCTGATTGGGTTTTCACAGGTAAAGAAATGTCGTTACGTTGGGCTATGGGTAAATCATGCAATTCTGTTACTGCACAACTCACAGAAGCAGTGGGCTGGGAAAATGTAGTGAAGTACGCCCAAAAATTAGGTATTGAAAGTCCGCTCAAAGCAGTGCCTTCTGTTGGCTTAGGATCAAACGATGTTACGGTTTATGAAATGGTAAGGGCTTATGGTACTTTTTTAAATAAAGGAATGAAAACAGAACCTCTATTGGTTACTAAAATTACCGATCACGATGGTAAAATTATCAAAGAATTTAAGGTAGAACAGGAACGAGTGATTTCGGAAGAAACAGCTTGGTTAATGTTGTACATGCTCAAAGGAGGAATGGAAGAACCAGGTGGCACTTCTCAAGCATTGTGGGAATACGATTTGTGGACAAAAGGAAACGAGATTGGTGGAAAAACAGGAACTACATCTAACCACTCCGATGGATGGTATATGGGTATTACAAAAGATTTAGTAACAGGTGTTTGGGTAGGAGCTGATGAACGTAGTGTGCATTTTAAAACGTCAGATTATGGTGAAGGCTCTAAAACAGCTTTGCCTATATATGGAAAGTTTATGGAGAAATTATATAAAGACCCTAAGTCTAAAATCACTCTTGGTAAACTCCCAAAAGCATGGGTCAAAATAGAAAAAGATTATTACTGCCCTACTCCTCGTCAGCCTAAAGCTGATACGTCGATGGTGGATAGTACAATGGTGGTAGATTCAAACGCTGTGGCGTTGTAGTTTGAATTGTGAATTGTGAGTTGTGAATGAAAATACAACTCACAACTCATAACTCACAACTTATTAAAGTTTTTGCAAGAATGTATCCGACTTCACTTTAGTTAAATCGCCTAAATACGACCAACGAATTCCTTCTAAGTATTTTTTCACCACTGCATTCACTTCTTTAGCTGGTACTTTATTGATGTTTGAAATAAAGTCAATATAGTTCTTCCATGTACCTTTAGATTCTGCAATGCCCAAACCATTCGATTGTGCAGCATTGGTTTCTAATCCCATGTAATATGTAGTTACGTAAGAACTTTTTTGGTTTTGAATTTCAGTATCTGTAAAGCCAACTGTTTTAATTTTTTTAATCTCATCGATAATAACTTGTATCGCTTGGTCTGGATCTGTAGTAGAAACATACACATTAGTACAAGGATTGATATTCGACTGATAGAAAGCTGCAGGAGCGTATGATAAACTTCTTTTTGTTCTTATCTCATCAAACAAACGGTCTGACAAAATTCCGAAAGCAATTTGCATTGCATAAGATTCTGATGTACCATAAGCAGGACCATTCATTACACCACGGATGTAGTTAGTAGCCATCTTACGTTCTTCAGGATTTAAAGTTGATTTATTAATGGTTAATAAAGTGCTTTTAACCGGCATGAAGTTACCTACTGGCATCGATTTAACCATTTTCTTTACTTTCTCAATTAATTGAGCTTTATCGATTTTTCCTACAACTACCAAAAATGTTTGTTGTTTATTCATCACTTTTTTATAGTGTGATTTCACATCATCAATAGTCATTTTATTTAAGCTCTCTTCAGAACCGTTAGTCTTTTTATCGTAGTTTAAATTTGCAAAAGCGTCGTTCATCGCCATTTCATTCAGATAAGTATCGGGATCCGACTTACCTTGCTGAACATTAGATACCATTGCATCTCTTTGCTTTTTAAACTCTTCTTCATCAAATTGAGGAGCATTAACAACATCGTCAAAGATTGCCCAAGTAGCATCAAAATTTCTTAAGATACACGACATTGCAATATTTGCATTATCTAAACCAGAAGTTCCTGTAATGGTACTTCCCATTCTATCTAACATTCTGTTGTAATCCGATTTGTTGTATTTTGAGGTTCCTCCGTTTGTAGCAATATCTAAGGCTAAATTCTCTACACCTTCTTTTTCTTTAGAATAATTGGCAGTTCCACCTTTAATAAACAGACGAACACTTACTAAATTATTTGTAGTTGGTTTATAAATTACTTTAAACCCATCTACCATAATTTCTTCTACAGCACCTTTAGATTGTGCAATTGTAGCATTCGACCACAATAACACTGCTGCACTTAGGAATGATATAATTATTTTTTTCATTTTTCTTAAAATCTATATGGATGGATTATTTTTTAACAATAGTAAAAGTAACTTTTCTATTCGCAGCTTTCATCTCTTCCGAATCTGCTTTTACTTTTTTCACTTGAAAAGCTTTATTAGAAGTTCCAATAATTCTGGTTTCTGCAATACCAGCCGCTTTTAGTGCTGCCAATACCGCTTCATAACGCTCAGAACCTATAGATTTCTTTTCACCATCGTGCATATATGCTTCGATAGAAATATTTGCAGTTGGATTTATTTGTAACCATTGAATTAAACTGTTCATTTTCTCTGCATTTTTCTCTTCAGCTAAATTCAATTCATTCACATTAAAATTCAATACATAATCTTTCATATCAAAAGTCTCTGCGAAGAACTTATCTGTATTCATCGATTTCTTCATCCCGGTTCTCATCATTACACCCATTACATAAGGTTTACCTTTAATGTATTTACGAACATAATTTTTAATATCGTCTCTTGTTACTTTTTGCAAATTAGCTTCGTAATTGGTGTAATATGGAATGGTTGCCGAACACCACCAGTAGGTAACAGTGTGTATAAAGTTTGATGGTTTTTCTTTTCCAAATTCTTCTTGAACAGCTAATAAATCCTTAGCAGTTTGCAATTGTTCATCAGAAAAATAATCATCACTATCCCACTCGTTTATATTTTTCCAAAGCACTTCGTATGCTTCTTTAATTTTACGTGGACTAGGAACCATAATAATTTGGATAGGTCCTACGTATTTA
Organism: Sphingobacterium thalpophilum; assembly: GCA_943372995.1. Classification (GTDB taxonomy): domain Bacteria; phylum Bacteroidota; class Bacteroidia; order Sphingobacteriales; family Sphingobacteriaceae; genus CAJBVG01. The sequence continues at coordinate 184,616 of CALSAQ010000001.1, read as the reverse complement.
GCTGTTTGATATCCAACATTTACTTGGAATGCTAATCCAGTTTCAACTAATTCTTTATATAGTTTTGCATTTTTTTGTTGTAAGATGTATGAAAACACATCCGCTGCATAAGTAGCATTAATATCGTTTCTGGTATCCGGACCATGATATGTTAACATAAACAATGGAACATTAGCATTCGGTGATTCTATAACCACTTGTTTAGCATATTCGATAGGTTTGAATTCTGGTATTGGCCATTTTTGAAAAGGATCGAAACCTGATGGAGCCCAATCGCCATAAATTCTTTCTACTTCAGCAAACATTTTATTGTGATCTACATCTCCACAAATAGCTAACAATGAGTTATTCGGATAGTAATATTTGTTTTTAATTACATTCATTTTTTCTGCTGTTGCAGTGTAAATAATGTTGTAATCGCCAATTGGATTTTTTCTACTGTAATTATCTCCCCATACTTCTTTATTCATACGGTCGAATAAACCAAAGAAAGGATTTGATTCTGCACGTTGAAACTCTCCTGCTACAACTGGATTTTCTTTACGCATTTCGGTAGTATCGAACAAAGGATATCTAATTGCGCTGTTCATAAAATCCAAACCTTCTGATACTTTGTCTTTACTCAAGGTAACGAAGTAATTTACTCTTTCATCAGAAGTTGTACCGTTGAAAGAAATACCTAGATCGTTCACTTTATCTAAAAAAGCTTTTTGTGAAGGATAGGTTTTGTTAGCTTTAAAAAACATGTGTTCATACAAATGAGATAAGCCATTGTAGTCTTTATCTTCCGTATAAGCACCGTTTCTTACCACAATCTCTATGGTTGCCAATGGTACATTTGCATCTTCTATAACAAGGACTTCCAGTCCGTTGTTAAGTTTCTTCATGAAAAAGTTATCAGGTAACTTTTCTTGAGCCAAAGCAGGCATAGTAAATGCTGCGGCTCCAATGAAAATAAGTAGTTTCTTAAACATTTTATTTGGTTTGATATTCGTAAATATAAGTGCTTAGGCAGAATTATACGCCATGTAAAAGATGTTTTACAACTTTCTTACACCAAAATTACGATTGAACAAAAGAAATAATGAGCTCATTGCACTCTTTAGCAGCCTCTAAGGGTAAAAAATGGCCTTTATTCTCAATAATATTCAATGAAGAGCCTTTAATAAGCCTTTTAGCTTGTTGAGCAATTTCTGTTGTTTTTATTTTTTTGGTAACAGGATTAGGGATGAACTTATCATTTGTTCCGAATATAATTAATGTTGGGGTATATATTGATGATAAGAATGCGTGTACAGGTTCATTGAGCATGGCTCTACTCGATTGCCTCATTACATTAAAGTATTTTGCTTGGGGCTTTAATTCGCCTGTTAATTGAGACAGATTTTGAGTATTAAAAAAATTGAGCATAAACGAACCCATCTCTATTAGTTTAATCTCTGTTTTTGAAAATGATTCTATACCTGCTGGTGCCATTACTATTAAGTGACTGAACAAATGAGGATATCTTAATGAAAGTATAAAGGAAAGTTGTGCACCCATGGAGTGCCCTATTAAAACTACCTGTTTGTTTAAGGAAAGTCGGTGAATAAAATGATAGATAGCTTCTGCTAAATCGGTTAGACTAAAACTTTCGCCAGTATAGTAAGATTGTCCGTGTTCGGGGAGGTCTGGAGCTATGCATCTAAATTTAGTGGATAATTCTTGCAACATTTTTAGCCACATGGCAGAGCTGCATCCCATACCATGTAAAAACAAGAGCACTTGATCAGAATCACCTTCATCAAGATAAGCTATTGTTCTATTTTCAAACAATTGGAGTTTTTTTAACTCAAACTTAGGCATCACTAAAAGTACAAAAAAAAAGTCCCGATAATTCGGGACTTTCCTTATGCAATTTTTTTATTAGTTATTTTACTGCATCAACAATTGCTTTAAAAGCATCTGGATTGTTCATCGCTAAATCAGCTAATACTTTACGGTTTAACCCGATATTTTTAGCATTTAACTTACCCATAAATACTGAGTACGACATTCCTTGTTGACGAGTTCCAGCATTGATACGTTGAATCCACAATGCGCGGAATTCTCTTTTCTTTACTTTTCTGTCGCGGTAAGCATATTGCATACCTTTTTCTAAAGTGTTTTTAGCAATTGTAAACACTTTACTTCTTGAACCCCAATAGCCTCTTGCAGCTTTTAAGATTTTTTTTCTTCTGCGGCGAGCCGCAACAACGTTAACCGATCTTGGCATTTCTTTACGTTTTTTGGTTACCGGTGTCTTCTTTTAGAACTTAATACCGGGTACCTGGTTAAATAATTAGTTAATTTTCTGTCGTCTTTCCGACTGTCGTTGGCATTACTTGCCCATGCATAGCATTCTTTCAACATTGCCTCTGTCGGCATCAGTCACGTAAGCTGTACCTGATAAACCTCTTTTTTGTTTAGTGGTTTTTTTGGTCAAGATGTGACGTTTGAAAGCGCTTTTACGTGCAATTTTACCTGTTCCAGTGAGCTTAAAACGCTTCTTAGCACTGGAATTAGTTTTCATTTTTGGCATCGCTTTGTTTATTTAAATTGTTTAAATTTTATTTTTTGGCTTTAGGGGCAATAAATATGAACATTCTTTTTCCTTCCAATTTCGGAAGTTGCTCTACTTTACCATAGTCCTCTAATGCTTGAGCAAATCTTAACAACAATATCTCTCCTTGCTCTTTGTATACAATTGCCCTTCCTTTAAAATGTACAAATGCTTTCACCTTTGCACCATCTTCGAGGAAATTGATGGCATGTTTTAATTTAAATTCAAAATCATGGTCATCAGTATTCGGTCCGAATCGTATTTCTTTAATGACGGTCTTCGCAGCTTTCGCTTTGATTTCCTTCATTTTTTTCTTCTGCTCGTAAATAAACTTGTTATAGTCTATTATCTTACACACGGGTGGAACTGCATTTGGTGAAATTTCAACAAGGTCTAATCCTTCCTCATCTGCCAAAGCCAATGCATCTCTTAATTTTAAGATCTTAGGCTCTGCTCCATCCATCACTACACGTACCTCTAATGCTTTTATGTGCTCGTTAATACGGTGTTCTGCCTCTTTCTTCCTACCGAATCTATTGTCGGGTCTAGAAGAGTTGAAATTCTGTGCTATAGTTTCCTCCTTTTTATTAAGTTATTTTATTGTTATACCAGCATTTTAACATACTAGCATATTAAATCTTCGTTTCTTTTTTCATTAACTCCACAAATCCCTCTAAATCCAAGCTTCCTAAATCGCCATGGCCGTGTTTACGTACCGAAACTCTTTGTTCTTCTTGTTCTTTTTCGCCTACAATAAGCATGAAAGGGATTTTTTTGATTTCCGCATCTCGGATTTTCTTCCCAATCTTCTCATCTCTATTGTCAATGAGCCCGCGAATATCGTAATTATTTAGCGAATCTGAAATACTTTTTGCATAATCTGCATATTTTTCACTGATTGGGAGTATTATATACTGGTCGGGACTAAGCCATAACGGGAAGTTTCCTGCGCAATGCTCAATTAATACAGCCACAAAACGCTCTAATGAGCCAAATGGAGCTCTATGAATCATTACTGGGCGGTGTTTTGCATTGTCGCTACCTGTGTATTCCAATTCAAATCTTTCCGGTAAATTATAATCTACTTGGATAGTACCCAATTGCCACTTTCTACCCAAAGCATCTTTCACCATGAAATCGAGCTTAGGTCCATAAAATGCAGCTTCGCCGAGTTCTACCACTGTTTTTAAGCCTTTTTCGGCAGCTGCTTCTATAATAGATTGCTCCGCAAGTACCCAATTTTCTTCAGAACCTATGTATTTTGTTTTGTTATCAGGATCTCTTAATGAGATTTGAGCAGTATAATCTTCGAAACCTAAGGCTCCGAAAACATATAATACCAAATCAATCACCTTCATAAATTCTTCTTTTACCTGATCCGGACGGCAGAATAGATGGGCATCGTCTTGTGTAAATCCTCTCACACGTGTTAAGCCATGTAACTCGCCACTTTGCTCGTACCTATATACTGTACCAAACTCTGCAAAACGAACAGGTAGGTCTTTATACGACCTTGGTTTAGTTTTATATATTTCGCAATGATGAGGGCAGTTCATCGGTTTTAGATAGAACTCCTCTCCTTCTTGTGGAGTTTTTATAGGCTGAAATGCATCTGCACCATATTTTTCATAATGCCCAGAAGTAACATATAATTGTTTATGCCCTATATGCGGTGTAATTACAGGCTCATAGCCTGCTTTTATTTGTGCTTTCTGTAAAAACTGAACAAGACGTTCGCGTAAAGCAGCACCTTTAGGTAACCATAACGGTAAACCCATACCCACTTTTTCAGAAAAAGCAAATAGCTCTAACTCTTTACCTAGTTTTCTATGATCTCTTTTTTTCGCTTCTTCTAAAAACTGAAGATATTCTGTAAGCTCTGATTGTTTTGGGTAGGTAACTGCATATAAACGGGTAAGCTGTTTATTTTTTTCATCACCTCTCCAATAAGCTCCAGCCACGCTCATAAGCTTTACTGCTTTAATAAATCCAGTATTCGGAATATGCGGACCTCTACACAAATCGGTGAAATTACCCTGAGAATAAAATGTTATATCCCCATCATTAAGCCCCTCTAATAAATCGAGCTTATATTCGTCGCCCTTTTCTTTGAAATAATTGATTGCATCTGCTTTAGACACCTCTTTACGGATGTAATCGGATTTTGCCTTAGCAAGCTCTAGCATTTTATCTTCTATCATTTTGAAATCATCCGAAGAAAAATGTCTATCACCAAAATCAACATCGTAATAGAAACCCGTTTCTATACTTGGCCCTATGCCAAATTTAGTTCCAGGATATAGCGCTTCTAAAGCTTCAGCCATAAGATGCGCTGAAGAATGCCAAAAAGTAGATTTACCTTTTGCATCATTCCAGGTTAATAATTTTAAACTAACATCCGTGCTTAATGGGCGATTAGCATCCCATACCTCACCATTTACTTCAGCAGCTAACACATTTCTAGCAAGCCCCTCTGAAATACTCAAAGCCACCTGATACGAAGAGGTGTCCTTTGGAAATTCTTTCACTGTCCCATCTGGCAGTGTTACTTTAATCATCATTATTTTACTTTGTTTATAATTTGTATTGTTTTATTTACTCTTTGTATTGCCTGTTTCGCAAGATAATAATCATTTTTCAGACTAATGGCATATTCGAAATCTGCCAAAGCTTCATCGTGCATACTTTTAGCCTCTTCACACAAGCCTCTCATATAATAAGCCTCTGGATATTTAGGGTTGCTTTTAATTGCCATACTGAAGTTTTGCATAGCAACATCAATCACTTGTAATTCGTAATGTAAAACTCCCAAATTGTAATATCCATTGGTATAAGCAGAATCGATTTCCACAACTTTAGTGTAATCTTGAATGGCTTTATCGTATTCTTTTTTATTTTGATAATAATATCCTCTTGCATAATAAGCTTCAGCACTAGTCGGACGAATTCTTATTGCTGCGGTAAAATGATCTAAGGCATCACTTTTTCCCATTTCTATCGATAGTAGTCCCATTTGCATATACGCTTTATAATTATCGGGATCCTGTTCTACAGCTGTCATGAAATTCGACATCGCTTTTTCATTATCCCTTTTCTCTTTATAAATCATTGCCTTCCAGAAATATCCATCAGAATAGTATTTATTAATTTTTAGTCCTTCATTAATCTTTTCAAAAGCTAAATCATATTTTCTAACTAAAAAATAGAGCTCTCCTAATTTCACATAGGTCATGTAACTTTTAGGATTAATTTTCAATGCCTTTTCTAAAGATGCTTTAGCTTGAGCTGGCTCCGATCTGTGTAAATGATAGTCGGCAAGAGTATTATATAAAGGCATGTATAAAGTGTCTAATTCAAAACCTTTAGCTAAGTCTGAATAAGCTAAATCATGCTCTTTATGTTGTATATAATATTTAGCTCTATCGTTGTAATGCGAGGGATTCCCAGGTGAAGCATTTACTGCTTTATTTAATTTTTGTAATTCTTCAGGCACTGGTTTTCCTGAAATTACCGCCGAATCAGTTTTATTTTCTACCGCTTGTGCCGAATTCCCTTTTTGCTTACATGCAAAAAGAAATACACACAGTAATAATATTATTCCATTTTTCATATTATACATTCGAAGTTATTTTCATGGCCATCGCCAATAAATCCACTAAATGAATTGTTTTTATTGCTGAATTATTTTTCTCAATATAAGCTTGTACGTGCAGCAAACAAGAAGCGTCGGTAGAGACTATATACTCTGCACCAGTATTCATCGCATTCTCCACTTTTTGTTGAGCCATTGCCGTTGATATCGATTCGTATTTTACAGAAAACGTTCCACCAAAGCCACAACAGGTTTCTACATCTTTCATTTCCACTAGTTCTAGTCCTTCAATCATCTGAAGTATTTCACGAGGTTGTTTCTTTATACCACACTCTCTTAGAGCACCACAAGAATCGTGATAAGTAATTTTTGCATTAAAATGTAAATCCTTCAAATCAACTTTCAATACATTAATCAGAAAATCACTAAACTCATAAATATTCGATTGTATATTTCTGCATTTATTATGAGATACAGAATTGGTGAACAAATCCGAATAATACGATTTAACCATGCCTGTGCATGAGCCCGAAGGAGAAACTATATAAGTATCCGACGAGTAATCGTTTAGAAATTTTTCTGCAACAGTTTTCGCTTCATCCCAATAACCCGAATTAAAAGCAGGCTGACCACAACAGGTTTGATTAGGGTTGTAATGTACTTCACACCCTAACTGCTCCAATATTCCAATCATATTGGATGCTGTATTTGGAAATAACTGATCTATAAAACAAGGGATAAAGACTTCAACTTTCATTTGGGCAAAAATAGGCTAATTAATGGAAATGCGCTAATTTCTCTTTAATCTGGTTAACAATAAGAAACCCAAAACAAAAAATGTCCCTAAGGTAAAAACTGAATTTCTCATGCTTCCAGTTATTTCTTCTATTAAACCATACGAAGCAGTACCCAAAACAATTGCGACCTTCTCAGAAGTATCATAAAAACTGAAAAACGAAGTGGTATCTTTAGTCTCTGGCAACAACTTTGAATAAGTAGATCGAGATAGGGATTGACTTCCTCCCATTACTACTCCTACCGACAGTGCAAGTAGGTAGAATTGGTTTGCATTTACTACATAATATGCGCTAATACATATACCAATCCAAATACATAGGGCTACCAGCAAGGCATTTACATTTCCTATTTTCTTCGATAAATATGCAAATAAGTAAGCTCCACCAATAGCCACAAACTGTATAATTAATATAGTGGCTATTAATTGTCCACTTTCTAACTTTAACTCTTTGCTTCCAAATAAAGCGGCAACATACATTACTGTTTGTATACCCATCGTGAAAAAGAAAAATGCAATAAGAAATGCTTTTAGCTTTTTATGTTCTTTTAATTGAGCCCAAACTCCAGCTAATTCCCTATATCCTTTCCATAAAATATCAAACTTAATTTTTATGCCACCTCTATTTTTCGGTAAGAAGTAAAAAGTATATTGAGCAAAACCAAACCACCATATTCCAACCGCCATAAATGCTATCCTAGCTGGCAACGACGATTCTTTGGGTATTCCAAACGATTCTGGGAAAAGTATAACTATTAAATTCAATATGAGTAATAAAGAACTCCCAACATAACCTAATGCAAAACCTTTTGCGCTTACCTTGTCTTGCTCTTCCTCTGTGGCAATTTCGGGTAAATAAGAATTGTAAAATACCAGACTACCCGACCAACCTATGGTACCCATAATAAAGGCAAGAATTCCAAACTCAATATTCCCTTTGTTAAAGAAATATAAAGCCGAACAACTCACCGATCCTATAAAGCAAAAAACCTGAAGAAATCTTTTCTTCGAGCCGTTATAGTCGGCTATACCCGATAGTATTGGTGATACTAATGCCACTAGCAAAAACGAGAAAGATAATGCGTAACTGTATAATGCTGTATTCTCGAACTCTCTGCCAAAAAATAATACTTTAGTTGAGCCATTAGAAGAACTTACAGCCGACCAATAAATTGGGAAAATAGTAGAAGTAATGGTTAAATTATAAACCGAATTCGCCCAATCGTAAAAGGCCCAAGCATTAATTACTCTCTTTTTCTCAATTGGTGATAAGACATCTGTAAAACGATTACTCATTCGATTTGGGAAATATTTATATTTTCGTGAAAGTAATATTTTATCATGAAAGTTCAATCAAAATGTTGGAATTGTTCTCAATGGACAGAAAATTCGGGCAAAATTGAGGATAGATGTCTTAATTGTGGGGAACTCATTCATAAAGAACGATTTACGAATTACAACAAATCATTAACAGAGAAAATGATTGATAAGCAAAACAGCTTATTAGTAATTCGAGATGAGGATAGTGCAATAATAAGATTCTTAAAAAGAACCGGAATTGTTATTCAATTTATATTTGTATCGTTTGCAACCTTTATTTTATGGCTGGTTTCTTTATTAACTGGATAAGAAATTATTGGTTAGAGGGCAGTATAATCTTCTTCGGGTTATTACATCAGGTTGTAGAAAAAGTTTTTCGATTTCCATTGCCTTGGTTTGATAATTATGGCGATGATTTACTAGCTGTACCTTTTGTTTCATCATGTGTACTATTAATGGAAAATTATTTAGTATACCACGACCATAAACGTAAACACAGTTTTCTTCAATTACTTTTAATATTCATCCTCATTAGCGTATTGTTTGAGTTCTTCATCCCTACATATAACAAAGGATATACAAAAGATTTAGTAGATATTCTTTTCTACCTCATCGGTTTTATAGGATATTATAGCATAAAAAAAATCCTTTCTGATAAATCAGAAAGGATTTAGTGAACAATTCTTTTTTGAAAGGATTACAGTTTCGACACGTCTGTTGCTCCTCTAGTATCTTTGGTTATTTTACTTGGTGAACCTTTGTATTTTATTGAACTTGCTCCACTCCCACTTATCGCCAACTCATCAGTTACAAATATTTTGCAATCTGAAGCACCTTTAGTTTGTATGGCATATTTACTCACTTCTAAACTTACTGCTTCCAATTCTGCAGCACCAGTCATTTCTAAAGCATGAGTATCTACTTTTCCTTTTAATCTTACTTCAGATGCTCCTGTATATTTAGATATTAACAATTTTGCATTCACTCCTAATTTTACTTCAGAAGCTCCACTAGTTTTTAACTCGAACTTTTCCGCATCAAAAATATCATCTGATGTAATTTCTGTTGCTCCAGAACAAGAAACACTATTTAAACTTGGTAGTTGAATAGTAATTTGACGAGTTTGGTTTCCTTTATCATAGTTATTCTTGGTGTTTTTATCCATTTTAATCACCAATTTATCACCTTCAACCACAGTAATAATGTTTTTAATCACATCATCATTAGCTTCTACTTTAACAGCAAATACGTCAGATTTTATTATTCTTATTTCAAACGGTCCTGAAGTTTCAATTTTAGAAAATCCTTTTAAATCGCGATTCTCTGTCTGAATCTGAGATCCTCTCTCTAATTTAGAAGATAATGGATTTGCTAGAATAAACGGGCTTGTGCTAATAGCAACTATTGCAAATAGAAACACAATTAGTAACTTTTTTTTCATGAGAATTTTGTTGATTAGTTATCCAATAGACGCTATTACTTTTGTAAGGGTTGCATCAATCCTGAAAAAAAATTAATATTTTGCGACGTGCTGTCAATTCTTATCCCAATATATAACTACCCAGTTTACGATTTAGTGAGTAAATTGGCTTCTTTGTGTACTCTTGCTAGTATTGAATTCGAGATCATTTGTATCGACGATGCCTCAACTGAATTTGTTGAGGAAAATAAGATTTTAAGCAATATTCCCCATGTATCCTATTCTTCATTAGCAACTAATATTGGCAGATCAGCCCTTCGAAATCGCTTGGTAAGGCAAGCTAAATACGATAATTTGTTACTCTTAGATACCGACATGAAAGTGATTTCAGAAGATTATATTCAAAACTACCTAAATCTGTCTGATCAATATGAAGCTGTATATGGAGGTATTATTTACGAAAACGAAGTGAATTCATCAAAGCATGCTCTACGATGGAAATATGGTAGTAAAGTAGAAGCTTGTGATGCTCAACAACGTAACAAAGACCCTTTCTTTAGTACTAAGTCTTGCAACTTATTCATTAAAAAAACTGTGTTTAATGAAATTCAGTTTAACGAAGAGGTTAAAGGATATGGTCATGAAGACACTCTGTTTAGCGTAGAATTGTATAGAAAACAAATAAGAATAGCTCACATTAATAATCAAGTATCACACCTGGGAGTTGAGCGTTCTGATATCTACCTCAATAAAGTAGAAAATGGCTGTAAGAATTTAGTTTTTATTTCAAATAAGTTTCTAAACAACACCGAAAGAGAGCATATCCGGTTAATTTATTTCTATCAGAAATTAAATAAGATGGGGGTAATACCTATTCTCAATTATATTTATTCGGTATTCGAAAAAAGAATTATCAGAAATTTGTTATCAGAAGATCCCGCATTACTATTACTCGATTATTATAAACTCATAAAGTTCAGCAGAGAGATAAGGAAAAAAAATTAAGCTACTCTCTCGTAAATTTCCAATAGTTTTTGTTCTTCTTTTTGCCAATTGTATTCTTCTCGAGCAAGAACACAGTTACTTCTTAACTTGTTGTAAAGTACTTTGTCGTTGAGCAATAAATTGATGGAATCTGCAAGTTTTCTAGCATCTAACTCTGTAAGAACTGCTACTTGATACTTTTCATTTATTTTTTGATACTCTGGAAAGTCGTTCGTTACAGATGGTATACCAGCATGGATATAATCGAAACATTTATTATTAAGTGAGTAATAATAACTCAAGCCCAAATTATCAGAAACATTAATACCCAAATAAGCTTTAGATGTAATACTAGGTAATTTAGCAGGCTCAATGTAGCCCATAAATTTCACTTTACTTTTTACTTTATATTTCTGAGCAATCATACGAAGATCTTCACTTAAATCTCCTTCACCTACTAAATACAAATGACAATCGACCCATTGCATTGCTTCAATTAAAGGCTCTAAGCCTCTTCCTTGGTTTAATGCTCCTTGATATATGATGTACCTCTCGTGTTCGTCGTTGTATTGATATAAAATCTCTTTTGTGCTATTGAGAATTGGAACGTTTCTAATGATATCGAAATTGGTATTGTATTTCTCCTGAAATAAGGTAGCAATACTTTCACTTACCGTATAGCAATGATTGAGTTTTGGAATTATGTAACCTTCTAAAATCTCCCATAATTTTTTTGTGAACGGACGATGCAGCACTTCAGGAACCTCTGTAAAGTACTCATGCGCATCGTAAATACATTCTTTACGTTTTAATTTTGATACAAAAAAACATGGTAAAATGGTGTCTAAATCATTTGCATTAACAATATCAAACTTATTAAACAATAAGAAAAAGAATAACCTAATGTTAAATTCTAAATAGAATAACTTACCATTTTCGAAAACACAATTGATTCTTTTCTGGTTATAATCTTGAATTTTTAAAGGAATAGAAAAAGATCGTTTACGACCCACTAACAATACTTGATAACCAGCTTTATGAAGGGTTGTGCATACCCTTTGCATGCGTTGATCGTAAGTCAGATCATTGGTAACAGTTAGTATTATTTTTTTCAATGCTTAGGTTTTTTCACTATAACTCCATTTTTGCCATTAAATTGTATACGACCCTCATCAATTAATTCTTGAATCGCGTTTTTTATCTGATTTTCTGTGAAATCAGTCCAATTTTGCAAAATACGTGGCAAAGATAAATTTTCTTTTGAGCTTTCGTTTAAGATTTTTTGAAAGATTTTCTCCTTAATATCTTCTTGATTATCAGTGTTTTTATCTAAAATGCACACATCGCATTGCCCACAGGTTTCATAATCTAACTCATCAAAATAGGCCAAAATCTGCTTAGATCTACAAATAGGTTTCTCAACATAAGCCCTTATAGCCAACAACTTATCAAAAATAACCTGCTTCCTTTCTGACCAATATTGCTTATTAAAAGCTAGTTGCTTAATGGGCAAGCGTTCTTCCAAAAAGGTTAATACTGGTAACTGAGAGCCTTTAACATAATCGATTACCTCAAAGTCTTGCAAAAGTTTCATCTGCCGGTAGTACTCATCTTTATGCATTCCCATTCTTTTAATTAGCTCGTTATCATTTATAGCAATATAATCTTCAAATAAACCACCGTATGAGCGTAGCAATATTTTGATGAATAAATCGAACTGACTGTGAGCAACTTGGAAAGCATATAATTGATCTGGGCTTAATTTGAAACATAGTCGGGTTTCGTTATTAAATGCCTCGCTTAGACTTAATATATTTTCTCTCTCCAAAAATTTAAATAATTGAATGAGTTTAGGAACAGGTATAGAATACTGATTAGAAAACTTAAGCCAATCGAACGCAAATGAAACATTTTTACCTGAACCATAGGCTAGTTTATAGTGGTTATATAATGTTTGATAAAAAGTAGGTAGTTCATTAAAATCGGGGAAACTGCTCTCTAACTTTCTTTGTAATTCGGTTAGGTCTGCATCCTGATAAAGAAGCACCGCATAAGATTTTAGTCCATCTCTACCAGCCCTACCCGCTTCTTGATAATAGGCTTCTAAGCTTTCGGGTACGTCCATGTGTACTACTACCCTTACATCGGGCTTATCTATTCCCATACCAAAAGCATTGGTAGCAACAATCACATTTGTTTTATTCAGAATCCAGCTGTCTTGTTTTCTGGAACGGCTTTGCATATCTAAGCCTGCATGATAAAAATCTGCTGATAAGCCATTTTGCTTCAAAAAATTGGCAATCTCTTCGGTTTGTTTTCTACTTCTTACATAGCACACCGCAGAACCTGGTACCCTGGCAAGTATTCTTAACAAACGTTGATATTTATTTTCTTCTTTGATGACCAGGTAATTAAGATTTTTCCTTTCGAAGCTAATTTTAAAAACATTCGGACTTTTAAAGCTGAGCTTCTCTTGGATATCGACTACTACCTTAGCAGTTGCAGTTGCTGTAAGAGCAAGTGTAGTAACCCCAGGGAGTATTTCTTTAATACTCGCAATGTTTAAATAGGCAGGACGAAAGTCGTATCCCCATTGAGAAATACAATGAGCTTCATCTATGGCTAATAGATTTACTTTCATTTTTTTTATTCTCTCCTGCACCAATTCATTTTGCAAACGCTCTGGAGAGAGGTAAAGAAATTTTATATTTCCATAAATGCAGTTGTCTAAGGCAATATCTATCTCGCGATACGACATACCACTTACTATCTCAATTGCCGGAATGCCTTTTCTTTTAAGCTGTTGAACCTGATCCTTCATTAAAGCAATGAGAGGTGAAACCACTATCCCTATTCCATCTTGAGCCATAATAGGAACTTGATAACATATCGATTTACCAGCACCTGTGGGTAATAAAGCCAAAGTGTCTTTTTTTGCCAATACACTTTCAATCACCTCTTGTTGAGGTGTTCGGAATTGATCATATCCCCAATATTGTTTGAGTACATCATGTATCGACATGCCACTAAGATAATATCTACATTGATAATCTGCGAAATTTTAATCTCAATGGGAAATTATTCTATTTTTGTAGAAAATTACGATCATGATTCTTCATCCTTTAAACGCTATCTCTCCAATCGATGGTAGATATAGAAAAGCAACACATTCATTAGCAACCTATTTCTCAGAATCGGCACTAATAAAATACAGAGTTTGGGTTGAAGTGGAGTACTTTATTGCCTTATCGTCGATGGGTTTGAAGGGATTCGACAAATTAAGCAAGGAACAAGAAATCAGCTTGAGAGAAATCTACGAGTGCTTTAACGAAGATAAAGATGCAGCAAGGATTAAAGAAATAGAACAAACTACAAATCATGATGTAAAAGCTGTTGAGTATTTTCTAAAGGAAAAGCTTGAAGCATTGAACATGACTAATACGCTAGAATATATTCACTTTGGATTAACTTCTCAAGACATTAACAATACAGCTATTCCATTAAGTTTAAAGCATGCTGTAGAAAAGATAATGGTACCCGAGTTACATGCATTAATAGAACGTTTGAAAAAACTTGCCACAGATTGGAAAGACATTTCTCTATTAGCGCATACGCACGGGCAACCTGCCTCTCCTACCCGTTTAGGGAAAGAGATATTAGTATTTGTTGAGCGATTAGAAACACAATGCAATGGGTTAAAACACATCCCTTATGCAGCCAAATTTGGTGGTGCAACAGGAAATCTCAATGCACATAAGGCGGCCTTCCCTACTATTGATTGGGTAAGTTTTTCTAATCAATTTGTAAATACTACACTTGGACTTAGTAGATCTCAACACACCACTCAGGTAGAGCATTACGATCAATTTGCAGCAATGTGCGACAACTTCAAAAGAATAAATACAATTCTTATTGATTTATCTCGCGACATGTGGCAATACATCTCGATGAATTATTTCAAACAAAAGATAAAAGAAGGTGAAGTAGGTTCTTCAGCAATGCCTCATAAAGTTAATCCTATCGATTTCGAAAATGCAGAAGGAAACTTAGGAATGGCTAACGCTGTGTTTGAATTTTTATCTGCCAAACTTCCTATCTCAAGATTACAAAGAGATTTAACCGACTCTACAGTATTCAGAAATGTAGGTGTTCCATTTGCTCATACACTTATTGCTCTAAGCTCACTCGAAAAAGGATTATCGAAATTAATGCTCAATAAAGACGCCATCGATAAAGACCTAGAAGACAATTGGGCTGTAGTTGCAGAAGCTATTCAAACCATTTTAAGAAGAGAAGCCTACCCTAAACCATACGAAGCCCTCAAAGCACTTACCCGTACCAATACCAAAATCACACAACAAAGTATTCACGAATTTATAGATACTCTTAATGTTAGTGATGAAATAAAAAAAGAGTTGAAGAGTTTTAGTCCGCATAATTATACTGGATACTAAATACTAATTACAAATTGTTAATTGTAAATTACAAATTGTGAGTTGTGAATTGTGAGTTGTGAATTGTGAGTTATAAATTACGAGGTACGAGGTACGAACTACGAGATACGAACTACGAGGTACGAGGTACGAACTACGAGATAAGAGGTACGAGGTAAAATAAATGATTAACGTAAACCATATTTTCAGCAAGGATATCATTTGGAGATTTCATGTAAATCCTTCTGATCATAAGCTGTATTTAGAGTGTAAAGACGAAGACAAACGCTTTTATTTGTGGGATGTAGATAACGATAAGAAGTGGTATTTCCCTGCATTAGAAAAATACGTTTGTACCATACAAAATCTTCAATTTCCGTATGTATGTTTAAGTTACTACCACGAAGAAAATCTAATGAATCAATCCATTTTAATGGTTTATCATTTAGAAAAGAATAAAGAGGAATGGTTAAGTTCGGAATTAAAAGTTCAAAAGTATTTCTTAAATGGTATGGGGGTTTACCAATCGAAAATAGAGCCTAGGAAAATCGAGTATATTAATTTTAAAAAAGAGCCAATCGAACGCTCATTGCTTGAGGAATTAGCAATAGATGTTGAGCATGCACAAAAAGAGGGTAATGAACATTTCTTAAGTTACAATAATTACGAGGCATCGATAAAGATTACTGATTCGATAAACCTAAGCATACGATTAGCAGGACAAGAACTTTTTAATGAAAACTATGAAATAGAAGGCATAAATGCTCAATACGATTATTTATTAAGGGTTCGTAACCGTCTGATTTTCTTATGTGATAAGCAAGAACTCTATATTTTCGAGTTAAAAGACAATATTTTATTAGATTTGTAGATTATATAATCGACCAGATGAATAGATTTTGTTTAATTGTTTTACTTCTTTTACCCATCTTGAGTTATTCAAGAGTGGACTCCGTAGGTGTAGAGGTGTTTGAGGGGAAGAAATACATTTTACATAAAGTAGAAAAAGGAGAAGGCTTGTATGGTATAGCTAGGATTTATGGCACAACAGCAAGTCAATTACAACAGGTAAACAATCTTTCAAATACGATACTCGACTTAGGTCAAATCATCAAGGTACCTAGTAAACAAGCTATAGGCAGTACTAAACAGAATGCAAGTACTGAAGACGCTAAGGCCGACGAAATTAAATCTAGCACTAAAAACATTGTAAAAAACCCTAAGCTAGATAAGACACAGTATATAACTCACACGGTATCTAAAGGAGAAACACTTTATCAAATCTCTAGGAAATATGGCATTTCTGTAACCGAAATAAAAAACATCAATAATATTAAAGGAACTAGCTTAAGTTACAAGCAAAAGTTGAAAATACCTAAGCATGGGGCAATTGTAGAGAACCCTGATTTAATTGAGCCTACAGAGGAAGAATCGAAAAATGTAAAAGTAGAAGTAACAAAAGGGAGTGCTGATGTTAAAGTAAGCACCAAAGAAAATAAATATTTAAGCAGCACCAATTTCAATGAATCGGGGATTGCGGGTTGGATTAACGACAAAAACATTAACGCTAAGAAAAGCATAGCACTACATAAAACGGCACCTTTAGGAACCATTATTAAGGTTACCAATTTAATGAACAATAAAAGTGTATATGTTAAAGTGATTGGAACATTACCAGAAACTGGAGATAATGAGAATACCATTATTGTATTATCAAAAGCTGCGGTAAGTATGCTTGGAGCAGTTGATCAAAAATTCAGAGTTAACTTAAATTATTCTATACCCAAAGAGTAAAAATGCAGAAGCCTTATTTAGTTGGAATTGCGGGGGGAAGTGCCTCGGGTAAAACGTATCTCTTGAAATCGTTATTAAATCATTTCAAACCGAGCGATATCTGTTTAATTTCACAAGATCATTACTACAAACCAATGGAAATGCAATTGGTAGATGAAAATGGAGAAATTAATTTCGATTTACCCGAAGGAATAGAAAGAGAATTGTTGTACAACGACATCAGTAATCTTTTAGCTGGAAAAACTATAAAAAAACAAGAATATACATTCAATGTTCCCAAAGAAAACCCTGAGATTCTTTGTATTAATCCAGCACCAATAATAGTTATAGAGGGTTTATTTATCTTCCATTTTACAGAACTATTTGAATTATTCGACTATAAAGTGTTTGTAGATGCGGATCACGACATTAAGCTAAACAGGCGATTAATGAGAGATCAGGTGGAAAGAGGTTATACGGAGGATATGATCTTGTATCAATGGCATAATCATGTAATGCCAGCCTATGATCAGTACCTTTTACCCTATAAATCGGCTTGCGAATTTGTTATCCACAACAACGACGACATCTCAAAAGAAATAGATATTTTATCTAACTACCTGAAACAGAGGATTAGTTAGTGTTTTTGGGCTATATAAGCCTGTTGAAAATAACCAAAATAAGAGCCGAAATGGCTCTTTTTTAATTTAAAAATTTAATTAGATTTGCAATCTTGTCAAATTCGGACAAGACTATATAATTATTAAAGAAAACAAAGAAATAAGCTAATTAAAAACAATTTATGCAGGGAAAAGGTGCTATTAGGTTTTTTGCAATCGCGTTATCGATTGCATGTTTGTACTCACTCTCTTTCACATTTGTTGCCAACAAAGTAGAAAGTGATGCAAAAGAATTTGCCGCTGGCGATATCAAACTAGAAAAGGCGTATTTAGATTCAATGGAAACCGAAGTGGTTTACAACTTGGGTTTGGCAAAATTTACCTATCAAGAATGTAAGCAATTACAATTGAACTTAGGTTTGGATTTAAAAGGTGGTATGGATGTTACTATGGAAATCTCTTTAAGCGATTTAGTACGTTCAATGGCGAATAACAATTCGGACACTACTTTTAACAAAGCTGTTCGTATTGCAGAGCAAAAAAGTGCTAGAAGCGATAAGAACTTCATCGATTTATTCTATGATGAGTACAGAGCTTTGGATCCAAATGTGAAACTTGCATCAGTATTTGCTACTAAAGAAAATTCTTCAAGAATTTCATATAGCTCTACTAATGAAGACATCATTAAAGTATTAAAAGAAGAATCGCAAAGCGCGATTGATCGTTCTTTCAATATTTTAAGAACTCGTATCGATAAATTTGGGGTTACTCAACCTAACATTCAATTACAACAAGGTACTAACCGTGTATTAATTGAACTACCTGGTGTATCTGACCCAGATCGTGTACGTAAGTTATTACAAGGTTCTGCACAGTTAGAATTTTGGGATGTTTATGCCAACTCAGAAATGATTGGTTTCTTAGATAAAGCGAACAAATCGTTAAAAGACAAACTTTCTATCAGTACTCCTGCTGCAAAACTTTCGAGCGATACAAGTTCAACACTTGACACTACGAAAAAAGAAAGCAGTGATTTAGCATTATTAAAAAATGTAAAATCAGACTCAAGTAAAAACGATACAGCTAACCAGTCGTTTGAGAACTTCTCTAAAGAGAACCCTTTGTTTGCGGTATTAAACCCGAACTTAGCTCAAAATGAACAAGGACAGCAAGTAGTAGCTCCAGGACCAGTTGTAGGTTACTCTTTATTAAGAGATACTGCAAAAGTGAATAGCTACTTAGCAATGCCTGAAGTTAAAGCAAACTTCCCTTCAGATGTTCGCTTTAAGTGGGGAGTAAAATCAATTAATGATAAAAACGTATTTGAACTATACGCAATTAAAGCAAACACTAGAGATGGTAAAGCACCTCTAGGTGGAGAGGTAATTTCTGATGCACGTGCAGACATCGACCAAAAAGGTAATCCAGAGGTAATCATGGCTATGAATACTGATGGTGCTAAAATTTGGAGAAGAATGACAGCGGAAGCATCTGCAGATAAAGACAATAAAAAATCTATCGCTATAGTATTAGATAACTATGTATACTCTGCTCCTACTGTACAAAACGAAATTTCTGGTGGTGTTTCAAACATTTCAGGAAGTTTTACAGTAAATGAAACGAAAGACTTAGCTAACGTTTTAAAAGCAGGTAAATTACCAGCGCCAGCAAGAATTATTGGTGGTGGTGTTGTAGGTCCATCATTAGGTAAAGAATCTATTAATGCTGGTTTAATATCATCTGTAATTGGATTAATAGTAGTATTAATCTTCATGGCATTATACTACAATAAAGCCGGTTTAATTGCAGACTTAGCATTAGTTATCAACGTATTCTTCATCATGGGAATACTTGCATCTTTAGGTGCGGTTATTACATTACCAGGTATCGCAGGTATCGTGCTTACCATTGGTATGTCGGTAGATGCTAACGTGTTAATATATGAACGTGTTCGAGAGGAATTAGAAACAGGCAAGTCGTTTAGAATGGCTATTGCCGATGGTTTCAGAAATGCTTACTCATCAATTATTGATGCGAACGTGGTAACCTTAATCTCAGGTGTGATTTTATATACATTTGGTTCAGGACCAATCTTAGGTTTCGCTACTACATTGATCATCGGTATCGTAACTTCATTATTTGCTGCAATCTTCATTTCAAGATTAATTTTTGAAGGACAAATTGCGAAAGATAAAGTAGTATCGTTCTCTAATAAAATGACTCAAGGTTTCTTTAAAGATTCGAACTTCGACTTCTTATCAAGAAGAAAAATATTTTATGCTATCTCAACAGTTATTATTGTTGCGGGTATCATTTCATTATTTGTTAGAGGATTAAGCTTTGGTGTAGATTTCAAAGGTGGACGTACCTATGTTGTACGTTTTGACAAAGAAGTGTCTGTAGGAGAAATTCGTACAGCATTAACATCTGAATTTGGTGGAGCTCCTGAAGTAAAAACTTTCGGTTCTTCAAATCAAGTGAAAATTACAACAAGCTACCTTATTGAAAAAAGTAGTGATGAAGATGAAAAACTTGTAGAGAGTAAATTAATGTCGGGTTTATCTGGCATTGGCGATAATACTGGTAAAATATTATCACGTCAAAAAGTAGGTCCAACCATTGCCGACGATATTAAAACTTCTGCGGTGTGGGCTATATTACTTTCATTAGCTGCGGTGTTTTTATACATCTATATCCGATTCAAAAGATGGCAGTTTGGTATGGGCGCAT
Source organism: Sphingobacterium thalpophilum (assembly GCA_943372995.1). Classification (GTDB taxonomy): domain Bacteria; phylum Bacteroidota; class Bacteroidia; order Sphingobacteriales; family Sphingobacteriaceae; genus CAJBVG01. The sequence goes on along the minus strand of CALSAQ010000001.1, from coordinate 164,367 downwards.
TAGTTGCGTTACTACACGACGTGTTGATCTTACTTTCGATATTCTCAATCTTCAACGGAATATTACCATTCTCGTTAGATATCGATCAGCAATTTATTGCAGCGGTATTAACTGTAATGGGTTACTCGATGAACGATACAGTGGTTGTATTCGACCGTGTACGTGAATACATGAACTTACACCATACCAAGAACGAAGGTTTAGCACCAGTAATTAATAACGCCTTAAACAGTACCTTAAGTCGTACAGTAGTTACCGGTTTAACCACGATGTTTGTGTTAGTGATTTTATTCATCTTCGGTGGTGAAATCTTACGAGGATTCTCATTCGCGATGTTAATCGGTGTAATCTTCGGAACGTATTCTTCACTATTCGTTGCTACACCTATTGTAGTTGACTTTATTCGTAAAGAAAAATAATATTCAATGTGCAAATGCGTAAATGTGCAGATGCGTAAATTAACATAAGAAAAAGGCCTCCAGAAATGGGGGCTTTTTTTATACCTACACCAATACATACTAAAATATTGTAGTCAAAATGGACGCCAAGAAGTAAGAAGTTGATATATTATACTTCTTTTTAGTTCAGAAACAAACATATTTTTTGGGCATAATTATTATAGATATATTTATATCATACAGTCTTGATTATGAAAGATACATGGAAAATATTACTACTCATTTTTTCTGTCATCAACTTACAATCCTCTTGTAAGGAACCAATTACTCCAGAACCGCAACCAGTACTTCCCGATAGCTTACCTCCCATTACAACAGAAGGGAAAAACACTTTTGGTTGTTTGGTAAATGATACACTTTGGTTACCAAGTAAACGATTCGATACTCCATTCGCAGATTATAAAGAAGGGATGCTTATTGTATATGCCGATAAATACAGTTTCAATACCCCTATAAACACTGTATCAATAAGTACAGGTTATAACACAATAAAAGACACAGGCAAATACAAACTGAGTCTATACAGCAATACTAAAATAGGTAGTTTTTATTCTATAAAAGAAAAATATTATTTCACTGACAATACCCACATTGGCGAACTCACAATTTTAAAATTAGACTCTATTAACAGAATAGTGTCTGGTACGTTTTATTTTACAGGGTTCGACAAAAATACTGGGGATTCAGTTTCAATTAAAGATGGGAGATTTGATATACACTATTAATTAATTAATTAATTAATACATGAAAAAAACTTTAATTCTACTATTTGTTTGTTTATCAAGTATTGTATACTCACAAGAATCAACTAAAGCAAATCGACATGGATTCTCTGTAGAAGGGGGCATTGGAATTTATACCCAACGTTCTCAAACTGCGTATGGCAAAGCTTTATGGGTAAATTTATCCAACAACAATACACTTTATAAATTCAAGTATCAACTTATCGATAACTATATAACTGAAGCTGAAAACTTAAGCTTTGAACAATACACCAATAATATCTCAATTTTAATTGGAAAAAAAAGTGGGAATCATCTTGTTCAGGTTTGTGCATCTATTGGAATTGGAATTTCTAATGGTATTTATCAGGGAAATGTGATACCAAGACCCGCTGGAATATGGTGGGGTAAACCTCAATACAAAAGAGAAGAATACAATACAGTTTCTTTTCCATTAGAATTTGATTTTACCATAAAACCGTTAAATTTTTTAGGATTGGGTTTTGCTCTTACTGCCGACATTAATAAAGAAAGAACAAACTTAGGCGCTTTATTTAAGTGCGGTTTAGGGGTTTATTGAGTAGTGAGTGGATTATATTGATTTACGACATTTAATTATATGGAAGGGATAATTTTCTGTTACCTCTAAAACTTCGAACAGTCCTGTATCTCCAAATTCTTCTTCAATACTTTCTTTGTCGTAAAAAAATATCTTCACTCCACCAAACATTTCATATTGGTCTTTTTTAATTAGCTTTCCTTGTTTATATGTTTTAGCGTCTTTTGTTATCGCTGTAAAAACCATAAATCCTTTTTCACTCAACTGATTGTAACAGTCGTGTATTAGTTTTATCCTTTCATTCTTATCCAACAAATAAACTAATCCATAACAAAATATTCCATCATATAACTGCTTATCGAATGGCATTTCTGTTACAGATCCATGATGTATCGTCAGTTTTTCTTCGAAATGTTTATGTGCTAAATCAATGGCTGTTTTAGATATTTCGATTCCTGTTACGGTCATTCCTGCATCAATAAAAACCTTTGCATTTCTACCATAACCAATTCCTGGAATGAGTACATTTTTCACTTCATGCTCAACAAAAAAATCTTTTGTGAGTACTGCAGATTCAGTAGGTTCTAAACCCCACATCTCTTGCTTATCTTTAAATGCTTCTTCCCAAAATTCAGGCATATGAATTGTCTAATTGTTCAAATTGGCTAATTATCAAGACTCTCTCACTAACAAATCCTCCGATAACTTCCTCAATATTCCTTTCACCTCTTCGTTACCTCCTATTTTATTGAGTAATTCGAATGCTTGGCTCGAATATTCTTTAATTTTATTTTCTGTAGAACTCGGAATGTTTAGTTCATTGTAAATTTTAGTTACAGCTGATACTTTATCCTCCGCTTTAAATACTTTCAGGTTCTCCCAACGATTCAGTTCTTCTAATTGTGTTTGATTTGCTAATCGGTGTGCTTCTATCCACAAAAAGGTTTTTTTGTTTGCAATGATGTCTCCTCCTACTTGTTTCCCAAATTTTTCTGGATTAGCGTATACATCCAAGTAATCATCGCGAAGCTGGAAAGCAATACCCATTAATCGTCCGAATTCATATAAGCTTTCGGCTTCCTCTTTAGGAGCGTTGGCTATAATTGCTCCAATCTCTAAACTACATCCAAGTAATACTGCCGTTTTTAATTCAATCATTCTGATGTATTCTTCTACACTTACCTCGGCTTGTGTTTCGAACATCATATCCATCTGTTGTCCTTCACATACTTCAACCGCGGTTTTATTAAAGAGCTTCAATAAATCAGACAATACTCTTGGCGAATAATTCACCAATAATTCATAGGCTTTAATAAGCATTACATCACCAGAGAGTATAGCCGTATTGTGATTCCATTTTTCGTGTACTGTAGGATTGCCTCTACGCAGAGGGGCATCGTCCATAATATCATCATGTATTAAACTGAAGTTATGGAAAGTTTCTACAGCAAGTGCTGCATCTAATGCTTCTTCGTGTTTATTAGAATATAAATGATGAGCCAATAAAACCAAGAGTGGTCGCATTCGCTTCCCCCCTAGCGACATGATATAGTCTAAGGGGTTGTATAAATCAAACGGATATTTAGAATACTTTTTTTCTTTGATTCTCGAATTAACTAATTCTTGTAAGGCTAAAATCTTCTGCATTAAAATTATCTTCTTTTTTTATTATAGGTCTTCTTTTTCTCTGCACCCTTGTTATCTTTCTTCAAAAAATTTAACTGTGGCTCTTCTCCTGTAATTAACTCAAAGTCAATTTGTTTTTTAGTTAATTCCACTTTCTTCACTTTAATCTTTACCTCATCGCCTAGTTGGTATTTTCTTTTGAATCGCTGTCCAACAATACAATAATTTTCAGGATCTAACACATAAAAATCGTCGTTAATATCCCTAAGTCTAATCATCCCTTCACATTTGTTTTCAATAATCTCCACATAAATCCCCCACTCTGTTACGCCTGAAATTATTCCAACAAATGTTTCACCAACTTGTTCTGATAGATATTCAGCTTGTTTGTATTTTGTAAACAAGCGTTCTGCATCAGCTGCTCTCTTTTCCATTTGAGAAGAATGCAAACACATTTTCTCATACATCTCTGCATCTACTGAAGCTTTACCATCCAAATAATGTTGTAACAAACGATGTGCCATCACATCTGGGTACCTACGTATAGGTGAAGTAAAATGTGTGTAATATTCGAAGGCTAAACCATAATGACTTGTTTTCTTGGTTGAATATACCGCCTTTGCCATCGATCGAATAGCTAATTGAGTAAGTACATTCTGTTCTTTCTTACCTTCTACATCTGCCATTAATTTGTTTAATGATGTAGAAATTTCTTTATGATTTTTCGTTTGCACTTTGTATCCAAAACGTGCAGCGAACTTTGCAAAACCATTTAACACTTCTTCATTAGGAGCATCGTGAACCCTATATACAAAAGTTAATGAATTCTTCTTCTTCCCTTTTGTTGCAATAAACTCAGCCACTTTCTTATTGGCCAACAACATAAAATCTTCAATTAATTTATGTGCATCGTTTCGTTCTCTAACATATACGCCAATAGGTTTTCCTGTTTCATCTAAACGGAATTTTATTTCAGTACTTTCAAAATTAATCGCACCATTTTTAAAACGTTGTTCTCGCAATGCGTAAGCAATCGTGTTTAATGTTTTTAATTCTTCTACATAATCACCTTCTCCCGACTGTAAAATATCCCATACTTCTTCATAGGCGTATCTTCTTCTCGAGTGTATAATGGTTCTCCCAAACCATTGCTCCAATACATTGCCCTTTAAGTCCATTTTAAAGACCGCAGAGAAACAAAGTTTGTCTTCATTGGGTCTTAGTGAACACAGCTCATTAGAGAGCTTCTCGGGCAGCATTGGGATTACTCTTCCCACAAGATATACAGAGGTACCTCTGTTTTCGGCTTCTTTATCCAAAGCGGTATTGGGCTGAACATAATGCGATACATCGGCAATATGTACTCCAACTTCCACATTTCCGTCGGGAAGTTTTTTAAATGATATGGCATCATCAAAATCCTTCGCATCAACTGGGTCGATGGTAATGGTGAGTGTATCTCTAAAATCTCTACGTTTAGCAATTTCAGTTTTATCAATATGTTCCTTTATGGCATTCGATTCTTCTTCTACTGCTTTAGGAAATTCTAAAGGAAAACCATATTCCGATAATACCGCATTCATCTCGGTGGCATTATCACCTTGTTTACCAAGAACGGCAATGATTTCACCCATTGGGTTTTTTGCACCTTCGGGCCACTCTGTTAAGCGAGCTACAGCTTTATCTCCATCTTTTGCTCCATTGAGTTGATCTAATGGAATGAAGATATCGTGTAACATTTTTTTATTATCAGGAATTAAAAAAGCTACTCTTGGATTTAGTTGTATGATACCAGTGAAGTCGGTTTTAGAGCGATGTAAAATTTCTAGAACTTCGCCTTCTAAATGTTTACCATTTCGTTTGGCATATACAAACACCTTTACTTTATCTCCATGTAATGCATTTCTGAGCTTACGTGGGGCGATAAATATATCTTCGTCCATTCCCTCTACAATGAGGTAAGCCGAACCACTTTGAGCCATATCAATTAAACCCTCTACATGATTCTGCATGGCTTTAATTTGATATTTCCCTTTGCCAACTTCTTCTACTTGGCCTTTACTTACCAAGTCGAGAATGATTTCACTAACCATCTGACGAGTATCGTTATCGTCGATGTTTAACTTAGCTGATAATTGTTTGTAATTAAAAGCCTGAGTCATATTTTTAACAAAAACCTCTAATACAAGATTGCTTAGTATGTTTTTGATTGCGTTATTTTTTTTCTTTGTCATGTTGTTATTATTCAACAGGTATAGCATCAATTAAGTTTTGAGTATACGCTTGTTTTGGGTTTGAGTAAATATCGTCGGGGAAGCCTTCTTCCACTATTACACCTTTATTCATTACAATCAAACGGTCTGAAAAATGTTTAACAACCGATAAATCGTGTGAAATAAAGAGGTACGACAATTGAAATTGATCTCTTAAATCGCTCAATAAATTAAGTACTTGAGCTTGTACTGATACGTCTAAGGCAGAAACTGATTCGTCGCAAACAATTAATTTGGGTGATAACACCAATGCCCTAGCTATGCATATTCGTTGACGCTGACCACCAGAAAACTCATGAGGGTAGCGATCATAATGAGAAGCCAATAAACCTACTTTATCCAAAGTGTCGAGCACTTTTGCTTTTCGTTCCGAATTATTTTTAAGTAAGCCATGCACCACCATAGGTTCCATTAAAGCCTGCCCTACTGTTAAACGAGGATTTAAGGAAGAGTAAGGATCTTGAAAAACAATTTGCAAAGAAGGTCTTAAAGAACGCATTTCATTTTTAGAAAGATTAGCAATGTTTTTGTTATCAAAAATAATTTCACCTTCTGTAGGCTCTATTAATCTTAAAATACATCTGCCTAAAGTAGTTTTCCCACAGCCTGACTCTCCAACTAAACCAAGTGTTTCACCTGGATATAATTTTAAGCTCACATTATCTACAGCGTTCACAAATTCTGTACTTCTGGCAAAAATGCCTTTTCGTATTGGATAATATTTCTTTATGTTTTTAACTTCCAATAAAGGAGGGTTGGCATAAAGTTCCTTTCTTCTTGTGGCAACTTCTTCTGCCGTTTTATTATAATCTGAGATGTTAAACGTAATGGAATTCGATTCTTCTGATAAGAAATCGCTCATAGTAGGTAATCTTCTCAACGACTTTGATAGTGAGGGTCTGCAAGCAATTAATCCTTTTGTATAGGCATGAGTAGGATTTTTCAAAAGTTCTTTTGCCTTGCCTTGTTCTATCATCTGCCCTTTATACATCACAATAATTTCATCTGCAAGTTCAGCTATTAAACCTAAATCATGAGAGATAAAAATCATGCTCATTCCTCTTTCATTTTTTATCTGTAACAACAACTCGATTATACTCTTCTGAACTGTTACATCTAATGCTGTGGTAGGCTCATCGGCAATCAATAAATCAGGATTACAGCTTAATGCCATTGCAATCATTACTCTTTGTTTCTGTCCACCTGAAAGTTCGTGAGGATACGACTCCACAATTTTCTCTGGTCTTGGCAGCTTAACTTCTTTAAATAAATCTATGGTAAGTGCCAATGCATCGTAATAAGACAAAGATTGATGTAATTGTATGGCTTCAATTATTTGTTGCCCACATTTCATCACAGGATTTAAGGAGGTCATGGGCTCCTGAAAAATCATGGCAATTTTTGCTCCCCTTAATTTATTTAGTTCTTTATCATTTAATGCTAATAAATTTACGGAGTGAGAAGCGGTATTGAATAAAATACTACCCTCTATCGACGCACTATTGCTAAGCAATCCCATAATACATAGAGAGGAAACGGATTTGCCAGAACCAGATTCACCTACTATACCACAAATCTTACCATGGGGAATCTCAAAAGAGATGTTTTTTATAGCGGTAGTAGTACCTTGATCATTTTTAAAATGGACACTAAGGTTCTCAACCTGTAAAATAGGTTTCATTTGGAAATATTGTAATTCCCCTAAACATAATAAATATTTTCTGTAGGTATGGTGTCTCTGTTGTTAAATCTTAATAACAATTGTGCAATGGTAACTACATCTTTGTAACAATAGTCGATTATTCGTTGCAAATCATTTTGTTGATAATACACATTATGTACCAAACTACCATCAATATCGCCTTTAGGTGATTCTATGTTAAAAATAAAGGCCAGTAATTCTAATGAAGTGAAATGCTTATAATCACCAAACTTCCACAGTTCCAAGGTATCTATATGCTGCACTTCCCAAGGTTTTTTTCCTGCAATGTTTAGAATTTCTGGTAATTCGATGCCATTCACCAACATTCTTCTACAAATAAATGGGAAATCAAATTCTTTACCATTATGAGCACAGAGCACAGTGTTCGGATTTAATTTCTGTAAGAAAGCTTTAAATTCTAGTAAAAGATGGTATTCATCTTCATTATAAAAGCATCTTAACTTCAGAAATTCGCCGTCTTTATCGGTACCAATTTTACCCACACAGATACAAATAATGCGGCCAAACTCTGCATATATTCCAGCACGTTCGTAAACGTCGGCACTGCTCTGCTCGCCTTTATTTATATATCGAGCTTTGCGATCCCACATGTGTTTTTCAATATCGTTCAGTTCCTCGTATTCGGCATGCAAAGGGACTGTTTCAATATCTAAAAACAATACATCTTGAATTTTTGAGCGTAAAATCATTCCGCAAAATAAGCAGAAATACAGAAGAAAAAAACTGCTTATATACTGGTTTTTATTTAATCATTACACCAGGTTTGTTGATGAGGGGTATTCTAATGAAATTGGATTCGGTAACGCTTTCGGTGAGAAAAATATATTTTTTATCGTAAATCTCCCCATTTATATAATAACTCAACCAAAATTCATTATTTATTGCAAACAACTTTTCGTCGATGAGCTCTATTGCTGCGAATTTATTTGGTGCTAAATTGCCAAGAAAATGCCTAAAAACGGTTGTTTTTACTTGTTCTCCCTCAATTGTGCCGTATCCTTTAGAACTAACTAATACATTCTGTATTTCTTGGTTATTAAGGTTTAGTACATACACTTTCCATGAACGCGCCTGAATTTGTTCTTCTTCTAGTACTACTGCAATACCAACCCCCTCCACAATATTTTCAGGAATATCTTTCTTCATAGTTTGTATTACTTCTTACCTGTACTCTTTTTAGGCGCAGCTTTTTTCGGTGCAGCTTTCTTTGTAGCCGATTTTGTAGCTGCTTTTTTAGGCGCTGCTTTTTTCGGTGCGGCCTTTTTTGGTGCTGCTTTTTTCGCTCCTTTTTTAAGTTCTGCTTGAGGAAGTTCTCCACCTGCTAACTTGAGTATATCTTCGTAGGTTAAGCTTGCAGCTTCTGTTCCTTTAGGAATTTTAAGATTCTGTTTACCGTAAGCAATATAAGGTCCCCATCTCCCATTTAATATTTTAACCAATTCATTTTCTTCAAATGCTTTAATTAATTTATTTGCATCCTTTTCTCTTTTTGCTAAGATAAGTTCTATCGATCTTTCTAGAGTAACAGTATATGGATCATCTTCTTTAGTTAAAGAAGTAAAAATATTATTATGTCTGATGTACGGTCCGAATCGTCCGATACCAATTGTTACTTCTTTATCTTCAAACAATCCTAATTTCTTAGGCATTTTAAATAAATCTAAAGCTTCTTCCAAGGTTAATGTTTCAACCATTTGACCCGGACGTAAACTTGCGAAACGTGGTTTCTCACCCGATGTTTCATCGGCTTCCCCGATTTGAACATAAGGTCCGTATCTACCAATTTTAACTGAGATTGGTTTTTGTGTTTCTGGGTCTAAACCTAATTCTCTAGTAGCATTCGCTCTGTCGGCATTTTCAATTGTATTTTCAACATCTTTATGGAATGGCTTATAAAAATCTCTAATCATTTTTGTCCATTCCGTAAGACCTTGAGCAATATCATCGAATTCTTTTTCAACTGTTGCTGTAAAATTATAATCGACAATATTTTTGAAATGTTGTACTAAGAAATCATTAACCAATGCCCCAATATCAGAAGGAAATAATTTTGATTTTTCTACTCCTGTATTTTCTGTCAATTGTTCTTGAACCACATTGTTATTCACTATACTGAGTACCCTGTACAATCGTGGTTTTCCTTCTCTGTCTTCTTTAGTTACGTAACCTCTGTTTTGTATGGTAGCAATTGTTGGTGCATAAGTAGATGGTCTACCTATTCCTAGCTCCTCTAGTTTCTTCACTAAGCTAGCCTCTGTATATCGAGCAGGTGGACGAGTATAGCGCTCCATCGCTTTCATATTATCGAGGTTTAGCGATTGATTCTCTTTCAACTCAGGAAGCATTTTATTATCAGCTTCGTCGTCGTTCAAATTATTGTCTTCATCGTCTACCGATTCCATGTACACTTTTAAGAAGCCATCGAACTTTAACACTTCGCCTTGTGCGGTTAGTTCTTCCGGACGAGTAGAGATGCTAATCTTAGCGGTTGTTTTTTCGAACAACGCTTCGCTCATTTGAGAAGCAATAGCTCTTTTCCAAATCAATTCGTACAATCTTTTTTCCGCAGCATCTCCATCAACTGTATGTCTGTCGAAATACGTTGGTCGTATTGCCTCGTGAGCCTCTTGTGCTCCTGCCGATTTGGTTTTATATTTTCTTAGCTGATGGTATTGATTACCATAAGCACTGGTAATTTCTTTTTCTGCGGCCTGTAAAGCGGTATCCGAAAGGTTCACCGAGTCGGTACGCATATAGGTAATCTTTCCTGATTCGTATAGTTTTTGAGCTACACTCATCGTACGAGAAACCGAAAATCCAAGTTTTCTACTCGCTTCTTGTTGTAAGGTAGAAGTGGTAAAAGGTGCAGATGGACTGCGTTTCGCGGGTTTAACTTCTAGTGATTTAATCGCATATTTTGCCGGTATACAATCGTTTAGGAATTTTTCAGCATCCGATAATTTAGGTATACGCGACGATAGTTCGGCTTTAAACGTTGTTTTCTTAGTTCCATCAGTATTAAACAAAGCCATCACTTTAAAGCTAGCTTCGGCTTTAAAATTATTGATCTCACGCTCGCGGTCTACAATTAAACGAACTGCTACCGATTGTACTCTTCCCGCAGAAAGTGATGGTTTTACTTTTCTCCATAGTACTGGTGATAGTTCAAAACCTACTAAACGATCTAAAACCCTACGAGCTTGTTGAGCATATACTAAGTTATAATCTATCGTTCTAGGGTTTTCTATTGCTTTAACTATGGCAGGTTTAGTAATTTCGTGAAAAACAATGCGCTTTGTTTTTTTGGCATCTAAGCCCAATGTTTCAAATAAATGCCAAGAAATAGCTTCTCCTTCACGGTCCTCATCGGACGCTAGCCACACCATCTCTGCTTCTTTAGCTAATTTTTTTAATTCGGAAACTATTGCTTTTTTATCAGCAGGTACTTCATATTGTTGAGCAAAATCATTCTCTATATCAATGGCATTATTCCCCTTCACCAAATCTCTGATATGTCCGTAACTCGACTTCACCATAAAGTCTTTTCCAAGGTAACCTTCAATCGTTTTAGCCTTTGCTGGTGATTCTACAATTAATAAATTTTTTGCCATAATTTTTTTCCTATACTATATATAATGTCCACACTCACAGAATGCAAATAAACATAAAGAAATGAGTAAGTGCAACAACCAGATTTATTTCCTGTTTATTATTGGGTGCCATTTTAATCTCAAATACTTGTTTATCAGGCTATAAATGTTTAATACATTAATGTATTAAGTAGATTTTATAAATTTGAAGCATGCGCTATTAATATTATATTGCCTATAAACTAAATCTAAACCGTATGAAAAATCTACTTTTTGCTGCTACTATAATGTCATCACTCCTAATGATGGGATTCACCAAACGTTCTGTTCAGTCGCCCAAACCTGCTGCAGAATATGTTTCAGCTGTGTTAGTTACTCAAACAGAATTTGATACTTTGACTGCTGCCTTCGCAAGAGATTTCCCTAGTTATACTCAAGGTGGAATGATTAATAAAGATTCACTTAGGGCAATTTTAGATGCCATGCCAAAGGATTCTAACCTCGTCAATTTTGTTTTCGGAACCGATACTGCTTTCAACAAAACCAGTTTGTTAATAAGAGGATGTGCGCATCAGGATACTACCATACCAATGAAATGCCTTAGAAATGGTAATATGGAAGAAGCGTTCTGTCCTGCCTTCTGTGCCATCTCTAACTCTTTTTACAATACTACTATCCCTTTAGATCATACTATATATCTTGAGTATTACAACAACTACAGACTGAATAATCCGAGAATGACCTTCGGTGGAAACATCGACCGAGATGCGCTAATGGAAATTATCAATAGTATACCCAGCGACAATCCCAATTTGTTTTTTAGGTTTTGTAACGACGAAAGATATGGGAAGTGGAGTGTTATTTTTATAGGTGGAGATGTTAATAATTCGATTCTATACTATAGAAATGGGATGAATGAAAATAGCTTCTGCCCTAACGTTTGCGATAATTAGTACTATTCTAAACTCCTCCCCGATGCGTATTCGAAAAGTACATCTAAGTAAACTCTTACTTATTCTGCTGTCAATGTTATTGATAAAGGAGGGTATTGCACAAACTAATCGCCAAGAATATTTAAAAGACAGTATTGAAATAACAAAAATAATCAAGCGATATAACTTGTCTGATTACGATGAAGCTACCCATTCGCTATTAATGTCGGCGATGAAAAAAGCACAAAAGCATCATCTAAAAAAATTAGAAGCCGATGCTTTAAGACTATTGGGAAAATATGAATTAGCCATCAATTTAAAATATAATACAGCTACCGCTTATCTGATTAAAAGTTTATCGATATACGATTCCTTGAAAATACACGAAGGTTCTGCGGCTAGTAATTTACAATTGGGTATTATCAGTTATCAATTACAAAGCTATAATGAAGCTATCGATTATTTCAACAAGGTGTTTATTAAAGAAAATACTGTTGAACAATCTAAAGCTACTGCACATTACCTGAGTGCACTCTCGTATTCGGAATTAAACAACTTTAAGCAAGCATTAGAGAATTTCGATATCGCACTAAAATTATACAGTAAATTAAATAACCATAAAGGGGTGCTTATGTGTGAGCAATTTATTGGTAAAATGTACATCAATAATGCGGAATACAATAAGGCAATTAAGCATTTGAAAAAGATTATAGAAAAGCACGAAAGTCCGAACGACAGTGTATCCTGCTCTCCATCATATGCATTTTTGTCCACCGCATATTTAAAAATCAATGACTATAAAAATGCTATAAAATATGGTGAATACGCCTTTAAATTTGTACTTAAAGAAGAGGGGAACAATGTATATTTAATGGAATGTGTAAATAGCTTATACCAGGCTTACCACAAAACAGGTAATATCCAAAAAGCATTCTTTTATTTAAACAAACTCCATTCTATAAAAGATGCTATATATGATAATGATATTTTACAAGAAACGAGTAAATTAAAAAGCCAATACGAATACATACAAAAGCAGAAAATTGCAAAGATTGAACAAGAAAAGAAGGATATAATAACAGCGCAAGAAATAAATAGGCAGAAGGTATTAATCAATAGTGTGGGTGCTGGTTTTTTACTGATGCTCTTGTTTACTGTGGTGTTCTATAAACAAAGAAATAAAATAAGGAAGAACAAACAACGCTCTGATGAATTATTGTTAAATATTTTACCATTAGATGTTGCAGAAGAGTTGAAAATAAAGGGCTCTACAGAGGCGAAATACTTCGAGGAGGTAACGGTTATTTTCACCGATTTTAAAGATTTCACACACTTATCTGAGCAATTAAGTGCAACCGAATTGGTTGAACTGATTAATGAACACTTTTCTCAGTTCGATATTATTATGCAGAAGTATGGTATAGAAAAAATAAAAACCATTGGCGATGCTTACATGGCTGTTGGTGGTCTTCCTGTTCCAAACGATACACATGCAAGAAATGTAGTTCTCGCAGCCATAGAGATTCAAGAATACCTTTATAAGAAGAACAAAGAACATCATAAAGTCTATTTTGAAGCAAGAATTGGAATTCATACAGGGCCTGTAGTAGCTGGGGTTGTTGGCTTAAAAAAATTCTCTTACGACGTGTGGGGCGACACCGTAAACACTGCAAGCAGAATTGAGAACAGCTGTGAAGTAGGAAGAATAAACATCTCAGAGACCACCTATGCCCTCTTGAAAGATCAGTTTAATTTTATTTACAGAGGTAAAATAGAAGCTAAAGGTAAGGGACAAATTGATATGTATTACCTCGATGTAAACAGCAGTAGTACCAATTAACTCAAATTACTTTCCATTAACTGAACAATAATACCATCTACTAAACCAACTTTAGGTACATGTATTGTTTTAATTCCCGCCCATTTTAATACGGTAATATATATCTCCGAAGCAGGGATAATCACATCTGCCCTATCTTGATTAAGTTCTAGAACTTGTATTCTTTCTTTTAGAGAAAATGAATTCAAATAATTGTACAGATTTTTGAGTTTGTTGTAGGTTAAAGGAATGCCCTCTTTTTCTCCTGATAAGCGGTGTAATTTATTGATATTTCCACCAGTACCAATACCAATAAGGGGTTTTAGGTTTTTACTGTTCTCTTTAATCCAATCTCTCATTTTCGTCCATTCGCTCTCATTGTCTTTATTATCGAGCATTCTAATCGTGCCGATATTGAATGAATGCGATGCGATTACTTTGTTCTTACTAAAGATTGAAAGTTCTGTACTTCCACCTCCAACATCAATATATAGGTAATTACATTTATGATCTAAAGAATCTTCGATATGTGAGGAGTAAATAATTTTCGCTTCGTTGTTACCAGTAATAATTTCAATTTTAATATTGGCTTCTTTCTTTATTTGTTTAATTACCTCTTGACCGTTTTTAGCTTCTCTCATTGCAGAAGTAGCATATGCTCTATAATCCGACACCTTAAACACATCCATAAGGTTTCTAAATGCTAACATAGCAAGACTTAATTCATTAATTTTCTTTTCCGAAAGCTTTTGATTCATAAAAGCGTCGTCGCCTAAACGCAATGGTATTCTGATGAGCGTATCCTTCTTATACACATAATTCCCTTCCGATTCCATAATGTTTGCAATCAACAATCGAACAGCATTTGAACCAATATCTATAGCGGCGTATCTCATCATTTATTTTATTCTTATTTGAGTTTAATTTTTTGTGTGTTTATCCAATAATTTCCTGTATATCTCTTGTTGAGAACGATGTGCTGGTAAATCATTTACCTTGTATGCATTATTATTCTCTTTGTTGATATATCTAGCTTTTGTATTATCATTCCATTGAAGGTCTAAGATGTCTTTAATTTCCTTTTTTATGTTTTTATCTAAAATTGGAACTGCAACCTCTACCCTCATGTCTAAGTTTCTAATCATTAAATCGGCTGAAGAGATGTACATCAATTCTTTCCCATTGTTTTCGAAACAGAATACCCTAGCATGTTCCAAATACCTGTCGATAATACTGATTACCTCTATATTCTCGCTAATATTTTTTCTACCTGGAACCAAACAACATATTCCTCTTACTATAATTTTCACTTTCACACCAGCGTTGGAAGCCTGATACAGCAAGGCTATTATCTTCTCATCAGCTAAGCTATTTACCTTGATAAATATCGATGCTTTTTTACCCAATTTAGCATTATGAATTTCTTTTTTTATTAACTTTTCAAGATGTGTTCTAAGATTAATAGGCGATACTAATATGGTTTTATAGTCGCCAGATATTGATCCTTTCTCTAAATGATCGAACACTTTCTGTAACTCATGAGTAATTCTCTTGTTAGCAGTAAATAAAGAATGGTCGGCATACACTCTCGAAGTATTCTCGTTATAATTACCAGTTCCAATGTTTGCAAATAATGTAGTTTCTCCTTTATCCTTACGAGATATCAAACAAATCTTAGAATGAATCTTCATGTTAGGTACACTGTGGAGTACTTTAACTCCTTCTTCGAGAAATTTCTGAGTCCAATTGATATTGTTCTCTTCGTCGAACCTTGCTTTAAGCTCTAACACAACTAATACTTTCTTTCCATTACGAGCAGCATTTATTAATGCGTTTGCCACCATCGACTCCTGAGCAATTCGGTATAATGTTATTTTAATGCTATCAACTTTAGGGTCTATAGCCGCTTCTCTCAAGAATTGAATGATATAATCGAACTTCTGATAAGGTAGATGAATAATGCGGTCCGACTGTTTTATGGCGCTAAATATGCTATTCGATTGGTTAAACGAATCTATATCTAATGGCACATTTGGGGAATAATTGTGTTGAGGCAAATTCAGGGAAGGAAACGACATGAAGTCTTTGAAGTTATGGTATCTCCCACCAGGAATTAAATTATCAAGCAATAAATTCTGTTTTGTTTTCAACAAGTTCAGAATATCTCTGGGCATCGACTGGTCGTAAACAAAACGAACAGGTTTACCTCTTTTGCGTTGCTTTAAGGTTTTAGTAAACGAATCGAGAAGATTGAGTTGAAGATCATTTAAATCAAAATCGATCTCCGCATCTCGGGTTAATTTAATAGTATAGGCATCGTAAGAATCGTACTTAAAAATATGAAAGATGTCGTTTAAGCAATATCTAATCACATCATCGAGTAGGATAATGTATTTTAAATTATTGGTTTCAGGTAGTACCACAAACCTCGAATGCACATCGGTAGGAAGTTCTATAATCGACAAACGATATTTTTCTGGTGAAGATTTGATATACATTTTCACCACCAAGTAAATAGATCGGTCTTTTAAGAAAGGGAAAGGTTTATCTTTCTCAATCATTATAGGAACTAGGCTTGGGAGAATTTTATCTCTAAAGTATTTTTGAACAAACTTGCCTCTTGTTACATTTAATTGTTTTTCATTTAAGATGAATACTTTTTCTTCGGCAAGTTCTTTTAAAAGTACTTCATTATATAAGGATTCGAATTTATGTTGTTGCTGAAGGACCATTTGCTTGATTTGCTTCAGCACCTTCTCTGGTTTGTATTGTATTCGATTTTTATCTTTTTTATCGATGGATAACATGCGGGTAACAGAGGCTACACGCACTCTGAAGAACTCGTCGAGGTTATTAGAAAATATCCCCATGAAGCGTAAACGCTCAAATAAAGGCACTTTTTTATCATAAGCTTCCTGTAAAACTCTATCGTTAAATAGTAACCAGCTTATTTCTCTATTGGTGAAAGGTAACTTTAAAGGCGCTTTTTTAGGCATTTTTATGCAAAACTATAAAAACAAAAATAGCCCTGATACTTAAATCAGAGCTATTTTTAATGTTACTAAAGTGTTAAGTTTATGTTAACACTCGAATATTTAACGATAATTATTTCATATCGCCTGAAGCAGCTGGTTTAGCCGCTTTTTTAGGAGCTGCTTTTTTAGCTACTTTTTTTTTTGGAGCTGCTTTTTTAGCTGCTTTTTTAGGAGCTGCTTTTTTAGCTGCTTTCTTAGGAGCTGCTTTTTTAGCCGCTTTTTTAGGAGCTGCCTTTTTTGCTGCTTTTTTAGCAGCTGGTTTTTTTGCAGCAGCTTTTTTCTTAGCTGGTGCTTTTTTTGCTTTTTCCATGTTTTTTGTTTTAAAGTTTAAAAATTAATTTTTGGTTTTTTGATGATTTATTTTTTACTTGTCGATATCACATCGATAATTATGATTTGGTCATCCGAAAATTTCCATCATCATCAATTATAAATTTTGTCAAAGAACCTTGTGTTGAAATTGTGTTGAAATAATTTTTTTGATTCAACTCAAATTCTTTTACAAATTTAAAATTATTTATTAAAAAAATAAATTTTTAAAAAAAGTTATTAACATGCCAACATTCGACATCGTGAGTAAAGTAGAAATTCAATTACTCGACAACGCAATTAACAACGCGAAAAAAGAAATTATTAATCGTTACGACTTCAACGGATCGAAGACGGAAATTGATTACGACAAGAAATTAAATCAGATAAATATCGTTACAGAAAACGACATGCATCTGAAGGCAATACAGGACGTAATCATTACCAGGGCTATGAAACAGCAGATTGACCCTAAGTGTTTCGACTTCGGAAAAGAACATCAAGCATCAGGAAATATGCTGAGAAAAGAAGTGAAAATTAAAGAGGGAATCGACAAAGAATTAGCAAAACAGATTGTAAAAAAAATTAAAGATTCTAAGTTGAAAGTGGAGGCACAAATACAAAATGATCAGCTCAGAGTGAGTGGAAAAAAAATCGACGATTTGCAGTCGGTGATCCAATTATTGCGCTCGGAGAGCTTCGATCAGGCATTACAGTTCATCAACATGAGGTCATAGTCCGATACCAAAATTCACTCTGATGATCGGATTACTGTATGGTGTATATCGTGTTTCTGTGAGATTAAAAAGCACCATTAAGTCGACAACTGATTTAGAAGAAATGTACTGACGATAACCTCCACCTACGAACATACTACCAATTGTTCTTCGTGTTGAACCATCAGGGTTTCCTAGTGCATTAAACTTTAAATACTCTAAATTTAGTGATTCGTACTCCGAATGCAAGATTAAAAAGTCGTTTAGTTGGTAGCTACCATAAAATCTTGCACCATAATTATTGAATTTAAAATCCAATGTCGAAAATTTATATCTGTAATATTGATAAATTACTCCTGTACCTAAGGTAAGTTTTTCGGTCACTCTGTATCCTACACTCGGCGATAAGGCTATTAAACTCTGATTAGAACCTACACTTGCACCAAAATTTCCTCCGAAAACCACCCTATCCCAACTGAAGCCTGATTGTGATTTAGATTGATGAGTTGATAATAAAAACAAAAATAATACGAGTAATATCCTTTTCATACGTTTAGTTTTATACTTGCAAAAAACGAAAAAAAACTTTTTGTATTGCAAATGTAATAATAAAAAAACGGCATGTACATCTCTGTAACATGCCGTACACCTAACCTAACAAACCCTATTATGAGATTTTAATTTCTTTTACCGCTGGTACCGCTTCTTTCTTTTTCAGTATCGTTAACACCAAAATTCCGTCTTTGTACTCCGCAGTAATTTGCTCTTGATCGGCAATCTCTGGTAAATTAAAACTGCGTTTGAATGAAAAATAATTAAACTCCTTTCGAGTATATTTCTCCGATTCTTGAACTTCTTCCGATTTTTTTGAAGTCGAAATGGTTAATACTTCTTTCTCTAACTTAATGTTGAAATCTTCCTTTGTTAAACCTGGAGCCGCTAATTCAATTTTAAATTGCTCATTGCTCTCCGAAATATTCACCGCTGGAATCACCGAAGTGGAGTCGTGTGAAACTGGACTAAAAAAATCGTTGAATACTGGACTAAACATTTTATCCAACATTGCTTGTGTTAATTGTCCGTTGTTTTTGAATTTTACGAATGTCATATTTTGTTCTCCTTATTATTTTTTATTGTTTGGTATGATTCTATCAATAGAAATACCAAAGCAAAAAACAAGGATTTTTCGCGCCATTTTGACGTAAAACAAAAATAAATACTGAAAAAATAGCAGAAAAGCTCAGTTTTATCAGAAAATCTTACCTGGATTTAAGATTCCATTAGGGTCGAAAACAGATTTAATCCCCCTCATCAATTGTAGATTTTTATCGGAATACTTAATCGGCATAAATTCTTTTTGCACATAACCTATACCATGCTCTCCAGAAATAGTACCATTTAAATAAGTAGTGAGTTGAAAAATTTCTTTAATCCCTTCTTTCAATTTTATATTCCAATCATCATCACTCATACTCGCCTTAATAATATTGATATGTAGATTACCATCGCCAGCATGACCATAACATACCGATTGAAAGCCATATTTTTTCCCAATCTCTTTTATCCCTTTCAAGAGTTTTGCTAACTCCGCTCTTGGTACAACAGTATCTTCTTCTTTGTAAATAGAATTCGCTTTTACCGAATGTGCCATGTTTCTTCTCATCTTCCACCACTCCTCTTTTTGTGCCGATGAATCGGCAAACAATACTTCTTCTACTTTATGCTGATACAATACTTCAGTAATCGCTTCGCACTCTTTGTACATCAATTCCAAATCGTTTCCATCCACCTCAATTAATAAATATGCATTGATATTTTCTTTCTGATTGAAATTGATATTCTCGTATTTCACTACCCAATCCACTCCATCTTTTTCCATAAACTCGAGTGCCGACGGATTTATACCCGCTCTGAAGATTGCAGACACAGCATCACAGGCATTCTCCGATTCGTAAAAAGAAGCCAACAACAATAAATTATGTTGTGGTGCTGGAATTAATTTGAAAACAATTTTAGTGATGATGCCTAATGTTCCTTCCGAACCTATCATCAACTGTGTAAGATTATATCCTGAAGCATACTTCAAGGTGTTCGCGCCTGTCCAGATAATCTCTCCATCTGCTAACACCATTTCAATATTCAATACATAATCTCTAACTGTACCATACTTAACAGCTCTCGGTCCGCCCGACGATTCTGCTAAATTACCTCCCAACATGCAGGAACCTTTGCTCGAAGGATCTACAGGATACATCAAACCATACCTATTTATTTCGTTCATGAAAACTTCGGTAATTACACCAGGCTCAACTGTTGCTTGTAAATTACGTTCGTCCACTTCAATAATTTTATTGAAGTTCTCCATGCTCATAATAATACCACCCTCTACTGCTAATGCTCCTCCACTTAAACCTGTTCCTCCAGCTCTGGGCGTAACTGGTATCCTGTGTTCATTACAATATTTCATAATTGTGGATACTTCATTTGTTGATGAAGGAATCAACACCAACTCTGGAATGAAAATATAATCCTCAGTTTCATCATGAGAATAATCCAACATATCCTCTTCTGCGAACAACACTTGATTGGAAGCAAGAATCGATTTGAAGTAGTTTAGGTGCTGCTGGGTTATTTTGGTGAAAGACATGGTTCAATTGTAAATTGTAAAATGTGAATTGTAAATTATGAGTTGTGAGTTTTGAGTTATTGGGTGGAATAGCTGACTTTTGCTTGGCCGATCATTCCTTCTACTGGGACATGCTTTTTAGTTAATGAAACCTCAATAGAGTAAATAGCTGGATTCAGTTTATGAATGCTATCGTGTATCGACTTTACCACGGTTTCTAAAAGTTTACGTGGAATGGCCATTTCTTCTTTGGCAATTTGATATAAGGTCACATAATTAAGTGTTGATTCTAATTCTTCCATTTCGCTCCCTTCGGCTCCGCTCAGGGACCGATGCTCAGGGACCGAGTTATCATCATTAATTTTAACCACAATATCAACTATGAATGTGTTTCCTATTAGATTTTCTTCCTGATAATAGCCATGAAAAGAATAAAATTCTAAATTATTTAAAGAGATTGTGTACATGCTAAAGCCCTTTTGAGTTTTTTCTTACCTTTGCAACAATTTAACAAATATATACAATAGCAATGGCTAAAACAGATCTTTTTGAAGCTCCAGATTATTATTTACTCGACGAGTTATTAACAGAGGAACACAAATTAGTTCGCAATTCGGTTCGCGATTGGGTGAAGAAGGAAGTGAGCCCAATTATTGAAGATTATGCACAACGTGCAGAATTCCCAAAACACTTAATTAAAGGCTTAGGAGAAATTGGTGCCTTCGGTCCTACTATTCCTGTTGAATACGGTGGCGGTGGCTTAGACTATATCTCTTATGGTTTAATTATGCAAGAAGTAGAGCGTGGCGATTCTGGAATCAGATCTACTGCATCGGTACAAGGCTCATTAGTAATGTGGCCAATTTATGCTTATGGTTCGGAAGAACAACGCAAAAAATATTTACCAAAATTAGCTACTGGCGAATTTATGGGTTGCTTCGGATTAACAGAGCCTAACCATGGTTCAAATCCTGGTGGCATGCTCACTAACTTCAAAGAAGATGGCGATCATGTGATTTTAAATGGTGCTAAAATGTGGATTTCGAACGCTCCTTTTGCCGACATCGCTGTGGTATGGGCTAAGAATGAAGCTGGAAAAATTAAAGGGATTATTGTTGAACGTGGAATGCCTGGTTTCTCTACACCAGAGACTCACAACAAATGGTCGTTGCGCGCATCGGCTACCGGTGAATTGGTATTCGACAATGTTCGTGTTCCGAAAGAAAATATTTTACCAAATGTAGAAGGACTAAAAGGTCCATTAGGTTGTTTAAATCAAGCACGATACGGTATTGCTTGGGGTGCATTGGGTGCAGCTATGGATTGTTACGATACTGCTCTTCGTTATTCGAAAGAGCGTGTACAATTCGATCGCCCTATTGGTGGTTTCCAATTGCAACAAAAGAAATTAGCAGAAATGATTACAGAAATTACCAAAGGCCAATTGTTAAATTGGAGATTAGGTGTTTTGAAATCTGAAAATAGAGCAACTGCCGCTCAAATATCAATGGCTAAACGTAACTCTGTTGAAGTTGCTTTAAATACAGCACGCGAAGCTCGTCAAATGCTTGGTGGAATGGGTATCACAGGTGAATATCCAATTATGCGCCACATGATGAACTTAGAATCAGTAGTAACTTACGAAGGTACTCACGACATTCACTTGTTAATTACAGGTATGGATGTAACGGGATTGAATGCGTTTAAATGATATGCTGATATGCTAGTATGCTGATATGCTAATATTAATATGCTGATATGCTAATATGCTAATATGCTGATGACATAACATTAGCATATTAGCATATTAGCATATCAGCATATTAAAAATTAAATCCGAAATGAAATCCTGGTTCTGCAAAGATGAATTTCGACCATTTATCATCTTTCTGTTTAAAACCATCTGGCAAGGTTGTATGATACGCACGGTGCGTAATGGCAATTGATGGTTGAATAAAAAATCTGTCGTTAAAAAATTTGATGTGATAACCCATACGGTAGGTATTGAAAATCTGAAAACCATTGTCGAGTTTATTACCTTGGTTGTTTACAAAAACTTGCATAGTTGGCATTACATTTAGCTCGGCATATAAGCCCTTCCACATAAAACGTTGGTAAGCTACCGACAAGCCAAACTCACGAACATAACCTGGGAATTTTTCTTCCAACTTTCCGTATGATTTATTAAGAAAAGGATGAATGCCATTTGGCCAAGCGTATTTCCAAGTTTTGGGTTCTAGGGTAATGACGTCTTTTCCGGTAATACGATAACCAACATTAAGTTGAGCGAAGTTTGGAGGGTTTACTTGATCTAAATTTCCAACAAACATAAACATAGAGCTCCCAATGAACCAACGTTTAAAAGTACTGTCGGATTTGGAATATTGAGCTTTCAGTTGTATGCTATTAAACAATAGTAAAACAAGTAATAGACTTGAAATTTTCTTTTGCATTTTGTTTATGTATTTATATGTTTTAGAAATAAAATTATTCGAAATGAGCACTAAAAATTAAATCCAAAATGCAGCCCAGGTTGAATAAAATAGTTAGGCCATTTTTTCTCTACGGATTTAAAAGATTCAGGTACATTGGTTCGTATCGGCCAATAACTGCAACCAATAGCTGGTTCAAAGAAGAATCGATTATCGAAAAATTTAAATTGGTAGCCTAGGTGGAAGTTCAGATATAAGGTGTATCCATTGCCAATCTTTTTTTTATTTGAATCCAAATATTTTTCAAAAGCATTTAAGGCATACACAGAAGTATAAACTCCTTTCCACCAAAAACGCTGGTAACCTATTGTGGGAGCAAGAATGCGAGCATGCCCAGGGTAATTTAGTCCAGGTGCATCGAAAGATGGTCCAAAAGGAATTCCAATTGGCCAAGAATAAATAGATCTTTTAAACTCGAAGGAAATAACATCATTAGGGGTAATACGATAGCCAACATTTAATTGTATGTATTCGGGATTGTTAACCTTATCAAAATTCCCCAACAAAAACAATGAACTACCAATGTACCACTTCTTATAGGTACTGTCTTTTTTAGAAGTTTGTGCATGTACTTGTAAACTGAGCCCCAATATCAAGGCAATTACAACATAAGCTAATTTCTTTTGCATATCTATCTTAATTGATAATGCAAAAGTAGAATGGCGAATAGCTAAAGTTCGTTCACTTAAGTTAAGAAATGCAGGCTAGATCTTTTTTTCGAGTATTCTCCCTCTTAGTCTGCTTAATGATTGAGGTTTGATTCCTAAATAGCTGGCCAACTGATGTTGAGGAACACGCTGAATAAGGTCGGGTCTTTTTTGAAGCAGGTTTAGGTAACGTTGTTCAGGTGAAGAAGTTTTAAATTCATCGAAATCTATTTTTTGTTTGGCTAATAGTTCTTCCGACAATTTTCTACAGACAATTTCAAACTTTGGAAATTTACTATTGATTTCTGCTTCCATATCCGCATTCGAAATAGTAACAATACAATCTTCCACACAACTAACATAATAATCTGAAGGAGTTTTATTGATTACACACGGAGGCGTTAAGGCTTCCATTTCTGTATAGAAAGCTGTAGTTTTTTCTTCCCCATCGATAATATAATACGTACGAATACAACCTTTCAACACAAAAAAGCTTTCTTTAGAATATTGCCCCTCTTTGAGTAAAATAGTT
This sequence comes from Sphingobacterium thalpophilum, assembly GCA_943372995.1. Classification (GTDB taxonomy): domain Bacteria; phylum Bacteroidota; class Bacteroidia; order Sphingobacteriales; family Sphingobacteriaceae; genus CAJBVG01. Next base: position 140,308 of record CALSAQ010000001.1, on the reverse strand, counting down.
CCCTTCTTCACCGATCGAAAAATGTCGACCGAACGAATGGCGTCCTTCTCCTCTTCTGTAAGAGAAACGTATTTAGCTATAAAGTCGAATAGGATGTTTTGCATTGGGGGTTCGTTGTTAGTGTTGTATTTGTTAGTAGATGTTGCTGCTTGGTATTCTTTTAGTTTCAAAATACAAAGCTATCAATATATCACAAAAAAATATTTGAGTTAGAATATTGAATAAGACATGTCACCCGTTATTGAGTCAAACTCCTGTTACCTGCTAGCATTACTATTCTAAAAGTTTAAGTTTCTCTTTCACTTGCTTAATTGTAAATGATTGAGCGTTATTCATGTAAAATTGTTCTTCCATTCTCTCTAAAGTGTGCAATATGTACTTAACACTTACGTGTAGTGAGGATTTTTCAGTCATGAATTTTTGCAAACTTGATTTAACTATCATAAAATTTTCATCTGAAATAAGTGCAATATTATAAAATGCACCAAGTACTAGAGAGTTAAATCTTTCAAATCTATCTACTTTGATTTCCCTTAAATAACTGAGCTCAAGTAGTTCAACTAAATACGGGATTGCATCAGTATTCTTGAGACTATTTAAACACATAGCACGACTTGTGTCAACATCATTTTTAACATTATTCTTAATCCACTCTACATACTCTTTTAAACCTTGTATATTTTGTAGACTAACAAGTATTTCAGCAGCTTTACCAATCTCTTCATTATTACTACTCTTTTCAAGAATCTTTAGCAAATAATCTTCAACAAATGATTCTTGATTATTGGCTTTTAGTTTGTCAAGTATAGCCCATCTAATCATTGAGTCCGCTTTATCGATAATTGTTTTAATGCTTTCCGAATCTTTAGTGTATTCATAAAATAGGTCTAAAAGTTCTCTTCTTCGGTAGTCGCTTCTTTTCAAATTAATTATTTCATCAAGTATGAATGGATAACTCTCTTTGACCTTGTTTTGTACTAAGTATTTGATATGATTTTTCAATACTGAACTATCTGATATACCCTCCCTAATATTCTCAAGCATTCTATCCACTATATCTTTATGAATGAGTTTAGAAACAATGTATTCTATTCCATCCCAATCATTCCCTTCAAAGAAGTCAAAAGAAAGCATATCAAGAAGTACATTTTTCGGATGATCTATATTAAACCTATTTGAAAAATACCAAATATACATTGCCATTGTCTTAAAGGTGATTCTACCATCTTCATGTACTTCAATAGCCTTCTTAAAATTCACCTTCGATACATTAGCAGTACACCATTCCACTATCCATTGTCTTTGATCTGAATTTATCTCCAGTTCTTTATGGTTTGTGAGATAATTATAAATAAGAGAGATTCTATACCATTCTTCATTTGTTTCACCCTCAAACCAATTGATAATTTTTTCTTTGCTAATTGATTGACCTTTATTCACAAAATCCCTTAACAGTCTTAGGGCGACACTTGGGTGATACTCTTCAATGTCTACCCATCTATTGTTTTCCTTCCTCATCTCAAACAATTCATCAAAGGAGAGCGCCTCCTTTTGTTGCTTTTCAAACACTCCCAAAGTAGCTTCTTTAAAAGCTTGTTGATTAAAGAGTAAATTAAAATCAACTTTCAACTTTTCTTTACGTAATGCTTCATGGTCTATCTGATCAGGTTTCTTTATGACGAAATCTGTTTTTTCATGTATCAGTTTCTCAAACTGCTCTCGATTCTCATTATTTACCCATCCCATGTCAAAATATATTCCTTCAAGTTCCTTGTTTGTAAGATTTCGGTTTAAATACTCATCAATAACAAATTGAATCAAATCAGGAGTTATAAGTTTTGCTATTACCAACGACTTATTCCTTTCTTTATCATCACCTTTGGATTTCCATATTTCATGGAATGCACGCTCTCTAGTATTTGTTTGATTGAAGAATCGAAGAACTAATTTAGTTCTTTCAAACCTGAATCCTAAAATATCTTTTTTTAACCAACTCAGAAGAGAATTAAAAACAGAAGTGTCTTTCTCATATGCTCCTACAGCATTGGTAACAATGGCTTCAATAACCTTTTCTAAATCGTATCCATGTTCAAACCGTGTACTTTCTGATATATATTCAACTATTTCTTTAATACCTTTCGGGGTCTTAATATTTTTAACGCACTCTTTGAGATTCCACCCTTCATCCATTAGAGAAACATCATCTCTTTCACCACTTATTTTTTTATCTGTTAACTCATATCCTTCTATTAAATAGCCTACATAGTCTTCCAATGCATCTGACTTTAATAGAATAGCGTACATGGCAGCACGTATATATTGATTTTTTTGACTACCAACTTTTTCCATTAGTTTTTCAATAATATTGGTTTCTGTAAATCCAGCCCATTTAAGTGAATATATGACTGTACGGATAAAGTTTGGATCGGAAATATTACGATCAATTTGTTCCAATAATAACTTCTTTATTTCTATTTTTAAATCATTATCTTCGATTTGAAAATATCCTATTAAACGGATAGCATTTATATAAACTGTCCTTGTATTCTCTACGTTTTTAATTTCATCAATTAAGAAACGCAAGTTCGATTCTGACTGACCAAACCTTGCTAGTTCTCTATCACTAAACTTATTGGAACTAATCCATACATCATAGGACTTGTAATAGTTAAATATTCCCTGAAATATCTGAACTCTCAAGTCTTCTGCCACCTTATCAGGTTCAAACTTAACTATAACCTCTTTTTCATTTTTCAGCATCCATTGAAGTAAACTCTCAAATAGTTCACTATTAGGATTAAGAATACTGAATAGAAACGCTAAGGTATTTACCCAACTAGGTATAAGTTTTTCGTAGTTAGGTTCAAAAGCAATAAACCGTACTACTTTATCAAAATCAAGATAAGACAAAGCCTTAGCTGCAAGATACTCTTGAATATTATTATGTTCAAACTGCCAAACATCTTCCTCTCCAACTTTCTTTTTGAAGGCTGTACAGTATTTTAGTGAATTAAACTCGTCACTTGTAATTAATGATAAAATATCTAACTCTTTTATTTGATTTTTTGACAAGATTTCCATGCTTAGCGCTACATTTTGTAGCAGCAATATTATTTCTTGTTTTTTACTTCTTAAATCAACAGTAGTTTTAAAATGATTCTGATCTAGTTCTATTCGGTTAAACAAGAAAGACTCATAGAGTTCAGCCCTATTTAATTGAAGTCTTTGATCTTGACTAAATCTATCCGCTAATAGCATCAAGAAAAAAGGCTTTGTGATGAGGTCACTAAGGTTATTATCAAAAACTTCATTTATGAAATTATCAGATTTGGTAGAGGAATATTCCCTGTAATAATAGTCTTTTACATCCTTTATATTTAAGTCGTTAATTAAATACGGTTCAAATCCTGGCAAAGTGCTGTTTGAATTATTTATAGGCAATTCATAAAAATTCGTGCGACAGGAAATAAGTATTCTTATCTCCCTGTGTTTTTCTGAAAACGTATTGATCTGCCTGACAACTGTATTAAAATTTTTAGGTTCAATCTCATCTAACCCATCCCATATTATTAGTAGCAAATGGCTTGGCACTTCTTTCCAGAAATCTGGCAAAAAGCCTTCCAAACCAAGATCTGGTGTATAAGAATTGAGCTTTTGCAGAATTGGAACAAAGGGCGATCCGTCTTGACTCAACCAGTGATGTAAGTTTTTTAATTCCGTAGACTTTCCTGATCCTGCATCACCCAATAAAACCACTCTCTTAGTTGACAACATCAATTGATCTAACGACTGTTGCTCGGTCTCTAAAAGAGGGTTAATTAGTTTATCTCTAACTAATTTAAAATGTGAAGTACTTCTTTGTATATAGGTTTTAGGAAGCTTTATTGACTCTATCTTAAAATCAGCTATTTTGATTTTTGTTTCCTCTGTTACTAAACTTTCCTTTTCTTCAACTTTAATATTATAATCTGCTTCATTTTCAAGTTTTTTTAATAATCGAACAATATTAGAATTAAACTCATCAGCCGATTTAAAAAAATTGATATAGTTGTTATTTGCTTCAATTTGTTGCTCAACAAATTTATCAACTTTCAATAGTTGTTCTGTTTCTGGTCTGTTTTTAGTTTCCCTATCGTAGTTTTTAACAAAGAATACTATTTTGGGGACTCCTTGAGTTTCAAAATTATTAATAGCTATATAAAACTCTTCTTCAGTACCAGACTCATTTTCTTTTCCATCAGAATTTTCCGATCCAGGTTTGGTACCAAATCTTTTCCATAAAATCCCAATATAAACATCATAATCTCCAAAATATTCATTCAGTTGTTCCTGCGGTCTAATGCCATAGTATCCAACAAAATCTTTCCAATCCAAAATAGTAAATGAGATATTGGAATTACCTCTGTTTGCATCAGAAAAATCTTTACAAAGGCGCTTGATTTGTTCTTTTTCGGGTGTTGCATCACCAGGACACGATACTAATATTTTAATTGTACGGGAATCGGTCATTTTCTATGCGATATTCTTCTTTTATGCTTGCAGCTAACTTCCTTATACCCGAAACTAAATTATTACAAGCACTAAAATAGCATCGTATTGGTTAAATAATTAGTTTTGGTATTACAAGAATAATAATAAGAATATTTGAACAAATTAACAAATGGAAGTAGAATGTTCGTGGTTCTTTATTCGTAACTCGTAGTTCGTAGTTCGTAGCTCGTAAACTTATCTAAAAAATAGGTGCTACATGTCTCGATAAATCGAAATTGTCCAAATTGGCATTACTTGTCCCGATTTATCGGGATTGGCTAATTGTCCAAATTGACATATCAGCATATTAGCATATTAGCATATTAACAAGGAAGTCATTGCGATGGAGCCATACACTTCCTGGTCGTTGAAGAAGGTTACTTTTTCTTTTGGGTTTTTTAGGGCTAAGATGTATAAAAGTGGCAAGTAATGTTCTGGACTTGGGATAGAAAGTTGTACTTCTCTTCCTAGTTTTGAATATTGTACTAAAGATTGGTGATCGTTATTGGAAATTAAATTTTTGAAGGTGGTATTTGCTTTCACGGCCCATTCGAAGCCACCATCAGCATTTCTCCAATCCATAATGCCTAAGTTGTGCACCATGTTTCCACTTCCTATAATCATTACTCCTTTGCTGCGTAGTGCTTGTAGTTGTTTACCTATTTCGTAATGGTAGGCTGCATCTTTTCTATAGTCTAAACTCAATTGAATAATAGGCACATCGGCTTTGGGATACATGTGCATAATCACCGACCAACAGCCATGGTCTAAGCCCCACTCGTGATCCATTTCTACTGTAGTCATGGTGATGGCTTTCTTCGTTTCTTCCGCTATTGCTGCGGAGCCAGGTGCGGGATACTGCACGGCAAACAATTCTTTAGGGAAGCCACCAAAATCGTGTATGGTTTTGGGCTTGGGCATTGCTGTAACAAATGTACCTGCCGTTTCCCAATGCGCACTCACACATACAATAGCATTGGGCTTAGGAAGAGTTTGACCTAATTTTTTCCACTCACGAGAAAAGGCATTGTCTTCTATGGCATTCATCGGACTACCATGTCCAAGAAATAATACGGGCATTAATGGCGAAGGCTCGAAGCTTTCTGATATTTTGGAGAGTTCTTTTAAAGTCATAGCGCTAGCTGCAAAAGGTAGTAAAAGTAAGGAATGGAGGAATTTTTTTCTGTTCATTTTGGTAACTGGTATCTGGTAGTTGGTAGCTGGTAATTCACAACTCATATCTCATATCTCATATCTCCTAGTTTGAATTTACAATTTAGTTTTTTTTCTTAAACACAGAGACACAGGGTCACAGAGAAAACTTTTATCCATCTCACATCTCATAGTTAGAATTTAGAATTTAGAATTTTTCAATGTTACAACATCTAAATATAGCTAAAGTTTTATTAAAGAAAAGAAAAGCTCCCCATTACGAACTACGAGTTACGAGTTACGAACTACGAGCTACGAACTACGAACTACGAGCTACGAACTACGAGCTACGAGTTACGAGCTACGAGTTACGAGCGACGAAAAGCGAAGCGTTCGCTTCTCTCAAATTATACTTCGACCTCATCACTTCACCGTACGCTCCTGTTGTGCGAATGGCGATATAGTCTCCTCGTTTGGTAATAGGGAGTTCTACTGCTTTACCGAATAAATCTGAGGATTCGCAAATCGGTCCTACTACATCGTATTTTTTCTTTTCTAAAGTGTTGGTGTTGCTAATGTTTTCTATTTTGTGATAGGCTTGGTACAATGCCGGACGAAGTAACTCCGTCATACCTGCGTCTAGTATAGCAAAATTAGTTTGCAAACCTTCTTTGATGTATAGCACTTTAGATATTAGTGTGCCGCATTGAGCAACCAGTGCTCTACCTAATTCGAAATGAATTTCTTGATGTGCTTTGCGATTTAAAAATTGATGGAATAATTGGAAGTAAGTTTCGAAATCGGGTATAGCATTCTCATCAGGGTTAACATAATCTACCCCTAAGCCCCCTCCTGCATTGATTACATAAATTTGAATTTTTCTTTGCTCAAACCAATCTACAAACTCATTAATTTTTAAACACAGGCTTTTAAATACAGATAGGTCTGTAATTTGTGAACCTATATGAAAATGTAATCCAATTAATTTTAGATGTTTTAATTCGCTTAATAGTTTGATAACTTCTTCGAGTTCCCAATGATTAATGCCGAATTTATTTTCTTCTAACCCGGTAGTAATGTAATGATGTGTATGTGCATTTACATTAGGATTTATTCTTAAAGCAATTTGAGCAATCTTATTTCTATTTGCTGCAAGTTCATTCAGCACCTGGAGTTCTTGTTTCGACTCTACATTAAAACAAAAAATATCAGCATCTAAACCGTCATTAATTTCTTGATCGGATTTACCTACACCTGCAAATACAATTTTCTCTTTTGCGAACCCATTTTCTTTGGCTCTTAACACTTCGTTTCCACTTACACAATCGGCGCCAATACCATATTTTACTATGGTTTGCAAGATTTCAGTATTCGCATTTGCCTTAAGAGCGTAATGTACCTGAAAATTATATTTATTAGCCGCCTCTACACATTTACTTAACGTGTTTTGAAGCAAATCCATGTTATAATAATAAAATGGAGTGGGCTGCGATTGAAATTGTTGTATATCCATTTTATTGAAAGATTCCTTTATGTAAAGCTACTAATGTTTCTTTTTTGCTGGAAGTATTCACAAGAATAGAAATGTTATTCGGACTACCACCATACGATATCATACGAATTGGAATCTCATTTAAGCAATCGAATATTTTAGAGGCATATCCCGATTTTGACGCTAAGAAATCACCTACGATACAAATTATGGTTTGATCTTTATCAATTTCTACGGTACCGAAATCTTGTAACTCTTTAATGATTGCTAACAAATGAGTAGCATCGTCGATAGTTAGCGATACGGCAACCTCTGAGGTAGTAATCATATCAATAGGTGTTTTGTAGCGCTCAAATACTTCAAACACTCTACGTAAAAAACCGTAAGCTAATAGCATTCGCGACGATTGTATTTTCAACGCAATGATTCCATCTTTAGCTGCAATCGATTTAATGCCAGCTTCTGTTTGTACTGAAGAAATCAGTGTACCTGGAGCATTAGGCTCCATAGTATTTAATAATCGAACAGGGATATTATATTTCTGTGCGGGAAAAACACTTTGAGGATGTAAAATCTTAGCCCCAAAATACGCTAACTCTGCAGCCTCGTTAAAACTTAAATTTCTTATCGGTTTAGTGCCTTCAACTATTCTAGGGTCGTTGTTATGCATCCCATCGATATCGGTCCAGATTTGCACCTCCTCTGCTGAAATAGCAGCACCTATTAGCGATGCGGTATAATCGCTCCCTCCTCTTTTTAAATTATCTACTTCACCAAAGTGATTTCTGCAAATGTAACCTTGGGTGATAAAAATATTATTTTCAGGGGCTGCATCCAACAGCGGTTGCAAGTTCGTAGTAGTGTATGGAATATTCGGTTCTGCGTATTCATCTAAACGCATAAAATCCAATGCAGGCAATAAAACGTTCGGAATTCCTATTTGCTCTAAGTAGTAAGAAAATAATGCAGTAGAGATCAATTCTCCTTTAGAGAGAATGATGCGCTCCTCGTATACGGTAAATAAATCTTGAGTAAATGCACGTATCGAATTAAAATGTTCGGTAATTAAAATGCTTGCTTTTTTTAGGTAAGCAGCTTCTGGAAATAAATCTTTAATGAAATCGATGTACTTGGCTTCTAAAATATCGATAAGAGCATTTGCTTCCTCGTGCTTCTTCTCATAAAGTGCATTTGCAATTTCTACCAATTGATTGGTGGTTCCCGACACTGCCGACAATACCACAATCTGCCTCTCCGATGGACGAATGATGTCCATAAGTTTTCTCATACGCTCTGGACTCCCTACGGAAGTACCCCCGAATTTCAATACTTTCATTAAAACTATAATTTGTAGCAAAAATAGGAAAATTTGCTTGATTTTATACAATTTATAGATAATAAATCCTGATACATAAGAAGTTAATAGACTATATGATATAAAGCATACTTTAATAGTTTTAGATTTAAATATTACTGACTATTATTACCGGAGAATTAATATCCTACTTATAACAAATGAAGAATCAAATAATACTCATATCACTACTTTTTATAACACTATCGGTAACTGCTCAAAACAAATGGACTGAATATTCTTCTAACATTATAAAAAATGCAACAACTAATGAAGATTTTACATGGTTGATTTATTCAAATAAAGCAATTAAAATTAATAATGTTACTCTTTACAGGGAAGAAATAATGTTCCCCAAAGAATTATTCTATGAAAGAGAATGTTTAGCTTACAAAGATGAATTATGGATTTTAACAGAAATAGGTAACTCAGAAATATTTCATTTTAAAGATGGAACATGGAGTTCATTTAAAAACAGTGGTACTGAGTATATTATTTACACGGGTATTAATTCTAATGATGGAACTGCTGTTTTTATTGATCCCTTATCTGATCAAATGATTATTATTAAGAACAATAACAAGAGAGTGATATCAATTCCAGACAACATTGAATGTAATAGTAATATATGTATTCCAAGTTCTAATAGTATAATGTACTATTCTTTGAAAAGTTCTATGATAATAGAATTAGACACTAATGGGATCTTAAAAAACAAATTTACTACTAGTGAAATTGGAACAACAAGCACCTTCTCGAATACGATGATTGCCGACAAAAATAAAAATATATATACCTATTTTGAAAATGATGGAATATTTAAAATTACACTTGGGTTAACCGACACTACTTTTCAAAAAATAATTCCAAAATCAAAGTTAAACTCTTTAGATTGGGAATCATTTAGTGTTGACCCTCAGAATAACATTATAATAAAAAGTAGTTCATATCAATACGATACACTTTACACATATTTCAATCCAAATGGAATTGAAATGTACTCCATAAATGTTCCCAATGGTAATTATGGTTCAAGTTATAAATTAGCTGGATATAATCACCAAGGCAACCCAATATCGATTTATAAAAATATGGAAGTTTGGTTGTACAGTTTATCTAGTTGGGAATTAATATTCAACCCAAAGAGCAAATATGAAGGTGAAATGATACGTTTTTCTACTCAAGGTTTAAACAATGAAATGTATCTTGGACAAGAGAAGGTGATATATAAATTTCAAAATGATTACATAGATAAATTAAATTTCAGTGAATTATATACACCAAATAATTATAGGTTTAAATCCATGATAATGGATAATTTTGGAACACTATACATCTCACTAACAAATAATGGGAAGCTTGAATTAGCAAAAATAATTAATAATAATTCAAAAATTGAGTTCGAGTCAAAGGTGGTAACTTCTACTTTGTATGCAAGCGATTTGGACGGAAACGAAATGCTAATCAATAATGAAAACAAATTACTTGTATTGATTGAAAATAGCATTATGGTATATAATGGCTCAAATAATTGGACAAGTATTACCACTAACCCTAATGATAACATATCTGAATTATATTCTATTTGTAAAGATCATATTGGAAACATCTGGGTTGGAACAAACAAGGGTGTCGCTATGGTTGTGAACAATCAAATAGAACTTCAAACAGCAATAAATAAGAAAAATAAGATTAAAAAAATACTATATAATAAAAACAATAATTGTTTAGTATTTGTGAACAGTACAGATTTTAGTGCAAGTGTATGTTTGTATTATTTAAATACACAAAATTTAGTTACACTTAACAGCAATCAAAATGTTCCAAAAATAGAAGTCGATAACAACAAATTGTATTTCCAAAAATCTTCCAATGAAATTTGGCGCTACAATATTTCGACAAAAAGTTTAGATACTCTGTTTAACGATAACATAGCAAACACTCCATTTAATATATATCCAAGTTTTATTAAATCTAATAATACCGATAAAGTTTTTTTATGTGTATTTAACTATTCCACTATCAATGAATATATGATATATGTGTATGATGAAAACGGATTCTCATATATTAATGATAAATACAATCATATTAACACTACCCTTTACCCAAATCCAAGCTTTGGAGTAGTCAATATTAATTCCCTTGAAAAATTCCAGAGTTTTATTGTTTACAACTTCCTTGGAGAAACTCTTTACTTTGGCAAAATAGAAAATGGCAAAATAGATTTATCTTCATTGCCATCTGGGATATACTCTATAAAATTAAGTTCGTCGAATGGAGAGGTTTTTAAGAAAATCATTAAGAATTAGAAATGTATAATTATTGATGGACGTGGACGTCCATCCCAGAATGCGGAAATCAAACTTAGCAAGCGAAATTCCTAATCACAGAGACTCAGGAACACAGGGTTATTTAGTTAATAAATATTGTAGTAATACAAATTTCTCTGTGTCTCTGTGTTAAAGGAATAATAATGTAATTTCTTGGGAATGTTTGATGGACGTGGACGTCCATCTCAGCAGTCCTATGTCCTGTATCTTGTGTCCTGCGTCCTGTGTCCCTCATCAACTAAAACCCAACTGCCTTAGCTGCATCAAGAATCGCTTCCGCTATTGCTTTATTTCCTACTATAATCGAGCGTCCGTGAACGAAATCATTGCCTCCCTGAAAATCGATACATACTCCTCCTGCTTCTTGCACCAATAGGCTGCCTCCTGCTACATCCCAAGCATTGAGGTTATATTCGAAATAACCATCGAAGCGACCTGCAGCTACATAAGCAAGATCTACTGCTGCACTTCCTAATCGGCGTAAACCGTGTGTGTCTTGCATTAGCTTGCTGAACAAGTTCATGTATTGTGGAAGTAAATCGAAATTATAGTAAGGAAAACCCGTTGCTAATAGAGTATCTGAAAGTTGTTGTACTTCGGTACATTTTATCGGCTGAGCATTTAAGAAGGCTCCACCATTTTTTGTAGCCGAAAACATTTCGTCTTTATTTATTTCATAAACTACACCTACAACAATTTCTTGCTTATATTCAAGTCCAATGCTAATGGCATAGATTGGTAAACCATGAATAAAATTAGTAGTTCCATCGAGTGGGTCGATAATCCAAGTATATTCTTTATCGCTAGAATTTATCGTATTTTCTTCGGTAAGAAATCCTGCTTCGGGTAATATCTTTTGTAAGCCTTCCACCAATAATTTCTCTGCAGTTTTATCTACATAAGACACTAAATCGTTTTTTCCTTTGTACTCTACGTTACCTAACTCAAAAGCTTTTGCTTGTTCGGCAATATATGCTCCAGTTTGTTTGCATACATTTTCAACGGCTAATCCTATCGATTTATAATCCATTTTATTTGGGAAGTTTTACTTTAAATGTAAATACTTTATGAAGTCTGTAACTCAATACAGCAATGGTTCCCACAGCAATTAAACGTGCAAGTGTTGGCCATACATAAAACACATCCACCAATAATTTCATCATGAAATAATTACCTACAAACGTTATTACTGCCACCAGAATGTATCTCAAAAATTGTTCTCTACCTCTAATGTTCGATTCACTAAACACAAAATATTTAGTGATTAAAAAATTAGTGATGAGTCCTAAAGTAAAAGAAACGCATAAAGACGCAATATGAGCACCAATATGCACATGCCCGAACACTAAATCTTGTTTCAATAATATATAATTGAAAATAATAAAGAACGAAACCACATCGACACCAGTAGCTGCTCCTCCTGATATGATGTACCTCACTCCTTTATGATTCATTGCATCTTTAGAAAGTGAATGCAATCGTTGTCGTATATGTTTACGGTGTTTAATGTGAGGCGTTTCTTTCATTCTTGTTTTTATTTTTATACGACCAATATATGCCTACTACACCTAATATCATTAATAAACTCGATATTAACTCAGCTTGAGTGAAAGAAAAACTACCTACATGGTATAAAGTATTTACTCTTATTTTCTCTATGAAAAATCTTTCCATTCCGTTGAAGAACAAATAAATGGAGAACATCATTCCTGGAGCAACTATTCTTTTTCTTATCGACCACAAGAAAGCAAAAATTGCAAATGCCATCAACACTTCATAAAACGGTGTTGGAAAAACTGCTTGTGGTAATTCCATACAATGTGGACCTGTACAACCTGGTATGGGCACTCCCTCACCAAGAACATTGTGTGGATATTTAAATGCCCACATCCAATCTGGTAAAAAGGATAATGAGCTAGGCTTTGGTGCTGTATTCACAATCCCCCAATCGCCATCGCCTGATAACTGACAACCTACTCTACCAATGCCATAGGCTAACATTAAACCTGGTGCTGCTCCATCAATTAAATGTATAAATGGAATACCATTTTTTCTGGTATAATAATACACCGCAGCTAAGCCAACTATTAATCCTCCGTAAAAAGTTAGTCCCGAAAATGATAACAAGGATCCAATAGGGTCTTTGGCAAAAGAATCTAAGTTTTCGAGGTTATGAAATATTTTCGCACCTATAATTCCCGCTACCGCAGCGATGATGATAATTGTACCCATTAAATCATGTGGATATAATTCTACTTCTTTTTTAATTGGTCGCTCTAATTTTGTTTTTTGTTTTTCTCTGTATGCGTAGTACGCTAATAAACCCGCTCCAATTAATCCTGCAACAAAATTACCTTGTAAGGAAAACATAAATCCCGGAGGATCTTGAGTAAATGCTGTATAATTAGTAGCTATATAAATAAATTTGAAACCCAATACAAAACCTATAATCGCATTAGTAATTAATTCTGATTGTGTAGCTGGCAAGCCCTCTACAATGGTTCTTTTAATTGGACTAAAAATTCCTAAATTCTTTTTTCTTCTCAGCTCGGCAACAATAACATAATGTCCAATAACAAAGGCTAAAGCCACCATAAACCCAAACATCTGTATCGGTAATGGTAAATTAATCCCTAATAATTCGCGTAGTAAATCTGATAAGGTTGGATACATGGTAGTTTTGAGATATGAGATATGAGTTGTGAGTTTTTAGAATTTAGATATTAGAATTTAGATATTAGAATTTCGAATTTCGAATTTTAGTGCTGATATGTCGGTTCTTCTACTTCGTCGATATTAACATCGCCATCGTTTGCTATATTAACCAGCTTCACCAGTTTTAATTCGTTTACTAATAAGGGGTCGTACTTTGCTTTTACTTTTACATAGTTTCTAGTAAATCCGTGCATATACCCTTCTTTGCTATCTGCTTCAAATAATACCTCGGCTTCTTTATTTAATTGTTGTTCATAAAAATGACGGCGTTTTTTTTCTGATAAAATCGTCAGCATTTTATTACGCTCAGCTCTATCGGAACCTGGTACTTTAGATTTCATGCTTGCCGCTAGAGTATTTTCTCTTTCCGAATAGGTGAACACATGCAGATAAGCAATATTCAAATCGTTAATAAAATTGTAGGTATCTATAAAATCTTCTCTTGTTTCTCCTGGGAAGCCTACAATTACATCAACTCCTATACATGCGTCGGGCATTAGTTGTTTAATTTTTGCAACTCTATCTTGATATAATTCTCGCTTGTATCTTCTTCTCATAGCTGCCAGAATTTTATTAGATCCCGATTGCAATGGAATATGAAAGTGCGGAACAAATCGTTTTGAGGTAGATACAAATTCTATAATTTCATCACTCAATAAATTGGGTTCAATAGATGAAATTCTGAAACGGTCGATTCCTTCTACTTCGTCGAGTGCTTTTACTAAATCAAAAAAGTTATACTTTCCTTTATCTCCAAAATCTCCCAAGTTTACTCCAGTAAGTACAATTTCTTTTGTTCCTGTTTCGGCAATTTTTCTAGCATTCTCTACTACATTTTCAATAGTATCGCTTCTGCTTGCTCCTCTTGCTAATGGTATAGTACAGAATGAGCATGAATAGTCGCAACCATCTTGAACTTTCAAAAATGTACGTGTACGGTCTCCAAAAGAAAAACTGGCTACAAAAGAATCTGCTAATTCAATTTCTTTTTGGAACACCTGTGCTTTACCACCTTGTTTGGTTAGGTTACCAATATAATCGAGTAGTTGAAATTTTTCTGAAGCCCCCAACACAATATCTACACCTGGTATTTCAGATATTTCTTGTGGTTTTAACTGTGCATAACAGCCAATAATTGCTATGTATGCATTAGGCGAATGCTTCAATGCCTCATTCACCACTTTCCTGCATTTTTTGTCGGCATGATCAGTTACCGAACAAGTATTTATTACATAAATATCTGCCTGCTCATGAAAATCTACCTTTTCATACCCATTATCCATAAATAACCTCCCAATAGAGGAGGTTTCCGAATAATTTAATTTACATCCTAAAGTATAAAAAGCAACTTTTTTCATATAGCGCCACAAAGGTACGAAAATGCTTGTCTGAGCACAAGAAATAACTTAAAAGGCGAACTGAAGTGATAATTTTACCCCAAAACGGTCTATATCATAGGGTTTGGTCACTCCGTTGTTTCTCTGTAACTGCTCATATTGTGCCCTGTAAGTTGCATCTGTGTAACTTAATCGGTAAATAAAGTCGACCCTAATAAACCTAAAAATACTCGACACCCCGAAACCTGCTTCTAAATAGGGCTTATTAGTAAGTGTACTGTATGAATTGGTAATAACAGTTGATTGATTCTTCTTGGTGAGGGTTCCATACACTGCTCTGAATGTAACTAACTCTCTCCATTTCAACTGACGAATTAATGGCACTCTATTAAAAAACAATCCTTCGAAATGATGAACATAGTCGAGCGAAACATATTCATCGCTAATAAATTCGTTGTAGTTCATTAAGTTGAAGGTTGCATAAGCGAAGAATGGAGTTTGGTTTCCTCTATGTACTTGCAATAAGGTAAAAGGGGCTGCAGAAAACACCTTTCCTGCATTTATAGAATATCTCGAAAATCCTAAAAAGCCTAGTCGCATTCTGTGGTTTACTTTCACATTGAATCGACTATAATTTAAGTCTGATGAAAACACATTCTTTATTCCTTGAACATATTGTAAAGTAACTACTGGAATACGTGGAGAGCTCACTATATACCTTCTATTGTTATCTAATACTTGTAATTCTTTCCATGCAAAACGAGCTTCAATTACAGCCTCTGAAGTAGTATAATCTTGTTGTAATAAACCCTGACTATTTAATGTATCTAGTGTGTTTGCATAGTAATGTTTATAGTCGATGTTCTGCAAGGTAATTCTTGTAGTAATTCCTTTTCGCAATTCTCTTTCTATCCAAACTCTATTCTCTGTTTTTCTATTAAATAAAGCAAACCTAGTAATTTGTGAAGTGGTAGAATACAACGAGCTTTGTTCTTCAATAAATGCAGGACTATCATCATAACTAAATGTGATACCTACTAAATCGATGTCTTCGCGTCTTTGTACCCCTATCTTAGTCCATAAATCTTTAGAAAGAATTTTCTCTACCTGTAAATTATATTTAAAACGCTCGTCTTTAAATCCATAAGCTAAGTAGCCTCTTAAAATCCAACTGTTGCTGAAATTAATATTAGTACGACCTCCTAGTCTTAGTTTATATCCTTCAATATTGTTATATGTAATAATATTCAGGTATGGACCTATATCAACCTTGTTATAAGTATAGTGCCCAGTAACAATGGTATAAAAAATGTTCACACCTGTTCTCACTCTAGGAATACTTTTTATAGTATCAATCATACTAAACACATTCTCATCTGTTTTAGTCCACTTATCATGCCTTGCCGCTTGCCAATAAGAGTCGTCTTTAACTAATGCATCCTTGGTTAATTTTATAGGTGATAAATAGAAAGAGTTATCCAAAGGTTCGTTAACCTTAATGTTTTTTACGGAGTTGTATACTTTGGCAATCATCCCAATGGATTTATTGGTAACATCGGCAAAGTCGACTACCAATCTCGATTTTACAGGCAACCAACCACCAGCAGAGGTAGGTTCCAATTCTTGTTGGACTTGTACTCTTTCCAAGAAGTTTATATTTACTGTTTTGGGTATTTCTAAATTCACTTGTTTTATTGCCCAAGTAGAATCTGTAATCCAAATGTATCCTGTAAATAGTAAGTCTTTGTTATTTTTAGGTTTTACTTTTATTTGATAACAGCGATAACCATTGAGGTAATTGGTATCCGTTAAATAAAAATCATAAAACAATAGTGAGTTATCTGAAATTGGCGACTGAAATTCCTTATTAAAAACAAATAATTTATTCTGATTAAAATTATATTCTTCGAACGAATTTCCAGTAAACTGTGAAGTAAGCATTCCGTCTTGTAGCCCTACTGCATTAAGCTTAGAGGCTTTTATGATCTCTTTCTTTCTTTTAACGGGTGAATTGGTAAAGTATACATCTGAAATATTTTCAGAATAGAACATCGGTAAATTAGCTTTACCATCTTCACCAGCTTGTGCTTCTAAACTATCAAATAAAACAATAACTGGTTTTAATATTTTTCTCTTCTTTACACGATCAGAAATGTTATCTATATCAATTTGAATTTTTGCGTAATTCTCATATTGATAAGACGGGATATTATTTTTGTTGTACTTATCTCTATTCTTTTGTGCATTACGAATAACTTGAATTGCTGGGTTCACACCAGCTTTTACCACTACTTCTCTTATGCCGAATGAATTAGATTGAAGTTGAAAGTTAATGACTTGTGTTTGTCCAATTTTCACTTTTTTAGATTTCGCTTTATAGCCTAAATAATCCACGCGAATGGAGTCGACTCTTTGTGAGGTTTTAAGAGTAAAATATCCGTCGAAGTCGGCGCTGGTACCTGTTGTAATCCCAACAAACTTAATGTTTGCAAAAGGGATAGCTTCATTTGTCGCCTGATCCGTAACTCTTCCTTTTACCACTGTTTCTTGAGCAAAAGCAGTAATTTGAATTAAAATAAAACTAAAAACAAAGAGTAAAAACCTCCCAAACATACTACCTTTTCAATACCATTTTATAATGCTGAATCCCAGCCTCCTCAAACATTGGGCCTTTCTCTTTAAATCCAAACTTTGCATATAAGCCCATTGCTGTTAACTGAGCATGCAAATATAAATACTTATATTCTTCGGGAATATCAGCTATGACAGCCTTAACCAATGCAGACCCTACTCCTGATGATCTGTAATCAGACAGAACTGCGAAGCGTTCAAGTTTTATTCCTTTCTCTGTTTTTCTCCAACGAGCAGTCCCTACATTTTTACCCTCGCAAGTAGCAATAAAGTGCAGCGATTCCTCTTCAAATTCATATTCTTCACGCTCATCTACCTGTTGTTCAACAACAAACACTAATTTTCTAATGCCGAAGACTTCTTCTAACAATTGTTCGTTATCTACTTTTTTTACACTAATTTTCATCCTTGTAGGGGTAAAACCTTACTTTACTGTCTTAATTAATGAATAAAATTATGTTTTTGTTTCAATCTTAAGCCATTTAGCACTAAAAAAATTACAAAAGGCCCAACAAATGAAAAAAAATCTGTGGATTACCCTCTTGTTTATTTGTACTAGCGTACTTACACAAGCACAAAAAAAATCGTTTACA
Source organism: Sphingobacterium thalpophilum (assembly GCA_943372995.1). Taxonomy (GTDB): domain Bacteria; phylum Bacteroidota; class Bacteroidia; order Sphingobacteriales; family Sphingobacteriaceae; genus CAJBVG01. The sequence goes on along the minus strand of CALSAQ010000001.1, from coordinate 122,171 downwards.
ATAAGTGGTTTTGTGAAAGAAAAAGGAACACAAGAAAGCTTAATTGGTAGTAGTATTATCATTCTTAATACAAATCAAGCTACAACTACAAACAATTATGGTTTTTATTCCATAAGTAGCAATCTCGACACGGTGAACCTATTAATTAGTATGGTAGGTTTTCAAAAACAAGCTTTTAAAATTGCACTCACAAAAAACATAGAGTTAGATGTAGAGATGTTTTCTAACAACAACATTCAAGAGGTTACGATCACCGACGAACGAATGGAAAGAATCTCTGAAGAGCAACAAATGAGTATCATCAAAATTCCCATAGAAAAGATACAAGAAATTCCTGCTTTTATGGGCGAAAAAGATGTGTTAAAAGTAATACAACTTTTACCTGGAGTACAAAAAGGATCAGAAGGTAATGCTGGTTTATATGTTAGAGGCGGAGGACCTGATCAGAATTTAATTATACTCGATGATGCTCCTGTATACAATGCCTTCCATTTGTTTGGATTTTTCTCTCTTTTTAATGGCGATGCTTTAAAAAGTGTTGAGCTAACCAAGGGAGGATTCCCTGCAAGATATGGAGGCAGACTTTCTTCTGTATTAGAAATGAACATGAAAGATGGCAGTAAAGAAAGCATCAAAGGATCTGTAGGTATTGGGGCCATTTCATCAAGATTTACACTAGAAGGACCTATTAAGAAAAACAAATCATCCTTCCTTATTTCAGCACGAAGAACTTATATTGATGCTTTAATCTACCCCTTCTTACCTGATAATGCTAAGGGTGGATATTACTTTTACGATTTGAATGCTAAAGTGAATTACGATATCGATCGTAAAAATAGAATCTTCGTAAGTGGTTATTTTGGGAGAGATAAATTTTACGCCAATAATAACTATGGCAACTCCGAATATAAATTCGGATTGTATTGGGGAAATGGAACAGGAACTGTACGTTGGAATCATGTGTACAACTCAAAACTATTTTCAAACACCTCATTTATTTACAGTCAGTATCGCTTCAATATCTCCATCAAAGAATCATACGATGGAGATGAGTACTTAATAAGATTATTCTCGGGCATACGCGACATCAGCTTAAAACACGATTTCGATTATGCATGGAAAAACAACCATTTGTTAAAAACTGGAGTGCAAATACAACAACACCGTTTCACTCCAAGTGCTGTTACTATTAAGAACGATCAATTCTCAGAAGGTAATACTGATGTAAGAAATAAGATAGATGCATTAGAGTCGGCAATATACCTCGAAGATAGAGCTCAATATGGAGCACGTATTAAAACAAACATGGGTGTTCGTATTTCACATTTCTATGTGGATAAAAAAAGCTATGCCGCTATAGAACCAAGGTTTGGAGCTAGTTATCAATTGAAAGAGGATTTAGCTTTAAAAGCATCTTATGCGTACATGCGCCAATACATACATTTATTAAGTGGTACTGGAGTTGGTTTACCAACCGACTTGTGGGTGCCTTCTACAGGAAAAATACCTTCGCAAAGCTCACAACAAGTTGCGATAGGCCTAGCGAAAGATTTTATTCCGAAAAATTTCAATGTAAGTCTAGAAGGTTATTACAAGAAAATGGATAATATAGTTGCCTATAAAGAAGGTGCAAGCTTTTTAGCGATTGATGATGTGGAATCTGATGAAAAAATTTCGTGGGAAGACAATGTTACTAGTGGACAAGGCTGGAGTTATGGTGTTGAACTATTAATTAAAAAAACTGAGGGTAAATTTAGTGGTTGGGTAGGTTATACATTATCGTGGACACAATTACAATTTGACGAATTGAATTTTGGTAAAAAATACTATGCTAGATACGATAGAAGACATGATATATCTGTAGTGGGTGTTTATAAAGCAAAAGAAGATTTAACCTTTTCGTTTACATGGGTATATGGCACAGGGAATGCCATTACACTACCACGCGCTGAGTACTTAGCACAAGGTCATTCTCCAGGAGGCTCAGCTTATACACAACCCATGTATGTAAACGATTACAACGGCAAAAATAATTTTCGAATGGAAGCTTATCATCGCTTAGATATTGGAATGCAATTCCATTCTAAATTAAAACGATCGGAGAGAATTTTCGAGTTTTCTGTTTACAATGTATACAACCGAAAAAATCCATATTTCTATTACATAGGGAATAAAACCAACAGCTCTCAAAGAGTATTGAAAAGAGTTTCCCTCTTCCCTATTATTCCTTCAATAAGTTGGACCTACAAATTCTAAGGCGATGAAAAAAATACTATATCTATTCATAGGAATTTCTATCGGGTTTACATCATGTGAAACCGATGCTGATATCGAAATACCAGCACAAGACCCAAAATTAGTTGTTACGGCATTTTTAGAGCCAGAGGCTGAACTTCAAATATTAAACTTATACATGAGTGACCCCATTTTCGATGGTAGCGAAGTTGATAATGCCAGCATGATTGAAAATGCTACCGTAACCATAAGCGATGGCTCTAAAACCGTTAGGATATTTTATAATTTCAATTACTTTGGATATGTTTTATTTAAAGATTCGATGACGATTGAACACAATAAAGTGTATACTGTTAATGTAGATTACGAAGGAAAAAATGCAAATACCACCATTACCACAGTAAGTAATACACCATTAAATTCTGCTGAAGTAAAAATCGATAGTTTAATTCAAGAAGATCCATTTTCAGGAGATTACATTACCTACTTTGGATATGTAAAATGGGAAGACCCACCTAATGAAACGAACTATTACTGTATAGAATTATTTGGATTAGTAAAAGGAGATAATAACGACACCTCTAGAGTATCGTTGAGCGATTTCTATAATAATGTTTATTTGAGCGATGAAGGGAAAAACGGAAGTATGATGAATGCTACATTAGAAGTATACATGTATAATCCTGAGTTTATGGGCAACCAATATGTTGGATTTGAAATATTACTCACCAAAACCGATGAGCACTATTATAAATATTTTAAAAGTTTACAGAATTATGGAGGCGATGATCCCTTTTCGGAACCAAGTTTAATTTATACTAACATAAACAATGGGCTAGGCTTGATAGGATCATACAAACCCTATTCGTTCAGAAAAGCTTTATAGCTCTATTTACGTGATTTTAAGGAATTTGGGGCATTATTGCCCTTTTTCCTATTTCAAATAAGTGGTTTTTTCAGTAGTATTGCAGAAATTAATATTTAAGATAAGATATGACCATTGATAAAATCACGGAATTACTAGGTGCAGATGCCCAAACTTTATTAAATCACGTATCAAAAACAGTAAGCAAAGAGATGATTCATCTCCCAGGTGCTGATTTTATCGATCGTTCATTTGTTCAAACAAACCGTAACCCACAAGTATTGAGAAGTCTATCGAACATGTACAACCATGGACGTTTAGCGGGTACTGGTTATTTATCGATTTTGCCTGTAGACCAAGGCATAGAACATACAGCAGGTTCTTCATTTTCTCCAAATCCAATATATTTTGATCCAGAGAAAATTGTTGAATTAGCTATTGAAGGAGGTTGCAACGCAGTGGCTACTACGTTTGGAGTTTTAGGAAGTGTTTCAAGAAAATATGCTCATAAAATCCCTATGATGGTAAAAATCAATCATAATGAATTGATGACTTACCCAAATAAATACGATCAAATTATGTTCGGATCGGTTGAAGAGGCATGGAACCTTGGGGCTTGCGCTGTTGGTGCAACTATTTATTTTGGTTCTGAAAATTCTAATCGTCAGATTATTGAAGTGGCTCAAGCATTTGAAAGAGCACATGAATTAGGAATGGCAACAGTTTTATGGTGCTATACTAGAAACGATGCTTTCAAAAAAGATGGAGTTGATTACCATGTAGCTGCCGATTTAACTTCACAAGCAAACCATTTAGGTGTAACTATTCAGGCTGATATTATTAAACAAAAACTTCCTGAAAATAATGGAGGATTTACCAATATTAAATTTGCTAAATCTCATCCTAAAATGTACTCAGAATTATCATCAGACAACCCAATTGATTTATGCCGCTACCAAGTATTAAATTGCTATTTAGGTAGAATTGGATTGATTAACTCAGGTGGTGAATCTAAAGGAGCTTCTGATTTTGCTGAAGCTATTAAAACTGCTGTAATTAACAAACGTGCTGGAGGGCAAGGTTTAATTTTAGGAAGAAAAGCATTCCAAAAACCAATGAACGAAGGAATTCAATTGTTAAATGCAGTTCAAGATATTTATTTATCTAAAGATATTACTATTGCTTAATGCATAAATAAAAAACTATGGCTTGGTTCAAAAGAAATAAAGAGGGTATTTTAACAACAACGGAAGAAAAGTTAGATGTGCCAGAAGGGTTGTGGAATAAGTGTCCTTCTTGTAAGAAACCATTATACGCTCCAGATTTAGAGATGCATCAATATGTATGTCATCATTGTAATTACCATCTAAGAATTGGTTCTAAGGAGTATTTCAGTATCATATTTGATGATAATCAATTTGAAGAGCTTTTCCCTAATTTAATATCTGGTGACCCCTTATCGTTCGAAGATACCAAGAAGTATCCCGATCGATTAAAAGAGACTATTAAGAAAACAGGATTAAACGATGCATTAAAATCTGCCCACGGTAAAATCAATGGAAAAGATTTAGTGGTATGTTGCATGGACTTTAATTTTATTGGTGGATCTATGGGTTCTGTAGTTGGAGAGAAAATTTCCAGAAGTATAGATTATTGTATAAAACATAGATACCCGTTTATGATTATTTCTAAATCGGGTGGAGCTAGAATGATGGAAGCTGCATTTTCATTAATGCAAATGGCAAAAACATCCGCTAAGCTTGCATTATTATCGCAACATAAATTACCTTATATTTCTTTGTGTACCGATCCAACTACTGGTGGAGTAACGGCATCTTATGCTATGTTAGGTGATATTATTATCGCTGAACCTGGCGCTATGATTGGATTTGCTGGACCTCGAGTAATTAAGGAAACCATTAAAAAAGATTTACCAAAAGGCTTTCAAACAGCTGAGTTTGTTCAAGAACATGGCTTCTTAGATTTCATTGTAGATAGAAAAGAGTTGAAATCAAAACTCTCAAGTTTCATAAAAATGATTATGAACGAATAACAAAAAAAGCTTCTCAAAATTGAGAAGCTTTTTTTTATTTAATCATACAAGAAGAGCTGCCAGGGCTCGACTGAATTAATGCTTTTCCATCTATTAAATTTTTAATGTTCTTATCGAGTGTTGCTACACTACCAATATGAACAAACCTAAAGCCATCAGCTTCTTTCTTGAGAATAACTACAGTAGGTGTATATTTAACAGAAAATGATTTAGAAGTATTCTGACTTAAATCGACAATATATGGTATACTAAGGTTATTGTTTTTTACAAATTCCTTCATGTACTCCTCTCCTTCTTCAGGATTTGTATTAGGGTTAAATGAATTAATTGCCCAAAATTCTACATCTTCTGCATATTTATTTTGTATATTTTTTATTTGATCGATAACCTTATTTACCGAAGTACATTTATTAGAGATAAATAAAAGAACTACTGCCTTTTTATTACTTACATTTTTTAAGGAATACTTTTTACTTTCTATATCGAACAAACTGATGTTTTCTATTTTTTGACCAGTTCGATATGGTTTAATATCTTGAGATTTACCAAGAGAAAAAATACAAACAAAGCAGCATAATATTAAGCTTGCTTTAAGCACTAAAGTTTTCATAATTAGAGAGATAATTAAATTGGCGCTAATTTACAATATTTGTGTAAACATTAAAAAACTACTCCTTTCTTATTATTATATTTGGGAATATGTCGAAAAGAATACTAATCATTATTCTCTTAATATTTTATATCTCATATAAAGGATATTCTCAAAATAATATTCCTTATTTTGTTTCAGTCGAGCCAAGTTATGGAAGGATGATTATTCCTGAAAACTCAACTTTATTTAACGATCAAATCACAGGGCTTGATATCAGCATTGCTAAATCGATGAAGCATAACTCTTCCGAATGGGTAAAAAGAATGAGCGTTGCTTACCAACTTTTAAGTCTTACCTACATGAATCAGTCGAAATTAGATGGAATGCTCGATACCTCTAAAAACTCTTTTGGAAATGTATATATGTTAACCTATTCGTTGATGATTAACTTGATTGGAAAGAAAAAAAATCACTTCTACTTTATTCCTGGTTGGGGTATTGCTTACGACACCAAAACATTTTTTGACGAACCTAAAAATATCTACATCGGCTCCCATTTCAACTATTCCATTCGTTTAGAAGGAATGTTCGAAAAATACATTACCGACCGCTTTTCGCTTTTAACCTCTATAAAATACATGCATTATTCTAATGGTTCTTTTATTCTTCCGAATAGAGGAATAAATTCTGTTTCGTATAAATTGGGACTAGCTTATCATTTCAATAAATAACTATGAGTATACTTAGAATACTACTATTCGTTATAATAAGCACAGCCTCATTTGCTCAGTCTTCATTAAATAGAAGTCATGTTGAATTAAATTTAGGCTTGGGTCGAAGAGCATATATTAACTCTAGAGAAGCTATGCTAAGAGGTATGGGGTCTGTCCAATATGTTCAACGAATCAATAATGTATTCTATATAAAATCAGGATTGGATGTAAATTATTGGGACCATAAATTCGATGATAACTATAGCGGAAGAGGCTATCAACTCACTGCAACCTCTTATGAACATTTTGCTTATGCCTGGTTTTTAGGAGGGGAAATTGTAATGAATAAAGTGGTATTTCAAGGAGGAGCCGCAAGGTATATCTACTTTAAACACTTAGCTCAATACGATGTAAACTACTATACAAAAATCGGATTCAAATATTTAATAACTCCGAATTTGAATGTTGGATTTTTCTTAAAAGCGCATTCGTATGAAGCCGATTATATGGATTTTGGGATTGGGTATAAGTTTTAAATTGTAAATTGTAAATTGTAAATTGTAAATTGTGAATTGTGAGTTGTGCTATTTCCGCTGCTATGGACGTCCATCATAAACCGCTGCACTGCTTGGCTATTTGACAATTGACAACTCAATATTGATTCCCTGTGTCTCTGAGTCTCTGTGATTGGAAATACTTTACCACATAGAGACTTCATTATCAATTTTCAATTCTATCGCTCTAATATTTTCTTCAACTGAAGCATTTGCGGGTAACCATGTAATTTGATGTCCGTCTTTTTCTAGTTTCCTAAAAAAAGTCATTTGTCTTTTTGCAAACTGATGAATGGCAATCTTTAACTTTTCAACGCACTCTTGCTTGTTATATTTCCCCAAAAAATATTCTGAAATAAACTTGTATTCTAATCCGAAATAAATAAGTTGATCTGTAGAAACTCCACTATTTATTAAGCTTTCTACCTCTTCAAACAACCCTTCAGCTATTCTTCTTTCTAATCTTTGGTCGATGCGATTATTTCTTTCTTTCGCTTCTAAAGTAAGTCCGAATAAATTCCACTTGTATGCTACTGATGTTATTTCAGGTAATGTATTCCCTTTCAGGTATTCTATAATTTCAATTGCTCTAATGCTTCTTTTCTTTGTACTCGAATCGAAGGGTATATTTTTCTTATTCCCTTTTATTAAAAGTTGCTTCAACTCTTCATGAGTATATTGTTCAAGTCTTTCTCTTAATGCTAAATCTACCGGAACTGCTGTATAGACTCTATCATTCAATAATACATCAAAATACAAACCAGTTCCACCGCAGGCAATTACTCTTTTATTTTTTGAAGTAATTTGACTGTATGCTAACTCAAAATCTTTTTTAAATTGATTTACATGGTAACGATCCATTACATCAACACTATCGATTAAATGATAGTTGATGCTATTCCCATCAATTACATATTCACTTAAATCTTTACCTGTACCTATATTTAATTGCTTGTATACCTGACGGGAGTCCATACTGATAATCTCAGCATTAATTTTATCCGCAAGATGAACTGCAAGCTTAGTTTTACCAGAGGCTGTGGGACCTAATATTCCTATAATGCTCGAGTTACTCATGTATCCGCTTAATTAATTTAAGGTTCCCCGAAGTAAACGATTGTATGTTCATTTCTGGAATCGTGAATATTTGTGCCGGTGTTAATTCTTTTAATTCGAAACCCATGCGTTGATAAACATTACTCACTACCCAATCCAAGTCGTAATAGCTCATCCATTCTTGTACTTCAAGATCAAGCTCTGCAAATTTCAATAGTTTAGAAAACCCACCCACAACAGTAGTATTATTTAGGGTAGCGAATCTAATAATCTCAAAAGACCTTCTACGGTCGTTATCTTTTGTCATCCACCTCCCACCACTAATTCCCATTACCGCCAATAAAAAATCCTTTTTATATAAACCGTATTTAAATTTAGATTTAGCGGTTTGCAATAAATGATTATTGTTTAGAAAAGAATCATATTCTTCTTTATGAATTCTCTTAATTGAACATTGCCTTGCATGTACTTTTGTATTACTATTAAAAATAGAATTCAAACGATTTTTAATAAATTCTTTTTTATTCATCCACCACTCTTCCCTTAAATGAATAATCTTAATTCTATGAGTATAGCAATATTTACTAATGTTTTGAAAGAAGTTTTGATCGTTGATTAAATGTAATTTTTGAAATGAAATTAGATGTATATACAAATTATATTTTTCTGAATAGAGTAGAGTAAATGGGCTTTCAAATGGAAGTGTTGTGTTAATTTCCCAAAGATCGTATTTAGAAATAAACGAGGTTACCGATGTTTGGAAATTCGCCATTACGATTTCAATAAGCGTTGAATCTCATCTAATTTCATTAAGGCTTCTACAGGGGTAAGTTCATTTACATTGAGATCTTTTAATGAATCTCTAATTTTTATTAGAACGGGATCATCAATGCTAAACATATTCAATTGAAATTCTGATGAAGTCTGCTTAGTTCTTTTTTTGTGCATTCCTCTCGTATTGGGATCTTCAGAGCGTTGTTTTTCCAATTGAAGAAGAATCTCATTTCCTCTTTTTATCACAAAGTTTGGCATTCCAGCCATCTTGGCTACATGAATTCCAAAACTATGTTCACTTCCTCCTGGAACTAATTTTCGGAGAAAAATAATTTTATTATCCATCTCCTTTATAGAAACATTATAATTCTTAATGCGTGGCATTTGTGATGCCATTTCATTAAGTTCGTGATAATGTGTAGCAAATAGTGTTCTTGCTTTTGCTTTAGAATGGTCGTGGATAAACTCTGCAATAGCCCAAGCAATTGATATTCCATCGTAGGTGCTAGTTCCTCTTCCAATTTCATCTAATAGCACTAAGCTGCGATCTGAAAGGTTATTTAATATGCTAGCCGTTTCATTCATCTCAACCATAAAAGTAGATTCACCTGTAGATTGATTATCGCTAGCCCCTACTCTTGTGAATAGCTTATCTACTAAGCCAATATTAGCTGATTTTGCAGGAACAAAACATCCCATCTGAGCCATGATCACAATTAATGCTGTTTGTCTTAAAATCGCCGATTTACCCGACATATTAGGACCAGTAATAATTATTATTTGTTGTTCGATTTGATCGAGGTAAACATCATTTGGAATAAATGCTTCACCAAGTGCTAAACGTTGTTCAATAATCGGGTGTCTGCCTGAACGGATATCCAATATTGTATCATCAGAAATTATAGGCATTACATACTCGTTTCGAGAGGAAACAAATGCAAACGACGACAAGACATCAAGTTGAGCAATTACATGAGCATTAACTTGTATCGGACGAATGTATTCGCTAACACTTACTACTAAATCGTGATATAATTGTGCCTCTATTACATTTATCTTTTCTTCTGCACCAAGTATTTTCTCTTCATATTCTTTTAATTCGGGAGTAATGTATCGCTCAGCATTTACTAATGTTTGCTTACGAATCCAATCGCCAGGAACTTTGTCTTTATGGGCATGTGTTACCTCTAAATAATATCCAAAAACATTATTAAACGAAACTTTTAAGGAAGTAATTCCTGTTCTCTCACTTTCTCTTTTCTGAATATCTAATAAATAATCTTTACCATGAAAAGCAATCTTCCTTAATGAATCCAACTCCTCGTTTATACCCGAAGCTATTACATTTCCTTTTTGCACAAGAACTGGAGGTTCTTCTTGTAAGGTCTGCTCCAATTTCTCAATAAGCGATAAACAAGGGTTAATTCTATCTACTAAAGCTTGAACCGATTTATCATCGATATCAAGGCTCATTAGTTTTATTTTCTCAATTGCTTTTAGTGCTCTTCCTAATTGCACCAACTCTCTAGGATTAACTTTTTGTAAAGCAACTTTTGAAATTAAACGCTCTAAATCACCAATATTTTTTAGTTGTTCTTCTAGCGTATAAAAATAATTGCTTTGTTCGATAAGCACTTTCACTAGATGCTGACGTTCTAATATCAAAGCTTTCTCTTTTAAAGGCAATAATATCCATTTTCTCAAAAGCCTTGCTCCCATTGGCGAATGGGTATAGTCTAGAACATCAAAAAGTGTAGTTGCTTGTTCATGGGGAGAATAAACTAACTCGAGATTTCTCAAGGTGAATTTATCGAGCCACATGTATTGCTCTTCTTCAATACGAGAAATGGAAGTGATATGTTGTATGTGGTGATGCTGAGTATCGTATACATAATGCAAACAAGCACCAGCTGCGATAATTGCATTTTTTAAATTCTCTACACCAAATCCTTTTAAGCTTAGTGTAGAAAAATGCTTAGTTAAGGTTTCGTATGCATAATCGTATCCGAATATCCAATCTTCTAATCCATATTGATAATATTGTTCGCTAAATTGAGTAGAGAACTGTTTCGATTTACTTCTTGTGCATAAAACCTCAGAAGGTTTAAAGCTTTGAAATAATTTATCGATGTACGCAAGATTTCCTTCTGCAACGAGAAATTCTCCCGTAGAAATGTCCAACAATGCAACACCAAGTTCATCTTTATCTGCAAAATGTATGGCAGCTAAATAATTATTCGATTTATGCTGAACAATATTATCGTTATATGAAATACCAGGTGTAACCATTTCGGTTACACCTCTCTTTACAATGGTTTTAGTCGTTTTAGGATCTTCTAACTGATCACAAATAGCAACACGCTGACCCGCACGCACCAGTTTAGGTAGGTACGAATCTAATGAGTGATGAGGAAACCCAGCCAATTCAATATGAGACGCCGAACCATTGGCACGTTTGGTTAATACAATCCCTAATATTTCGGACGCTTTTATTGCATCCTCACCAAAGGTTTCATAAAAATCGCCTACTCTAAACAACAACAAGGCTCCAGGGTATTTCCCCTTGATCTCGTTGTATTGCTTCATTAATGGAGTTTCCTTTACTTCAGTTGTCTTTGCCACCCTTTGCACATTTATAGATGGCTAAAAATAGCAATTTGATTTGAGAACTGAGATGTGACAGGTAAGAAAATTAACCCTTAAAACTTCATTATTTTGTATACCTGATCCTCTATTTTAACATAATACATCCCATTGGCTAAATCAGAGATATCCAAGGCCTGACCAGCTACTGGTTTAAAGTTTTTCAACTCATTCCCTTGTGCATCAAAAAGATATCCAATTAAATCTTTTGAGGAGTTTTTACTATCAAACCAAATTTTATCTCTAGTTGGGTTAGGATAAATCTTAATTTCTTTATTGGTTTTATAATCTACACCAGTAGAGCCCGAATAGGTATAAACTTGTTTTACATTATTCTGTAATACACCTAAGCTATCTGCTGTTTTTTCAATCCTTACTAAGATATTTTCCATCTGATCATATGTATACGAACTGGTTTCGTACATCAAGGCATTCCACTTATTCCCATCCCACTCTTCGAATTTCACATCAATTTGATTGTATAATGAATCATTTAAATACTGACTTCTTTGGTAATTTATCAATGACCCCGCTTGTATCGCATAAACATTAGATCTAAACCCATCATATATCAAATATTCATTTTCTTCTTTTTGTATATCAACCCAACCAAAACCATCCCAAATCTGATTTACACAACTTACTAAACGTTCGTTTGCATCCCAAACAAACTCATGGGTAGCGCGATCATATTCCCAATCGATTCCGGCCCACATGTATTGAATCGCTAAAAATGGCAAGCCATTCGCATCATATTGAATTACTTGTTTCCTGCTCGGCTCTAAACTCCCAGATACAGCCACGTACATTGTCTCTGTATCTACTAAACTGGTCGCTTGATCTATGTGGCGTACTCTCTTCTGAACAAGTTCATAAATTGCTCCTGTGTACATACTATCAAGTATAGTTTCATTGGAAGTACTAGCATCGAAAGTTTTGTATGTACTGAAACCAAAAACCACATCCCATGACCCTCCATTATAAACCATAATTTCTTCCTTAATTGGCTCTTTATTCGAATCGTAATAAATGGTTAATTTTGTGCTTGGTTCCCATGCATTATTTATCCAATAATCAACATCTTCACCCAAAAGCAAAGTACCGTTGTAGTGGTATTTAGAACGAGTAACAGGATTGCCATTTGCATCATTTTCGATAACTACATCTGGCAAATCATTTGAGGTGTAAGTGTAATTAGAAACTTTCTTTAAGTCCCAATCCTGTAGAGCCTGCTCCCAAAAATAAAGCATTTCTGTTTCAGGATTTAAACGTAATTTTGTTAGTTTCTCTTCAGCAGCTAATTTATGCTTGAAGTTTTCTTTCTTTGTTGTTACGCCCTTGTATTGAGCATAACTACTGCTTACAAATAGAGCAGCAATTGAGATAAGTAGTAATTTTTTCATAAGATAGATTTTTACATCTATGACATCAGAATACTACATTACCCTTATTATTTCTTTCAAATCAATTTTGGACTGATCTAAAAACTAATACTTAATCATTTTATATGCGTTCTCTCCAATTCGAATAAAATAAACACCCGTAGGCAAATCAGAAATATCAATCTCATTAGATTTAAAAAGCATAAAGCTTTTCACTCTGACACCTTGTATATCAAATATTTCGGTTGGGATTTCATTAACAACACTATTGTTTTCTATCCGAATAATATGAGAACTTGGATTAGGGTAAATTTTAAAATCAGATTTTTGGAAAAATATACCCGACTTTAATTCCTTTACATTTAACTTATTTTCCACATCACATCCATTCGCAGTCATTTCGGTTGCCGTTATCGAACCATTGTTGAATAATGTATCCCACTTTACTAATGCAGAAAACATATTACTAGTTAAAATAGTCCCATTAACAACACTCCAAGCAGTATTGTTTCCAGGGTCAGGTGTAAAGAAATATTGGTACTCTGTTGATGAAGATACAATTGTATCTCCAATTATTTCTTTTGTTAAAGGCGACAGATTAACATTTACATGGAACACATTAATAGTATCACATAAATTGTTTTTAATAGTATCTATATATATACCTGATGAATAATAATAATTATTTCCTAAGCCTTTCACAGAGTCGCATGAACCTAAATAATAATGTACAATATTAGTATGTAAGTTGACATTATAGTTTGTGATGAGTAAACATCCATCAGCTTGCACAACTGTATCTGAATTCAAACCTTGTGTATAGTACCATTTACCATTATTTCCTAAGGCACTATCACAACCATAAATTGTATAATTTTTATACACTGGGCTACAGTTTTTTTCTTTTACAAACAAATAGACATCAATAAAATCACTTAATGGACTAGGGCAGGTTTTATCCTGTACAAATACTCTAAATGCGTAAGGGCTTTGTCTTGCCATAAGACTATCAATAACTATTTCAAATCTACCGGTAATTGGGCTTTTACCTTTCACTATATAATCTTGAATATTACTTCCTGATTGTAAAGTGTCGGGGTATCCCCATTTCAGTTTATGGTTAAATGTTGTATCAGTAATATTTAACCATTGTATACTCATGAATAGCGAATCAGCAAGAATTTCATGCGCAATAAAATCTCTGGTATAAGTAAAAGCAGAGTCGTACACATCGGTTATAGTATCCATAATTTGTACATTATTAGAATTCAACGACGCTAACACTGGAGCAGAATCGAAACATAATACAGTTTCAATTAAAAATTCTCGGTAAATAGTACCTATTTTTTTAGGAACACCTGATATCTTGCGATATTCGTCGACTTTAAATCCGATTAAATATCGGCCTGTTTTTGTTGGTATAAAATTTATTATACCTGTTTTGGGATTGATTGTCAAATCAGGTGAACCATCAATAATATTATAATTAAAATTATAACCTGGAGCATAAGTTCCATATCCAAATGGTTTGGTAGACGTGCTCCCGTCTGTAGGTCTTAACAATGAATATACTAATGAATCTCCATCTGGATCAGTACATTCCCAATCGATGGTATATGGTTTTCCAATGCAATAAAAAGTTAATGGGATTTTATTAAAGCGAGGGGAACTGTTGTATCTTGTTAATGAAGAAGGACCTAAACTAGGAAGGTCTAAACTAAAATTTATACTTATACCTTCACTATTAATTACATTCGTAGATCCTACATTTCTACAGCATTCTGTCTTCGAAAAATAATATCCACTAGGATTTGTAAGTGATAGGGCTTGTGCTGCAGTTAGGGTATATTCAAAAATTCCCACTTGAAGTGCTAAAGTTGCAGATGCTGGCGGACAATCCGCGGGATTATAAGTGGCTAAATATAAGTCTACTCTAGGTGTGCTAAAGTTCAGACCTGCATCCATATTAGTGCCATTCACATAAGTTTTAAAACTCATTGTAGTAGGCATAGGAGCAGTACCACCAGCATTATCTTTATAAATAGTGAATTTAATTTTGTAGGTATCTCCACCAGGAATACTGGTAATACTCATATCATATCCAGCATAATGAGATGCTTGGGCACCGATTCCGAAAAAAAGGAAAAATAATAGGTGATAATACTTTTTCAGCATGTTAGGTATTTGTTGTAGCAAATGTCAACATTTTCAACAACTATGCCAAATCTGTATAACTATCCTTATCTGTAAAAGACAAGCCAACACTATACTTATCAGCAAGATGCATCGCGTCGGTTATTTCATTCCTCTGTTTTATTTTTGCAGGATTTTGTTCTGATAAGTTAGGATTATATTGATGCCCTATCTCAGTTAATGAACTAGGCAGGTCCGCATTATCCTCCGATTGATTTCCTGATTCGCCATCGGCGGCTGAAAAAGAAAAACCAAAGCGCATTTTTTCGTTCTTAAAATTTAAGTCTTTTTGATTTGGAGGTAGGATTGAAGCTTCTTCCTCTGCCCCCATTTTTCTAGGAATTCTGGCTTTCATATGGGAAGAATTTAATACCTAAATATACAAAAAAAGAATTGAGAAACTGAAATTAGGATTAAAGAAAAATGTTTAGTTTTGAACATGAAAAAACTATCGATGGATGAGTTAAATAGACTAAGTCCTGAAGAATTTAAACTTACTGAAAAAACAAAAATCATTATCGTTTTAGACAATATCCGAAGCATGCATAATGTAGGCTCTGTTTTTAGAACCTCTGATGCATTTGCTGTAGAGAAACTTATATTATGTGGTATTACTGCAAAACCTCCTCACCGAGATATTGAAAAATCAGCACTTGGTGCTACTGAAAGTGTGACTTGGGAATATAGAGATAATACATTAGAAGCAATTAAAGAGTTAAAAGAGTTAGGATATACCATATTATCAATTGAACAAGCTGAGAATAGTTACTCTCTTGAAAAATATTCTTTCCATAAGGAGAAGAAATATGTAATTATATTTGGGAATGAAGTGGACGGTGTAAATCAAGAAGTAATTAACCACTCTGATGCATGTATCGAAATTCCACAATTCGGAACTAAACACTCCTTCAATGTTTCTGTAACAGCTGGAATAGTAATGTGGCAAGCCTTTCTAAGCCTTCGTAATTAATTTGAAATTTAGAATTTAGAATTTAGAATTTAAACCTATATTTGCGGCGGGTAAGTCTTATACGACCAGCTCCCTTTGAACTCCCCCAGGTTCGGAAGGAAGCAAGGGTAAAAGGTTGTAGCGGTGCGATATGAGGTGCTTACCCTTTTTTCTTTTAAAATCAATTAAACCAATCATACATCATGCAGTTTTTTATCGATACGGCTAACCTTTCTCAAATTAAAGAAGCTCAAGACCTTGGTATTTTAGATGGCGTAACCACTAACCCTTCATTAATGGCAAAAGAAGGTATAGCTGGTGAAGAAAATGTACTGAAACACTATAAAGCAATTTGTGATATTGTTGAAGATAAGGTAAGTGCAGAAGTGATTTCAACCGATTACGAAGGAATGATTGCTGAAGGTGAGAAACTTGCTGCAATAAGCCCTAAAATTGTTGTTAAAATACCAATGATTAAAGATGGTATTAAAGCTTTAAAATATTTTTCCAAAAAAGGTATTCGTACAAACTGTACATTAATATTTTCAGCTGGTCAGGCTTTATTGGCAGCCAAAGCTGGTGCAACCTACGTATCTCCTTTTGTTGGACGTTTGGATGATATTTCTTCGGATGGAATGATCTTAATTGAAGATATTCGACAAATATTTGATAACTACGGATTTGAAACTCAAATCTTGGCTGCTTCAGTTCGTCACCCTCTCCATATTATTCAATGTGCTAAAATTGGTGCTGATGTAATGACCGGTCCTTTATCTGCTATTTTACAATTACTAAAACATCCATTAACTGATAATGGTTTAGCTCAGTTTTTAGCAGATCACGCTAAGGCAAATGAAGGTAAATAGATATGAGAATTGAGATATGAGATTAATTTACTTTCTCATATCTCACATCTCAATTCTGGAAACTACCTCGAAGAGGTTAGGATTGCTTTCTACCAGTATCCCCTTTACTCCCACTGCATTTCCTGCATCTATATCTCTCTGCTTATCGCCGATGAAATAAGATTGTGATGGATCTATATTAAATTTTGCAATGGCTTTTTCAACTAATTGAGATCCAGGTTTTCTGCATAAACAATTTCCGTTATAATCAGGATGATGCGGACAATAATATATTTCTTTGAAAGCGACACCAAATCGTTTCATTTCTTCGATTAGGTAATTGTGCATTTTTTCTAGCTCTTCTACACTATAGAGTTTTTTGGCCAAACCTCCCTGATTGGTTACCACTATTAAAATATAACCCTTGTCTATTAATTGTTTAAGAGCTTCACCTAAATGTGGTAGTAATGTAAAATCTTCGAAACATTTGATATAATCGCCGATTTCAACGTTAATTATACCGTCGCGATCAAGGAAGACAGCTTTATTCATATTCAAAAGTACGATTTCAAAATATTAATTATCTTCGTGGGATTAAAAAAATGTCGGACAGCTTAATAATTATACCTACCTACAACGAAAAAGAAAACATTGAGAAGATGATTCACAAGGTTTTCTCTTTGACGCACCCCTTCCATTTGCTAATTATTGATGATGGTTCTCCTGATGGAACGGCAAGCATTATTAAGAATTTACAATCTACATATGAAGGTAAACTCTTCCTCGAAGAACGTTCAGGAAAGCTTGGCTTAGGCACTGCCTATATCCATGGCTTTAGATGGGCTTTAAAAAGAGAGTATCAATATATTTTTGAAATGGATGCTGACTTTTCTCACAACCCAGATGATTTAGTTCGTTTGAGAGAGGCTTGTGTGAATGGTGCTGAACTAGCTATCGGTTCTAGATACATTACAGGTATAAATGTGGTAAACTGGCCGATGAGCCGTGTAATTCTGTCTTTCTTTGCTTCTAAATATGTACAATTCATTACAGGTATGCCCGTGAACGATGCTACCGCAGGGTTCAAATGTTATAGAAGAGTAGTACTAGAAACCATTAATTTATCAGCCATAAAATTTGTGGGTTATGCCTTCCAAATAGAAATGAAATTTACTACATGGAAGTATGGTTTTAATATCATTGAAGTTCCTATCATTTTTACCGACCGCAGTGAAGGTACAAGCAAAATGTCGAAAGGTATTATTAGAGAAGCAATATTCGGCGTACTTCAAATGAAGTTCAGTAGCTTCTTTAAAAAATACAAACGATAGTTTATATTTCGTATTTTTAAGCCATGAACCCTATTCTCGACCCCAATGCCGATTCTCTCAATAATTCTGAAAAAGATATAGAGAAAGTATTACGTCCTTCGGCATTCGACGATTTCACTGGTCAACATAAAATAGTAGAGAATATTAAAATATTTGTTGAGGCTGCTAAACGAAGAAAAGAGGCATTAGATCATGTTCTTTTACATGGCCCTCCTGGACTTGGGAAAACAACTTTATCATACATCATCGCAAATGAACTTGGAGTGAGTATTAAAGTTACCTCAGGACCTGTATTAGATAAACCGGGGGATTTAGCTGGACTATTGACAAACCTAGAAGAAGGAGATATATTATTTATTGATGAGATTCATCGATTAAGCCCCGTGGTGGAAGAATACCTCTACTCTGCTATGGAGGATTACAAAATTGATATTATGCTTGATGCAGGGCCTAATGCTCGCTCTGTTCAAATTAGTTTAAACCCATTCACACTAATTGGTGCTACAACTCGCTCTGGATTACTTACCTCTCCTTTAAGAGCTCGATTTGGCATTAATGCACGATTAGAATACTATGATTCTAAATTACTCACCGATATCGTATTAAGATCGTCGGATATTTTAAAGACTCCAATTACAGAAGAAGGTGCATTTGAAATAGCACGTAGAAGTAGAGGAACTCCTCGAATTGCTAATGCACTCTTGAGAAGAACACGTGATTTTGCACAAATAAAAGGGAACGGACAAATTGATACTTCCATTGCTAACTACTCACTCAATGCCTTAAATGTGGATGAGCATGGTTTAGATGAAATGGACAATAAAATACTTCTCACCATTATTGAGAAATTTAAGGGTGGACCTGTTGGTTTAAAAACTATTGCTACTGCAGTTGGAGAAGATGAAGGTACTATTGAAGAAGTATACGAACCTTTTTTAATTCAAGAAGGATTTATGATGCGTACACCTCGTGGACGAGAGGCTACAGAATTAGCTTATAAACACCTGAGAGCAAAAATTGGTGACATAAAAAAGAACAATACACTATTCTAAAAATCACAAGCGATACGATAATCGTAAATCAATAAAGTTAGCTACCTCTTTGTGTGCTTTTACCTCTACTCCTATTGATAAGGGATTAGTTAATTTATATTGGAGTCCGTTGCGGTGAAAGATTCTTCCATTATACAAACCAGGATCGTATACATAGAACCCCAATCTGTGATACAGCTCAAACTTACCCAAGTGAATTTGTAAGCCCGACAACATTCCAATACGATAACGAGTTTTATCAATCCCTTTCTCTCTTCTATATCGCTCTTGTAATGCATGATCTCGATAAAATTCAATACCTGAATTAATACTTAACAAAACACTTATTCTTCTTATATATGCACTCTCTAAACCATAAATACTAAATCGTTCTTTCTCTCCATTTTTCACTGTTCTACTCGTATAAAACACACTGAAGGAATATCTATTCTTTACTAAAGATGATTGTTGTTCATAATAAGATTTATTGAGGTTTCGCTCTAAATTGTAGTTCTGTTTAGTAAGACCAAAATGTATGCTCGGAAAATTCAATCCAATATTAGGGTCTTTTATTCCACCATTAGAAACATGATTAAAAGGAAGTATTACAAACATTGAATATTTATTGGAGAGGTAATATCTCCAGCCTGGACCCATAGAAACAAATCCACTTACAGGTAAACTATATGCAAGGTTATTCGGGTTGCTTATAGAGTCGAACGGACGATTCATAAAAGCTAGACCTGCAGATGCACGAACTATAAAATAATTTTTATTACTTACTTTAAATTGAGGTTCCAGATAAAAAATAAGATGAGCACCCTGACCCACTATCGTGTTATTACCGTAATCGAACACCGATAAGCTTAGTCCCGATTGAGGATAACATTTACATAAATCATAATTTTCTTGATTGTCTTTTTGTCTGAATAAATCGATTTGTAAACCTATAGGGTTGGTTGATTTAATCGACTGAATTTTCTTTGTATGAGCTATAGTCGTTCCATATAAGGCTGAAATACTCCAGCCTGTTTTATGTTGAGTATGCCCTATTTGAGAGTTGAGCAGTATTAAAGTCAATACAATGTATCTCATATTATAAACTTACAATTTCTTACCCTATTTTTGAATACTATGAATCCAAAACTGATATCCCAATTAATTAAAGCAGAGGCCCAGAAACTAGGCTTTATGAATTGTGGTATCTCTAAAGCTCGGTTTTTGGAAGAAGAAGCTCCTCGTTTAGAACAATGGTTGAAGGAAGGGAAACACGGAAAGATGTCGTATATGGAAAACCATTTCGATAAAAGATTGGATCCAAGAAAACTGGTAGAAGGGGCAAAAAGCATTATCAGCTTAAGCTTAAACTATTTTCCAGAAACTACACAAACATCTTCAAGTTACATCATTTCTAAATATGCTTATGGCGACGATTACCATCATGTAATTAAAGCAAAACTGAAACTATTAATGCAAACACTTCAGGCGCATATTGGAGAAATACATGGTAGAGCATTTGTAGACTCTGCACCAGTGCTAGATAAAGTTTGGGCAAAAGAAAGCGGTTTAGGTTGGATTGGTAAACACAGTAATTTATTGAGCAAGAAACAAGGTTCATTTTTCTTTTTGGCGGAGCTTATCATCGATATTGAATGCGAATACGATGCGCCGATGAGAACCGATCATTGCGGAACATGTACAAGTTGTATAGATGCATGTCCTACTGAAGCTATTGTTGCACCTTACATAGTAGATGCCAACAAATGCATCTCTTACTTAACAATAGAATTGAAAGATGAATTTCCTAAAGAGATGAAAGGAAGTTATGAGAACTGGATTTTTGGGTGCGATGTGTGTCAAGATGTATGTCCCTGGAATAGATTTTCTATACCACATCAAATAGAAGAATTCAAACCAAAAGAATGGTCGACTTATAGTAAAAAAGATTGGGATAATTTAAGTGAAGAAAGCTTTGAAATACTTTTCAAAAACTCCCCTATAAAGAGAACAAAATACAGTGGTTTAAAAAGGAATATTGCGGCTTTGAGAAATAAGACATGAGACACAAGACACAAGACAAAGGGCTTAAATAAAGCTCCCTATCTTATGTCTTATGTCTTGAGTCTTGTGTCTTGTGTCTTGTATCCTGCGTCTTGCGTCTATCTAGTAATTACTACTCTATTTGTATAACTTTCTCCAGCAACTATTACTCTAGAATAGTATACCCCTGGGGCTAAATCTTGAACATCAATATTTAAATGATTAATGCCTTCTGTGAGTTGATTATAGTTCACAGTTTTTAGAACATGGCCTAATACGTCAATAATTTCGATTTGCATATCAGTAATGTCTAAAACATTTACATCATAATTTATAGTTGTTGATGTTGGGTTTGGCCAAGGCTGAGTCAACATTAAATCTTTTGTTACTAAATCGAAACCTTGTACTTGTCCGCAACCTGCATATGGTTTTACGTAAAGAGTTAGTGTGTCATTCACCTGATTAATATCATTTACTAATTCAGAGATGTACACATCCAAAAATCTATCGTAAACAGGGTCACAATTAATTTTCTGGGTGAAAACAAATGAACCTGAAGCTAATGGAACAATACTATCTCCTTTATATACTTCTGATACATAAACTGTAGGTCCAGTACCACCTCTTAATCTGTAATTGATATTAAATTCTTTAATTACTACAGTCCCTGTATTTTTAACAAGTACACTAACTTCTGTTTCACCTTTAACTGAATTATTCGCAGGAGAAACAAATGAGCTAACCTCACCGTCAACAATACTTGATATAGATGATTTAAACTGTATAGTTTGACTATTGTTTGATAAATCAATATCATCAGGCAAATATGCTTCAACTCTTAAGTCGTAGTTACCAGTTTGTGTTGGTTCAATTTCTGTTACGAAATCATAAGTTAAAAGATCTGAAGGTAATAGAGGTTTATATGGCTCTTCAACAGGTATAACCTCATTTGCTATTTCAACATTATCAACATAGAATTTCACATTTAGACCTGAAATCTTGCTTAAACCTTTATTACGTACGGTAATAGAAACCGGTATTCTATCAGGATAAACAGTCGGACTAGGTAAAGGACTATCAATATTTACTAGTTCTATATCTCCTCTTATAAGGAATTCGTCCGCACCAATATCAGGGAATTCAACATTTCTTAACTCACCATCAATATCGGTTGATACTTCATTGTTTATTGGATATGCACCTCCATCAAAAAATGTATTTGTAACATGTAAATTAGTTTTAGTAAAATAATCTGGGTCAACTGAAACAGATTTTTCATCGGTTAGAGTAGCATCTCTAAACTCTTGGAATGATGTATAATCAACCGAATTAACACGAGCGAAAATTTCTGCTTTTGTATAAAAGTTATTGTTTTCAGAAGTATCTATACTAGCTGGATTTGCAATAGTTAAACAAAAACCATTGCTTGAATTAGCAATTGAGTTGTTTAATAATCGAACCCCTTTAGAATCGTTATCTATTTTCAATCCTGCTCCAAAGACTGAGTTTCCATCATAAAGTATCGAATTATAGTATAATTTAATTGGAAATACTTTAGCTAAATTTATTCCAGCACCATCAATACCTAATCTGAAATTTCCACCAATCATATTATTTGCAAATAAGATTCCATTTAACGATTGAACATCATTAAATGAAACTCCTTGTGTTGATGCATTGTAAATTACATTGTTCATTATTTTTGCATCAGACTTACATAAAGAAACGTTTAAACCAGTTGAAGCTAGTTGTTCTTTTCTCATGTAGATTTTATTTGAAGAAATACTAGTAATATCTGCATTAGATGTTGAAACTGCTGATGAAGCCACGCTATCAATAATATTATTATCAATGGTAAATCCTTCGTCTCTAACAAACTGACTAGTCCCTTTAATAGAGACAGCAATTGTTCCTCCTTTAATATAATTGTTTAAAATTCTTAAGTTCTTAGCACCTTTTCCTCCAGAAGTTATTAATGAAGAATCGGAAGTAACAATACCATAAATATTTGGTGATGTAGAGGCTGTGTTCATTTCAATTCTGCAATTTGATATGGTAATATCACTCGATTCAGCAGTTATCTGCACAGCAGAAGAACCAACAATTGAATTGCTTAAATTTCGAATGGTTAAGTATTTAAACAGGATATGTTTAGCCCTATTTAAACGAATAACATTTCTAGTCGTATTACCTGTAACACCAAGGTTGTTTAGTACCACAGAAGTCGAGTCATTATTTTCTGATTTAAATGTAATCAAGTTTACATCTGAAGTGTTTTTAGGATTATTAATTGAAAATCTTTCATTATAAACACCTGGTCTTACATTAAAAGTAACAGGCCCAGTAACTCCACAAGAAATTGCATTTGCAGCACTTGTAAAATCAGGGAAATCCGCTCCAGCACCACCTACTGTATAATTACCTGTTTTTAAACCTGTACAAATAACATTGTAGGCAGTATCGTTTTTAGTTACACCATCGCCCACTATTCTATCAGAAGGCATAACTCTAACATAAAACTGATAAGAACTATTTGCTGTAGCATTAAATGCTGTATTAAATGTATAAACGTCTGAAGAATACGTAGGAGCTAAAGTTGATCCTATAACATAAGTTTCTCCACCAGCCGGAAGCCAATTGGTACCATCTGATGAGAACTGAAGTTTTATTGTTGAACCTTGTAGAGAAGT
Organism: Sphingobacterium thalpophilum; assembly: GCA_943372995.1. Lineage (GTDB taxonomy): Bacteria > Bacteroidota > Bacteroidia > Sphingobacteriales > Sphingobacteriaceae > CAJBVG01. The sequence goes on along the minus strand of CALSAQ010000001.1, from coordinate 98,225 downwards.
ACTGCCTAAGTTCATTAGTTTCACCTTAACGGTATTAGGGTCAGTACCAAAAACTAAAGGTTGAATATTCATCAATGCTAAATCTTTTGCATGAAGAATAAACTCATCTGCTCCTATATCTGTAAATAAAGGATTTCTTGGCTCACCGTCAAAATCTTTAGGGATACTTTCGAAATACAACCCTTTCCCTTCTAGTGCTGGATTAGAAGTATGTAAATCTGTTAATGAAACAAACATTGGATCAATTTCCAAGCTGTTTGATTCGAATCCTTGCATTGCATTTTTAAGTGCCGTTAAATCAGCTCTATCAGCATTCCAGTAAGCGAAATAGTTTGTACCTGGGTTACCATCAGTATAATAAATGTTATTGTTAGAATTTCTTACAGATGAAGTGCTAGATACATAAAAAGCATAACCATTTCCTGTATTTAGGAAGATATTGTTATATAAGCTTACGTTAGAGCCTGCTGCTAAGAAAAATGCTGAAGCATTATTAGGGGTTGCTATTGAATTTTTATCATAATAAACAGAGTTGTGATATAAACTCACTTTATTAACCTCATTTAAATAAATACCAGAACCATTCTGATTTGTTTTAAAACCACCAATCATATTGTTTGATATCACAACACCAGTAATCCCTTCTACAGTAGTTAAATTAATCCCTCTTATACCCAATACTGTCATTTTGTTGGCATTGATTTTCGTATTGTATTTTGAGAACTGTATACGAATACCTTCACTTGAGGCATTAGAAGCATCTCTAAGTCGGATTGTGTTTCCACTAACCTCTCCAACATTCACAAAGCTTGAATAAAAACCATACAAATAACTAGAATCAATCTTGTTATTTATAGCACTATTGTTTTGTGCACGAATACTTGTGTTTCTTCCTAAAAATTGAACACCAACAGCCCCATTTCTAAGAATAGAATTTTTCACAACAAAATTATTAACAACTGCACCACTATCTATTTTTACTTTTTGAGATAGTATAACTGGGAAAATAAAACTATTTACATTGGTTGTAGAAGGTACGTTTACAACGCAACTATCAACAGTAACATTATTAGAACCCTCTGTAATATGGAATCCAGAAGCGAATGTACTTGTAGAAGTATTATTTAAAGTTAAATTTTTGAAAATAACATAATCACCTCCATCAACTTGCACTACATGGTGATTGGTATGATTTTGTGCAGGTATTGTATTTTGAATAATAACATCTGCTGCGTTCCCTGTTTGTGATTTAAAAGTCAATGTATTGGTTTCGCTAACACCTTTTATATTAGGAATAGAAAAGCTATTGTAAGTTCCTGGATATACATTAAATACTGTTGGTCCTCCAACTCCACACCCAAAAGCTGCAATAGCGTCTGCAAAAGTGACAAAGTTTTTTGATCCAGCAGGTCCACCAATGGTATATAAACCATTTAGTCCAACACATATATCTAAAACAATACTATCATTTTCAATCCATGTATCACCTGGAATAGGAGGAGAAACTTTTATAGTAAGTGTATAAGCACCTACAGTAGGGATAACCCACGGGGTTGCTAACACAAATATTTGTTTCGAATAAGGTTTATTTAACAATTGAAGAGTAAATTCTTCTGGTGTAGTATAACTACCGTTGTTTACCTTATAACTTATTAAGATTTTATTTCCGTTAAGATTTAATAATCCATCATTTTTAATAACTACTGGTAAAATATTACTTCCTTCTCGAGGAACGAAATTTTTCTCTAAACCGAAAACCTCTAAATCTGTTGCACTTCTAATCACTTCATCAGCACCAACATCTGGCATCTCTGGATCACGAGGTTGATTCTCAAAATCAAATTGAATAAATGGAAGTATATATGCTTTTCTAATCAATTTTCTACTATCAATTCTCAGGTTAGTTGGACTACTAAACACTGGATTTTCTGAGAAAGAGTTCTGATTTTTTCCTGTACTTGTCTTAATCGCTGCAAGTGATGCGCGAGAAGTAGTACCAATAATTGCTAATGAAACTGGAGGAGTAACATTCGTTGTATAGTAGTCATTAAAATTCAATGAATCTACACTCACCAAGTCTCTTAAAATAAATGTAGTTGCACCTCCACTAGAGAAAAATATATTGTTCTTTACATTGATTTTTGTTGTTGGAAGACTTGCAGAATGCTCAATGGCCATACATGCATTATCTAAAGTAAATGGTGCAGTATAATATACACTATTATGATAAAAGCTTAATGCTCTACTATTTTCAACATGTATTCCTCTAGAATATGCTGGTTTTGATGCACCCATTACAATGTTATTGTAGATATATGCCGCAGCACCACCACTAACATTATAAAAAAACATACCAAAAGTTCCGAAATCTTTAACCACATTACTATGGAAACTAAAATTCCCAGCAGCATTTTTTATTCTTATCCCAAATTGTGAACCAACTGAATCTATTCTACAAAAAACTTGATTTGAAGAAATCAATGGAATGTTATTGTAATCCACATCAATACCACTATAACATTTATAAAACTTATTTCCAACAATCTTATTTCCTTTAGATGGCAAAGCTGAACTTTTCCCTGTTAACTTAATCCCAAAAGCTCCTCCATAAATGGTATTATTAGATATAGTATTGTAGTTAGCGCAGTTCTCACCAATAGAAGTATTATTAATATCCGAAGAAACTATCCCAATGGTATTTCCATTAAAAATGGTAAAGTTAGAGTCCAACTTCAAAACGCATCTTGTAACTGTATTGAACTCTGATGGTTTTTTATTGTCTCTATTGTATGTGAAATGTATAACAGAAGCAAATTGATTTGAGGCAGTTATATTTCTAGAGTTTTCAATAGTCAAATCTTGAAGAGTATAATAACTACAACCCTCAAATCTGATTACTTGATTATTATAAAGTGTATTATCACCTTGGTCAATAATTTGAACATCACTTGCCTTCCCTGTTTCTGATTTAAACACCACAAAGTTTTTAGCTGATGCACCAACGTAAGGCTTAAGTACTAGATTTTCGTTATAAATACCAGGTCTAATGTTAAATGTAACACGACCGATTACTTCTGAATTCGCTGCAAGCAAATCAGAAATAGCTTTCTGAATGGTTTGATAATTTGCGTTATTACCACCAATTGTGTAAATACCACTAAAGAATTTCTTTTGTGCTAACGATTGATTTGTAATAAAACCCAACAATAAAGCAATAGCAATAGTAAAAACCTTCTTATTCATCTATTTTATGTTTAATTGCTGGGCACAAGGCCCAGCATATTTTTATATATTATTTCTCTTATTTAATTACAACAAACCTACCATTGTATTTCTTATTTCCAATATTCATCACAAAGAAATACGTTCCTTCTGATAAATCATCATAGTATATACTTAGATTTTGTTTACCTGCTGAAACTACACCCAACTCATCTGTTTTTATCAATCTACCAGATAAATCAAACACGCTTATGTCAATTTTTTTATCAGAGTCGATTTCAATTCCGAAATTCAATTTACCAGAAGTTGGATTAGGATGTACATTAAATAGTTCTTTACCAGCAGAGCTTTCTATAACTCCTACAGTTAACAGAACAATACAATTACTATCGTTTGCCTCAATTACATCATCAAATAATATGGTCGTAGCACATACTTCAAAATAAACTGCAGAGTCTGGATCTACGCTGTAATTGAACTGATATTCCTTCGTCTCTTTTCCAAGTAAAGGCTCTGTAATGTTCAACGTTTCCTTTATTTTATTATTAACCTTTAATTGTATTTTGAAATTAGAAGCAGTTAAGTTGCCATAGTTTGTTACTTGAACTTGAACTGGTTCTGGTTTACTCAATACCCAACCATTTCTTGGGTTAAGATAATTCGCAACTCCAATGTCTGAAGTATCCTTAGAGATTACTGTTATTGTTAATGTGTCATTTAGATTACTGAAGTCATTATTAACAGATTTTCCAGTTACTGGATCAATTTTTCTAATCTCTGTAAATGCTGTTATTTTATGTGGTCCAGCCTGACGAGTAGAAAATTTCTTATTGAACACTAAGATATCTGTTGAATCTAACATTAATGGTTCGATGTAATTCTTCACAACTGAATCAATAAACACTCCATCAAAAAGATATCTTGCTTTTACAGAATACACATCAGCACCTTTATTTTTGATTCGAACAATAACTTGATTCTCATTTTGGAAAGCGGATCCTTCTAATGGTGTAATAAATGTATCCATTTGCAAATCAAATGAAGGGAAAAATTCATCACAACCAATATCTGGTGTTAATTTATCTCTAACCTGTCCGTCGAAATCGGTTAAAACAAGTTCTCTATACGTACCAGAACCGTCTAATAAATAATTATTTATATGTAGGTCGTAATTTGATTTGAATAGAGGGTCAATAGACACTGATCTTGTTTCATTGAATGGTGAATTACCTGCATCTTGTACACCAAGGTCTGATAATTTTGGACATAATATATCTTTCCATTTAGCAAGTACCGCTCCTTTTGTATAAACCAAATTAGCATCTGCATCATTAAATACTGTTGCGTTGGCACTTGGGTCGTTCTTAAACTGGAATGCATAACCTTTACCATAATTAGCAAAGATATTGTTATACATATTAATTCTATTCGATCTTAACACGAACAATGCAGATGATGTATCTCCATCTCCATCATATAATACTGAGTTGTTAACAATATCTATAAATCCATTTGAATACAAACCTTTCTCTGCAAAATCTCCAGTACCTTTTATAAGAATACCAGCCTCATTTTTTTGATTATCGGATACGAAACCTCCCGCAAACATGTTGTTGGCAATAAGACCTCTACTAATAACCCTACAGCTATCAATTGCTAAACCATTGTTTTGTGCATTTACAACTTTATTGTTAGAAATAATAAAATCGGTTAAAGCACCATAAATATTTATACCCACACTCTCTACATTTCCTTTACGCATATTGATTTCATTGTGTCCTATACTATCTATTTGATTGTATAAAATATCAATAGCACATGTATTTACAGTTCTAAACTTATTATTAATTATTTTATTAGGTCCTGAGTAAGCATTGTCTTTTACACCAAGTAGTCTTATACCAAATGCCCCCCCAATAAATTCTGAGTTTCTGATGGTATTATTTTTTACATTTGCAGGATCAGTAAAGGCTATTTTACCAGAAGCTAACACTCCTACTAAAGTATTTACAGTTGATACCGAATCAAATCTGAATATACAGTTATCCACAGTAATATTATTTGCAGTATCCGCTAAATGTATTCCTGAAGATCTTGCTTGGGCATTACTCTTAAAGGTTAAAGCTTTAAAGGTAATATAACGTGTTCCATCTAATTGGATAATATGATGTGCTAATTCATTTTGTGTAGATGGAGTATATTCTAATATAACATCGTTTGGATTGCCAGTTGCAGACACAAATGTAACTGTAGTATCAGAGTGTGTTCTAATTGCTGGAATTGAAACTTGTTCCTTATAAACACCAGGAGACACTTTAAATACAATTGAAGAATCGAATCCGCACACCAAAGCTGTAACAGCTTGCTGTATAGAATTAAATACTTCATTATTGTTTTTGCCTATGGTGTACTCCCCTTTCTCAAGACCAACGCATAATTCTTTACACACCATCTCATATTTATACACTGTGTCATTATCTAAACGACAATCAGGCGCAATTCTAACACATAAAGGAATAACAAAGAAATCTTGCTTCACATATTTCAAATTGAAAGAAAGTCGTTGTTCGTCGTATCTTCCTTTTAAGTCTTTCAATAAAACACTTTCTCTACCGACCCAAGTTTTTCCGGAGTCTATAGAGTATTCAACACAAATTGTTTTTGAACTTAAATCTTTATTACCATCATTTAAAATATTAACAGTAAATGTATTAGTACCATATACAGCTTTTGTATTTACAATGTTCAATAAACTAACATCATACTCTTGTTTTTCATATTCTATTGAACCTATATCCGTTTCTCTAGGGCTTCTTTTTCTATTGTAAAAATCTCTACTAATACCTGCAACAACTACACCTTTTTTATCAAAACGTAAAGTATCACCAATAGGTTTAGGAGCTAAATTCAAATCATAACCATCAACAAAAATTGGATCTTCATATAATGATTTCAAATCCTTAGCAGTATTTAATTGCCATACCCCAAATGTTTTTTGGTCTGCAGATGTTTTATAAAATGCAAACCTTGTATCATAACCCGTATGATAAGCATTGTTATTAAATTTTGATGCTGGGTCAGTAGAGTTATAATAAATTACGTATGGTTTTTTAGGGAAACCAGGAACAGAATCCACTTTAATAATATTATTAAATACATGTATACCCCCAGGGTACACATCAATAGTCTCTAGATTACCAGTCTCTAAATTAATTTGAGTAATGGTTTGCTTCGCAATGTTTAAAGCTGCATTAAAACCATTATAACGAATCGAATTATAATAAATACCGATATTATTTGAGCCTTTTATTAAGATAGCGCTTGCAGTATCTTGTATAGAATTCCCAAAACTATGTGTAATCCAATTATTAGAAATTATTAGACGTTTACTTGGGAAAGCCTCTACACCAAAAACCTTAATGGCTATTTCTTTGGTATCAATAATTTTGTTTGCATTTATAATACCACCTTCACCTGCATAGTTATAAGAAATAGTAACACAAGTTGGCAAAGCGGTTACTCTTGGTAAAAGTTTGTTGAAAGAAATTGATTTTATCGTATTATTAATAGAGTAAATACCATGCTTATAAAAATCTTTAATATCATTACTATCTACTACATTTTCAATATCAAAATCAACAACTGATGCTCCTAACATAGATATCCCTGCATATCCACCAATAATTTCATTCCTTCTAATTGTATTATATGAACCATTATTAGCAAACGATTGTGTTTCTAATAGATTCAACATGTTAGAGGAACTAAATGCAATAGGGTAAAAATATGGAGTAGTAGCCGATGTACTTACTTCAATCTTACAATCTTCAACAAAATTATTATTAGATTTTTTCGTAAAATGTATTGCAGTACCGAAGTTTGTTCCTGTGTGTTTAATATTTAAATTTTTAAGCTTAACGAAATTAGATCCATTAAATCTTACGGTATAATGCAGCTTTGCGTTATCACCAGCAGGACTTGCTGGTTGAACGATTTGAACTGCAGTATTAGGAACAGCTCCATATGGCTGAATGGTTAATAAAGGTGAATCTAAGTTTACAAGGTATTTAGGTATAAGCACTCTTTCTGCAAACGGTGATGCTCCTGGGTTTAAGTTAAAGTATGTATCGTCAGCAATTCCACACTCTACCTTATCCAATGCTTCTTGGATTGTGTTGTAATATCTATTCGTATCTGTATTTGGAATATAGTTAGAACCAAACCCTACATAATAATCGCCTTCAATACCAGTACAAATATTCACACACTTTTTGTCATTGTAGTATACAGTATCTAATTCTAAACCTGAAACTTTTCTCACACAAACTTCATAATATCCTCTACGTGGAACACTAACTCTTCTTTTAAATTTATAAACCTGCTCATCCCCTGTTTTCTTCATTTTTAGAGTAACTGTATCAAGGTTTGTGTACAAGAAACCATTCTCTGCATCTTCAACTTTATATTCTAAAACTACATTAATATTATCTAATGGATACTTACCTCTATTTCTTAACCTAACTTGTATAGTATTAGGTTTTAATGCTGAAAGTAATGGGTTTAAAACTCTATTAATATCTAAATCATAATTTGGCACTGTAAATTCATCTGCACCAATATCTGGAGTTTTACTTTTCCTAGGATCTCTATCCACATCATCCAAAATATCTTGCCCTCCAGCTGCTTTACTTTCAACATTCAAATCATAAGTATGAAAGTCGTATGGTAATTGCTCGAATCTTAATGGTGCTGCTATACTTTTTCTGTCACGTGAAGTATTCCCATTGTCAATTTTAAATTTATTTAATGCAGATACTGGAGTTTCTGTAAGTTGAGAAAAACCATACGATTTTGTAGTTGTATTTTGTTGCGTTTTTCTTATTCTTCTTATTAAAATTAATGGTGTGTTTTTGTTGTTATATGAAGTATAGTATAAATTATAATCGCAAGTCACTAACCCATTAGGAACAGTATTTCCTGAAGCGGTATAATAATCTAAAGGCAATGCTCCATTATTAGAATATAGAATATTGTTCAATGCTTCAATATTAGTATTGGTAGCATTCACTATTAAACACCTAGCAAATTGAGGGTTTTGCTCAGAAGAGGACCCTGTGGAATTTCTAGGGGCATCCATATAAATCGTGTTATGAAGTATTGATATTCCCAAACAAGCGTTCAGGAATAAACCTGATGTATTAACATTAAAGGTTGTAAAACCTCCTCCAATCATGTTATTACTAACTTCAAAAGTCGACTTCTTCGCTCCGACATTCTTTTGACTTAAGCAATTTGTTAAATAAATACCTTGATAAGTGATATCGAATATTCTATTTTTCGATATTTCATTTGAGAATACTCCATTTCTATCGCCAAGTCCTTTTGCATAAATACCATATGCATTAATATCCATACCAAATTTACCTACTATTATATTTTGTATTACTCTTGTATCTGAATACTCAAGGTATACTCCATATTTGTGGAAACTGGTAATGTTATTTTTTTCAATAATATTTCCTAGATCTCTTTTATCAGTATCTGTTCCAAACATTGCTATACCATAAAAACCTCCCATGATTCTGTTGTTAATGATGGTATTGTTAGATGCATTACTTGCAAATTGACCCGTAAATAGTGTACCTAGTTTTGTAGCAACAATCGGAGCTAATGTGTTTGGATAATTAGCTAATGTAGAATCTACTTTGATAATATTATTTCTAATCACATTGAACTTAGAATTACCAGCCAATTGAATACATGTACCATTCACAGCACTTCTATTTTCAATGGTTAAATCTCTAAGAATTATATACTGAGCATTATTAAATAATACCGTTGAGTGATTCTCTGCAGTACCATTTGCATAAGTCAGCTTAGTCGCAAACACATTGTTTTTAGATTTAAATGTAATTGTATTTACTTCTGAAGAGTTTCTTACTTTCCATAAATTTATTTGCTCATCATAAGTTCCATCTGCTATTTCAAATATTGTTGGACCTGAAACACCGCATTTTAAATAGTCATAAACTTCTTGAAAGCTAGTAAAAGTTGTAGGGCCGGGAGCTGCATTTCTATCAATAGTAAATGTACCTTCCAAACCAACACAAACTTCAACCGATAAAGAATCATTCGAAGCTCTTAAATCGTTTGCATTACTTCCTGGAAGAAAGTAAACAGTAAGTTTAAATGCTCTATAATCGTTTCTTGTAATATATCTATTTACAGGAACAGAAAGAGTTTGTGATTTAAAATAACCTGTTAGGCGATCATAATACAAAGCAATTACTTCCTCCTCACCTAACTGTTCAACTCCATTAATTCTGTATTTGAAATATAATGAATCAACTCCATTTCCAGCACCTTGATACCTCACAGTTATTTTCCATTGTGTTGGTTGATTATATCTAAATACATCTGGTGTTATGCCAATAATTGCGTAATCCTCACCTCCTGGTTCGAATTCATCACAACCAATATCTGGTGGATTAACGATATCTCTTTCTTCACCATCATAATCTAAAGGTGATTGAGATAAAGCTGTTGAATTTCCTTTACCATTTAAGTCAGGAGAAATAGTATGTAAATCAGAATTTGAAAAGAAAAAAGGTTCTTTTGATATGGTATTTCTATCTTTACCACTTGCTGTAAATAAATCTCTTAAATTTGTTCTTGCAGCACCTCCCCAATAGGCAAAACCTGTAGCTTGACTACTGTTAGTATCCATTTTAGATATAAAAATATCATTATTATCAGATACAATTATTGGGTTAGTAGTAGATGCATTATAATATCCATAACCTTTGTTGTGATTATAGAATACATTGTTGTAAACATATATATTTCCTATTGCTGGTGAGCCATTAACATAAAAAGCTGCTGTATTATCTACGTTACCTGTTTTCGTAACGGCATCCATGTAAATTGAATTAAAGAAAATATTAGCCCATCCCACACCATTTAAAAATAAACCTGTTGGGGTTTCTGTTGCACTAAAAGCTGCGGCTGAGAAGTTACTGGTAAAGCCACCAGTAATCATATTATTTGTAATATTTACATACCTATTAAATGGTGTACCTAAACCAGTTACTGCATTTAAATACATTCCGTATTGACCTGCATCAGTTACATAGTTTCTCGAAATTTCTATATTCTGAGGAGCAACTGTATTAACTGTAGATACAAAATATCCAGTAGATTTAAAGTCAGCTGAAGGTCTAAAGGTCACCTTATTACCTCTCATCTTTAAATTCGACCCTGTATTAACATAAATACCGTAATAAGAAACTTGTTGTATTATGTTACTATCTATTTGGTTTAATGTATCCCTTGGACTAGCTGGTCCATATAAAGCAATCCCGTAATATCCACCTGAAATTTTATTATACTTTACAGTAAGATATTTTGCACTACCTCCAGTTGATCCTGATAAGGTATATGCTGGAACGCTCATTACTGCTGCAACTATCCCTGCGAAACTTTTAGCATTTGAAATTGAATCGACAGTAATTTCACAACTCCTAATGGTACAATAGTTTGCACCTCCTAATAAATTAATTCCTATACCAGAAACTATATTTCTGTTGATAATTCTTACATTACTAATTGTGAACCAATCTACTCCAGTAAGTTTAACAGTAGTTTGCACAGCCGGCTCGCTTATTAATAAAACATCCTTTAATCCTGAAAGTGATTTGAAAGTTATTTTTTTTGTGCCGTTAGGAAAATATATATTACTTGCATCTAAATCGATTAAATCTTGATCGTAAGATCCCGGTCTGATATTAAACACAACATCACCAGCTAAACCATTATATCTTATAGCATTTATTGCCTCGGTGAATGACTTATAATCATCACCAGGTTGCTTTCCAATAATTTTTGTTGAAGCTAGAATTGGACTACCAAAAGTAGCTCTTAGTGTATCGTTAATAGCGTTATTATCCCCTGGAAAATTATTTACTTCTTTTACATATGCAATTACTGTTCGATTTAAGCTATCCGCATAAGCAGCACTTAAAGTAATTGTACCAGTAGGCATTTGGCTTGCATTTGTTGGAATAGGGATGTTTATAGCTTGTGTTACATCTGTTTGAGGAACACCGTTAATAGTCCACCCAATTTTCACAGAAGTAATAGCCACGTTACCAAAATTCCTTACCCTAACTTGTAAATTACGGTTTGTTCCATTGTGAACAACACCAATAGGCGATAGAAAATGAGTAACTCCAGCATCAATATTTTGAGCCTTAGTATCACTTGCAAAAAACACAAATACCATCGTGAATATCCCGACGGTTGCAATAGAATTCTTGAGTAGATTCTTAATCATGTGTATATTATTTTTAGTATGATAGCCGAGAACGAAAATCATGCTCGGCTATCAGTGTTTTAAACTATTTTCAGTATTATTCTACTTAATTATGTCAATTGTACCAGACTGTGTTCTGGCTTTCGATTCTAATGTATAGAAATAGGTACCAGAACCTAATCCTTCTGCATCCCATTCAAAATCGGGATTCACACTTTCAAACACAATCTTACCCCATCTATTGAAAATTGTAAATTTAAATCCAGGGTCACAATACACTTTGTATTGTTTATTGATCATGTAAGTATCATTAATTTTATCCCCGTTAGGAGAAAATACATTTGGCAATTCGTTTGTCAAGTCTGTATTTGGAATAACTTTGAATTTAATTCTATACCCATTTACTGGCGTTTTACACGGTGGGTTTGATGTTTCAAAATTCACGGTATATAAACTGTCTCTTATCTGGTCACAACTTGTTTCCCAAACGAAAGTCGCAAGACCTTGTCCATTCATTTCTGTTTGTTCAAACGTAGCAAGGTTTCCAGCTATACCACCATAAACATCGCCTGTAGAAGAAATTAAAATTGAATCTGCTGGTATTCCACTAATTGAATTCAAATCTAATCTGAATTTTTCGCCTGCTACTAACTCAATGGTAGTATCTGTTCCAGTAGTAAAGTTAGGCTCCAATAATGGATTTCTTCTTACATACAACCTGAATATGTGTAATGCTGAATCTTGTGGATTTCTACAAGCACCATCCCATGATGCAACTTTAATCTCATAAGGCTCATCTCGTATTAAACTACAATCTATTATCCATGATAACTGAGACCTCACTGTATCTACACCTAACCCAGTTGTACGTACAATAGTTGGTTTAGGCTGATTACTAGGAATAGTAGTATAAACTGTATCTATGGTAATAGATTCACCTAAAGTAGTATCATATGCTGTTAGCATTTGGCTAAATATTTCCCCAGCATATACGGTATCCTCGGTAACAGTTGTTGTAGCAAATGAAAATCTTGGCACAAAATTCTGACGCTCGAAGACCCTAATATTAAATGTAAGTATATTTACTTCTGGGTTTACACATTCGTTATCGCGTGCAATAACTCTTGCGATATACGCTGAAGGTCTAATATCTGAACATGTGGTATTCCAAACTAATTCTGCTCTCGCTGAATCTTTACCAGAAGCAGGAATTACATAAGCAATATTAGCAACAACAGTTGGATCTGCAATTTCAGAAGTTGGGTCTAATGTTATGTATACTGAGTCGAATCTTTGATTTGTATCTACAGCAAATAATCCGAAATTAAATACATCACCTGCGTAAATATTTGTGTCTATTACATTATAAGTAACATCATCTTTATCCCTAAACTCTGGAGCTGAATTATACGGACCAGTAGCATATACATATATGGTGTCTCGTGCTGTTAGTGTAGGACAACCTTCATCCAAGGTTCTTAAAATTAATCGATAAGGATCCTGACGAACATTAGCACAATTTGGAGACCAAGTAAATGTTACTTTTAGACTATCATTAGCATCTAATCCAGTAAAAGTTGGCATGACTCCTCCTGCTACTGCAGAGAAATCTGAGAAATCTGGAAGTAACGTTATGTGTTTATATCTATTGTAAAAATATTCTACAGTATCGTAAATAGCTACTTCAAAATTTTCAGTTGTTCCTTCTGGTATTCTAACCGTGTCTTCATTGTATGCAGCAAACCTTGGTTTTTGGTTTGGTCTGTTCTTAATATTTATTTCAATATTAAAAAACACTGAATCGGCCTTTTTGCAATCATTATCAAAGGCAATGAAAGAGAACTTATATGAAGTATCACTGTAATCTAAACAATCAGTAAGCCAATAAAAAGTACCTGTACTATGAATTTGTGCTGGCTGTGGCGTGAATGAATATTCACTATTTGCAGTACCTGGATTGTTGGGGTCTGGCCTACAAATAATATTAACAATCTGAGTAGAATCTTTATCGTAAGTTTTTATGATAGAGTCTCCTGCCAGTTGAAATGCATCTCCAGCATAAACATAATAAGTCCTTGTTCTTTTATTAATTGGTGTTGTTGTTTTAATCGTATCTGTTTGTGATTTAAATTTATTCACAAACATCGGACTAATATTATCTTTCTTGTTCACATATAATGTGACATAAGTGGTATCATAAAATGGAGATGGACAAGTTTGATCTCTCACTACAACCTTAAAGTGATAAGGAGCTTCTCTTACATGTTCTTTACACTTTGGTTTCCATTGAAATTGACCTTGAACCTGACTTACACCTGATATTACTAAATTCGCTGCAGTAGCTCCACCAGATAAATTACCGATTTCACCCCATTTTGCATCAAATTTATTTGGATCTAACAAGTTATCTGTTTGATCTGGAATTATTGCCATGAAGAGTGAGTCGTTTGGACTATCTCTTGATGTAAAAGTTACTGTATACTCATCAGGAAAATTGATTGTGTCAATGATTACTTTTTTCTGATTATTATTATCCTCTGTAACTGGAGGTGCTTCAGGGCATAATACTGTTTCTAACTGAAACTCTCTTATTATTGCACCTATTTTTGTTCTAACACCACCAATAACTCTAAACTCTTCAACTTTAAATCCAACCAAATATCTTCCTGTTCTAGTAGGAATAAAATTAATAATACCAGTTGTAGGATTAACCGTTAAATCTGGCACACCATCTAAAATATTATAATTCAAGTTATATCCTGGAGCGTACGTAGCTACACCAAAAGGTTTAGTATCACTATTACCATCACTTGGAGGAACTAAAGAAAACACTAGCTCATCTCCATCTGGGTCTGTACAACCCCAATCAATTGTATATGGTTTACCTACACAATAAAATGCCAAAGGTGCCTTTGCATAACGAGGTGAACTATTGTATCGAGTTGCACTTCCAGCACTGAGGCGAGGAACGTCCATTGTAAAATTCATTCCTAATCCAGAACTATTTAATACGTTTGTAGCCCCATCATTTCTACAACACTCGTTAGCAGAAAAATAATACCCATTCGGGTTATTAAGCGACAATGCTTGTGTAGACGTTAATGTATATTCAAAAATACCCACTTGAAGTGTCAGGTTAGATCCTGGAGGCGGGCAATCTTTTGGGTCATAGGTAGCAACGTATAAACTTACACGTGGAGTGTTGAAGTTTACGTTTGCGTTAGCATTTGTTCCATTTACATAAGTAGAAAATGCCATAGTTGTTGGCATAGCTGCTGTACCTGAACCATTATCTTTAAAAATGGTAAACTTTACTTTATATGTATCACCCGTCAAACGTGTAATACTCATGTCGTAACCTGCAAAGTGAGTAGCATTTGCAAGCGTGCTGATTAATAGTGTAAAGAGTGCTAAGCCTAAGTACTTTATATTTTTCATTGTCTAGTTTTTTGCTGTTGTTACATTGCCAATTATTATGCCAAACTATTATCTTACTACTGCTATGGTTCCTTTATTCAAGTAATTACGTTTTCCTAAACCGTTTGCGTTAATAATGTATACATAAGTTCCGTTTAATAAGTATTCTCCTGATTGATCTTTACCATCCCATATAAAATCTGGATCAGTAGTTCTAAATACTTCTATACCCCATCTGTTATAAACTGTAAATAAGAAATTATCCACATTGGTATAATTTACCTGAAGTGTATTATTTATTTCTCTTCCTGGACTAAATACCTGAGGAACATTTACTATAGTTCTCTTATCATCACACACTCTAACCTTTTTAGTTTTAGTTACCACACAACCTGCATTGTTCGTAACAGATAAACTTACCGTATAATACTCTTCACCATTTTCTGGATAGGTATGCATAGGATTAGCAACCGTATCCATAAAATTATCCTCACCTACCCAACTGTATGTATATGGTGCAGTATTACCCACCACTTTAGAAATAAATTGTGTGTTTTGTCCAGCACAATTAAGTGAATCTACATCAAAATCTATGTCTGGTTGGTTATATACTTTCATAATAGTATCTATTGTTGTCCAACAACCAGTTAGTGCATCATTAGCTCTTAATGAAATTCTATAATAACCATCACTTGGAGGAAGCATAATATTCGCCACAGAATCTTTGTCTGTTAAAATAATGGTGTTATTAGGAATCACATTTGGTGATTCGTCGATTGTCCAAATCCATGCAGTATCATTTGCTGGTCTACTCGGATCTATAATTCTTCTGAAAACAGTTTCTTCTCCAGCACATGCTAAATCAACAGTAATGTTAAATAGCATAGGATCTCTTACTGTTAGAGTATCTTTTATAAATGATGTACAACCTGTAATAGTATCTGTTACCAATAAACTTATCACTTTTGGCCCACTACTAACATAGGTATGCACTGGTTCTCTTACAGTAGAGATTGTACTAGCATCTAATTCCCATAAGTATGTATAGTTTGCACTATCACTAATAGGTTTATATTCAATTTTCAAATTTGCCACATCACCAATACATAATGAGTCGGGTTTAAAATCGAACCAAGGGGCCAATGTAAATTGTTGAGTTAATTCAGCCTGACAACCTTTAACATCTTCAATTCTTACTCTTAGATTTACATATCTTCTACCTGCAACTATTGATAATGGAAAAGCATCTTTTCCATCATTCATTTGATATAATACTTGGTTAGTGTTATTATCAATCCACTGAACAGTGTTATATGGTTTGGTTAGATATCTTGGTAAAATTTTTATACTGTCTTTTTTGGTATCAAAACATTGAGCAGGATCACTTAATAACTCTATATATGGCTCTCCAGTTTTTGCTGTATCCACTATAGTTGTAGTACAGCCATAGATATCTTTCAATGTAACAATGATTGGGAATTTACCCACTCCATTATTCGTAGAAAAAATCCATTTAGGGAATGAATAAAGAGGATCAAAATATGGTCCTGATTTTTCAAAAAGATATTTGCCTTGAGCAACATCATAATCCCCTAACCAAAAAACTGAGTCGATAGGAACTGGTGATGTTATATTTAATCCAAAATTGATAATCGAAAATGGACATGCTGAATCGCTTTCCATGGTAAATTCAGGCAGTTGACGAACGAAAACGGTATCCGTAATATCCAATCTACAACCTTTAGCATCTATCACTGTGAAGGTATATGCTTTTTTACCGTGAGTTGGGAAAATATATAAAACGGTATCTTCATTTCCTGCACTAAAACCTTCTTCACCAACCCATCTCACCGTTCTGTAAGGTGCAATACCACCACCTAAACCAGTAACTACGAATTGAGTTGGAGTTCCTTGGCAAACGGTATCAGTTTTAACTGACGCTGTTAAAATAGGATGAAATATGGTATCAATAGTTGATATTGAAAAACAACCAATAGTATCAAAAGCTTCAACTTTATAATAAGTAGTATCGCTACATAAGTCATATCTATCAATAGCAAATGTATTGGTGGTATCTCCATCTGCATCAACTATTTTTTCCCATGCAAATGGGTT
Source organism: Sphingobacterium thalpophilum (assembly GCA_943372995.1). GTDB lineage: Bacteria > Bacteroidota > Bacteroidia > Sphingobacteriales > Sphingobacteriaceae > CAJBVG01. The sequence goes on along the minus strand of CALSAQ010000001.1, from coordinate 81,160 downwards.
TTCTGTTTGACTTCTATAAACAGTATATCCTTTAAAAGAACTTAAATTAGGTGTTCTTATTGGATTCCATAATAATCTAGCCTCATTGCTTTTTGCAAATACAGCTTCTAATGTAATTGGTTTAACTGGTGATACTTCGTCTTCTACATTACATAAGTTAACCGCTCTAACATAATAAGTAGAATCAGGACTAGCTTCTGGTGAGATATCTACATATTCCACAGTGGTAATATCAGTTGTAGAATGTATCACAGTATTGTTTCTATAAATATCGAATCTGACAAATGTTTTTGGATCACCAGTTGAAGTAGTCCAATTCATTTTAACATTTCTAGTCACCTGGTCGTAAGTGATACAACGTATAGGTGGAGATAGGTAAAAATCAGGTGGCATTACATTAATAGTAAATGTTCTAATATTTTTACCTGGTACTCTACAGAAGTTATCTTTAGATGTAACTACAAAATTGTACCTACTATAGGTAAGTCCGTTACAATCATCTTTTTTGGTTAAATTCGAACAACTTGTTGGCCAATATAGCCATACAGTGTCATTAGAAAATTTTCCATATTCAGTTCCTAAATTATATCCATAACCAAATATTTCTCCTGGTGTATTCACAATAACAATTGGAGTATCTGTTCTTGAGGTGTAATCATAGTTACCTTTTATTTTAGTTAACATAGCACACGGTGGGTACGGACAACCAGTGGTAGTATCACGGTCTCTGAATCCCATAGCCATACCATTTACTGTTAATTCCAATTCTTGTGGGCTAATCATATTCCCGAAAGGATCAGGAGATGCTAAGGAATCCCTTACTACAATTGGAACCAAAATAGTTTCTCCAGCTATAATATTAATAGAACTGGAAGGTTTGTTCTGTACATCTTTAAATGGTTTGTAAAAGGTAGGGAATCTGTTCGAGTTTTGAGTTTCATCTGGTATTAAAATTGCCACTTTAAAATCTCTATATATCTCTGAAACTTTTTGATCGCATTTGTATGAAGCTACTTTAATTGCCGAAACATAGTCACCATTAACTAATGGCTTAAAAATAAATTCACCAGTATAGTTGTTAAAACTATATTCATCTGAGGCTAACCCAAAAGGGTTCTTTTCACTATGATAATCGTAATTTTCCCAAAGTTCTACTGGTTCATAATTTATTGGACAGCCTGCTGCGTTAATGTCAAAGTATGGTGTAGCAAAGTCGTAGTATAAATTATCTAAATCTACATCTGTTGCATTGTTATTAAATACATAATCTAAACCAGAAGTATATAAAATAGCCGCTGGAGCTTCTGAAAAATCGGGAGCACTATCAAAACATTCTTGTACCGATTGCGCATTTGTAGAACCATTTGGATAAAATGGAAACATTTTTGAAACTAAAGAAAAAGGCCCTGATGCAAATGGTTCTCTTAAATTTTCGGCACCATCTCTTGCTGTAGTATTATATGTGAAGATGAATGGGTTATTAGGGTCTGTTGGAGGTAAAATTCCACCAAAATCAATAGGACCAGACTCATAAGTATATTTCTCTATTGCACCCAAGTCAGATTGATTCTGAGGTACTCTACAAACTAGGGGATTTACAGTGGGGTAACTACACGAAGGTGAAATATCAACAGAATCTTTTAATTCAATATTAATAGCAGAACCATCTCCATTGATAAGCGGTACAGATGGATTTTTAACTAAAAAGCCGGCATTTAGTGCTTGGCTCAATATCCCATTTAAACCGCATATATGGATCTCATCAAGCTGTTGCATTTGATAAAAACTAGTGCAATTTTTATACACAACGACTTTAAATACGTATTTACTTTTTCCACCGACTGTTACACATCTCCATGTAATTTCTCCTCCTCTTAAATGTGTAGCGTTTGAAGTATTTGCAACAAACAAAAGTATAGCAGTAAGTGCTAGAATATACTTTTTAAGTGTTCTATTCATGTTTAGCTAATATTGGAACGCTAAATATATACAAAACTAGTGCCAAATAGAACAATTTCGTTACATAATGGTATAGAAAAGGAAAACTATCCTGAATTTAAGTTAATTACAACATTAATTAACTATTAACAAATTAACATTTAGAGTTTATTATTGAACATAATAGCTACTCTTTTAAACACTTAGCTGTTGTGGTAAACAGAGTTAATATTTAGAATACAGTGTATAAAGTTTGTACAAAAAAAAGCCTCAAAATACATGAGGCTTTTTTATTTTTTTTGTAGTCCGGACAGGATTCGAACCTGTGACCCACGGTTTAGAAAACCGTTGCTCTATCCAGCTGAGCTACCGAACCAATTAGGGCGCAAATAAACGAGTTTAAGCTGAGTTTTGCAAATATATATTCCAATTTAGAGCACTCAAGGTTTAAAAAAAACATTTTGGATTGAATTTCAATAAGATGATGAAATGAACTATATTTTTTTTGCATAGTATCCTCGAAACAGTATATTTGCGTCCCGTTGGTGAGGTGCCTGAGAGGCCGAAAGGAACGGTTTGCTAAACCGTCGTACCCCAAAAGGGTACCGAGGGTTCGAATCCCTCCCTCACCGCAAAATTAATCTCATTGAATATCAAGTATTAGAGATTAATAAAAGTTTAGGTAAGCAAAAAACCAGTTTTTTTACTACTTTTGCAAACCTTAAAAGTTCGGGGTGTAGCGTAGCCCGGTTATCGCGTCTGGTTTGGGACCAGAAGGTCGCAAGTTCGAATCTTGCCACCCCGACTTAAAATGAAAGCAACCAACTAGGTTGCTTTTTTTGTTTCCCCTAACTCGTATTTCGTACCTCGTAGCTCGTGATTTTTAATCGTTTTAATTCCTAATCACAGAGACACAGAGGCGCAGAGAAACTCATAACTTATAACTCACAATTCAAAACTCCTCTTCCCATTTAGAGAAAACACCACCAATAATGGGATGATTTCAATACTTAAATAATACAAAAAGTGCCTTAATGGCACTTTAAACACATTTTTAGGTTTTGGCACAGTGATTGAAATACTCTTACCGTTGTTGTTAATTTAATTGAGCTCTCTCAGAAATACCTCGTTAATTCGGGGTATTTCTATTTTTAAAATTTTAGTACTTAAATATTCTTACAAAGAACCAAGTAGTATTTTATAACGTAGATAATTACAGTTCAAAAAGCTCATTTTAACAGCAAACACATGTACTATAAGTTATTAATAATGAAGTTAAATCATATATAATTAGTACTTTTGTAATATTAAAATCAACCTATATAAAACAACAATGAAAAGACTATTAACAACATTCATTGGCATCTTTCTCATTCAACTCAGTTTTGCTCAAACCACTACTTTCTCGGGTTCTGGTAACTGGAATTCTGGTGCTCGATGGTCGAATGGTATTCCTGATGGCACTAAAGATGCAATCATTGCGAACAATTCTACCTGTACAGTAAATGTTAATAATGCTAGATGTAATTCATTAACTCTTGCAACTGGGAATCGTGCAACTACAGTATTTATTTCAGGTAGCAATGTGCTTACTGTTGATGAAGACGTGGTATTAGAGGTTTCTACAAGCGACGGTCGTCATAAAAAAATTGATATCGCTAATGGAACTATGCATGTTGGCGGCGATCTTTATTTAGAAAACTCAGGTGATAACGACCGCGACGCAATCATAGACATTGGAAATGGTACTCTGAACCTAACTGGTAACTTCGATTTAGCTGGAACCTCTGGCGATCGTTGTATTTTAGACTTTACAGGTACAGGCACTATGAATATAGGCGGTACAATTACCGGTGGTGGTTTATTAAATGAAGGTTCTGGAACAATTAACTATAACAATGCTGGTGTACAAACCATCACTGCTACCACTTATAATAATTTAACAATCTCGGGTTCTGGAACAAAAACAGCAGGTGGAAGCTTTACCGTAAATGGCACATTAAACTTAGATGCTGGAAGCTTAAGCATTAATGGAAATACATTAACCATTAATGGTACAACTTCTAGAACTTCAGGAAATATCATTGGAAGTACAACCTCAAACATTACCGTTGGAGGCACTGGTGGTACTGGTACTTTATATATGAGTCAGACTTCTAGCTCAACAAGAACTTTAAACAACTTAACCATTACTCGTCCGAATGGGTTAACTATCGACGATACTTTGGAGTTAGATAACACTTTATCAGTAAGTAATGGTGGTGTATTAAACACCAATAATAAATTAATTTTACTATCTAATGCATCTGGAACTGCAAGAGTTTCAGATTTATCAAACGGCACTGTGAATGGTAAAGTAATCGCTCAGCGTTATGTACCAGGAGGAAGTGGTCGCAGACGTTGGAGATTCTTCTCTTCTCCTGCAAATATTTCTGGTAATTACAACTATTACCAATTTATAGATGATATGTTTGTTACTGGTGCTGGTGGTGCTACAAATGGATTCGATAATTCTCCAAATAATAGCTCTTCAGCAAGAACCTATGACGAAACCGTTACTGGTGCATCATCTAATGGTTGGTCTAATCCAGCTGTTTTAAACACAAATATACCTGTTGGAAAAGGCGTTTCTGTGTTTGTTAGAGGTAGCAGAAATACTCAAGATCCTTTTTTAAATTGGGCTACTCCTGATAATACAACTGTTGATTTTACTGGTAATTTGAACCAGGGAACTTATGATATTTCATCACAATTAACATATACTCCACATACTCCTACTGCGGATGGATTTAACTTGATTGGAAACCCTTACATGTCGAACATCGACTGGACAAGCGGAAACATTACTAAAACAAATATTGGTAATGTAATCTATGTTATTAATCCTAGCACTGGAGCTTATGCTACTTACGATGTTTCAACAGAAACTAGTGTAAATGGTGGCTCTCCTTTAATTGCATCTTCTCAAGGATTTTTCATTCGTACTACTGCTGCAAATCCTTCAGTAATATTTAGAGAAACTGCAAAAACATCAAGCAATTTAGCTCCTAATTTCTTTAGAGAACAAAAATCAAGTGTTGTGTTCCCTAAACTAAAATTGAAAGCTACTCGCGACAATGAAAATACAGATGAGTTAGTAATCGTATTAGGTGATACTGCACATAAATCTGGTATAGACATGTCGGATGCAGCTAAATTTTTCAACGATAACAATTTGAACTTTTACTCTCGTTCTACCGACTTAAGAAATCTTGCGATTAACTACTTCCCTACTCCTACTGCGAATGATACCATTTCTTTATCTTTCTTCAGTTTTGTAGATGGAATTAAAGCGATTGGAACTTATAATATTAAACTAGAATCTGTAGAATATTTCCCTAAAAACCTAGATGTATTTTTAGTAGATAATTACGCAAATCAAACCGTAAATCTTAAACAAGCTAATAGCTATGTGTTTAATCTAGATCAAAATGCTGCTTCAGCTGGTAACGATCGTTTTAAATTAATCTTTAAACCCGATACAAGCACAGCTACTAAAATTAACAACTTCTATGGTCAAGTAAATTCTAATAACATCAGTGTACATTGGAATACTAATAGAGAGAAAAATATTGCATACTATACTGTTGAAAAAAGCACCGACCTTAAAAAATTCAGTGTAATGAAACCAAAAGAAGTTATTGCATACAGCAATAACTCAGGTTATAATGTGTACACAATCTTAGACACCAAACCTACAAAAGGATATAACTATTACAGAGTAAGTATGGTTGATTCTAATGGAAAGAAATCTACTTATGGAGAAATAATTTCTATCCTCTGGACTAAGCAAAATGCAGCCGTTGCAGAAAATAGTAATATCCAACAAAGAAATGTTTATGGTGGAATACAAGAAATTGTTCTATATCCAAACCCTACAACAGATCTAATTTCTATTAATATATTCACTGATACAGAAGAATACAATCAAGTTCAATTATGCGATATCAACGGTAGAGTTATATCTACTTACAGAATCGCTAGTCATGAGAATAAAATATTAGATGTAAGTAATTTGGAAAAAGGCTTATATTTGATTAGAAGTATTTCTGAAATATCAGGAAAATCGTTTACGAGTAAATTTATAAAAGAATAGTACACATGAAAAAGGCATTTAAAATCTCATTAGCACTTACAGGATTGTTTTTAGTGCTTGCCCTACCAAGTATTGCACAAGATCCAGGACCAGACCCTGGAGGTGACCCTGATGCTCCGATAGATGGTGGTATAGCTATTCTTGCTGCTGCTGGTATTGCCTATGGTGTAAAAACAATGCGTAAAAAAGAGTAATGCTCTGAGAGATAAGTTGTGAGATATGAGATGTGAGATATTAAGGGGTCCTGATACTATTTCAGGACCCTTTTTTGTGAATAAATTATTCGCATTCTTTTAACAAACTCTCTGCTCTACCTTTTCCCCATCGTGGTGAAAAATCTTCAGCCGTTTTTTCTTGATAATACAATTTTACTGCTTGTTCCAATAACGGCTTAGCTGCTTTTTTCCCTCCTCCAAAAAATTCAGGTGTATAAAAAGTGTTCTGCCCCTGCACGTAAAATGGTCGTGGATTCGACGGATTAAGCTTTTGAGCTTTTTCTAACATCTCCATTGCTGCTGGTGTTCCCAATGGTGCTCTTGTCATTGGTGAAACAGAAATTCTCATCAGCGTAACATAAGCCTTTAAGGTATAGAATTCACTCTGATCAATTTCCTTTCCTTCTAACTTATCTACAAGCATTAGTGCTTTATCATACAACTCATCTTGTTGCGATTCCTTTTGAGAATTCATCGCCGCAATCATCGTAACATAGGCATTCCAATATATAGGAGCCCACTCCTCTTTTTCTACATTACTCACCCTTTCGAAATGATTAGATACATTCAAGAAATCTTCGGCTGTCTTTGCTGCCTTTAGCATTTCCATACCTTTCGACATTCCTTTTTGATAATTTGATTGTGCCTGTGTATTTATTCCAACAACAATTAGGCAAATGAATACTATTAACTTTTTCATACTTTTATTTTTTAAATTTTTGATTTGATTCCATTTTTAGTTTTCAGTAACTAGTATCAAGAAACACCCTTGATACTCGATACCCGATACTCGATACCCGATACTCAATTCAACACATTATCATCACCAATAGAGATAAACATTCCTACAAATACATTTCTTGGTGCATTGGGCTCTAATGCCATTCTTCTTGTGCCATCATTCGAATATTGATATCCAAAAACATTATCAATTCCAAATACATTTCCAACAGATAAAAAAACAATGGTGAAATGACTTTTTATACTGGTTAGGTATGATGCACTAATACTGAAATTGTGAAAGTCTTTTGTTTTGTCTTTCAAAAAATCTGCACTATTGGGATTGATGTATGTTCTTCCAGAAGCATAAGTATAAGTTGCTGAAACTTGTGTTTGAATTTTGGGTATATATTCTTTATACACTACATTCAAGGTATGTGCTGCAGCGAATGGTGGTGTAGCTAATTGTGGATAGTCTTTATACTTTCTTTTAGTATCTAGATAAGAATAGCTTATCCAATAATCGCCTCTCTTAATTGTTTTCTTATCTCTCCAAAAAATATCTATTCCTTGTGCATAACCATTACCTTGATTACTCAATTCATTGTTGAGTGTATTTAGGGTAACTAATTTCTGGTAATCTTTTTTATACAACTCTACTCTAAATACATATTTCTCCGATTGGTATTGATAGTTTGCAAGGTAATGAGTTGCCTCTTCGAAATCTATATTACTACTTTGTAGTAAATATGCGTCAACTGGATTTTGTACAAACTGTCCGTATGCAAGAGAATACTGATGTTGTTTGTTTTGTTTATATGCCATCGATATTCTGGGTACTATTTTATATTCTGATAAGTATTTTGAATACTCCATTCTTGTACCTGCTCGCAATACCCATTTGTAATTGAAGTAATAATCTAACTCTACATATCCCGCACTTAAATGCTCCTCCAAATCAGTTTTAAATGCATTCCACTCTTCTTTTTTAATTTGTAAAATATACTCTGCACCTATTTTTGCCTGAAGTTTTTTATTGATATATCCATTTAACGAAATCCTAGCCTGATTTAAGTTGTCGTATCGATAATAATTATTACTATCAATTTTCATCATATTATCCTCAACGTTGAAGCCTCCTCCTATATTTATTTTCCAATCGTCGTTAATATATTCTTGATAAGTAATATTGGTATACGATGCCTTATCTTTATTATTAATATACATGCGTGTATCTATAGGATCTAAATTTTTTCGATACAAGGAAAGAGCATTACTCGTATTAGAAGTAAATATTTTAAGCAATCCTGTTGATGAGGTTTTTACCCTATAATTACCACCAAGCGCAATCGACTGTGGCTCTTCATTCCAGTCAATATTTTGTTTGATTAACTTAAATGCTGGACGTAAATTAAAATAAGAAGCATTTACATTGAAGGAACTATTTTTTAGTTTCTGAGTATGGCCCGCTGTAATTCCTGCCGACATCACACCAATATCACTTGTTGTTTTATCAGCAATATCTTTACTATCTAAAATTAATACTGATGATAGTGCTTGTCCGTACTGTGCTGAATAGGCTCCTGAACTAAATGTTGTTCCTTTAAATTCAAAAGCTGAGAATCTTCCTCTTTGTGCTACATTCGGTACATCATTTAAAAATGGTTTTTGAACCCATAATCCATCAAATAATGTTTTAGTTTCCGAAGCTGCTCCACCTCTCACAAATAGACCTTCTTCCTGACTAGCCACTTGTGTACCTGGTAAAGTTTGTATCGCCGAATAAATATCAGCTTCCGAGCCTGCTGTAGTAGCAATATCAATAGATGAAAGAATCATCGCTTTCTTTATATCAGCACCTGCTTCAAATGAACCTGCAGTAATGGTTACCATATTTAATTCATTCGGCTTTTCAATCAGCTTTATGTTAATTGTATGTTCAGAAGCTGTTATGGATAATGGTATTTCAGACTTTTCGAAACCTACATAAGAAGTAACTAGAATTACATTCCCTTTCTCAGATGTTTGAAAACTAAATTCTCCTTTTTGATTGGTCGATGCCCCATCATACGAGCCTTTAATAAAAACATTCGCGCCTACAATTGCTTCTTTGCCTGCTAGAACCTTACCTTTTATAATACTCTGAGCCTGAATAATTGTTGGTAAAAGAATCAAGAGTAAAAAACTATACTTCTTCATATGTATGTTAATCATACTCAAAAGTAAATGGACAACTCTTTTAATAATTTTAATTCCGATGAATGGAAGGAATAGACTGATTAATGTAATTTATGGTAGAGTGAATGTTTACCACTCCATCCATTTTTTTATAGCTTCAACATAGGTACGTCCGGTGTGCAATTTAGTTTCTTCTTTGTTATTCATTACAAGAATCGGTGCAGAATTAAATCCTTTTCTGAATTCTTTCACCTGATTCATATTCACTAAATGACTTCTATGGATTCGTTGAAAATTAGTAGGTAATTTTTGAGTTAACTGAGTTAAGGAGTGTTCTATAATATATTTCTGACTGTTTATCGCATACAATTCCACATATTTATCGTTCGCCTCAAAGTATAATATATCCTCAAACTTTAACATGATTACTCGGTCGCCAATTTTAACTGGCATCGACTGTGCTTTAGTATTCGATTTTTCTTCCTCTAATATGCTAAACAGATTCGTTTTATCAAGATGTTTGGCTTCTCTCCTTCTCAATTTATCTATACTAATTAGCAAACGATCTTTTTCAATAGGTTTCAATAAATAATCAATAGAATTATTCTCAAATGCTTTTATTGCATAATGTTCGTAGGCCGTAGTAAAAATAACAATAGGCTCAATAGTAATTTTCTTTAAGACTTCTAAGCCATTATAAATTGGCATTTCAATATCTAAAAACAACAAATCGGGTTGAAGCTCTTCTATCTTTTGTATCGCCTCTTCCCCATCATTTGCTTCGGCAATAATTTCAATACTATCCGTATACGAAGACAGTAAGCGTATCAAACGCTGACGAGCCAATGGTTCATCATCAATAATTATTGTTTTAAATTTCATTACTAGCTGGAATAATTAATAGGATTTCTTTAAATGTACCGTTGTTTATCTGTATTTCATGATTATCTGGATATAGAAGATTTAATTTATCCTGTGTGCTTTGTAAACCATAACCCACCATAAAATTAGCATCAAAAGCTGGCCCATTATCATGTATAGATATATGTAATTGGTCGAGTTTCTTCTGTATCCCAATAGTTATTTTCCCATCGTGTTTTAATTTATTTATTCCATGCTTTATGGAGTTTTCAACGAGAGGTTGTATTAAAAACCTAGGCATTAACATTTCCTTAATGTTATCTTCTACATCAATGTGAATCGATAATTTATGTTGAAATCGTATTTTCTCTATATCTAAATATAGTTTTACTATTTCTATCTCCTCTTTAATCGAACTAAAACTCTCCTCATTACTATTTAAACTGTACCTAAAAAGCTTTGCAAGTTTTATGGTCATTTCTTCAGCAACATTAGGCTGTTCATGAATTAAGCTAGTGATGGAATTAAGGGCATTATATAAAAAATGAGGATTTATTTTCGACTGAAGGGCTTGCAATTCTGCTTTAGTTTTAAGCTGATTAAGCTTTGCCAGCTTATATTCATTCTCCTTTATCTCTAACTCGTATTTATCTTTCTGCATGCCATTGATATATACAATAGTTCCTACGACCAATGCAATAAATAAATTAAACTTCAAATCTTCTATATGTGTAAATAGGTCGAAATTCTGTTTATAAATTAAGGCTATAAAAAAGAATGTAAGTTCTGTTCCAATAATCATCCCAATTATTAACGACAAATAAAAGATAAATGGGATTGTCCATTTATTCCTATATGATTTGTTCATTATGTGTTGTGACAATGCGATAATATTAGACACGCTCATGGTAATCATATAACTTACCAAGTAAGTAATCAAGATTCTCTCTAGCATCAAATTATTTCTGATGATAGAGAAGAAAGCATTTAAAATGGAGCCTATAATAAGGCCCACAACAATGGCTTGTACGTTTATACGTAACCACCTATTGTGTATATACTTTTGAAAAAAGCTGTCGAAAAACATTAATGTTACTTTATTTCAAAAATAATCTAAATATGTTGTTAAATCGATTTTTACCGATAAACAACTAAAATAATCCGATGAACGGTAGGGTTAAGCCGACGAAAAAATGTCAGTATAATTAGTATTTAATTTGTTACGCAATCATTACGTTACAGACATATGCAAACATTTAAATTTTTATAGGTTTGCGGGCGAATTCAGAAAAAAAAAATACAACACACCAATAATAAAATATAAAATGAAAAAACTAAAGCTATTATGGATACTCGGTGCCTTTATGGTATTCATAAACACTTATGCAAGTGCGCAAGGGAAAGTAACTGTTAGCGGTTACGTAAAAGATGCTGAGAATGGTGAGGTGCTATTCGGAGCAACGGTTAGTATTAAAGGAACTTCCATTGCTGTTGCTACTAATCCCTACGGTTTCTACTCTCTCACCGTAGAAAAAGGAGAGCAAACCATTATTTATAACTATTTAGGATACGAGCCTCAATCAAAGGCTATCTCTATTCAAAAGTCTGAACGTATCGATATGTTCTTAACCGTAAAAGGTAGAGCCATAAAAGAAGTGACCATCTCCTCTACAAAGAAAAACGAAAATGTGGAAGAGAATAAGATGAGCATGAATAAAATGGACATCAAAGAAATTAAGTCGATGCCCGCATTACTTGGTGAAGTAGATGTTATCCGTAGTATTCAATCTTTACCAGGTGTAAGTACGGTTGGTGAAGGTGCTACTGGATTCAACGTTCGTGGTGGTGGTGTAGATCAAAATCTAATTCTACTCGACGAAGCTCCAGTTTACAACTCCTCTCACTTATTGGGTTTCTTCTCAGTATTCAATCCTGATGCCGTAAAAGATGTTACCCTATTAAAAGGTGGTATACCTGCACAATATGGTGGTCGTTTATCATCATTATTAGATGTGAGAATGAAAGACGGAAATGCAAAAGAGTTTCATGGCAACGGTGGGGTTGGTTTAATCTCGAGTAGACTAACACTTGAAGGCCCTATACAAAAAGAAAAGAGCTCGTTTATTTTGGCTGGGAGAAGAACCTACGGTGATTTATTCCTAAAGCTTTCTCCTGATGAGGCATTGAATAACAACTCTGTTTATTTCTATGATTTAAGTGCGAAATACAATCAAACCATCAATAAAAACAATAGAATATATGTTTCCGGATATTTTGGAAGAGATGTATTTAAGTTTGATGATTTCTTTAAAATGAGTTGGGGAAATGCAACAGGAACTTTTAGATGGAACCATTTATTTTCTGAAAAACTATTTGCCAACCTTACTTTGATTTACAGTAATTACGACTATTCATTAGGTATTCCATCAGGAGCACAAGCATTCGACTGGAAATCGAACGTGATAAATTATAGTCCGAAAGTAGATTTTGGGTATTACCTCAACAACAAACACACCATTAATTTTGGTGCATCTACCATATTCTACGACTTTAATCCAGGTACAGTAACACCAGGAAATAGCGAGTCGATATTCAGTGCATTTCAATTGAGCCGACAAAGAGGAAATGAATACGCTATCTATGTCGACGATGAATATAATGTAAACACGCGATTAAATATTCGTTATGGAGTACGTTTCTCTGCCTTCGATTATTTAGGTCGCCAAACGGTATATGATTATGTAGGAATTGATGGAGAGCGTAAGAAAGCTACTAATGGAAGATATTATGGAAGAGGCGAATCTATTGCGATGTATCCAAACCTTGAGCCAAGATTTTCGGCAAGGTATACGCTTGATGAATTCTCATCAATAAAAGTATCGTACAACAGAATGGCACAATACATCCATTTGATTTCGGGAACAACAGCTGCCTCTCCTACCGATGTATGGTCGCCAAGTACTAAGAACATCAAACCAGAACTAGCGGATCAAATTGCAGGAGGATATTTCAGGAATTTCAAAGACAATATGATTGAAACATCAGCTGAAGTATTTTATAAAACAATGAGCAATCAAATAGACTATGTGGATGGTGCAGAATTGTTACTAAACAAAGAACTGGAAGCCGATTTAATATATGGTAAAGGAAGAGCATATGGTATTGAATTTTATGTGAAAAAAAATACAGGTCGCTTTACAGGGTTCGGAAGTTATACATTGTCTAAAAGTGAAAGAAAAATAAATGGTATCAATAACAACGAATATTATGATGCAAAATATGACAAGACTCATATCCTATCTCTTGTTGGTAGTTATGAGGCAACTAAACGATTAAGTTTATCAGCTAATTTCAGTTATAGTACTGGTGTTGCTACTACTTTCCCTAATGCAAGATATGAATACGGAAGTATTGTTGTTCCACACAATTCTGATAACAGTAGAAATAATTACAGAGTACCAGCATACCATCGTTTAGATGTAGCTGCAACACTCCGCAACAAACAAAAAGAAGGAAAGAAATACAGCAGCGAGTGGGTGTTTAGTATTTATAATTTATACGCAAGAAGAAATGCATATACGGTATTCTTCAGACAAAACACTGATGATCCAAACAATACCAAAACAGAAGCTGTACGCTTATCGGTATTCGGATCTATGTTACCATCAGTTACTTATAATTTCAAGTTCTAACCAAAAATTAACCATCAAGATGAAATATATATTAAGTTTAATCGCCCTAGCATTTGTACTCAGTTCATGTGAAGACGTGATTGATGTTGAATTAGACAACGGCAAAACCTTGCTAGTTGTAGAAGGAATGTTAACAGATGAATTGAAACCGCAAAAAATAAAATTAAGCACTACTGCTCCATATTTCAATAATTCGAAAACTCCTAGAGTATCGGGAGCTTGGGTAGAGCTAAGAGAATACGACCCAGCTGGAACATTAGTAACCGTTGATACTTTATTGGAAGCTGTAGCAAATTCTGGTGAATATTTTACGCAAAAAATAAGCAGAGGAACTATTGGTAATCGATACGATTTAAGAATAAACGCTTTAGGCGAAAGTTATCAATCGACATCAACCATGCAGAGAATACCAGAAATAGATTCATTGGTATTTATCTATGAAACCTACCCTATTCCAGAGTTGACAGGATATCATGCTTATTATTACGGACCAGAAACTCCAGGTATTGGAGACAACTACTTATTCCGTATTTATAAAAATGGAAAGTTATACGACAATCCTAACGAGCTCTATTTTGCAAGCGACGAATTAGTAGATGGAAACTATATTGGTAAAGTAGACATTACCCCAGAGCCATTTGAAAAAGGAGATACTATTTCTGTAGAAATGTATACTACTTCTAGAGATCAGTATTACTTTTTTGTAGAACTGTCTAAACAAGTAAACAATGGGGGGATTTTCGCAAACCCACCTGCGAACGTTAGGACAAATATTTTCAATGTAAATTCTACTGGAACAAAGGCTGTTGGATACTTTAGCGCAAATGCGATGAAGTCGAAAACAGGCATTATTCAATAATTTAGAGGAAATTTTATTAAATTTGAGGCCGCTTAACTCACAAATAAGCGGCTTTTTTTATTGCCCTAGTGGTGAAATTGGTAGACATACCATCTTGAGGGGGTGGCGCTGAAAGGCTTACGAGTTCGAATCTCGTCTAGGGCACTCTTAGAAAATATAGGGCACTCGGAGCATGTTTTTAACTCCGAGGGACACGGTGGGGACAAGGTTTTTCCTAATAGATTTATGGCATATAGATACAGAAAACCCAAGATTCGGAAATACAAGGATGATAAATGGTTTATAGAATATTATTTCTATGATCATAAAACCGATAAATTTCAAAGGTTCAAGGTTTATGAAGATATAAATCGATTATCTGGTCCAGAAAGGGAACAATATGCAAAAGATTTAAGAGATGCAGTTCAAAAAGCGTTAGAATTAGGTTATTGTCCTTTTGATGAATATGAAGAAAATGAACCTTCATTCCTTAAGGTTGAAAGATCATCCACAATTACCGAATTATTGAATAAATTTCTTAAAGAAAAGGTAGATACCAATTTATCTAAAAGAACTGTCCAGCATTATGAAACATTTGCCAACCATTTAAACAAATGGCTTGTACACACAAATAATCAAAATAAAAGCATCGATTTCCTAGATGAAGAACAGGTAAATATCCACTTACAGTATATGAAAACATTAAAAAACTGGAGAGGAAATACCTATAACAATCATAGAGACGAATTTTTAATCTTTTTCAACTGGTTAAATGATAATGATTATCATGATAAAAAACTTAACCCAAAAAAAATTCCTACTATGAAAGCTGATACTACACGAAATGAGTATTACCATGGTGAGGTTAGAGAAAAAGTTAGAGCAGAATTAATAGAAAACCCTGTTTTAGATCGTTTTTGTAGGGCAATTTATTATACATGTTTAAGGCCGTATGAGGAGCTTTGTCAAATAAAAATTGAGGATATCGATTATACCAACAGGTTAATAAAAATAAAAACGCATGTTGGTAAAACTGGGTATCGATACGTTCCAATATGTGAGGAATTTGAATTAATGTTAAAAAATGAGCTTCATATCAAAGATTACCCTAATGAATATTATATTTTCTCAAAAGATGCAATGCCTGGTAAGTTCGCAGTTTCCAAAAATTATTATACTGTTAAATACAAAGAAATCAAACAAAAGTTAAATCTGGGTGATGAATATACAATGTACTCTTGGAAACACACAAGAGTAACAGATTTACTTATGAACGGATTTACAGATGCTGAAGTAATGGATTTAACTGGACACCGTGATACAAGTAGTTATGATCACTATAAAAGAAATTTAGGCCAAAAAATCAATTCTAAAATTAAAGGTAAAACGATTGAGTTTTAAACAGAAAAGCACCCTTTCGGATGCTAATATGTATCCTAATACTAAACTATTATGAGAAATCTATTTTGTAAATCTGAAATATGGTATTATTGATTTTCTATACCTATAAATTATAGCAAACACAAAAAATAAAATTACAATTCCAATACCCCATAAAGTAACTGTTTTCATTGACACTTCAGCTTTAACACTTTTATCCAAACCAGTACTATCAATTTTTGATGTTAGATTATCATTATTAGTACTATCAATATTTGAATTATTAGATTGATTGATTTTTGTACTATCTAACTTATTGGATTCTACTTTTTTTGAGGAATTACCCTTATTTCGTATGGTAGTTGATTTTGGCAATGAAGAGTGGGTACCATCATCATTTTTAACTATATCATAGTTGGTTACTATCTCTGATTCAAACTCGCTATTTTCAAATTCATTTGTGTTTTCCTCACTACTTTGTTCAATTGAAGTGTTGCTTTCAGACTCATTTGAATATGACTTAACACTTGAGGATTGTGTTTCCTTGTGTACTTCACTTTTATTGACGTTTTTAGTACGAGTACGGCATGATATTAGTTCTAGTGATAGAACAACTAATAACAATATATAAATTCTTTTACGACTCATTATTATAACTCCTCTCCTTTTGATTGTTTTACAACTTTTTTTTCGAATTCATCCTGCTTATCCTCATTACAATTAGTGCAATGTTTATGCATTTTAGTACCAGACCCTTTGTTTACATATACCAAACCGCATGTATCACAATTATTAATTTTCTTTGCCATTATTCTTCTCCAAATAATGATTCTACAGCAAAGTCAATTATAGCACCAGCTATTAAAGCATAAAAAGCAAACTTTGGGTTATTACTTACATATTCAGATACTGCTATTACACCAACCATTGTTTTAAATGCCAACATCGCACGTTTTAAACGCTTAGGAAGTGGCTTGTCAAATTTTCCTATCATCTTATTTATAATTTAAACTGCTACTCTATTATTAATCCATCCAGTTATAAAATCTTCAAGTCTTTCATTGGCCTCACATAAACTCACGTATCTAGCACCTTGCAAAACATTTAAAACCTTTAATACTATTTTGGGATCTGGATGAGTATTTAAAAATGAAATTGTTTTTGGGCCGACCTCACCATCAATTTTTAGATTAGGGTATAGCGTTTGGTTTTTATTGGTAACATTTAATGCACGCTGAAGAAACATTTCTGCAATACCAGTACCTTGATTAATTCCTGTATCAAATATTTCATTTGCGATTAACTGATTCTTAATTAAATCACCATTAAAACTATCCCAATACAATTCTTTATAAAGTTTTCTGTGTTCGAATTCTAATGCTGTTGGATCAGTAATTTTTCCATTCTTAATATATTGCCACCCATTCCAATTCTTATGGTCTCTGAATGTAACTCCTTTGTAGGTTAATCCACCAGGATCTGAAGGATGATTAACTAATCCACCTTCGTGTCCACAAGTAATTTTATATGCTATATCAAAACTTGCCATTATATAATTTTGCTTTTAATTAATACAGAAACTATAGCCAATGTTGCCAATACAATAACTATCATTAATAAACCAAATGCTGTTACCTTAATGATATAATTCTTTTCACCCTTTGAAATTCTTTTCATTTTTCGATTTCTTTATTTGAATTCGATGCCAATAAATGACATAACAAATACTAATTATTGTTAGAGCTTTTATAACTAAATCTAAACCTGATGATAGTTTTTGTTGAGTAATACCAGATACAATTGAATATGCAAATCCAGTAATCCAGCATAAGAATGACATGAATAGTGTATAGGGATGGTTATTTTCCATTTTTTTGCCAATATTTTTAATGCTTATAAAATTAGCATTATTTGCTAATATTTTTAGCATTTGTAAACAAATTTTTTTAATTATTTATAAATTATTCTTCTGGTTGGTTATTTTCATCATTTACATTTGGTTCCTCTGGAGCTGGTAAAAGTGCTTCAAACTCATCTTCTATTAATTTAACTGCTGAATTAATAGAATTAAGTAGATCCTTTAATGCATCTAAATCAGTTGCTCCACCAATACTTATACTTATACCCTTATTTCTAAGTACACCAGATTTATCTTCAATGGTGAATTGTTTATTTGTCAAATTTATATCTACAGATTTTTTTTGATTTTCATTTGCACCATTTACAATCGTATATGATGCTGATTCTTTTTTAATTTGTTGTTCCATCGTTATTTATTTAATTCAGAAAATTCTTGATCGATTAATTCAATTTCTCCTTTAGATAATGCATTTACTTGTTCTAGATTAGAAGAATAGAACCCTTTTGCTATGTATGATTTATCATTTATGGTTATATTTTCATGCCTAAATAATACATCTGCAGCCTCATGCATTTCTCTATCAAAATAATAGGTTTCAGCTTTAACTACTCTTTCATCATATGAATTAGTTAATCGGGTTTTACCAGTTGATATCTCTCTATATGTTGAAACTTCACCACCATTTAGAATTTCCTTTTCCAATAACATGATCCTAAACTTTTGCATATAACTTGTTAGATCGTTATGTTCATATTGGAAGTTGAAAATATTTTTATAATGCCTGAACTCTATATATGAAGATAAATCGTATGAACTTGTACCTTTTAATAACCATAAATAATTAGAAGTATATAGAATATTTCCAGTAGCTGTATTGTATAAGGCCAGATAGTATATACCCTCAGATAGGCTATTTAAAACTGATAAATCAATGTCATTTGTATAATAATGTTTACCAGCACCAACAGTAATCTCAGAAAGAACACTTGTACTCCAAGAATAAACCCTTTCACCATTTGCTGTGTATAAAGCAGGAATTATATCCGATTTGGTAATTCCAGTAATGGGTGTGTCAAAGTTTATATAAAACCTTAAAATATCACCTGGTGTAAGTATTGGCATTGAGTACATTCCAGGATTAATTTTATATGGATTAGGAATATTTACATTCTCACCAGTTTTAATTTCCTTAATAACCACATTATCTATAATTACCGATGAATTATCTACATCACTTGTAATGCTAATTTGATTATCAGCAAGCAATGCATTTAATTCAGCTTCATATTTTTGAAATGATGTGGAATTAATCTCGAAACTTTGGAAATTTGAAGAATCTGATTTAAGAGTTATAATTGGGTTTATTTGAGTTGCTTTTTTAGCCCAAAACTCTACCTTATATTTACCAGCTGAACCCAATACTGTAGATTGGTTAAATCCAATTGTATCTTTAACACCACGATTAATTCTTATAGCTCTTGAATTTGAAACTCCATCATTTACTGTTACTGATAAAAAAGTAGTAGGAATAAATTCTGTATCAATTGATGATGGTTCTAATTGTGCATTTTTTAATAATATACCACTTGTACCATCACCATTATAAGAAGTATTACCTAAAGTATTACAAATATAAATGATAGGGTATATATTTGTTCCATCACCTTTAGTACATGTAAAAGATATTCTCCAATAACCATCATTATCTTTATCTTTTTTTACTACAGCAACTGGATTTAACCATGAGCCTAATGCTGTAATATTATTTGTGGTACCATTGATTAAATTGACATCAACATAAGCATCACTTATACCATCAGTCATACCAAATCTTACATAATTTCTTCCATCAGCCTTTATAGATTCAGAATATGTAAATGGTGCAAATGAAGATGTTGAATAAGATTGTAAAATATATTTCTGCGAAACACCTACATCTTCAACTAGTTTATTTCCTATAATTGCCGAGTTTATTTTACTCCAAACTACATTAGTAAAATCATTTGCATATAATAATAGATTTGATCTAGTTGCTGGTATGATTTCTCCATCATCAGCGGTAACAGATGATGATGTAGTTGGAATGTATGAACTAGCTTTATTACCAGGTTCTAACATTTGATTTTTTATGAATACTTTATTTGTTGAAGTTGTATTGCTAGCTCTAGCTGAAGCAAGAGAATCAATTAAAGAAATAAAATGTCCATCAGTAACAGTTGCATTAAATGTTATCTTAATTAAAAAATAACCTCCACCAATAGGCTCAATAGTAGATGATTCCCCACTAAAAGATGCAACAACACCATTCACTAAGTCTATATTTGTATAATGGCCTTCTCCACTCCACAATACCTGTATAAATTGTTGAGTATCATATTTGGCTTTAAATTGATATGTATAACTACCAGATAATCCTCCTGGTAATTGATAAAATATATGCTTGAAAGCATTTCCAACAGAACCAGTTATTGAATTAGTGGTTGCAGTTAAATCTGTTTTACTCCATACAGCATTCGTTAAATCATCAGAATATTTTAAAATATTTGTATGAGTGGGAATTGTTTTAGACCAATTTGTAAAATTGTTACCACTACCAACAGCAAATTCACCATTCTTAATTAAGTTAAGGTCTTGATACCATCTAATAAAATTAAATCTATTAACCGATGGTTGATTTTTATAACTTCTAGGCATCTTATTAAGCTTTTTCTAATAATGTAAATTCTACTTCTTCTATTTTAGGATTAAACTTCAAACTTTCGATGAAACCCTTTTTTTGAACACCATCTAAATCTTCAAATTTTATATAACCATATGCATTCGATAAATAACCCTTTTTCAGTCGATCTCTAATGTATTGAACCTCACTCCATGTCAATCTTGCAGATAATTTTATTCTAAATGGTTTAAGTAACTTTTGATTACTATTAAGATTAGATAGAGATTCATTGTTATTTTCTACTATTAAAGCTTTAGTATCGTCTCCAAGGTTACAAGTTTCAGCCTCATTAAACTGAGTTTCTAATCCACCAGAAATTATATTGTTTTTAGTGAATGTGTTAATTACAACTTGTGAACCTGATTTGTGAAAAAGTCCAGAATTGAACCATCTAGCCCAATTCATTAACATTCTTTTTGGTGACAACCTCAAATTGTATGCTGAGTTTGGACCTATTATATTATTAACAATATCAAATGGTTGGGCCCTTTCTGGAGTATAATCACCTGCTGTATATTTTACTACTGTTAATACAGGAATTTCAGTAGTTAATGTTTCATCAATTGTCAACAATGAGGTGTATGGAAGAAATCCTATATCTTCAATACTATTGACTGTATATATACCAGCATTAGATGTTGTACCACCTGGTAAAGCCATTATTTCAATTGTAAATGGTATGGCAGGAGGATTTATTATTCTTTGGTTCAGGAATATTTGATTGTCTATAAAATAGAATGCAGGTATTTGATACTCTTCATTTGATAGTGCAATGAGAAAGATATCATCATCATATGCTACAGCACTTTTACCTGTTTTTTCATCTGAAAACTGTGATCTTCTCTGAAATTCAATTGCGTATCCTGAAGTTATAAAATCACAAAACTTCTCTAATTTCCTTTTTTGAGTTTTAAATGGTAATAAATATTCGTGTTTAGTATTAAACTCATCCAAGGTATTTAGTTCATTTTCTGGATATTTTTTATATCCGATATGAACTTCATTGAAGATTATGTCACTATTACAAGTTTCGCGATATGATTTTTTATTTATTCGAGAAGCAGGAATTGTAAATAGCTCAATATCTCTATAAAAATATTCTCTCTTTTCAAATCTAACAATCTCTTTACCCACCATGCTACTTACAACAACAGCAAATAATTGAGCTGGATAATCATCAATAGTATTTGACCAAGAATATACATATGGATCATCAGAAGTTCCACTACCAGATAAGATAGATACTTCTGTTACGTTACCTATTGGAGATTCTTCACCATCGACATAAAAAATTAATTCACCAGAATCATATTCTGGAATTAAAAACTGTGTAGTAAGCTTATTATCTGAAATTTCTCCAGTAAAATAGAATTTACCTTCTGATAATTCTATTCCCATACCACAACAGAATATTGCATCAAGAGAATTGAAGAATTCATTTCCACTAAACTTTAAATGCGATTCTTCTAATGGTAGTGATCTAATTTTCTTACCATTTGTTAATGAATATTTCGAACCACAACCATTATTTACATAACCAATATCTGTTCTACCTAAAAAATTGGATATTAATGGATATTTTTTACCTGTTACTATTTGTAAGCATTTTTGAAATGCTTCATAAATCATAGCTACACCACCGCTTGTATATCTTGTTTCAGTTATGGCAGTAAATTTTAAAAATGAGCCTTGGTTTACTGTTAAATAAGATTCCAATAAAACATTAACACTTTTAATATTAACAAAAGATGATAATGTCTGTACATATGTATATTTTAAATATAGCTGAACCTCTTCATTTTGATTGATAAATTTAGTTCTAGATTCAACTATATGTTGATCAGTAATAATTAACTCATCATCACCACAATCAGTTGTAAAGGTTTCATATATTACTTCTTCACTTGTTCCTATTCTTAAAATAAGTTCAATTTTCAATAAGCAATCCGATTTATCATAAAATACATCATCCAATAACTCTGGTGTTGCAGAAATTGTATACTTAATTGTTGCACTTATTGTAATATCGATATCTATTAGATGCTCACCACGCTCTTTTGCCTTATATTGAAATAGAGATTTTCTTAAGAAATCACTTTGAGTTACACCAGTTGCACCTGTATATACATCTGTTAATTCTGAAGGTTCAACAAAATCTAATCCCAATAATCCATAGAAGTTTTTACTTAGATTGAGAACTGTAAAGAAACTAACTGGATTATTATTTGCCACACTTTCAGATGCAGTCTCGGTAATACTTTTTGTGATTTTAGATTCTTTTTGAAGGACCTTAGAATGAAATACTATCTCTTTATCATCAAGTGGTGCAATTTCATTATCATTAAAATCTCTATTCCCATTTAAATCGGCTTTAGAATCTAATCTTGTTCTGAATAATTCTATACTTTCACTTGTACTCCCTCCCATTTCTGAATAGTTATGGTACTTTTCATATTCTTCTAGGGTTAAACGGATAGATATTTGCTCTTCGAAAGTAACTCCATCCCATAATCCAAACTGCAATACAATGTTTGCATCAGGACCATTCAAAGCATATTCAGCATCGATATAGTCTTTTCCAGATTCTTTTGAAAATTTAAGAACTACATCATCATTGGTCATAGTGGTAATAAAACCATGCTTATTTGGATCTCTTGTTGTAACCAACATATATTGATCCCATCCTTCGGGTTCTCTAATTACCCAATAGTCGCCTCCGATTACTAATCGAAATTGTTCTTCTCCAGAATATAAATTTATATCAGGCATTTTTATTATAATTTCTAATAATCTGTGTTGAATTACCTTTACTTATAGCTCTTCTGTATCCATTTTCATCTAGATTAAATATTTGAAGTGGCAACTTGCTTACTGATGTACTAAATGCTTCCTTCATATCTTCCAATGTTATATTATTAGTAGAATTTGTAGTATGAGTAATCATATTATATTCAATCATCTTATTATTTAACTCTGAGTTAAAGCTTTTCTCATGATTAATCATAGCTTGAATTTCAGCTCTTTTTAAAAGGTCTTTTGTTGCTGTAGCTGTAAATACTTTTGATCCTCTTGGTAAATAAGTCATTTCTGCATTATCTCCAGTTAATCTCATTTTACCAGATGGTTCCTTGATTAATTCTCGACCATGCTCACCAACAATAGCTGGTCCTTCAGGAGAATATTCAACACCTTTATAGTATTGAGGAATAGGTCTCGATGTAACTAATGCAGCTTGAATAACTCCTTGTGCCAATGCAAATGCCGAAAATGGCAAACCAAAAGTTAATGGTGATTCTGCAATTGATTTACCAACTGCTATTGATGTATTTAAAGCTATACTAAATAAAGCTTGCTGTTTTTCATTTTGTGCTTTTTCCCTGTTTATTCTTTTTACTTCAGCATCATATGCTTTAGCAGCTTTCTTTTTCGCTTCTTCATTATCACCAGCTAACTGAGTATCTACTTCAAATCTCCTTCTAGCAGATTCCAATGCTGCTGCATTATTATTTTGTTCTAATTCAAAGTATCCATTTATAAGAGTAGTACCAAGATTTATCACCTCCTGCATTATTCTGTTTCTAATACCCTCTTCATCTCTCTTTTTCTTAGTTTTTGCTTCTTCGTATTTAGCAAATGTTTCATACCCTGATTTTAAAAAATCATTATAAACCTCAGCGACTTCCAGTCCATTATTCTTAGCGAAATCAGTTGCTGCAGTTATATCAGCATTACGCTTTTTAGTTCTTTCTGCACTTTTTTCATCATCGTTTTTAGTAAGCCAATCTTGAAAATCAAAGTATTCATCTTTTAATGATTCTGTTTCAGCTGCAAATTCATCAGGATTTAATGATGGAGGATCTAATTTAAATTTTCCTAAATCTGGATTTGCAAGTAAATTCATTTGAGCATCAATACTTGCTATCAGTTCATTTACTTTATTAAGTCTTATTATTAATGTATCAGGTACGGTTTTTCTTTGTGCAAGTAAATTCTGTATTTCTTCTTCAAACTTAGAGGCCTCATTTTTAAGTTGTGCATACGCTCCAATTATCTTTTCGGTATCAACATTATTAAATAGATCAAGATTATTATTTTCTGCAATTTTTGCTGCCTCTGTATATGCGTCATTAGTTATTTTAAGGAATGCTTTTTTCTTTTCCTCTTCAGCATTTAACTCTTCAGCGATTTGTTTGTTATATATCTTCTTACGTTCATTGGCGAAATATTCCTTTGCTTCTGTAATGAGTCTATCTTGATTAATTGAATTTTCAGGTCTTCTTAATGCTTCAAGTCCAGCAATATGTTTTATTTCCTCTTTAGTTATTTCGGCCTCTTTTTCTGCATAAAATTTTGTTCTATCAGCAAGTATTTGTTGTTGTTTGACATATGACTTTGCAGCTTCTTCTTGTGCAAGTGTTGCAGCAGCTTTTAAATACATCATTTTGATGTATGCCTTTGAATTATTTATTAAGAAAGTTTCTGCTTGGTTAATATTTTTAATTTCTCCAGTTGTTTTTCCTAATGTCTCATTATATTGCTTTACAACTTGTTCACCAGAAATCAAGCCTTTATGATATAGATCAATATTAGTACGAAGTTGATTAACATCATTTATTGCTTGTACATATGAAGAATTTTTAAAAGCTTCATAATATAACTTAATACTTTCTCTAGATGCATCAAAAGCTTCTTTAGAACCAAATAACCCTTTTGCTAATTCCCATAATTTAGGGCCAAATACAGTTAGACCAGTAATTGTAAGTGATATAAGAGTTTGCCATGATATGATAGCACTTCCAAGTGTTTTTAATATACTTACTGGTTGTTTACCCTCAGCAACTAACTGTCTATTTGCATCAATTAATGCTTTAATTTGATCTGTAAATATTGGTAAGTTGTTAGATAGACCCATTAAACCTGTACTAACAGAGTAATTGAATGCAGAAAACTCTCTTGTAATTTGATTTACAGAATTTGCTAATCCATTATAACCCGATCTATAGTTTCCAACATTTCTATAATTAATACCTAATTGTTGTTCATATTTTAACAATTGGGTACTTAATTCTTTATAATCTAAAATGTTTTTTTGAATTGCAGGACTTTGTGAGGTAAATCCACCTTCAGCTGCTTTAATTGTTTTTAGTAATTCCTTCGCTCTTAAATTAGCTTCATCATAAGAACCTGCAGCAATCTTCATATTAGTAGCTGCTT
Source organism: Sphingobacterium thalpophilum (assembly GCA_943372995.1). GTDB lineage: Bacteria > Bacteroidota > Bacteroidia > Sphingobacteriales > Sphingobacteriaceae > CAJBVG01. The sequence continues at coordinate 55,409 of CALSAQ010000001.1, read as the reverse complement.
GCTTTGTAGCTATTGCCTCTTCAGTAGTTTTATTTTTTAGATCTAACTTAGCCTTTGCTAGTTTTTCAGCCTCAATTTTTGATAAAGTGGTATTGTTTTTATTTTCAATTAATTCCTTATTGAGTTTTTTATTCTCTTCTTTTAATCTTGAAATTGATTGAGTAACCTCATCTTGGATTTTACGATTAGCCTCCATAGCGGCCATCTGATCGCGATATGCCTTAATAGTTTTATCTTTCTGCTCTATTAAGTTTTTTAGGGCTTTAGAATTCTTATCGGTTGCAACACTATGTGATTCAAATTCACGAATCAACTTCTCCATTTCAACCCTTAGGTTTTGAACGGATTTTCCAAGTATAGATAAGTCCTTATTTGCTTGTGTAGAAAACTCACGCTCAGCTGTTAGAAGTTGCTTATAGCCAGCTTCCATTCCATCTAAATCGAAAAGCTCTTGAAAGCTAATTGGGTTACTCATGGCATTAAAGAATTTAATTTTTACTAATAAATTAAACCCTTACGAATGCCGTCCCATAGCTCAGTAAGAAGTGTTACACAAATATAAAATATTTAGTCCAATATTTTTCTAATTTCCCATTCAATATCTTCTTGTGCCGATTTCCACTCTATAACTTCGTCTGAAATATCTCTTGCATGTGATGAAGTCATATTAGTCCAAAATATGTATGCATATTGATGAGCTTCATGGTCTAAATAATTGAAAATAAAAAATTGGTAATCCGCTTCCTCTAATAATCTAGCTGGATTTACCTTATCTGGATTAGTAACGGTATAAAATTGCTCAGCATCTAATAGTTTTACAATATCTAATACCCTGCTGTTAAAATTTGGATGTTTATATAAATCAAAAATATCTAGTTTGTATAAAGGTTGCTCTTTGGGTGGTGTTTCCTTTATAGATACAATTCTAAGGCTTGCAATAAATGTAAATAGCCGTTTTAGCATATTGCAAGGTAATAAAATTCTAATTTTTATTAGTCAATTTAGCACGTGAAATTCTAATTTTTTCTTCAATATATTCGATTTTAACTTTATAATCAAACATGCTTATCTTTTTATCTATAATAAACCCATTATCCTCTAAAATGGCAATAGATTTATAAAACTGTTTATCAGCAGTTACAACAAAGTTATTTTCATCGTTTGATCGGAAATTAAGTGGCTTATTCTTTTCTAAAATTGAGGCCTCTAATGTTTTTATCTCCTGTAGAATAACAGGATCCTGTGATAATTCATATTTGAGTATTAAAAGGTTTAATTTTCTGAAATCTTCAATATCATTAAGAGCCTTGTTGGAAGAATCTGGGAAATAATAATCTAATTCATCATCAATTTTTTTTTTATTTCCTCGATCAGATCATCGAGCATTCCATTTGTAATTCCATCTTCCAATAGCCTATGATGCTGTTTTAAATAATCATCATCAGTAATTGGTAAAAAAGGTTCTTTATCTATCGATTCAATAAAAGATACCAGGCAAAGAGATTTGTAATTAATTTTATTTATGATAGAATTCCAGTTGAAATATAAATTATTAGCTTCTTCAGCGAGTAAATCAACTTTTCCAGCAGATATATATTGAAAAAACCTAGAATAATGTAATGGTATAGAATCCATAGAACTTCCTATCCCAGACTCATGAGCAATAAATATTTGAGCCTTTTGCCATCTAAACTCAGGAGTTTCTTTAATGTTATCAAAAAAACTATATTCCTTATTACCTATTGTTACTACTTTCATAAACCCTTAATTGGTGAATTGTGAAAAAATGAAGTTAATGCGGGTATTATTAATGGACATAAAAATGACCAATAATTAATACCAGGACTAAAATAAAAGAATATAATGGCCAAGGCTATTGATATCCAAAATGAAATGCAAAAATAACATACATTTATTTTAGTTCTTACCTTAAACCATTCCGAAAAATTCCACTTTTCAAGTGTTTGAATAATAGTAGTAAAGCAACCGGCTACTATTATAGAAAATATTAATGCTTCTTTCATAATTATTGATTTGCGCTAGGTGCATTACAAGAGAAACCATCATCAAATTTTACCTCTAGATCAATTCTAATTCCTGTATATGGATATTCTAAGTATTGTGTTCTGCCTTCATATAGCTTTTCAGAGCCCCTGAACTCTTTAAATACATTTTCATAGGTATCATCCTCAATTTTATTGATAGTATTGATATAAGCGTTATTAGAAAGTGCCTTTAATAAATCAGATTTGATTAATTCTGAAAACACGTAATTGAGTGAAGGATTGATTTTTTTTAAGTTTCCCCAGAAAATAAGTGCTATTTCGCGTTTGTATGAATTAGAAATACTATTGTGTACATAATCAATTGGAGTTGATGGACCTGTAGCTACAAAGAAACACATTGATGTATAGTTATCATTTACAATAACATTTTCATATTCATTATTTCCTGTATATACTTTTGGCACTATAACTACAGAATCATTTCTATTTTCTTTAAATATATATGCTCTTCCAAATATTTTAGAAAGGTAATTAACAGATGATAGGGATTGCTGTAATGAAGCAATTGATTTATCTAGTCCTCTTGGATTTGGTATTGTTAAAACTTTTTGATTTACGTAGCTCATTGTAATAAGAATTGGCTTTTTGCTTTCATAATTAATTTATCCATTTCAATTCTTTTCATAGGTGAATAGAAAATAGAACCTTGTGAATGAATAGTGGTATAATCATTTCCATCTTCAGTATATATACCGAGTGCCGTTATATCGTAAAATATAACATCCTTTACATCATATTCCGTAAACTTGAATTCTACATCCTCTGGTGCATTTACCATTTCTTCAGTTCGATAAAATATCGGTAATACTACTCTAAACATTATTTTAATATTGATTTTCTAACCATTGAAATAAACTCTTGTCTAATTTCATCTATGATGTATTGTTTTGCCTCATCAGAAAGTCCTATAATTTCATCACCATATCTATCCTGCAACATATCTGTTTTCGAATCAGTAGCATACATTTCCAAACTTCTTTGATTAATTTTAACTTGAATAGAATTATAGAAATCTTCTTTATCCTTTAAGTCAACTGGTCTAAATCTTTGCTTATATGCAAATTGTTTATATACTCCTAAATCTTTACCATCAGCTCTAAGACCCTTTTCAAGCTGTAATGTGTTTAAGTCGACAATTTGAATTTTTTTATCCTCTAGGAGCTCTCTCAATATCTTTTCGAATGGAATGTCTTTTATTCGACCTGAAATGAATCTAGACATATCCACTTTGGGAATATTGTATAAAACACCTTTAGATTTAACTATCATTATTCCTGTGATTCTAGCTCTACAACTTCTTTTTTTGTTTTGTTGATATATTCAATCACTAATGGTTCTCCACCACTTTCATAAGCTTTTTTAAGCCTTCTATAATGGTTACGTTGAATCATTACTGGCATTGGAAGTGGATACATTTTATCGTCCTGTAATTCTTCGCCCTTATCATTAACAGTAAATCCTGTAAGTTTTAAATCTCTTCCAGTTGTAAGTTTATCGATCGTTGATCTATCATATAGAATAGGTAAACCATTTGCTATATGTTTAAGTTCCTTTTCAATACCTTTATTTAATTTGAATTTCTTCATATCGCACCATATTTAATACGCGGTTTATTTTCGCACGGTAAGCAATTTTTGTTTAAGTCTGATATATTAAAGGAAACCGATTTTATCTTTTTCTCATATTCCTTAATTAATCCAGAATCCATAGTATTCTTATCACCTTTTAATGCAAAATAAGCATCACTCCTCACCTTATCGGCTAATTGATTACTTCTGGTTGTATTACAAAACTCACCAAGTATATCAATAGCTACCTGGTAAGCCAATGCCTCAGCAAACACATTCTTATTCCTACAAATAAAGTTGCTTAAATCACATTGAGCAGTCATTGAGAAGTTTAATCCAAAATTGTTATTGTTTACATAAACTTCATTTTCAATATCCCACAATTCTCCAGAATTATATTTACCCTCATCAACATAAAAAGGTTGAATATCTACAAATTGACTTCTTTTTACATAATTTGTATAGTATGTGAAATCACATGATGAACAATCTGGAGGTGTTACAAAATCTTTATCCTTTTTCAAAGATTGAGATCCGTTGATATCAGCTTCTGAATATACCAGGTACCAACATCCACCAGAATCAATATTTGTAGAAACATAACTTAAAAGCTTGTTTGTGTCAAACCACTTTACAGTTCCATTTTCTTGATAATTTACCTCAATGGTGTGAATAGAATTCTTATTGGATGAATGAAACAAGTATATATTAAATTGTGCTTCATCACCTACTAATTGCAATGATACCTGTTTAATTAATAATGCAATATCCTTTGGATCTCTTACATTTATACGTAATCCAACTAATCTATTAAGATTAGCATTCATATTTGAAATATCGGCCCTTCCATTAAACAAATAGAAATCTTCGAGTATGGTTTTTACGGTTTGATTTAATTGCTTGAATTCAAATACCTTTTTAAGCATTTTATTACATGCAGAACTAACTATCTCGGTTAATCTTGATGATACAATAGATACTTCCTCCCAATAAACAGAATTAGGAGCTGTAGGTGATTGATTTGTATTATTCTGCTTTGCTTTCCAAATTTTACTGGAATGTGAAACCCTTTGGTTTTTTAAATATGGTGTAGAACTACTCCAAGCATTTATTCCCATAGTATCTGCATTTCTAAAGCATGATGAAATATTCTCAGGAGTAATTAGCGGATGTACATCATTTACGTTTTCGATAGCAGTTATTGGAGATAAAGAATCTGATAATTGTTCGTAGTCAGTACCGACACTTCCATTTATCGAAATAGTTTCAGCTAAACATGCTATTTCTGATTTTTGATACATTTTGCTGTTATTAAAAAAAGCCTGAATATAACTCCAGGCTTTTTACATTTATGATTTATTTTACAAACACTAAGCCTTATTAAACTTCAGCTAAAATTTCTGCTTTTAATATTGGAGTAGCTCCATTAGATGAATAAGCATTAATGAAACAGAAATAAGAGAAGAATGTCATTTTTTCTACGAATTTTCCATCCTCACATTTATTATCATAATAAACTCCCCATTTGCGTTTCATAATTGGATCAACAAATTGATCCCATCCATTACCATCATGAATCTTTTTACCCATTTGAGCTTCATATTGATTCCAGTTGTAAACGCCTAATGCATTTTGTTTTACTAAGTAATGTGTTTCTGCAACTCCATCTTCAGTTACAACTCTGTTTGATCTATATGGAGTTTGATTTAAAAACTGATACTGGCTATTTTGATTATTTCCTGCACCTTGGTTTTGTAAAAATGCTTCCATCACAATTGCTTCAGTATTCGCAATATCTAGATATTTCATACCTAAGTCATTTCTCTTAAGAATTGCTGGAACATTTTGGTAAAATTTATCTTTTTGAGCATTAGCAACCTGCATTGCATTTCCAACAATTGGATAAATTGTAGAATCATTAACAGTTGCTTTATTTGCTTCCAATGAGGTAACTGCCAAAGTATCTAAACTTTCAAATACAGCCCTTAAACCTTCTCTCATTTGGTGTTCAAATGCTTCTCTTCGTCCAATATAATTTTTTTTCAAATCAGATTCGGTTATTCCTATGCTGAAACCTTTTCCAACCCACGTAAGTGATTTAAACGCAGATGTTATTTCATCAGGTGTAATCGTACATGATGGTGTTGAAATAACTGTTGCACCATAACGATTTAAAACAGCAACTTTTTGTGTTTGTGAAGCAGCAGTTTCTAATGCTTCAATTTGGGATTTTGGCAATAACTTGCTTGATCCATCGATGTACGCTTGAAGAGCTGAATAATCGCTCATTCTACGTTCATGATCGTTAAAGCTAAATTCTTGCCCTAACGTGTATACTGCATCTGGCAGTAAGGTAGCTAATAATGACATCTTTTTGTTTTTTAAATGTTAAATAATTTTGTTAGTTGTGTCAGCTATCCCTTGCTGTTAAATTGTAATATTTTTTTCTTTGGCAATTCTCGTAAGATTTTTTTGCCATTCATCAGAACCAACTAGCCAACCTTTTTTATTTAGGTAAGCATATAATGTAGTTTTATCCGTAACTTCTGATTCTTCAGCATTGCCTTCTCCTCCAGCTCCACCCGATCCACCAGCACCACCTGCTGATTTCTTCTCAATCTCAAATTCAAACTGAAAATCTTCTTCTATGATTTCTTCAGCTGTCATTGGTTGATTGGTTTTGCTGTTAAGTCTAATTTTGTCACCTTGTTTATAAACGATTTTGCCATCTTGTTCGACAGCTGTATTATTCGCTTTAAACTGAGTTGAAATAAAATCCCTTTTTTGCTTTATATAAGCTGCTTTTTTATCATCTGGTACACTTGCAGGTACCGCGATTTTCTTACCAATTAAAGCTTCATTAATGGTGAAGTTTTGTTTTAATTCAGAAACCTCTTTGTTCTTTAGTTCAGTTAAATTAGATACCTCTAATTCTTTGGCAGCTAACTTATCTTCTAAAGCTTTGATTTGTTGTTTAGATAACTCATCACCATTTTTATCCAAACCTCTTTCAATTTGTTTCTTTAGTGTATTAACTTCATTTACTAATGGGTTTAATACACGTTTTAAATATTCATAAGTTTTCTCATTAGTATTTTTTGGAATACCAGTTGATTTATGAATATCTTTATCAATACCAGAATAAAGCTCTTCTACTCTTGGATCGATTTTTTCTTTTTCGTAATTAGCTAAAAAGGTAGTTTCCTCATCCTTTGTTCTAATTACATGCCCTTTTGTTTTTAAATGCTCGACAGCTTCAGTTTCAACTAATTCTACCAAGTCTTTTTTTAAATCTGGATTTGCTTCCAGTCCCTTTTGAATTTCTTCTTTTGTCATGATTCCCGTTTTTTGACATTAATTAAATTTTGGATTTAAAGTATCCCTACTTGTAGCGGAAACAGGACTCGAACCTGTGATCTCTGGGTTATGAATCCAGCGGGATGTCCAACTTCCCCATTCCGCAATACCGAGTATTAATCTCGAATGATATAAAATGATTTGACTCGTGAACTCTGTGTTCCACTTCCAGCTGTTACCACCTTATAGTATGCGTAATTGCTTACATTTAGTGGCCATGCAACTGTTTGTGTTGCAACATTAGTTAACGTAAATACTTCAGTTCCTGGAATAGTATCATATGTTACACCATCAAGTGAACCCATTAAAACAACAGTTCCCGCTGGTGTTCCTGTTACTTTAGTTACGGTTGTTTGAATAGCAATTACTTTATGATATCCAGTAATTTGTTTTAATTGTGAAACAGTACCAGCATTAGTTAATGTATCAGTTGATGCATGACCTGCACTCGATAACAAGTAACCTGATTGTGCTTTAGTTTCAGTAGGTGCTACAAGCGTGGCCGAAAAAGCAAACATCGCGAGCGTAATAAGTAAGATTGATTTTTTCATTTTATAATGTGTTAATTAAAAATTATTTTGTTGGATCATGTAAAATCTTTACGGTTTCACCCATATCCCAAATAGAAGGCTCACCTTTTTCTTTGTTAATTTTTTGATCCTCTATGAATCTAATACCGTACTTCTGAATTCTTACACTACCTGGGTCCTCGACGGTTGAACCTGATGCTAAAGTTTCCATTCGTGAATGTCTTATATGAAACATGCCAGCTTCTTTTTCATCAAATTCATAAGATGAATCTCTATTTCCTTTAATTTTTCCGCTATTAGTTTCAGCATTATTGAATGCTTCTTGTGCTTCATTTGCTTCAGCTTCTTTAGCTTCTAAATTTTCTTTAGCTTTAATTAATGACTTCTCAGCCTTTTCTTTAGTTTTTTCATCTTCAGCACTATTGAATGCTTCTTGTGCTGCTGAATAGTCTACATTAGCTTTCTCTAAAGCTTTAATTGCTTTGTCCAGCTGTGATTTCAAATTCTTGTCCATACTCTAATAATTTGGTTTCTATAATCTTTATTTTTTTGTGGTAGGGAACATCGATACTGGCAAATTCTACTATATCTCCGTTCTCACTCTCAAATATGCTAACAAATTTAGCTAAATTTATTTTTAAACTAAAAAATTTAGCATCAATTATTTTTTTGTTAACTAAATCAAGTGCTTCAGATATAGATAAAGCTGGTAATGGTTCTAAATCCCTTAAAATCCTCATCCTTTCAACCATTCGTGGATCATTCTTATATTTTTGTTGAAATATTTGAGTTCGAATGTTCTCTTTTACATATACTGGAGCATTAGTTTTATTTGCAAACTCATATTCTTTTTGCAACTCATCTTCAGAAATCTCATAATATTCGTCACCATAATTAGCTATTGTACCAGTATGGTATTCGCCAAACATTAAATCAGCGAAGGTATTTAATATGAATCGATGTATATGAGCAACATTATCAGCAATGTTTTCACAAATAGTTTGTGAGGATTCAAAACCTTTTATGATTTGCATTTCATTTTGGGCCTGTTTTATATCAGATTCCTTAACTCCAGAGTTATAATAAATTAGCAAGTTCTTTTTACGTTCCTCTTCCTGTTGGTTGTAGTCTAAAGAATCTCTCTCAGCTGGTATTACTTTTACTGCATCAATAAGGTTAGGTTCATCCTTACTTGGTGCAGAGACACCAATATGATTACCAGGACCAATTAATTTGTTTTTCTCACAAGCTGGACATGCTTTTGTGAATGAATTATTTTTCACTTTATCATAAAATTCGGTACCAGGTAAATTATATGCAGTATAACCACCTTCACAAGGATTGCCTTGTTCATTTTTATACTCACAATCATTAATAAAACTTGTTATGATCGGGTATGAAGCATACATTTCTAGGTAACGACGTGCTGTTGAAAAGAATAAAAACCAATCAAATGCTCCTAAACTTTTATTTATTGGTGATGCCTTTATAATTGGCATTTTAGAATCTATAGACTGCTTCCAGTACATTTCAGCTGGAGTATATCCCAAATTATGAAATGATTGAAATTCTAATATATAATTAGAATCATTATCACTATCGCATTTAAAAACACAATACTTCTCAGTATCTACTGTAATTACTTTACCAGTAACATCTTTAAATATTGCATATTCAACTTTACCGTTAGGCTTAAGTTCGATATCTAAAATTGATGAAATTGATACAGCATAGAAATATGGACGTGCTAAAGTGAAATCTACTTCATTAGTAATTGCAGGAAGATCACAAACAATAAGAGAATTATGACCTGTACGCATCAACTCTTTTGCCGATTGCTCAAATTGGGCATTAAATTCAATTTCGTCTAAATATTGAAAAAATTCGGCCTTATATTCAGACCTAGAAAACAATACTTCTATTCTCTTATTGTTGGATTTAAATACCTTAAATAGTTCTGAGAAAATAGCATCACACACTTCATTTGTAGATAATGGAAGTGTAAGTAACTGAAGAAACTTTTCGTGTTTATCAGAAGGAAGTAATCCTTCAACCCATTTTTTATAGGTAGTATAATATGGAGAAAGGTATTCAGAAGATACAGCTGTTTTGGTATGGAAATTAACGCGATTTTCGTTCTTAATCGCTAGTTGTATCTCCGTCTTGTGTGCTGGTTCCTGAATCCTTTTTTTTAGCTCTTCTGATGATAATGCCATCTTTTAATATCCAAGGTTCTTTATCTGCAATAACCCAATCTTTAAAGCCTTTTTCGGCTTGATAATTCATAAGATTTTGCGCGTGTTGTAAATCATGCACCAAAACTCTTTTTGTCTTGGTGCACATTAATTTGACCTTTGAGCTCATTTTATATGTTTAAAATGTTGAAGTCTGGTGTTGTTTTAATTACACCTTCTGACCAACCAAATTCCATGTCAAAAGAACCCATAGCCATAGTAGGAGAGTTTTTTCCTTGAGATCCATTATCTCCAATAAACCAGTTGTAAATTTTTATTCCAGAGAAATTAGAATTAGATGCTACGTTTCCAAATTCATCAAAGAAATATCCACTAAGGTTTGTAAAACCTGCTTGAATTGCTGATTCTTTTGAAAGTGCTCTAAGTGTAGCAAGTACATCGTTAGGAGCATTGTGAATTTCAAATGTTACAGTAACGTGATTACCTCCATTTAAACGAGGCATACCAAAAACGGTACTATTATCATTTCCACCTGCTTTATTAGCTTCAGATGGAGGAATAATAAAGTTTGTTAAGAATGGAGTAGTGATAATCTTTGTGCTATCTGTAGCAGCTTTTAGTGTGGTCCAGTTCGATTGAGTTTGAATTGCTTCCTCATTTGCAAAAGGAGCAGATGCTTGAATACGCTGTAAAGCCATCTTTACAGTTTGGTTTAAGTTGAATGGACAAGTAATTGCAGCAGGTTGTGCAATCGCCGTAGGAGGCGGACAAACGAATAAGTCTTTCATTTTTTGTTAAATTTTAAATAAACAATTTTTGATTTTCCTATCGCCGTCCCGTGGCAAATGGGTTGATATTTTAAAGAACAGTCAAATATACTAAAACTTTTAGCATTATTTCCAAATGAAAAAGAAAATAATTTTTATAGATTTATATAAACTTACTTTTATGGCAATAACACTAATCACTACTGCAACTGCAAAACTTTTTAATCATTTTTATGAAAACGGATTATTTATAAAATATTTAGATGCATATGGTATTTCTTATGAAGATAGGGAAGAAAAGGCACTTGCAGCTGAACACATACATCAAATTAATTACATCAATTGGTTAGTTGAATCAGGTAAACTAACATTTAAACCTTAACCATTCAAAATTCCAACCTTTGGCTTCTTAGGCAATTTTCTGATGTTAAAAAACATTCTCATCATAATCATTGATGCATAATCTGGTGATCTACCAATTAGATTTTTAATATCCTCTCTTGAAATTATCTGTTTAGGACCGTCTGAATCTATATCTACCTCTTTAATTACAGATAGTTCTTCTGTTATAAGCTCCTTTTCGTCTCCAGAAGTATTAATATACATTTCATTATCATTAACAGCGTCTGCGAGTTTAAAATAACATTGTGACCTGAGATTTTTAAAGTTTGGTATAATATCATTCTCAGGTAGTGGTTTAGAGTTATTTACAAAACCAATACAGTCTAATTGGTCTACCACACCACCACCAACACCATCCTCATCTACAATAACATTTGACATTGGTACCTTGTAAGTGATTGCCAATTGTTTTACAGTAATTGTAACCTCGGTTGTTTTCTTTTTAATTAGTGTTATTATTTTTTCAAGCCTCATTCCATCCCAATAGCCAATTCTGGTTTTATCGTTACCCAACCTGGCAACATCGACTGTTATGTATTTTTGTCCATGTGGTATAAACTCATTTGTATATAAATTATTAATGGAATCCACACCCATTAATATTGCTGGATCATCATCGTATTCCCAATTACCATTTAAAAGCCTTTCTTTTTTGGCTTTATCTTTTGTTGATCTTAAGGCTTCGATATAATCACTTTCAATATGAGGATTGTCAGTAACCAAAGCTGGTAAATAATAGCTTCCTTCATCCAAAATATTGTCTTTGTTTTTTTTATAAAACTCGGTATATAGCCAGTTTTTTTTTGGATTTGCGGTGATAAACAGTTTTCGTTTAAGACCATATTTATCATTCAAATGTCTACCAACCCTTGTTTTTAGCGTATCAAAAGCTCCAAAATTAACTTCTCCTGCTTCTTCAATCCAACCTCCTGTATATTCAGCAGAACCATACCTCTCATAAAGCAAATCCGACGGTATAAACCTTAAATCAATTAAATCTATTCTCGAACCATTATGAAACTCTATATAATGATCTTGTCCGTTATATTTAAAATGAATATTCCTTTTAAAACAATATGCTTTAGCACACTTATAAAATGTAATGAGAGTGGTTTCTCTAAGTCTCTTTAATTCTTCACGACCTATAAACCACTTTGTTTCAGGGTATAGTTCACACATAAAAATTAACCAAGTACACCCTGTCCAACTTTTAGCACCACCTGCAGCACCACCATACAAAAAATTGGTGGTTGTTGAATCTGTTAGAATGCTAAGTGCCTCTTCCTGTTTAAGGTGTTTCCCAACTTCATCCCTTATTGTAATAAAATCAAAATCACCTTCCTTGAATGCTTGAATGTAAAGTTCTCGTAAATCAGCATTAAGCGTTAGCTCCATTTTTACGAAGTGTTTTTATTAATAAATCTCTTTCTTCTTTAGATAATGAAGAAACATCTATTTTGTTGATTGTTTCGATTGGTCCACCATTTTTACCTGTGTGTTCATGTAATTCTTTAAACATACCTAAATACTTACCAATTGAGTCTAGAGAGCCTTTTTTATCCCAAAATTTGATTTTCTTAGTATATCCAATAAATTTTCTTTTGTTTCCAGTTCCTACATATTCTTCATATACTTCGATTGAACTTATAGCTGCTGATAAGTCTGGATCTAATTCTTTAATATCCTTTAGTGTACCATCATCGTTAAACAGCTTTCTAACATCTGTAAAAGCAATTCTTCCAAACTCTTTAAGTACCATAGCTAGGTCTATTTCAGACTTTTCTTCTATTTTTTGTGCCCTTTGTTGTATATACTCTTGAATATTAGCTTTACTTAACAATCTAGATGCTTGTACTACAGCAGTTTTTGGAGAATATCCAGCTCTGATTGCTGCTTGAGTTGCATTAAAATCTTTAATATATTCTAAGCAGAATTTAATTTGAGGATCCGTTAGTTTGCCCTTTTTTATGGTACTTGCTCTACTTGACATAGAACAAATATAACAAGTATGCTAAAAATATTAGCAAAATATTTCTTATTTAAGGAGTATGATATATAATTTATAAGGTCGAATAGGTAAAAAAATTTAGCATAATAGTTAATGTAAATCAATTTACATTTGAAAAAACGTAATTTTTCTACGTTACAGGTGAATATTTGAAGTATTAAATTTGAGAAGTTAAAAAAAATATAATAAAAAATTTAAACTTTTTCCTCATTTGTAATATACAAACGCAAAAATGAAAATGTCAAGAGTTTTTTGACTTTGTTTTTATAATATTATATACTTCTATTTGTTGGAGTTACAAAAAAAAAGTCTAAGTGGGAGCTTAGACTATAATACCAGGAACAGAAAATGAATCTTAGTCGATGTTGTTTCTCAGCTTCCAAAACTGAGAAAGACAAAGAGGGTAGAGACTGGAGATACAACCCAATGTATCTCCTCTGTTTTTTTACAAAGTTATTATTAGTTTTCAAATTACAACCTAACTTATATAATTATGAACTTTTTAGCAGAATACTTCAAAAACAAATTGACATCTGAAAACTTCTGGGACTTTGTAATAGATAATACCATTTATGCTGGTATTGTCTTTATTACTTTATTCCTTTTAAAGAAAGTAGTATTAGTAATTTTAAAAAAAGCTGGTAAAGGAGCGTATAAAGCATTTTCTTACATAGAATTAGAGAAAATATATATATACAGAGAAATAATTAATCGTGGTGGTGATATGGGGTACTTAGTTGGTTATACATATGTATTTAGATATGTATTGCTTCATATAATATATTTTTTCTTAACCGTTAGTGTTTCTACATTGGTTTATTTCATGATATATAAGAATAACTTAGTTATATATATTGGTGCATATTTATCTTTTGGTCAATTATATGAAGCTGGTAGTTGGCTCAGTAACAAATGGGCAAAAAAGGACTTTAGTAATTATTCTGAAGAAGTAGTTGATGAAATGAGACATTTGTTTAAATCCATTCCTCAAAAGGAAGATTTAGATGTTTAGTTAAAAGTTTATGCATTTCAATCAAAAGGAATATAATAAGAAGCTCGATAGATTTGGTAACATATTATTGATAGTGCGTGATAATAAGGAATTGATGAGTTTATTGAGTGAAATAATTGAATTTTTAAAGGAAACCCACATTTCGATTGAACTCATCAAAAGAGAAAACTTATTATTTGAAATCAATATAATTGTTGATAGACTGGAAAATGAAGGGTATGATGAATCAGGTTTTTTGGAAATGAGAGAGCATTTATTACAAGAATTGAATAATTGTAAGTCAACTGAAAAAACAAGGTAATCATGTGTTTTAATTATCAATTAGAAATAGATATTGCTGCAACTGAAGCTAGGTATAATGCTAAGGTAAAAGATCCAGGTTTATTTAATACTGGAAACTTCAATGGATTTACTTTTCCCAGGCTTCCTGTAATAACAAATAAAGAGCCTGATTTGATACAGTTCTACAGCTGGGGATTAATTCCCTTTTGGGCGAAGGATAGGGAAATTCAGAAAAATACATTGAATGCAAGAATTGAAACAATAGCTGAAAAGCCATCTTTTCGAAATTGTGTGCAAAATAGGTGTTTAATTCCTGCTACTGCTTTTTACGAATGGCAATGGCTTGATGAAAAAGGAAAGCTGAAACAAAAATACAAATTAACGATTAATGATCAGGATGTGTTTTCTTTCGCAGGTATCTATAGTACATGGGTTGATAATGGAACTGGTGAAATAGTAAATAGTTTCAGCATTCTTACAATGGATGCAAATCAATTGATGGCAGAAATTCACAATACGAAGAAGCGAATGCCGGTTATTATTTCTTCAAATGATGAACAGAACTGGTTGAGTGGTGGTGAATTGAATCATATGAATGATGATTTAATTGCGACAAAAGTCTAAATCTTTCAACATCCTGGGAAAACACTAAAAATAAAATGTTTGTTTAAAGCACAGAATCAAATAAAATACCAATTTATTAAGGATGATGTATTAAGGGTTTTCCAAAAAGTTGGAAAACATGTGTCGAAACGTATTAGTTAATTAACTATTTTTGTGCATTAGCTAATAAAAAACCCCAGCGTGAACTGAGGTTAATATCTTGTAAGCAGTGAATTTGGATATACACTTGGCTTTAGCCTCGAGGTCCAAACTTGAGGAAGTAACAGTTATCTAATTAAAGGCTCGGGGTCCAATCCGGGCCTTCACTGTTTTTATCCTTTTACAAATGTAGAAGTTTTAATAATATTTTTGTTATTAATCTTCATCAACAACAGGTGATTTTACATTAACCCTTATTTCAACTCGTATTAGGCGGTTCTCCTTGTCAAGAGTGGGGTATGTTTCAATTACTTCTGAGGTAAATTTTGCGCCATCAAATATAAATTCGATTGTTGAACCATTTGCTGGTACAGCTGCTATTTTAGTTTCGTCAAGGATATCATCCATTAAGTCGACTATTCGTGCTTCTATCATAAACCTAAATTAATACTTTTCTTATAGATTCCAATGATTGAATAGTTAATAACTCATCAGGAGTAAATCTGAGTAGTTTCCAGCCCAATTCTACTGCAGCATTATATTTCTCCATGTCGCCTTTATAACCTTTTCCGCGCGTGTGCCTTCCTCTGGTCCATATTCCACCTTCACATTCTATGGCAATCTTTTTATCAGGAATTGCATAATCAAATCTCCAACGGCGTGAGCTGTGGAACTTAAATTCTGGTACTAATTCTATATTTAACTCCTGCATTACGAACAAGATGAAAGGATCTATTTTCGAGGTAATTTTACCTTGATTTTTGTATTCTTTTTTATAACTACTTGATTGTATATTACTTGTTGAATCTGCATGTTCAGGTAATAATACCTTTTTTTTGAAAATACCAGGAGAAACTTCGTACATTCCAAGCTTATTTAATTGTGATATGGTAAAATGGTGTTTAGGCATTATTCGATATTTCTTTCAGCACACTTTATTTCTTTCAGCACACTTTTTACAACAATTGTAATCTATTTGTGAAAATTGGTCGAAATTAGCACCGCAATTATCACAATACATTTGACCGCATCTTTCACATTGGTAAAGTTCTTTTGATTCTTTCTCACAAACTTCACATATAACGAGGTTTGTAAACTCTACCAAATCACTTAATTCTGTTACTGCCATTAAGGGTTGTAATGGACCATTAAATGTTAGTTGAGAAATGAATAATTGTTTATTATTAACAATTGCTGCAACTTCTTCATCAGAAAGTTCCCAGCAGGTTATTACTTGACCATTTTCTAGCTTCAGCGCTGGAAGTGGTTTGTATTGTGGTTGACTTTCGCCAAATACAATATTGTGTCCTTTAAATTTTATCGGGTTCATTTTATTGATGTTTATATAATTCCTTAATCTTTTTAATTATTCTGTCCATTTGGATCTCTTGGAATGCTTCATGATTTCTTTTGTTCTCTCGGTATTCTATAAGCATTGGCTCCAGCTCCTGAAGTTCTTTAGAGATGTTTTTGTTACGTTCATTTTGAACTGCTTCATCAATAGCATTCCCAGTCAATCGTTTTAATGCATCACTAATGCGTTCATTAAAGAACATGGAACAACTTTCAACAAAGTCAGTTAATTGTTTATATGCTTTCATCTAATTTTTATATTTAAAATGTTAATAAATATATTGGTAATAAAAGTGTTATAAGTCCAACTAAATCACAGATAATTCTTTGAAATGATAGTTTACCGTAACTAATAAATTTGCCCTTATATTCTATATGAATTCTGGACCAATAATAAACTTCCACAATTCCTTTGAAATCAAACTTGAATAAACAGAATAATGCAAATCCAATGTTATATATTAGTATTTCCAACCAAAAAAACTTATCTTTCATAATCTTGCATTTATTATTCTTTAAATTTTATTTGATCAAATTCTTGTTGTGTAGCATCATAAATTCTAAGAGCTTGTCTAATCTTTTTAGCTTTTTTACCAGTAATATATTCTGAAGATTGATTTAAAGATTTACACAAACGCATAAATTCTTTAGCTGCAAATGTTCCTCTTGTATAAACTTCTTTTCTTATTTTCATTAATTTTCTTTATGATTATGGTATAATATGTTTATTAGGCTGAGTTGGTATAAAGTATTTATTAGGCTCCGTTTTAAGCCAGGTGCAAATCTTTGCGAAAGTATCAATATCAATACTCCTTAGCTTTTCAATTCTAGATAAAGTTGCCTTTGATACGCCAATCTCTTTTGCAGTTTCGTCTAATGTTTGATCGAGCTCAATACACCTTTTGGTTATTAAATCATCCTTTAATTGCTTTGCATTATATTCCATTATTTCTGTGCGGTTAGGTTAGGTTAAATTTTTAAATAATCAGTAATATTGTTACCACATTTACTACAATAAAATGTAGTGTCACCACCCAAACATCCTCGATAACTTTCGCTATAATATCTGGTTGACGTTTTGGATATATCAGCATTACATCTACCGCCCTTATTGCATTTAGGGTACCTAGTTAAATACATGATTATACAAAATATCATAACTACTATTATTGTTATTATTAACCACATTTCTATTCCTCCTTATTGTTGAATTTACAATGTTTAATCCTAATCTCTTCACCATTATCTAGCTTTACAATTGTAACGTTGCCTGTAAAAACTAATTTTCTTTTGTATTTCATTTCTCCTTACCATTATCAAATTCGATACTTACAAATTTTGGATTGATAGGTTCTCCACAATCATAAAAACCGTCGTGCTCTAAAACAACTAGTTTTTTATCCTCCCAATTACCACGACATAAGTCCCATAATTCTTCAAATTTTTCTGCCCCTAAGTTTGGGCTAACCCAAAAAATATCCTTTTTATTATTTATTGTTGTACAAGTCATTGAGTTTGGTCTAGATAACCCAATTAGATTAAATTTACTTTGCATGCTATTTCTCGTTATTGTTTAGGTACTCTTGGTAAATTTCATCAATAGTATATTTATTTGAAGATGATTCACTAGGTCTTGCGTATAGCCCATCAATTTTGTATAAATACCTTTTGTCTATATAATCATGAAACCCTATTGCGTGTTCTCTCATAGCTTCGGCGTTGGATTGGGTTTTAGCCCATTCTTTAAACACCCTTAATATCGCTTGGTATGAATCAGGTTTGTTCCAAGCATCAAGTATTAACTGGTCTATTGGAGTTCCGTTAAAATCGTAGTTATCCTCTGAGTTTACTTGACTAGGGTAGGTGTGCATGGCTTGGAGAACAATATCTTCACGATAATATTTTACGTTATTATCATCGTTTAGCCACCTTTCTTTCCCTTTTGCGTTTTTCCAAGTATGTTTCAACACCTCCTCAGCACTTACTTTGCCAAAGTGGTTAATAGTTATGCCTCGCTCAGGTTCGTCTTGTTTAGGTGAAGTGAGGGAGTGGATAGTTGCGTCAATAGTCATGATTACATAACTCCACGTTTTGTAGTTATCTGAAACTAATGCTTGTCTTGCCTCTTTTAAATTCTCTATTATCTCTTGCTTTTCCATGTTAAATTGTTTTTAAATATTCTTTGTACATCGGGTACATGATTTGTCCATCACCATAACAATACTGATGATAAATAGTATGATTATTTGCAAACTGCAATAAGTCCTTTGCTTCATGAGGTAATAACTCGGGATGCTTTTCCATAAGGAACTCGATGGTAATAAGTTTGTCATTTCCTTGAAGAACCTTGTCAAATAATTCTTGTGTTACTTCACCAACCTCTTCAATCATTTTTGGTTTCAATGC
This sequence comes from Sphingobacterium thalpophilum, assembly GCA_943372995.1. Taxonomy (GTDB): domain Bacteria; phylum Bacteroidota; class Bacteroidia; order Sphingobacteriales; family Sphingobacteriaceae; genus CAJBVG01. The sequence goes on along the minus strand of CALSAQ010000001.1, from coordinate 36,701 downwards.
AATTTCCATCCTGTTCAAAACCGTATCAAAATCATCCTTTCTAAATTCCTGTTTGAATATAATTTCTCCATGTTGCTTTAATTTGCGTAAGAAATTTATATCCTCTAATATTTTTATATTTTCCATTTTGAATTATATTTCGTTCAATAATTGATTAATTATGCTTTAGTGAATGATAAATCCTGCAATATCTTTCTTTTATCACCCCAATTAAGCTTATCCTCGACTATTAACTTTAACCTATTCAGTTTCTGTTTCTTTTTAACTAAAACTTCATTATCACATTCATAAAGTCGTTTGATCTGCTCCACCATTATTTCCACATCAGCTATTTCTTCAGTGAAATTTTCAAACATCTTTTTAGTTGGTTTTTCAGCCAAAACTATTTTAGTAATTGCTTGCTGCAGTTCAGCTAATTCTTCAACTGCCTTTACCATTTGATGTTTTCTACCATATGCTATCTCAGCCTGGGTATAAAGTTTTGCATTGTCCATAATTATTTCTATTTAGTATTAGTTAAACCTTTTGCCATTTGTAATGGGAACTTTCTTATAACTAATCGCCCTTTATATTTTGCTAAAAAAACTGCGTGACTTTCGTTTCCAATTGGTGTATGAATACTTATTCTACTAACCCAGCTTGCCATAGTTATTTTTGAAAATGTATTTTTCTTCATATCATCAAAAAATTTAAGATCCTAACATTAACATTCCATTGCTTTGAATTTCTTTATATAGTGTAGTTCCTACTTTAGTTATTGCATATGGCAAAAACACTTCTGCAACATCTGCCATCTGAGCCTCTACAATAGCCATTTGTGCCAACACCCAATCCTTTAAAATTCTCCATGCAACTCTTTGCGCTTGTTCATTAGTACATTTAGCTCGTGGAATCTTTTTATCATTTTTCATTGCTTTTAAAACTCCAGAATAATTTGCTGGAAGATTAAACCCAATAATTCTATTGTTCATTGTAAGACAGAAAGTAAGTGAAACAGGAAAGCCATTTTGATAATCGGTTACTATTTTATGTGCTCCGTGTTTTACTAAACATTTTTGAATCTCACTAATTGATTTTTCACAGCTTATAGTAGTTGTGTAATTTAGTATTGCCATATATTACTTTTTAAGTGATTTTAGTATTAATTCCTTATTGACTCTACGAATGATATCCAGACAATCAATTTTATTTAATGAATCTTGCCTTTTAATCCATTCCTGCTTTTCTGGAAAAACAGTCTTTTTAATCATATTTTGATATTCATTGAATGCCTCTGTTTTTTTGTTTTCATACATTTTTTTAAACTCATTATTGCTTGGAGGCATTAAATGCCCCTGTAAAATCATTAATCGGTAAACCTCTGTAATTGGTAACACATCAATACTTTTACCATCCTCAATATGTTTCTGTAAGAATTGAAGTATATTAATCTCTGTGTCCTTTTCTTTCTCCTCATTTTGAATGATAGGTTTAACAACGGATTTAGGTACAGCTCCCTTTCTTCTTGATTCTCCATCTAAGGCAAGAACATTGCACATTTCCATTAAACGATCGTAAGAGCGACCATCCAAATAGTCTTTTAGTTGTAAAAGTGTTTTATTGGAAGTAAAATGACTTAATACCTGGTTTGATTTAAAATCATTGTATCGAGAAAGTACTACCACATCCGAAATATTTACTTTGTTTCCAAAATTCTGAACAGCTTCTCTACCATCCAATCCCATTTCATCAAAGAAACAATGCCCTTTTACGATGTCAGTAGCTTCAAAACCTTCTTTAGTAAAATCACTTGCTATTTGCCACATTACTTTATTATCAAAATACAATGGACTTTTAAGAATTGATAAGGCCTTTCTCATAATCATAAATAGTTCTGTTTTTCCAGTACCGTATGGACCCAATAGAAGCAAACCTTTATTTAGGCTCATTCCATTTTCTTCAAACTCTGGCATTCTGAAAGTATATTGAAAGAATTTATTCAATGTATTTCTATTATGATCATCCACTTTAAAATTTGGAATTATGGAGTTACATATCTCTAAAAACCATTTTTTGGCTTCAATTTCCTTCAACTCAATTGGTGCGCAAATATTCCTCTGCTGTTGCATTTTGATTTACGTTTATAGGGTTAACAATAATTTTCTTTTGGTAATTCAAATACTTTTCGAGTTTATCGGAACGTAAAATGAACTCAGGAGTTAAATACTGGGGATTTTCTTTGTGATACTGATCTGATTTGCAATTTTCAATAGCTGCTGTAATCTGTTCCAAGGTATACCCATCTTTAATTCGCGCGGCCAGCGAACTTTTTACTTTTGAAGTAACTTTAAACTTTGAATTTTTAATAGAATTAAATCTTTGAATAAAGTCAATTTCAATACTCGCAACGCGAGGAGTATTTACTTCTACTTCATTTAACTTTACTTCACTTAACTTTACTTCAGGGGGTACTACTCTTGTACTACTCTCAGAATGGTGTAAGAGTGTCTTTAAAATCTCGCTTAAAACATCCTCAGACACGTTTCTGGTCTTAGATGGTTTATCAACTCTCTGATGAACGTTGAAATTGCGAATATATAGGTAGCTCTCTCCAGAATATTCAAAAGGTACCAGCATTCGGTTTTCTATTAGTGCATCAATCCAAATTTTTAGCTCAGACATTCTTAAATTTTCATCGTATGGGAATAGTTGTGATTTTATATATTTTGGGTTTCCCTTAAGTACTCCAGAATCATCAGCAATGTTCCATGTTCCAATAAATAGCAATCTAGCCTGCATTGGGATTAAGGATAACTTTTCATCATCCCAAAATTTGAATCTGATCATTCTATCTCTTGCCATATTCCTTTTCTAGGTTTAGTTTTCCTTTATTTATATTAATTATTCCTTGTTCTGTATATATATCCATTTCCGTTTCTCGTTGCTTCTTAATCAATTCGAAATACTGATCGGTTAAATACTCATACCTTACATTTAATTGATTGTACAAGTCCTTATTTTCGGATTTATAGGCTTCAATCCTTTGTATGTCTGTAATCTTTATCATTGCAGATAAATCTTCTAACTGATCATTGTTTTCCATTTAAGCAGCAACTTTAATTGTTCTTAGTTTTTTAACTTTAGCTACAATCCAATGTGATACAACACCAGGCACTACACTATTACCAATAAATTTTTTCTTGTCTGTTTGATTACCCGCCAAATAATAATCTTTAGGGAATCCTTGAATTGATAAAAGCTCAGTTACATTTAACATTCTCATTTTAATATCAGATATATTATATAATACCATGAACTCTTTAAGTTTCACAGCCCATTCACAATCATCTTCATAAACAGGAGCTACAATCTCACCAAATTCACAGGTAATTATGTATAATGGTGCCTTATCTTGTCTGGCTACAATCACACAACAAGGTTTTTCAATATCTCCAGAATTACCTCCCCATGCTGGATTTAATAAGAAGTGATTCTTTTCTGCTGTAACTAAGTTGGTCTTTGGGCTATGTAAAATTGTACCTAATGGATTATCAATTGAGGATCCTTTTCCATAGTCATTTCCAAACTGCCTATCGATAAAATATTGCAGTAGATTTACCTGAGCAATTCTATCTTTAGTTGGTATTGTTGGGCATGGATTGTCTATTGAATGGGTACCTCCATTCCCATAATATGTTTGTAGAAAAACTGCATCAACTTTTGCTAATCTATTTTGAGTAGTTATTACTGGAGACGGTTCTTCTATACTATGTCCAGAATGAGTCCCTGTAGTTGGAGAATTACTATTATACTTACTGATAAAAGTAGCTTTAACAAGAGCCTGACCATCTATAGTTTTAATAGTTCCTGCAGGGCCGTCTATTGAAATGTTTTTATGTTGTGGTTTTCCTGAATAGTATTTACTAATAAAGTGTTGTTTACCACCAGCTATATGTTTAATACATCCAAAGAATAATCTTTGCATTGTTTTTGTCGATAGTGGTTTTTTTCTGTTAAAAACAGATATACCCTCATCATCTAAATGCAACGCCTCTTTAACAGCTTTCCACTTTTCAAGAGTTGAAAAAAGACTATTTGTTTGAGGTTTTTTTGAATGTGTTGCATCTGGCCAAACAATAGGTAACTCAGGTTTAGCAAATATGCCAAATAATCTATTTCTTGAAGTTAATGCTCCAAAATCTGCTGAATTAAGTTCCTTCCAATCATCAATATATCCATGATCTTTGATTTCATTTCTCCAACGCATCCATTCAGAACCATTCTTTTTTGAGATTGGTTTACCATTTTCATCTAATGGTCCCCAGCTCATAAATTCAACAACATTTTCAATTTGGATATAATCTGGATTAATTGCAGAAATGTATCTATGTAGATGGTCAGCTAATGTTCTACTATCAGCATCACGCGGTTGGCCTCCTTTGGCCTTACTAAAATTAGTGCATTCTAATGAAGCCCATAAACAAAGTTTTGCATTAGGATAAATGATTTTTGCTACTTCTACACATTTTATTAAATCTGTAAGATCAAGTGTTCTTATATCTTCTTCGAAGTGCAATACATCTGGATGATTAACCCAATGAGACTTTATAGCCAATGGATCATGATTAACACATGCAATTACTTTTGCGATTGGTTCATTTTCAATTTTAGCTTGAGTAATACCAATAGTTGTTCCGCCTGCACCACAGAATAAGTCAACATATATTAATTCAATTTTTTGGTTTATCATTTTCATAATAATTAAGAAGTTTATTAACTCGCATTGCCATATTTAAAATAGATTTAGTTGTGGGTTAAATTCATTGTTGAATTCTTCCTTTTTATTTTCTTTTATCTCAAATCCTAATTCACCTGATGATAGTTTATCAACAATTTGTTCAATTTCTGATAGTGATAATGGTGGACAACCACCATAAAAAATCAAATGAGGTCCATGTATGCTATGGTATATTATGACATCGCATACATCATCAATGGATGGATCAAATCCATTCGGTTGTTCAACAACCATTGTTACATGATAAAATTTTTGAACGAACCCCATACCATTTGTAATTTTAGGTGTAAATACGAGCTTTGATTCAAATACCATTTATGCTACCTCCATTACAGAAAAAAGTGTTGGCACATTTATTTTATATTCAATTGATTTTAGATAAAATAGTCCATCATCATAATATTCAGGATTTAATTCTACCGATATCACTTTTCTCTTCATTTCCAGGGATACGTATGCAGTTGAGAATAGTCCACCGAATGGATCATCAATTAAATCACCCTCATTTGAAAATCTATTAATTAAACGGCGAATGATATCTAATTGTAATGGACAAATATGTTTCTCCTTTTTTCTGTTTACTTGGTTAGCATTAAGAGTGTTCATTCTGTTGATGTCGGTCCATACTAAATCATTTGGGCTTATTGGCGGTACTGTCATAAATAATTTAGAAAGTCTACCTATTTTATCTAATTCATCACATACCCTTAAATGTTCTTTAAAACTATACACGTTATTTTTATCATAGTCTTTCCAAAGATTAAACACCTTTTTCATATCAAACTTAGACAGCTCTTCAGAAGTTAAAAATCGATCTCCTGAAGATTTCCAATAAGCATGAGCGTCCAACTGCCATTGAGATAAAAAATATTCATCAATGGTTTTTACTACTGGATCATCCGCATATGCATTTTTACTATCAGTAGGTGGTTTTCTAAATAGTAGTACATATTCTGGTAAACCAACTCCCATTTTTGTCCCATCTTTTCTTTGCTCTCCCCATGTAAGTCTATATGTTTGATTGTTCTCTCTTACAACATCTGTAGTTATAGTGATTTTACCGACCAAATAGAAACCGTGTTTTTCAAAATGTTGAATTGTTTGACCACTAAAGTCTGATATTGTAGTAAAGCAAGTGCCGTTTTGATGAGAGTATCTAATTCTATCCTTAACATGTATTGCTGCAATACGACCTGGTTTAAGTGTCCTATACAAATTAGGAGTTAAGAAATCCATTTGTTTAAAGAATTCTTCATTTCCATAATTATGTCCGAAGTCGTTATAGTTATCAGAATATTCATAATGATCTCCAAATGGAATTGAAGTTAATACCATACCAGTAGAACTATCCTCCATTTCTTCATGAATAACAACTGTATCTTCATTATATACTATCGCATCACCTATAACAGCAGATCTTCTTTTATTAAATATTTGTCTTTTCATGTCAGTTTTAATTTTATCTGTATTTAATCCATATTCTCTTACTATATTGATCATCTCGGTTTGTAGTTCAATATGATTTCTCCATTTAATTTTAAGAGACTTTAGTACCTCTCTTTCATTTTGAGTATATATGATATATACATTAACCTCATTTTTTTGCATGAATCTGTAACATCTATGTACTGCTTGTATAAAATCATTGAATTTATAATCTATACCTGCAAATATCATATCACTACAAGCATGTTGAAAATTGCAACCCGAACCAGCAATTTTGGGTTTAGTAGATAATATTTCGAATTTTGAATTTGAAAAATCAACTAGAAGGTTTTCCTTAATATTATTTGGTTGAGACCCAAATACACTATTCAAATTATATTCTTTAAATGCTTTCTCGATTTCTAATCTTTCTGCTTCTAAATGATGCCAAACAATACAATTAGTTTTTATTTCGGTTTTATATAATTCTAAGGCCCTGTTAATTCTTAGTTGTATACTTTCGTTTTTTTCCCTAGATGTTTCAACCAAACCCTTTGTGGTATCTTTAAAAAGTACTATATCACCTGACTTGTTTTTTATAACATCATCTGTATGATTATTCACTTCTATTTCATGAATATTTAATTTTGGTAGAATATATCCTGTATCGTCAAAACCAAGATCAGATGGTTTATTAATAAAAATTGCCCAACTTGCAACCCATTTCCAGAATTCTTCTTTTTTATTTGGGTATAATGTTAGATGGCCAGCCTTAGTTGAATCCCGCTGAAAAAACCTTGTAAGAGCATGACCCCTATCAATTACTCCAAGATAATCTGCATAATTAAGAATCTCAATGAAATCATTTGGTGTTGGGGTGGCAGTTGCTACATATCTATATTTTATACTTTTGAAATGCTCTAAAACATAATTAGTAGTTTCTGTTTCTAAGTTTCTTAAAATTGAGGCTTCATCAAATGTTACACCACAAAATAATGTAGGATCTATATCTCCTTTTCTTACTCGTTCATAATTAGTAATATAAATACATAATTCTGCTGATTCTATTGAATTTGTTTCTGATATGTATTTAATTTCAAAACCAGAATTTAATTCTTCATTATCCCTTTTAAATTCACCTACAACACCAAGAGGAGTAACTATCAGAAAAGGTTTATTATATCTATTAATTAATTGTTTTCCAATTTCTAACTGCATCATAGATTTACCTAATCCAAAAGATGCAAAAATAGCTCTTCGTCCACCCTTTAAACACCACTCTACAATTGTTGCTTGATGAGGGAATAGATTACTGCTTAATAATTTAGTATCAAGATCAAATCCATAATCCTCAGAAATAACAATTTTATTCTCTAAAAAATTTCTATATTCTTTACTTTTCATAATCTCATTTGTGTTTGTGTACCTCTAGCCTTTTTATCGATGTAATTTTTAAGATTAATACGTAATGACCTAATTGCTGATTCTCTACCTTCAAGGCTTTCTAAATAATCAACCAACTCTCTAAAGTCATTTGATACATAATATCCATTACTTGTAGCCATTAGATTTGGAATATGATGATGTCGGATGTAATTGATTATCATTCTCAATCTGGCTTCATTAAGTTTTATTCCTGAATAGTTGTTAATCCCTTCTATAATTTCCTTACTGGTAATTGCCTGGTCCTTTCCAATATGTCTATCGAAGCCCTTAAGCATAACTGGTACAAGAGCATTTTCTTTCTCTGTAATGTCTGCTGTTATATCTTCGAATCCCTTTAACATTTTTTAGAATGGTAATTCGTTTTGGTATTCAGTTTTATCAATATCAGTTACCTGTTTTAATTCTGTAACAGGAACTTGTTTCGTTTCTACAGTACCAATTATTTTCAAAATGAAAGTTTTGGTATTATATTTTTTATTTAGTCTTTCTGCTTCAGCTACAGCTAAGTTTATATCGTGATGAACATACCTTGGAGGCTTTGTTCCATTTTCGGTCATTATTAAATATTGTCCCATATTATTTTTGATTAAAAATGTTCTTTACTTCGATGAAAAGGTTTCCCCTTAGGGTTGCCTCTTTAATACTAATTGTTGAATTCATATATAATTTTTGTTTAAGTAAATTCGTATCTATCATTTTCTTTAATTATTGTAGACTTAAATGGAAAGCTATCCTTTGGAATTTGGGTTATAGTATTCATCAGAACAGAGGAACCAGTAAATACTATATGTTTATTCCCATTTAATTCTATTTGTAGGTGCAGACACTTTCCGCTTCCTTTGTCTTTGTATTTTGAATCCTCAATTTTAAAATCAGTTATAGTTATTTCTTTGTTGAGTATTTTAAATATTTGTATTTTTTCTCCTATAAGCCCTTGTATTTGTGGTTTTATTCCAAATTCTTTAAAGTTTTTCATGTAATAGTTTTCTGATTAGATTTTTACTATCGCAGTGCTTAGCCCAACCCATATAGGATGGGATAGACTTTCGATTATGTTTCTGTTTTACTTTTTTAGCAAAGTTTTTCTTGATACTCTTTCTAAGAAGTGTATGAGTTTGAAAGTGTTTATATCCAACAAAATCAATTCCTCTTGCTGAAACAGGAAAAACCTGGTAATTACCTTTTATAGATAATTTAAGATTAGTATATAAATACTCACGTATATCTGATAAGATAGAATGTAGTGTTCCTTTATTGTCAGATAGTATTACAATATCATCAGCGTATCTAAAATAATATTTAACACCTTTTATTTCTTTAATCCAATGATCAAAATATGTTAAGTAGAAATTTGCAAAATATTGACTTAAATAATTTCCGATTGGTAATCCTTTGGCACTATTAATAATTTCATTTAATAGTAATAATAAATCAGTATCTTTAAATTTCCTTTTTAGTAAAGTCTTAAGTATTTCATGATCTACTTTGGGATAAAATTTAGTAATATCAAACTTTAAGCAATACTTAGTTCCAGATTTATCATTTTTTAGACAAAATTTTAATTTACTGGATGCTGCATGGATTCCTTTTCCCTTAATACAGCTATAGGTATCTGCTGTAAACATCGAAACAAATATTGGTTCGAGTATATTCATAATTGCATGATGCACGATTCTATCAGGAAAATATGGCAATCTAAATACCTCTCTCTCCTTTGGCTCATAAACAAGGAAAGTTGTATAACTGGATGTTTTATACTTTTTTGATTTCAACATTTCATGAAGTGTTATAATATTTTGTTCTCTATTTTTATCATGCACTCTAACTCCATATTGATTACGCTTTCCTTTTCTAGCTTTCAAATCAGCAAGCTGTAGATTTTCAATACTTATTACTTTCTCAAAAAGGTTATTTATTCTTTTCATGCCTTTGCTTTGAATGGTCGCTTTCCCTTTCGGTACTAACACCCAAATTTTTACTCTTTATTTTTTGCTATGTGAGCAGGGTCTGTACTACTTAATTTTATTTCACAACATAGGTGCGAACTGACATTCGTATTCGTATTCCAGTTATCGTAATTCGTATTCGAGAAGCTAACACCTGCAACCTGAACAGAAGGAACAACAGCTCTCATAGTACACCACCCATTTAATTATCCTATAAGGATAAAGTCCTTGTATTCTGCTGCGAATTGTTTACCAGCATACAATGCAAGCTCACGTGTTTCGTAGCAAAGGCGCGAACCGACAAACGTACCCGAATACCAGCCATCGTAATCCGCAAACGAGAAGCCAACACCCGCTGGTTTATCTTCAGTAGCTTCTATTTCAAACCATGGGAAATATTTGTACTGGTCACTATCATTCCAATTCGGGGTCCACACTTCACCTGTTTCATCATTAGTGTTGAGTGCTCTTGCAATGACTTTTAATTTCTTGTAAGCAACTTCATCAGATTCTGTTGAAGCAACTAATTCTGCATTAGCGAAGAATGCTTTTTCTTTTTCTGTACCTGATTTTTCAAGGGCTTGTTCAAACGTTGTAATTGAATTTTTCATTATTATTTTGTGTTAGGTAAAACCATAAATTTTTTATAGATATCGACGAACTGCTTACCAGCATATTCAGCCAATTCAATTGATTTAAAGCAAAGGTGCGAACCGACAGCCGTAGTCGAATGCCAGCCATCGCAAACCGAATGCGAGAAGCCAACACCCGCACTTCTCATATCAAACCTTGGATAGTATTTCACTTCATTACTATCATCCCAATTAGGTTCCCAAGAATCATTTAATGCTTTGGTAATTCTCCACATCATCCAGTTTGCATTAATTGCTTCCTGATCTGATGTGGTTGGATTTTTAAATGGTAAGTCTTTAGGATCTTCGCCTAAGAACTCACAAGCATCTTCATAAGATTTAATTACCTCCATTGTATTTTCTGGAGCATTAATGATGCTGTTTAGTGCATTAACTCTCTCTTGGAGTTCTGCTAATTCCTTTTTAGCTTTTGCTTTTTCTGATTTTTTCATTATGCTGTTTTTAAATATTTAAGTAAGTTTTGTTTGATTAGATAATCTTCGAAATCAATAATTAGAGAATTACAGTCTAATGGTAATGCATCGTATCTATCACATTTCATTGGTTCAAGAGTTTCAATCTCAACATTTGTTGGAATTCTTCTTAAACCATCAGCTCCTATTATGAACTCTGAAAAGTTCTTTATTACAAATAGATCATACCAGAAAACATCTAACTCAAGCATATCGAGGTAAAATTTCCATTGACAACTATTCAAATACTCAGTATAAGTAGGTTCTGAAAATTTCGTTTTTGCATCTCTTACATGAATTCCCTCTATTCCATCGGTTCTACCAGAAACCTTGAATTTATTTACTGTACCATTATAGATTTTAGTCACAGGAACTTCTTTAACCATTAATGGGTGTTCATTTGCATATTCAATTGCATTGAAAGCTAACTTGTCTGAAATTCTTACATCACCTATTTGATACCCACCTTTGATTTTATTTTTATTAGGGAATTCAATAATTGAATGATATGTATTACCAAATAAGGTTTTATCACTACCAGTAAATTCTCCTTTTATGCTCCTAATAAGTGCATCCTCAGTATCAAATGAAGTAAGGCCAAGCATTACTCTTCTGTACTTTTCTATAAGTGTTACGGATAATTTATAGGTTGGTACCATACTACTTGATCTGTAATGATTGTTTAGTAACTAATGTTGCTCCAGTAACTTCTTCACCAGCCTCGATTGCATCTTTGATAAGTTTCTTGTCAGGTGCTTTGGTTACAACAGTTTTTTCAGATATGAATTTGCTATCAAGAGCCTCTTCATTATCAATTTGTACCGAGGTAGATTTTCTTAATGAGAGGGTCAAGTTGTTTTTCTCAAACTTTGTTTTGTTAAATTGAATCATTGCAGCTTTCAATCTCTCCTCGATATACAAAGCACTTTTTTCCTTTTGCTTGTTTCGCTTCATTAAGCGTTCAATTTCTTTTTTGGTAGCCTCAATCTCATCTTCGATTGATTTGATTACATAACCATAACTTGCTGCTTTGGACTCAAAATCTTTTTCAGTAAGATCCATAGCTTCTTCAATTTCTGGAGTTATTTCACCTCCATTTTCTTCTAACACTTGCATTAATTGCATGTGTTCCATTTGTATATTATAAAGTGTGTTTGACATGATTTTTATTTGTTAGTATGACTTAAATACTGCTTGTGTTGAGATAGATTCAATATTTGCTTTTATATACTCTCTCAACTCTTTGTGTTTTGGATGAACAGGATTAGGATTATTATTGTACCACCACATCAACCATCCTCCAGGGACATTGGCAAGTGTTAGTCCTTTGTGTTTACCAAACCACATTTCTGTATTGTCGTTCATGATTTTGACTATTAATTATTATGCTGTTGCCGCTTCTTTTTTGGTTGTTGTTCCTTGTGGAGCATTTTGTTCCTTATTATCATTTGTAGTAGGTACAACACTTACAAATGTTTCCTTTTCTTTATTCCAAGCAAGTCCTAAAGAAGTAGCTTTATCGTTCAATAATTTCTTTAATGAATACTGATAAGATTTCGACATTTCATTAATGATATTTAACATGGCTGTTAAATCTTCAGAATCTGTTGTCTTTTCAATTTGCTCTTGTAAATCTGCCATCTTTTTTATTGCCTCTTGCTGAGCCTCACTTTGAGCTGAAATAGCAGTTTTAACATTTTGAATTAACCTTGCCATGAATCCTTTGAATAATGGATCAGTTTCATTTGGAACTTCAATTGTTTCTAATCTGGCAACATTTTTTCCAATAGTTGTGTCGGATGGTTCGAACTGGATAGTTCTTTTGTTATTGATGGTTTTCATGTAACCAACTTGATCTGCAATTCTTAATAGTAATGAGAATGAACCTCCTGTAACATCTGGAATTTTCTTGTTTACATCTCCATCTTTTTCATCTTTTGAGTGAGCAATGATTACAATGTCAGCGTTTTCACTTCTTCTGTTAGCAATAAATACTTTGAAATCATCTCCGATAGCACCATAGGCAGCTAATTTGTTTTTAGCATTCTTATGGTCCTTTTTCTGTACATAAGCCATTAGGAAATCATCTAATGCAGCTTTTGCGGTATCGATTCCAATGGTTGAATAGTTAGAAAAGGTTTGAGCTTTTTCTTCAGCTTCGATATCCTCCCATTTACTTACGATAAGAGTATCTTGTCTCATAATTGAACGATCGACACCTCTATCGAAGTCAATTAATAATGGGTTATCACTTGTGTTGAATAGTGATGTTTTTCCAATTCCAGGTTCACCATAAATTAATATGATTACTGGTCGCGCTGGTAACGCTTCTTCTTTTTTTAGTATTGGCATAATTATTATTTGTTAGATTTTTGTTTAATTCTGTTAATTCGAAAAGCCAAAGCCAATTCAGAAAGGAAATTTTTACTCTCTCTGAGTTGATCCTTATACATCATCTTTAATGCTCTGTGTATATAATATCCATGTTGATTGAAAGGCTCATTTCTATCTATAGTACCATACCATCCTTCTGGAATGATTGATTTCTCGGTACTCATTACTTTCTTCGAACCATCTTTCTTGAAAAAGCTGAACGGACCTTGTACAACTTTTACCTGTATATGTTTCTCGCTTAGCATTTTTTTGTAGAATTAGGTCCAATCATTACTTTACTTATCACTTCTACTATGGTGTTGTTGAAAATTTTACCTTCACCAGTCCAATCATTATTGAAATTATCAACCCCTTTAATTTTTTCAATTCTTTCTCCCATTCTCGCAGCTCTTACAAATACTCCAGTTCTAAACCATTGTATGGTTGGTTCATTGTGAGAAAAGACTTTGCTGTGTTGTGTCAAATTTTCCATAATTATGACCTCCTTATGTTTAATATTTCCTTATTAACTGATAGTAAAGAATTGTAAGAAGAATTGATTATGTTGAAGTGTTCGGAATTATCACTTCCAGATAAAAGTGATTTTGAAACTTCTATTAAAGAATCAACATAATTTGAAATAAGGTTTAACTTATCTTCATCGGATTTGTAATTTCTAGGGAGTTTCACATACTCCATACATGCTAAAAGCATTTGCCATTGATCAATTGTATTAGGAGTTTTAATAACCAACCTAATAGTTGGTTCTTCATCAATTCTTTGTTGTTCGAAGAATTGAACTAAAGTGTTTGTGAATTTAATTGTGATGTAATCTTTAACTAGGATAAATACCTGTTCTTGATTTGAAGATTTTACTAAATCGAAATTGTGTTTAATTAAGAAATAGATAAATGATACTGGAAAGTAATTAGGCTCAAGTTTTGAAATGTCAGGAGCCGTGCTTACATTTGCTGTTGAATGAATGGTTGTTTGCATAATAAATCATTTATTTGTTAGAAAATTTTAGCCTCAGTTACAGCTGGGGCTTCTTTTTTAGTTTTTTTATTATTCCATTTTACAATCAAACTTTTAGCAAAAGCAGTTATATACTTTTCTCTATCTGTATCGATAGGCTTTTTTGATTGATATTTAGAGTGTGCTAGTTTCATTTAAGCAATTCTCCACACGTATATGAATTTATCTTCAGTTCTGGTTAAGAACTTGTAACCAGTATCCTTTTGAACTTTTTGAATACTATTTCTAAGAGTAGATTCACGGCTAATTGGTATTTCTAATGCATTGTTATCGCTTACTTCTAATCTTTTTAGCTGTAATGAAATAGGTGGTTTCAGATCCTTTTCTATAATTTTAATTGTTTCCATTGTGTTTTATACTTAGTTTTACTAAAACTATACTACAAATGTATACAACTTTTACACAAAACATAACATTTTTATAGAAAAAAGTTACTAACATCCTAACTAAATGGAAATCAATAGATTAAAAATTATTTGTGAAGAGCAAAAGATAAGTGTTAACGAACTAGCTGTTAATATTGAAGTAACCCCATCGTTATTATATATGGTTATTTCTGGGGAAAGAAACATTTCAAAGAAGATAGCTAAGAAAATTGAAGATGTATATAACTATAGCTATAATTGGGTATTATATGGTGATGGACCTAGGTTTGTTGATAACAAACTCTCAACAAATGCTATAAATGATAGCAAAGATCATTTCGATTTAAAGCTATATAGAATGAATAAAAGACTTTCACAGAAAGAATTCGCTGAAGCTCTTGGTATTACTCAGGGATATTTATCAGAATTAGAAAGTCATAAAAAAGAAATTTCTGATGCAATAAAGTATAAAATCATTGAATTGTATGGAGAAGATATATCAACAGTAAGAATTGTACAAGAATCAGCAGCTAAGTATAATGCAAATAAGGTAGGAGTTCCATTTTATGAGGTTGATGTATCTGCAAGTGAAATTGAAATGTTTAAAGATAAACATGAGATTCCTACTGCTAAATATATAGTGCCTGGTTTTGAAGATTGTGATTTTGCTGTTCCTGTTTTTGGCCACTCTATGTATCCTACTTATGAAAATGGATCTATTATAATGTGCAAGAAAATTAATGATAAGTCATTAATCGTATTTGGTGAAGCTTATTTAATAGTAACTAGGGATTATAGAATGGTTAAGAGGTTACAGAAAACTGATAATATTGGTAGTGTACTTGCTTGTTCTGACAATGAAGAAGAGAGGACCAAAACGGGTAAAAAGAAATTTGAACCAGTAGAAGTTCCTATTGATAAGATTTTACATTTATATTTGGTAAAGGGAGTAATAAAACGAAATCAATTATAACATTATATGAAAAAGTTAATTCTAATTTTATTGTTAATTCTTGCAGCTAGATCAACTTTTGCACAAACTGACACCACAACTACAACCAATAAATTTGTTTATTGTGAGATTGTAGGGTTTCAAAAATTTCTTAGTACAAAAGTAACAGTCAACATAGATTATGGTCAAGAAAGAAAGTTTTTTCAGAATATGCGTATTATGGACGAACAAACAGGTAAAATGCAATCTTTCAATTCAATGGTTGATGCATTAAATTATATGGGAGAATCGGGATGGGAGTTTGTTCAAGCATATACTATTACTATGGGACAACAAAATGTGTATCATTGGTTACTAAAAAAAGATTTAAAAAAATAATATATGCAAAGTCAAGAACTAATTTCGTTTTTAATACTTCTATTAATTTTGATTGGTCTATTTCTATTATTAAGAGAAATAGTTATGTGGTACTGGAAAATCAACAAAATTATTGAAAATCAAGAAATCACAATTAACAACCAGAAAAAACAAATATGGCTTACAAAAAAAAGTCTTGAAAATTCTGGAGTAATTTTTACAGAAGATGAGATTAATTATCTAAAATAAATTAATATATGAACAAATTAACCGTTTTAATTTTACTGGCCGTCGGGATGATGGTCGTATCATGCAAGAAGGATGAACCTGTAACACCTTCACCAACTACAAATACTGGTACAGTTAGTATCAGATTTAAAACACCTCTGATTAGTATAATAATGGCTGATCAAAAGGTATATGAAAAAAATTCTGGATTTAATATTATTGATTCAACTATTGTTTATAGCAATATAAAAGATAGTACAAGATTTGATGTTGTAATTTTTTACGAAAAAGATTATCCAGCAGAATTAGAGGTATTATATAATGGGGTTACTGTTTTTGATACTGTGGCTATTAATAATACTAAAACTGATGGATTTAGTTTAAGTTATTTTGCAAATAAATATTATTTCGTTGCAAAATAATTAATAAAAAAACTATGATGTGCAGGCATCATAGGCCGAATCTTGGGGACAAGTTAGGGACAAATGAAGTAAATTTTAAAACGGAAAAACCATAATAAACCACAAATTGAGACGTAAAAACGCATTTTTTATTTTCTCGTCTAGGGCACTTTTTTAATATGCTAGTATGCTGATATGCTAATATGCTAATATGCTAATATGCTGATATGCTAGTATGCTGGTGTGTTGGTGGAATTATTTTCGAACTCGCAATTCACAAACAAAACTCACAATTCATTTCGTATCTTTGCAGCTAATTAATAGAATTTCACACAATTCCAAGGCTTTGAACCTTAGGTAATTCAAAGAAAATGAGTAAAAAAGGAAGAGTATTAGTCGCCATGAGTGGTGGCGTCGATAGCTCGGTTGCAGCGGTTATGTTGCACGAACAGGGCTATGAGGTTATCGGTATAACCATGAAAACCTGGGACTATGCCAGTTCTGGCAGTAGTTCTAAAGAAACAGGATGTTGCAGTTTAGATTCCATTAACGATGCCAGAGCATTGGCGGTATCTTACGGTTTCCCACATTACATTTTAGACATTAGAGAAGAGTTCGGCAACTTTGTTATCGACAATTTTGTGGAAGAGTACTTAGCTGGCCGCACTCCTAACCCATGTGTATTATGTAATACTCATATTAAGTGGGAGGCATTAATTAAAAGAGCAAACCACCTCGATTGTGAATTTATTGCCACTGGGCATTATGCCAATATCAGAGAAGAAAATCAACGCCAAGTCATATCTAAAGGGAAAGACGAGAATAAAGATCAAAGTTATGTGCTATGGGGTGTTTCTCAAGCTAACCTAGCCAGAACAATGTTACCATTAGGGAAATTCCACAAATCGGAAATTAAACAAATGGCTATAGACATGGGTCAAAAAGAATTGGCTGCGAAAAGCGAGAGCTATGAAATCTGTTTTGTGCCCGATAATGATTACAGAGCATTTTTAAAACATCAAGTACCTACTCTAGAAAAAGAAGTAGATGGTGGTGATTTTATTTTAGCAGATGGCACAGTAATTGGTAAACACAAAGGGTATCCATTTTATACTGTTGGGCAACGTAAAGGTTTAGAAATTGCATTAGGAGAACCTATGTTTGTTCTTGAGATACAACCAGAAACTAATCGAGTTGTATTAGGCAGATCGGAGGAGTTACAAAGAACACAAGCCATTGTAAAGGGATATAATTTAGTAAAATACCCTAATCTCTCTGAGCCTATTGAGTCGTTAACTAAAATAAGATACAAAGACAAAGGAACAATGAGTCATATTCAAGAAGTAGACGGTAAAATCGTTGTTGATTTCTTGGCACCTGTATCCGGACTAGCACCTGGTCAGTCGGCAGTATTTTATGAAGGTAATGACCTTATCGGTGGTGGGATTATTTCCAGATCATAAATGAAAAAGATAAAAATAGAATTGTTTTTATACATCATTTTGGTGTTGATATCTGCATGTAAAGAAAAGCAAGATACGTATCCACTCATTTCGGTCGATTCTATTATTAATTACTCTGAAGGAACTGTGTTATTTTATGTCGGAGATTCTATTATCTACGATAATTTCACTCAACAGAGAGACAGTGTACGATTTGAATACAAAGACTCTTTAACAGGTATTGATACTGTTGGGCAACAATTAGCCTATCAATTTGAGCGCTACATTAAATATCCAAATGACAACTCATACCAGTACCTAAAAAACTATACACTTACAAAAGGAAGTATGGGAGTAATTAGAGTATTGGATATGTATAATGATTATATACTTCCATCACTAATAGGAATAAATAGTAAGTGGAATGGAAATCAATATCAACTCGGTGATGAACAGATTTACTCTATTCAATCTATCAACGAAGATGAAATAGATATTCTGCGTAAAAACGATAAGAATTTGATTTCAGAAGAAGTAAGTACTGAAAAATATGCAGAAAGCATCGGCTTAGTATACAAATATGATAAAAGAGTGACTTTAGATATTAGTACAGGTGAAATTAAATCAGGAAGTATTGTTATATTAGCGTTTAAACCGTAGTTATGAAGAATTTAGTAAGCATCGTTTTGTTTTCTATTTGCTTAAGCCAAGCAATTGCCCAAGACAGGTATATCGTTTTTTTAAAAGATAAAGCCAATACACCCTATCAAATTTCTAATCCCTCTGCATTTTTAAGTCAGAGAGCAATAGAAAGAAGAACTAGAATGTCTATTCCTATCGATAGTTTAGATATTCCTGTGAATGCTACGTATGTTAGCGGTATAGCACAAACTGGAGCGAGAATACTTAACACTTCTAGATGGTTTAATTCAGTAACTATACAAGCAGATACCTCGGAAGTAATTGCAGTAGGTGCATTAAATTATGTTGATAGATATGTTAAGGTTTTTGGTGCAAACTTACAGCGAGTACATCAGCAAAATAAATTCACAGAGCCCGATTTTAAAGACAATACTGCACGAAGAGCAGCATCATTAGGTTCTTATGGCGGAGCTACAAATCAAACACAAATGATTCACGCCGATGCATTACATGCAGCAGGTTATACAGGAAAAAATTCTGTTATTGCTGTAATTGATGCAGGTTTCTCTTATACGAACACACATCCTGCCTTTGACTCATTACGTATTCAAAACAGAATATTAGGAACTTGGAATTTCAGCGATAATCAACCCAATGTGTATGGATTCAGTACCCATGGCACTAGTGTTTTATCGTGTATGGCTGCATTGGTTCCAGATTCAATGATAGGTACAGCTCCACATGCTAAATATTACTTATTAAGATCAGAGGAAGAAGCTACTGAATATGCAGTAGAGGAGTACAACTGGGCAGCTGCTGCAGAATATGCCGACAGTGTAGGTGCTGATATTATTAATTCATCTTTAGGGTATACTGATTTCGATGCACACTCTCAAAGCTATACTTATGCAGATATGGATGGTAACACAGCTACTGTTACTAAAGCGGCAAGATTTGCAAGTGCCAAAGGTGTATTAGTTGTGAATTCCGCAGGGAATTCAGGATCTAGTTCTTGGTTTTATATTGGAGCGCCAGCAGATGCAGAAGAAGTATTTACGATTGGAGCACTAGACCCTTCAGGTACTATTGCAGGGTTTTCATCAAACGGTCCAACTAGTGATAATAGAATTAAACCTGATGTTTCAGCACAAGGAGGACCCGCATTTTTAGCGAGAGCCTTTTCTGGTTCTTATGGATACGGAAGTGGTACCTCTTTTTCTAGTCCTATTATGGCTGGATTTAGTGCATGTGCTTGGGAATTATACAAAGCAAACAAACCTAATTCAACTCCAGCAGAAATAAAAAACTGGATAAAACAATACTCAGATAGGGCCTCACAACCTAATAATCAATATGGATCAGGTATACCTGATGGAGCAAAATTACTCTTAAATGCATCAGTGGGAACAACCACTAATTCAAAATACAAACTATTTCCAAATCCAGTTGATGATATCGTGTATATCAATGTAAACAACGGAAATAACCGCCAATGGGAGTTAAAAATTTCGGACCCCTTAGGTAAGATTTTGTATGAAGGTTCGTTTAGTACGGTAGAATTAATGCTAGGAATTACAATTCCTGCAAACATTTCTAAGGGTTTTTATATTATATCAGTAACAACCGAAAACGACCAATTCAAACAAGTATTTATTAAAGAATAGTGAATAAACGTATTGTACTAATCTGTATTAGTTTTCTATTCAGTATTAGTGTTTTTGCCCAAACATTTACCATTAGTGGATATATTAAAGATGCTTCGTCTGGTGAGAGTTTATTAGGCGCAAGTGTATTAATTAAAGAACTAAATAAAGGGACACAAAGCAACGAATACGGTTTCTATTCCATAACATTACCTAAGGGTAAATACACACTCATTAGCTCCTACTTAGGTTTTAACAGCAAAACGGATTCTATAATATTAAACAAAAATTTCAGGTTAAATATCAATTTGAGTAGCAAAGCTATTCAGAGTGCTGAAGTAACCATTACTTCTAAACGTGCGGATGAAAATGTAAAGAGTACTCAAATGAGCACTCAAACACTAGAGATGGAGAAAGTAAAAACTCTTCCTGTAATTCTTGGTGAAGTTGATATTTTAAAAACATTGCAATTGTTGCCTGGAGTTCAGTCGGCTGGTGAAGGGAATAGTGGATTTTATGTAAGAGGTGGAGGTCCTGACCAGAACTTAGTGTTGCTCGACGAAGCTGTTGTATATAATACGGGTCACTTGTTTGGTTTTTTCTCGGTGTTTAATTCCGATGCGATAAATAATACCAGCATTATCAAAGGAGGAATACCAGCAGAATATGGGGGTCGACTTTCATCAGTAGTAAATGTAAACATGAAAGAGGGAAATAATCAAACTTTCCATGCTACGGGTGGAATTGGATTAATCTCATCACGTTTAACATTAGAAGGACCTATTCAGAAAAACAAAAGTTCTTTTATGTTTGCTGGCCGAAGAACCTATATTGATGTATTAACAAAACCCTTAGCAGGAAGTAATGAGCGATTGAAAAACTCAGGCTACTACTTCTACGACATGAACATGAAACTGAATTATCAGTTCTCTGATAAAGACAGGGTATTTTTAAGTGGTTATTTCGGAAAAGATGTTTTTAAATTTCAAGGCGATCGTTTTGGAATTCGTTTTCCTTGGGGGAACACTACTACTACCCTACGTTGGAATCATTTATTTAACGACAAATTATTTGTAAACACAACAGCTATTTATAGCGATTATGTTTTTCGATTAGGTGCGTCGCAAAGTAATTTTGATTTTGAATTGTTCTCAGGAATCAGAGATATCACAGGCAAAATAGATTTCGATTTCTTCCCCAACATTAGAAATCAAATAAAATTTGGAGCATTGTATACTTTTCATCGTTTCACTCCAACCACAGCTACTGGAACCATTGGAGAGGCTAATATTACTCCTGATAAAATAAACCGACAATACGCAAATGAAGCAGCACTGTATGTTTCAAACGATTTCGACATTAACGATCAATTAAGATTAAACACTGGATTAAGGTATTCGATGTTTCAACAAGTTGGACCATATGATCGATACGTTGGTAATGCCGATGGAACCATAGTTGATACAATAGCTTATAAAAATTGGGAGAACATAAAATTTTATCACGGATTAGAACCACGAGTATCGCTGAGGTATACATTAAATCCTAGTTCGAGTATAAAGGCCTCATACACTATTACCAATCAATATATTCATTTAGCCTCATTGTCGGGTAGTACATTGCCAACCGATTTATGGATACCAAGTTCTACATTAGTAAGGCCTCAACGTTGCAGCCAATATGCGATTGGATATTTTAGAAATTTCAAACAAGACACCTACGAAACTTCTGTTGAATTGTATTATAAAGATTTAACCAATCAGGTAGAATTTAAAGAAAATAGTACAGGGCAACTTAGTCCGAATATTGAAAATGATTTAACATTTGGAACAGGTCGATCTTATGGTGCAGAATTTTTTATAAAAAAAGCACAAGGGAAATTTAATGGCTGGATTGGTTATACCCTTTCGTATGCTAAAAGAACATTTCCCGAATTACAAAATGGGAAAGAATTTTATGCAAGATACGACAGAAGACATGATGGGTCAATTGTATTGTCTTATAATCACACCAAAAAATGGACCTTTGGAGCAGTGTTTGTATATGGCTCAGGTGCAGCATTTAACTTGCCTACACATTTAATTTTCTTTAGTGGTACTCAAGGATTGTATTATGAAGAAGATTACAGGAATAAGTATCGTTTAATTCCATACCACCGTTTAGATTTATCAGCTACCTATACACAGAAGAAAACAGATAAATTCGAATCAGTTTGGAATTTTAGCATCTACAATGTGTACAACAGAATGAATCAATACATCATTTATCTAGATATACAAGGAAACGTACTCGACCCAAATGGAGGATTGAAAATTCAACCTAAACAAATTACTGTTTTTCCATTTATACCGAGTGTAACATGGAATTTTAAGTTTTAGAAATGAGACGTGAGATATGAGATGTGAGTTATGAGTTATGAGTTATGAGATATGAGATATGAGATATGAGATATGAGTAAGGTTATGTTAAAGAAGAAATACATATTTATTTTAGTGCTTAGTATCCTCAGTTTTGTAGGGTGTGAGAAAAATATTGACGTAGATTTTCCACCGGGTGAAGTTCCTTATGTTATTGAAGGGTATATTGAGAATGGAACTATTCCTTTGGTAAGTATTTCGAGAGGGGTTTCTTTTTTAAGTTCTATTAGCACAAACGATTTCAACAATTTATTTGTTACTAATGCAGATGTTAGTATATCCATTGATGGGGGCCCTTATATAGCATTGAGTCCAATTACATTTGGATCGGCTACCATTTATACCAACTTAGCTTTATCGGGTGAAGTAGGTAAAACTTATGATTTAAAAGTAGAGGTTGATGGTAAAACATTTACAGCGAGTGCAAAAATATTACCATTAGCACCTTTGGATAGTATAGTAATTAAGGACGCAGAAGGTGAAAAAGGAGATTCTTTAGTAGAACTTACTGCATGGTATACAGATCCTATTGAGAAAGATAATTTTGCAAGGATGTTAACCAAGAAGAATTCGGATTTGTTCTATGATGTATCCTTTAATTCTGTTTACAACGATTACATTATTAATGGAAAAAATATTTCCTTTACCATTTTTGGAGGAAAGCAAGAACTTCAAAATAACGATAGTGCAGATTTTAGTCAGTACGGTTATTTCAAAAAAGGAGATACTGTATATGTAAAATGGGCAAGTATAGAAAAACAACAATACGATTTTTGGAACACGTTCGAATCACAAAGCAGCAGTTTTGGTAACCCCTTCTCTCCCACTGTTATTATTAAGAGCAATATTAAGGGTTCTGGAGGTGTAGGAATATGGGCTAGTTATGGGGCTAGCGTAGATACCGTTATTATTCCTAAATAATTAATTAACAATACTTTTCTACTTACCAACACTATTATTATTTTCATTTGAAATGAATAATTTAGCGGCACAAATTAAGAATATGGACACAACGAATATAGAGCACGTAGAATGCTTAATCATAGGATCTGGCCCAGCTGGGTATACAGCAGCAATATATGCAGCCAGAGCCGATTTAAAACCTGTTATGATCACCGGAATACAAATGGGTGGTCAACTAACTACTACTACCGAAGTTGAAAATTACCCAGGATATCCAAATGGAACACAAGGTCCGGAAATGATGGAAGATTTCAGGAAACAAGCAGAGCGTTTTGGAACTGACATACGTTTTGGTTATGTAACTAAAGTAGATTTCTCTGGAGACAAACACCTCATTACAGTAGATGATACAAAATTAATTTCAGCAGATGCTGTTATTGTAGCAACTGGAGCATCGGCTAAATGGTTAGGACTAGAATCGGAGCAAAAATATAATGGCTTTGGAGTTTCAGCATGTGCAGTATGCGATGGTTTCTTTTTCAAAGGACAAGATGTAGCTATTGTTGGAGCAGGCGATACAGCAGCTGAAGAAGCTACTTATTTAGCAAAGCTTTGTACTAAAGTATACATGATAGTTCGTAAAGGCGAGTTCAGAGCTTCTAAAGCTATGGTACATCGTGTACTAAATACTCCAAATATTGAAGTATTGTACCATACAGAAACCAAAGAAATTATGGGTAACGGCCAAACCGTTAATGCTGTTAAAGTAATTAACAACGAAACCAATGAAGAAAGAGTGTTAGATGTACAGGGATTTTTCGTTGCCATTGGGCATAAACCGAATACAGATATTTTTGCAGATTGGTTAGATTTAGATGAAGCCGGTTATGTTAAAACTATCCCAGGAAGCACAAGAACAAATATCAAAGGAGTATTTGCCGCAGGCGATGTACAAGATAAGATATACAGACAAGCTGTAACCTCTGCAGGTTCTGGATGTATGGCAGCATTAGATGCTGAACGTTATTTAGCGGAGAAACACGCTCATTAAACTATTTGAGCTCGTTCAAGATATCTTTAAGTAAATCAACATTAATCGGTTTAGGAATAAATTTGTATACATTTTTATTTGTAATCGATTTCTGTTGATCTTCGGGATCGACGCTCGACGACAAAATTATAACTTTCGTTTTATCTAATATTTGAGGGTAATCATTGCCAAACTGTACTAAGAAATCCCATCCATTCATTACTGGCATATTGAGGTCGAGGAAAATTAATTCTGGATATTCATCATCATTTTTTAAAGATTGATAAAACTCAAGTGCAGAAGCAGCACTCATTTTTTTTATTACTTCTTTAGCAAAAAGAGATTTGTTAATACAGATTTCAATCACCATTAGGGCTATAGGATCATCGTCGATACACAATACTCTCTTCATTTCTTAATTATTAAAGGTAATGGTAAACTTTGTGCCTACATTCACTTCACTATCCACCTCTATTTCTCCACCTAAAGTTTTTACCTGAGAGTGAACTAAGTAAAGTCCTACACCTTTACTTTCAGAGTGGTTGTGGAATCGTTTGTATAAACCAAATATTTCATTTTTTACTTTGTTCATATCCATACCAATTCCATTATCTGAGAAAACTAGTTTGATTTGATTATTATTGTTCATTGTTTTAATTTCTATTCTAGTTCTTCTATCGGGGTGAGCGTAGCGAATAGAATTAGTGATGAGGTTTAAGAAAATACTCTCTAAATAACTTTTATTAAAACTCAATTTAGGTGCTAAACTAAAATCAGATACTAGTTCCACATCTGCATTACTCATAATAGAATTAATGGAACTTGTTACCTCTTTTAAAATACATTCAAATTCAAGTTCTTGCAAGTGCAGGTTTTTATTTTCTTTAACAATTAGAATTTTAATTAAATCGTTGAGTGTGTCATTTAGATTATAGGTTGATTTCTTTAAGCCATCAATAAGTTTCAAGGTGAACTCATCGTTAATTTTATCTGTTTCCAGAATATTAAAAATACCCAACATATTAGTTACTGGTGCTCTCATATTATGAGAAGTGATATAAGTAAATTGTTTTAACTCATTAACACTGCTCCCTAGTTCATCTATTAATAACTTACGCTCTTCTTCTTTCTGACGACGATCGGTGGTTTCTCTTTGAATAGATATCCAATGAGTATACCAACCTTTCTCATCGGCAATAGGTACCACTGAGAAATTCACCCAGAAGGGTTCTCCATTTTTTTTGTAATTAATAATTTCTATCTCAAACGATTTCCATTCTTTTAACGCTGCACTTAATTTTTTTAATTCAGTATAATCCGATAACTCCCCTTGAAGAATGCGAGGGGTTTTACCTATTACTTCCTCTTTCGTATAGCCAGTCATTCTAGTAAAGGCATCATTCACATAAATTATTTTTGGACCTCCATTAGAAATTGGCTCAGCTTCTGTAATGAGTACAGCATCGTTTGCATTAGTAATTACAGATTCTAATAACTTTAATTGTGATTCTTCTTTTTTCTTTTCGCTAATATCGACATTAGAAAAAGCAACACCAATGATTTCTCCGTTAGTATTTGTAATAGGAGAATACACAACTTTCCACCAACTATGGTAGCTATTCATAAACACTTCTTTTTCTAATTCAACTCTTTCACCTGAAAGAGCTTGTTGGAAATGAAGTGTAAAATTGATTATCGTTTCAGAATTATTATAATCGATGATATTATCCCCTACGTGAACTTTTTTATTCCATATTTTTTGAATGATATTTTCGAATACTCTATTATAACTCATTATAATATAATTCGAATCAATTAAACAAATGGAATCGGTAGTACTATTGAAATAAGCCGACAATTTATTTTCCGACTCTTTTAATGCTAATGAAATTCTTTTTTGTTTATCGATATCCTGAAAGGTACCATATATTCTAAAGGGAACTCCGTTAAAATCTTCTACCAGTGCTTTAGAGCGAACCCATTTCTCCTTTCCCGTATGAGTGATTATTCTGAAGTCTTCTTCAAAAGGGATGCCGTGTTCAATTGCATTTCCAACCAGCTCTGAAATTCTTTGTTTGTCGGCATCCGTAGCATAAAAAGAAATTGCATTTTCGAGTGTTGGATAGAAGTCCATTTCTACTTCATGAATTTCTCGAGTTATATCCGACCAGTATAGCGTTCTCTCTGCTATGTTAAATTCCCATCCGCCAACCTTTGCTACTTTATTTGTTTCATAAAGCATTTTTTTATCTCTTTTTTGATCAGAGATATCAATGATCATTGTGCTGGTTTGAATTTCATCGTTAATAGCATTTTTATATATCACTGAAGAGAACTCTATCGGAAAATGCACACCACTTTTCTTTATTCCTATCAATTCACCCTTCACCATTCCTTTTTCGTTTCTGAATTTAAGGTATTCATCTAAGCGAGGATCTGTAAAATCGATAAAGTCATTTCTTTTTATTTTCCTAAACTCATCTACAGTATATCCGAACATTTTTACTGCAGTTTCATTCGCGTTTAGAATTGTGCCATCGGGCTTAGTAATAAAAAGAGCTGCATTCAAACCATCAATTAATGCAAGATAATGCTGCTCATGTGAATCAATAATTTTATTTGTTGCCCTTATGCCAGTAATGTCTAATATCGATAATAGAACATGAGTTACAACTTTGTTCTTCTTTATTGGCGTGAACTCATAAACAAAACAAAAATCATTACCCTGATTATTTTTTAACCATCTCTCGGAAATAATCTTTTGGCCATTTAAAGCAGTATTGAATTCTTCTGTAAACCTTTTTTGATTCTCTGGGGCTATTATGTTAATGATTGGTGAGCCGATAGCTAGATTTGCTTTCTTGATTTCAGATAGAGAATCGATGAACTTTTTATTCATCGTCACAACATTTGCGTCTTTATCCGCAATGATAATATTATGAAATTCATTATTAAACAAAGCGTCAAACTCAGTGAAATTATCACTTTCTTTTATCAGCTCTGAAATAGATGAATAATCAAGATAAGAGTCGTTTCTTACTTTATGAAAATCCATTCCTGTTGTTGTTGTAGTATAAGTTCTCTTTATAAAACTAATAAAATTTAACAATACTTCGTCACAAATAACATTTAATCGACATCAAATCAATATTGCAGCACGAGAAAAACTCTCCTCTAAGGATATTAATGTTTCCGTTCTCTCTATTCCATGAACCTTCTGTAAATCGTCGTGTAACACTTTTCTCAATTGATCTATGTCTTTACACACTATCTCTATAAACATACTGTAACTTCCAGTGGTGTAATTTAATCGAACGATCTGTGGGATTTTTTTTAGTTGCTTTGCTACCGAATCGTATAATGAACTTTTTTCTAAATACACCCCAATAAATGCAACTACATCCAAGCCTACTTTCTTTAAATCAACAGAGAGTACTTTGTGTTTAATAACTCCTAACTCCGTTAATTTTTTCATACGAACGTGTATAGTTCCTGGTGAAACAAATAAATCTTCTGCAATTTCAGCATAAGATCTGTCTGCATTTACCATCATCGCCTGAATTAATTTCAAATCCAATTCGTCAATATTCAATTCTTGAGCCATTACGATACATTTTTATTATAAATATCTAAAATTATATAAATTTATTAGATAAAATCTATAAATAAAAATACTTTATTAGAAAATTTGTAAAATATCAGCGAATAATTACTTTTGAATATGCGAAAGCAATATACTGTGGGGTGATGAAACAGGCAGACATGCCCTCTTGTCTCGAGGGTGGGGAGTTCGGGAAAAACTAGCAATAGCTAACCGCCCTGTGGAGGTTCGAATCCTTCTCCTACAGCTTTTATTAGTAGCTGGTGACTGGTGACTAGTGACTGGTACCAGTTACTTGTACTAGTGACTGGTGACTGGTGACTAGTGACTGGTACCAGTTACTTGTACTAGTGACCAGTCACTAGTAACTAGTCACCAATTCCCCTCTTTTCGCTTTTATACTCTCATCATTAATGTATTCATCGTAAGTCATTACTTTATCGATGATGCCGTTAGGGGTAATTTCAATGATTCTGTTGGCTACAGTTTGAATGAACTCATGGTCATGTGAGCTAAAGATTGCGGTGCCTTTGTAATCTTTCAATGAATTGTTAAATGCTGTAATCGATTCTAGGTCGAGGTGATTCGTTGGCTCGTCGAGGAGCAATACGTTTCCGTTCATCATCATCATTCGGGAAACCATACAACGTACTTTTTCTCCTCCTGATAATACTTTACAACTTTTTAAGGTTTCTTCTCCTGAGAATAACATTCTGCCTAAGAATCCTCTGATGAAAGTTTCATCTTTCTCTACTGAATACTGGCGAAGCCAATCAATTAAATTAATATCTTCTTGGAAAAATGGGTAGTTGTTAGAAGGTAGGTAAGATTTAGTAATGGTAACACCCCATTTAATTTCACCTATTTTTACTTCCTGATTTCCCATTAACATTTCGTAGAAAGTAGCCGCACTGATACTGTCTTTAGAAAGAAGTGCTACTTTATCGCCTTTATTTAAAGTAAAACTAATGTCTTTAAATAAGCATACACCATCTTCGGTATATGATGCAAGATTTTCAACAGTTAAAATTTGATCACCCGCTTCTCGTTCTGGTTTAAAAAATATTGCTGGATATTTTCTGCTCGATGGTTTAATTTCATCGACATTCAATTTCTCTAATAATTTTTTACGTGATGTTGCTTGTTTAGATTTTGAAGCATTTGCAGAGAATCGCTCGATAAATTCTTGTAATTCTTTACGTTTTTCTTCAGTCTTTTTATTTTGATCTGCTCTTTGTTTTAATGCCAATTGAGAGCTTTCATACCAATATGTATAATTTCCAGAATAGATGTTCATTTTGCCAAAGTCTATGTCGGCAATATGCGTACATACTGTATCTAAGAAGTGACGGTCGTGGGATACTACTATAACTGTATTTGGGAAATCAGCTAAAAAGTTTTCTAACCAAGAGATTGTTTCTATATCTAAATCGTTGGTAGGCTCATCGAGTAAGAGAATATCAGGATTTCCGAATAATGCTTGTGCTAATAATACACGAACTTTTTCGTTACCCGACAATTCGTTCATTAATTTATAATGCAATTCTTCTTTAATCCCCAATCCACTCAATAAAGAAGCAGCATCACTCTCCACATTCCAACCATTCATCTCTGCAAACTGTCCCTCTAATTCCGATACACGTTCGCCATCAGCATCACTAAAATCAGGTTTTGAATACAAACGCTCCTTCTCTTCCATTATGTCCCATAATTTCTTATGGCCCATAATTACAGTTTGTAATACTTGGTATTGGTCGAACTCAAAGTGATTTTGTTTTAATACTGCTAGGCGATCGCCTGGGGTAATAGATACGTTACCAGTGGTTGAATCAATCTCTCCAGATAAAATCTTAAGAAAAGTAGACTTTCCTGCTCCATTTGCACCGATTACACCATAACAATTCCCAGGTGTAAACTTTACGTTAACATCTTCAAACAATACTCTTTTGCCGTATTTCAGCGATAAATTAGATACAGAAATCATTAATTTTAAAATTTCTGCAAAAATAGGGATTAATATGCTAGTATGCTAATATGCTGACATGCTAATTTTTATTTAATGAGCACACGAGCATATGAGCACACGAGCACACTAAAAAATAAGGTGTTTCACTGTGAGCCCATTGTTAATCAGCTGTTGTAGTGAGGATATTCCTATTTCAAGGTGTTTTTGAACAAACATTGAACTTACTTTCTTATCACTTTCTGTGGTTTTAACACCTTCTGGGATCATGGGTTGATCAGAAACTAATAATAATGCCCCTGTAGGGATTTCATTTTTAAAGCCCGTTACAAAAATGGTAGCGGTTTCCATATCAATGGCCATCGCTCTTATTTTTTGTAAGTACTCTTTAAATTCTTCATCGTGCTCCCAAATGCGACGATTAGTTGTATATACGGTACCAGTCCAATAATCTTCGTTATAATCTCTTATAGTGGTTGATATCGCTTTCTGTAATGCGAATGCTGGTAATGCTGGGACTTCAGCTGGGAAATAATCGTTAGATGTTCCTTCTCCTCGTATTGCTGCTATGGGAAGGATTAAATCGCCAATTTCATTTTTCTTTTTTAATCCACCACATTTACCCAAAAACAAAACTGCTTTTGGTGAAATCGCGCTTAGCAAATCCATCACAGTTGCTGCCATTGCACTACCCATGCCAAAATTCAACAAAGTAATCCCATTTGCCGATACCGATTGCATCGGTTTATCGTAACCTATAATCGGAGCATTATATTTCTCTGAAAATAATGTTAAGTAATGCGAAAAATTTGTGAGTAAAATATAATCTGTAAAATCTTTTAATTCTCTACCGGTATATCTTGGCAACCAATTCTCTACTATCTCTTCTTTCGTTTTCATTCTGTTTAATATGCTAGTATGCTAATATGCTGATATGCTAGTGTGCTGATATGCTAATATTAGGCAACTTTTAGTTTTCTAACTTCTGATTTATTGAATTTTTCTTCAGCATAAGCTAAATTCACATTCAATTTTTTAATCTTATCATTAGAGGGTAATTCAAACATAGCATCTATCATAATTGCTTCCATAATAGAACGCAAACCTCTTGCACCGAGTTTATAATCCATTGCTTTGTCGACAATAAACTCTAACACATCTTTGTCTATGGTCAATTCAATATCTTCGTAATCGAATAGTTTTTGATATTGTTTAGTTATCGAATTTTTAGGTTCGGTTAAGATGTTGATTAAGGTATCTCTATCTAAAGGGTTCAGATGCGTAAGCACAGGCATTCTACCAATCAATTCTGGAATCAACCCAAAGCTTTTTAAGTCTTGTGGACTTATGTACTTCAAAAGATTTTCTTGATCAATTTTTTCTTTGTTTTGATCTAATTGATAGCCGATAGATTGTGTATGAATTCTTCTTGCAATTTTTTTGTCGATACCATCAAATGCTCCTCCACAGATAAACAAAATATTATGCGTATTAATGGCAATCATTTTTTGCTCTGGATGTTTTCTTCCTCCTTGAGGTGGAACATTAACAACCGTACCTTCTAAAATTTTCAATAATGCTTGTTGTACTCCTTCTCCTGATACATCTCTGGTTATCGATGGATTGTCGCTTTTACGAGCAATTTTATCTATCTCATCAATATATACAATTCCACGTTCTGCTGCCGCTACATCATAGTCGGCCGCCTGTAATAAACGTGTAAGAATACTTTCTACATCCTCTCCAACATATCCTGCTTCTGTTAATACAGTAGCATCAACAATACAAAATGGAACATGCAACACTTTAGCAATAGTTCTTGCTAGTAATGTTTTGCCTGTACCTGTTTCCCCTACCATCATGATGTTCGATTTTTCAATCTCTACACCATCATCTCCTTTTTGTTGTGCAAGTCTTTTGTAGTGGTTATACACTGCAACAGCCAATACTCGTTTAGCATCATCTTGACCAATGACGTATTGATCAAGATGAGCTTTAATGTCTTTAGGTTTCGCAAGATTAAGATTCGTAGTTAATATTTTTGCTGTGTTTGCCGACGACTCTTCTGTGAGTATAGTATTTGCTTGTTGAATACATTTATCACAAATGTGCGCATCGATACCTGCAATAAGTACTAGCGTATCTTGTTTTCCTGCTCCACAAAAAGAGCACCTAATATCACGGTTTTGTTTTGCCATTATTATTTATCGTTTTTTGGCGACGATGATAATACTTCATCGATCATTCCAAATTCTTTTGCTTCACTAGCAATCATCCAATAATCACGATCCGAACATTCCCATACCTTATCGTAAGTTTGTCCAGAATGATTTGCAATGATTGTATAAAGTTCTTTTTTCAACTTTCCTATTTCTCTAGCTGTAATTTCAATATCCGAAGCCTGACCTTCAGCACCACCCAATGGTTGGTGAATCATTACTCTCGAATGTGGTAATGCAGCACGTTTCCCATTCTGCCCTGCACATAATAAAACAGCTGCCATAGATGCTGCCATACCTGTACATATTGTTGCTACATCTGGTGCAATGAATTGCATGGTATCGTAAATTCCTAAACCAGCATAAACAGAGCCTCCAGGTGAGTTGATATAAATCTGGATGTCTTTCTTCGCATCTGTCGATTGCAAAAATAACAATTGTGCTTGAATAATATTCGCTACTCCATCATAAATCGGATCTCCCATAAAAATGATCCTATCCATCATTAAACGCGAAAAAACGTCCATTTGAGCCACATTTAACTGACGCTCCTCAATAATATAAGGGGTCACATTGCCCGGAACTGATCTGTTTTCTACCCTAGAAATAAAGTTATCAACCTGAATACTATTGATTCTGTGGTGTTTAACTGCGTAATTACGAAATTCTTTTTTATCTATTTTCATATTTTATTAACTGTCTGAATATAACGAAGCAAAATAAATAAAGTTTTTCAAATAGCAATACTCTGCTCGTAGCTCGTAATTCGTAACTCGTAGCTCGTAATTCGTAGTTCGTGCCTTGTGGTCGTAGCTGGTAAAAAAAAATGGAGAAGCTTTATGGGCAATCTCCATTTTTATAGTAACTGGTTACTAGTGACTGGTAGCTTGTACGAGTTACGAACTACGAATTACGAGTTACGAGTTATTTAATCTCCAAAAACTTATTATAATCAATCTCTTTTTCATCAAGAGTGATAATAGTTTTCAACAAATCAAATACTTTTTGGCTTCTTACTTCTTCGTACAAGCGGTTTGCTTGTTCGCGGTTTTGTAAAAAGTTCATTGCATACTGATTTAATTGCTCTTCGCTTAATGGTTGCGGACTGTACATTTTAAATTGAGCATCGATTCTTTTCTTCGCTAAATCCACTACTTCTTGTGGGTTAATCTCCATTTTATTATCGTTGATAATTTTATTAGCGATTAATGTCCATTTTAAGTTCTTCGCGAAATCGTCGTATTGCTCAGCGATTTGTACATCATCTAAATTATTCTCGTTAGTTGCTTTTAACCATCTTTTTAAGAATTCGTTTGGCAACTCTAAATCAAATTTCTTTACTCCGTACTCGTAGATGTCTTGTTGCAACTTACGGTCGGCGTTATCTTGCATGATACCAATTAACTCTTCTTTCATTTTTTCGATGAATTCCGCTTCAGAATTTACACCACCTTCACCATAAATTTTATCGAAAAATTCTTGGTTCATTTCAGCTTCTTCAATTCTGTTTACATTTTTAACCGTTAATCTGAAATTAGATTTCAAATCTTTAGCTAAATCTTCATCAATATTTAAAAGATGAGCAATTCTGTGTGCATCTTTTTTATATGCTTTTTGCAAATCCAAATCAATAGTATCGTCTTTCTTTAAGCCTACTAATGATTTTTTAATTTTCTCGTCTTCAATTAAATCTAAACGAACTGAAGCTGTATTGCTTATTCCTCCCTCGAATACAGAACCATCTGGCGATAATTGAGTAAGCTCTCCATAAATCACATCATCTATTTCTGCAGCTTCTGGGTTAGTCATTTTTCCGTAGCTACGGCGAATATTCTTTAAACGGCTGTTCAACGTTTCTTCGTCGATTCTAACTTTGTAATACGTGATTTTATCTTTAGCCGAGAATGTTTCTTTAATTTCTGGAGCTAGCCCCATTTCAAAAGAAAACTCAAACTCATCGCTAAAATCCCATTTTGGAGCATAATTATCGTCGGTTTTAGGTAAAGGCTGACCCAAAACATTAAGCTCTTGTTCTGTGATGTATTTATTCAACGAATCCGATAATAATTTATTGATTTCGTCTACTAAAATGCTTTTACCGTATAGCTTTTTAATATGTGAGGCAGGCACCATACCCGGACGGAAACCTGGCATGCGAACTTTCTTGCTTTGATCTTTAATTGCTTTTTCTACTTGATCTAAATAGTCTGATGGTGAAAGTTTAATCTTTACCACTGCATTTAATTGATCGATGTTTTCTTTAGTAATATTCATAATAACTTATTTTTCAACGCTTTAAAACCCTTAATATCCTCCATTAAGGGCTGCAAAGGTACATATTTTGAATGAAATTGTATAGGAAATGGAGAAAATTGATGTTAAGCCTGAAATGGCTAGTATAGTGCCAAGAATTTGAGCTTAATCAATATTGATTTCTCCTGATAAGTACAATTTAGCTTCTCCTCCTATCATACATCTATCGTTTTTATATTCACAGAGCAGATGCCCTCCACGTTCGGAGATTTGATTTGCTACCAATTTGTTTTTACCTAATTTTTTTGCCCAGATAGGCGTTAATGAAGTATGTGCTGAACCCGTAACAGGGTCTTCGTTTATTCCCGATTGAGGAGCAAAGAATCGAGAAACAAAATCGACATCATCACCTTTAGCTGTAACAATTAATCCTCTCCCATTTAGTTTAGCGATTTTATCTAAATTGAATGCAAGATTTTTCAATGCGGTTTCGCTATCTATTATGGCTACGTAATCTGTTTTGCCTTTGTACACTTCAATGGGCTTCAAGCCTATGCAAGCTTCCATGATACTTTGCATACCTTCCACTAATTCTAATGTATCCGTTGGGAAATCTAAGTATAATAGGTTTCCATCTTTAGTTACGCTTAACCATCCACTTCGATGGGAATAAAATTTAATTGTTGCATTCGAATAGTGCAGTATGTTAAACAACACATAAGCAGAAGCAAGCGTTGCATGTCCGCATAAATCCACTTCAGTTGTAGGTGTGAACCATCTTATTTCAAAGTCGCTGCCCTGAGGCACCACAAAAGCCGTTTCGGCTAAGTTGTTTTCATTCGCAATAGATTGCATCAGTTCATCAGACAACCAACTGTTAAGTATACATACAGCGGCAGGATTCCCCGAAAATAATTTATTGCTAAAGGCGTCGATTTGAAAGAGTTTTATTTTTTGCATGAGGTTACTTTATATTAACAGTTGAGTGAACACAAAACTAATATACATATTATGAGTTTATTCATAAATAAAATATAACTCACCGATACTTGGCACAATTAGTGTTGAAACAGTTGAAATCATCCAAATAGAAGATAACTAAATTTAATGTTACCAGAATAATAAGTTTTTAAAATACGCAATATTGCGTATTGATAACTTTAAATAGTTGCTCTACTTTTACTCACAATAAAGTAGATATGTTAAATATTTTTCAAAATAGTACTGCACTCAACCACAAGAATATTTTTAATTAACTCATACACTAAACCAACTAAAAACCATTGCTATGAAGAAAAATAAACTCCTCGGCATTGCATGTCTCATGCTTTGCTTTGTATTTAGTTTCAACAAAACTAATGCACAAACAGCTCCTACACTCGGCATCAATAATCAATTTGCTGTATTTGTGGGTGGCACACTTACTGATAATAATTTGTTTTCGGTGCAAGGATTTATGGGTGCAAATACATTAGGGGGTTCTTACTTTAATACCGACACCACATTTGTAGGTACAGAAGAATACACCGCTGCACTTTCTTCTTTAGGAGAAGCAATTTCTGAACTAAACGAACAATCGGGTGAAGAATTTACAGAAATCAATCATGAAGCGGTACTTACTGAAGGGGTGTATCATTTTGCAACACACTTAACTATATTAGAGAATGCAGTCTTTACTTTATCAGGAAGTGAGGAGGATATTTTCATTTTTAATGTCGATGGTGATTTGGTTATCGAAGCAGGGGTTACTATTGTACTAGATGGAATTAAACCAGAAAACGTATACTGGAATGTTAAAAATAATTTAACAATTTATGGATCAAGTGAAACGTATGGAATATTTTTAGTAAGTGACAATGTACTCATTAATACAGGTGCACTTGGGAAAGTAAGTATTCTTGCATTAGATGATGTGGAGATTAATGCTGGATTGGAATACTATGCACGTAATTTATTTGATTCAGAAAATAATGCGGTAAATAGCTGTCCAAATTGTGTAAGTGGAACGAACTTAGTGGAGCATGGTAGTTTTCCATATACTACTGCTGGAACTTCACCAGGAACAAATAATTTTACTTCTACATTCATCTTTAAGTCACTAACAACAACTCACAATTCAGATACTAATGGAGTATATACACTTGGACACAGTACTCTTGACTATAACAATGTGGGTGT